>AP023240.1:2924231-4386347 GCA_016592635.1 Methyloprofundus sp.
CCACTATTTGACTTACACCCAAGGGGAGCTTCTTCCAAGCCGCTATAAAGAATCGATATTTTGGGTTTAAAGGATTTATATCTGGCATTTCTTTGGCATTAATCAGTTCAAATTCATAAAACAAAGGTGTCTCTACAAAGCCCCAATGCTTCTTAAACCGATATGAACCAGTACCAACCTTACTACGCCCATAGTCAAAAATTTTCACGCCTTTTTCTACTGCCCGGCGCATAACTTCCCAATACATAAAATCATTTCCATATAAAGACCTTGCTTGCGCTACCCCACCACCATAATAAGGTAGTACTTCATCTCGAAAATAGAAGTTCATAACACTGGCAATTAACTCTCCTTGATGTTCAATGGATAACACTTCACACTGCTCTTTAAAAACTTCTTTTAGAATTTTAAAGTATTTCTTGGGGAAAACAGGGGTGCCTAAATTTCTCACACTTTCCGAATAAGCTTGAAATAAGCGTTCAACATCATTATCAATGACACTGACTAAACCAGCTTTAATGCCTTTGCGTACAACTGCACGCTGCTTACGAGGAATAGCTAAAAGGTTTTTTTCTACATCAGTATCTAAGTCTTTTCTAAAAGTAACATAAAGCCCTTCCTTATAAGGCCTTGCTGGAGAAAGGCGCTCTCTATTCCTAAATTCAACATGATCAACACCTAGTTGCTTTGCTAAACGACAGGCTTCTTCATCCAAAGCATCTGCAATATTTTTATTATCAGCAACCACACCACCATAAACACAAAAAGCATTAGAAACTAATGCATTACCAAATAAAGAGCTATTTATATGCACTAATGGCAATATCCCTATTATTTCACCCTCCGATTCGGCATATAAATAATAGGTTTTATGTCCAAAGGCTCGCTCAATAACTTCTTGCCACCCAACTTGATGAAAAAAGGTCGCTGTAGGAGATTTTTGCACATAATTTTCCCACTGCAATTTATTAGAGTCATTTAAAATTTTAATCATATAGGTCTTGTTTAGATTAGCCAATTAGACTTAGCAAGCAAGCTTGCATTAAAAAATATGTTGTAGCTGATAAACTATTTTAAAAAAATAGCCTGCATAGTATCCCATTCAAAATCTGTTAATAAAGATTTAATTCTACTTTCCATTCTATGGAGATTTAAATAATGTCGGAATTTAGCCTTAAATGCTAAGTTTTCTTGTCTTGGCTGCTCAGGGTCAATTTCCCAAGGGTGAAAATAAAAAATACCTGATTGATTCTCGGTATTATTAGTGCGCTTGAATGCCCAACGAGAGAATGCATAGGGATACAAGCGAAAAAAACCGCCACCACCACAAGGGTAATTTTTATTAGAGACTTTAAGTGTGGTAATGGGTATTTCTTTAAAATCGCTTCCTGCAATCGGCTGAAAAACAAAACGTGGCGCTTCAGGCATACCATATAAATCATGTTTAACAGGATAAATACTAGAACTATACAAATGCCCTTCTTCAGCCAACACATCTAAAGCCCAAAGGTTTTCACGCCCAATAGAATAGCTTGCTGCTCTATAGCCTTTTATCTCTGTACCACCAATATCCTCAAGTAAACGTTTAGTTTTACGGATATCCTGTCTAAATTGTTCCCGCGTTTGCTGCGTCACTCGAATATGCTCGTAACCATGACTGGCTAGCTCATGCCCTTCACGAACAATTCTTTTAACTAATTCAGGGTAACGCTCAGCCACCCAGCCCAAAGTAAAAAATGTTGCCTTAACATCATTAGCAGCAAAAATATCCAAAATATGCTGGGTATTGTTAGCAACACGGTGCTCTAATTTATCCCATTGAGATTTTTTTACATAAGATTCAAATGCAGAAACCTGAAAATAATCTTCCACATCAACAGTCATCGCATTTTTCATGTTATCTATTTCCAAGTAATATATGATTGCTAATAAAACAAAGACAAACTTAAGGTTACTCTATTTTCAGTAAAACTATTAACTTCTACATTATTAACCACTAAGTTAGAAATCTGTTTAAGATATCGATATTCTAAACTAGTATTTAACGTCGTCGTCCTCCCCCAAGCAAGAGGCAAAGTTCGAGTTAATCGAATAAGTGCTTCATATCTATTATCTTTTGAAGACCCAGTACTAGTGCTACTTCTATTAATTTGTGACCAAGAAGGGGCTACAAATAACCGGGTACGACGAATAAATGCCCAATTCCACGATATATCAGCACCGTACACTTTCTCTAACTGATTATCAATATTGCTAAATTTTCTTCTTTGATAAAAACCACCTAACTGCACAGTACTTTTACCTGAATAATAAGAAACAGATGCATTTGCATTTTTCCTGATAATCACATCATTGGTAAATGAGGGTAAAGCCACAGGTGGAAGCGTGTTATCTAGTAACAGCCTTTGGTTCGTAACAGTATCTTCTGTGTAAGTAAATAACCAAAATGATCGCTTTGTTCTATGATCAATTCTTGCATTCCACGCTCCTCCAGTATTTAAACCTCTAGAACGATCAAAATAACCCACGCCTATATGTGTAAATCTAGAAGGGTTAAGGTTTCCGCTTACATGCCAGTTATTCCCATAGCCCGCTTCTATATTAAAAAAACGACTAGGTATCCATTGAGCCCCCACTGTATAAGAAGCCCCGTTGGTACTCGTGTCTAAGCTTGCAAAATCATTGTTATCATAACTCACTGTTCCAAAAAAATTAAAGCGTCTATCTGTCCACGCCCTTATTGTCCCAGTCATATTTTGAAAATGAGAATTTACATCATTTGATCTAATATTATCTGTATTATTAAATGCAGCATTCCACGTTATGCGTTGAAAATCACGCCCACTTCTTAACTGTACAGATTCAGATACATTGATTGAGTCCAAAAGTCCGTTCTCAGTTATATTAGCGTTATCAGTAAAATTTCTATTAGCAATGTAGTCAAAGTCCACCCGAACAACAGCATTCGCAAAACTTCCAAAATGAGGTGTCCATACTGGCGAAAAACCAGCTGAGTAAACATTAGTCCTCGTACCTAAATTATTTAAATTATCCCCGATACGAATATTGCTCGTATTTCGTTGACTAATACTACTTCTTGCAGCTACATTAAATCTATTACGAGAGACGCGATAATTTCCATCAAACTGTAACTGATGGAATATATTCGTAGAACCATCACCCCCAGCATTAAAAATAGTCTGGAGGTTATAATCTAAATTAAGACTTGCCCGACCTCCACGTATCCCTCGGACTGAAATTCCAGGGCTAACTTCTGTGACGAACGCACTCTGCTTTAGTTCTTTACTAGCGGCAAGCCGAATATTATCGGAATAGGTTTCCTGTACCGTTATTCTAGGGGTAAAAATAAAACTCATTGCGACTGCTTGACCATTATTTATAAAACTACCAATAAAGCCCAACAATAAAAGAACAGAATGCTTTGTGAAAATAAGCCTAGTCTTGGCCATATTGCCCATAATTATAACCATAATAATTAATATTAAGGCCTTGCCTTGCTTTATTCAACAAAGCCAAAACAATGTCAGCTCCTTGTATTTTTTTAAGCGCGTCATTAACCGCATTTTGCATGGTTGTTTCTGCTCCAATGACAAACACAACTTGTCCTACTAAACTCGACAGAACTTCTGCTTGAGTCGCTGCTAATAATGGTGGTGAATCAAAAATAACGATACGATCTGGGTAGCGTTGACTCAACTCATCAACAAATTGAACCATTTTATTGCTACTTAACAGCTCTGTTGAAAAAGCATGTTGTTTCCCTGCAGGAATAATTTGTAACCCAGGCAAATCAGTTTTTAAACTAATATCAGTAAAATCAAGCTCATCACTCTCCAAATATTCAATTAGCCCTGGTGAACCTTTTATACCCAGTCTTTTGGCAATAGAAGGTTTTGCCACATCAGCATCAATTAGCAATACTTTTTTATCTCTTTCATTAGCAATACTAAGTGCCAAATTTATTGCATTATAAGTTTTCCCTTCCCCTGGAACGCTACTTGTTACTAAAATTAAATTACTTCTAGTAATTCCTTCCGCACCTTCTCCAAAAGCGTTATAAAGTAATGGCCTTTTGATACTGCGATATTCATCAACCAAAGCAGGATTTTGCTGCTCTTTAGTTAAAAAACCATCATGAGCTAATTGCCCCCAATTAATATTAGCTATTAATTTGTTAGCTGTAGCTGTTTCAGAGCTTAATTCAGAATTAGGCTTATCAGGAACCTCTGTAAAGCTACCTCTATTGGTTTGTACAGGTTCAACTATAGCCTGATCTATACTAACTTCAGCTTGCTTAGACCCAATTAACGACTCATTTTCATCTAACGCTTGCTCTAAACTAGTTGCAGTTTCTCCATCCTGTTCTAATTTTTCCAACGCTCGTTCTAAACCCACATTATTCTGCTCATTTCCATCTGATTTTTCTAATGCTTTCTCTAAAATATCCACTGTTCTCTCCTTCACCTATAGAGAAATAATTTTTGATATTTGTTCTTGCAGCCCTTGTAGCTTGTCTGCATTGAGCAAAATAATCAAATATACGCACAAAAGGCTACCACTCATTCCCCAAAAAACAAGGTTTTTACTTCTGCTTTCTTGCGAAGCATCAATGACTGCATGCAAAGCAACACTACCTAAAACCGGCAAGCCTGTAACAGACCTAATTTGTTGCGTAGACATAAAGGTAGGCTTCAGAAAATAACGTATAAATGCAGCAACAAGTCCAACAAGCAGTCCTACAAGCAATACCGCAGAATTTAATAGCTCTCTATTAGGTGCCTCTGGCTTTAGCGGTCTACTCGGAGCTTCAACTATTGTAAAATTTAATGCCCCTTGAGCATTTGACATACTATTAGTTAATGCTGCTTGCTCTCTACGGCTAATGAGAGCCATATAATTAGATTTAACAATAGAATAGTCCCTGTCTAGATTTTTCGCCTCTGTTTCAACCCTTAATCTTGCATCCATACTTTGCTTGACTTTATTTTCCTTTTGCCGTAGTAAAGCGATCCTAGATCGTAGAGAGGCTCGCTCAGATGCAACTTGGTTTAATGAAGTCTTTAATGCCTGTACATAAGGGTTTTCAATGGCAGCTGAACTAAAAATATCATTTGATGCTGGTGCATTAGCTAAACGCTCAGCTTTTGCTTTCTCTTGGTCACGAATAGCTGCTTTTATACTTAATACATCAGGGTGATGCTCTGTATATCGTAATAACAATGTACTCATATTAGCTTTTAAGATACTAATTTCAGCATCTTCAGGTGTACTCTGTGCTGAACCTTCGACATCTGATAACCCCCATTCATCATTATCAGTTTCCAAAACATCATCCATTTGCGCATTTAAAACTCGCCACCTTGAACTCACTTCAGCCAAGGCCATTTGTGCTTCCTCTATTTGCACCATGACAGTATTAAGTGAAGATCCTCCTCCTCGTTGGTCTGGAAGTAACCCTGCATTAATACGGTTAAAATTCTCACGAGCCCGTTCTGCATTTCTTAAACGTGCTTCATATTCTCGTATCTGCTCTTCAATAAAGTGTTGTGCATCACCTGTATTACCAATGCCTCGTTGTTGAGTTTGCTGTGAAAAAACAGTTAATACAGCATGGACTATATCTTGAGCCTTCTTAGCATTTTCTGCGCCATAGGCAATAGTAAACAAATCATTGCTACCACCCATAATTTTAACGTCTTCCTTTAGGCCTTTAATTAACACTTGTTTTTCTGCTTCAGTTTTAACGTTTAAATCCACACCAGAAATGAGCAATATTTTTTCCAAATTGGGGCGTGTAAACATAAGTTGAGCCATAATTCGCAGCAAACCATAATTTTGCGAATCAATGGCTATCCCTTTTAATAAAGGTCTCAGCATGGTTCTACTATCAACATGAACCTTAGCTTCAGATTGATAAACATTAGGTATCGTAGTTATAAAAATCCACCCAATACTGCATACAAACCAAGCAACAAAAATAATAAGCCATTTATATTTTAGTGTTCCTTTGATGTAAAACAGAATTTCTGATAATTGCTCTTGCATTGTTTACCTTTAAATCTCTATTTTAAATGATTTTAGCTGTTTTATAATAGTAAATATATAGCATATACTATTATGAGCCCTTGTTCCTAGTGGCATGTATTTCATCTTAATGTTCTCTCAATAAAATGAATAAAAACAATACTAAAAATATGCTTCAGGAATCACCAAGATATCACCAGGCATCATTCTGACATTTTTGGAAATATCTGCATCTTCAATTAAATCATCAATTTTTAAGCCAAACTGTTGCTGTTTACCATTGATTTTACGGATAATACTCGCTCTATTACCATCAGCATACTGACCAATACTACCAATACTAATAATAACATCTAACAAAGTCATGCCTTTAGAGTAAGGGATTTTCTGTCCGCTATAGCGACTACTGTTACCGCCGCCGCCACTGCTGCCGCCGCCGCCGCCGCCACCGCCGCCACCGCCGCCACTGCCGCCGCCACCACCAATTTGCCCTACTATGCGAATCTGCTGCGCATCGACACCTGTAAACCCAGTAACCATAACCACTACTTTAGGGTCTCTAATATAAACAGCCAACTCTTTTTCCATTGCGCGTGCCAATTCGTATGGGGTTTTACCACTAACTAAAACATCTTCTACTAAAGGCATGGTAATTTTCCCATCAGGCCGAACAGGCACTGACTGAGATACATCTGGGTGTCCCCAAACGAAAATATTAACATTATCTCCAGGGCCAATCAGATAGGTATAGTCCCCAGTTAATGTAGCATCATCTTTTAATTCAGGGTAAGAACAACCACCAACAATTAAAGTACCCAACAGTAAAATCATTAACTTATAATTAATAAGTCTCATTATATTTCCTCTATACTCAATAAACTCATATTTCTAAAATGACTCCAGAATGGTAATAACAACTACCTACCAGATTTAGCAATAATTGCCTTTTTTAATTTTTCAGCTTGCTTTCTTTCCGCAAAAAAAGCACCTGACTTACCTAAGTTAATAGCTTGATCTAACTGAATTAGAGCTGCAGTATTATTACCATCTTTATACTCAGCAACACCTAAGTGATACCTAAATACTGGAATATCAGGAGATTTAATAATCATTTTTTTAAACACATCCAAAGCATCTCTTACTGCTCCTGTATGTAATAAAGTCCATGCGTAAGTATCTTGGTAATAAGGATGCTCTGTACTAATAAAATTATCCACTAATTGTCGAGCGCGCTTAAGGTTATTATCAGTAGGAAATTGCTCAACTAACAATACTGCTAAATTATTTACTGCCACTTGCAAGCCAGGGCTTTGAACTATTAATTGCTCATACACTGCAACTGCTTTATCAAATGAGTTTTGACGCTCGTAAGCAGATGCCAACCCTAATAATAAACGTATATTTCCAGGTAAAACCTCTAAACCTTGCTTATAAATAAGTATTGCCTTATCAGCCTTATTTATTTCGATGTAAATTTTAGCTAGATTTTGCTTAACTACTACTACTTGTGGCTTTTCAGCTATTAATTCTTTTAATAGTTTTATTGCGTTAGTATATTGCTTATTTTCAGTATATAGATCACTTAATACCAAAGTTGCTGCAATGTTATTTTCACTATTTTTTATATGTTTTTCTAAATAGTCGATCATCTCAGAACGTTTATTTAGCTTTGCATAACTAATACTCATATTTTTCAAAACACGGAGCTGCTCAGGGAATTCGCCCATTAGCTGCTTATAAAGTGCAATTGCTTTCTGGTGTTCACCTTGGCCTTGAAAAATATTAGCTAAATAAAACTTAGCAAGATTTTTCTGTCGTGGTAACTTAGCTAATTGCACGGCAACTTTTCCTGCTTCTTGCCATTTCTCTTCAAGCATATTGATCTGCACTAATTTCTGCAGTATTATCGCTTGCCTCGGGTTCTTCCTTAACCCCCTAATGGTAATCTCACGAGCGTACCCCAGTCTATTATCGGCCATCATGCGATTATAAGTAGGCACGAATGCTTGAATATTTGCAGGATTAACCTCTAGTGCCGCTTTAAACTTGAGCTGAGCTTTTTGTCTATCACCCTGAACCAAATAAACTTGCGCCAACAAAACTAATGCCTCATCCGACTTTGGGTGAGTCCAAATAATTTTATCTAAATATGATTGCGCCTTTTCATACTCCTGCTCAACTAGCAAAAGCCTAGTATGTAATAATTTTGCATCTAGTTGGTCAGGATTTTTATTGAGAATATCACTAACAATTTTCTTAGTTATTTCATATTCCTTCTTATCAAACTCTAGCTTTGCCAGCAAAATATTTGCTGCTACTCCTGTTTTTGAATCAGGAGTCATGGCAACAATTTTCTTAAGTAATGTGACTGCCTTGGTTAAATCACCTTTTGCAAGCAACCATTTTGAAAAACCCAGCATGAGAACTGGATTTTTTGCCATTTGGTTAATAAATACCTGAATCTGACTATCAACCTTTTCACTATTTGTTGCTGCAAGAAAATCTAAAAGCAAAATTTTTGGCTCAAGTTGCTTGTGTTTTTTTGCAACCAAATCACGCAATAATAACTCTGCTTCATCAGCTTTTCCTGACTTTGTATAAACTTTAGCTAATGTAATTTTAATTTTATCATTTTCAGGAAATAAGTTAATTAAAACCAAATAATCATCAATCATTGCCTCAATGTTATTTTGCTTTGCATGTATATTAATTTTAAATAGATGCAAAGCTGCATTTTTCTCATCTTGATTAATAGCTTGTTCAATCACTACCACCGCTTCAGAAAACTTTTTTTGCTCCAATAAAAACATTGATTTTAAAGTCAACCCATCAATATGTAGGGGATTTTGCTCCAAAATCTCATTAACTAACTCCATAGCTGCAACTTGATCATTCTGCTTTAATAAAATTGAAGCTTTTAGCGCTAAGGCATCTAAATCTTTCGGGTTGCTAATAAGGAGTGTATTAGCATGCTCTTGAGCAACCTCTACATTCCCCATTAATAACTGCACTTTTCCTAATTTGATCCGAGCTAACCTATGCTCAGGGTTTAACTCCAAGGTTTTTACCAGATTATCCTTCATAGCCAAATAATTTTTGACTTTTTCATCAGATAAGGCAAGGTAGTAATAGGTTTCTGCTGCTGAACTATTCCCTTGTTTAGCCGTTTTTAATTCTAGTTGTGCGGCGGCATAATCACCTTTTTCTAACAGTTCTATGCCTTTTTTTAAATGGCTTTCAGCGGCCTCTTCCTCTGTTTCACAAGCCGTTAACAGTAAACTAAGCGACAACACCAAAGCACTAGCTTTAACTTTCTTATATTTACAAATTTTATCCATTATATGTATCCTGAAGCGAAAAAAAATAACGAAATCACTATCTTTTTCTTTTTACTGTTAATTTTTAATTTTTAATTTTTAATTTTAGCAAATGCACGCATCGGCCATCAGCCCTTATTACTTCAAACCTGTATTTACCTTGCTCAACTTTCTCTCCTTTCTTTGGCATATGCTCCAAACGCCCCACGATAAAACCACCGATTGTATCAAATTCTTCATTATCAAAACTTGCTGAGAAATAGGCATTAAATTCATCCAAGGGTGTGAGTGCTTGCACAATATATTCTTTGTCGTTTCTCTTAGTTATATATTGCTCATCTTCATAATCATGCTCATCTTCTATTTCGCCAACAATCTGCTCTAACACATCCTCAATGGTGACAATTCCAGCAACAGCTCCATACTCGTCAACTACAATAGCCATATGATTACGCTTTGCACGAAACTCCTTTAATAAAACATTCAAGCGTTTACTTTCCGGAACTACCATTGCATCACGCATAAGTTGCGAGACTGTAATTTCCTTTTTATCTAAGGCATGTGTCAACAGATCTTTAGCTAATAAAATGCCAACTACTTCACTTTTATCTTCAGTAATCACTGGAAAACGTGAATGTCCATATTCAATAACAATTGGATATACATTATTTAATAATGCATCCTTTTGCAACACTATCATTTTTTTTCGCGGTACCATAACATCTCGGGCGCGCTGTTCAGAAACTTGCAAAACGCCTTCCAGCATTTTTAACGCATATTTATCTAAAAGATGCTTCTCCTCCGCCTCCCTTAAAATATCAAGCAAATCCTCTCTATCTTGTGGCTCACTACCTATCATTTGCCCAATGCGTTCAAGCCAGCTTTTTTGCAGAGGCTTATTACTACCTAGCACCTCTTCAACCATTTGTCTCAATCTCCTGATAAGGGTTTTCAATATCTAGTTGTTGTAAAATAAAAATCTCTTTACTCTCCATTTCTAAAGCATCCTTATCATTAATATGGTCATAGCCCAGTAAGTGTAGCACACCATGTATAATAATATGCGCCCAATGGTTATTTAATAACTTTTGTTGTGCTTGCGCCTCTTGTTCCAAAACTTTAGCACAGACCACTAAGTCACCTAATAGATTAATACCTTCTACACCTTCAGGAGCATCAAAAGGAAAACTCAAAATATTTGTCGCCCCCTCTTTCAATCTGTATTGGATATTTAACTCGGTAATTTCTTTAATATCTACGATACGAATCACAATCTCAGCATTTTTATGATATTCTGATAAAGCCTTCTCCACCCATACTTGGAATAATTCATCACTTGGAATATTGTTAAATGTGGCTACCCGCTGAACTTCAAGTTCTCGTATTAGCATTAATTTTGGGCTCGCTCATAATTTTCATAGGCAACAACAATCCGCTGAACTAAAGGGTGCCGTACAACATCTTTAGCTGAAAAAAAAGTAAAACTGATCCCATTAACTTCTTTTAACACCTTTAAGACATGCTTTAAACCAGACATATTAGCATTAGGTAAATCAATCTGGGTAATATCGCCCGTAATAACAGCTGTTGACCCAAAACCTACCCGCGTTAAAAACATTTTAATTTGTTCATTAGTAGTGTTTTGCGCTTCATCCAAAATAATAAAGGAATCATTCAAGGTTCGTCCGCGCATAAATGCTAATGGAGCAACCTCAATAACTTTACGCTCAATCAATTTTTCTGCACGCTCAAAGCCTAACATTTCATACAAGGCGTCATAAAGGGGTCTTAAATAAGGATCCACTTTTTGCGCCATATCTCCTGGCAAAAAACCTAACTTTTCTCCAGCCTCAACAGCAGGCCGGACTAATATAATACGACGAACCTGCTCAGATTGTAATGCCTCAACTGCACAAGCAACTGCGAGATAAGTTTTACCTGTACCTGCAGGACCAACACCAAAATTGATATCATTGCCCATTATTTTCTGCAAATAACTTTGTTGGTTAGCACCTCGCCCTTTTAAAACACTACGCTTAGTTTTAATAAACACTTGCTCTTGTTTATCGCCCTCAAGTGTTTCTTGTAATATGTCATCTAAACTGGCTTCTTGCATAGATAAGTGAACTTGTTCAGGAGTAATTTCTTCATGCTCTGTCTCAATAAATATTTTATGCAATAAAGCTTCTGTTGCTTTAGTGGCTTGAGCTAGCCCAGTAATTTTAAATTGATTGCCACGATTTGCAATTTCAACATTTAAGCGGCTCTCTATTTGCTGCAAATGTGAATTAAACTGACCACACAAATTAGCCAAACGTTGATTATCTGCCGGCTCTAAGGTTAATTCCAATACTTCCATTTTTAAACCTCAGCCACAATCTTATCTAAAGAGGACTCAAGCACTCGACCACGCAATGAATTAGGTAAAGCCTCAGTAATCAACACATCAACAAATTGCCCAGCTAAGCGTGGGTGCCCAATAAAATTGACCACTCGATTATTTTCTGTACGCCCTGTTACTTGTAATTGATTTTTTTTAGAAATACCTTCTACTAATACAGCCTGTACTGTATCTACCATAGAGCTCGAAATAGCCATGGTCATTTCATCTAATCTTTTCTGCAATATAGTGAGTCGCTCTTTTTTGGTTTCTTCAGAAGTATCATCAGGAAAGTCAGCTGCTGGCGTTCCAGGTCGAGAACTATAAACAAAGCTATAAGAAAAATCAAAACCGACTTGCTCAATTAAGTCCATGGTATCCGCAAAGTCCTGATCAGTTTCACCAGGAAAGCCAATAATAAAGTCAGAAGATAAACTAATACCTGGGCGTACTTGCTTAACCTTTTCCATTGTTGCTATATAATCAGCACGTACATGCCCACGCTTCATCATTGTCAACACACGGTCGCTACCACTTTGTACTGGCAGGTGTAAGTGATTAACTAACTCTGGTATTTCTGCAAACGCCTCAACTAATTCGTCTGTAAACTCAACTGGGTGTGATGTAGTAAAACGAATACGACCGATACCTTCAATGCTAGCCACAAAATGTAATAACAAGGCAAAATCAGCAATGTCGCCATCTTCCATGAGACCACGATAAGCATTAACATTTTGACCTAACAAATTAACTTCGCGCACGCCTTGTGCAGCTAATGAGTTAATTTCAGCAAGTACATCATTAACTGGCCGGCTAATTTCCTCACCACGTGTATAAGGAACTACACAAAAAGTACAATACTTACTACAACCTTCCATAACAGAAACAAATGCTTTTGGCCCTTCTGCTCTAGGTTCAGGCAATGAATCAAATTTTTCAATTTCAGGAAAGGAAATATCGACTACCCGTTTTACACCACTACGAGCCTTATTTAATAATTCAGGTAAGCGGTGTAATGTTTGTGGGCCGAAAACTATATCTACGAAAGGTGCTCGTTTTTGAATTGCGGCCCCCTCTTGACTGGCAACACAACCGCCCACACCTATAATGACATCAGGACGTTTTGCTTTAATTTTTCGCCAACGACCAAGTAAAGAAAAAACTTTTTCTTGTGCCTTTTCTCGAATAGAACACGTATTTAACAGCAAAACATCCGCTTCTTCAGGCGTTTCTGTTAGTTCCATTGCATGCGAGGCTTTAAGTACATCCAACATTTTATCGGAATCATACTCGTTCATTTGACAACCCGTTGTCAAAATAAATAGTTTCTGAGTCATAGACTGCTTTGGTATCTGCCTTATATTACTAACAACTACCATTTTAAATAGGCAGTAAAAGAGATATTATACCTTGCCGTCAGCATTGGCGAAATAAATACAGTCAATTGCAAGCAATATATTTACCTGAAACTTACAAGCAAGCTATTTTTTTGAGTTACTCAACAAGTGATCCATCTTATGTGCTTTAGTCTTTAAGTACTCTCGATTATCACAATTAGACTCAATTTCAATCGCAATTCGATCATCTACTTGCACTCCTAAAGAGCGCAATTGTTCAATTTTATTTGGGTTATTGGTCATTAACTGAATAGACTCCATTGCAAGATTCTCTATCATTAATGCGGCTAAAGTATATTCTCGCTCATCTGGCAAATGACCTAAATGGATATTTGCGTCCACGGTATCCATCCCCTCATCTTGTAAATTATAGGCTTGCAATTTTTTAAGCAAGCCTATGCCTCGCCCTTCTTGACGTAAATAAATAAGTACCCCATAACCATATTCGCTAATAAGCTGCAAGGCTTGATCTAATTGCTCACCACAATCACAACGCCGAGAACCTAAAACATCACCTGTAAAACATTCTGAATGAATGCGCACAGGCACACTTTTCTTATGTGCCACATCACCATATACTAAGGCAATATGCTCCTTATCATCTAAGGTATTGGTAAAATAATGCAGCACAAACTCGCCATACTTCGTGGGAATCCGAGTCTGTACCAAATTGTTAATTACAACTGTCAATGTGTTTATAACCTAATAAAACTAAAATTACTTATTTACTTACCTAAGGATAAGTATGCTATTAAAATACATACATTTATCTTACAACTTAACCAGCACTTCAGCACGTCCTTTCTCCGCCATATCGCCGCCATATCGCTGTACACGATTGAAAGCGACAGATTGCTCAGCAAACTTGGAATCAAATTTTGAAAATGATTTAAATAAAATAGGCAAAAAAGCTAAAGTATGCGAACCACAATCATTAAAAGTTGCTGATAATTGCGGTGCTTTCCATAATAATAAAGTACCACGCTGCATGGCATACCCTAAAAATTGCCCCGTATTACCCATAACAGCAATGGTGCCAGCAATCATGCGCGCACCACAATAATCTCCCGCATCACCTTCAATCAACATGGTACCACGACGCATATGATCACCTGCGCGCTGCCCCACATTACCTTTAACTAATACGGTACCGCCTTTCATACCCTGCTTATTCCCTGGCAAAGCCGCGCCTAAAAAATCACCAGCATTGCCATTAATAGTGAGTAAGCCATTTTTCATTTCACAAGCAGCATATAGGCCAACATCACCTTCCATCGTTAATTTACCTGACTTCATACCTATACCAAAGTATGCACCTGCATCACCATGAACAACCATAGAGCCAGCTTCCAGCTCTTTGCCAATAAAATCTAATTTAGCAAAACTTTTCCGGAAAACAATATTTTGACTATCCGAACCTGAAACCTCAAAAAGCTCATCAACACGAATTTTACGTTTACCATTTTGCAACTCGATCGCGGTAATATCTGCTAGCGTCATATCTTTTAACAAGTGGCAAACTAAAGGCGAGACATCAACACGTTGCTGTGTTGCTTGCTTTACTGTAAAGGTCAAAGCACTCATGCCATAATCTCCTGTAAATGAAAATGGAATGGCCCTAATTTACCACCATAATTTCCTGCGCTTATGCGTTGAATACCATTCGCAGCACCTAAATCACATACCGCTTGAATACCAACACGCATCGCCTTATCAATATCTTCCTTAGTCAAACCATCAATTACAATTTCCATGACTGATTCAATTTCAGGCGATAAGTCAGTTTTAGTAATACCTTTTAAGGTAGGACAAAAAGCATCATTAGTCGAAGCACCTAAAGCAGGATATTTTGAACCTACTTTAGAACCAGAACGCACTACTCCACCAGGAAATGGCATGATCACATTAGGTAATTTTTTCATTTCCACAATAGCGGCCTCACAAGCTGCTAATGCTTGTGGCTGAGACTCCGCTAACACCAAAAAGTTACCTCCACCCACTGCATCAACTCGGCCTGTGGTGGCTTCCGTTAAAAATTCACCGTCCATAACTGGCACACGCCAATAGCGCTTACCATCAATTTTCTTCGCTATTTGGTAACCATCACCAAAATAACGTAAATTTTTACCTAAGGGAATTTGCAAGCCCTCATCAATACCTGCAAATAACGCAGAAGTTGGTGAAGTCAATACACATTGTCCAGCACGTGTTTCTAGTTGTTTTGCCAAGCCTTTACCGCCCATAGCAAAAATCAAAACTGAAACGCCTGGACGGCCATCTGGCGTCTCCGATGGTTCCAGAATGCGCTCTATACCCGCTTCACAACCACAAGCAATCACAGAGGTAGCAAAACCTGTCATCGCTTGCGCAGAAATCATCGCCCACTTTTCATTTTGTGCAGTAATAATCGCACGGGTTGCTTTCATTGGAAACGCTTCAGCGAAGGTCTCATCAATGCTTACACCATTAATAATCATAATTTAAAACTCACTTTCAAGTAATAATGCAAACACTATGCGATGCCATTCAAACTATGCGTCGTCAAACTACCACGTCCATCTTCAGTAATTTCATCATCGCTGATTTTAAAATTACCTACTTTCATGGTCATAAAACGTTCAAAGTACTTTTGCAAATCTTGTTCAACCGACGTATCCCACTCAGGGCGTACAATATGGGTAGTCCCCCATTTAGTGTGCACTACCTTGCCATCGACAACCACTAACTCACCATCCTTGAATACATAATCAGGTTTCTCAAACATCTGCTCGCGATCAGTATTTTCAGTGTAGACAGTAATATCCGCCCACGCGCCTTCACCTAAACTACCACGGTCATCCAAACCTACTAATTTAGCCGCTCCTGCACGTGTTAGAATAGCGATCTCCTGCAAGCTATATTCACGATCTATTGAGCCTAAAGTCGTCATTTTTTGTGCTTCAGGATGAATAGTCGCCAACATATCATTACGGAAACTCTTATCCATTAATAGACGAATCAAATGCGGATAAGTTGTAAACGGCGCGCCATTGGGGTGATCAGTCGTTAAAAATACACGCCAAGGATCATCTACCAAAAGGAAAATTTCTAAGCCAATTGCCCATTGCAGGGCATTAACAAAATTTTGATCACGATACTTAAACGGCACGACACCACAACCTGCATCACACTCGATATCCATACACACCCATTTATCAGGGTTAGCAAAGCCATGATTCGCATGCTGACGCATATTGTCACCTGATGCGGTAATAGTTTGCCCAAATAAAATCTGCCCAACATCTGCAGTAATATTTTTGTTGTTATTAATGGCTTCTGCAATCTGAGCGCCACCTGAGGAGAATTTAAAATCTCCTTCAGTACCATAACTATGGAATTGAATATGCGTTAAATGCATTGGCAATCCGCCAATACCTTGGATAGTATCTAACGTAGTGCTTACATTACCTGGCACTCCCAAGTTACAACCATGCACATGCAGAGGGTGCTTAACACCTAATTCTTTAACTGCTGTAGCCAAAACCTGCAAGATCTCGCGAGGGCTCACACCATAATGTGCATTCTGCTCGTCCAACTCCAATTTACGCTGATTAAATTTGAAGGCATTGATTCCTCCAGGGTTTACAACCTTGACACCAATAGCTTTGGCTGCATTCATCGTCCAGGCAACATAATCATTGATCGCTTTTTGATCTTTTTTAGCAGTGAGCATACGCAGTAAATAATCATCACTGCCCATCAATACATAACCGCCTTTATCCAGAATGGGAATATCTGCCATTTCCATATGCGCTTGCCGTGCATTAACTGGTAAAACTGCCGGTTCAAAAGCAGTGGTATAGCCCATTTCTGCATAACGATAACCCGTAGCAAAAGAACTCGGCATCGCATGCCCGCAGCCGGAGCGGGTAATATCAGAACGGTGCACAGGGTCACTACGGTGATCTTCAGGAATGAGCATGCGTGCAATATTACCTTTACCACCACCAATATGCGTATGCATATCAATAGCACCCGCCATCAATACTTTACCCTTTAAATCGTATTCTTTGTCCACTTGTACATCAGCAGCAGGCTGCTTAATGAACCTGCCATCTTGTACATAAAGTGTTTTTATCTGACCATCAATCCCGCTCGCAGGATCATAGACCGTACCACCTGTTAATTTTATCAACATGACTACTTATCCTACAAAGCTTGTTCAATTGCGTTCAAGACATCTGCCGTACTTGGCAAGCCTGAATCGCGTAATTTTTTAAGACGTATTGCCACAACATTATCAAGACGATATGCATGCCCCACGTGATCAATTCCCGGAGTACCCACAGGAATAAAAACATCAGGTTCTTCAGCAAAGGCCATACCAGAACGAGCCACAACAATCGTTGGCAAATCAGTTATAGGTGGAACAGCAGCACTATTAAATGCTTGCACCCAAACTAAGGCATCAGCCTCACCATTTTCCAACATGACTTTACTATCATATAAAAAGGGGTCATATTCAGGAAAACCACTTGAAAAACGCGTACGCGCAGGATAAGCCGAAGTCCAACCACAAACTTGGTTAGCTGTTTGATCCCCTTCTTTACCACCCAAAGGAAAGCCAGAACTACGCGTGTCCATCGTATTAATGTCTTTAACCATTTCCGTCAACATTTGCACCGTCAACTCGGCATGATCAAAATTTAAAGCTCCTGCCGCCCAAGTTACTACACTGTATTTTGCCGCTTTCAGTTGTTCAGCAATCGTTCTTAATTCATCCGTAGAAATGCCTGCAACCGTATCAACAACTATTTTTCGACCTTTGACTAACGCTCTTAACACGGCCGTTACTTCAGGTAAATCTACATCAGCACACTCCAATACTTTTGCCTGCACACCTTTTGGTGAAGTGGCAGCATTACCAGAAGGGGCTTTGCCTAAATATACGATTTGACGCTGACTGGTATCATCTAAAAACATGGACTCTTCATTCCAGAGATAACGTTCAAAAAAGCGCGGTGCAAAACCTTCCAAATCAACGCCAACCACCAAAAAATAGTCACAACGGTTTTTAATTTCCGCCAAAGTCGTGGTCATCCAGCCTGTATCTTGTAGTGCCAAGAAATTACGCCGAGCAGCCGTGAAATTGATATTATCAACCACGGCTCCACTGCGATCGGCCAATGCCATCACACCACGCATGCCATTGACATCCGTTGCACAACCACCAATGACTGGCTGATTACTCACTCCTAATAGCTCAGCCGCTTTCGCAACAGCAACTTCCAAACTGACTTCCTGTCCAGCTACACGCGCACTAGTATCAGTAATTTCCTGTTCAAAAGCTGGTGTATTAACAGCGCAGCCATTCTCACTGACTTTTACAGACAGTCCATCTACTTGCATGGTCAGGTCATCGGTACCAATACCACAAAAAGGACTGGGTACTTCAGTTATTTCATTCACTCACTGTTCCTCTGTGTGTCTTGTTTAATATATTTAAAACGTGGATCATTAGGCGTACCTTCAAAAATACCCGCAGACGTCTCCGCCGCATCCCACATAACCACTTCTTCAATTTTTTTAGCTAACGCAAAATCCTTTGCAGTAACGCCTTTCGCTGAATGCGTAACTAATTTAACGATAACAAAAGCATAGGACACCGTTAAATCAGGGTGATGCCAAGCCTTTTCTGCCAAATGACCAACCGTATTGACCACCATTAAAGTAGCCTTCCAGCCACTAGTATAAATTTTACGACGAATCCAGCCTTTTTCATAAGTCCAATGGGGTAGCTCTGTCGCTAAATGACTCTCAATTTCTAATTCTGTGTATGCTTCAGTCATGACTCACCTCTGTCGATACTCAAGAGTGCATTATGCCACAAATCATACCCACAGAAAGCCTTGTATAACCTTAAATATTTTACTTACACTATCAAAAATTCATGCAAAGAAATCAATTGAATCTGTTTCTCTCTAGCAACTTGTTTATCTAGGACTGTATTGTAACCCCAATCAACCAACTGCAGCGCAACACTTTTTAAGCGTTCATTCTCCCTAACATTCACTAAAGTAGGTAACCTATCTTCAATAAAACAAAGTCTTCTTGTTGGATATTTTTCTATTAATGCCTGTAATACAGCTTCCTTACTCATTTTTCTATCAAGACCAAAAATGTCATTAGGTAAAGCAACATTATTTGCCTGCAATATTTGCTCAACAAAGCGCTCTTGCTTGGTGGTAACAATATACCAATCCTGACCATTAAGCTGACTTAATTTTTCTGCGACACCATCGAACAAAGGGTTCATTGCCACCCACTCATCCCGTGCTTGTGCAATCCACTTATCTCGCGTTGTACCAAACAACTGCTTCAAAAAAGCAACACCTTGTACCAACTCACCCAATAGTGCTTGCACCATAGCAAGGTTATCAGCCTTAATAGCGTCAAGAGTTACCCCTTGCTGTAATAAGCGTATTAATAAAATTGCTTCGTAACCTGTTTCTAATACGGGACGCAAGGCACGAAACTGATCTATCTGCACTGCAGAGGGTTCAGTTCCTATCATATCAGGCCAAACTTGCATAGCTGCCTTCCAACCTGTCATCGCAGTTTCTACGGCACTGTCACAGATGACACCATCAAAGTCTAAGGCGTATATAATGGGTTGCTTCATGTAAAAAATTATTCAGAAAATGAACTACTTGCATTAATATAAAAGCAGGCTAAAGACCTGCACCCCATATCAATCATAAAATCTATCAAGATTCCAATACGCCACGAATCACTGCAACAACCTCACGCACTGAATCATCACTCAACTCAGAACAAATCGGTAGCGACACACAACGCGCTGCAATCGCTTCTGTATTAGGCAAGCTTAAAGCTGCACAATCTTCTTTAAATACATTTTGCTGATGTAGTGGCACAGGATAAAATACAGAACAAGCAATTTGTTTTGCTTGCAGCGCTTCCAGAATCTCATCGCGTCTATCTGATAATAAAGTATATTGATGATACACATGCACACCAATACCATCTTCATATGGGGTTTCTACAGGCAAATCTGTCATTAACTCTGAATACAAATGTGCAGCATGACGACGGCTATCATTATAACGATCAATACGCTTTAATTTAGCTCGTAAAACCACTGCTTGCATCTCGTCAAGACGGCTATTAAAACCAACCACATCATGGTAGTAACGTACATTAGAGCCATGATTACGTAACTGTTTTACCTTCGCAGCTGTTGCATCTGAATTAGTACCGATTAAACCACCATCACCAAATGCACCTAAGTTTTTACTTGGAAAAAAACTGTAGCCGGCAGCATTACCAATACTACCCGTTTGTTTACCATCAATAGATGCACCAAATGACTGCGCGCAATCTTCAATAATTTTCAGGCCATGCTTATCACAAACGGCTTTAATAGCTGCCATATCAACAGGCTGACCAAATAAATGCACCGGCATCACTGCTGTCGTTTTATCTGTGATAGCGGCCTCAATACTCTCTGCGGTAATATTAAACGTCTTAGGATCAACATCAACAAATACCGGTTTCGCACCAACGTAACAAATTGCTTCCGCAGTAGCAATAAAGGTAAATGCGGTGGTGATGACTTCATCTCCAGCACCTATGCCTTCAGCATCTAAAGCCAAATGTAATGCATCCGTTCCTGACGCCACGCCAATTGCATGCTTCACGCCTAAATATTCAGCTGCTTCTTTTTCAAAAGCCTGCACATTTGGCCCCAAAATAAAGGAACAGTTTTCTATAGTTTGTGCTAAACCTTGTTCAACTTCTTCTTTGATTTCTGCATACTGAGCTTTCAGGTTGACCATTGGGATCATAATTATCTACTACCTTTTTTCTTAAATTATTTTGTATCAGCCTAGCTTAAACATTGCTTGAGCTAGGCAACATTATTCTCTTATTGCAGTAATTCAGTAATCTGAATTGCAGTTGCCAAAGCGCGACGGCCAGCTTCACCTGAAACATCAGGTGTATTACCAGTATTAATACATTCCACGAAATGCTTAATTTCTTCTAATAAGGCATCACCGCTTTCAAAGACAGATTTATCTGTTTCTATCTCTGGTACGCCAGGGAACATTTCTTTACTGCCAGCATAATGCTTAGTAAGCACTCTATTTTGAAAATCAATCGAAATATAAGCATTTGGACGGAACATACGCATCTTACGTTCCATTTTCATACTAATACGACTAGCCGTTACATTGGCAACGCAACCATTTTTAAAAGTCAAGCGTGCATTGGCTATATCAGTACCCTTCGTTAGTACTGCCGTACCGCTAGCTTCCATACGTACAACTTCTGAGTCAACAATAGCTAGAATAATATCAATATCGTGGATCATTAGATCCAAAACTACACTGACATCATTCGCACGTGGATTGAAAGGCGATAAGCGGTGTGACTCAATAAATAAAGGCTTATCTTCCAGCTCACCTAACCCTAATACTGCAGGGTTAAAGCGCTCCAAGTGCCCCACTTGTAAAATCAGATTCTTTTCTTTAGCGATAGCAATCAATTCATCTGCTTCAGCAACAGTTACCGTAATTGGTTTTTCCACTAAAACATGTGCGCCAGCATTTAAGAAATCTTTGGAAACCTCGTGATGTAGTGTTGTTGGTACCACAACACTTACTGCATCAACCTTACCTAGTAAAGACTGATAGTCAGTCAAAGCTTCTGCGCCATGCTTTTCTGCAACCTCTTTTGCTGCCTGCTCATTAATATCAACCACAGCAACTAATTCACAATCAGGCAACGATGCATATTTTTCCGCATGGAATTTACCTAGATACCCAGTTCCTATCACAGCACATTTTAGTTTGCTCATATCGTTTCTTTTATAATTCAAAAAATCCCCGTATTGTAGCTGATTTAAAGCTTACTCCAAAATAGTCACACCTAAAAATCTAAAGAAGCCCACCACAAGCGCACTCTTAAGCCTGTTTCTGTTACGAAACCAAGGGTAACTGCACTGATTTGACCATCATGACCAACAATAAAAACAGCAGGCACCGCCGTCACACCAAATGCCTCAGCTAGCTGTCCATCATTATCATTTAACACTTGCCAATTAAGCCGTTTTTCTTGTAGGTATTGCTGTACGGTAGCGGCATTACCAGAGCGCAAAGCAATACTAACACCAGAATAATCTTGAAAAATATTATTTATAGTATCCGATATGGCAGTACAAATTCCGCACCAACTACCCCAGAAATAAATAATAGCAGGCTTATGCAACATTAGCTCTGCCGTTAAATCGCCAGCAATAGTCTGTACTGGCAACTCAGGCACCGCCCCAGTCCGTATATTACGCTGGGAAAAATTTTGTACCACACTCAACATCACGATAAATAGCAAAATAAATCTTAAATTTTTCATAGTCCTAACATTAAACTAGCACCATGCTGCTTTAACCAATGCCGTTGCTTGTTATATTCAGGGCAATGTTTAGCAACCAGTCCCCAAAAGGTGCCCGAATGATTACGGTGTTGTAGATGACATATTTCGTGTATCACCACATATTCAAAAACGGCCACGGGTGCCAAAATCAATAACCAATTCAAATAAATATCGTTATGTATACCACAACTACCCCAGCGACTTTTTTGTGTTTTCACGCTGACTGAGCGAGCTTGTAATTGGTATAAAGTTTGATATTTTTGCGTGTATTCGCGCACTTGTTGGTCGGCCATTTGCCCCATCCAAGCCATTAAAACTATTCGTATCTGCTCGCTAAGCTCTATCACTGTTAGTTTCTTACCCAAGCTATTGGGTACATTAGCAACGAACTCTAAATTAAACTCTATTGTTATTTGTCGATTATCAGTTGATTTAATTTGCAAAGGATACTTTTCTCCCTGAAAGGGAATCATAGCCCCCTGCTGGTAACTATCAGGAGCAAAACTGGCAATATTTGCCACATGTGTCCTCACCTTACTACGTGCAGTGGTCACCCACTCCTTTTTTTCCTGAACAAACTGCTGCACTTGCTTAACAGACATACGCAAAGGTACAACTACCTCCACTTTGTCGGCTGAAACAATAATTCTTGCCTGTTTGGCACGCGTACTCCGACGAATTTGATAATCCTCGCGATGACTCATATTGCTCTCAGCTCAGATAGGGGGTGCGGCCTACCAATATGGTAGCCTTGCACAAAATCAACACCCATATTATTTAATTCATCCAGTATTGCCTGATTTTCAACAAATTCAGCAATAGTCTGCTTGCCCATAACATGCCCAATTTCATTAATAGATTTAACCAACGCTAAGTCCACAGGGTCATCAATAATATCTTTGACAAAAATACCATCAATTTTCAAATAATCTACTGGCAACTTTTTAAGATAGTCAAATGAAGACAAACCACTACCAAAATCATCAATAGAAAACCGGCAACCAACATACTTTAAGCGACTAATAAAATCAGAGGCTGCCGACAAATTAAAAATAGTGGCGGTTTCAGTAATTTCAAAACAAATATTTTTATAATGAATACCTGTCGCAGCGAACTCATTAAAAATAAATTCCAACAACAACTCATCCCCTAGATTTTGCCCCGATAAATTAACTGAGAAAATGGTATTTTGCTGATACAAGTCAGGATTTTCTTTTATCCAGATAAAGGTATTATGAATCACCCAACGGTCAATTTTTTGCGCCAAATGGTAACGCTCAACAGTCGGAAGAAATGCTCCAGGCGAAATAATTTCATCATTGTCACCCAGCATTCTAATTAATATCTCATAGTGAGGCTCTAAATCAGCATGTAAAGGACTAATGATCTGTGCGTATAAAATAAAGCGATCATGATCCAAAGCATAATTAATTTTGTTAACCCAGCTCATCTCTCCGTGATGTTGCTGCATATAATTATCATCATGCTGCAAGAACACATGCACTCTATTCCGTCCAGCATCTTTAGCAGCATAACAAGCCACATCTGCTTGTTTTAACACCTCTCCCACACCACCGCTTTGCTCTGAAATAGGTACTAAACCAATACTTACTCCAATTCGAAAACTCTGATTATCCCAAGCAAACTGAAACTGAGCGACTGTTGCCAGCACCTTATCTGCAGTACGTCTTGCCTGATCTAATGAACAATGCTCCATCAAAACGGCAAACTCATCCCCCCCTAAGCGCGCTAAAGTATCTCGATGTCGAATGCTTTGCTGCAAATGTTTACTTAATTGGCGCAACAACTCATCCCCTGCCGCATGCGAGCAACTATCATTCACAATCTTAAACTGATCTAAATCTAGAAAACACAAGGCATGTTGTGAGTTATTAGCATATGCAGTTTCCAAAACACGATCTAAACGTTGCTCAAAAGCTTGCCGATTCATTAAGCCAGTTAAAGCATCATGCTCAGCTTGGTAAGATAGCTTATCTGATAACTTACGAGCTGCCGTTACATCTTCCTGAATGGCAACAAAATGGGTAATTTCTAAGGCATCATTTTTCACTGGCGCAATCGACTCTTGTGCCCAATAAAACTCACCATTTTTCTTCTTATTCTGTAAAATCCCCCGCCACTCATTACCTGCTTTAATCGTCTCCCAAAGCTCTTTATACACTGATTCTGGCGTTTTACTTGCATTAAATATATCTGGCTTTTTGCCTATTACTTCACCAGGAAAATACCCTGTCATCTCAGTAATTTTATGATTAACGTATTCAATGATACCTTCAGTATTAGTAATGACGACCAAATTCGGGCTATGCTCTACCGCCAAACTCAATTTTTTTAACTTTAATTCAATCTCTTTACGCTTACTAATATCAGTGGACATACCACAAACACCATACACCTTCCCCTCCTGATCAAATAGAGGAAATTTAGTCGAAATATACGTATGCAAACCATCACGCTGCTCAACCACTTCTTCAAAATCAATATTATTTTTCCGTACTAAAACTTCCCTATCATGTTCCCGTAATTTCTTGGCAATTTCATTAGGATGCACCACATAATCTGTCCGGCCTAACAACTCTTCATTACTAATATCAAATAACAACTCAAATTGTCGATTAATAAATAAATATTTCCCTTCTAAATCTTTCAAATAAATACAGGCAGTCGCGTGATTTAAAATTGCCTCTAAAAGTTGCTGGCTTTCCGTTATTTTTTGTTCGGATTGTTGCTGCGTTATGATCGCCCCTCGAACCACTCCTGAAGAACGAACGATGACAATACTCCACATAAATAACAGCGTAATACCCAATATTGAAACACTCCACACCATACGATTAGAAGCCTCTTGCCCTATCATTTCAACATAGCTTGCAGAACGCTCATGTAAGCGCCTGAACTGCTCAACAGTAATTTTAGCTTGTTGCAAATCTATATTAATGGCTGCCGACTCAATCCTTAATGCTGTTTCATTTTGAATTAATGTATTCAACAAAATCAATAGACTATGATTAAGCCGCCGATAAGCTGCAAAAAAGCTGGCTGGATCTTGCCGAGCCTGCAATTCATCTAGTTTTGCCAATAAATCACCTAAGATTTTTCTTTGATACGAGAACTGAGTTTGAGCCTGCATATCAACGTTATACTCACTCATCATTTGCGCCATATACAGGCTAGCAATATCACCAGGAACACGCTGTCCGATATCACTTAACTCTTTCTCTAACTGATAGGCAATAAAGATACTTGGTAAATGATATTGACTACGTAGCTCTGCATTAAAAGCAATGAATTTCCATTGTTGCAGGATAAAAATTAAAAAGATACTCGCAAAAATAACACTCATCACAATCATATGATTAATAAGCGCAGGCAATTTAGCTAAACTGATTGACTTACTTTGCTTGGTTTTCACCGAGTCTCCCAGCTTGTTGCTTAGCAATTTTTCTTATTGGCTGAAAATCAGCCACTTTGGCAGGAAAATAATGGTGCGCACCGACAAGCTCAAGTAATTTACGTTGCTGACGATCTTCAGGCGTTAGTTTAATAAAGGCTTCAATAATTTTTTGTTTTAATGCTTCAGGCAGTTGCTTTCTGGCAGCCCAAACATAATTTGGATAGGAAGGGGTTGTCCAAATGACCTTTATTTGACTCCTGCTAACATGCTTTTCGCGTAACATTTTTTCCAAAATGATGGTATCAACCACTCCCACTTCAACTTGTCCGTCTGCCACCCATTTTACAGTTAAATCATGCTTCCCTGAATAACGAACCTCAGAGAAAAATGCTTCAGGCATTATGCCCTGTGTTGATAAAAAAAAACGCGGCATCAAATGTCCTGAAGTGGATAAGGCTGAACCAAAACTCAATGACTGACCCTGTAATTCTGAAATCTTAGCAGCATTATTACCAGCAGCAACAATAAAATCACTGCTAAAATGGAAATCCACATCACGCATCACTAACGGATCTGCCTGATCTTGCTCATAAGCCCGTACAAAAGCATAACCACCAAATAGGGTTAAATCTATTTTCTGCTCATGAAACTTATCCAACTGCTCCTGATAATCGCTTAGTGGCACCCATTCGATAGATACTCCCAACTCTTTCTCTAAATAACTTAGCAAAGGTAAATAGGCTTGCTGAAAGTCCTCCTGCTCGTGAACAGGCTGTACTGCAATCCGCAATACCTGATATTCAGCAGAATCACCTTGATTAAAACACGCACTAAGCCCAAGGCTTGCTAATAAAGCAAGCGCCAAATAAAGAATGTACTTTATGTTTACACTATTCATAACTTACCTAGTAAACATAAAGCTCAATATAAAAATAACCATTGCTGCATTATAGCTAAATGAAAAGTTTAAACATGAAGTTAAGCTCAATTTTGCTATATACTTCACTTTATTATCCAAGCAAATGCAGTATCAACCCATGAATAAAAAAATTTATCCTCTCTTAATTGCCCAGTTTTTATCTGCTTTTGCTGACAATGCGATTTTATTTACTGTTATTGCCATGGTAATGCAATCCACCAGCTTGGCAGCCTGGTATATTCCCGCCTTACAAAGCATGTTTCTCATTGCCTTTGTCATTTTTGCCCCTTGGGTTGGCGCACTTGCCGATCAACATGCAAAATCTTATATACTTATTATTGCTAATTTAATTAAAGCCGCTGGTGCAGCCCTATTACTTTTTGAGGTTGAGCCATTACTTGCCTATGCCATAGTAGGCACCGGGGCTGCACTTTACAGCCCTGCAAAATACGGAATTTTACCTGAATTGGCACAACATAATTTATTAGTCAAAGCGAATAGCTGGATTGAAGGCTCCACTATTTTAGCCATATTATTAGGCATGGTACTGGGTGCCCAGCTGGCAGATCACTCAATACGCATAGCACTCATCAGCATTATTGTTTTATTTTTCCTATCCGCGCTTATTACCCTATTAATTCCTGGAAAGTCATCTAGAACTGAGCAATCTACATGGCGGTTTGTCCAATTTGGACGTAATATAAAACACTTCTTAGCCACACCTCGCTCACGCTTTGCTATTCTGGGGGCTTCTATGTTTTGGCTAGCAGCAGCGACCTTACGCGTGATTTTAATTGCTTGGGCCCCCTTAATTTTACTCAGCAAAACTGCCAGCGAGATTGCACAACTCACCCTCTTCCTAGCAATAGGCATTATTATTGGTTCTGCGTTGGTTCCACGCATTATTCCACTGGAACATATTCGCCGTGCTCGTATTCCCGCAGGACTTATGGCCATTTTTATCATGTTACTTAGCGCAACTACCAATCTATGGGAAGCTCGCACAGCATTACTGATTATTGGCTGCGCAGGCGGAATGTTCATCGTACCGATTAATGCTGCGTTACAAGAAATTGGCCAACGAAGTATCGGTAGCGGCTCGGCAGTGGCTTTACAAAATTTCTTTCAAAATGTAGCTATGTTAATAGGCGTGGGGTGCTATACGTTTGCTAGCTCACTTGATATTGACCCTGTTATTTCAATGCTAAGCTTAGGCATATTCACATTGCTAGTCACTTTGCTTATTTCTTATTGCCTCCCTGACACAAAAACAATTCATTAAAAACTTGCTCAATATAACAGCAGTAAAAAACGGCAGCCATGCAAGAGGCTGTACAATCAAGACTAAGAATTTTATAAAACCTGACACTAACACCAGGCTTTATTATATCCCCCATTTTTTAATTTTGCTGCCAACCGCGCAAATAGCAATTAACGAGCAATACTAGTTCTTCTCGAACCTCTACAAGGTATGCTGGTGATTGCTTATGTATAATTGACTGCATACAAATGCCCTGAATAGCTTTATTCAAGGCTTGGGCAGCTTGCTGTATCTGTAAATCTGTGTGTTCTGATGTTAACCCTTGCAATTGCATGCTGAAAAGCACAACAACCGCCTCACACTCTTGCCAATACCAATCAGGGATATTCTCACCCACCGGCAACTGGTGCTCAAATAACATACGCCACAAACCTATATTCCCTACTGAAAACTCAAGATACGCCAAAGCAATATTTTCAATGTTATTGGCTGTGGACTTAGATTGCTCAACTGCCTTAAGGTGCTCCAGCATTTTCTGCCAAGTCCGAGCTTTAATATGCATATTTAAATCATTCATATTGCTGAAAACCATATAGATACTACCTACTGTATAACCTATATCTGCTGCAATCTTGCGCACTTTTAATGCCGAAAATCCCTGTTCTTGAATAATCTCCTCTGCTGCATTTAACACCATTTGCTTTATTTGCTCACGACTATGTTCACTGCGCCTTGCCATAATACTTCCCTATTTTATTGTGATTGCTTTAGAATACCCTATAAGTGTAGTAGGCTAAACCCCTTATCATTCGTTTTTTGTTTGGAGCACCATGAACTCGGAACTCATCCCTGTCGTCAATGAGCATGATATTTTCATTGAAAACCGACCTCGCAAAGAAGTCCATCGACTTGGGCTACGCCATAGAGCCGTACATATTCTAGTCTTTAATGATATGGGAGAGCTTTTCTTACAAAAACGCTCACTAACAAAAGACATCAATGCTGGCCTTTGGGATACTTCTGCAGCAGGGCATGTTGATGCAAATGAAAGTTATGATGTCTGCGCTCATAGAGAAACGATTGAAGAATTAGGTGTCTGTGTTGATGAAACACTGACCTATATATGTAAAATCACAGCAAAACCTGAAACAGGCATGGAATTCGTACAAATTTATCGCTGCCAGCATAACGGCCCCTTTACCCTTGAAGCAGCCGAAATAGATGATGGCCAATGGTTTTCAATAACCGACATTTCACAACGAGTCGCTAATAACGACCCTTCACTTACTGACACCTTCAAGACATTATGGCTAAAATTTAGAAAATTAGGTCATGCATAGAACTGAATTAGAAGACACATTAAGCACATTACTTTCTCCCACAAGTTTTCAAGATTATTGCCCAAACGGTCTACAAATTGAAGGCTTGGAAACAATCAGTAAAGTTGCCTTTGCAGTCTCTGCAACACGCGCATCAATTACAGAAGCAATTGCCTCTGGTGCTGATACTTTAATTGTTCATCACGGTTTATTTTGGCATTTTCATGGCGCTCGTACACTAACAGGTAATTTTGCCAAGCGTATTATGCCGCTGGTACAACATAATATCAATTTGTTTGCTTATCACTTGCCTTTAGATGCTCACCCCAAAGTTGGCAATGCTGCGGTGTTAGGCAGACTTATCGATTGCCATCAACAACGCCCATTTGGCGATTATAAAGGCAGCCCTACCGGCATAGAAGGCCTGTTTGCACACCCCACCTCAGCCAAAGATTTAAGCCAACTATTGAGTTCTGTATTAAACCATCAAGTCATTTTGGCAAGCCCCGATGAAAACCAACTAATCGAATCAGTTGGCATTATTACCGGCGGCGCTAACAGCGACTGGGCACTAGCAAAAAAATCAGGACTAGATGCTTATATTACCGGAGAAATATCTGAACATGATTGGCATGAGAGCCAAGAAAATGACATTCATATGTTTGCTGGTGGTCACCATGCAACCGAAAAATTTGGTATTCAGGCATTAATGCAATATATCAATACCCAATATAAATTAGATTGCATATTCATTGATAGCACCAACCCTGCATAACCTATTGGTAAATTAAACTGACACCTTATACTCTAAATTAATTAAAAGCTAAGCCACAAAAAAGCCGCTACTATTTCAAATAGCAGCGGCTTTATCTGACTGTTTTTTAATCTACAAGCTCTTCTATTAAATTAAAAAGAAGTAGATTTATAATAAAAACACACCTAACCTTAAGCGGCCTTTCTACGTAACAATCTAGAACTGAAGCCTAACAAACTTAGCCCCAACAAAGCTAAAGTAGTTGGCTCTGGAACTGTATCTGCTTTAAACTGACCATTACCCGATTGAGAATAAAGTGGTCTGGCTGCTGTAAAAAAAGCACTGGCACCATACTGTGCATCAAAACCACCAGGCTGACTGCCACCTATAAAATAAGAAGCAGCTAACCCACCTGTTACAGTTTGCAAAGAGTTCACAAAACCACTCTCAACTGTTCCCTGAAAATCAAACGTATCAAAACCCAACGATAACCATAACTCTCCATCAGCCGCAGCATCAACATCTGCTTGGTTGCTTGCATCACTGGGCCAAGGGTAATCGCCAGGTGGTATAAAATCGACATAAATATTAATAAAAGCACTACTTAAATCAAACAGAGGTAGAGGAGCCAAGGGATCAGTCACATCAAACCCTGCAAGCAACACACCTCCAAAAACAGTAGTTAATTCACATCCAGGGCAAAATACAGCGGGACCTGTCCCGTTGATAGAATAAACCTCACCTACCCCTGTTAAAGTACTATTTCCAACTAGCAAGCCTCCTGGAACACTTTGAGCTGCACCAAAGTCTGGTGCTAAATTTACCCCACTCCCTATTGCATCAGCACTAGAGGTATACCATTGAGTAAAATTAAACTGCATTGCAAAATCATCAACATCATTTGGGTTCCAATGAACGCCTCCTGCACTTGCTGCAATAGCTCCTGAACTTACCCCAAGTAAACCAACAACCCCCACTGCTTTAATCATATTGTTCATAATTACTGCCCCTTCAAATCAAATAAAATCTCAACTAATAAACATACATTAATCATGCCAAAAAAAAACAACTCAGTACAGCCCCTTGAAAATTCATATAAAATAAAATAACCCTCTAATGAAATAGCATAAAAAATATTTTTCTGTAAAAAAAACTGACACTATTTCTTGCAAAAGATGCCATCAAAATCAATATTTTATTGCCTAATCACTGCTATAATTCTAAAAAACTTTAACTACCCTAATAAAAACAATATGCAAGAGTCAGTCAAAGAAGCTCTAAGTGCTTGGTCTACCTTACTAAATAACAAGATACAAATTAACCCGGAATTAAAAAGTTGTATTGCCGTTAAGAAATCTGTTATTGCCACTCTGTTCCCAGCAAGTGTAAAAGACATAATAGAATGTGTAAAAATAGCTGACACTTATAAAATACCGATATACACCGTTAGTACAGGCCATAATTGGGGGTATGGATCCTCACTTCCAGTCGAAGAAAACTGCATCATATTAAACCTATCTAATATGAATAAGATAATTAGTTTTGACGCTAAAACTGGCGTTATTACTATAGAGCCAGGTGTCACACAACATCAACTTGCAACTTTTCTGGACAAGCACCAACACCCTTATTTAATCCCCGTCACAGGAGCAGGACCTGACTGTAGTATTGTAGGAAACGCCATTGAGCGTGGCTACGGAATCACCCCTTATGCCGACCATTTTGCCTCAGTTCTTAGCCTAGAGGCTATTCTAGCAGATGGCTCACTTTACCAGTCTATGTTAAGCAAGCTGGGCAGTCAAAATATTGACACTCTACATAAATGGGGCATGGGGCCTTATCTTGATGGCCTCTTTACCCAAGGAAACCTAGGCATTGTCACACAAATGAGTATTGCTTTGGCCCCTACGCCCAGCAGCGTAAAAGCATTTTTCTTTAGTGTAAAAAAAGCTGACGACTTAGAAGAGATAGTAATTTGTATCCAGAGAATCATTAAAGAATTAAATGGAGTGTTAGGATCTATTAATGTCATGAACCAACATCGAGTACTATCGATGACCGAACCATACCCTGATGCTGACCAATTAATTAATGGCCTTATTTCCACTGCTGCAATTACAAAGATGGCAAGAAAACGACAAGTCTTTCCTTGGACCTGCGTCGGAGCTTTATATGGAAATAAAGCAGTTGTTAATGCAGCTCAAAAAGAAATAAAGAAAATTTTAGGCTGGAAAGCCAAGCGTCTAATATTCTTCACTCCAAAAACAGTATCCAGAATCAATAGCATCACACAAAGCACACCATTTATTAAGTACAATATGATTGGTGAAACCGTAACAACCCTGCACAAAACCATGCAGCTTTTTGCAGGCCGCCCTAGTGAGATTGCACTCCCTTTAGCTTACTGGCTGACCAACAACCAACCGCCACAAGGAACTGCCATGCGCCCCGATCAAGATGATTGTGGCTTAATCTGGTATTCACCATTAGTCCCTATGCAAGCGGAAAAAGTAACTGAATTCACCACAATGGTTACTAGCATCTGCATTAAGCATCAAATAGAACCATTAATAACTCTCACCTCATTCTCTGACCGCTCTTTTGATAGTACCATTCCAATTTTGTTCAAAAAAGATGACCCAGATGCCGTTTTACGCGCCCATGCCTGCTATGAGGAGCTATTTGAAACAGGAAAAAAACTTGGCTTTCTTCCTTACCGCCTCAGCATTCACTCAATGAGTAAACTTGATAAGTATGCAGCCATTCCTGACCTACTAAAGTGCATCAAAAAAGCCATTGACCCCAATAATATATTAGCTCCAGGGCGCTACCTACCAAAGTAACCATTCAAAACATGAGACTAATTATATACCTCATCACACACTGAAAAATTAACAAACTGCTTATGGAATTAAAGGCCAGCTACTTTTAACTCTATAAGCCAGTACCTTTTACGATAACCTAACTATTTCCTTCAAAAGAGAAGTTGCATAACAACCCACACCTAAAGTAAAACTCAATTCTAAATTATTCTCACTTACAAACTGCCACTGTAATTCTTTAATACAGCTACGCAATACTCTACGATCTTGCTCAACACCAAAACCAACCAAACCATAAGCCAGTTCAGAAAATTGACTAACCACTTGTTGCTCCAACGTAGCCACTGCTTCAGTAACTTGTGTTTCTCCCGAACCCCATAATACAGCAGTAGGATGTAAATCTAACGCAGCTACTCTACTAAGTATTGACTCATCAAGCCCATCTACCTTAAAAAAACTATGCGAGCCATCAAACATTAAAATATCTCCTAATAATGCCTTATTCCAAGTTTTATCAATGACACGCGTACTCAGGATATGATTAAACAAATAAGAACGGGCTGCAGATAAATAGATACTTCGCTGATTACGAGATACTTTTTCACCAGCAAATAAAGCCAAGGCCCTATTTATATTAGCACCATCACGCCCAAAGCGCTGTTCACCAAAATAATTAGGCACTCCACCAGATTTTATTCTAAGTAACTGCTCCTCTACTACCGATTTATCCCCCACCCAATCACGAATACGTATATTAAATTGATTGCCCGCCAATGAGCCACGCTTGAGTTTTTTACTATGTCGGGTTGCTTGTAAAACTTTAATTGTCTCGCAATTTAATTCAGTCCAGTCAGGGTCAGGCTTGCCAGGCAACCAGACGCTAAACCATTGCGTAGTACGCGCATGCCGATCTTTTAATCCCGCATAGCTCACATCTCGCTGACGTACACCTGCAAATCTCGCTAGCATCCGGGCTACATAGTCAGTATTTTCAGAAACTTTTTCAATCAAGACAAAGGCATGCTCACCGACACCAGAGTGTTCAAAAGATTGAATTTCATTAACAACAAAATCATCAGGAACTTGACGAATAATCCCCTGACTTTGCGCGCCACCATACGCACATGCCCAATTCGCTAATTGCATACTAACACTCAAGGTTAATCAGAAATAAGCACGACAGCCTGCACTGCAACACCTTCTTTTCTACCCTCAAATCCTAACTTTTCAGTTGTCGTTGCTTTAACATTAATGCAATCAATATCAACCGACAAATCTGCAGCAATATTGGCACACATGGCCACTATATGCGGTGCCATTTTAGGAGCTTGTGCGATGATAGTAATATCTGCATTCCCTAAACTATAGCCTTTCTCTTGCACTATACCGTATACATGACGCAAGAGCACACGACTATCAGCACCTTTAAATTCAGGATCAGTATCAGGAAAATGCTTACCTATGTCACCTAAAGCAGCCGCACCTAATAGCGCGTCACATAAAGCATGCAACACCACATCACCATCTGAATGTGCCTCTAAGCCTTGTGGGTAATCAATTTTAACCCCCCCTAAAATAACATCACCTGCATCGACAAATCGATGCACATCATAGCCTTGTCCTACGCGTATCATTGTTGTTGCTCCAAATAAAATTGTGCTAAAGCTAAATCTTCAGGACGGGTAATTTTTATATTATCCGAACGACCATCAATCATTTTAGGGTGCTCACCCTGTAATTCTATGGCACTAGCATCATCAGTGACTACCCAGCCTTTACTTGCCGCCTCTTCTAAAGCAGCTTTCAGAGCACCATAACGAAACATTTGCGGCGTAAAAGCGCGCCATATTTTGCTTCTATCAACAGTATCTACAATAGCCAGATCAGCACCTACAGATTTCAAAGTATCATGTGAAGCTTGGCCTAATATTCCACCAACAGCATGGTCTTGTAGCTCATTAATCAAGCACTCTACATCACTTTTAGTAATACAAGGGCGCGCCGCATCATGCACCAACACCCAATCATTCGATTCTGCTTTATCAGCAATTGTTTGTAAAGCCGATAATACCGAATCTGCCCGCTCCTTACCCCCTGGAGCAGTATAGATACGTTTGTTTTTAGAAATATCAAGTTCTGGCCAAAAAGGATCTTCAGCAGAAATGGCCACGACTACAGCCGAAAACACTTCAACTTGCAAAAGACGCGTTAAAGTTTGTTCAATCACCGTGCCGCCATTTAAAGGCAAGTATTGCTTAGGGCGGTCTGCCTGCATGCGTTTTCCAACGCCAGCTGCTGGCACAATCCCCCAATAATTAGTAGTTTCAGTCATATAGTGTATGCCCAGGTATCCAAAAATACCTTACAGGTTATTCGATTACTTGAAAAAAAGTTTCACCTTTTTTAATCAAGCCTAAGTCATAGCGCGCAATTTCTTCAATCGCTTCCTGCCCTTTACGCAAATCTTGTACTTCAGCGCGCAAGGCATTATTACGTACCTGTTTTTTCTGCAATTGCAGCTGCAATTCCGCCAACTGCTGTCGATACTGCTGTGCTTGCGCAACACTACCATCGCCATACCAAAGCCGGTATTGCAACAAACCAATTAGCAAAAGCAAGAAGGCAATAAGAAATTTAATATGCTCACCTATGTACTATAAAAGCTCAATTAGGGTATGTGTTGAAAATCTTATACGCTCTCAAACACATACCGCAAAAAGGGCTTTTAACTGCAAATACAAAGATTACAATTAAAAGCCCCTCATACACAACAATTCAACGCTGTACAATCAAAAAACGACTACATCAGTTTCTTAAAAGCACTACGCCCTGCATATTTTGCAGCTGCACCTAATTCTTCTTCAATTTTCATTAGGCGGTTATATTTTGCTATACGATCGGAACGGCTCAATGAACCTGTTTTAATTTGCCCCGTACCCAATGCAACACATAAATCAGCAATAGTGGTATCTTCGGTTTCGCCTGAACGATGCGAAACCACAGCGGTATACCCTGCTGCATGCGCCGTATTAATTGCTTCCAATGTTTCTGTTAAAGTACCAATTTGATTTACTTTAATGAGGATAGAGTTAGCAACACCTTTCTCAATGCCATCTTTTAAAGTTGCAGGGTCGGTCACAAATAAATCATCACCTACTAATTGAATTTTATCACCTACTCTATCAGTCAAACCTTTCCAGCCTTCCCAATCATTTTCATACAAACCATCTTCAATAGAAATAATTGGGTAGCGTTCAACCCAATCAGCAAAGAAATCTGTCATTTGGCCAGCACTTAAAGTTTTGCCTTCTGAAGTTAACTCATAGTTGCCCTCTTTATAAAATTCAGAAGCAGCCGCATCCAGGCCTAAGTAAATATCTTCACCTGGCTTATAGCCTGCATTAACAATCGCTTCCAAAATAACTTCAATCGCTTCTTCATTAGAAGACAAGTTAGGTGCAAAGCCCCCTTCATCGCCAACGGTAGTCGCCAAGCCTTTGGCTTTTAACACTTTAGCCAAATTATGGAAAACTTCAGCACCATAACGAATCGCTTCACGGAAAGAAGATGCACCAACAGGTAGAATCATAAATTCTTGCAAATCAACACTATTATCTGCATGTGAGCCACCATTAATAATATTCATCATCGGCACAGGCATGATAAATTCACCGCTAGTATTTAGATAACGATATAAGGGTACTCTGGCTTCTAATGCTGCTGCACGTGCCGCCGCCATTGAGACTCCTAAGATAGCATTGGCACCGATACGACCTTTATTTTCCGTACCATCTAATGCTATCATTTTTTGATCAAGCGCTATTTGGTCTGCCGCATCCATACCCAAAACAGCGGCACGAATTTCGGTATTCACAAACTCTACCGCTTTTAAAACACCTTTACCTAAGTAACGAGCTTTATCACCATCACGCAATTCAATTGCTTCACGCTCACCTGTTGAAGCACCCGATGGCACCATAGCACTACCAGTATAACCAGATGCCAATACCACATCCGCTTCAATGGTTGGGTTACCACGTGAATCTAAAATTTCTCTTGCTTTGATATCAACTATTCTAGCCATACTTTTGTACCCTCAATTAATTATTGTTATAAGGTGTTCTTATAAGGTGTTCTCAATTAGTGCTTGTGCTTTAACTACTTGATCAATAGCCACTAAAGTTTCTAGTAATTCTTGCATACGGTGCATTGGCCATGAATTAGGGCCATCGCTCAATGCTTTATCCGGATCAGGATGAGTTTCCATAAAGATACCAGCAATACCTGCAGCGACTGCTGCTCTGGCAAGCACGGACACATGCTGCCTTTGCCCACCAGATGAAGCCCCTTGCCCACCAGGCAACTGCACAGAGTGAGTCGCATCATAAACGATGGGGCACTCTGTATTGCGCATCTCTGCTAAAGAGCGCATATCAGATACTAAATTATTATAGCCAAATGAAGCACCACGCTCACAAACCATAATATTATGGTTTCCTGTTGCTTTAGCCTTATTAACGACATGCACCATGTCCCAAGGCGCAGAAAACTGACCTTTTTTGATATTAACAGGAATACCTTGCTCGGCAACGGCTTGAATAAAATTAGTCTGTCGACATAGAAAAGCAGGCGTTTGCATCACATCAACCACATCGGCAACTTCACCTAAAGGTGTATCTTCATGCACATCTGTTAATACAGGCACACCTATTTGCTCACGTACTTTTTGCAGAATTCTTAAGCCTTCCTCAACTCCAGGACCACGATAACTTTCGTGTGAAGATCGATTGGCTTTATCAAATGAAGACTTGTAAATAAAAGGAATTTTTAATTTTTCAGTCAATTCCTTAAGAAATCCTGCGGTATCTAAAGCCATTTGCTCACTTTCTATCACACAAGTGCCAGCAATCAGAAAAATAGGTTTATCTAACCCTACTTCGAAATCACATAATTTCACGAATTTTCTCCTTGACAATGCTTGGATGCTGCTTCCACAAATCCGGAAAATAAAGGATGCCCATCACGAGGGGTCGAAGTAAACTCTGGGTGAAATTGACAGGCAACAAACCAAGGATGATCTGCAATTTCAACGACCTCTACCAAGCGGCCATCCATAGACTTGCCCGAAAACTGCATACCTGCTTTTTCTAAAGCGTCTATATAATTATTATTAAATTCATAGCGATGCCGGTGACGCTCGGTAATGACATCTTTTTTATACTGGGCAAACACCAAGGAATCACTTTGGATACGACACTTTTGCGCCCCTAAGCGCATCGTACCACCCAAGTCAGAATTTTCATCACGTATTTCAGTTTGACCTTCATGGTCTTGCCATTCGGTAATCAAGCCAATAACAGGATGAGGGCTAGTCGGTAAGAACTCAGTACTGTGCGCACCTTCTAGGCCGGCAACATTACGTGCAAACTCGATAACAGCCGACTGCATCCCCAAACAAATCCCCAGATAAGGTACTTTATTTTCACGTGCATAGCGCACTGTGGCAATCTTACCTTCCACACCACGTTCGCCAAAGCCACCAGGCACTAGAATAGCATCAACACCTTTTAAGTGATTAACGCCATCATTTTCAATTAATTCAGCATCAATGTACTTGATTTTAACTTTATTGCGCGTATGAATACCAGCATGAACCAATGCCTCACTTAGCGATTTATAAGCATCACTGTGATCCACATATTTACCCACTATGGCGATATTAACAATATCATTAGGGTGAGTCACCGCATCAACAACTGCTTCCCACTCTGACAAATCAGCTGGCGGAACATCCAAACGTAATTGGTCAACCACAATATCATCCAAGCCCTGCTCATTTAAAAGCAATGGAATACGATAAATTGTATCGGCATCAAGCGCAGAAATAACTGCTTTTTCAGGCACATTAGTAAATAATGCAATTTTTTGACGCTCTGCTAACGGAATACGCCGCTCGGAACGACAGATCAATATATCAGGTTGAATACCTATCGTACGCAACTCTTTAACTGAGTGCTGGGTTGGCTTGGTTTTTATTTCACCCGCCGTCTTAATATAAGGCACTAAAGTCAGATGAATAAATAAGGCGCAATCTCGACCTAACTCAACCCCAATTTGACGAATAGTTTCTAAAAAAGGCAAGGACTCAATATCACCAACCGTACCACCCACTTCAATAATAGCAACATCCATACCTTCAGCACTGGCATAAACACGACGTTTCATTTCATTGGTAATGTGCGGAATAACTTGCACGGTTGCGCCTAGGTACTCACCTTTTCGCTCTTTACGCAACACCGTTTCGTAAACTTGCCCAGTGGTGAAATTATTTTTCTTGGTTAATGGCGTTTTAATAAAGCGTTCATAGTGCCCCAAATCCAAATCCGTTTCGGCACCATCTTCAGTAACAAACACCTCACCATGCTGAAAAGGACTCATGGTACCTGGATCAACATTAATATAAGGGTCTAGTTTTGTCATGGTTACTTTTAAACCACGCGCTTCTAAAATAGCGGCTAAAGAAGAGGCAGCAATCCCTTTACCAAGAGAAGAAACCACACCACCAGTAATAAATATAAATTTTGTCATCAACTAAAAAAGACCTGCATAATAACGAATGTATTTGTTTGTAAGGTTGCTTATTTTCTAAGCAATTAACAGTCTATTTTAATCGACATTAGCCCTTGCGTCATTGCCTTTCCAATTTTTTTACCTTAGCTTAGAGAATTCCACCTATTCAGGTTGCCATTCCAAGCTAACACAGGCCTCATTATCAACATAATAATCAGCACTCAGCCAAAAGCCGGCAATCGCGGCAAGACAACCATCAATATAAACCAACGGAACCTGCTCACGCCGCCAAGGGGCAATATGCGCTTCTTGGTATAATTTTTTCAAGCTATGTCGACCAACGCGCTTTGGCAGCGCAATCTTCTCCCCACCTTGCCGATACTTAATTTGCACATCAGCTTGCAGCCATAACTTCTTTGCAATACCTTGCTCAGTTTCTTTCAGTGCCAATATACCATTGTTAGGTAACAATAACGATTGCGCTACTTTGGGCCAAGCAATACTTTGCTGTAAATCTGGCTTATTATGCTGGTGCAACACATATAAACCATCTCGATAACGCCGAATTTCATGAGCACCATGCAACACTACCGGGTTTGCATCTGGCTGTGCATTAATGACACCACTCAGAATAGCAGACATCACTTTCTGAGTAGGCATACGCGCCCCCATATACTGTAGCCATTCACGCAATATCCACTGTTGCGTTATTTCATCATATTTCAATAAACCCTCAATAGATAAACATTGCTCACTTTTATCAAAAATCAGCAGCATTTTCTCTATTGCACTCGTCGATAATAACATTTGAGCCTCAGCACAATGCCCCGCCACACGTGCAACCGTTTTATCAACACTCGGCCAGCGCTGTTGTATTAAAGGGATAATATCATTACGTAAATAGTTACGATCAAAATGGGTGTCTGCATTACTAGGATCTTCCACCCACTGCAGCCCATGATCTTGTGCATATTGCTGAATCTCAGTCTGGGTAACATCCAATAATGGCCGACACAACTCGCCCGCCCCAAAAGCAATATTGGCAGGCATACCTGCAAGCCCCTTTAAGCCTGCTCCACGGAATAATTGCAATAATACCGTCTCTAACTGATCGTTACGGTGCTGTGCAAATAACAACACATCATCTTGGCGCAACATGTCTTTAAAAGCCTGATAACGCGCATTACGCGCAGCCTCTTCAGGGCTTTCACCTTGTGCAGCCACTGCATTTACTTTAATCACTTTGAATTTAATAGCTAATGCTTGTGCAGCCCTCTGACAATGCGTTGCCCAATCACCAGCACACGTTTGCAAGCCATGATCTATATAAACAGCTGTCATTTTAGAGTGTAATTCGGAGGTTTGCGCTAGTAAGTGCAATAAGACATGGGAGTCTATACCACCACTGTAGCCAACAATAATGTTATTGGTAATATTACAACAGGGAAGTTGAAGAGCAATAATTTTCGAGTTAAGCGTCACTTACTAAAATAACCATTCACAAAAGTTATCGCTAAACATCAAGCGAAATTTGATTAAAAAACTTAAATAAGTTACTAAGACTGTTTAATGAAGTAGAGTCTGTTGCGACTCTATTTTTTAGCTCATCAATATAGTATGTCTCATGTACCGATTGTGGATTAGATTTGCTATAACGAATATTTTTTGCTCTCAACATAGTTTTCAAGTATTCATAATGAAAATCTGCGTTAGTACCATTAAAAGCCGCCGACTTTCCCATTAATTCAGGGTCACTATTAGCAACATCATAATGATTAGCATAAGCTGCACACTCTGCACTAGGAGGAACTCTGCTATAAATTTTCCCATTCCCTAAAAACCAAGTTTCCATACAAATTACTTGCGGAATAATGACTAATTTACATGCAACCAATTTAATACTTTTTTCTTGGATAAACTGCTCAACTTCAGCAATTTTTTCATCTGGCGTTTGATCGTCCGTATCTAATATCAACACCAAATAATCAAATTGACCGTTTTCATTTACATCCGCAACCGAATCCAGCAAGTGATTATCAAGTATCCCTGGATAGCCGCCTCCACTAATCAAATAATATTGATTATCAATAACTTCGGTCGGATTATTTACTTTCTTAATCTTAGGTGTTAAATGAGCAAGCCACTTTGGGTATACTTTACGCTCAGTTTTACCTTCAACAAGAAAATAAACATTCACGCATTGGCTCCCTCGACATATAAATCCAAGTTAATTAACTGCGTGAAGGCTTTATGCTTTGATTTATCAAAATCAAATTTATCAGCATTATACGCTCTCACAGAACCAGCTTGTCTTGAAATAAGCTTCCAATGGGAAACATCTATATTATTAATAATATAAGGATGGTGACTGGTTAAAATAAACTGTATATTCCTTCTAGCTGACACAATACTACTAGTTAACTCATCAATGCAATTCACACCCAAACTATTTTCAAATTCATCAATTAGGATAATTGATGCATCAGCACACAAATAAAGCTCAGCTATATGCAATAAGGATCTAAACATACCTGAAGATAATTTAGTTTCATCAATCCAGTTATCAACCCCTTTTTCTTTGATCTGTATAAAAGGTGTCTCTCTTAAAAAAATAGGAAGTTTTCCATTGTTATTATCCAGTGGCTCAACCTTAAGCTGCTCTATATAAGGAAAAACATCAATAAAAGAGTCTACAATACGCTCAAACTCAAGCTTTTGATGTATATAAACTAAATACAATTTCATCTTCACACTTTCATTACACTCTCTAATGCTTTCTAAAGTTTGATACTTAGAAAGCTTTAAATCGACATCTTCTTCATATGAAAATCGTAACGAAGCACTTTCTACATGATTATCAAAAATAATTCGATTAAATTCAGCATGGATTTCTTTTATATCATCCTCTTCTTTGAGTAGAGCAACTACGCTTTCCGTTTGTGAAAGTTTTACTGTTTTATTCCCTTTAAATTCAATGCCTTCAGCATCTCTTTGTACAATTTTTTGACCATTAACAAATAAGGTTTCTTTTTCAATTTTAGACTGATCTTGGTCAGTTCCTTCTGATTCAAAACTAAAAATATGTTCTGCTAAAAAACCTTTATTTTCGAACTCTCCTTCCCATTTGTATTCATTTCCATTTCTTGTAGAAAAACAAACAGACCATTTAACACCGTTTAATGCAGCACCTTTAGAAATCTTCTTTAAGTCTAAAATACACTTTAATATCTTAGTCTTACCAACCCCTGAAGCACCAACTAATAATGTTAACTGCTCAAATGATATAGGCTCGAGTGTCCAGTTAGTTGCTTTATTGATATATGAAAGTGTATTAATTTTCATAAAATTTAACCCATTGCTATCATGGAGTATGTAAAAACTACTTCACTTCCTCAGTGAAAGTACCAAACTTCATAATGCGTTGATAACGCTCTTCCATTAATTCATCCATGTCTTTGTGTCTTAACTCTTTAATATGACGAAACAATGTTTCTTTCAAATTTTCAGCGGTGGTTTTAAAATCACGATGCGCACCACCTGTCGGCTCTCTGACCACTTCATCTAAAAAGCCCTGCTCTCTCACTCGATCGGAGGTAATGCCCATCGCTTCTGCCGCCAACTTTGCTTTATCAGCACTTTTCCATAGAATAGAAGCGCAGCCTTCAGGTGAAATAACCGAATAAGTACTGTATTCCATCATAATCAAGCGATCACCGACACCAATAGCTAGAGCACCGCCCGAACCACCTTCACCGATCACGGTACAAATAATAGGGGTTTCCAATTTAGCCATTTCAAATAAATTACGCGCAATCGCCTCACTTTGGCCACGCTCTTCCGCGCCGATACCTGGGTATGCCCCTGGCGTGTCGATTAAGCAAACAATGGGTAATTTAAAACGCTCGGCCATTTTCATTACTCGTAAAGCCTTACGGTAACCTTCAGGACGTGGCATACCAAAATTACGTGCAATTTTTTCTTTGGTATCCCGGCCTTTTTGATGGCCGATAATGACCACAGCTTGACCATTTAACTTGGCTAAACCACAAATGATTGCTTGATCATCCGCATAAGCCCGATCACCATGTAATTCATGGAAATCAGTAAACATTAGGTCGATATAATCTAATGTATACGGACGACCTGGATGACGTGATAATTGCGATATTTGCCAATCACTTAAGTCTTTGAAGATTTCTTCCGTTAAAGTCTCGCTCTTCCCTTCTAAATCGGCTAGTGCAGAAGAAATATCAATATCATTTTCCGTCTGTACTCGGCGTAACTCTTCAATTTTTGCTTCTAATTCTGCAATAGGCTGTTCGAAATCAAGAAATTTTAAATCCATGGCTTTTATTTTTTAATGGTTTTTATAAGTTAAATGCGCTCAGATTGCTTGATGGGTTAGCTTCCAGCGATAATTTAAGATAAAAGGCACCTTAAACTACACCCCATACATTATTTAATAATTACTGTTTTCCTACTATTTTATCTAATTCTCGCAAATGTTTTAGTTTTTCTGCAATTTTTATTTCTAGCCCACGAGTAACAGGCTGGTAATACTGTGGTTCAGACATTTCATCGGGAAAATAATGCTCACCAGCAGCATACGCTTCCGGCTCATTGTGCGCATAACGGTATGCTTTACCATAATCCAAATCTTTCATTAACTTGGTTGGCGCATTTCTTAAATGCGTTGGCACGGATAAGCTGCCATGCTGTTTGGCATCACGCATCGCCGCATTATAAGCCATGTACACCGCATTACTTTTCGGGGCGCAAGCCATATAAACCAAAGCTTGTGCTAAAGCCAACTCACCTTCGGGGCTCCCCAGTCTTTCTTGAGTTTCCCAAGCATTCATGGTTAATTGTAAAGCACGCGGGTCGGCATTGCCGATATCTTCCGAAGCAATCCGTACAATACGTCGCGCAAGATACAATGGGTCACAACCACCATCTAGCATCCGGCAAAACCAGTATAAAGCAGCATCAGGCGAACTACCACGCACTGATTTATGTAAAGCTGAAATCTGATTATAAAACTCCTCCCCCTGGTTATCAAAACGCCGCACCCCACCTGCCAGCACCTCTTTAGCAATAGCTGGCGTAATTTCCTTGCTTTGTCTAGCCAGCGTCAGTTCTACCGCTATCTCTAAATAATTTAATAAACGCCGAGCATCACCATCAGCTGCTGCTGAAAATTGCTGCTTCAATTCCTCTGATAGGCTTATTGCTAGCTGACCAAAACCCTTTTCCGAGTCAGTTAAAACCTTATCAATCAGAGCCTGCAAGTCTTCTATGGTTAAAGAATTTAATACATAAACACGCGCACGTGATAACAACGCATTATTTAATGCAAATGAAGGATTTTCAGTAGTGGCACCTAAAAAAACAACGGTACCATCCTCTACATGTGGCAAAAAAGCATCTTGCTGCGCTTTATTAAACCGGTGTACTTCATCAACAAATAAAATAGTGCGCCGCTGCTCTTGCTGCTGAATTTGCTTTGCAGCCGCTACTGCTGCACGAATATCTTTAACCCCTGCCAATACAGCCGAGATGGGCATAAATTCAGCATTAGAATGTTTGGCAATCATCCGTGCCAAAGTAGTTTTGCCCGTACCTGGTGGTCCCCAAAATATCATGGAGTGCAGGCGACCTGAATTAATCGCCTCATATAATGGCTTACCTGGCTGCAATAAATGCTTTTGCCCTACGTAATCCTCTAAAGACTCAGGACGCATTAAATCTGCTAAAGGTTTTGTTTGCAAGTGCTTGCCTCGATAAGTGTCAAATCAAAAACTAAGGAATGGGCACGGAATAAATCCAGCAATTAGTGCAGGATTTTTATTCGTGCACGCTCCTCAATTACCCTTCAAATACATCAGTACCAGGTGGTGCAACAAACTCAAACAAACTAGGATCCAGTGACTTAGGTGTTTTAACATTAGAAAAAATAATCTGCGTTAATTGCCCAAAGTTATCACTCAACTCCATGCCATAAAGCACATCATTTTTTAAGCCCACCATAATATATTTAAAGCTACTATCAACATTTTTGGGTATTAATTTTAACCACAGTAATTCGCCTTTTTTACCTTGGCTGACAATGGTATATTTTTCTTTTAAATCAATACTACCACTTAATAATAATGCAGGTGTATCGCCAATAGACTGGTCAATTTTTTTAATGATGACTTGCTCTAAATCCGCATCATAAAACCAGACTTTACCTTCTTTAGAGACTATCTCTTGTGCATAAGGTTTATTATAATTCCAGCGAAACTTACCTGGTTGCTGTAAATAAAAAGTCCCTTGACTACTTTGCATCACACTACCCGACTCATTCAAAGAATTTTGTACAAATTCTGCCTGAATATTTTTAGCCTTGGCAATAAAGTTTTCCAGCTGCTGTACTGCTGCTGGTTCAGCCTGCACCATAAGTGTACATAGCAACATTGCTAACCCTAATATTTTTCTCATTAAAACGTTTCCTCAATAAAATCATTTAGCCATGTTTTGGCTTTATTGACAGTGGATGATACACAAGGTGCATCTTCAGTTGGTTCTGAACCGCGCACAAACGGATAGCGCACTGCACCAGGGCATAATTCATTAGCCTTTAAGCCAGTTTCGGCATCAATCCACACAGTTTGTACTGCATCAGGCATAGATAAAAATACCGGCTGCTTAGCCACTTTATGCATTAAATGAGACCATAACTTTAATGCGCCACTAGACCCCGTCACTCCAGTGGGTTTATTATCATCACGCCCTACCCAAAATACCGCCAAATAATCGCCAGTATAACCCGCAAACCAACTATCTTTTAAGTCATTGGTAGTCCCTGTTTTGCCTGCCACTCGTAAGCTTTTAGGTAATTGCCAATAAGCAGAACGCCCAGTCCCTTCCAACATCACTTCTTGCAAAATCCTGTTGGTCAAATAAGTTGCCGCCGGATCCAGCTCTTGTTTTAACGCATACGGATAGCGCTGCAACATTTGTCCTTGTTGATCCATGACCACACTAATAGAACGTAAAGGCATTGCAAAACCATCCCCTGCCAGAGTTTGATACATTTGGGTCACTTCAAAAGGTGTCATGGGTAACGCACCCAATAGCATGGATGGATATAAGTTAATCGGTCGGGTAACCCCCGTTGCCCGCAAGGTTTTAGCAATTCTGCCCACACCAATATCCATACCCATACGCACGGTGGCCAAGTTATAGGAGTGTGCCAAAGCCCTATGTAAAGGGACATCTCCGTGTTCTTTACGGTCATAGTTATTTGGCTGCCAAACTTTACCATTTTCCGTTTTAACTTTTATCGCCGCATCACTAATCGGTGTCATAAAAGTATACCTTTGTGGATACTCTAAAGCCGTTAAATATACAATGGGCTTAATTAATGAGCCAATGGGGCGCAATGCATTTAAGGCACGATTAAACCCCACGCCTTGGCTATCTCTTCCCCCTGCCAAAGCAACAATTTCCCCTGTATCTCGCCGGGTCACAATAGCAGCTGTTTCTAATTGCTTAGATTTTTTATTCTGTTCAATTTTAGCCAATTGCTGTTTGATACTACTATTCAGTGCATCCTGCACCCGAGTATCTAATGTGGTAAAGATACTCAAGCCTTCTGAGGTCAAATCCGCTTCATCATACTCCAGTTTTAATTGCCGCTTAATCAAGTCAATAAACGCAGGATAACGATTCGCAGGGCGATGCACAAAAGGCACCACATTAATGGCTTTTTTAGTGGCCTCTTGCGCCTCTTCACCTGAAATATCATTATGCGCCAACATTTCTGCCAGCACTAAATTACGCCGTTTTAAGGCTCGCGCTGGTTTTCTGCGCAGATCATAATAGCTCGGCCCTCTAATCAATGCCACTAAGGCAGTCACTTGATGTAAAGGCAGTTTATTTAATGGCCGCGAAAAATAAAACTCACTGGCCAAACCAAAACCATGAATAGCATGCGCGCCATCTTGCCCCAAATATACCTCGTTCAAATAGGCTTCTAAAATCTCATCTTTACTAAAACGTAATTCTAATATTAAAGCCATCAGCGCTTCATTGATTTTGCGCCGTAAGCTACGCTCTGATGTTAAGTAAAAATTTTTAACTAACTGCTGGGTAATGGTACTGCCACCCTGCACAAAGCCACCTGCTTTCAAATTCACCCACATAGCACGCGCAATGCCTTTAAAAGAAATTCCAATATGCTGATAAAAATCACGATCTTCAGTCGCCAACAAACCCTGTATCAAGGTTTTGGGTACTTCATCAAGCTTCACCAACACACGATCTTCTTTATGTGCGGGGTAAAAACTACCTATTTGTACTGGCTCCAAACGCACGATCGCTAATTCACGCTGCGTTTGCATATCGGTAATTTTGCGAATTTCAGTCCCCGAAAAAGCCACGCGCAGATATTGCACCTGTTCAGTTTTATCCCAAAAGGTAAACTCACGTGTTTTTAAGGTGATATGCCGCGCTTTTTTATCATACGTTGCTTGCGAAGACAGCTTGTGATCAGGCCGATAGTGCAACTCTTGCAATAAACCCGCAAGTTGCCCAACATTCATCGACAAGCCTGCATAAATTTCAACAGGACTGGCATAAACGCGTGCTGGAATAGCCCAACGTTTACCTTCAAATTGCTTTCTAACCGTGTAATCCAAATAACCTAGATAACAAAAGAACACAAAAGCCAACGTGGCGACACCCACCAGAACAGGCTTCTTAATATATCGCCACAAGCGTTTCAACCAAGACTGCTTAGGCTTCACTTTTGGTTTCCGCTTCCTTGGTTTACTCGCCTTACTTGTTTTTTTTGCTACTGCCATGGGGTTACTCAACACCCATTAACTGCTCTACTCGCTGAAATCCACGTGGTAACATCTGCCCACGCTTGGCTCTTACCCCCAGATAATCAGCAATATCGTTTTTTTTCAACGTCAAAGTACGTTTACCAGACACCAGCTTTAATGCGGAACCTTCAGCAAAAACAGCAACAGCAACCACTTTATCAGTGCCTTCTTTTAAATCTGCTGGCATAATTTGAATCAGCTTATTCCCTTTACCACGTGCTAAAGCAGGCAAAGCAGCGGCGGAAAAAACTAATAACCGCCCTTGTAAAGTAACCACAGCAATTAAATCACTAGACTGATTTACTTTAACGGGTGCAAGCAACTGCGCACCTTTTGACAAAGTGACAACTGCCTTACCCGCTTTATTCTTAGAAACCAACTCCTTTTGCTGTACTCTAAAACCATAACCTGCATCACTCACCATTAATAAAACATCTTCATCCTGGCCTGACCATAAATGATTGAATACCGAGCCTACAGGGGGCTTCAATCGTCCAGTTAATGGTTCGCCTTGACTACGTGCTGAGGGTAAATCATGGGTTGCAGTAACATAAGCACGTCCAGTAGAGTCAAACACAAATACGGGCTGTGTAGTCCTCCCCAACACAGCATCCAAATAAGCATCACCAGAACGGTAATTTAAGGTTTGTGCTTCAATTTCATGTCCTTTAGCAGCACGTATCCAGCCCTTCTGTGATAAAACAATGGTCACCGGCTCATTAGCAATTAATGCCGTGGCACTTAAAGCTTGTGCTGCACCACGCTCCACAATAATAGAACGACGCTCATCACCATATTTGTCCGCATCATATAAAATTTCTTTTCTGATTAAACGATTTAACAAACGCGCTGAACCTAAGGTTTTTTGTAAGCTATCACGCTCTTTTTCCAATTTAGCTTGCTCGCCTTTAATCGCCATTTCTTCCAACTTAGCCAAATGACGTAATTTTAATTCTAAAACAGCCTCCGCTTGAATATCAGTAATACCAAAGCGTTCCATTAAAACTGGTTTAGGCTTATCTTCGCTACGGATAATGGCAATTACTTCATCAATATTTAAAAAGGCAACTAATAGACCTTCTAAAATATGTAAGCGCGCCAATATTTTATCTAAACGATATTGCAAACGTCTGCGCACTGTCTCGGTACGAAAGCTCAACCATTCCACTAATATTTCACGTAAACCTTTCACTTGGGGTCGGCCATTCAGGCCAATCATATTCAAGTTAACACGGAAGTTCTTTTCCAAATCAGTGGTGGCAAATAAGTGCGACATAATCGCATCAACATCTGCACGTTTCGACTTAGGCATCACCAGCAACCGAGTTGGATTTTCATGATCAGATTCATCGCGCAAATCCTCAATCATCGGCAACTTCTTCGCCTGCATTTGTGCTGCAATCTGCTCTAATAATTTGGCGCCAGAGACTTGATGCGGTAAAGCGGTAATAACTATATTATGTTCTTCCAATTCATATTTGGCACGCATCCGAATTGAACCAGAACCATTAATATAAATTTTTTGAATATCATCACGACTACTGGTAATTTCTGCATCCGTTGGGTAATCGGGGCCTTGAATAAACTTAAATAAATCATCCAAACTTGCATCTGGGGAATCTAATAAGTGTACGCAAGCATTCGCTACTTCCCGTAAATTATGCGGCGGAATATCAGTCGCCATACCAACCGCAATTCCCATAGTGCCATTCAATAATATATTAGGTAAACGCGCTGGTAATAATTCAGGTTCTTTTAAAGTACCATCAAAATTATCCTTCCAATCAACCGTACCCTGCCCTAACTCACTCAGCAACGTTTGCGCATAAGCTGTTAATCGTGACTCGGTATAACGCATTGCCGCAAAGGATTTAGGGTCATCAGGAGACCCCCAGTTACCTTGTCCATCAACCAAAGGGTAACGATAAGAAAACGGCTGCGCCATTAACACCATCGCCTCATAGCAAGCAGTATCGCCATGTGGGTGATATTTACCCAGTACATCCCCGACCGTCCGAGCTGATTTTTTGTGCTTGGACAAGGCACTTAAACCCAATTCTGACATGGCATAGACGATACGCCTTTGCACGGGCTTTAATCCATCACCAACATGCGGTAAAGCACGATCTAAAATAACGTACATGGAATAATCCAAGTATGCTTTTTCGGTAAAATCCTTTAACGGTAGCTGCTCAAAATTATCCTGAATGCCCATTTATTATTTATCGTCGTTATTAAGTTTAAAAAGAAAGCTATATTAGCCTATAGTCTATACTTATCAAAATGCTAATATGACCTGCTCAGCAGACTGGCACCAGTAAAAGTTTTGTATGAGTGCCTAAACAGGCATGATTAATGTTGTAAAAATGATAAGAGCACCTCATTTTTAAACTATAAATTTGCTTCATTAACTAGTTTACCTCAGAATGAATGCTGCATTTTGACACTCACTTTTCAAAAGAAACAATAAAAAAAGGCATCTTTCATTGCTCGGTTTACACTTTAAATTTCATTAACCACGTCATTCCCGAAGTCTTTTATCGGGAATCTATGCTACATCATGGATTCCTGCTAAAAGCATAGGATGACGAGAAAAAAGTGTAAACTACTTTCATGCTCATATGAAGGATGCCAAAAAAAACTTTAGTTTTCTTAAAGTCTGACGATATAAGACCCATGAAAAAAAATAAAAGGTAATCACAATGAATTGGAACTCGGTTGGCGTAAAAGTTATCTTAAGCACCCTCATTTTTTTAATCGTCATCACAACGGGCGCATTATTCATATCCTACCAAGCTGAAAAGCAAAAAATCATTTCCCTAAAAACCGAACAAGCCAAAAGCTTACTACTAATAGCTGAATCTGTACGTCATAATATGATCATGAAATGGCGTAATGGCATCTTTAGCGTCAAACAACTCAATGCTTATAATAAAATCAGCGATCCTCAAGAAAGGCTTACCAAAATCTTAGCCACCGTCCCTGTAGTCACTTCTTGGGAAGTTATCCAAGCAAAAGCAAAAGAAGGCAATTTTAGTTTTAAAGCACCTAGAGTCAATGCTAGAAACCCTAAGAATGAAGCCAACCAAAAAGAACGAGAGGCATTAAATTTTTTCCAACAAAATCCGCATGAAACTGATTATAGCTATGTTGATGAGCAAACTGAAACTGTACACTACTTTCGGTCTGTTAAATTAAGTACTCAATGTGAAATTTGTCATGGTTCGCCAGACACATCTGCCGAATTATGGCATAACGATAAGGGAGTAGATATATTAGGTTTTAAAATGGAAAATAAACACGCAGGTGACTTACACGGAGCCTTTGAAATCATTTCACCCCTAAAATCCTCGTATGAACAATTGGCCCATTCCATGCTAATAAAAGTAGGGGTTGCCATAGGTGCACTGATTATTCTAATGGTAGGGCTATATTTTCTTATCATCAAAACATTCATCACTCCCTTAACTAATTTAGCCCTTAAATTACAAGATATTGCCAGTGGCGATGGTGACTTGACAGTACGCATTAATATTGAAGGTAAATCCGAATTTGCTTGGCTGGCTAGTAGTTTTAATGGCTTTGTCAAAAAAATCGGTAAAACAATCTATAAAATTAATCAAATCAGTGAACAACTCGCTAATTCGGCTCACGAATTAGCTGATATTACGCGCGCAACCGAGCAAGCCGTCCAACAGCAACAAACCTCTACTTCACAAGTTGCCCATGCCATGTCAGAAATGGCTTCTACAGTCAGTAATGTATCTGGCAATGCATTAAGTGCCTCAGATGCTGCTGAATCAGCCAATAGTGAGGCAATTGCAGGCAGTCAAATTGTTGACCAAGCTGTTTCTGCAATCAATTCGCTAGCCTCAGAAGTTGAAAGTGCTGCCGCCGTTATTCATGAACTAGAATCGGACAGTGAAAGCATTGGTGAAGTGCTAGGTGTCATTCAAGGCATTGCAGAGCAAACTAACTTGTTAGCTCTTAACGCAGCCATTGAAGCCGCTCGAGCAGGTGAGCAAGGTCGTGGCTTTGCGGTAGTGGCAGATGAAGTCAGAACACTTGCCAGCCGCACCCAAAACTCGACTGAAGAAATTCGTCAAACGATAGAACGCTTACAAGGTCGTGCTAAAACGGCTGCTCAAGTCATGCAACAAGGACGAGCTCAAGCAAGCGCTAGTGTTGAACAGGCGGCTTCCGCAGGTGATGCATTACAACGTATTAATGAAAAAATTGATATGATCAGCAACATGAATTCGCAGATTGCAACAGCATCCGAACAACAAGGTGCCGTAACCGCTGAAATACAACAAAATATTAATAATATTAGTGATATTTCTGCTCAAACAGCTAACGGTGCCAGTGTAACCTCTAACTCCAGCCAACAATTAATGGATCTAGCAGACCAATTACGCTCAGCAGTGCAGCAATTTAAAATTTAATCAATGAGCATACCTTCGCTAATTTTTCATTTTGGCGAAGGTATTGATTTAACCGCCAATTTCTGCCGATAAATCACGGCACTAATCACCGCAATAGGCGGTATCACAATATTTAACACAGGAATCATCAAAGCAAACAAGACAATACCACCAAAACTCAATGCGCCTATGCGTACGGCTTTAAGAGCTTGTCGCTGCTCTGCAAATAGAAAACCTTCATTTTCTAGGATGTAGGCAAAATACTCCATACTCAGCCCCCAAGCACCAAACAGCCCCCATAAAACAGGAGCAATTATATTTACCCCAGGGATAACCGAAATAATGACAATCGGAATAGCTCGGCTGATTAAATAGCCCATCCGTTTTATTTCTGAGCCGATAACAGCAAGCATTGCTTGCTCTTGCACCGCCCCCTGTTCATCTTGCAAAAGATGTTGAGTTTTAGCTGCTAATCCACCATAAAAAGGCGCGGCAATTAAATTGGCGACCAAAGTAAAGCTAAAAAAACCAGCCACAAAAAAACTAATAAAAAATAAGGGATAAACCAGCCAATCTAACCACAATAGCCAATCAGGAATAAATTGTGCAATCAATACACCAACATATTGATAACCAAGGTATAACATGGCAGAATACAAACATAAGTTAATCAAGATCGGCATCAACACATATTGACGTAATTTTTTATGGCCGACTAATGCAGCGCCTTTCGTTAAACTCTGTACTGCCAATAAGGGGTTATTGCCTGCTTTTTTATTAAATTCTAAATTCATCGTTCTAACTCGCTTATACCTTGTGCAGATGGAAAAAAAACTGCACCACGCTCAGTGACAATCACATCAATTAAGGCTGCCGGGGTCACATCAAAAACCGGGTTCCATGCATCCACCAAGCTCCCTTCTACCGCATAACACTCAGGTAAAAATTCACTGGCTGCACGTTGTTCTATTGTAATTTGACTACCATCAGGCATCGCAAAATCAATAGTTGAAGTGGGTGCAACTACCATCATTTTTACGCCATGATGTTTAGCCAATACCGCCAAGGAATAAGTACCAATCTTATTCGCAACATCACCATTCGCGGCAATACGATCTGCGCCTACAATAATCCAGTCAATTTTTCCGCTTTGCATTAAAGTAGCCGCTGCAGAATCTGCAATCAGCGTTGCTGGAATAGCATCTTCAGCTAACTCCCACACAGTTAAACGCGCCCCTTGTAACCAAGGTCTGGTTTCACCCGCAAACACAGCTCGCGTTTGCCGAGCATAAGCACTACGAATAACTCCTAGCGCAGTTCCATAGCCACCTGTTGCTAATGCACCTGCATTGCAGTGCGTTAACAAGCCTTGTGCATCCGCTAATATATCAGCACCAATATTGCCCATGGTTTGGTTGGCAGCAATGTCTTGTTGATGAATTTCTTCAGCTAATGCTTGCAAATTAGCAACTGGATTACCCTCAAGACTTTCCAACCTAACTTGCATTTTATTTAAGGCCCAAAACAGGTTAACCGCTGTTGGCCTTGAAGCGGCTAATAAAGCAATGTCATCAGTAACACACTGCTGCCAAGCATCATTATCAGCCACATAATGCTGCCGTACCGACAAAGCAACCGCATAAGCCGCTGCAATACCTATAGCTGGGGCACCACGCACTTGCATACTGGCAATAGCCTCGGCAATTTCGGGTGCTGTTGTATATTGGTTATACTGCACTTGCTCAGGCAAAATGCGTTGATCTAGTACTGATAGTTGCTGATCCTGCCATAGCAAGGCATGGACATTGAGTTTATTTGGGGAACTACTCATTAACACGTATACTCTCTGGTCATTGTTATGTCTTCTTATTTAAAGGGCAATATTAGGAAGCAAATGGACGTCCTGTTTAAATCGCCCTCTCTTCTTACTCACACTCTGTTAATTATGCAAGTCGATACGCTTATTCACGCACGCTGGATTATACCTGTAGAACCGCATGAAGTAATACTGGAACATCACTCTTTGGTGATTGATAAAGGCCATATCCTGAATATTTTGCCTCAAGAACAGGCGCGTCAACAATACCAAGCGACTAGTGAAGAAAATCTAGCTGAACATGCTATTATTCCTGGTTTTATCAATGCGCATACCCATTTGGCAATGACCTTATTTCGTGGTATTGCGGATGATTTACCGCTGATGGATTGGCTGGAAAACCATATTTGGCCACTCGAAAAAAAGTGGGTTAACGAAGCGTTTGTCCGTGATGGCACCGATTTAGCCATTGCTGAAATGCTACGCGGCGGCACCACCTGTTTTAATGATATGTATTTCTTTCCTGAGGTGACTGCACATCAAGCAATTCAGCATGGTATCCGCGCCAATACTGGTTTAATCTTAATCGACTTCCCCACAGCTTGGGCTGATGGCCCCGAACAATACCTAGAAAAAGGCCTGGCATTACATGAAGCAATGCGCCATGAACCGTTGGTACGCACGCCGTTTGCACCTCATGCCCCTTATACTGTTTCAGATGAGCCTTTACAACAAGTGAATGCCTTGGCTGCTGAGCTAAATATCCCCATCCATATGCATGTACATGAAACACAGCATGAGGTAAGCCAAGGTGAACGACCATTAGCCCGCTTACATAACTTGGGGTTGATTACACCCAGCTTTATTGCGGTACATATGACCCAACTTACTGAACAAGAAATTCAGGATTTTGCCGAGGCTGGCGCACATATCGTGCACTGTCCAGAGTCTAATTTGAAACTTGCCAGTGGTTTCTGCCCAGTACAAAAATGCTTGGATGCTGGCATTAATATCGCATTAGGCACTGACGGTGCAGCCAGTAATAATGACTTGGATATGTTAGGTGAAATGCACACTGCCGCACTATTAGCCAAAGGCGTTGCGGGTGATGCGAGCGCCGTTTCCGCTGCTAGCGCACTGCGTATGGCAACTTTGAATGGCGCCAAAGCGTTAGGTATAGATGATATTACCGGCTCATTAAGTATTGGTAAATCTGCCGATATTTGTGCAATAGATCTATCCGATATTGAGACCCAGCCACTTTATAATGCAATCTCACAAATCGTTTACTCTGCCGCACGTCATCAAGTCACTGATGTCTGGGTCGCTGGCAAACAATGCCTGAAAAATCGGCAATTAACCACCCTGAATTTACAAGACCTGAAAGCTAAAGTTACACAATGGCAAACTGACTTACAGTCTTCAATATAAGATACATATATTACACTTAATTCTTCAGTTACGTCCCGCTCTGCTTAAAAACTCACCCGCAACCTACGCATACCTCATTTTAATGTAATGGGTTATGCGTAATGCTCCTTTACAAACTGAATAATTAATTATTGCTATTTCCCTACATTCTGAAAAACATAATCAAACCCAATAATGCTAGACCAATTTCTTTTTGCCCTAAATGTTACAGCACCCATTTTAGTCTTGTTAATATTAGGCATTGCATTCCGCCGTACAGGCTTTATTGATACACATTTCATTCATATCGCCAACAGCTTTGTGTTCAATATTACCTTGCCTTGCATGCTATTTTTCAGCCTTGCCAGCACACCACTCAGCCAATCAACCAATCTACCACTATTTTTATTTGGCATTCTGTTCACACTTGCCAGTATCGTTTTATTCGGCTTGCTCAGTCTTAAATTAATTGCCAAAGGCAAACGAGGCATATTTATTCAAGGTGCTTTTCGTGGCAACCTTGGTATTATTGGTATCGCGCTAACATTAAATGCCTATGGCCCTGAGTCACTCGCAGTTGCCAGTCTCTATATGGCTTTAATTTCGATTATTGACAACCCAATGTCGGTTTTTTTGTTAAAACCCAAAGGACAATTATCTTTTAAACCGATTATCACTAACCCTATTTTAATAGCGGTCACTTTAGGTTTAATAAGCTCGGCATTACAACTCAATATCCCCAATTTCATTCAGCAAACAGGCCAATACTTAGCACAAATGACTTTACCATTAGCGTTGATCTGCATAGGTGGCAGTTTATATTGGCAAAATTTTCGTCAGCATCATCATGAAGTTATTTGGGCAACGCTTGGCAAACTGGTATTAATGCCTGTATTGGGCACCAGTCTCGCAATTGCTCTCGGCTTTAGAGGCCAGGATTTAGGCATGCTCTATCTGATGCTCTCAGCACCCACAGCAGTATCCAGCTATATCATGGCGCAAAAGATGACTACACATGGTAATATCGCCGCAGAAATTATTGCGCTCACCACAGCAGCTAGCACCCTTATTATTACCCTAGGTTTAATCCTATTAAAAACGATGGCTTATATCTAATATGCGCATTGCCTTAGCTTATCTGTTTATTATTTTACTGTGGGCGACCACACCCTTAGCGATCAAATGGAGCGCGGATGGCTCTAGCTATATTTTTGGAGCCAGTGCGCGCATGGTTATTGGCTTAGTATGCATGTTATTTATGTTGCTACTATTACGCCAACGGCTGTACTGGCATCCAAGAGCCAGACGTACTTATTTTGCAGTAGCCGTGCAAATATACGGTGCCATGTTTGCCGTTTATTGGGCGGCGCAATATATCCCTTCAGGCTGGATTTCAGTTATCTTTGGTTTATCCCCGTTTATTACTGCTATTCTTTCTGCTATTTGGCTGGGGGAACGCAGCTTAACCTGGGATAAATTACTGGCTTATATTTTAGGCATTGCAGGATTAACGGTCATGTTTCATTCCGCATTACTAATTAGTTACCATACTGCACTGGGTATTCTAGGTATATTACTGGCTACTTTCCTACAAGCATTCAGTGCCGTTTGGGTTAAAAAGATTCATGCCCAGATACCCGCCATGACGCAAGTTGCAGGCGGCTTAATATTTGCAGTACCGTTGTATCTGGTCACATGGTGGCTAATGGATGGAGAAATACCCACTACTTTACCTATCAACAGCTTTTTAGCCATCTTATACCTAGGCGTTATTGCTACCCCTATCGGCTTTGTATTGTATTATTATATTCTGACCCATTTAGCACCCACTCGCGTGGCCTTAATCACCCTGATTTGTCCAGTATTAGCCCTGCTCTTAGGTCATTACTATAATAATGAAGTATTAACCCTAAAAATTGCTATTGGCACAGGGTTAATATTGAGCGCACTGATTATGCATAGTTTTGTTGATAAAGTCAGAAAACGTAAAAAATAGAGTAAGTGGATACTAACAATACATCATATATAGTAGCAATCTAATACAACACCTCAGCTTCATTTTTTAAAAACTCACGCTTCATGTTTGACTAAAAAATTAAGGCAACTACACTGTATTGAGACGCTTTTTTTAACTAACCCCTCTCATTTCTCCCCATGAAAAAACTCATTGCCATCTTAGCAATGACATTCTTGTCATTTGCTGTATCAGCACAAGATCTCAGAGCCATCAAAATTAACGGTTTAACAACAGTACCTGACATCACTATCCATGGTCAGTTAACGGTTGCAGGTCAGGAAACCGATACTTTTATTATCTCCAACAACAAACAGCTAACTGCCTCTTTTGAAGTGAGCTTGAATCATGTCAATTTGGGAACACAGCCACACAAATTATACCTGCTGGCAAAATACAATAGCGCATGGTTCGCCAAAAACACCGAGGGACAATGGATCGCATGGGATGGTGCGCTTGCCACCTTACCGCACTTTGCCTTTAAAAATAGCTCCAGCACTGAAACCATTCTAGCAATTGATACCGCACAACTCCCTGTCGGCGAGTATCAACTACATACTGCCTACGCAAGCGCAGATATGCAATCGGGTATTACATTCAATCGACAACCGCTCAATTTTGTTGTTTATGATCCCGATAATGAAGGTCTACAACGCTTGGATTCAGACTTGTCGTTAGCCAATTACCTTAAAAAAGCAATCACTAAAAATAATATCTATGAAAGCTATTTAGTCGTAGAACCATCATATTATAATTCTGGTGGTAGTGGCCTCATTAATGGCTTCTTCCCCAACGGCCCTTTTTACCCTTCTGTCTTTAATATCATTCCCCCTCTACCCACTACCCCACTAACAAATATAGTGCGCCATGAAGTGCAACAAGGAAGCAGCCAACAAACAGGTTTAACTGGTATATTCCAGCTGCTAGCAAACTACGAAAACTTTGATTATACTATGGACATCCACTATACCAGCCTGCTTGGTGAGGCCATTCAACAAGATATTGCTGCTGAAATTGAGCAACTGGATAGCTTAGATCGCCCCGCCGAGATGTTTTACTACCAGCGCCCTTCCTCAGACACCACAGCTGCGCAACAGTCCTTAATCATTGTCCGCTCTGAAGACTTAGCCAAAAGCCATACCTATACGGGAGAGGTCTATATTGATACACAGCCCGCGCGCTCTGTGTTTATCGACGGCCTGCAATACACGACACCGGCTGCCAAATATACTAGCGAAAAGTTATACACCAGCATTGAAATCAAGGATGCTAGTCACCCTAATGAGATGAGCACCATCCACCACTTCACCCTTGATGGCGAACGAGTCAGCAGCTATCAACATGAAAATAAGCTTTATGTAGTGATGCGCCATGCACCCAAAGTAAATGGTTTTTTCCATTTTGCAGATGATAGCAGCAATGAACTCAATAAGCCTTTTGACGAATTATTGTACAACACGCCATTATCAACCTTACTGCCTAGCATCACGCTTAACGAACAACCCGCTCAAACATTAATCAACGGGGAGAATTGCTATATTCCCACTCATGCGGAAATCACGCAAGAAAGTGATGTCTATACCAGTATCACCGTCTTTCCTTTAGATAACCCAACTGCCTTTCATACTAGCTGTCTATTAACAAGTATTGATGCCGTATATGGTGCGGGTGATGCCATGTATTTATTTAAGCAACGCGATAGCTTGGCATTAAATAACCTATATAAATTTGCCTACCATGATGCGCAATTAATCTACAAAGGCGCGACGACTTTAGTGGGTTATCCTAAATTCGCTAAGCTGCAAAAAAACTACTATATTGATGAGCATAACGACATATTGCGGATTTTAAGCCTTACCGAACCGAATACTTTATCGCTGATTCAGCAGCTTCCAGAAGAAAACAAGTTAGTACAGGCCAGTTTTACCAACTTACCGCAACAACTGTCCAGAAAAGATAATCTTATTCAATTTTCAGGGTCTCGCTTGGTTTGGTTTGCTAGAGAGCGTGTTTCCCAAGATGCAGAGGGTCTTGACTTTTACACCGAAGTGTATCGCCCTGCCCCCTTATTCGTTATGGATTTAAGTGATCCCTATCAGCCACAGGAATTAGGACAAATTCAAACAAACGGCTATCTATTTTCCTTATATCCCATTAATGACCGCTATTTAATGGGCATAGGTAAGGCAAGTGGAGCGGCAGTCACCGATCAACAAGGGCAAGCACAAGATTATGCGCATTCCCAAGGTGCCAAACTATCCCTATACGATTTAAGCGATAAGAACCAGCTAGGTGAAGTTGCAGCCATGACTATCGGAAAGCGTGGTACAGAATCAGCACTGTTCTTCGATGCTCGTGCCTATGCGTTTACCCCAGAGACAGCAGAGCAACCCGCTCGATTTGTGCTTCCCATCGCACTTGCCGAAACTGCCCAAGAAACCTCCAATATCCCAGGTAATGGTGAGTTCGATTATCACTACACAACTTATTTAGCCGACATCACTATCCAAGACTCCCTGCATGATAACGTACTTTCCGAAAGTGATTTTTACGCTGTCAATCATAACTTGCGACTAGGCCCGCCACTTTTTGGTTGGGTCGAAACGGGAGCCTATGTGTTTGAGATAAATACATCCGCTGCACAACCACACATAAATTTATTTGGTAAATTACTGATCGACACCAATGAGACGGATATTAATTACCCGCATCGCAAATTCATTGGTAACTCAGGTAACACGTGGAAAGACCAAGTCATTTTAAATGACACAGGCCTTTATTATCGACACAAAATAGGTTTGTCGCAAACACTACCTGTGAATTATTTCTCTACCTTGGATGATTTGCAATAGGCTTATTTTTTAATCATGCTAAGCGCATCATTTTGCATTGATGCGCTTTATCATTATCCTTAACCCGCAACCTTCCCATAAGCAGAGTTAAAATATAACAACGGCTCACCATCATGGCCTTGCGTACTTTGCACTTCACCAATAATAACCCAATGTGTACCCGCTCTTACTTGTTGTACAACCGTACATTCTAGACTAACCATACAGTCATCCAATACCGGCAGACCTAAATCACCTTGATGCCAATTCACATTACTAAAGCGTTCTTGCATACTACTCGCCCCGGCAAACTCATTAGAAGCCTGTTCTTGCTGGTCGGTCAAGATACTCACTGCAAATTTCTTATCTTGCATAATGGCAGCACCTGTTTCGGCACCCTCATGAATGCATACTAATATTTGTGGTGGATCCATTGAGACACTGGCAAAAGACGTTGCCGTCATACCTTGTTCACCCTCTGCCGAATTGGCAGTCACCACCGAAACACCGCTTGCCCATAGTTTTAGTGCATTTTTAAATTCTTGATTATCAATAGCCATTACTCACCTCATTTATCTATTTTTTGCTAGGAAAATTACCGCAATTCCTCAATGCTATTCAGGCCTTAAGCCGAATAATTCTCCTTAATTTAATCACAAGACAGACTTAAGGTATAATATTTTCATCATTTAAGAGGTTTATACAAAATTAAATGCCTCTTTTTCCTCGTCACAACTGCTACTCGGAGCCGAATATGTCCATTAAGAAAATGGCTGATTTAGATTTAACAGGTAAACGCATTTTAATTCGTCAAGACCTCAATGTCCCCATTAAAGATGGCACTGTCACCAGTGATATTCGTATTCAAGCCAGTGTTCCTGCGATTGAATTAGCTTTGCAAGCAGGTGCCGCAGTCATGCTAATGTCCCACTTGGGTCGTCCAACAGAAGGTGAATTTAGCCCTGAAGCTTCACTACAACCCGTTGCGACACGCTTATCTGAATTACTAGGCAAGCCAGTACGTTTAGAAAAGGACTGGATTGATGGTATCGACATTAATGCGGGCGAGGTGGTCTTATGTGAAAATGTACGTTTTAATGTCGGCGAAAAAGGCAACAGCCCCGAGCTAGGCAAAAAAATGGCGGCACTTTGTGATATTTTTGTCATGGATGCTTTTGGTACCGCACATAGAGCACAAGCTTCTACACATAGCGTTATCGAGCATGCTGCAATTGCCTGTGCTGGCCCTTTATTATCAGCTGAGCTGGAAGCTCTTGGCAAATCATTAAATAATCCTAAAAAACCAGTTATTGCCATTGTTGGCGGCTCTAAAGTATCGTCTAAACTCACCGTATTAGAATCTCTTTCTACCAAAGTAGATCAGTTAATTGTAGGTGGTGGTATCGCTAATACCTTTATTGCCGCTGCAGGTTATTCAGTTGGTAAATCATTATATGAGGCTGACTTAATTGATGACGCTAAAGCATTAATCGCTGCTGCAAAAGCCAATAATTCTGATATTCCAGTGCCTGTCGATGTTGTTTGTGCGAAAGAGTTCTCTGATACTGCAACTGCAACCATCAAAAAAGTCAGTGATATTGCTGATGATGATATGGTGTTGGATATTGGTCCTGCAACAGCCAAACAATATGCTGATATGTTAGCTTCAGCAAAAACTATCGTCTGGAATGGCCCAGTTGGCGTTTTTGAAATTGATCAGTTTGCTGAAGGTACCAAAACCTTAGCTTATGCAATAGCCGAGAGCACTGCTTTTTCTATTGCAGGTGGTGGCGACACCTTAGCAGCAATTGATAAATATGGCATTAAAGATAAAGTATCGTACACTTCTACTGGTGGTGGCGCTTTTTTAGAATTTTTAGAAGGTAAGGAGCTGCCAGCTATCGCTGCACTAGAAGCTAAAGGTTAGTGCAAAATAACTCCATCACAGAGTACATTGCATGTACTCTGTGATGGAAAATCTACTCTTTTCATAAGCAAACCATAGCTCTCTTCTGATTATCCATACAGTTTTTTTCTTAAACTAATTTGATACATTTCACACTTCTGCTCTAAACCCTCGCCCCCAGCATTAAGTTAATTGCCTACCCATAAACTTTTATGTATATTCACTAAATATACCCTATATTTTTTCAGGAAAATAAATTACGTGAACTATCTTCAGTTTTTAGCTTTTCAGCCCCCTGTACAACTATTAGGCATGCTTTTGTTGCTCGGCTTAAGTAGCTCACTGCCCGTCTCAGCAGCCAATATCAAGGAAGGACAAAAAATTGTAGCGAATGTTTGCTCACAATGCCATGGCATAAAAAAACCGGCTGCCCTAGGCTTATTTCCTAATTTAGCTGGTAGAAACAAACGTAGAATTCGCGATGCATTACGCCAATATCGTAATAAAGAACGCCTCTCCCCCATTATGAATAACCTGACAGGCTCTTTAAGCAATAAAAACATCAATGATATTGCCGCCTACTACTCTTGGGTTGAGCAAGATTAATAAACTAGCACCGTATAAAACCATGCATGAAAATAAAAACTTTTATTGGTTAGCAGGACTCATGCTCATTATTGCCTTGGCGACAATGAGCATTGTTTATGTCGTGCTATGGCAAACTGCCATTAACCAAAAAAAAGCAGATTTAGTGCATATAGCCCAGAGCCAAGCACGTTTAATTGAAGCCATTGCCCGCTTTGATATGCGTCACAATAGAATCGACTGGGAAACACCTATTGGCGAACGCGGCCCCACATCATTACTATCCGAACGCGCGGGTGCTGATACTTTTAGCCAAATTGTAGATGCCCATAAACACTATAAAGGCTTTGAGCAAACGGGTGAAATCTTAATTGCAGGCATTGAAGATACACAAATACTGTTCTTACTACGTCACGGCAGCCAAATATTTGCAGAAAGTAAGTCTATTCCTTTTGACGGCACTTTAGCCGAACCCATGCGTCGTGCTTTAAGCAACCAATCAGGCACCATGATTGGCTTAGATTATAACGGAACAATTGTCTTGGCAGCTTATGAACCGGTTGATGTCCTTAACTTAGGGATTGTTGCTAAAATTGATTATGCCGAGGTCAAAGCCCCCTTTATTAGAGCAGGCTTGATTACATTGGGAATTACCCTGCTGATTATTATATCAGGGGGCATTTTATTTCGTTATCTTGTCAATCCTATTGCGCAACAAATCTTTGATAATGAAATAAAATTCAAAAGCTTGGTAGAAAATATTGCCGAATGGATTTGGGAAATTGATTTAGCTGGCTCCATCACTTATAGCAGCCCACAGGCAGAAAAAATCCTTGGTTACAGTATTCAAGAAATACAAAGTAGTGACTTACACCAATTAATTAAAACCGAAGACATCAACAAAGTGCAATCTGCCTTTAATCAATGTATTGCCCAGCAAACTCCACTCACTTCATTAGAGTGCACCTTTATTCACCAAGACGGACACTTAGTGTTCCTAGAGCTCAATGCAGACACCATTTTGGATTACGATGGCACTCTCATTGGTTTTCGAGGTGTTGCCCATGACATCTCCGAGCGTATTGCCAAAGAACACGAACTACAACTGTATCAAGAAAACCTTGAGTTAATGGTCAGTGAACGCACTGAAGAGCTGGAACATATCAATGCAGAAATGCGTAATTTTGCCTATATCATTTCACATGATTTACGCTCCCCCTTAGTCAGTATCACTGGTTTTATTGGTGAGCTAAAAGAAGACATTGCATTAATTACTGAATGTTCCAGCAGACAAGTCAGCACAGAATCTCAACATGAATGCATTACCGAAGTTAACGAAGCACTAGAAGAGCGTATTCCTGAATCGATATACTATATCAATAGTGCCACTGAAAAAATGAACCACCTGATTCAGGCTATTCTAACGTTATCTCGTGTAGGTCGTAGAGAGTTTCATTTTGAACCTATTAACCTTAATAAAGTCGTTAAAGATACGCTTGAATCTTTAGCCTATCAAATCGAACAATTTAATGTCTCCATTGAGGTAGGCAGCCTCCCTAATATAGTCACGGATCAGCTTGCCATGGAGCAAATTATCGGTAATTTATTAGGTAACGCTTTAAAATACTTATCAACTGAACGCAATGGTGCTATAACTATTTCTGCAGATGTAAGTGTACAAAAAACTATTATCCATATTCAGGATAATGGCCGCGGTATTTCAGAAACTGATTTGCCCCATATTTTTGAATTATTTAAACGCGTTGGTAAACAAGATGTGACGGGTGATGGCATGGGCTTAACCTATGTACAAACATTAGTGCGTCGCTTAGGTGGAAAAATATCATGTACCTCTACCTTAAATCAGGGTAGTCATTTCAGCTTTTCGATCTTAAACCAAGGTGAGCCATTAAAACACCATGAATGATAATACAAACATAATAATTGTTGATGATGACCCTGCCCATATCGCCTTGGTTAAGCGTAATTTAAGCAAGTGCGGACTTGCCAAAAATATCACCACCTTCAATTCAGGTCAGCAAGTGTTAGACTTCGTTTATAACAAAGGGGAATTTGCAGAGCAGTCACCACCACAACAAATCCTGATCTTATTGGATATTAATATGCCAGGCATAAATGGTATCGAAGTGTTAAAAACCTTAAAAAATCAGGTTGCAAGCCAACATATCCCCGTTATTATGCTCACAACTAGTGATGACCCTGCTGAAATCGACACATGCTTTCAACTGGGTTGCAATGCCTATTTAGTTAAGCCAGTAGAACACCAACAGTTTGCTGAAAAAATTCAAGAACTAGGTCATTTTCTGACTGCAACCCAAATACCGCGTTTTGTATCATGAGCCAGCCTATTAATATTCTTTATCTTGAAGATGATATTCCACTAGCGAATCTAATCAAAAGAAATCTAGAGCGTAAAGGCTACCATGTCAGCATAGTTGCGGATGGCTTAGAGTGCGTAGCAACCGTTAAACATAATCCAATAGATCTGTTAATTGCTGACTATAATACGCCTAGTTTAAATGGCCTAGGAGTGCTGCAATCATTACAACTAGCTAATAAAATGCCATTAAGTATCATGGTATCTGGTAGCAATGATGTACAAGTTGTTATCGCCGCCATGAAGTTAGGCTGTTCTGACTATGTGATTAAAGAAATTGATAATTACTTTGACTTATTGCTAGTCAGTATTGAAAAAGTACTGGAAAAGAAGCGTCTTATCCATGATAAAGAACTTGCTGAAACCGAGTTAATAAAAAGCAATCAAGGCCTACAACGCGCCCAAAAACTTGCTAAAGTAGGCAGCTGGGAATATTATCCTGGTGAACTTACCGCAAATTGGTCTGAACAGGAGTATCTTAACTTTGACTGCCCTAGTGATCAAGCTCCAAGCTATGAAAAATATACTCGCTATATTCACCCTGAAGACATTGCCAATGTAGAGCAAAAAAACGCCTTATGTTTGAAAAAACAATGCCCTGTAGATTTTAATTTTCGTTTATTACTTAATGATGGCTCTATTCGTTATCTGCATTGTCATACCGAAGTGGATACCGATCAACAGCATAATATTAAACGTATTTTTGGCATTAGTAAGGACATAACAGCCGAAGTAATTGCCGCATCAAAATTACAACAAGCAGCAACCGTTTTTAATAATACTGCAGAAGCTATTTTTATTACTGATGCCAATAATGTCATTATTTCCATCAACCCTGCTTATACGCAAACTACTGGCTATGCGGAGCACGAAGTTTTAGGAAAAAACCCAAACATTATGAGTTCAGGTCATCATGATAAAGCTTTTTTTGCCAAGCTTTGGCATGAATTACTGCATAACGGGCAATGGCAGGGAGAAATCTGGAACCGGCACAAAAATGGCAACACCTTCCCTGTCTGGCAGTCAATCACTGCCATTAAAGATATTACAGGCAAAATTGTGCAGTTTGTCTCTATTTTTAATGATATTAGTGTCAGAAAAGCCGATGAGGAGCTAATTCGTTATCAAGCAAATTATGACAGCCTAACAGGTTTGCCTAATCGAAATTTATTTCTTGACCGTATTAGCATCGCCTTAAAAAGAGCTCAGCGTGAAAATAAACAGCTGGCTTTATTAATGATAGATCTGGATCGATTTAAATGGATTAACGATACTTTAGGTCATAAAGCGGGTGATGTGATGTTGCAAGAAACAGCTCGACGCTTACAAAGCTCGGTGCGTGATTCCGATACCGTTGCCCGACTAGGCGGTGATGAGTTCATTATTATCGTCTCTGAATTACAGCACCCTTCTGATACAGAAATGATCGCCAATAAAATTTTTGCAGCCTTTAAAGCACCCTTGCAGCTTGAAAACCACGAGGTCTTTATTTCAGGCAGTATCGGCATTACCATTTTTCCTGATGATGGCAACACTGTCGAAACGTTACAAATGAATGCAGATAGCGCCATGTACTCAGCTAAAGAAGACGGCCGCAACCGCTTTCACTACTTTACTCCACAATTACAAGCAAAAGCGGAACGCCACCTGCAACTGGTTTCATTATTACAACTCGCAATAGAACGCAATGAATTTGATGTTTATTACCAACCTGTTATCGACTGCAAACATCATAAAGTAATCAGTGCTGAAGCTCTAATCCGTTGGCAACAACCACAACTTGGTTTTATCTCTCCAGCAGAGTTTATTCCCTTAGCGGAAGAAAGTGGGTTAATTCGTGCTATTGGGGATTGGGTAGTGCATCGCGTAGCAGAAGATATGCAACGCTGGCAAAAAATGGGGCTGCCTGCCATGCATATATCCATTAATAAATCACCACACCAATTTTCTAATGAATCTTGCGATGAAGATTGGCTGAGCATTTTCAAACAACATAATATTGATGTAAGTCGTATTACCGTAGAAATTACTGAAAGTGTTTTCATGGAAAAAGGCCGCGACTACGTTAAAAGTCTGGCAGACATGCAAAAACAAGGCATGAAAATTTCACTGGATGATTTTGGTACAGGTTATTCTTCTTTAAGTTATTTAAAGCGTTTTCCTGTCGATATTTTAAAAATCGACCGTTCATTTATCAGTGATGTTTCTGAAAATGCCAGTGATGCCATGCTGGTAGAAATGATCTTAGGCTTAGCAGATAAAATGCATATTGCGGTCATTGCCGAAGGCGTGGAAACTGCTGAGCAACTTGCTTTTCTGCAAAAACATCAGTGCCAATATATCCAAGGCTATTTTTATAGCAAACCACTTCCTGTTCACGAATTCGAAGACTTTTTCAGTAAGCCACTATCATGAAACTAATTTTAATATATCTCAGTTTTTTATTTAGCTGCACTGTTTTAGCCGAGCCACTGGAATGGCCTAGTTATGGCGGTAATTTACAACAAACTCGCTTTATTGATGATGCCAGCATCAATACCAGCAATGTCGGTCAATTAAAATTAAAATGGATGTTTCAAACGGGTATCGTCGGCTCATTTGAAAATACACCCATTGTTCAAGATGGCATCATGTATGTCACCACACCCTATAACCATATTTATGCCCTAGATGCCCGGACAGGCAAGCGAATCTGGCGTTATAAACACAAACTGGGCACCACTATCTACTGTTGCGGCCCTAATAGCAAAGGTGCGGCTATCAGCGATAATTTAGTGGTTATGGCAACCCTTGATGCCATGTTGGTCGCTCTAGACAAACAAACAGGTAAACTTGTTTGGGAAACCACCATTGCCAACTCTGAACAAGGCTACTCTGAAACGGGTGCCCCTATTATCTTTCAAGATAAAGTGATTATTGGTGTAGCGGGTGCTGAATATGGTATTCGTGGTTTTATTAGTGCCTATGACTTAAAAACAGGCGAATTAGTCTGGCGTTGGTATACCATCCCTGAACCTGATGAAGTACAACCTGATGGCACTAAAGGCTGGTTTGGTGTTTTTGCCGAAAAAGCAGATGGCATAAATGATTTACATAGAGATATTGCGGCAGAAAAAGCGGCGATTGCCTCAGGTGAATTTGATAATGCTTGGGAGCATGGTGGCGGTTCAAGTTGGATGCCTGTCACCATTGATGCACAAACTGGTATCATCTATGCGGCTATTGGCAACCCAGCACCTGATTTAGACGGCGGCCAACGCCCTGGTGATAACCGTTGGTCTGCTTCTATTGTTGCTTTGAACAATACCACAGGAAAAATAATATGGGGTTATCAATACCTACCCCATGATATATGGGATTTAGATGCTGCCTCGCCTCCGATCTTAACCCAAGCGAAGAATAAACAAGGTAAAGTTGTTCCAGTTGCTATCCATGCGGGTAAAACTGGCTGGGTTTATGTGCATGACCTTGCAACAGGAGAGCTTATCAGACGTTCAGACCCAATGGTCGAGCAAAAAAACTTATTTGCCATCCCCACGCAAGGCCAAGGCACCGAAATGCTGCCAGGTGCTAATGGTGGTGTCAATTGGTCGCCTGGCGCTGTTGACCCGCGCTCACATACTGCCTACTACGCCAACTTACACCAACCCATGCATTATGAAGTGAGGTCTGTACCTTGGCGCCAAGGCCGGTTATGGCTAGGCGGTGCCTTTAAAGTGATTCCAGGTAAGAAACAATCTGGCAATGTCAGTGCTGTCAATTTAGATACTGGCAAGATCACTTGGCAATATCAAACAGAGCAGCCAATGATTGGTGGAACCTTAGCCACCTCAGGGAACTTATTATTTAGTGGCGAATCCAATGGCTATTTCTTTGCATTAGACTCCCGTACGGGTAAGAAACTATGGCAATTTCAAGCAGGTGCAGGAGTCAATGCGGCTCCTATGGCCTACCGTATTGATGGCAAGTTATATATCGCGGTTGCAGCGGGTGGTAACGCCCAGATTAACGCCCCTAGAGGCGGAACAATCGTAGTTTTTACCCTAAATGATTAATCTAAATCTTTGCCGCACCAGTTTATTCATCTCACTCATTGCACTTCTGAGTGCTTGTACACATCAACAATCTACAAACTTGTACAAGCAAAATTTCATGCACTATAACCTTGCCAACAAACAAGTCCACTTTGACTTAGATGCTGCATGGAATGCCAATAATAATGGCTACAACTATAATGGCTACTATCAAGATGATATGACTTTAAGAGTGCCCACAGGTTGGAAAATTAGCATCACTCTCACCAACCTTGATGCCAATGCCCCCCACTCAATCGTTCTGACAGAAGTTTTTGCCACAGATGATATTCCTGATGAACTAACGGGGGAATTTGCCATTATCAAACGTGCTTACACTGATTCCTTATTTGCCAATGAAAGTGATACAATTCATTTTCAAGCCAAAAAGGGACATTACTGGCTATTTTGTGGCGTAAAAAGACATGGCATTGATGGTATGTGGCTACCCTTAAATATTGAAGCAAATTTACAAACCCCTGTTATCGACTTTAAATAATAAAAACAATAAAGACTAATTTACGATGATTGACGATATAAAAAAAATATTTGAATATAATGCGAATTGGGCAGAAACTGTCAATCGAACCAACCCTGGTTTTTTTTCTAACCTTGCCAAGCAACAAACGCCAAAATACCTATGGATAGGTTGCTCTGATAGTCGCGTCAATGCCAATGAAATTGCAGGGCTCTCGCAAGGTGAGTTATTTGTGCATCGCAATATTGCCAATGTCGTGGTCCCTACCGACTTAAACTGCCTCTCTGTAATCCAGTTTGCAGTTGAAGTGTTAAAGGTAAAACATATTATTGTTTGTGGACATTATGGCTGTGGTGGAGTGAAAGCTTCTACAGAAATTCAGGAGCATGGACTAATTGATAACTGGCTAAGCCATATTCGACATGTACGCCGTATGCATGAAAAAGAACTGGATGGTATTATGGACTTCACCGAGCATCAAAACAGACTGTGTGAATTAAATGTGATCGAACAAGTTGCCAATGTCTGCCACTCACCTATTATTCAAAAAGCATGGGCAACCAAACAAAACCTTGCCGTACATGGCTTTGTTTATGACCTATCTAATGGCAAACTTAAAAACCTAGATGTTTATGTTGATAATTTAGATGAAATTAATAGAACTTATAGATTAACAATTTAGAGACACTGAATTCTATATTTAATTCTCAATGCCAGGTGTTAATAAGACATTATTAACACCCAAAACAATCAGCTCGGCAAAATCTTCTTATGGGTATGAATGGACATCAAAATCCCGAACCCCGCCAACAAAGTTACCATCGAAGTCCCACCATAACTAATCAACGGCAGTGGCACCCCTACTACTGGTAAAACGCCTATTACCATACCGATATTTACAAAAAGATACACAAAAAAAGTACAGACCAAACTGCCTGCCAGCAACCTACAATAGGTATCCTGCGCTTGCACGGCAATATAGAAGCCACGCGCAATAATACCTAGATATAAAACCAACAAGCCGATACAACCCACTAAACCAAATTCTTCTGCAAAGACCGCAAAGATAAAATCAGTAGAACTCTCTGGTAAAAAATCGAGTTGTGATTGAGTATTTTCTTGCCACCCCTTACCGTTCACCCCACCCGAACCAATCGCAATTTTAGATTGAATGATATGATAGCCTTTGCCCATAGGATCAGCTTCAGGGTTTAAAAAAGTCAGCACGCGGTCTTTTTGATACTCACGCATAAAAAAGTGCCAATAAACTGGGGTAAATGCCATTAAGCTGGCAGCTGAACTTAATAAAAACCGCCAGGAAATACCTGCAAAATACAAAACAAATATCCCAGAACTAGCCACTAATAAAGAAGTCCCTAAATCAGGCTGACGCACAATTAATAAGGTGGGCACCAAGATAAAAGCAGTGGCAATCACAATATGATGCCAACGCGGGGGAATATCATGCCCCGACAAATACCACGCCAACATCATCGGCGTGGTAATTTTAATCATTTCAGAAGGCTGAAAGCGAAAAAAACCTAAATCCAACCAGCGCTGCGCACCTTTGCCCACATCCCCGACCAAAAGCACTGCTGCCAATAACACCACCCCTACGACATAGAGAGGGATAGAATAACGTTGAAATTGGCGTGGATCTATATGTGCCAAAATAATCATTAATACCCCGGCAATCCCCATACGTACCGCCTGGCGCACCAATAAAGCAGTTTCTTTATTACCTGTGCTATAAAGCATCATAAAGCTGATAGTCAACAACATCAACAATCCGATTAACAAAGGAATATCGATATGCAAACGCCTTAATAAACGTCCTAATAATGAATGCTCTTTAAATTGTTCAGGCCTCAATTCTATCTTCATGATTATTTTTCCGCCTTTAAGTATTGCTTAATCACTTGCGCAGCAATAGGAGCCGCCACGGAACTACCATGACTACCATGCTCGGCGATCACTGCCACCGCTATTTTGGGATTGTCCGCAGGTGCAAAAGCGATAAAAAGGGCATGATCACGCATATTAAATTCAATTTCTGCCTCATTGTATTCTTCATCTTGTTTAACCGTATAAACTTGTGCTGTGCCTGTTTTACCTGCAATCTGATAATTTATGCCTTTGCCTATACGTTTCGCCGTGCCTTTAGCCGAATGCACTACATGTACCATTGCATTGAGAATATCTTGAACATTAGTATTTTTTAAACCAATATCGCTGGGAGCAGGACGTGTGATCACTGTAGAATGATTAGCATGAATAATACGCTCTGCCAAATAAGGGGTAACAACCTGCCCTTGCTTAGCTAAGGTTGCCGTGGCACGCGCTAATTGCATCGGTGTTACCTGCGTAAAACCTTGACCAATCCCAGTAATTAAAGTCTCCCCAGGATACCAAACTTGTTGCCGATGAATGCGTTTCCATTCACGCGATGGCAACAGCCCCGCCTTCTCGCCTTTCAAATCTATACCTGTTTTTTGTCCAAAACCAAACCCATGTAAAAAATCAGATAATTTATCAATTCCCAAAGCCAAAGACATATCATAAAAATACACATCACATGATTGGGTAATTGCATCATCTAAATTGACGGTACCATGCCCCCATTTTTTCCAATCGCGGTATTTATGTGATTTATTCGGCAGTTGATAGTAGCCAGGACAAAATAAGGTCTGGTGGATATGCGTTATATTATGTTCTAATCCAGCCAAGCCGATAAAAGGTTTTAATGTCGAACCAGGCGGATACTGCCCCCGTAAAACGCGGTCAAATAAGGGTTTGTTTTTAGAGGTATTGAGTGCTTTATAATCAGCATAACTAATCCCTGAGACAAATAAATTAGGATCAAAACTGGCTTTACTCGCCTGCACTAGCACACCGCCTGTGGCGACATCCAGAGCAACGACTGCACCATTATAATCAGCCAACGCATCATAAGCGACACGCTGTAAATCGATATCCAAGGTTAAATAAATATCTGCTCCCGGAGTCGGCTCTATTTTACCCAGTTCACTAATAGGCTTGCCTTGCGCATTGGTTTCCACTTCCGCATACCCGGCATGACCACGCAATATATCTTCATAAGCACGCTCTACTCCAGTTTTACCAATTGAGTGTACTGCCCGATATTCTGCCTGAGAAATAGTCTTTAATTCTTGTTCATTAATACGCCCAACATACCCCACTACATGAGCTGCCAAATCCGCATAAGGATAATGTCTGATTAAACGCGCATGAATATCAACCCCAGCAAACGTATGCCGGAGCACGGCAAACTTAGCCACTTCGGTTTCAGTCAATTGCAGTAATAAGGGGATACTATCAAAATGTTTATAACGAACTCTATGTTTTTTAAATGCCGCAATTTTTTCATCTGGAATAGCCAATGCTTGCTGTAAGCGTGTCAGCGTCGCATCCATGTCATTCACTAATTCAGGAGTTATTTCCAAACTATAAGAAGGTAGGTTCTGAGCGAGAATTCGCCCGTGCTTATCATAAATAATGCCGCGTGTTGGCGGCACCGAGCGGACTTTAACTCGGTTATTGGTTGCCATATTATGATATTGGCTATGCCCCATGACTTGCAAGTAAACCAAGCGACTAATTAAGCCTAATATCATTAGCAATAACAAGGTAAATAAAATAACCGCTCTACTTAAGAAAATACGATTTTCTAAAAAACTATCTTTTAATAACTGGTGACGGCGCATAAAAAACCTAAAAAATGCGTATTTTACGTAATACTAAGGAGACAACCGGCCACATTAAGCCACCAACCAATACAGGCAACCAAAAGGACAGCGGTACAACCTGATGATTAAAGCGCTCCACCCAAAAAATAAACAAACGTGCAATCAATAAAATCACACAAACTGCTAGACTCTGCTGAATAACAGGAAATTGACGTAAGCGCTTATGTTGTTTAACGCCTAAAAAAACACTTACTGTATAAGCCAAGGCATATTGCCCTAGTAACTGCCCTGTTAAAACATCAACTAACAACCCGACCAACCACGCTTTGCCAACACTGGCTGATTCAGGTGTTGCAAATGCCCAATAAATCAAAGTTAGCAATACCCAATCTGGGGTCACAATAAGCATAGGCCATGACCAAGGGATAATATTTAATGCCATGGCAACCATAATAGTTAGCCAATAAGTCAATACTATAGAAGGTTTAATCGCTATCACTTTGCTGCTCACTTGGTAATTTACCTAAAGGAATTACTTCGTTATTACTCCAAACAATCAATAATTCCCTACTAGTATTCAATGCCGCTGTAGGCTTAGCTTCGATCACTGCAAAGGGTTTGTCTGGTTGCTCAACAAAAGATTCTACGACAGCGACAGGGTAACCTTGTGGAAACACTCCCCCCAAGCCTGAAGTAATCAATAAATCACCTGTGACTATATCAGCATTATTGGGTAAAAATGGCAGAATTAGCTTATTTGACTGACCACTGCCTATAGCGATTGTATGTAATCCATTACGATTTACCTGTATAGGAATAGCATGATTTGGATCGGTAATTAATATAATTTCTGCATTTAAAGGTAAAGCTTTAGTCACTTGCCCTACAATACCGTTTTCATCTAATACAGGTTGCCCTGCATGCACACCAAAACGACTGCCTTTATTGACCACCACTACATGCTCGTAGGGTGCCAAATTCACCGAAATCAACTCAGCTACCAATACTTGCTCACCCAGTTTGAAAGAACTATCTAACAGCGCTCGCAAACGAATATTTTCTTTCTCTAAAGCAGCAAATTTCAATAATTTGGCATTACTAATCAACTGCTGGCGTTTGAAGATAGTATTCTCACTCAACAACTCATCATAGCTACCTAATGAATCAACCGTATCTTGCACTAGACGCGTTGGCATATCAACCAAGTACTGGATAGGATAAACCAATACGGAGAGCAAACTACGTAGCGGTTTTAATTTATCGGTATATTTATCGGTAAACAGTAAAGCAAAAGACAATAACAATACGATAACAAACCGTGTATTGATGGAAGGGCCAGTGGCAAATAAAAGTTTTATAATCTTACCCTAAATGAATGACAGATAATAATTTATAAGCCATTATCAGCCGGTTGTTCTAAATATAATGATTTAAGTACCCAAGCATAATTACTTTAACATCTTACTACCCTTTATTTTCCATCTTCGGCGTTGCATAAAGAGTTGCGTAGCCAGCTATGCGCCTTGAAAGTGAAAAAAATCCTGCGTATTGTGATCAAATTAATTATGCCTTAGTACTTACGTAAGGTGAATAGAACACCTTATCTCTCTCCACCTAGCGTATTTTCTTTACAATTATTCTAAAGAAAATGCAGACAAACCTTTCTCATCCAACATTTCCAAAACCATACCACCGCCACGAGCAACACAAGTCAAAGGGTCATCCGCTATATAAACAGGCAAACCAGTTTCTTCAGCAATTAAACGGTCAATATCTTTTAATAAAGCACCGCCCCCTGTCAACACAATACCACGCGTTGCAACATCAGCGCCTAATTCTGGTGGCGTTTGCTCCAAGGCAACTTTAACTGCACCCACAATGCCTGATAAAGGTTCCTGTAAGGCTTCTAATATCTCATTACTATTTAAAGTAAAACCACGCGGCACCCCTTCGGCCAAATTACGCCCTTTCACTTCAATTTCCATAATTTCACTACCAGGATAAGCCGTGCCGATTTCATGCTTAATTCTCTCAGCAGTCGCTTCACCAATTAAAGTGCCGTAATTTCTACGCACATAATTAATAATAGCTTCATCAAAACGATCGCCTCCTATACGTACTGAAGCCGCATATACAATACCATTTAATGAAATAATGGCGACTTCCGAAGTTCCACCACCAATATCCAAAACCATTGAACCATGCGCTTCATCCACTGGTAGACCTGCACCAATAGCGGCCGACATTGGCTCTTCAATCAAGTAAACTTCACGAGCTCCCGCCATCGCAGCTGATTCTCTGATAGCTCGGCGCTCAACTTGTGTTGAGCCACAAGGCACGCAAATTAAAATTCGGGGGCTTGGGCGAAACACCTTGTTTTCATGAACTTTTTTAATAAATTCACGCAACATACGTTCAGTTACCGCAAAGTCAGCAATTACGCCATCTTTTAATGGGCGTATAGCGGTAATATTACCTGGAGTACGTCCAAGCATTAACTTAGCATCCGCACCAACAGCCGCAATCATTTTGGCTCCCCGAACTCGATCTTCCTTAATTGCCACTACCGATGGCTCGTTTAGGACTATACCCTGTCCTGGCATGTAAATAAGCGTGTTAGCAGTTCCTAAATCAATGGATAAATCATTAGAGAACATCCCACGAATTTTATTAAACATCTATTCTTACTTCCTGAACGCGTAGAAAATCTTAGTACTTTAACAATCAATAAGGTATTTGGGCAAGATATAAAGTATCATATTGCGTTATTGATCTTTTACTAGCCCCTTAAAAGTGCTCCTGAAAGATAAAAAATCACTTAATAATCCTATTGTTTAATGGAGTTAAAATGTCGTTAACAGCTGATGATGTTAATAAAATAGCGTATTTAGCACGCTTGGGAATTGATACCCAAGATACCGAGTCTTATGCCAAAGATTTATCGGGCATGTTAGATTTAGTTGCCCAAATGAGCAACGTCAACACTGATGATGTCGCACCTATGGCGCACCCTTTAGATCAAGTGCAACGCCTGCGTACTGATGAGGTCAACGAAACCAACAACCGTGAAGCTTTCCAAGAGATTGCACCACAAGTTGAAGCTGGCTTATACCTTGTGCCCAAAGTTATCGAATAAGGAAATAAATCATGCACACGAAAACAATTGCACAACTGGCAAAAGGCTTACGTGCTGGTGACTATTCCAGCCAAGAACTGACTGCCTCGTATCTTGCCCGCATTAAACAATATAGCGAACTAAACAGCTTTATTACGGTCACTGAAGAACAAGCACTCGCAGCTGCCAAACAAGCTGATGTAACACTTGCGGCAGGCAATGCACCTTTTTTAACAGGCGTACCGATTGCACATAAAGATATTTTTTGTACCCAAGGTGTTAAAACCAGCTGTGGCTCAAAAATGCTGGATAACTTTATCGCGCCTTATAATGCAACAGTTGTCGAAAAATTTAACGCGGCTGGTACGGTTTCTTTAGGCAAATTAAATATGGATGAGTTCGCCATGGGCTCATCTAATGAAACCAGTTTTTATGGTGCCGTACACAACCCTTGGGCGACCAATACTGTTCCAGGCGGTTCTTCAGGTGGTTCAGCAGCAGCAGTAGCAGCGCGTTTAATTCCTGGCGCAACGGGTACCGATACGGGTGGCTCGATTCGCCAACCTGCCGCTTTATGTGGCATTACCGGTTTAAAGCCTACTTATGGCCGTGTTTCTCGCTTTGGAATGATTGCCTACGCATCCAGTTTGGATCAAGGTGGCCCAATGACGCAAACCGCTGAAGATGCAGCTCTGATGCTGCAAACAATGGCAGGCTTTGACACCAAAGACTCCACTAGCGTAGACCGCGAAGTACCAGATTATAGTGCCAGCTTAAATAATAGCTTACAAGGCTTAAAAATTGGCCTACCAAAAGAATTCTTTGATGAAGGTCTAAATAGCGATATGGCAACTGCCATTGAAGCTGCCATTAATGAATATAAAAAAATGGGTGCAGAAATTATTGAAGTTTCTATGCCTAATTTAAAGCTGGCCATTCCTGCTTATTACGTAATTGCACCAGCCGAATGCTCGGCTAACCTTTCACGTATGGACGGTGTGCGCTTTGGGCATCGGTGTGCTAGCCCAGCCGATTTAAACGATCTCTATATCCGCTCACGTGGTGAAGGTTTTGGTACCGAAGTCAAACGTCGAATTCTGGTCGGCACTTACGCTTTATCAGAAGGCTATTACGATGCTTATTATATTAAAGCACAAAAAATCCGCCGCTTAATTAGCGATGACTTTAATAAAGCACTAAAAGAAGTAGATATCATTATGGGGCCAGTATCACCCTCACCTGCTTTTGGTATCGGTGAAAAAACCAACGATCCTATTGAAATGTATTTAGCTGATATTTATACCATTGCCATCAACTTGGCAGGACTACCCGCCATGTCAATTCCAGCAGGCTTTATCGACAAAAAACCAATTGGCTTACAAATTATCGGCAACTATTTTGCGGAAGACAAGTTACTAAATGTCGCGCATCAATACCAGCAAGTGACCGACTGGCATCAACAAACACCGCAAGGCTTTGCGTAAGGAGACAGAATTATGCAATGGGAAACCGTTATCGGGCTAGAAATTCACGCCCAACTCGCAACAAAAACTAAAATATTTTCAAGTGCAACAACAACCTATGGTGCTGAGCCCAACACTCAAGCCTGCTCGGTTGACCTAGGCTTGCCAGGTGTATTACCTGTACTCAATCAAGAAGTAGTCCGTATGGCGGTCAAATTCGGTATGGCGATAGAAGCTGAAGTCGCTGATTATTCGGTGTTTGCACGTAAAAATTACTTCTACCCAGATTTACCTAAAGGTTATCAAATCAGCCAAATGGATCACCCCATTGTAGGCATTGGTCATATGGATATTGAAGTTGATGGTGAAACTATACGTGTCGGCGTGACCCGCGCACATTTAGAAGAAGATGCAGGTAAATCTTTACACGAAGATTTTCATGGCTTAACAGGCATAGATCTAAACCGAGCTGGCACACCTTTATTGGAAATCGTTTCAGAACCCGATATGCGCTCTGCTAAAGAAGCGGTCGCCTATATGCGCAAAATTCACGAATTAGTACAATATTTGGATATTTGTGACGGCAATATGCAAGAAGGCTCGTTCCGTTGTGATGCCAATGTCTCGATTCGCCCTAAGGGTCAAGCCGAATATGGCACGCGTACTGAATTAAAAAACATCAACTCATTTAAATTTGTTGAAAAAGCCATTAATATCGAAGTAGAACGTCAAATTGATATTATTGAAGCAGGCGGTAGAATCATTCAGGAAACACGCCTGTATGATGCGGATAAAAATGAAACCCGTTCCATGCGTAGCAAAGAAGAAGCTAACGATTACCGCTACTTCCCTGATCCGGATTTATTACCTGTTTATATTAGTGAAGAGCTACGTGCCGAGGTTAAAGCAGATTTGCCAGAACTGCCGCATATAAAAAGACAACGCTTTATTGATACATACCAGTTAGACGCAGAAACAGCGGCTACTTTATCAAGCTCTAAAGAGCTTGCTGATTATTTTGAAGCTTTAGTTAAAGCGTCAGGATGCGATACTAAAATTTGCAGTAACTGGGTAACGGTAGAATTATTAGGTGCTCTTAACAAACAAGGCGTAGATATCAAGCAATCACCTGTATCGCACACACGCCTAGCAGGTTTATTAGCACGTATTGCCGACAATACCATTTCTGGCAAAATTGCCAAGCAAGTTTTTGCTGCCATGCTAGAAAGTAATGATAGTGCAGATACCATTATTGATGCACAAGGCTTAAAACAAATTACCGATAGCGGTGCGATTGAAGCTATTATTGATAAAATAATTGCTGATAATCCTAATCAGGTAGAACAATACTTAAGCGGCAAAGATAAAGTCTTTGGCTTTTTTGTTGGGCAAACGATGAAAGCCTCACAGGGTAAAGCTAATCCGGGCGAAGTTAATAAGATATTGAAAGAGAAACTAAAGCAGTAATAACAACTACTTTATTTAGATAAACAAAAAGGGCATAGAGAAATCTAAGCCCTTTTTGGCATCTTTCATATTTCCCCAAAAGTAGTTTACACTTTTTAAATCAAAAAAAGATGGCACAACCCTAGGCTGTCGAAAAGTACCTTTTAGGCTGCCTAAGTATTCCCCGTATTTTGGCTAGCATTTTTATTGAAAAATGCATGCCGTTTTTTTCGCACTGTATAAGAAATATGTTTTTTCTCCCATGCTTTAATATCAGCCTGAGATGTCTGTCTTAATGCCTGTGTTACGGCACTACCCGTCAACTTCCCGCACAATGCAGGGATAAGCAGCACTGTACGGTTCATGTCTGCCTGTGGACTTCTCTCAATAATATGCTTAAAGTTTCCAAAAAGCGATTCGATAATATCACTACTGACCAGTAAAGGGTGAGGCGTCAGTTTCTTCTGAAGCGCAAAGTGGTTCTTTAACCAAGTTTGTAAACACTTTTTTACTTTTGAGTTTCTCGGGAGTTTTCTTGAAAGTTCAAAACATCGTTTATAAGTGGTTTTATCAAGTCCGTTATTCTTAAGAATTTCCATCACTTGAGAAATGATTTTTGTCGTGGATGCAAACCGCATAATAAAGTCTTTTGATTGACTGAAGTGCGGGAATGCTTTGCGTAGCTTAGCTAGTTGACTCCCTTCTTCAGCTTGACCTTCGACAGCAAAAACATGTAACATCTTTTCAGCCCATTCCCCCAGCTTACCAATACTTTGAAAGCGTCCTTTGCTGCGTAATTTTGGAGGCATGAGAAAGGCGAGTTCAGTTTGCCGCATACATTTTGCTCCATGACTGATTAATGCAGTGAATCGTTTATAAATATCCAGTTTCTCAAATTGTGCTTTAAGCGCAGTGGCTATCGTATGACCTATATCATCAATCGTAGGTACCGGGACTTCTTGTTGATTTGACCATAGCCGAACACCTTTATTAAGGGTGGCATCTCTATCTTTTATGATGGCCAACGGTTTACCTGCACGATTAAAAATTTCTTCAAATTCAAGGTAAAGAGTATCGCCAGTGACTTTTTCGGAGATTGTGAGACCAATGCATTCACAGTCTTCCAGCCGAACGGCAGCTCCCCGTTTTGATAAGGTATCCACTTCAACTCGTAGAACAACCAAGGCTTTTTTAGTCCCTATATCAATAGAATGATCAATAATGGCAACCCAGGGTTTAGTGATTGCTTGTACTTGTGTCAGGCATCCTAATCCTAGGCGCAAACTCCAGTTGATCACAGAAGTAAAATGAGGGATCCAGCTGACTGCATAGTTTGTTTTTGACTTAAACAACTCAAGAACTGAAGTTTCCCAGTTTTTAAGGGGGTATATAGGCGGATAGGGGCATTTATTAATGGGTTTGCCACATTACACGCAAAATCCAATTAAAATCATACAGCCCATATATCACTGAGCTTGGTTTCTCAATAATTGGGAAACTTCAGCTCAAGAATACGTGGAACGCTACGATAAGAAACAACGGCATTCAATGTTAGCAACACACAAAGAACACGTGTTTGATCTGCATCCTTTATATCAATAGGCGGCGAACGCTTTTCTACCTCAACAGGAGCCGTGGTTTTTACATTCTCTGCACCTCTTTTCACATTACAATGGTGTTTTTTTTACCTCAAGTGCCTGTTGTTTCAACTCAAGATTTTCTTGCTTAAGTTCTGCAATTTTTTTGAGATGACGTTGTTTTGTTTTTTTGAATTCTCGTATTTCGTAGCGGCATTCAATCGTTGTGCGTTTCCAGTTGTCGCGGCTGTGTATGATTTTTGATAGTTGAACCATCGGTTGGAGATGTCTCACACTTTATTTATGGGACTTTTGTCCCCAGATAATTAATTATCAAGTTAGATTAAATATAATCCATAACATAATAAACCTCAATGAGAAATATAACTGAATTATGGTAAAGTTAATGCTTCAAAATAGCTGTAAGTGATTGATGATTCAATAAATGAGGCAAATTAAAGAGCTGAACCGAAGCGACATATCGCTTTTTAATCGGGAGGTGTTTTTCAAGGTATTGAATTTTATGACCATTTAAAATTTTTATGCTATATTTCGACAGCCTAGGTCGCGCCCCATTTATCGTCGAAGAGACCTTAATCTATTTAGAAATGCATGTAGTGCTTTTTCAATGTTTTAGTTACTTGCCAAACACTTTTTAAACCATCAGGGAAAATAACATAATCCCCTGGTACGATAGTGACAGGTTCTCCACCATCTGGTGTGACAACAATTTCACCTTCTAAGATGTATGAACGTTCATTTTTATCGTCAAAATCAAGACGAAATTCAGAGACTGGGCAGTCCCAAATATTCCAGTCTGAAACGCCTAATTCTTTTAAACGTGCTTCAGTTAAATTTTTTTCAATAATAATTTCTGGCATAACATCCCTACTCTATCTGTTGTTAGTAAATATCTTAATCGCAGTTAAAAACGATCTAGCATCACACAATGTGAGGCACGAGAATAATAACAGAAACCGCATTAATAAAAGAATGTAATTGACTTAAATTTAAGAGAGTAATATCCATGTGGTTAAATGCCAATAAAATAAACGCAACTGAGATACGTACTTATCGAGAGTCTTTATTGCGCACCACTCCAAATTATATTGTGATTGATCATTTATTTAATGAAGAAAAACTGAATGAAGTATTGAGCCTTTTGCAGCAAAAACATCGTTGGCAAACACAAAAACACACTTATTCGGCTTTATACGTCGATAACGAGCAGTGGCAAAGCACTCATATTGAAGAGCGCTTTGTACAGCGTGAAATATGGCAACATGGCATTAACGAATCTGATTGCGCTAACAGCAGTATCGCGCAAGATTTATTGGACTTTTTGCGTAGTAAAGAGTTCATGGCGGTATTATCGCGTATTTTTAATGTCACAATCACTGATATTAATGTCGCTACCCCAGAAATCAATACTAACTTTTTTCGCCTTGGTGCTAAAGACTTTGTAAAACAACATGCTGACGACTCTCCTGGAAGAGAAGTCTGTATGCTCCTGTATTTAAATAAAAACTGGAGCACCAATTCTGGTGGTGAGCTAGTCTTTATGGGGAAGGACGATAAACAAGTCAGCATTGCACCGTTATATAACCGTTGTGTTTTGTTTGACCCTGCATCAATAGGCTCTGAACATTGGGTGAAAATGCTAAACTCTCAAGCATCAATTGGATATCGATACAACGTGGTCAGTTGGTATTGGTCTGAGTAATTTCTGGCTACTAACTTAATACAGAGCATTATAAACATGTAGGTGCAGATTTATCTGCACTTTTCACCGTTGCACAGTGCATCATACAGTGCGGATAAATCCACACCTACAGTTGATGTGTTCGCTGTCCCATCTTAAGTTGGTAGCCTAATTCCTTTTCTAACACCCCCTACCTCAGATAGAGCTATCCTTGAAAAATACCGTTAGTCAGTAATAAAGGAAAACAATATGCTATTATTCCCCGCTTATTTTAACCCCGCATTAAACTGACTCACTTTCTATCATTACTGAACCCCAAAATGAATAAAAAAATTGAATTATTAGCCCCTGGCGGCGATGTTGAAGCCATTAAAGCTGCCGTTATTGCGGGTGCTAATGCAGTGTATTGTGGTTTAGTTAATTTCAATGCCCGCAACAGAGCCTCTAATTTGTCTTTTGACGATTTACCAGGCATTTTACGTTTAGCTCACGAGCATAATTGTGAGGTGTTTTTGACTCTAAACGTGGTTATTTTAGAGCAAGAAATTACGGGTTTACTTAAGGTTCTCAATAAGCTCGTTAACAGCAAAATTGACGGTATTATCGTGCAGGATTTGGGTATTTTTAATTTAGTTAAAAAACACTTCCCCAGCTTAAGTGTTCACGCTTCAACCCAGTTAACAACCCATAACGAAGGGCAAATAAAGTTTCTTGCAAAAATTGGCGCAACACGCGTTAACTTATCCCGCGAACTTAATATTGATGAAATAAAGTCATTAACGGCTGTTGCTCATCAACATGACTTGTTATCCGAAGTTTTTGTGCACGGTGCTTTGTGTGTTGCTTTTTCGGGTCAGTGTTATTCTAGCTCAGTAAGCGTGGGAAATTCTGGTAACCGTGGCAGTTGCAGTCAAGCCTGCCGTGATGAATATGAAGTGACAGAAACGGGTAACCTCTACCCGCTTAATCTAAAAGATAACTCGGCCTATTTTGACCTTCCAGCCCTTGTTGATGCTGGTGTTGATTCTCTGAAAGTTGAAGGTCGCATTAAAAATGCACACTATGTCTATACCGTGATTGACACTTGGCGCAAACAAATCGACACATTTGAACAGTCAGGGCAATTACAAAATGATGATGCGAATCTACACCGTGTTTTTAACCGTAGCTTTACCAACTCGTTTTTACAGGGGGATCTCAACAAGGATATGTTTATCGACAGCCCACGTGATTACAGCCTTAAACATGCCATAAAAGAAAGTAAAGTTGTTTTAGTAAAAGATATTGCGCAAGTGAAAAAGGATCATTATCAGCAAAAAAACAACCTAGGTGATGAACTTGTTGAAAAAATTAAAGATCTTAGCACTGCCAAACAAAGCATTGCTTTATCTTTTACGGGTAAACTAAACCAGCCATTAAGCTTAACGATTATCATAGGTGATAATGAGAAAACGCATATTTTAGCAACAGAATCTACGCTAAGTGCAGCTCAGGAATTGCCGATTACTCAGTCTGTTTTAGAAAGAAGTTTTAAAAACTTTGCATTCAATCATTTTGATATGAGCGATTTTAATTGTACGGGCTTAGAAGAAAATTTAATCATTCCGTTTAAAGAAATAAGCACACTTAAAAACCAAGCGATTTTATGGCTGACTGAGTCTGACAAAATAATGCCTCACGTCACTATTCCTGAATTAGTTAATCACCCAAAACGCTCTGACAAGCTTAGCCTGTCAATTCTAATAGCGGATGTAAACGATATGTATTTATGTGATTTAACCGATGCCGATGTGTATTTCAAATTACCTGAAAGCCTAAAAAAAGGCTGTAATAAACATATTGATATTTTATTGAATAATCCCCGCTTAATTCCGTGGTTTCCAGCGGTTTTAGTTGGCAAAGATTATGACGAGTCGGTACGGATTTTAGAACAGGTACGCCCCAAACGTATCGTTAGTAATAACACTGGCATTGCATACAAAGCGTTTGAAATGGGCATTGAGTGGATTGCCGGTCCCTTTTTAAATACCACCAATTCCTATGCATTATTAACCCTGCAAGAAGAATTAAATTGTACTGGTGCTTTTATTTCCAACGAAATTAACCGCATACAAATCAAAAAAATAGCACGACCTGACAACTTTAAATTGATATACAGCATTTACCACCCTATTTTACTGATGACCAGCAGGCAATGCTTCTTCCAACGTACGGTCGGTTGTGAAAAACCCAGTATTGAAGATGGCTGTATGCTGAAGTGCGAAAAATCGACCACTATCACCAATACTAATGGCATTTCTTTTGCCGTTGATAAACAAAAAGGTGGCTACCCCAGCATCTACAATAATGAGCAATTTTTAAATGTGGACATCGTGAATGATCTGGGTGATTTATTTGATGAATTTTTTATTGATCTCACTGACATTGGTTCTGGGTCTAAAGCAGAACCAGACAAAGCACAATTGATTATGCAATTTGAAAACATGCTAAATGGTGATGAGCAGGCTCCGCAAAACCTTCACAAAATGGTAGAGCTATCGACTAGAAACCAGTATAGGAAAGGGTTGTAAATAAGTAGCTAAGCATACATACACACTTAACATTTTTATTTTCGTCATTCCCGAGTGATTTTATCGGGAATCTTCTGCTTATAAGGTGTGGATTCCTGCTAAGAGCATGCAGGAATGAACTGTGCTTAATGTCAACTTTTTTAAAATTAATGCAAACTAAATACTTAGCACACGCTTTATGACTCACCCCATACTGTACTCATTGCAAAACTGTCCCTATGCAATACGTGCTAGACTTGCCATTTTAATGTCTCAACAAACGGTATTAATTCGCGCTATTGTGATGAAAAACAAACCTGCTGAGATGTTAGCACTTTCCCCAAAAGGTACCGTGCCTGTTTTAGTGCTAGGCGTTGGTTCAAGCACTCACGTAATAGATGAAAGCCTAGATATTATGTTATGGGCGCTTAATCTTAGTGACCCTGACAATTTACTTTATGCTGAAGATGCAAAAACATTGCCTGAAATGCTGGCCATCATTCATGAAAATGACCAACAATTCAAACCCAATTTAGAACGCTACAAACGAGCCAAACGTTTTCATGCAGATGATGAAGAAGAGTGCCGCCTACAATGTGAGCCTTTTATCCAAGCATTAGAGCAACGCTTGTCACAACAAGCCTTTTTAATGGGCTCTACACCCAGCTTACTTGATTTTGCATTATTACCTTTTGTGCGGCAGTACTCTCGGGTCAATCGACAACACTTTCGACAGAGTTCTTATACACATTTGCAAAATTGGTTAGAACAGCATTTACAAAGTCAGTTATTTGCCAAGGCTATGCTTAAATATCCGTTATGGTTAGAGACAGTTGAAGAAAACATACTGGGTAAGCCAATACCCATGTCCAATGGTACAAGGTATTCTTCCTTAATAATCTCGCCAAGGTGAATGGGATTCATATTATTCATAAATTTCCCCCTTTAATAGTAATCCGTAATTTCAACATCACATGGCTCACTAACCCATATAAAGCAAATACGTCATTGTTATACATATTAGGTATAGACACGAAATAGCATTTGTAATTAGTGCAGATTTTCGTGCCTATTAGTCTAAATTAACAATGCTTTAAGAGTTGCCCCTAAAGCAACATCCTTTCCAAATCACCATTCACTGGCACATCAGCTACCTGCCCTACCTCGTTACAAACACTAATGATATTCTGCGCCTCAATACGTAAATTATCCTGATTTTGAGCATTTTGCTTAATAGCTTCCATAACTTCAAATTCAAGCGTTTGTAAGGCAATGGCAAAGCCGCGTTTTAAACCTTTTAATGCCGCTTTCTCTATAGAGGGCTTGAGTTTTTTCTTGATAAACCAAGGAAATAACCAAGAAATAGCCACTAACAACACACTGTTTATGGCAAAATCTACGCCCAAATAATGAGGGACTTGTTCCAAACTGCTTTCATAAAACTCAGTAAATACTTGGTAGCCTACCCAAGTCATTGCGGCAATGGGTAATACAACTTCTAAAAAGCTCGCCATTTTTATGACTACACGTTGCACAATATTGCCAGGTTTAATTAATGCTTTACGTACCGCAGGTAAGGTTTTTTGTTCAATGATTTTTTCTGCCTCGGTACGTACAGGCAAGATAGTTTGTTTAATTGGTGTAATCGGCAAATTAAGTTGATCTGCATGATAAATCAATCGATCTAAAGCATCTTCAAAACGCGCTTGCGCCCATTGATCCCACAGGCTATGTTGTATCGCGGGTACGATATTGCCCGCTATTTTTTTTGCCGACACATCCCCAGTATGTGTAGCATAATGCTCAGCCAATTGTTGCATCGGCAAGGCCATCGTTTCGGTTAACAAGCCATCTAATTCTTGAAACTGATCCTGCCAAAATTTGATTACATCTTCAGTGACCTCGGCTGGACCTAAATGTAAGACACCTGTTGTCAGTGCTTGGCTTAGTTCTTGCTTACGTACTTGCAGCCCACGCGCCTCTAGCTGACTGATCGAATTTGAATTTGCTAAAGATTGAATGGTTGCTTGCAAAGCATCAAACTCATCAACCTGGCTCGCTTCTTTTTGCTCAGCACAGCTAGTCTGATAAACAATAGGCTCTTTAAAACCTGCCTTTTCCAACTGTTTAATAAAGTCCTGATATTGCTCTGCTTGCGCACGGTCAGCTTGATTGAGCACAAAAACCCAAGCATGCTTACCGCCTTCTGCCAACAATAGTTGCCATGCTTTATTATCGCGATAACGCTCTGGACTGACCACATACACTAAAATATCAATATGCGGTATCCATTCCAAAACTAAGTCTTGGTTACTCTTCTCTGTGCTATCAAAATCCGGCATATCAATCCAGATAATATCCTTTTTGCTCTCTTCCGTGTGTAAGGCAATTTTTATCTTTTCTATCGGCAGGTTCTTGGGTAATTGTGCAATGTTGACACTTTCATGATGAAATAAAGTGACCTCTTTGGAGGTTGGCCTAATCACTCCTGTACGGGCTACCGCCTTACCTGCTAAGCGATTTAATAAAGTACTTTTTCCAACACCCGTTCCACCTAAAAAAGCCACAATGAGAGGACGTGAAGCACTAGTAGCAAACAAAGTATCAGGTGTGCGCGCCTCGTATTCTAACAAATTTTTTAACTCGGCCTCGGTAGCCCAAGCATTAGTTAATACATTGTTTGCCCAGCTTTTAGCCTGCGCAACTAATTCAGAATATTCGTAAGCCATGCGGTTTTGCTTTTAATTGAGCCTCTGCTGCAGCAATTTGCTCAGCAGATATATTGAAGTGAGTATTTTGTGCCATTTTTTCTGGCAAATTTGCAAGTACCTGTTGCAGATTTTGGTTAAACAATAAGTGAGAAACAACCTTTAATTGTTGTTGCTTAAGCTCTTGCTCTGCTCGGGTAAAATATCCTCCCACAGCACTTTCTGCCAGATATGAGGTAACCGATAACATCGCTGGCGCAAGTATTAAATCATGCAAGCCGATACCACCAGCTTGTACTGCCAAAGCTAACGCTGCGGCATCTACACTGACTCGAGTCAAACGTAAGCCGTTTAAAATAGCAGGGTGTTCTTCCAGTTTGGTATATAAACTTTGTGCGGTTTTATCAACCTCATACTTGAAATCTTCATGATATGCTAAAGTACTTTGCGAAAAACCTTGCAGAATAATGGCTTTATCTTGGCGAAGTTGACTATTAATCGCTTTCCACCATTTATGATTATCTTGAGGCAGTTCTAGTTGATCGAGAATTTTATCGCCTAATTGCAACAAGACATGCTCTGAAATTTGCTGTAAAACCACCGTCTCTTGCGATACCGAGGTTTGCTTTTTAATCGTATTGCGCCCAATGGAAAATACTTTACGCAAAGGCCATGATAAAACTTTCCTACTTTGCGCCATGACTGCCGCTAAACCTGGGACTTCTAGCAAAGTTAATAATTTAGCCAGTGCATTTTGAAAGGTATCATAATGATTTGGGTGGTCAAGGTAGTCGCGTTGATACGCTTTGACTGCATCCAAAATGGCATTATCAATAATATGCTGCCACTGCTTTTGCGCCTCTTGCTCTAATGTAGCTGGCAATAACCATGTTTGCCAATAGCCTTTAATATATTGATAGGCAACTTCTTGATGTTTTTTACGCTTGACGCTTTTCAAGCTGGCCAGCATTAAATCATGCAATTCAGTTTGTGGGCCTGCTAAGTCACTGCCTTTACTATAAAGTATCGGCAATATAGTGGGCGGTTTATCTGCATGAACTTGCTGCCAGCGTTCTTTAAAAGACTCCATTATCAAGCGTTCAGAATCAGGCACCAATTTATTAATGACCACGAGCACGGGTTGTTGTAATGGCTCTAATAAGGCCATCATATCCCAGACAGATTGGTCAGCATATTTCTCTTTACTAACCACTAATAACAATACATCAGCCAAAGCCAAGGTTTTTAATACTCCGACCTTATAGCTGTGCGCATCAATAGAGTCAAAATCAGGGGTATCCCAAACCATACAGGCAGGTAAACTGTCACTGGTCATTGAGCTCACTGAATAGCAATCATACTCTTCATGATCTAGCGCAAATTGTGGTACTTCTTGTAACCCTGCAAAATGTTCAGAAATGCCTGTTAATGCATCACTATCCAAATTGACTGCAAAACCTTGCGGGTGCACCGTAAATCCAGCCAACGGACTAACACCCGCCACTTCCTGATTAAGTAATAAATTAGTAATGGTGCTTTTCCCGGATTGGGTTGGCCCTATGACTGCAATATGTAAAGGGTGCTCCCTTTGCTCAATTAACGTTCCCTTATGTAAAAAAGATTCAATAAGTGTCAATTGTTCAATACAGGCCTGATAGCTTATCCATTGAGAGCTTTGCTGACTTAACCCCGATTGAATACTTAGGTATCGCTGTTTTAAAATTGTAATAAATTCCAGCATTGATATTGGCTTATGTATATAATAACTTAGTAATTTACTGTGTTTAATCCATCTCAATATATGATACATGGATAGGCGTAGACACACCATATAATTAAAATATTAAAAGACACACAACGAGGACTGTTTACATGCGACTTCTTTCAATTTTGGTCATTTCATTTACCGTTTTACTTTCTACAGGGTGTAGTAAAGGGAGCTCCATTAACGGGCGCAGTTATAAAACTGCATTAAAATCAGTCAGTATGATTAAAGATCGTTTACCACAACAACAAAGAATACCCTTTGAGCTATCTTTTTGGGCAATACGTACCAAATATAGAAAGAATGAGGATTTTTTAGACATCGTTGGTGGTAAAACCCCTGATGAATTAATTGCTGTTGGTAAAGAAGTTTTTGATACTCGTAAAACGGAAGGTTTCGCCGAGTACCAACAATATGCTACCTGGGAAGATATGATCCAAAAATACACCGATGATCGCAGAGCACAAAACGCTAAAAAGAAGCGTGATCCAAGAGAAGGGGAAAATAGCGTATTGTACAAACTTTAATTTTATCAAACGCACACGCGCAGTGCATACGTGACCTAGCATTTACACATAAACTAAACCTTTGCTGGGTTACGACATAAACTGCTTAGGGACGAGGGTTTAATAATAGCCGAAAGTATAGCGCAGGATTTTGGCTGTACAGTTACTTTAGAAAGGCAGACGCATAGCAGGCTATGCAACTATCCTTCTAGCGAAACTGTACAGTCAAAAGACCAGTCAGACTCAGGTACTATTGAATTCTCGTCCCTTAACTAACCAACAAACTATAAAATTCCCCTTGTATGCGTGAGTTTACAAGACTTGCCGTCCAACCCATACCCCTCAGCCCAGTACCAAGGACCATAATGTTGCTCATCACCATAAGTCTTGGTAGCAAATCTAGCTATGCAATTACCTCCTGACTGAAAAGGCGGGTTTAACGCTAAAGAATACAGTTGAATATTGGGCACATCTATTCGATATATAGGCCCTTGCGGCGCACTATTTTGACTGCCCCAACGCCCTGAAAACCAAATCCAGCTATCATTTGATTGTTCAAACTCCTTTAAGTCCAATAGACTATAATCACCTGCTGTAAAAGCTAACTGCTCTTTATCTCCCATATGATTATCACTAAAAATGGTATATAAAGTAGCACCTGAATCTGCATAAGAGCCATGCCCACCATTGGAGATAAATACTTTTGGATGAGTTTTATTACTCACATTGATATTATTCCAAGAATAACGGTTGGCTTCATTATGGGTTGAGTAGATTGCCTCCACAGGTTCGGTGACATCATTCAAGAAGACTGTCATGGTTTCCCAGTCACCCAAGTGATCAAAAAAAGCCCAATCATTAAAAAAATAGAAAAACCAATATTGAATGGCAATTGGATTTTCTTGGCTATTATCTCTAAAAACTCGAAAATAAACGCTTGGGGTTAACAGTAAAGATTTATAGCCATCTACCATCGAAACGGGGGAGAAATCCAAATAATTCTCAGCCTGCCTCAATACAGATATTCCAACAAGGTCAAGGCTACCCTCTCCCATTGGATAAGATCCCGCTGAAAAATCCATCCCCCATAAATTAATATCACTCGCTAAGTAAAAATTAATTTGTTGCTCAGCATTTGATATGATGCCATTAACATCGATCGGAATATAATCACTATAGGGGTAATCGCTATCTTTAATATTAACCCCTAATACGCCAGCTCCCGATATATGTAAATGTGGAGCATACCTTTCTGCCAAAGTAACATCAGAAGGCGCTAAAGAAATAATACCTGTTTGTGCTACAGAGTGCATTTGTCGCCCTTGCGTGCTTTTTGGTTGCATTGAGTGGGTTTGTGCTACTAAAAAAGCAGCCCTAGTACTTTGAATTACATCGAATAAATAATCCTGCTGATGCCCTTCTAAATCAAGTTCCTCACTACTCCTCTGTTTTGCAATTTGTTTTGGTTCTGCAACAGCTGCCTGCTCAATGATTAAGGCAATATCTTCACCCTGATAATTCCTTAATGCAACAAAGCTGGCCGCCTTAATAATATCGACGGTAGATTCAGTTCCTTCAATAATGGCTGAGCGTATTTCTGGCTGCGTAAACCTGACTATATAATTCAAAAAACTGCCTGCTTCATTATCTAAACCTTGTTCTTGCAATACGCTAAGTGCTCTGGTCGCACTCTCAAATGCAGATAATGAATTTTGTCGTGTTATTAGGTTAAATAATTTGTTGCGTATACCATATTGAGTTGCCTGATAAAAATATTCCTCACACAATAATACAAAATTATCACCTGCAAATTCTTTTAATAAGGTATGCACCGATATATGTTTATCTTGCTGCTCAGTATCAATGAGTTGTTGCAGTAAAATTTCTGCATCATCATAACTAGCAATATCCCGAAATCGTTGCCTAACAATTTGCGGATATTCACCATACATCTGCTCTTCCAAAAATAAATTCATTAGCAAGTCAGATTCATCAGGCCCATCTTGCACTATTAACCATTGTTGATAGGCTGCCTCCACATCAAAAGCATGAGTTACACCAATGGGTAAGAGTAAAACCAAAGTGATGAGATAAATTTTAACCAACAGTACCCACCTACTTTTCTGCAAATTCAAAGCCATAAAAAATAAATAATAATTACATTAATTGATCTTTTGAAAATAACATACTCAATCAGCAAAAAACGTAACTACTCAAGGTATTAAAGATTAACAGCCCGTACATAAGCAATGACAACACTTAATGTCACAATACTAGCAACAGTTGAGATAATAATGCTAGTTGCTATCGGAGCTGTGCAAACTTGATATTTCTGCGAAAAAATATAGGCACTGATACCCACAGGCATAGCAGAAGTAAGTAAAGCGGTACTTGCCCACAGTGGTGATATCTGGAATATATGAAAAACCAATAGCCACACTAACAATGGAAATATGATAATTTTTAGCACTACTATCACTAATGCGGGCGCAATATGCCCCTGTACCTGATATTTATTCAGCGATGTCCCTAATACAAATAACGCGGTAGGAATTGCAGATTTACTGATTAAGGTGATGGCAGATTCTATAGGTGGATAGATAGCAATATTAAATATATTAATGAAACCACCCAATATTAAGCTTGCAGTGATTGGGCTAGTGATTAACAACTTGACTACATTGATGATATTTTTTAACAAAGTAGAAAGTGCAAACTGCTGCCGCTCTGCAAGTAAAATACCTAAAGTAAACAACACTAGATTGTGGATAGAAATAATGATAAATAACGGCAACATTGCTTGCTCACCTAGAGTATAAATACAAACAGGTAGGCCAACAATGGTCGCATTTGAGTATGCAGCTCCCATGCCGAATACACTTTGCTCTGCTGCTGAATAATGAAAAACAAATTTCGCTACCCAGACGCTAACCATGTAAATAAACAGCAATACCGTGTAGTAGGAAAACAAAAACTCCCATTGCATATTATCAGGAATTTCAGCATGTACAGTGCCAATAAAAAGAAGTGCAGGAATAGCATAGCTAAAGACAAACTTTGCAATTGCGTCACAACCAGACTCACTAAGCTGTTGCCGATTTGCCGCTAAATAACCGATTAGCACAATCAAAAGTATTGGCAATACGGTGTCAAGAATTTTCATGCGACTTATTTTTGGGTATTAATAGTGGGCCTGAGTGATAGAGGGCGCAAGCTTTAGCCTGCATTATTCGCTATTCATGTAGGCTAAAATCTGCGCCGAAAATTCATACAATACGGATATATTATTGATTATTTAGAGACTATAGTACTAGTAGTCACTGTTAATTTTTTCAAACTTCCCCACCCGAGCAATGCAGATATAAACATCATCACGATAGGAAGTTCAGGCACTGCGGAGCCACTGGCTACATCTAATGAATTGATAGCTTGCGAATCAAACACAACGGTTAAAGTACTATATGCATCAGCAATGGCACCTGCACCGCCCGCAGCAGCCAATACCCCACCTGCAAGATAAAACTGCTCACCAGGATTTAAATCAATACTCAACTGCTTCGTTTCATTAACAGCACCATCGACAGTAAGAGTACGCTGGAATATTTGATCTTCTGGCAGTGATGCGTCTGCGGTAAGAGCTAAAGCACCTAATACTGCATATGGGTTAGTCGCTAACAAATCAGCAAAACCAATTTGTTCAGCTGTAAATAAGTACATTCCCACACCAAACCCCGTGGCTAAATCAGAATCAGGATTGGTAATATCCCCTTCAAAAGTGATGTTCAGCGACACAAGGCCAGCCGATAAGCCCGTATACTCATAACCCTGAATGGCAAAAGCAGCTGCACCAAGCCAAGAATCAGCCGTTGCACTTGTTTGCGTTTTAAGAATAGGGGTTGCCAGACTGCCACCCGTTACCGTCGCAAGAGCTTGTGCATCACCTTGAGCCACACTTACAACACCAGTAGCAGCAGTTAACTCATTAACTCCTCCCACTGACAATTCTTGATTCATTCCATCTAAAAAAACACTAAAAGGAGAACATGTGTCACTAGGACAAGTCCCAGAAATGATACTAGCACTTGCTCCCCACTCAGTTAAGGTCGTAGCACTTGCAAGTAATGTAGTTGAAGCCAGAGAACTGACGCAGAGTATAGATCCTAAAATTATTTTTTTCATAACGAATAGATTATGCTGATTTATGTAAGAAAGTCGTGAATAGTAATTAAAAATAGCCTAATCTTACTAAGGAGTCAAGCCAATATAACTGCATAAAAACAGAAAATCTTCCGTATTACCAAAGCCCAAGCTGTTATACTTTTATTTCAAAATAGATTTAATCCACATACGAGGTGATTTATGCCTACTCATATAATTAAATATCTCTCGATTCTAGCATGCGGTTTGGTACTTTTTCCTACATTGACACAAGCTGAGCAACAAATAGTTGATTTCGAAGACTTGCCTCAACCCCCTACTTTAAGTCAACGAACAGGTTTAGAGTTTACTGAAAATGCCAATTACGCAGACATAATATGGCAAAATATTACTGTCTTCGGCCGTGACTACCGTGTTGATACAGTCACACCTGGCCCCATCTTTGGCTTGGCGCATTCTGAAAATTATGCAATAACCAACGATGGTAGCAGTAGCAGTTTGACTACTGAAAAGGTTCTTATTGGCTTATGGGTTGGTCAAAATGAATATTATGGTTATGGTGGTGGTGCTGATCAAATCACAATTTCTGCCCTAGATAGTCAAGGCAACCATTTAAGTTCAGTCAGCATGGATTTACCTGATAATATTGAGGGTGAAGCTGAAGTCTTACAATGGATGGATACCCGCCAATTTGTCAGTTTTGCCAATATCGCTGCTTACCGTATCGATCGACAAGAAATTGGGACTGGCGGGGGCAGCTGGGTCGCTGATGACTTACACTTTATGGCAAGTGCGCCCTACCCTGATATTTTACTCAATAATAGCAATGACCCTTTAAGCATCCATCCAGGCGATAAAGCCTTAGTTAGCATTAAACTTAACCTTCCTAGTCAGCTCATAAATACCAATGCTGATTGGTGGATAGTAAAAGATGGCTCGTCAGGGCTTAGTTACTATGATTTTGTCACTAATCGTTGGATATCTAATGGTAACTTACTCCCCAGTTACCAAGGTGGCTTACAAGATATATCAGAACTACCTCTATTTTCCCTAAATAGTTTAGACCTTGGTACTCAGCACATTTATTTTGCTGTTGATACCAACATGAATGGCACCATTGATATAGAGACTTTATATTATGATGTTATTACGGTGATTATCTCACCCTAACTACAATCAATATATTGTTTGAATAGCTGCGAATACCTCAATAACCGCAAAAAAAGTCTTTTAACGATTAATTGCCAAGTCATCAATGCGCTGTTCAATCAAATCAACTACACGCTGGTAAGCAAGGCCTTTGCCTCCCTGATATTTTCTTTGAAAAGCCGTAGCACTGAGTCCCTCTGGTAAATCTCTGGTTCTCGGCATAAAGGTTGCTTCGGTCAACCTCCCTGACATATGTCGCTGTATTCTATATGCACTACTTTTAGATGCCGTTGCCAACTCAGCCAAACGCACGCCAGCACGATCAGCGGCAAGGTCAGTAAAACTAAAACCACTACTGGTTTTTTTATCGGCATATTCTTTATATAAACCTACCGCATCAGCTAAGGTTTTACCACCTTGTACTGCCAATCCGGCAGAGATAGTAAAATGCTGTACAAAATCATGGCGCTTATGTAAATATAATTTCAATCTTTTAGATTTTGCTCCAGCTTCACCAGTCAATCTCTTCAATGAATGCCCATTCGCATAGGCAGCCAACACTGATAATAAAGCACGGTTTTCAACAACAGGATCATTATGTACCGAGCGCTCAGCTGCAAAGCTGAATAAAGGCTCTAATAGTACTATTAAAGAATATTTACGATTTGCAGAAAAGCCTCTCGTTATATTAGCCAATTGCTGCTGATAAGCCATTAAAACTTGCTTATCTTGTCCGGTAAGCACTAAGCCCTTAACCCTATCTAGAGCATCTTTATGCCAAATATAACTTAGTTGTAATTTATCATGACTAATTTGTGCGGATTGCAACATATTTGTAATCGCCGCAAGCTGCATTCCTTGCTCACTGGCTGTAAAAAAGGAATAGCCTGCTTCTACTAAAAAGCCAGGAATACTCACACTACCTATTTTTAATTGCTCAACAGCTAATTGTTGCTGTTCTTGTACTAAAGCAAGCTCAACATTTAAATATTTACCAATAGGGTTATCAGGTAGCAGTGCAGTGCCATATAGATTAATAGCACCATCAGAAAGCTTGGTTTCTACCCCGCCCTTTATGACTTGCGCACGCAAGTAATTTAATGCGACCGAGATATCCTGCGCAGAAACAGTCACTGATTTCTTTTGACCTTCACGAAGCTTGCGAGGGTCATTTTTTGCAATAATTTTTTTAGCGCGGGCAATATCAGAATGCTTTAAAACAATATTTTTGGTGACTAATGGCGTTTGTTGCACGCTACTATAGAGCAGAGCAGCCAGTATAAAAGGTAGTGAAATAATGGCTATACCAAATAATCGCAAGAAAAAACGCATGCATATTCCTTTGTTTGTTTATATTGCTAGCAACAATAGCTTATTTTAATTTCTGGTACAAAATACCTTTATGCTGCAACCATCCATCTATATGTTGACTATCTGGATCATAATGCGTCCAATGCATGACTCCACCCTTATCATTCCATTCATATTCACCAAAAAAAGCAACACTATCGCCCTCAGATAGCCCTGCGACTCTAGGTGCCAAATCAATATTATGCGCAACCAACAAAGTTTGTTCTGTCGCTAATTTAATAATAAAGCGCTGATGCCTATCGCCTTGCAAATCATCACTTAATACAGCAATAACAATACCTTCACCCTGCACTTGTACATCACTTTGGCCATTAGCAAATAAATCAGTCAATAGCTTATCCCCATCTTTATCAAGTGTTATAAAATCTGCAACACGACCAACATACAACAAGCCATTAAACATATCACCATAAGCATAAAAGTCTCCATCTTTAGTACCAATAACAACATCAGGATCTGAATATTGACGCACTAAGAAACCACTTGAGATAAATGTTGAGCCATCTGGTGAACTCAAAATATCCGGAAAAGTTTGCTCGGCAAGGTCAAATAAGCGATTACTGTCACTTAGGTCACTAGCGAAAGCAGTTATTGGGAAGAGCAGTGAAAATAGTAAAGCAAATTTCATAATAATATTTCCTTATAAATTTTAGACTGTTTTTTATGTTTGCCACCATAGACATAGGTAAGACTAAGCATCCCCACGCTGGAGCATCACTGCCAATAAGTTAAGGGTTTATATTGTCCAAATCGTAGGATGTGCTGAGGCACGAAGCGCATCCTACGTCTCCCCTTAACTTAATGGCAGTGACGCTGGAGCATGGGAACTATTATAGAAGACTTAGCTCGAAATGTCGGAATCCGCTCTCAACACTACGCTTGTTGGTAAACTTATTCAGACTACAATGCAATACATAATCCTTTACTTGAAAAACGACACAACAGAATTTCTCAATATTACAAAATCTAAAGGCCTTTCAGTCCCAAAACATCCTGCATATCGTACAAACCATGTTGCTGCGACTCTAACCAAATAGCTGCGCGGACGGCACCATTGGCAAAGGTCATTCTGCTAGTTGCTTTATGAGTAATTTCTACGCGCTCTCCTTCATCAGCAAACATCACCGTATGTTCGCCCACAATATCACCAGCACGAATGGTAGAAAAACCGATAGTTTTACGGTTACGTTCGCCCGTATCACCTTCTCGCCCATAAATAGCGCAATCTTTTAAATCACGCCCTAAGGTATCGGCAATGACTTCACCCATGCGTAAAGCAGTGCCTGAAGGTGCATCCACTTTATGACGATGATGCGCTTCGATCACTTCAATATCAGTATAGTCGCCCATGACTTTGCTAGTCATTTCCAATAATTTAAGTGACAAGTTAACACCGACACTCATATTAGGAGCAAGCACAATGGCAATATCTTGCGCAGCTGTATTGATTTGCGCTTTCTGTGCATCACTATAGCCTGTAGTGCCAATAATAACCTGCTTACCTTCACTACGACATAGCTCTATATACTGCATAGACACATCTGGGCGGGTGAAATCAATCAATACATCAAATTGCCCCAACACACTCGCCAAATCATCAACGACATTAACTCCAAGCGTACCAATACCTGCCAAATCGCCTGCATCCTTACCGATGGCCGCACTACCAGTACGAGCAACGGCAACCGTTAATTCGGTTTTTTTAGCTAATACCGCTGCTTTTATCAGACATAAGCCCATACGCCCAGGCGCACCTACTACTGCAACTCTCATCATCTTCATTATCCGGTTAATTTATCGATAAAGCTTTTTACGCCATCTACCCAAGAGTGCTCTTGTGGGCTATGCTGCTTGCCGCCTCCCGATAAAGAATCCTTTAGTTTTTCAACTAATGCTTTTTGCTCTTTGGTTAAACGTACCGGCGTTTCAACTTGTACACGGCACATCAAATCTCCCACAGCACCACCGCGTACTGGCTTCACACCTTTACCACGCAGCCTGAATAATTTACCTGTTTGGGTTTCTGCAGGAATTTTGAGTTTTACTTTACCACTCAGCGTGGGTACTTCCAGTTCACCACCTAAACAGGCAACTGGGAAACTAATCGGTACTTCACAATATAAGTTAGCACCATCGCGAGTAAAAATCGGATGATCTTTTACTTGAATCTGTACATATAAATCACCAGCTGGGCCACCATGCGCACCTGCTTCACCTTCACCACCTAAACGAATACGATCACCAGTATCCACACCTTGTGGCACTTTTACGGATAAAGTTTTATTCTCTTGTACACGGCCTTGACCGTGACACTTACGACACGGATCTTTAATTTGCTGCCCTGTACCACTACAAGTAGGACAAGTTTGCTGGACTGAAAAGAAGCCTTGCTGCATTCTAACTTGGCCATGCCCCTGACAGGTTGTACAAGTAACAGGCTTAGAACCTTTCTTCGCCCCCGTACCACTACATTCGCCACAAGCCGTCAACACAGGTACTCTGATTTTAGCCTCAGTACCCCCCACTGCTTCTTCCAAAGTCAGCTCTAGGTTATAACGTAAATCCGCACCACGCTGTACACTGCTACGCTGACGACCACCGCCGCCACCGCCAAAAATATCGCCAAAAACGTCACCGAAAACATCACCGAAACCTTCCCCGCCACCAAATCCACCTGGACCACCACCTCGGGAATTATCTACACCAGCATGCCCAAATTGGTCATAGGCAGAACGTTTTTGTGGGTCTGATAAAATCTCATAAGCCTCTTTAATCTGCTTAAATTTTTTCTCAGCAGCCTCGGGTTTTTCTTTATTTCTATCAGGGTGAAATTTCATTGCCATCTTACGATAGCTTTTCTTTATCTCTGTTTCACTTGCGTTTTTTTCAACACCCAGCAATTTATAAAAATCTTCTTTTGCCATTTTCTAGTCCACACCCTAACATTGTCAGGGTATAACCCCTGTTAAAATTTAAATTGTTTTTATTGCTTCTTATATCAATCATTAGAAATGAGTGTAGTACATCCTACCCAGCCGATAATTGATACAACAACGCCCCGGCACGGTTTTATCCCGTGACGAGGCGTTTTTCCATTATTAAAAATGGAGCGAACTAACGACTATTTTTTATCGTCGTCTTTTACTTCTTCAAATTCTGCATCCACAACACTGTCATCAACATCAGCTGCTTGTTCTGCTTCAGCTTCCGGAGCACCTTCAGCACCAGCTTGTTGCGCATAAGCACGTTCAGCCAATTTGCCTGATAACTCAGTTAAAGCCGTTGTTTTTGCTTCGATAGCATCTTTATCGTCACCTTTAACTACTTCTTTTAGCTCTTCAACAGCCGCTTCAATCTCAGTTTTTTCTTCTTCAGATACTTGCTCGCCTAGCTCTTCAACAGATTTTTCAGTCGCATTAATCATGCCTTCAGCAGTGTTACGTGCAGAAACCAACTCAGTGACTTTCTTGTCTTCTTCAGCATGTGCTTCCGCATCTTGTACCATGCGTTCGACTTCTTCATCCGACAAGCCACTCGATGCTTTAATGATAATAGACTGCTCTTTGCCAGTCGCTTTATCTTTAGCAGATACATTCAAGATACCGTTAGCATCAATATCAAATGCAACTTCAACTTGTGGTACACCACGACGTGCTGGTGGAATATCCGACAAATCAAAACGACCTAGAGATTTATTACCCGCAGCAACTTCACGCTCACCTTGCAATACATGCACTGTGACTGCCGTTTGATTATCTTCTGCAGTTGAAAAGACTTGTGCAGCATTCGTTGGAATCGTTGTATTTTTGTCGATCAGCTTAGTCATTACGCCACCCATTGTCTCAATACCAAGAGACAGAGGTGTCACATCTAATAATAAGACATCTTTAACATCACCACCTAAAACACCCGCTTGAATCGCTGCACCTAAAGCAACTGCTTCATCGGGGTTAACATCTTTACGTGGCTCTTGACCAAAAATGCTTTGTACAACTTCTTGTACTTTTGGCATGCGTGTTTGACCACCCACCAAAATCACATCGTCAATTTCACTTGCAGCAAGACCTGAATCTTTCAATGCAGTCATGCAAGGACCTTTAGTACGTTCGATTAACTCTGCAACTAAAGACTCTAATTTAGCACGGGTTAATTTCACATTTAAATGTTTAGGGCCTGATGCATCAGCTGTTACATATGGCAAGTTAACATCTGTTTGCTCGGTCGAAGATAGCTCAATTTTTGCTTTTTCAGCTGCTTCTTTTAAACGTTGTAAAGCTAATGGATCATTATGTAAATCAATACCATTGTCTTTTTTGAATTCGCCAGCCAAATAATCAATGATGCGTAAGTCGAAATCTTCACCACCTAAGAATGTATCACCATTGGTTGCTAGTACTTCAAACTGATACTCACCTTCAATTTCAGCAATTTCAATAATTGAAATATCAAATGTACCACCACCCAAGTCATAAACTGCAACTGTTGAATCACCTTTGGCTTTATCCATACCAAAAGCTAATGCCGCCGCAGTCGGCTCATTGATAATACGTTTTACATCTAAGCCTGCAACACGCCCCGCATCCTTGGTAGCTTGACGCTGTGAATCATTAAAATAAGCAGGAACAGTAATAACTGCTTCGGTGACTTCTTCACCTAAAAAGGCTTCCGCATCCTTTTTCATTTTCATCAAAACACGTGACGAAACCTCAGGAGCCGCCATTTTATTACCATGACACTCTACCCAAGCATCACCATTTTCTGCTTCAACGATATTATAAGGCACCATTTTGATGTCTTTTTGTACTGCTGCATCCTTAAAACGACGACCAATTAAACGCTTGATTGCAAATAAAGTATTTTCAGGGTTAGTAACTGCCTGACGTTTTGCAGACTGACCAACCAAGACCTCATCGTCTTTAGTAAATGCAATAATTGAAGGTGTCGTACGTGCACCTTCGCTGTTTTCGATAACGCGCGCTTTACCGTTTTCCAGTACCGCAACACATGAATTAGTTGTACCTAAATCAATTCCAATCATTTTAGCCATTGAAAGCTCCAAAAAGTATTTATATGTTTTAAAAGTTAAATCTGATATGTGGTTGTAAATCTGTATTTCAAGCCTGATTTACAACTTTTACCACTAAAATGTAAGCTAAATTATGCAGGTGCCTGTGCAACCACAACCATCGCCGGACGGATCAAGCGACCATTTAATACATAACCTTTCTGAAAGACATTAAGAACTGTATTCGGCTCAGCCTCTGCTGATGGCAACATACTCATTGCTTGGTGAAATTCAGGGTTAAATACTTCACCTGTGGGGTCAATGGCCTCAATATTAAATTTAGCAAACACCGTTTCGAATTGCTTAATAGTCAATTCACTACCTTCTTTTAACTTAACCACTTCTGGCACATCACTAGTCGCTGCTTGTATACCTAATTCCAAAGAATCAATAACACTTAGTAGTTCTTTAGCAAATTTTTCCAAGCCATACTTATGTGCACTATCTAAATCTTTTTGGGTACGTCTTTTCAGGTTTTCCATTTCAGCCTGAATACGCAAAGCTTTATCCCAATTTTCAATCGCTTTTTGCTCTGCTTTTACTAACTGTTGTTGTAGGTCAGCAACGGAGACCTCTTCTTCCTCAACGATTTCCCCTGCAACGACTTCTACTTCTTCATTTTCCAACTCGGCAGTTTGCTCAAGAACTTCTTCAATCAAATCACTATCTGACTGAGTATCAGGTTTCTGCTCATTACTCATTTATTGTGCTCCAGAAAATTATTTATAACTTTAAAAATATGCCACTTATCATGGGGGGATTTAATTTATTTTCAAGAGGGTACTTGCTTAAAAAGTAGGAGGAGCCTTTGGTCGCGACTCATCAATTCGCGGCCAAAGGCTCCTCCTACTCTATTGTCAAGACTTAGTATTTAAAGCGGCACTCAATAATTTTGCAGTCACATCCACATAAGGAATAATCTTTTCATAAGCCATTCGGGTTGGCCCGATAACACCCAATACACCGACCACCTCATCATTCACTGTATAAGGTGAAGTCACCAAACTACAATGCTCAAACGCTTGATAACCCGATTCTTCGCCTATATAAATCTGTACACCATCCGCTGCCAGGCATTTATCCAATAGATGAATAATGCCACGCTTCTGGCTAAAAGCATCAAATAAGCCCTTCAAGCGCTCCATATCTGACAGTTCAGCAAAACTCATTAAATTGGTTTCACCCGATAGCACATAATCTTCATGGCTTGCATCATTTTCAAATGCCATCTGCGCCATCGTGACTGCATCCAGCATATTTTGATTAATGCGTTGCTGATCGACTTGCATTTCTTTGACGACTGCAGCACGTACCGTGGCAAGGCTTTGCCCAGTATATTGTGAGGTTAAATAGTTAGCTGCTTGTTGTAGTTGTGCTGCCGAGAATTTTTTAGACGTGTGAATAATACGGTTATGCACTTCGTGTTCATTGGTGACAAAAATAACCAAAACACGCGTATTAGAGAGCGGTAAAAACTCGATATGGCGCAAACAAACCAAGTCTTGTCGAGGCAAGGTAACCACCCCAGCCATTTGCGTAGTATCAGATAATAATTTAGAAGCCATACCCAAAGCCTCTTCATTATCAATATCATCCAAACCTTTATGTAATTTATCTAACTCTTGATTGTGCAACGGCTTAACAGTTAATAAGGTATCTACAAAAAAACGATAGCCATTAACAGTAGGCACCCTACCAGCAGAAGTATGTGGTGAATGGATCAAACCCAAATCCTCCAAATCAGCCATCACATTGCGAATGGTTGCAGGACTAAGGTTTAAATCAGAATCTTTAGATAGGGCTCGTGACCCAACGGGTTGACCATCATGAATATAGCGCTCAACCAGGTTTTTGAGTAATTGTTGCGAACGCGCATTGAGTTCAGGATATTTCGCCACAGCTACCTCTTATAATAATTAGCACTCTTATAGTGCGAGTGACAGCAGAGGAAAATATCAGTTTATAGGTCAACACGCAACTTAAATAATGCCTAATTACCCCTTACTACCACACAACCCATGCCCACACTCGAAATTATCGAATAATTTCTTGAGAAAATTAGAGTAATTGATCCTATTGATCGCCAATTCAATTTACCTAATATACAAAGACCTATCATTAAATTAAAATAGTCTTTTCTTTTATCTAATCTTAAGATTAGATAAAAATTCAATAATAATAAAATTAGGAATAATCATGTGTTGGAGTGGTGAAGCATCTACAGTAATGGCTTTGATTGGATTAACAGGTGCTGGTTTAGAAGCAAGGAAAAGTTTAACATACGTATCTGAATTAGGAGGTGGCTCAGAATGGAAAGTGGAAGGTTTTTCTGGCAAACACAATTTACGCGCCATGACCTTGGCCTACTTTTCTTTAATGGAGTTATTGCAAGCATTTAACTACACAACACTTGGCACTGTTGACCCAAACAATGCTTTGTACGCATTTTTAGGCTATATCCATATTAGTTTTCAGCCGCTTTTCATTACTTGGTTTTGTCTATCTTTTATACCCAGAACACGCCGCATGTATTGGATAACATCGACAACCGCCCTGTCAGGATTAGTATCATTCTTATTTTTATGTGGCCTCATCATTAACCCATCGTTACCAGGTTGTTTTGCAATTCCCTGCGAACCACTCACCGATATAAAATTACTGATGAACGGTAGCGGTATGGCAAGTTGCTCATCAACAGCATTTGTGTCTAGCATGGGCGACTGGCATATTGCATGGCAGTGGGCATCCAATGACTGCCATTTCATTCGCAACAGTTATTTTATAATTGCCTTTTTTCTACCGCTTCTCTATGGTTCTTATCGAGTGATGCTTTATTCACTTATTTTCGGCCCATTACTATCAATAATGTTAACGAATAACCCACATGAACTAGCGGCTATTTGGTGCTTATTATCTATCGGCTTTTTAAGTGCTGTAAAAATTCCTTGGTTAGAAAATTTCCTAACAATTAAGCATGCAAGCTGGAAAGAGTGCTTTGCTTCACTTAAAAAGCAAGACAGTTTAAAATAATCTTGTCAAAGACACTGCCCTCACATTATTGTAAGGGCTTTTGCAAGCAGCTTGAACATCCGTTTAAACTCACAAAACCTTCAAAACTCAGCATCAACTTGAAAGCTCATTAGCTCTTGGGTACTAGGGTGACTGAACTGCAAATATTCTGCATGCAAATGCAAACGTTTAGCTCTGCTGCCATACAAATCATCTCCCACAATAGACATATTTAAACCTTTTACATGTGCAGCGTGCACGCGCAGTTGGTGAGTACGCCCTGTTTCAGGATAAAAATAAACCTTGGTTTGCTTACCCTTACGCTGCATCACTTCCCAGCGAGTAATAGCAGCCCTACCATGTTCATAGCAAACCAGCTGTCTCGGCCTATCATCCAAATCTACACGTAGCGGTAAGTCGATAATACCTGCATCTTCTTTTAGCAAGCCATCTAATAAGGCAACATAACGTTTCACAACGGTACGCTTAATAAATTGTTTTTGTAGATTCTTATGCGCTTCTTTTGTTAATGCGATTAACATTAAGCCTGAGGTAGACATATCCAGCCTATGCACGATAAGTGAACCCGTTGCCCCAGGGTAACTCTGTTTAATGCGTAGATAGACCGAATCTTCAATATTTTTGCCTGGTACTGATAAGAACTCAGCCGGCTTATTGATGACCAACATGACATCATCTTGATAAATAATATTGATAGTCTTACCTGCAGCAGGATTATTCAATAACGGGTTTGCATCTACAGCCATACCATCAAGCATATGCGCTAAAATAGGCTGACATTTTCCTTGGCATGCCCCATAGAAATGTTGATGTTTTCTAATCTCTGACTTAGGTGATGCTCCCCACCAAAATTCAGCCATCGCCAAAGGCTGCAGCTCATGCAGGAATGCATATTGTAATAGTTTTGGTGCAGCACACTCACCTGCGGCGGCAGGAGGCGTTAATTGAGCGGTCTCTTTAAAAATACCACACAAGCTTTTGCTAACCCCTTTTATATTTAAAAAATGGTACTGATCAAAAAGTTGTTGCTGCAAGTCTGCAGATAGCTGTTTACGTTGATTTTTTAAAGCACGTAATTCAGCAGTAAGCTGAACAAGGTTTTGTTCTGCTTTTTCAACTCTGTCCCCCCAGTAAATATTTAAGTCTCTTAACTGATTTTTATGTTGAATACTTTCTTTAGCTAGTTGCTCCTGTAATTGTAAAAACTCATTAGCACTAAGCTCATCGACCGCCTCAGTCCTGCGTAATTTCCTGCTTTTACGCCCTGCAACCATCTTCGCTCTATGCTCTTTTATTTTTAAACTAGAGACTGCTATTTCAGCACTTAAAAATGCTTCTGATTCTGGAATTTTTGGATTTTCCGCCAATATTTTAATCTGGGCACTGATGTCATTTAACGCTTGCTGCCCTGCCATAAAAAAGCCATCAGTAGCAAGCATATCAAAGACTGGAGGAACAAATTTTGACAGCTGATTAGTGCCAGCAATCTTGCCAGAGAAAGCTGCCAAACAACCAATTTCATTGGCTTTATTGCGTACCAATAAAACGCCAAACATTTTCCCAATTGCTGTTGTTTTATTCGCTGTTATGCCAAAATCATGCTGCCATTCTTGTTGTGTTGTGAGGTGGCTTTGTAACTCGTTGACTGCTAATAAACACAGAGGGTGTGGCTGGTAATAAAAGGGGAAGGTAAATCGTTCCGGAAGACTATACGAATCTATAGACTCTTTAAAGGAGATAAAGTAATTTTCGTGTAAAGACATTTTCAGTCTCTCATGATGATGAGCATATCCAAATAAATACTTACAAGGCTTTGGAAGTATGAAAAGGTAGAATATGATGACTGTTATAAACTATAACAGTATAAAAGATTGGTCATTTATTAGTCGTAAAGCGGTAAATATGACTGAATAAATAGAAGTGCAAGGCACGATACAAATAAAGCTAACCCAGCAAATAAAGATTTGCTGGGTTAGCTTTTATTGCTTTATAAAACCTTATGGCATCTCCTGATAGAGATACTTTGGAATTTTACAATTTAGTCTTCAGCAACTACGTTAACTGCTACTGTCACTGTAATATCAGTGTGTAGGTTAACATCAATTGCGTATTCACCAAGGTGGCGAATAATACCATCTGGTAGACGTACTTCACGTTTATCAACTGGCGCACCAGCAGCAGTCATTGCTTCAGCAATATCAACAGTTCCAACAGAACCGAATAACTTACCTTCTTCACCCGCTTTATGCGCAATAGACACTTCAATTTTGCCTAATGCATCTGCACGTTTTTGCGCTGCTGCTAATTTCTCAGCGGCCACTTTTTCAAGCTCTGCTCTACGTGTTTCAAATTCAGCAATTTTTTCTTTAGTCGCCATAACAGCTTTACGCTGTGGAACCAAGAAATTTCTGGCGTATCCAGATTTTACATTTACTTTATCGCCTAGATCGCCTAGGTTTACAACTTTCTCAAGAAGGATAACTTCCATCTTTTCGTCCTCATAATGTATCGGTATACCGATGCCATAGCACCTTTAAACAGGGCTAGGCGGATTTTATATTTCTGCGTAAATTCAGCCAAGTATCGCTCATGCCAATAATCGCTATCGGTACAATTAAGTGCGGGATAACAAACAGGAGCAGATAAAAAAAGGGCAATAAAAAGCGCTTAGCTTTCATCTCGGCAATCAGTGCATGTACTACGGCAGTACCAATAAAGGTATAGAGCATAAATAAAATAATGCCTATATTCCATGCCATCTCAGATAGCATCCCCGATGAAACACTTGCTACCACAAACACAATCAATGTACTCATGGTAAAACGAGCAGGCATACGTAATGTCAAAAACTCTGCTTTAAACCCACCAGGATTAAAAAGGTTCGCTTGCCACCAACGCGCTAATAACAGACCAAACAACAAGCCCGTAATAGAGCCTAATGCCACAACGCCAGTCATATACTTAGCAACCATGTTCAAAGTTTGCTTGATCTGCTCTACAGGTGCTTCTGCGGCTGCCAACATTGGTTCAACCATTACATTCAAAATTGCCTGCCAATAAAGTGCAGGGTCTTGACTAAATAGATAAAAACCGACAACAGCAAGCGCACCTAATAGTGATGCAATTTCTATTGCTAACGACAAATGTCGTCCTTCACGCAATACAATTGATAGCAGCCATACAGGCAGCCATAAAAGTAACGCATAACCAAAGGCAAATTGATAATTGCCAAAGAGTACGATACCTAAGAGCGCTGCTGCAAAACTTGCACTAATTAAAACCAAAAAACCTTCATATGCCCCGCGACGCAATGTTACCAGTGCGACGGTTGCTGAACTTACAATACTAATAGGCGGCATTAACAGCGATAATAAAGCCAAGGTAGAAGCAACAAACATAGCTTGCACTCGCCCTCGCATAATATAATTGGCAATAAAATTCACTGATAGTTACCGAGTATTAATTAGTCGTGTGCATCACAAAAAGGCATCAAAGCAATATAACGTGCACGCTTAATAGCAGTTGTTATTTGTCTTTGATTTTTTGCAGTTGTACCCGTAATACGGCTTGGTACAATTTTGCCTGTTTCTGTTACAAATTCACCTAGCAATTCAATATTTTTATAATCGATTGAATTCTCTTCACCTTCAGCACCAAAAGTATAGTGCTTTTTACGTCTCATTTGACGAGCCATAAGCTAAACCTCTATGTATTAGTTATATTATTTTGAATCTTCAGTAGCCGCTTCTTTAGAAGCTTCTGCCGCTGCTTTTTTAGCTGCCATAGCCGCTTCTGCTTCTGCCGCTGCTTTTGCTTCTGCTGCTCTGCTTTCAGCTACTTTAGAGTCTTCTCTAGCAATGACAGAAGGCGTTGTGACTGCTTCTTTCATAAGAATAGTCATACGACGCAATACAGCATCATTGAAGCGGAAGTTACTTTCCAATTCTTCAAGAGTCGCTTGGTCACATTCAATATTCATTAATACATAATGTGCTTTTTGAAGTTTCTTGATTGGGTACGCTAAGTGTCTACGCCCCCAGTCTTCAAGACGGTGAATAGTTCCTGAAGCTCCTTCAATAGTGGCACGGTAACGATCAATCATACCAGGCACTTGTGAGCTTTGATCAGGATGAACTAAAAAGACAATTTCATAATGTCGCATAATTTTCCTTTCGGGTTAAAAGCCTTCTATCATTATTTCATAGTAAGGCAAGGAGGGTTTCTACGCCCTGTAAAAAACCCGCCATTATATTTTATCTTTACGCTCTTGCAAAGTAGTTTATTTACTTATGCTCAATAACATTCCTTTATTTCCATAAAATAACTGCACTATTTTACTGCTTAACAATCAGTTAGAATAATGAAAATTAATTACCTTGCCTAACCTAAGTCATGAAAAAAATTGAGCTTTTATCGCCTGCCGGCACTTTAAAAAATATGCGTTATGCCTTTGCTTATGGTGCTGACGCTATTTATGCAGGCCAACCACGTTATAGCCTGCGCGTGCGCAATAATGATTTTCTTGATGAAAACCTTGCCAAAGGCATTGCAGAAGCACATGCACTGGGTAAAAAATTCTTCTTGGCAACCAATGTCATTCCACACAACACCAAAGTTAAAACTTTTATTAAAGACATTACGCCTATTGTTGCCATGCAACCCGATGCCCTGATTATGGCAGACCCAGGCTTAATTATGATGGCCAGAGAGCAATGGCCAGACATGCCTATACATCTCTCGGTACAAGCCAATACCGTTAACTTTGCCACAGTTAAATTTTGGCAAAAAATGGGGGTTGAACGCATTATTTTGTCACGTGAATTATCATTAGATGAAATAGCAGAAATTCGCCAAGAATGCCCCGATATGGAGTTAGAAGTATTTGTGCACGGCGCACTCTGCATTGCTTATTCAGGGCGCTGTTTATTATCAGGTTATTTTAACCATCGCGACCCAAATCAAGGTACTTGTACCAATTCTTGTCGCTGGAAGTACGACACTAAGCCCGCCCATGAAAATGCCGAAGGCGACTTGGTTCTGGACGGCGGTTCCTTATCAATGGATGACTTAAATACTAGCAGTGCCAACTGCGGCGGTGCTGAGCGGCATCCACTAGCAGATGAAACCTATTTCTTGGAAGAGGAAGGCCGTCCAGGTGAACTATTGCCTATCATGGAAGATGAGCACGGCACCTATATTATGAACTCTAAAGATTTACGTGCTGTTGAGCATATCCATCGCCTAGTAGAAATTGGCGTCGATAGCCTTAAAATTGAAGGCCGCACCAAATCACATTATTATGTTGCTCGTACTGCCCAAGTTTATAAACAAGCTATCAATGACGCATTAGCAGGCAAAGAGTTTCAACCTGAACTGATTGGTGTATTGGAAAATCTTGCTAACCGCGGTTATACCGATGGTTTTTATCAACGTCACCATACTCATGAGCATCAAAACTACCTAACGGGCTATTCAAAAAGTCATCAACAGCAGTTTTGTGGCGAAATTAGAAGCTATGATACTGCTACTGGCATGGCTGAAATTCTAGTTAAAAATAAATTTTCGGTGGGTGATAAACTTGAGTTTATACACCCCGATGGGAATCATGATATTATCGTGGAACGCATGGAGGACTTGCATGGACACGAAATGCAAGAAGCCTCTGGCGGTGGCTATGAAGTCAAAATCCCTATGCCCTCTTTTAAAAATAATTTGGGCTTATTATCACGATATTATTAACGAGGAATAATTATGCAAGCAAATGTTGGCGGACTCGATAAAAAAATCAGAATCGCGGCAGGCATCATCATTATAGGCACAGGTGCTTTAATGCAATCTTGGTGGGGCGCAATAGGTATTGTACCTTTAGCAACAGCTTTAATTAACTGGTGCCCCGCTTATTTGCCACTTGGCATTTCAACCTGTAATACGCCTGACTCTGAGTAGATTTAACAAGACAAAAAAGATAAGTCCCATTTCCACAACACCCGGCACTGCCACTCCTAAAAGAGTCGGCAGTGCCATTAGCTCCCTTTCCTAGTGTATGCAGCTTATATAAGCTTTAAATATCAATTAATACTTCATGACTTTTACCACCACCGACCTCTGCGACCAGCACTCTACTTTAGCTAATTTCCAAATTGCAGACCCCATTTTTCAATCATTTGGCAGGCAACAATGTTTTTCCGGACAAATTAGCACGGCCAAGGTGTTTGAAGATAATGTCATCATCCGTACAGCCCTTACCCAGAAAGTAAGCAATCGAATTTTAGTCATTGACGGCGGTGGCTCACATCGCTGCGCACTACTCGGCGATGATTTAGCAACAATCGCCTATAAAAATGGCTGGCAAGGCATCATTATCTATGGATGTTTGCGTGATAGCCACGCCATTAATCAACTTCCTATTGGTATACGCGCCCTGCATACGCATCCTTTAAAAAGTCATAAAAAAGGTACAGGTGATCTTGACTGCACCATTAGTTTTGCCGGCATCCATTTTAAACCGGAGCATTACCTCTATGCAGATAATGACGGTATAATCGTTTCTGAAAACGCACTCATTTAAAAATAATACTATGAAAATTCAACTTGCTAACCCTAGAGGTTTTTGTGCCGGTGTAGACCGTGCTATTGAAATTGTTGACCGAGCGATTGAAGCGTTTGGTGCCCCCATCTACGTACGCCATGAAGTCGTACATAACCGTACTGTCGTCGAAGGTTTGCGAGAAAAAGGTGCTATTTTTATTGAAGAACTCTCGGATGTTCCGGAAGGCTCTTACCTTATCTTTAGCGCCCATGGCGTTTCTAAAAAAGTACAAAAAGAAGCCGTAGAAAGAAAGCTTACCGTATTTGATGCGACCTGTCCGCTAGTCACTAAAGTCCACATTCAAGTGGCCAAACATGCTAAAGCCGACAGAGAAGTATTCCTGATCGGACATGAAGGCCACCCTGAAGTAGAGGGCACTATGGGCCAATATGAAAAATGCACCGAGAATGGCGCAATCTACTTGGTAGAAACACCAGAAGATGTTAAAAATATCAAGGTCAATAACCCAGAAAATCTTGCCTATGTCACACAAACAACGTTATCAATGACTGATACCAGTGTTATGGTAGATGCATTGCATGAACATTTCCCCCATATTCAAGAACAAAAGAAAGATGATATTTGCTATGCCACTCAAAACCGTCAAGATGCTGTGCATGATCTTGCCGAAACAGCTGATATTATCTTAGTGGTTGGCTCACCCAACAGCTCCAATTCAAACCGTCTCCGTGAAATTGCCGAACAACTAGGCAAGCCTGCACACCTTATTGATACTGCTGCTGATATGCACAAAGACTGGTTTACAGATGTTAATGTTGTCGGAGTCACTGCCGGTGCATCAGCTCCCGAAGTACTAGTACAAGCGGTTATTAAACAGCTACAAGACTGGGGCGGCGAGCCTGCAAGTGAAATTAAAGGCATTGAAGAAAAAGTCGTCTTTACTTTACCTAAGGAATTAAAACTACATATGGACAAGCGTTAACAACTTACGCTCAGACATAAAAAGCGATGCCGTATCATGATATTGGTACGGCGTTATTTTGCTTATATTGCCAATCTAAATTTCGACACTAGCCCTTAAGCCAAGCCGCTATTACAAAGCCGTACTCAAACTAAAATGAAAATGTACGTCTGACCAGTCTTCAGTAGGCATGGCAATATCGACACGTAATGGCCCTACCAATGAATACCAGCGCAAGCCAACCCCTACTCCCACTTGCATATCAATATCTTTTGAAAAAGCATCACCTGCATCGATAAATGCCGCTAAGCTCCAATTACCAACAATTTGTTGCTCATACTCTAAGCTAGTCGTCACTAGATAACGCCCACCAATTACTTCCCCATTTTCATCACGCTGACCAATACTTTTGTAATCATAGCCACGCACACTATTATCCCCACCAGCATAAAACCGATAACTACTCGGTAAGTCGGCAAAAATATCGACCCCAGTCGCCCCAAAGTTATTATCAACCAAAATACGCCCACCCCACAAAGTTGCATAGGCAAACTTAATATTGAGCTGTGCTTGTATAAAGCTGACTCCCGAACCTACCTTACGGTGTGCGCCATTCAGCTTAAACAAATATTTATAACCATTTACATACAGCTCATCTTTGGCCGCTCTCACATTAGATAAACTAATACCAGGCACCAATAAAAATCTTGTTTCAAAAGGGTCACTCTCAGCATTTCGATACCGCTCCGCCACAAAGTTTAATTGCTCTGCCATGATTAACTGACCATAGAGCTTATTAGATAGTTTAATCCCCAAATCAATTTTCTGACTATCGACATGATCGGTATCTTCATAAGTTATGCCGGCAAAAAATGACAAACGATCCTTTAGTGGATTACTAAGCGGCCAAATATATTCCAACAATAGATTTGATTTTTTTAATGACAGGTTCAAATCTGCAATAAATTTATGCCCGGAGTCATTCAAGTATCTATTCTTATAGCCCGCACTTAAACGAAACCCCAAGTCAGTATCATAACCCACCCCCGCCGACAGCACGTGCTGGGGCAAATTCCTGAGCTTGACTTGTAGTGGCGCATGGTAGTTTATTGCCTGACTTTTAAGAAATTTCAATTGAATATCTTGAAAATACTCGGCAAAGTCTAATTGCTGATGTGATTTGATAATATTATCGCGATCATAAGCCTGATTAGGCTTAATGGTTAAATATTGACTACTGAACTCGACACTTAGAGCATTTTCATCCAGCTCAAGCCGGCTAATATAATAGCGGCGCCCTGTTTGTAAATGCAAACGAATTTCAGCCCTATTTTTATCTGGATCGACAATTAGTTGCTTAAGCTCAAAATGACTATCAAAATAGCCTTTAGCATTAGCAAGAGCTTGTAGACGTTTTTTTAGGTCATCATAAGTACCATGATTAACTATATCCCCCTGCTTAATACTATTTTTTTGCAATAACTCGCTAAAAAACCCTTCTGAACTTCCAGCTCCCAACACTTGAATATCAACTAAAGAAATAAGCATAGCCGCTCCTGGCTCTATACTGAATGCACTACTCCAGCACTCTTCCTCCCACTCCAGTGCTTTACCAATTTTAGGGTGATAATAACCCAATGCATGCAATGCTTGTTGCACTTGCTTAGGGGACTGTTCGAATAGACGGGTGACCTTCCAGCGAGGAGAGCTACAAGTTTCCCGACTTAATGGCAAATAAGCACGCACATTTGCTTCCTGCTCAGCACTCAAGCCAGTTATGGTTATATCAGGAGCAGCCAACAGAGCTGTAGACAGACTTAATTGCAATAACACCAAGCCAATAAACCAGGTAACAGGAAAAATAAGGGCCACTAACTTAATCCTGAATATGGCATTGATCATACTTTAAAGTAGAAGCTTTCGGAGTTTAATAAACACAAATACGCGTGACTTAGGAGTGGGGCATGATGTGCAGATAAATCTGCACCTACGAGAATGCGAAATATGAGCTACAAGCTACAATATAAAATCAATTATTGTATTTTTTAGTAAAGAACTGTACCAAATAATACAGACATGCACCGACTAATCCACTATACAAACAAAGTTTGTGCAGTTGCTCAGTGGTTATAATTCCTAGTAATTTGTTTGGTAATAACCAGGGGTAAAACGGCTCTATATCAGTATGCATAATACTATCTAAAACAACATGGCTAAAAGTGCCAATAAAAGCACTACTTACAACCACCCACCACACTATTTTTATAGGGTTATCCTTTTTAGCCACACCCAGCATGACTAAGCCAAATTCAGATAGATGCTTCCCTGTTAATGCGGCAACAACTGCAAGTAATGATGCACCGATATAAGTGTGTGAAAATCCATGCAAATGCCCTTCCCCTGTCAATAAAACAAGCAACGGCTGTATATCCATAATTATTTGCGCCCAACCAAAAATCATCAAGCTAAAGCTACTTTGTAGCAATGCCTTGATAAGTATTCCTGGTCCCATATGAAAAGGGGTAAATGGCATTTATTGTCCTATATTCTATAGAGCCCTCAGAATCGAGTAATAAATACAGTTTCTAGTCCACCCAAAAGAGGTAGAGAAACCGACTTTTACATCTTCACACAATCAACAATAAGTGAATGCTTATTTTAATTAATCTGCACATATGAACCATTGGTCAATATCCAGCTTTGCTCAGTGACAATATCAGTGATTGAAAGTGCTCCAGTGGCAAAGCAATCACTCACTGTGGTGATGACTGATGTCCCCATAAAACTAGTGGTCACTGGAGGCGTAATAGTTAACACGCCAGGAATAGAAGACAAGCCACTCAATTGACTGGTCATATCAAAACAAATATCTGTATTAATAGTCATATTGGTAAAGTCAGCGGGTGCATTGATAATGCATGAACCACTATTAGCAAAACCTTGTGCCATCGAATCTAGCGGACTATCCATACCTGGAATATTATATTCAAGACCCGAAAAATTAAAACTTTCTACATTCGTTTGTGTCAATACATGTAAGCCAGTTGCCACCGGGGCTCCGGCCGCATCTATTTCTGGAGTTGCTTCACAATAATTTTGATTTTCAGGAATTTCAATACATTGCCCATTAGTCGACACAGTTATCACATTACCCTCTCGACTGTACGAATAACCACTCGCTACACTACTACTCGTATTGCAAACTTCTTCTATTCCGCCCGTACTATCTGTACTGCTAGCCTGCCCCTGCAATAAGGCAACCACAGCATCAGATTGACCCACTAAAACGGGCTCAGGCCCAATGGCTCCACCCAATAAATAAACCTCACCAGTCGCCTGGTTGACGCCAACAATGACACCTGAAGTACCCACTTGATACAACCAAACAGTATCAAAAGTCAGAACTGGCTGTCCTGCAGTGAATTCACTAGAAAACAATTGTGCAATGAGTTCAAAAATCTGAGCAGTATCACTAGAAACATCGGCCTGAACTGGCTGTGCGACACATACAATACTGACTGCAATGGGGGCTAATGGAAATTTCATAAATCACCTCAAAAATTATTAAAACATTAAAAACTGAGAGTTTTATTACATGCTCAGCCTATTAAGTTACCCTTATACTCGTTTATATATTAAGCAACAAGCTCATGATATAAAAAGTCAGCACCTAATCAAATATATTATGCTGAATATGAGTAACATTTGGCATTTTTGTCACAAAGCCTAGCCTGGATGAAAATCCAACACACACAATTCCTTAGCCGCATGCAACTGCCCCGTTAACAATAAATCCTTTAATTTCTCAGTACGCTCCATATACACATCCGTAAGTTCCTTAAAAGCTTCAGGCAAATGATGACGCTCCATTTTGGATAAATGTCCATCAAATGCAGCAGAAACACTGAGTAAGTCTAGCAAGAAATAACGCTCTTCTTTGCTCACTTCATCCAATACTACTAAAAAGTCCTCCCAATTGTCATATTCACAACTATCGTCAATTTTAAAGGTATCGCACAAGCGCAGTAGCAACACCAACATATTAGGGTGATAGTTTTGCGATAACACCATCATAGTAGCCACCGCACGAACTGAGCCTTCACGTGCTTTAGGGCTTAACTGGTCAATCAACTCATCAGTCAACATATCATTGACGATATGCTCTGCTAATTTATTACCAAACAACCTTAAGCGAGCTTCACGTGCTACTTTGTATAAGGTAAAGGCATCCCAAATACCTGTAATGGGAATAGCCACCCAGCTAAATGCAGTACGTGCCTCACCTTTACCAAACAGTCGAATTAACAAAAACTTCACTGCCAAGCCTGATAAAACTACCTTAGCTTTGTATAAAAAAGCGACCAAAAATAACTTAGATTTTGACAAATGCTTAAGCGGATCAATCCCTAAATAATGAATAATAGGGTCAGGCACTTCAAGAGCTGCACGCGCCAAAATATTAGGCACCGCATCATCTCCAGGTAAGCATGAGCCTTTGGCAGCCTGATTATGGCCTGTCAGGCAAGCTAAACTGTATACCGTTTTTAAACCCAGCCAGAATAATACTGTCATCTCTATTGCCAACATAATGACCAGAGTACTACCATATAATATATAGTATTCAGTGGTATCCATGGTATCCATATAGGTCCACTCCACCCAGATAGAGACAAAGGTCGTTAAGGCTCCTATTGCAAAGGCAATGACTGCTGCAAAGCCAGTTATATTGCCCGCCAAAGTTTGTAAAGTAATATCAGGGGGCAAATCATCAATACTGATATTTTGCATACCTGCAGTTCCGGATTTATTGGCTAAATAGCGGTAATACTTAACGCCTATATTCTCCAAAAAACCTATCTCTTCTTCTCTTGCATACGATGCTTTTTTCTTATTATTAATAGTCTCTGGCATCACTTACTCCCTTAGGTATTAGTTGTCATTTTATAAGCAATGACATTCTGCCATTGTTGTTGTAATTTTATATTGGCAGTCGCTAGTGGTACAGCGTTTATCTCAGGATCACTCCCCGACAACAGCTCTGCACTCTGTAATTTATCCAACCCGTCATCGATTTCAAAATCCATTGGCAATGCATATTGCTGCTGGATATAGGTTTCGATGCGCTTATCTAACTTAGCTCGTGTGCTTTCACCCTCAGTCAATAAAAAGAAATAAGCCAAAATAGCCTCTTTGCATTCTTCTGCCTCTGCCGAGTCCAACAGATAAGTCAGTGCCCCCACATTATTATCTAAAGTGTAAAAATACAAATTCTTCATTAACGTGGCACTATATTTAGCGCGCTGAATAAAGATTTTAGCAATTTGGCGCCAGATTACGCCTAATAAGCCCCCCACCGCAATAACGGCTGACATCGGATCTATAGCAGCACTGAATTTAGTCAACATCGCCATCACCCCACCAGCCGTACCCCCACCACCTAACACGCCTAGCTTTAGTTTATCAAACAAGCGAATCTGTACACGGGTATTGGGAAATAACATTTCTAAATCGGCACGCGGTATATCTTTAAATAACTTCAGATAAACCAAGTGATCTTCATTATTAATCCCTAATTTCGCTAAAGCCACATCTGCTTTTTTCTCAGCCTTGGCAAGCGACATTTTCTTAGTTTGGGTATAATATTCTACCCATTCCTGTTTACTTTTAGGTTGTATCAAGACAAATAAACGTCGAAATACCTGCACATTGACCGCTTGTTTCTTAAAACTGAATGTGCGCCAACTCCTATGCCAACTGGTTTGTATCGCCGAACCACGATAGAACAAAGAGACTTCCGCAAAGTCATTAAAATCAACTGATACTTTAACTCCATGCGGTGAAATCTTATTAAGCGCTTCATTGAGCTCTTGTTCAGAAATACGCTCATAATTAGCATCCTCTAACACCGAATGCAATACTGATTTAAAGCGAATGAGTCGTTCTCCTTGTACATTGGCATCAGTTATTAAAGTATCTCTATCTGGATTAAACGGTTGGTAAGCAGACTTTAAAAACTGCAATTGCGTATGCGCATGCGCATGTAATAAAGCAATATAGCTATTACAAAACTGCTGAAACTCCGAGTGCAGTTCAGTAGGTAGCAAGTTAGTGTCTAATAAATCAATCACCAAAGTATCCAAGCTAATTGGGATAAAGCGTTCGAGCACATCAGCTTGATAAGCTATATTTTGTTTCATACAGGCAGTTTTGTTGTGTTTCTTATTTCATCAATACCCAAGTATTGGAGGTCAGTAGAGTTTCGCATATGCTGATACCACAGTCTACCGAAAATACGCGCTAGTAGAAATCTTTTAAATGCTTTAATATTGAATCTGAGTTTTTTGTCGTATCACTTAACTAAAGTTAAAACATTACGATAAAAACTTAACAATATTAATACACTATTTAAAAATCTAAGGAGAAATGGAATGGGATTATTTGATTTTGCTAAAAATATAGGCAGTAAACTTTTCACCACAGACGCTGAAGCAGCTGAAAAAATCACCGCATACCTGAATGCCAACAACCCGGGCATTGATGGCTTAAATGCAATATTTAAAGGTGGTGAGGCAACAGTCATTGGCACAACAACAAGTGTCGAAGCAGCTCAAAAAGTTATTCTGTTAGCGGGTAATATTGAAAATGTTGAATCGGTTGTTTCAAAAATAGATATTATTGATAACGACACCGATGCAGGAGAGCTATTAGAACCTGATAATGTTGAATATTACACCATCCAAAGCGGCGACTCGTTATCAAAAATTGCCAAGCACTACTACCAAAATGCAATGGAATACCCGCGCATTTTTGAAGCCAATAAAGAAGTAATTCAGGATCCTGACCTTATTTATCCAGGTCAAAAAATTAGAATTCCTTTGGATTAAGTACTAGAGAGCACGGCTACTGAAATACAGGCGCATAGCAAGCTACATAACTGCGTTTCTAGCGCGCCTGTACAGTAAAACGCACGCTCCAGCGCGGGAATACCGCCGTGATACTCTGCGTCACGACTATCCAATACTAAGCAAGCTTTAAACATCACTACTCTAGCCACTAAACGAACTGGCACAACGGCTTTATCGTCGCTCGGCCGACGACAAAGCTTGCTGCTTGGGTCAACCTCCAGCCAGCCGAAAGCCGATGCTGTGGGCACGATTAGCAGGCTCGCTCGCGCGGCGAAAAGCAGATCGCAAGTGATGGCCATCATTGAACCAGCTACCACCACGCAGCACCCAGCACGGGCCATTACTAGCTCCTAGCGGATTAAACACTGCCTTAACTGGATAATCACCATACCAACCTGCACACCATTCCCATACATTGCCATGCATTTGATATAAGCCCCACGAGTTTGTGGAAAAGCTTAACACCTCTACAGTCTGCTTTCTATACTCGCCTTTCTCACCATTAGCATAAGGGTAATCACCATCATAATTAGCTTGCTCAGTATTCAAGCTGTCACCCCAACTAAAAACTGTTTGGCTATTAGCACGACAGGCATATTCCCACTCTGCTTCGGTAGGCAAACGTAAGTTAAAAGTATCTGGCAATAAGGCATTAGCCTTGCTAATAAATTGCTGACAATCGTCCCAACTAATGCTATCTACAGGGTTTTCCTGACTTGCCGTAAAATCACTGGGATTCCCCTCCATTACTGCCAACCACAGACTCTGTGTACAAGCTGTTTCCGCCAACCAATAGCCTTGATTAAGAGTGACTTGATGCAATACCTCATCATCATCCCGCTCAGGCTCGGTAGAGGGTGAACCCATTTGAAATGTACCAGGTGGAATCCAGCGCATGATTTGCTGTATGCCTTGCAACTCGGATGCCTGCCAATAACCGTGCTGGTCTTGCCCCCAAGCACTGGCCCAGAGAGTGGGAAATTCAGGCGGGCTTAAGGAGTAAACATTCATCAGCTCCTCGCTCCCTGCACTGGTATATATCGGTGCAGGCCTCTGCATCCTGTACTACGTGACGCAAGAGCGTCACTGGCTGCATTCCCACGCTGGAGCATCACTGCCATTAAGTTAAGGAAAATTTGTTAAAAAACAAGGATAATATAGGCATTTTATGATAATAATGGTTAAAAAAGTCAAGCAATAAATAAAAGTCGAGCTCAACTTAAAAATGAAGCATTTACAAAAAGTCACCGAGTTTCGGAAAAGGATTTTACTCGAAATCGTAGTTTGCCGTTTGCATTATTAATGGTCTTAATGATGAGAAAAAGTGTTAAATCAGTGCAAAATGTAGTGAATGAAGCGATGAGCTGGCTAGATTTACCACCTGTAACGGCCAGTGCTTATTCGCAAGCACGTTATAAGCTTAAGCACACTGCATTTATAGAACTCAACCAAACCGCTATAGTTGAAACGGTGTATGGTGGTGATGGCGACTATCATAAATTCTGGGGTTTTCGGGTCTTGGCAATTGATGGTTCAAAAGTTGTTTTGCCGAATACAGAAGATGTCCGAGAAGAATTTGGCACGATTTCTTATTCAAATGGCAAGGATAGTGAAATAATAGGGCAGCATCCCTATGCACTCGCCTCGGTGCTCTATGATGTATTGAATCGAGTGGCAATTGATGCACGTTTGGGCAGAGCGAGAGCTTATGAAATTGATTTGGCGGTTGAGCATTTAGCTCATACACAAGCAAAAGATTTGTTGACGATGGACAGGAACTACCCATCTTATCGAATGCTGGCTGAATTGACTCAATCTCGGAGAGATTATGTTATTCGTTGTTCGGCGGCCTCGTTTGCAGTAGCAAGAAAAATGCTAAAAGGTGAAGGAAAAGAAAGCCAAACGGCAACACTTAAGCCTTGTGCTGAGCAAATGTCCATTATTCGTAAATTAGGCCTACCTGTTTCACTTAAGGTACGCTTTGTACGGGTTAAGTTGAGTACTGGTGAAAATGAAGTTTTAGTGACTTCCTTACATAATGAAAAGTACTATCCGAGTGCTGATTTTGCTGAGCTATATTATTTGCGCTGGGGAATTGAAACCTTTTATGGGTTGTTAAAAACTCGGTTAGGGCTGGAAAATTTTACGGGAACTCAGGCAGAGGCAGTGAAGCAGGATTTTCATTCAAGTGTATATTTAACGGGGCTTGAGTCAATATTAACGGATGCTGCACAGAAACAACTAGATGCCAAAGAAACAAAATACCCACAGATCGTTAACCGCTCGGTATCGTTTAATGCCATCAAAAATCATGCGTTCGATTTATTGCTTGGAGACACTGAGACCAACTTCATAGAGGAAAAGCTGACGGCACTATTTTTAACTAATCCCACCATTGAACGAAAGCACCGCAACCCGCCTCGTAAAAAATCATCTGCGAGGCGCTTGCTGAATTTTCATAAGCGGCAGAAAAAGCATTGTTTTTAAAAGAAATATCTCTTAACTTAATGGCAGTGACGCTGGAGCATGGGAACGATTAAAATATATTGCATAAGCTCTCCTTTTATGGCTTGACCACCACACTTGGTGATATTTCTCATCCCCAAGCTCCAGCTTGGGAATGCCTACCCGCAAGCTCTGCTTGAAAACACCTTCACAAACAAGCCTAAACCAACAAAACAACAGGCACCAAAGACTCCATCCCCATATAAGCCCGCGCACTGGAATAACGCCAGTGTTCAGGTAAATCAACATAACTACGTTTAATAGGGTTATTATGGATATAAGCCAAACGTTGCATAAATAATTCAGTTTCACCCATTTCTTCTGGATGAGACCCTTCTTGCCAAAATTGAAATTCGCTTGCCACTTTATGCTTACGCTTATAGTAAGCAAAGTATTTTAGCAACGTTGTGGCATTGCGTTGTTTTAATAAATCAAGGATTTGCCGCGCAGTAAAAGACTTAAACTGTTGAATACGCTTGCTATGCTCTTCGCCACTTGCGATAAAATGTAGATGATTTTCTAAAACAACATAGGCATGCAGCTTAAAGTCAGTATTTTCCTGTAACCAGATAAAGCTATTAAAAAGTATCTGCACACTTTCTTGGCGAGTAAAAACAGGCTGCCAGCCTGCCACAGTGACTGTGTGAAAATAAGGGTAATTTTCATTTAAGATTTTATAGCGACTACGACCCATAAGTTTAGTTTAATAGATGGCTTAGAAGGGTTTGTTTAAGGCTCGTCAAGCAGAGCTTGCAGGTAAGCATTCCCAAGCTGGAGCTTGGGAACAAGAAATACTCGTTTGTAAGGTACGTACCGTATACTTTTAGCTTGGGCAGCCCCTACTGCACACTCTTGCGCAATTTTTGCTGCAACTTCTCAAATGCTTCTGGCAACGAATCACCAATCACCGTTTCATGATTCATGGCTACCAACACCTTGACCAAACTTGGGAAGCCTTGCTCTGATTCAGCCTCTAAATACAATGGCTGAATATACAACAAAGAATGCTCTATCGGTACTATAATCATTCGGCCACGAATTACTTTAGATCCATGCTGATCCCATAGGGTAAATTGTGCGGAAATATCGGTATTTTGGTTCATTAAAGCACTAATTTGTCCTGGTCCTTCCACTTGTATATCTTTGGAAAATTTATAGACATAAATATCACCTTGATAATGTTCTTCACAATGCACTGGTTTTAGGCAACCTGCAATCGCTATTGAATCTAGATTTTCCCGCCCTATCGGTGACAGCGGACTGACTAAAATAAACTTTTGTCGTTCTGCTGGCAGTATTTGTGGGTGTTCTTCGATATCTAGTGTTAGATAATACGGCTGCACCGGCTTGTCATCCATTAATGAAAACTCTAAGGTTTCATTTTGTTGGTAAAAGATTCCTGGGTCTTTTTGATGGTAACGTGCATATAAGCGCATTTGTAAAGCAAACCAGCCTTCTGGATAACTAAAGTGTTTTATAAAAGGTTTGGGAACCGCAGCAATTCCTTTAAATAGGCTAGGGTAAAGGTTTTGGTAGGTTTTAATGATTGGGTCTTTCGTATCAACCACATAAAAATCGACTGAGCCATTATAAGCATCGACAATAATTTTGACTGAGTTACGTACATAGTTAAATTTTACCGCATGTTTGCCAGCATTAGGTAAGCTAATCGGCTCAACTAATGGGTAACGGTCGGAATAGGTGTATGCATCCACAATCCAATAGATTTTATTATCAACCAAAACTGGATAAGGCTCTTTACTTAAAACTAAGAATGGCGCAATCACTTTAATACGCTGCAAAATATTACGGCGCACTAATATACGGCTTTGTTGATTAATTGCCGCGGAAAAAAAGATCCGTTCATCTTTAAAAAAGCTGGATACCACCGCCTTTGATAACCATGAGGAGATTGGTAAACCTCCTGTGCCTTGATAGTCAGTACTCATATCGCCAGCTGTTTTATCAGCTAACGGCGCTAATTCAGCATTGGGTACAATGGCATAGGGGTAATTCGCCAATCCATAAAAAATCTCAGGCTGTTGTAACGTTAATTTAGCATCATGCTCTACTTGACCAAAATTATGCATATACCATTGCATCGGCTGATTGCCACTTTGTTGTGCTGGCGACATGACTAAGCCATAGCCGTGCGTATAAACCAGATGTTGATTGCGCCAATTTTGTGCTTCTGCGGGTAGACTTTGATAATCTAGTTCACGGGCAGCCACATTCACCTGATGATTGTTACCATTAAAATAATAACGGTCAACCGCGACCTCATTAAAACTAAAATAGGGACGAATACTTTGCAATTGCTCATAGACAGGTGCAAGCAAATCGTTATCCCAGAGTGGAATATTATGTAATTCACGTTTAATTTCGGTACCAATACCTTCTGTTAGTGAAGATACGAGTGAGTAATCAATTTCTTTGATGTCGGCAAAATTAAAGGCATCGGTCGTGGCTTGAATATGATTGCGCATATAATTTGCTTCAGTATCGACTGGATTAGGTACAACATAGTAGTCATCAATCATATTGGGAATAAAATCAATCTGTTTTATCCCCAGCACTAATAAATACGCTAGCCCAAACCCCAATACCAGTTTGCCTTTATTGCCCTTATAGATAAAATAAATAGCAGCAATGGCGGTCGCCAAAAATAATAAAAAACTTAGCCAGATTAAAGGGAGTCGATAGTTCATTTCGACAAAACCTGGCCCATAGAAAACAGGAAGGTGTCGATCTTCGTACAATATGGCAATGCGCTGTAAGGCAATCGACCATGCTTCTACTAATACTAGTAGTGATACCAACGATGCTAAGTGTAATTTGGCTGCAACGGGGAAGTTTAGTTGACTATCATGATATTTTTTGTAAAAAATAGTATATAGACAGCTCACCAAAGCCAATACTAGAGCCAATATCCACAGTAATTCTGCTTGTATCAGCTCATAAACAGGATAGGAAAATAAATAGTAACTAATATTTTTAGCGTATACAGGGTCTGTTAACTCGGAACTTGCACCAAAATAAAACAGCAAAAAGCTTTCCCAATGACTATATACAGGCCCTAACAGAGGTATGACCACGAGCAATGAGAACAAAAATAGCATGATGGGATGTCGTGACAATATTGCCAACACACCTTTCAGGTCATTAATAGTCGATAAGGCTAATGCACGCGCTACATAAGCTAAATTAAAATAGACCAGCCCCGCGACTACAATCGTGGTGCCGCCGATTACCAGCCAGGCGTAACTCTCGCGTAAAATATAAAAAGTACCTAGCTTTAAAGAGCTAAACCACCAGAAATTTAAGAGAAAATCAATTGAATAGTAGCCGATGGATGCCACTATAAGTAATGCAATTAAAATCTTCAGTATTAGCTTCATTGTTGTCCGTTCCTAAAAAGGGTTTTGATACCACCCAAATTCTCGTAGGTGCAGATTTATCTGCACATTGCCCCATAATGCAGATTTAATAATGCCTGCAAGCTCCATACGAGCTATACAGAGACCCGCGACAATATCGCAACACTTATTCCACCTTAATGCGGCTGAAGCCGCACCTACGAATTAGCGATTTTTAAGCAATTAATTTGTGCTGAGTATAGGTAATACTTACTGCACAAACTCAATGGTTACTTGCTCAAAATTAGAACGTAAACTATGCGCCATATCCTCTAAGTTGGTACCTGTTTTCATATAAATAGCAGCAAGCGTATATTCTCCAGTAATACCAGCTGGAACAGTCACACTATAAATTAAATGATTTGTCTCTGTCGTTGCTACTGCCGCTTTGTATGCAGCGGGGACAGTGGAAAAACCCTGCTCAGTAGCGAATAGTAAACTACCGTCCGGCATTAATATTGCCACCCATAAATCTAACTCTGCAGAGCGCAACATGGTCTCCTCAAGCGCAATGGCAAAGGTATCACCTGCACGGTAATTGCTTTGCATAGCAAAATTTAACTGCGCTTCACGTCGACGTACTACTTCAATAACCACATTTTCCAGTGGCACATCATTTGTGCCTGTTGCTACCTTATTAATCTCGTCAACTACTGCCATACCTTCAATCACAGCACCAAATACGGCATAGCCTGGGCGTGTTGCATTACTGTAATCTAAAAAGGCATTATCAACTGCATTAATAAAAAACTGCGAGGTGGCTGAATCAGGAACACTGGTACGCGCCATAGCAATGGTGCCACGATCATTCGGCAAACCAACATTCGATTCTAAAACTATCGGCGCATGAGGTGTTTGCTGTTGTAAAGCTTCGTTAAAGCCCCCGCCCTGACTCATAAATCCCTCGATAATGCGGTGAAATACCAATCCATCATAAAAGCCTTCATCTACATAAGTAAGAAAATTACTCACGGTAATAGGTGCGACTTCATCTTCTAACTCTATGGTAATTAAGCCATGGTTAGTTTGCATATCCACGACTGTCCCTGCATGAGCAACAGATATATTTATAAAAAAACTAAGTCCTATAATAAAACTTACCATAAATTTGCTATGTATCATTCTTTCCATAAAACCTCCTAAAAATCTTTTCTTTTAAAATACTACCTAAGAATATTACTCACCAATATCTTCAAACCAAAGTGCGCTATTGTTGGCAATAAAGGTACCCATCAACTGTGCGCACTCTTGGTTATCCAGTACGATCAACTCAACACCTCGCGACTTAAGGTAAGCTTCCGGCCCTTGGAAGGTTTGATTCTCACCCACAACCACCTTAGGAATGCCATACAACAACACGGTGCCACTGCACATATCGCAAGGGGACAAGGTTGAATACAAGGTGGCACGCTGATAGTCAGCTGCAGTCAGGCGACCTGCGTTTTCCAGGCAATCCATTTCCGCATGTAATATGGTACTCCCTTTTTGTACCCGCTGATTGTGACCGCGTGCAACGATTTCACCATCAATCACCAGCACTGAGCCAATCGGAATTCCACCTGCTGCCATACCTTTTTTGGCTTCTGCAAGCGCAACGGCTAAAAATTTATCCATCTACTTAAGTACTACTCTTAATTGTTATTTTGCCATTAACTTAGCAAATTCTGCTTCCGCAATAATGTCTCGATTATCCGTTACTCTATCTAAATAAACAATACCATCTAAGTGGTCATATTCATGTTGAAACACCCGCGCGACAAAGCCTGTCAAACTTTGCTTAACTTGCTCCCCTGCTGCACTCTGGTAATTGACTGTAATATCCTTATATCTTGGCACCCGTGCGCGAATTCCCGGAATGCTTAAACACCCTTCCCAGTCACTCTCTTTAATAGCACTAACCGGCTCAAAGTGCGGATTAACCATGACGGTTGGCTCCATTTCAGGCGCATGTGGGTAACGCGGCGAAGGCCTGGAGGCTATAATCATCACCCGCCAAGATTCTGCAATTTGTGGTGCTGCAATCCCGACACCATTAGTATCAGCCAAAGTAGTCAACATATCACTGAGTAGTGCTTGAATTGTTGGCGCATTAATATCTGACACCTCAATGGCTGTTAAACGTAAAACCTCTGCTCCTAGCTGCGCTATCTCTCGTACTTGGCTCATACTGCTTCAAAATCTACTTCATAACCCGTAAATTTACGGATATTAATCACACCAGTATCCAATAATAAATACTGCCCTTTAATACCTTGTAATACTCCTGCTACTTCGGCAACTTTATCAAAATTAAAGGATTTTACTTTAGCGGGGTATTGCTCAACCGGATAGCGAATATCGATCACCGACTCATCCTGTAGATACTCAATGGCATCTGCACCAAATTTGGTGGTTATCTCTGCTAATGGCTCTGCACATAAAGCTAATAACTCATCGCGTTTTGTCACTAAATCGACAGGCTCTTGCAGATTCTTTAACATACGCTGCCAACTGGTTTTATCACTAACATGTTCTGCAATCGCGACCTCAGCCAAACCGGAAATAAGCCGAGATTTTACTTTTAAAATAGGTAACGCCTGTACCGCACCTTGATCTATCCAGCGTGTTGGAATCTGCGTATGTCGGGTAATACCAACCTTTACTCCCGATGAATTAGCCAAATAAACATAATGCGGCTGAAAACAAAACTGCTCACCCCACTCAGGTTCACGACAAGTCCCTGCTTCATAATGACAAGTTTCCGGTTTCATAATACACATATCGCATTGCGCCAAGCTGGTAAAGCAAGGGTAACAAAAACCTTGATTAAAACTTTTCTTAATAGAACGCTGGCAATGCACACAAGTAATATTACCCGTAAAATTCAGTTTAATCGCTTTACCAATATAAGGATTTAACTCTATTGACTCTTCACCTAGTGGCAAATGATATTTAACCGTCTCTTGTAACTCCGTCGTCATCTTACGTAATGTTCCGCGCACTCATTTCACCTTAATTCAATACAAGCATTGCATGTTAATGTGTAGGAGGGGCTTTTAGCCGCGATCGGAAAAAACACCTGCCGTGGCTAAAAGCCCCTCCTACAGACTAATTAATATTTGATTCCTAACATAGATGCTGAAAGTATAAAGAAAATGCGTATAATTACCTAGTTAATAATTTAATCGAACCAGAGAGTCCATATGTCATTCGAAAACGTCACGCCAGGCAAAGATGTGCCTAGCGATATCAATGTTATTATTGAAATCCCAGCTTACACCGACCCGGTAAAATACGAAGTAGATAAAGATACAGGTGCATTAACAGTTGACCGCTTTATGGGGACTGCCATGCAATACCCGGCTAACTACGGCTATGTTCCACAAACTTTATCTGATGACGGCGACCCAGTTGATGTATTGGTCATTACCCCTGCACCTATTTTAGGTGGTAGCGTGATTCGTTGTCGCCCGATTGGTGTTTTGAAAATGTCGGACGAAGCAGGCGAAGATGCTAAGATTTTAGCAGTGCCAGTACAAAAACTGACCCAATACTACAATAAAGTAGAAACGTACTTAGATATTCCTGAGTCTGAATTAGCTAAAATGTCACATTTCTTTGAGCATTACAAAGATTTGGAAAAAGGCAAATGGGTAAAAGTTGAAGGTTGGTTTGGTATTGAAGAAGCTCAAACAGAAATCAATGAGAGTATTGCGCGTTATAACAAATAATATCCTGTAGGTTGTGGTGACAACAGGAACCCCAACATAATAGCCTATGCGCACCCTGTTGGGGTTCGTGCCTCACCCGCAACCTACATATAAGATTAACCCAAATACCCATCGGTATTTTTAGCTACCCACCTGCTAGCATCTCCTGCCAAAATTTCTTTTTTCCAGAAAGGCACTCGCGATTTAAGAGCCTCCATAATAAAGCGACACGCATCAAAGGCTTCACCGCGATGCACCGACCAAACTGCGACCAGTACGATCACATCATCAGGATAAACTGCACCGACGCGATGGATCACCAAACTATTTAATAAAGGCCACTGTTGCTCAGCCTCAGCCACGACCTCAGCTAACTGTTTCTCAGTCATCCCTGGGTAATGTTCCAAGGTCATGCCTTTAACTTGATCTCCTTCATTAAAGTCACGCATGGTACCGACAAAAACATTGGTTGCGCCATATTTACCACGTAAAGCACTTTGTGCATCTTGATGTGCTTGCACTTCCCTATACGGCTCAAATTCAGCGTCGACAATTTTAATCACACCAAACCACCTGTTACTGGCGGGAAAAAAGCCACTTCATCACCATCCTGCACTTTATGTTGCAAATCAACATATTCCATATTCACAGCGGCTAAAGTATTATCCGGCATAGTTTGCGTTGGTACCGCTTGCTCCCATACTTCAGCCACTACCAAGTCTTGCTGATAAGTTAAAGAATCTTCAGTACGTCCTAACAATTCTTTTAAACTCGCAAAATAACGTACATTTATCGCCACAGGCATTCACTCATTGCTAAAAAAAATAGATAATAGATAGATATTCATATTTTACTGAACCCTATTCCTAATAATGACTAAATTAACACATTTCAATCAATCAGGCGAAGCACATATGGTTGACGTTGGCAGTAAAGCCATCACCCAACGCACTGCTGTCACCACTGGCTATATTGAAATGCAGGCTGATACTATGGCTCTTATCCAAAGTGGTACTCACAAAAAAGGCGATGTGCTGGCCATTGCGCGCATAGCAGGCATTATGGCCAGCAAAAGAACCGCCGACCTCATTCCTTTGTGCCACCCCTTACCTATCACCCATGTGGAAGTCAATTTCGAGACCGATTTAGCCAATAATCACATACATTGTCACACCACCGTCAAAACCAATGGCCAAACAGGCGTGGAAATGGAGGCTCTGACAGCTACTCAAATTGCCTTACTCACTATCTATGATATGTGCAAAGCGGTTGATCGCGGCATGTGCATTCAAAACGTGTGCTTATTAGAAAAAGCTGGGGGTAAATCGGGACACTGGCAACGCTCTACCGAAAAATAGCTGCATGGATTATTTCAGCAATGCGATTGTTGCAGCCGTACAATTACTGCTGCAATTTGATCCCGAAGTTTATCTGATCGTCTGGACATCACTAAAAATAGCATTAATTGCCACTAGCTGTGCTGCGGTTATCGCAATTCCCATTGGGATCAATATTGCCATTTATAACTTTATCGGCAAACGTTTCATTCTACAAATTCTTAATACCTTAATGGCAATGCCTACCGTGATGATTGGTTTGGTATTCTATGGATTGCTCAGTCGCCGCGGCCTCTTTGGCGACTTTGGCCTGCTCTATACTGAAACAGCCGTTATTATTGGAGAAGCCTGCTTAATATTACCCATTATCATTAATATGTGTGTGGTGGCGGTGCAATCTGCCGACAAGCAACTACTACCTACGTTACGATCATTAGGCGCAACCCCAATACAGTTAATTATGCCGCTATTAAATGAATTGCGCTATGTGATATTGGCTGCGGTGATTACCGGCTTTGGCCGCGCCATTGGTGAAGTCGGTGCAGCCATGATGCTAGGTGGTAATATCCAAGGCGTGACCAGAACCATGACCACGGCTATTGCCTTAGAAACCAGTAAAGGAGATTTTGTACTCGGCTTGGCATTAGGTATTTTTTTATTATTGATTGCCTTTAGCGTCAACTTTATTTTGCAGCAATTAAGCCCTAAACCGTAATATAGGAACCATTTTCCATGTAGGCTGGGTTAGATTAGTAAGCGCAGCTAACGTAACCCAGCATTTATACATATATCAGACTTTGCTGGGTTACGTTTTTATTGCTCCGCAAAAAAATCTAACCCAGCCTACAGGGTAAGCTAACGTTTAACTTAATAACAGTAACCAATAGCCCGCAAGAAACAACATATTACAAGCGTTTATTTTTTGCGCACATAAAACACTTGTTGCTCAGTCTCACGCAAGTATTCAATAATTTCATTCCCCGTCTGTTCAGCATAAACACCAAAATCCAAATGTGCCGCAGGGTCGGTTGCAGTAACACGCACTACCTCTCCGGACTGCATATCTTTGAGCGCTTTTTTTAACCGCAATAATGGCAATGGGCAATGCAAGCCAATAGCATCTACCTCTATATCAAATTCAATCATTCTAATTTTATAAATTTTCTTAAGCACACGGGTAAGGAGCGCATATAATAGCACTTCAAATACAATCTGCGAATGGTAAGCAAAGCCCTGATGGAATATTTTCCCCTCTTTATCGATTTAAAAAACAAAAACTGTCTCGTTGTTGGTGCCGGCGAAGTCGCTGCACGCAAAATTGAGCTGCTCGCTAAAGCAGGTGCCAATATTACCGTTATCGCTCCTGCAATAAGTAGTAGCGTCAGTTCCCTAGCCAGTGATAATGCTGCAATTAGTATTATAGAAAGAGACTTTACAGCAACAGACGTATCTCAACAGCGCCTTATTATCTCGGCAACTAATCAAGCTGACATTAATGCATTGGTAGCACAAACGGCTGATAGCAAAAATATTCCTGTCAATGTGGTAGACAATCCCAGCCTATGCAGCTTTATCGTCCCTGCCATTATTGATCGCTCACCCGTCATCGCAGCCGTGTCTTCAGGTGGCACCTCGCCCGTATTAGCGCGCCTATTGCGCACAAAACTGGAGAGCCTCATCCCACCTGCCTTTGGTCGATTGGCACAATTGGCAGAAAAATACCGCGCAGCTGTAAAAGAAAACATTAACCCACCTGCTCAACGGCGTATTTTCTGGGAAAAAGTACTACAAGGCTCTATTGCTGAATTATTCTTTTCTGGCAAAGAAGCAGAAGCAGAAACGCAACTGCAAGCTGCCATTCAAAATACCGCTAAAACGATTGATAACACAGGTGAAGTCTACTTGGTCGGTGCAGGCCCTGGTGATCCAGATTTACTAACTTTCCGTGCATTACGCTTAATGCAACAAGCAGATGTAGTCGTCTACGATCGTTTGGTTTCTGAGGAGATATTAGACTTAGCACGTCGTGATGCTGAAAAAATTTACGTAGGCAAGCAACGCAACAATCACAGCCTAGCCCAAGAATCAATCAACGAATTATTAGCGCGCCTCGCCAAAGCAGGTAAGCGCGTGGTACGTTTAAAAGGTGGTGACCCCTTTATTTTTGGGCGTGGTGGTGAAGAAATCGAAACCTTAGTGCAAGAAAATATTAACTTTCAAGTTGTACCAGGCATCACAGCAGCTTCAGGCTGTGCTACTTATGCAGGCATTCCACTCACCCATAGAGACCACGCACAATCCTGTACCTTTATCACAGGTCACTTAAAGGATGGATCCATCAACCTTAATTGGCAGCAATTAGTTGTCCCTAACCAAACCATTGTTATTTATATGGGGCTGGTGGGTCTGGATAAAATATGCCAGTCAATGATTCAATACGGCGCTTCTCCTGAACTCCCTATTGCCTTAATTCAACAAGGTACCAGCCAATCACAACGAGTTATTATCGGCACTCTGAATAATATGCCGGAAAAAATCAAAAATGAAGACATCCAACCGCCTACTCTCATTATTATTGGTAGTGTAGTTTCTTTACATGACTCATTAAAATGGTTTCAACCTGAAAAAAATGTCAGTTAGAATAATAAGCATGAATAAAGCTCTTCTCCTTACTCTGTTAATCTCTTTAGGCTTAACTGCTTGTGACAACACCCCTAAAGCCAAAAGAACCTATGAGCTATCTCCAGAAGGCTTATTCTCGGCTAGCTTATCGGAACACTATGCACTAACAAGCAATGTGCAAGGTAGTGCGCAATTATGGCAGTTAAAACCTAAACAGCTAATCCATAACTGGCAGCATACAGATGAAAAAGAAGGCATTTTATATTCAGCCATTTCCGATGATGAGCAGTATGCCTTAACTGCCGAAAAAGACTCACTGGCTTGGTGGCGCATTTCTGATGGTGTACTGATGAATGTCTGGTACCTACCCAATATTCATTCAATCACCTTATCGGCTGATGGGCAATTTGCTCTAGTAGGCTTACCCGAAAAAGCCATCTACTATTCACTAGTACAAGGCAAAACCCTATATGAATTACCACATGACAGTGCCGTAACCCATGTAGATATTTCCGCTAGTAGCTTATTGGCACTCACAGGCTCTACTGATGAAACTGCTAAATTATGGGACTTAAGCACAGGCGCAATGAAATATAGCTGGGAGCACCATAGTAAATTAGCAAGCATTCTTATTTCTCCTGATGATCACTACGCATTAACTAATGAAGGATTGGGCACCATTCGCTTATGGAAAACAAAAACAGGCAAGCTATATAAACAACTAGCCCCTGATCTTATTACGCTTTCCACTGCCACCTTCTCTGCGAATAGCAAATACTTGGTCACTGGCCGTGTCGCCCAGCGCATCGACCTTTGGAACATTAAAACTGGTAAAATATTAAAATACTGGCGACCTAAGAAAACCCGCAAGTGGTCACCTTCTGCAGCCACCATACTAGCACTACACTTTGCTGAAAATGACCGTAAAATATACAGCATTGCCTCCAATGGTTACCTACAACTCTGGAGGAAATAATCCCGTATTTTCATAAATCAATTGAAAAATGCGCGCAAATTATCTATCATTTACAAGTTTAGTTTTTTTCAGGCCATGATTACTCGCGTTTATACACAAATAATTATGGTTGTTTTATCATTACAAAGAGGAAGAGTTCAAAATGAAAAAATTATTATTAGCTGTTTCAACAGTTGCTCTATTAGGTTTAAGTGCACAAGCTTCTGCTGACCAAGAAATGAAAGTGGGTAAAAAAATCTACGATCGCGCTTTTGGCCGTGGCTGTGGTGCTTGTCATGACATTTCTTCTAACCCACAATTAGAAGTTTTAATTAAAGGTGGCGAATTATCAAAAGGTAGCTTCGCAACTACTTTAAAAGAAGGTAAAAATGGTATGCCTAAAGCAATGGATGCGATTATGGCTATTAAGCCTGTGAAAAAAGCTGGTTACTCTGAAGATGAAGCAATTGCTGCTGTATACAAATACCTAGCTGAAAAAGACTAAGCACAACTTAGTTTAGTACCACTATAAAAAAAGCCGTTCCGACTTATTAATCGGAACGGCTTTTTTATTGCCTAATAAGAACTGCAAACTAGCACTACAAAATTTTCTGCTGCTCTGTAGACATATCACTCGTTAATGCATACTGTTTACGCACCCAAACTCCCGCAATAGCAGCAAACATCAAACCACAAGAGGTAATCAAGAAATTAATCATACTTCTTAACTGAGAGACCTCTGTAGCCAAAGCTGCTGCATCAAGCTTAACAACAGGTGCTGGTAAATATTTCTGTGCAATCATGCGTCCTGCGCCCGTCTCAGAGTAGGTTTTTAAAACAACCAAATCTTCCCTTAAAGCATAAATAGTATCCAAGCCTGTATCGGCAATAGTCCCAGTACGCAAACTATCCTCCAAAACCTTCAACTTGCCTTCTATTGAACCACTCACCAAGCCGACCAACTGCGATTTTAAAGCATCAACCTCTGCCGATAACACCGGGTTCATTTGCACATCATATAATTCAACAGGTGGCTGTACTTGTGCTAATTTATTGGTAATCTTACTATCAGGCATCAAAAACATACCCATTACAATTACTGCCGTCATTAAACTGACAATAACAGTTAATACCAGCCGATTCATTTTCAACACACTCAATTGTGTTGCTGAATTTATAACGGCTACATTACGCACTGTTTTATTTTTATCATTTTTTTTGCGTAAATTGCTCATTTATCCTTTTCCCCTAAAAAGAAATCGCAAAAGACATTATACAAGTTTGGTAAAAAAAATCCCGCTCACTTTAAAAGTAAGTAGGATTTTTTAAAATCTATTTTAAACGATTCGCGGCAATGCGCATTCTTAAAGCATTCAGCTTAATAAATCCCTCAGCATCTTGCTGATTATATGCTCCTTCATCATCTTCAAAGGTCGCAATTGCCTCATCAAAAAGGCTATCAGTATCAGAAACACGCCCTACCACATCAACATTACCTTTATATAACTTCAAACGCACTTTACCATTCACGGTCAACTGTGACTGATCAATCATAGTCTGCAACATCTCACGTTCAGGACTCCACCAATAGCCATTATAAATCAAAGTAGCATAACGCGGCATCAACTCATCCTTCAAATGCGCCACCTCACGGTCTAGCGTCAAGGACTCAATCGCCCGATGTGCACGCATCATAATCGTTCCACCTGGTGTTTCATAACAACCACGTGATTTCATACCTACATAGCGATTTTCAACAATATCCAAACGACCGATACCGTTATCACCACCAACTTTATTTAACTTGGTCAATACTTCTGCAGGTGAGTGTGGCACCCCATCTATTTCACTAATATCACCTTTAACATACGTTAGCTCCATATACGTTGCTGTATCAGGTGCATTTTCAGGTGAAACACTCCAGCGCCACATATCATCTTCAGGCTCAGCCCAAGGATCTTCTAAAATACCGCCTTCATAAGAAATATGCAATAAATTAGCATCCATAGAATAAGGCGACACTTTACCTTTCTTCATTTCAATGGGAATGCCATGCGCCTCGGCATAAGCCAACAACTTCTGTCTAGAGTTCAAATCCCACTCGCGCCAAGGTGCAATCACTTTAATATCAGGACGCAATGCATAAGCGCCCAGCTCAAAACGCACCTGATCATTACCTTTACCAGTAGCACCATGCGAAATTGCATCAGCACCCACCTCATTAGCAATATCAATCAAACGCTTGGAAATTAGTGGCCGCGCAATAGAGGTTCCCAACAAATACTCACCTTCATAGATAGTATTAGCACGGAACATAGGAAAAACATAATCGCGTACAAACTCTTCACGCAAGTCGTCGATATAAATCTCTTTGATACCTAAAGACTTTGCTTTTTCCCGAGCAGGTTCAACCTCTTCACCCTGCCCTAAATCCGCCGTAAACGTAACCACTTCACAAGCATACTCATCTTGCAGCCACTTTAAAATAACCGAAGTATCCAACCCGCCTGAATAAGCTAAAACAACCTTTTTGGTATCTGACATAATGTCCAAACTCTAAACAATAAAAAATCCATCAATTATACTATAAATCTAGCAAAGTGAATCTTTATAATGCTTGAATAATAAGTGAAATCCGATGTAACAACAGTCATGAAATAAACCATACACCCATTAGCTTAAATTTATTCGCACTAAACAAGTAAAACAAACCACCAAGACAACATATGCGAACAACCCAAACATTCATTACGCTCCAATTTACCCCCTATCGCCATATTTTTAAGTTAGATTTAAAATAAAAAATCTAATATTTCAATCAATTATAAAATAACCCTCGAAAGATCATAAAAAAAGTTGACGGCAAAATGAATAGCTGGAATAATAGCGTTTCTTTAGCAAGCCCAGGTAGCTCAGTCGGTAGAGCAGAGGACTGAAAATCCTCGTGTCGACGGTTCGATTCCGCCCCTGGGCACCATGCTATAGAGTCAAGATGTACCAAAATATCCCAACAAGCAGGCACTGCCTAGCTTCGAGGGATTTTTTTTGTGTCACAAAGTCTTTTTTAGTATCACCACATCTCAGCCTATTCACGGTACCCGTTACGGTATTTTATAGTACTCCTAAAGGAGATACCGTAAAATGAAATTATCCGTAGCCAAAGTCAAAAACGCAAAGCCTAAAAGCAAATCTTACAAACTTTCTGACGGGAAAGGCATGTACTTATTAGTGACCGCTAAGGGAACTAAATTATGGCGCATGGATTATTCTTTCAACAGCAAGCGCAATACGCACTCCTTAGGTACATACCCTGTCGTTTCTTTAGAAGAAGCACGAAAACGTCTCATCGAAGCAAAGCAGCTTATTGATAACGATGTCGACCCTAATTTTTATCGCAAGACCACTAAAGCTAATACAGCCAAAAACACCTTTGAAGCCGTAGCCAAAGAGTGGCATGCAAAGTTTTCTCCCAATTGGTCACAAGGGCATAGCCAACGGATCTTACGACGTCTTGAAAAAGATATTATTCCTTGGCTCGGAACACGACAAATCTGCGAAATAAAAGCGCCGGAACTACTCACAGTCATGCAACGCGCTGAAAATAGGGGCGCACTTGAAACTGCACATCGCATTCGTCAAAATTGTGGTCAGATCTTCAGATATGCAGTTGCCACAGGACGCGCTGAATACGATATATCAGCATTTCTGAAAGGCGCCCTTCCACCCGTTATAGCCGAACATCACGCTAGCATTACCGACCCAAAAAAAATTGGTACTCTTCTTAGAGCCATTGATGGGTACGAAGGTGAATTTAGCACACGATGCGCACTAAAATTGGCACCAATGGTCTTTTTACGACCTGGCGAATTACGCCGAGCCGAGTGGTCCGAATTTGACCTGAAAAAAAATGAATGGCGCATTCCGGCAGAAAAAATGAAAATGCGCGCTCCCCACATTATTCCTTTATCCAACCAGGTATTATTAATTCTTTCCGAACTACAACCTTTAACAGGTGCCGGAAAATATTTATTTCCAAGCATTAGGTCAACAACCAGACCGATGAGCGAAAATACTATTAATGGCGCACTGAGGCGATTAGGCTACACAAAAGATGAAATGACCGGCCATGGATTTCGAAGCATTGCCTCAACCCTACTAAACGAAATGGGCTGGAAACCAGATGTCATCGAAAGACAGCTCGCACACTCCGAACGCAATAAAGTGAGAGCAGCGTACAACTATGCCGAGCATTTACCAGAGAGACGAAAAATGATGCAAGCATGGGCCGATTATCTGGAACAACTCAAAAATAACAGCTAAAAAGTTAAACATTATGAGTCAATTTTCAATTTAATTGGCTCATAATCCCCCCATTCATCAGACTCCTCTAAATGCAAAACATTGAAATATAAAAATAATAATGGGCGCGCATCTACAAAGCACGTTAACCAAAATCAATAAGATCATGGCATTTTGAAATTCAATTTCTACTCCACATACTCACTCCATTATTTTCAAATACATTCGAATCAAAGCAGACTGATACCACCTTAACATCTCCTACACCGTCCACAACTTATTAGAAATTATTTTATGGAGATAATTCCGGTAGCACTTTCTTGCATTTGCTGACGTAATTTATTAATTCTGATGCTTGTTTTCATTTTAACAGGCTCAGTTGATTGAATCTCGCCAATCCTAAAACGTCCGGAACTATGCTTTGTTGACTGACTATAATAAATCTGGGTTTCATCGGTACCATGGCCTAGGCATTTTGCAATTTGCTCTCTATTTAATTCAGCAGCATGCAGGTCTCCGGAAAACGCATGCCTGAAACAATATGGTGATACTGGCTCTATTTCAAGATTAAGCAATTGACTTAACCTGCCCACTTCTGTTGATGCAGCTTTATATTTTATGTCACGCAATTGTAACTCTCCCTGATTGAACAGTAACTGACTATATAAATAGCGGAAAGCCAAACTTGTATCATTTATTGAAAATTGACGTATTTCAACCGCCTCCCCTTTTCTTTTTGCACAACTAATCGAAAATTCTATAACACCTGCCTCTTCTGCTAATTTTACATTTACTCCATTTTCCAATTCCTTAGGCCGGCACCCACTACAAATCATGACAGCAATTGCCAAAATATGTTTTGAATTTTTATCATAAGCTATTTGAAATATGTCATCCCGCCAGTCGTCAGGTAAATTTTCAGTAAGCTCCCTTTTGGAATTTGAGTCCTTAATAATTTTTTCATTCCTAACTTTTTCTAACCACTCATTTGTATAAGGGAACTTTGGAGTCCTCCCCGCTTTTAACTCCTCATGATATTCAATGGCAAGTTGTCTCTGCTCTCTTTTAGGGTCCGGCTTACATATATTAAGTTGACCTATGAAATACCGTAAAGATTCGACTTCATTTTCCCATCGCGCATAGTCCCGTTTCTTAATATCATTGAGAATAAACAGCATTTCACGAATATGATTAACATGATAGCCGACCCATGATGCTCTATATGTATAATACGTTCCTTTTGATGTTGCCGCTTGAATCGGTGTTTGACTCTTTAATACCAAGCGCTTGACTACCTTCCTATATTGATTGAGTGTCGACTCTTGAAGCGTTTCTGCTACTCCATCCGGTGTTTTTCAAGGCAGTTGTCGCCTAAATTTTTTAAGCAGCCTCTTTATTTTGCTCTGGATTTAGCTCCACAGCACCTTCCGGCTCCCAGTTTCTTATACCTCCAGACCATCGTTCTGGATGCTCATTTCTTTTTTGTTGATACAGCACTTCTCGCTTCTTCAATATCTCAGCATCAAGCCCTTCATGTCTTTGGTTGGGTGTAACAAATTTGATTCGACTATGGCGATGCTCATTGTTGTACCAATACACAAAACCTTGTACCCATTGTCTTGCGCCCTCTAAAGAATCAAACCCTTCAGATGGCCACCGCGGGCAATATTTTACCGTTCTAAATAATGATTCGGAATACGGGTTGTCATTACTGACCCGTGGTCGACTACGGGAACTAATGACACCCAAATCATGCATTTTTGCTTGCATGGTAAGGCTCTTCATTGGTGCACCATTATCCGAGTGTAAAACCAGATCCTGTTTTCTGCATTTTTCTGACCAAATGCTACGCTCCAGCAACTCTGCCGCCTGTTCTCCCGTTTCATTGGCATGCACTTCCCAGCCAACCACTTTTCGACTGTATATGTCTTCTATCATATAGAGGTAATAATGCTGACCTATGACGGTGGTGGGTAAATAACTAATATCCCAGCTCCATACTTCATTAGCTTTCTTGGCCGTGTAACTTGTCGGTTTATTATGGCCATTTCTGACCTTTGCCTTTCCTCTGTGATGCAACATGCCTTCTTCCTTTAATACACGGTAAAAGCTTGATTCGGAAGCAATGTATTCTCCTCTGTCGGCCAATATCGGTACGATTTGACTGGGCGGCAATGAAGAAAACTCTTCCAAGTTACAGGTTTCAATGATCAATTGCCTTTCCTCTGCGGTTAGCTTGTTGGTGGGCTCCGGGCGCTTCGCCATCGGGCGTTTATCTGCCGATATTTCACCTTCGGATTGCCATCGCTGCAACGTCCGCACTGATAGCCCTATGATCTCGCAAGCCTTATGTTTTCTTGCGCCTGCCAAAATGGCTTCATTAATCAATTCTTCATAGTGCTGCCTATCAGCGAGTAAGGTCAATTGTCCTCGTCTTCTCCCCAATAGGCATTGAACTTTTTTCTAAGCACCAGTAAGGCTGCCGTTTCTGCCAAGGCTTTTTCTTTTCTGTTGAGCTCTTTTTCTAACTCTTTTATCCGTTTTTTATCGGATTTAGTGGCTGCCTGCAGGGCCTTCTTGTTACCTGCCTGGCGTACATTACCTGCTATGCACGCTTGCTTCCAAGTATTTATCTGCTCTGGATACAAACCTTTGCTTCGACAATATTCGCTTACTTCAATTTCAGATAAGGTCGCTATTTCTAAAACGACTGCAAATTTTTCTTCCGCTGACCATTGTTCAGGGGGAATTTCTTTTGACACGGACAATCCTGATATTTTAAATTCTTCTTTCCATTTATAAAGCGTAGAAGGATTCATGCTTTCTTGTTTGGCAAACTGCCTGAGAGATAGTTCACTTTGATTCAGCTTTTTAATGATCGCTTCTTTAAACTGCTTTGAATAATGTTGAGTTCCCATTTGTTGTCATCATACCGCCCCCTGTTTAGTTATGAAATTAATTTGGGCGACAACTATCCTGACACAGGGGGTAAGCGAAGCGCCTCTTCCAGAATGAGTATGCGTTTTTTCTGCTCGGAAATAACACCGGATTTGATCTCGACAACACGTGTCAATTCATCAATGGCCTGATCTTTTTCAAACAACAAAGCAACACTCTCCGGTAGCAAAGAACAGGCTTTATCTTGTTGTTTTTTATTTGAAATATCGGCTGAAGTCATGCTGATATTATAGCATTTTCAGAGGCAATAATGAACGTAAAAACACTTAAAAAACAGACTCATATTGGAGTTTTTTATGGCCTTGCATTGCACTGATATCAAAGCCGTCAAGTAGCCAATTTAACTGCTGCCCTGTTAAGGTAAATGTCTCGTTATCGCCTTTGGGCCACTTAAATTTTTCTTCTGCCAATGATTTGTAATACAGTACAAAACCATTATCTTCCCAGAACAAACATTTGATCTTGTTCCGCCGTTTATTGGTAAAGGCGTACAAATGCCCTTCAAAAGGATTATGTCCTAACTCGCACTCAACAATAGCCGATAGCCCTCGATGCGACTTGCGAAAATCAACGGGCTGTCGGTACAGATATACCTCTGTTAAAGTTAGAGCCGGACGCATGACAACCGTCATCGCAACAGCTCAAGCAAGGGTTGAATGAATTGCATATTACCTGGCGTAATACCTTCCAATCGTGTGCCGTCATTAAATTGTAAGGATAATCCAATGGCAGGATCAGGTGAGGACTCCTCACCAACCTGAATACGTGAAAACCCAAAGTGGTCAGTGGACTTTACTGTCGATTTGCATTTCCAGTAGCTGAACTTTTGCGGGCATAAATCGTGCTGTCGGCAATAAGCCGCTTGAGATTGCCCTGATGCTTCCCAGTGCTCTATATGAATAGGCCAGAAAGTTTTAGCCTGTACTTTTTCTAATGCCGCCATTTAAAATCCCCGTGGTATTTAACAATGGGAATAGTGTTGCATTAATGTGAGTTGCTGGGAATTACGCTGAGAATTGAGCGCTTACTTTTAAAGAGGCCTATAATGCACAACCCAAACCCAAAAAGGGCAAAAACCACAAACCCTCAAAAGCCGGCAAAGTACTGAGCCTGATTAATAAACTGTACGTGATTGAACGAGGAATCAAAACACTTTCGGTGAATGAAAAGTATCTGCAGCGTCAACAGAAAAGCATCCCGGTACTAAATCAGCTTAAAGCCTATCTGGAAGATAACCGGCATAAAGTGCCTAAAGACAGCCTGACAGGCAAGGCAATGACTTATCTTAGTAACCAGTGGGATAAGCTTAATGTGTATTGCAGCAATGGGGAGCTCAACATAAGCAATATTCTGGCGGAAAATGCGATTCGACCCTTTGTAATAGGGCGCAAAGCCTGGTTATTTTCTGATACACCTGCGGGGGCTCATGCCAGTGCCGTACATTACAGCCTGATAGAAACGGCCAAAGCAAACGGATTGGAGCCTTATGAATATCTTAAGCAGGTACTAACTGCTTTACCTGATGCTGATACGGTTGATAAAGTGGAGGCATTGCTGCCTTGGAATATTAAAAAATCTGGCATTTCTGAATAGGGCAAGTACGTGCTTTATTGAGCGCTTACTTAAAGACTGTCAGTGGTTGCAGCAATTACACACTTATGGCTTGCTTTTCGGCCTGAAGATGATTATTGTATTTTGCGTGCCTACATGAGACAAAGAGAAATATTAGTATCCAGTCTATCAACACATATTCAACACATGCAGAAAGCTCTTAGGCAAATGAATATTTTACTAGATAGAGCTAACTCAAAAACTCATAGAGCAAAAAGCAAAATGTTGCCTCATTGACTTCCTTGATAACCAAGCAGGCAGTATTTTGCGTAAGGGATAGAAAAAAAATAAGATTTCAGCAAAACCAACTGCTTTTTCATGAACACAAAAAAATGCCGGACCAATACCAGCAAGTTCATGACCAAGAAGATACTACGAATCCACGCTTCTGATGTACGTTGAGTTTTGGCTCGAATGTAGTTTAGATTGTAGCCGTTTTTGCCTTGACCGAACTTGCCTTCAATCGGAATTCGTTGACGATAATCAGTGAGTCGCTGTTGTTTTTCTTGTTTTAGTTGCTGAGCATTGTCTTCTGTCACTTTTTTCGGCCTGCCCAGCGGCTTGCCGGCGAAGCGGATACCTTTTTCCTTGAGATAGGCTCGGTTTTTACGGGTTCCATAGATGGGATCCGCATGTACGCTTTCGGGATAGTGCCCCAGTCGTGCGGCGTAGTTTTCGACTTGTGCCATGAGGTCTTGCCCTTCGTTAAAGGCATTCCAGTCCAGTACCCAGTTGATAGAATGATTGTTGTAGACAATCTAATAATATCTTGACTTTGTGGCTTGGAATTCCTATTCTTTTCTTTGCTTGGTTAAAAACCCAAATCTAATGAAAGTAAACCACATAATTCATTATTATCATCATCAATATTATCGATGGTCCCTGTCAAGTCTTGCAGAATAGACGTTTTTTTTGCAATTTCCTCATCTAATTTTCTGTTCGACAATTGAACATTTTCAAGCTCATTTGTGTATTCCTCTATACTTCGCAGTGTATTATGGGCTTCATCACATATAGAGTTAAATGCTTGGTATAATTCGCCCAAAGTATTCTGTTGCTTATTTTGCATACTCATAATTTTTATACACTGACTAATGTTTCTTAACATCTCAAGATCATAGTATTCGTCAAATAGGTGCTGTTCATATTGTCGAGTAGACATTTTATGTCTCCTTTATTTTAAGTTATAAAATACGAGGAAACATAATGTCCCTCACAGAACCGTACTTGAAGATTTCCCTCATACGGCTCTTCAATTTAACTCACAAACTTACGTGCTTGGCATAGTTGCCTTCAACTTCTACAGACTTGTTTCTATCAAGCGGTGTAGCAGTCACTTTCTCTTCATGCACAAGTAGATATAGAAAATATCAATACAAATTTTATTCAGCTCAGTGTTTGACATTGTAAAATATACCTCCTTACGTTAAATTGCTAGTCGCTTCGAGTGGCTATCACACCTCAATAGGCATTACCCCATTTACACCTCTACTATCAACTAGTCCGACTACCTTGCATAATTGCTCTCTTATCTCTTCGGCTCTAAGTGCAACATTCAGAAAATACAAGGTTCTCCCAAGTTCCAAAACAATCAATTCATCTACCCGTTACGGACTTAGACCCCGAAACCTTCAATATAGACTTACCATAGTGCTTATATTAATGCTGACTTCCAGTAAATGAGAACTTTGGTCAGATATAATGTGAGTAATTACGGAGCTCAACACCTTCACGCTTTCGCATTGTGGCTGATAGACTGCCCTTGCTACAGCTTCATGCTATTCGTTACTTCCAAACATGTGTAGCTCAGTTACAGGCCTTTTCCTGTGCTGGGTTGTCCAGCTTGGTTGCCTTAGCTTTGCTTGGCACACTCATATATATATACTCTAATAAATTAATTATATTTGTCTAATATTTTTTTGAACTCAGCTTGATTTTCATCTGAAGTTTTGTAAATTTTATCGGCATTCTCTAATAAAACATCTCTAAATTTTTCTTTTAATTCATTCGCTTGTATTTTTTTTACATCAATATTACCATCTATCTCCTTTAAGGTTTGTAATTTTTCTAATTGTTCTACAGCTGCTTTATCAATTAAACGCTGCAATTCATCAATTTTATTTTTAAGGGAAAAGTGAACACTATCAATCAAAATGGCATAGTCATCCTGAGTAATATCATTTTTTGACTGCTCTAATAGTAGTAAATCAGCTAAAAGGCGGTCTAAACCATCTTGATATTCATCAAGGTTAAATTCTTTAGAAAGGGCGGTAACATTTGTCACTGCAGTATTGAGAGAAGCTGATAAAAAATATTTTCTATCACCAGCATCTGATGTTTTTTGTTGAAGTGTTAGTAACAGTTCTTTTAAAAGGTTTGATTTAGGTATATACAAGTCTTTATCAAACATCACTTCCTCCGTTCGATACATCCATTAACATAACCAGTAAAAATATATCCATCTTGATTCTGGTGTTAAAGTCAGAATCAATTTGATCTTCAATACATTTTAAATTAACGAGAATACTCTCAACAGAAAAAAAGTCTTTTTCGATATATTTTCTATGAGCTTCAGCACACAGCTGTATTGAAGCTGCAGAGTAGAAATGAATATCAATTAGTGAAAAATAATCAGGCTTTACATAACTGTCTGAATCTATTAAAGCCCACAAATTTTTGTATATTATTGAGTTACTTGCTTTGTCTTGGATACTTTGCTTAATTAATTCAAATTCTTCATTTACATCAAACATCTGTATTTTAAACAATGTGTTTGACATAATAACAGCTAACATTTCAACAATCTCATTATTTTCATCAATTATATTTTTCAGACCATCAAAATTTATAATTTTTCTCCAGAACTCAATCATGCCATCTACAGTTGAGCCTATGGATGAAGGCGCTCTGTCATGATTACCAACATTCAAATAATCTTTGATAAAATCAGCCGTGACTTTTTTGTGCCATTTAGCAGAATCTATTGACGCATTAAAAGACACCTGTATAAACTCAGGGTGGACATACTGCCCGTATTGAACCAGAACGGGATAACTCGTAATTTCAAAATCAGGAAACTCCAGCGCCAAATTGAGCGTTTTATCAATTGCTGTATCTATGTCAATTCTTCGGAATGAAACATTTTGACTCAAAGAGTCTAATTTGATTTCTTTGAAGTGTTGCTGGTTCAAATATGGATAAACATTCCAATCGAACACCAATGTTGGAAAAATACCATTCAACTGTAATGGTGATAAATCGATTTGAGCACCAGGATTTAAAGGTAATTCGACTTTATCATATTCGATTTTTAATTCACTGAACGCGACAGGTGCTTTCCAAACAAGACTAGAATTATGATACAAACGATATAACTCATCACCTTCATTGCTCGAATTTACACCATTTAGATCAAACCAAAGTCTTGATAAGTGTTGAAAACAACTCAAGGCAGTACACTGGCCTTCTGGGCGCATACTGGGTGCATAAGAAACAACATTATCTTGGCAGACCATACCCATACACTGAAATATTAAATTTTTTAATTGGTCTTGATACACTGAATGTGTCGTTTTAAAACACGCCCACGTTGAGAGTTCATCATTCATTAAAATTTGAAAAATACTATGATTGGCATCGGCATTTTCAATCGCACTCTCCAGCCCATGTTGCTGAAAAAAGCTTTTCAAAATATCCTGATCATAACCGTCAATTGGTTTTCCAAGAAAATCTATATAGTTTTTAGGGTCATTTGGTTTAATCCTTTGATTGGCTAACTTCATTAGAAATGTATCTTGCATTTGTTTCATATAATCAAGGCTATAGCCCAAACTCATGCGCGACAAAGCACCAATTAATAACGTTGCTACAGCAAAAAGATCTTTATCGGTAGATGAATCGAATTTTACTTCTGATACGTTTTCAGGGGGTCGGAACCAAGTTGGATTCAATAATTCATTATTTTGCCCAACAGCATCAGTGACATCAAAGTCAATCAACATTGCTCTAGCTAGGTCGCCCTCAGAATTAATAATAATATTCAAGGGTGTTATATCATTGTGTAAATAATTTATCTTAGCATCAGGCGATTCATGACTCTTGAGTGGTACAAAGCGATTCTGATACGAAGGACCCTGCAGGTGATGAAGTGCATAAAAAATATCCATGAAAGAAAGAATGATCGATTTCAATCGCTCTTCTTCACTGATGTTTGGCTGGCTAATATCGTAAAAATATTGAGCTGCATTGATGTTATGAGCTTCTGTATTACCCACTTTACCAGTAATAATACCTTGGCTTTTTCTTCCGCGTGAAAATTCTATATTTGAAAGACTACCAAAATACAAAGGGGTACGCTGAGAGCTCTGTAGACGAGCATACATGAATTTTTCAATTTCAAACCCCATAGGAAATGCATTAAAACGCATGGGGTCAATTTTTTTCAGGTGATATGACTGACTCGCGTTAATTTCCTCTACAAGGTCATCATTTAGCTCTAAAATTTCATCTAATTGAATCTGTGTCACTATCTTAGTCCTCAGCAATAACTATGGCTTCTACAAAATATTTCCTGTCATTTTCAGGGTCATCTTTATCTACAATCAAAACCTCTAACCCATCCCGTAATACTACTTCAATCGAATTAAATTCTAAATAATTTGTCGCAGTCACACCACGCTCATAATCACCTTCTAGGAAAATAATTTTTTTGATGTCTGTTGAATCAGTACCGTAACCAGCTTTGTAACTGAATGTTTTAAAGGATGAAACGGTGGGTAACTTTGACATTGAGCTATATACAAAATATTTAAGAATATGCTGTGAGATAACATACATGTCAAATAACTCACCATCCGAATCAGAAATATCATCCTCATAAGGATAAAATTCTGAATGTATAATTTTAGACATTTGTAAAATACTGTTCGATTGCGATACCTCCACATAAACATCAGACAGCTGAGCAAATAAATTTTTCTGAATGTCCTCATCATTATAACAATAATGAGATATTAATGAGATTAAGAAAAATGCTTGTTCGATTAACTCAAGAAATATCACCGCCATTGGGTCAGCTGTACGCTCAAGAGGGCGCGCAACAAAAAGAGCTTTTGTTGCGCGCTGGCCATTCACCTCACCTCCTGAAAACACGAGTGTTAAATCATCAGAACTAGGCTTATTAAGGGCAATGGCAGCTGGCAAAAGAAGCGACGTCGTTTTATCACTTGAAAAAAAGTAATGAGCGAATAATTTCACACCACATAACTCAAATAAGACTTTATTCATATCAGGAGTAACTGATGCGAGAATTGATCGTAATTCATGAGTTACCTCCCACTCATGAATAATATTTTTTATTCCAGAATCAATCATATCATGTAAATTAATGCCATATTCTGAATCAGGATCTAATTTAGCATCTGTTTTTAACACAAATTCTCTTAGCGTATTTAATTCTAATGAGACTTTTTCATGACTACTGTTAACAACAGACATAAACGTATTATGTAAAACTTGTGAAAATAGATCATCAGTAGATGGTGCTTCTAATTTCATCGTTAAAAATAATGCTGCTAAAGGCGTAAGCTCTGCAGGAATAGTGACAAACACACGTTGCTTTGTTGTCCATTCAAAATGATCATTGTGTGTTAGCTTTGAAGATGCGTCTTCGATCAAACCTCTTTGCTCGAAAATAACATCATCAGCCATTATCTCACCTGAAACTGTTTTAGGAGAATCATCATCAAAGCTGATTTTTAATTGAGGTCGAATTATTTCTGGCTGTTGAGCATTCAGACTAAAGCGATAGTTATACTCAATGTTATCGTCAAGAAGCTCCTTTTGTACTGTATATAGACCTTTCTCTGCTAATGCCTCAATAGCAGAAATTAAATCAGATGTCCATATTAGCTCATCAGATTGTTCAGAGGATAAGATGACTAGAAGTTTGTTTACCAACGCTAGTATTTCTATCCGGTAATTCTCGTTAGGGTGAATATTGCATAGCTCTGGACGTAAAGCATTAATATTATCATCATCAAAATTTTGCTCTAAGAAATAAATAATTTCAGTTACATTAAAATCAAAACTTACACCTGCTGAAAATGTTATTTCATCACAAGTTAGAATGTGATCTATATAAATGGTATCTTCATTTTTTATACGCTCCATTGATAATACAAAGCTATAAGGAGATATTTTTAATATTCTTCCAATAGGTTGATCGTCATGCAACCAAGTAACAACCGTATTTGAATTTTTAACATTGAAACTCCCAAGCGCGAAGTAGTTCCCTTCCCTTATTGGTACAATTCTTGTTGACTCTACCAACAATGCTTGAACTTCATCTGTTAGCTGGCTAAAACCTTGCCCTACCCAGCTGATCATTTTTCCAAGAGCATCCGGTTTAAGAAGGCGAACATCACCTAAGACATCATCAAACATTTTCGCCATGGCATGTAGTTCAGCCTTACTTAACAGATTAGTACTATTGATGACCCGCTCTATTTCATGCTGCGGTCGTTGTAGTACCCCTGAAGACTTCAATATACACTGGTCTTTATAAACAAGACCTGGTCGAAAACCCTCATCAAAGAAATCTATTTCAACACAATGAGTATTGACAACGATATTACAGTCAGAGTTATTTAAATATTGAAAATAACTTCTATTATTTAATCCAAACACATTAATATCAGGAAGCTCACTAAACATAGAAAGAAAACAATCATAGTTACTTCTGGTAAGCGTTTTAATCTCCGTTAACGGGGGTAAGATAGTTATATCAACCACAGATGACTCAAGATATTTAACAAAGAACAATGCTAATAAGTTGCAGATCTCAGGGTAATTATCCTGCATTATAGAAGGGATTGGCCCTAAAGAGTATGAAGTAGCATTTTTCTTTAAAACAGCAGAACCATGTTTCAAACCTAACGCCTCACGGGTAGGTAATTTACGGCTCAAGGTGTTAGGGCTAAAATCAAAATTAAGGTCGTAAAATATGGGATTTAGATCTAAATTAGAAGTAAATTTATCAGGTGACGAGATTACAACTACTGGCTCCTTACCAATAGACTCTACAAATAAATTATACGCTGAAATTAGCTCTTCATGGTCAAGTAAAAATTGAGCGACTACCTCTCGAATAACCGCATTATCAGAAGACAACTCTAATATTTCATCCAAAACACGATTTGCGAAATTGACCGATAATATTTCACTTAATTTTTCTATAATTGAACCTTCAAATAATTTTGCAATCGCCGCAGGTGCCTTTGGAAATCTGGATTTATTGTCCAAATAAAATGTTACGATAAGTGACTGAGCATAATGCACGTTTATTTCGGCATGCTTTAATAACTGAATATTTTCAGTATTTTCATTCCAAATTAGGCCTGAACGTAAGACTTCACTTGATTGAAAAATAGAATCGTTGTTGATTGCATTTACATCTTCAACTAAATTGATATTCTCTATAATTTGCTCATCAACATACTTTCCAGCAACCAAATCTTGTACATATTGTTTCGCATAAAGACCATTTACAAGGGTTAAGTTCGGACCTAACCCTGTGATAGACCGTACCAGCTTTGAAAAGAAAATATTGGTTGTCCCGTTTTTTTCAGTATGATTCCAGAGCTCACTCAGTGCATATGACCATAACTTCCTAAAATGCTCTGCAGACAATTGACCTTTTATACCTAAAAGTGCTTGATCTAAACGAGGGTCATCCTTATTGAAATAGTCTTCTGCTAACGAGGCGAAGCAATCACGATCAGGGATATCGATGAATGCAACAGGCATTTGCACGCCATCTTTTAGAGATAGTCCAGGAAGAATAGAATGAACGACAGGACGGTGGATACCATGGCACAATTGATAAAAACAGATTCCTTGTGTAGATTGATAAAAGGGTAATGCTGACCAAGCGGATTCACAAATATCTTCATTTATCCATTGATCATCAGAAAGATGATAAACCGCCAACGATTTGGGTAACCAATGTGAAAATTGCTTAAAAAGCTCACCCAACAACTGGTTACCTTCTGAGGGTAGTTGTTGCATCGTGCTATAAGTTTGATATTGCAATTTAACAAGACTAACCAACGAATTTTTTAAACATTCGATTTTAGACGCTATTGCAGGATGATCACCAATACTAACCAGCACCCTTTGATGAGTGACTAAAGACATGAGTATTGTTGCAATTTGAAAAGCATTATCATTAGATTGTGTATTCAAAAAGCATTCAAGTGTTTTATCCACTAAAAAGCTAACTTGAATAATAGGTTCTAAATCGGGAGTAGCCGAAATTCCAGGCCATACATTAATCGTTTCTTCTTCATGGCTCGAAACTTTCCACCCACACCCAATAATTTTTGAGGGCTGTAGAGCTTTAATGCACTGTTCATTACAAGTGATAGATTCCCATTCAGATATAGTAAGATCAATGCTTAATTGTAATACTGACTTAACTTCATCCTGCAACTCACCAAAGCACGCATTGGAAAACGACGAGGCCATCGCCCACTTATCTTGCTCATTGTCTATTTGATGTATTGCGAAAATGATATTTTCAATCAATTGACGTTTAAATTCATTCTCGTTAGTTACATACAGCATTAAATCAGGCAAGAGTAATGTAGAGAATGACAGCTCAACCCATCTTATTAACTTGAGTTTTGCACCCAGTGATATATTGGCTTTTAGCGTTGTATCTGCAATATTTTTACCTTCATAGAAACACTCTGTACTATATACTTTTAACAGAACACCTTTTTCAGTTTTGTCATCCCAATCAGTATGACATACACCCAAGGAGTGCTTCCATTGCACCGTATAGAGCTCACTTTCTAAAATTAATTCTACACCTGATTGGCGAAGTAAAAGAGCAAATTGTGTTTTTAAAATAGTGTCACAATCTGCTTGACACTCATACTGATGAAATGCTTCTACAAGGCACTCAACGACCTTATCATCCCACGCGGGATCGCAACAATTTTTAAATGAATAGGCGATGTCTTGTATGTTGTTAGGTAATAAAAGTTGATGCAAAGCGCTTAAAACGACTTGCATCTTCTTTGAGGCGTGTACACGCCCTATCGCATGAATATTGAATGATGTAGCGTTGATGCCATAAAATAACTCAGTATCGAATGGTTGGAGTTGAACACTATGGTGATTTTTTTTCCTATGTTCATGTAAAATATCAGAATTGATAACCTGCACAACACCTGAAAATTCAGAATGACTTTCAAGCCATTGGGTCAAAGATCCATTTATTAACTCACGCCATAAATTCAAACTTTCTATGGGCATTACGGCTAAGTTTTGGTACAAAATTTTGTAACATTCCGATAAATTTGATAGCAATATTGTCGGCTGAGGATTTTTTTCTAATGCAATCATCACTTGGTAAAGCTTAATCGTCTCACCCAGTGTTGCAAAAGCATTTTGTAGAGCTTCCGGGTAGCTAGGTAATTCCGAGTCTGACCAAGGCTTTGATTCTAAAGGAAGTGTCACCCACAAAATGGGTGGGTGGACTAATTTCTCAGCTAAGATTAAACCAGACACCGTTGTCACAATTGTCAGAGTCTGAAATGCGACAGAATGATATGAGCTATTTATTTTTTCATTATCAGAGCGAGGAATATGAGTAATGTCAATATTATCAGCGTTGGCAACGCTATGAATTAAACGTAAAAAATTGTCATCTAATAAGTCTAATGTTTTTTTTTTAGACTATAAATCAACAAATCTCGCTTTTCTCTTATTGAAGACACTTATATACCACTCCCTCTAGCAATTAATCTTCTTTAACATATTTAGTTTGTTCACAATAATAGTTAATGCTATCTTGAAAAATAAGATCCGATTTACGGAATCTTAAGGGTGTTAGAACATCTTTTTCCCTATCAATCAAATCTGCAACAAGGTATTCATCCGATGTAAAACGGAATGATAGCATATAGTGTTTAAGCTCGCTAACAGATTTACCTTTAATAGATTCGTCGAAATATAAAAAACCTAAAACCTTACCTAAAGTATAGTTCTCAGTCTCTGTTGTCACGTAGATATCATTATAACGAAGCACAACCACAATATTGCTAGGTACTATATTAGCAGCAATCACAGCATCCAGTTTCATAGGAGAAGAAGCTCTAGAAGCCTTGATGTAGCCATCATCACTATAGGTGAACTTAATTTCAGTCCCTTCTGCGATAACTTCAACGCTATTACTGGCACTTTGAGACCCCAAGTAAATTGAATATGGTAATCGCTCGACAGCATTGTAATTAATCGCTCTAATATTGGCAACCATTCCACCTTTTAAGATAACGGCACCTTCTGCAACTTTACCTTTCAACTCAGATGGATTATTAATTTCAATAAATTTATTTGTTTGAGGATGAGAATCTTTTTCTAACCCCACTAACACGCTATCGTTTTCTTTATTGAGTTTTTGGTAAATGCTGTCTTTTAAATAACTCATCATCATTGACTGGCCGACAAATGAATAAAAGTCGATTTCAGTAGTCTCACCATCGTCATTCGTTTTTTGAAAACTATTGCTGACCGATTCAATTGTGGCGGCTATTTCATTCACTACCGGCTTTAACCATCCCTGAATTTGTTCTCTAGAAATGTACTTCCCATCAAAAATACTTTTATCATAATTACTCAGATTTAGGGCTTCAGCGATTTCTGAAAATAATTCAATCATCGTGTCAGGAAGTGGCCATTCAGTTGGTTGATTATTCATATCGGGTGTTTTTGAAAACCCTTTTTTCATCTCTTCTATATCATCTAAAAATCGCCAGAAGAAACGCCGTGTTTCATTTAAAAGACCTGGGTCTTTGTTCGCAAGAACATCAATTATTGTTTGGGGTAATTTTGATTTTTTCAAATAGACCACTAGATTTTGAAAAATAACTTTTGTTAAATCTCTGCCACCCAATGTTAATGAATATGAAAACTCTTGCTTAATCTCAGTAATAACTTTCCCACTTCTATCATCAGTCTCATACACCTCGCACAGGCTCAAATCTGTTGTGCCGTGGCCAATATCAACAAGCATTATATAAACAGAAGTATCATCATACTCTAGATCAATCGCATTAATAGCAGGCGTTAAGTTATTGAGCGCCCTTATTCTATTTCTAAAATCAAGTTCAGGATCAGTATCAATCGTTGCATTTTCATCACTATTTTTAATATCGTTATACCAAATAGAACCAATTGCAGCCATAGGCTCATTGATAAACTCTACTGAGCGCTTACACGGGAAAGCGGGGGTTTCAGTTGCTAGCGCACTGCGCATATTACGTTCAAACTCTCGGTTAATTCCGACAGGGTGCGTAATAATAATATTATTAGCCACACTAAAAGGAATGCCTTCTTCTTGACAAATTCCCCATTCGACAGCACTCACCATACGTTGAAAATAAGACCTGAATAAATTTTCGATCGAAGCCTCTTTTTCCTCAGCAGTCGGTGTTAACTGCGTTGAAATATCGGGATCGTTACCATAAAGCTCTAATGCTTCAATATTACTAGCCGTATCATTCGTTAAATAAGGTTTTAGTGATTCAATGCGGGCACCATTAAAGCGAGGGTCATTCCAGATACATTCTTTAAGGTGTTTACCAGTTTGAGGATTAACTTCATGCCCACTAGAAAAAATCACATGTTCAGGATCATATAAATCATGCAGTGCCAACCTAGATGGCTCAGGAATAAGTGCCGATACAAATGTACTTTTTTCACCTGACTGTTCTCGATATTTGTCCATTTTCATTGAGGGCGTACGAATACTTAACTTCGGTACGACACCCACATCCGTTTGTCTAAAGAGAAAACAAGCAAATGTAAAGTCCTGATTGCCATAATCTAATGCTAAACCATGTAAGCCCACGTCTTCCTGAACCTTGACTTTAGGTACGATGAGCTTAATTGTTGTTGTTGGATCAGCAGTCCACCCTTTGATTCTCAATCTTAAGTTAGTATCTAGACGGTCTACAGCACCATTTTCATCATGTGGAAGTGTAGCAATAATATCATATACTGATCTTATGTTAATTCTAATTCGGACACGCAATAGCTCATCTTGCTCGAGTGTTAAACCTTTCTCCCTTAGGTCTTCAGAGTAAATTGGTTCTTTTGCAGTGCCGACAGAAGGAGATTTTAGACCACCATATTTTTTATATTTCTTTCTTTTTTTTGGTGCCTCTGTTGATAATGGTTCGCGGTATAATACCCATGAAATAACAGGCCCTAATGGGTTGCCTGAAGAAAAACATATTTCATCTAAGTCAACAGAAAGCAATGGCATAAAATCTATATTTGACTGGTTTTTCGAGTTTTGCTGCGTAATAAAATCAATCCCAGAAGCGTTAAAAATAATATCCGCTTCTTGTGCCTCAGCACTAGGGTTAAGCTTAATCGTAACAGAAGAGACATTAGGCCGAATTGGAGGTTCTATAGACATTTTTTTTCCTTTGATATAGCTTTTTTCATGCAATATTGATAATTTTTCTTAGTTAATACATTGAGCCATTTTTTGCACATTACGATCAAGCCCGAGTAATTCATGTTGCAGCTCATCAATTTTTGCTTTGAGTAATTTAGCCTCTTCAACCCTCCGTTTATCGTCTTCAGTTCTAGATTTACTACTAACAGTTTCATAAAAACTTTCAATCCATTCCCTCGAATCACTGTCATCAACAGCGAAATTCTGTGAAATAATGCTCATTAATTTACGTTCTTTATCAATCGCATCAACTTCACTTAAAGCAGATTCAACCTGTAATATTTTCTTAAAATTAAGTACCAATACCTGTGTAAAATATTTACAAATGACATTAATTTCTTTATATGCACTCGCAAAGACTTGTTGTTTACTTTGCTGAGCACTTGTCAGGCTCGTTCTAATAACGCTGGTTCTGAACACATCGATAATGTAGCCCCATACCTCATCAATATTATTAAACACTGACTCACCATAACTTGAGCTAATACTACTCGCGCCAAATCGGTCGATTAAATCTGCATAATAGCTCGCATCAAGGTTATCATTTAATGTAAATGTAGATGCTTTAAGTCTTATTCGTAACTCTTCACATAAAGACTCTAAACTGTTATCCCATGTGATACCACTCACATCACATTGCATTTTAATGCCACCTGCATTAGTTAGCCGCATATTTTCTTTTTGTGAAAAGGATAAAACTTGACTCCACTTGAGGTATAAACCGATATTTTCATTGGGTAAAAACGCCTCAACTCTGTCATCGATAATTTGATGGTACTTAATCAGATCATGATGTGCTTGTTTGAAAAAACAATATGTAAACCACGAGGCATTCGCATTAATTTGTTGCACTTGATGGAGAACAGCAAAACCATCAAGCATTTTAATCATATCTTGCAGATCATTGCAGCGAGTTGAATCTACATGCTGATTTTCCCATCTAGGTAGGTTTTTATAAGACTCAACAACACTTTCAGATTGACATGCACTCCAAGCAATATTTCGCTTATTTTGCATTTCTTGAATGGCTCCACTGACAAAAACAAATGGTGGATAACCTCCCTCTTTAAATCGACAATTCTCTTTTATGGCAAGTGTTGTGCTGTTACCATGTTGATTCAATGTACTATTTTGTTGAGATGCCACTCTAGCGATGATATTTCCCTGCATGTATTTCTGCATGATATCGTGGTGAGCAGTCGCTACATCTGCCCCTAAATTAAAGCCTTCATTATTAAAAATATGCTCAATCGCCGTAATGGAATACATAAATCGGTGAATGAGAAGTTCATCAATAATGTTATCTTGCGCAAACATTTCAGAATAAAGATCATTTAATGTTGTATCATGAAAAACATTATTTGATATAGAAACTAAGTTAAAGAAAACGGTTTTGTCCTTTTCTTCAAATGTTATTGCCGAATTAGGGTCCGTCTTAACATTTTCATACCCCGGGCTATCAATGAGTGTTAAGCCTGATAAATATGCAAAATCATCAATCGGTGCTTCAATCCAGTGAATTTCCTTAATAAAATGTTTGTGATCAACAATTAAACGCATGAGCGTAGTTATAGAGTCACGACTCCACTCATTCAATGTTTTTCGATCCACTTGGATCGTTGCTCCACCATGCGGATAAGGATCAAACTCTATGCCTAAGTATTCGTTTAAACTGATATCCATATCTTTCAACATTTGAGCATCGCTGGCTGAAATATCCTCCCTTGTATCTAGGCCTGACATTTTTTCGTACTTTACTTTTTCTTCAGCGGTTCTTAAAATAATGACTAATTTAGCTGAATCACCTTTATATCTAGAATCAAATGTAAATGCAGCCTTCCATGCGGTTGCAACCGCCGCATCAACCAATAGTGTCGCGCTCAATAAACGGTGCATGACATCCATAGGCATCAGCGTTATCTCTGATACTGACTGAATAAAACTGAGGTCATTCTTTTTACTATTAAGCTCAGTGAATGTATTAAATTTATCTGATCCTGGGCTATTCCGATAATGAATTTCTACGGAATGATCTTTCTCATAATCACTAATTCGATTTGCATAGCGTACATTTAGATTATGTACAGAATTACATTCTTGCATCAATTCATATGACTTATCACCTAATATAATTCTTAACATCGCTTGCAATAGGGTCGATTTGCCTTGATTAGTATGGCCTGCAATCAGGATTCTAGGCCCGACAACTTGCTTGCCATATCCTTTACCTCGAAAATTACCAACGTATCGATCATTAACAATTTTTTTAAAGTGTTCGTAATCTTTGATAGAAAAATCCAGCTTTGAAGCAGCGATTGTTTTATCGAGACCATATACAGAACTGACAATGCGTAATACTTGTTCTTGCAATTGCCCTTGTATCTCTTCATATGCTGTTTGATCAACCATTGGTTAGTTTTCCTTACTAATCATTTATAAAAAATAGCTTTTACCTGTTTTCTGAATAACCAAGTGACTTTTGACCAGATTTATGATTATAAATATACAAGACTTTTTTTGTTTTATCATTGGGTACAGCTCTTATCAGAGCGGCATCGTTAACATTAACCTGTGTTCCATGACATTTTTCAACCTTTTTGATCGTTTTCCAGCTGCCAGATTTCACTTGCTCAACAACATCTTTAAGTTGTATGAATGTAGTCCCGCTATCATTGAAATAGCCATCTTCTAAAGAGTTTTTTAGCAGCACATTGAGCGTACTATTTGAGTCTGATATTAACAATTCTTCAAGTTGACAAGCCCCTGGCTTACTATACATCTTAATCGTTACGATTTTACCAATAATACCACCACCAATATGGTCAACTTTAAGTTCAACAACAGGGACGATATTATCAACGCCCATAGCCTCCAATGCATCGTTAGCCGAAAGCGGGGTAATTCCTTTTATTCTACTAAGAAATTCTGTCGTTTCAATATAGCTGGCGATATGACCAGGAAAATTAACCGACATTACCCACGTTGTTTTGTGATCTGCTTCAACCTTATTACAATGGTTATTTGATATTTTGACATTACCAGAAGCTAACCAGCTTGCCTCTAGTGTTTTACCTGAATCATCTAAACTAACAGCAGACAGTTTCCCTACTGTTGATTGGCCAGAATTCCAAGTACATGTTGCACTGGTGTTTAATGTAAATGTTGCAAGGTAAAACTGATCATTACCTTTATCGTCACCTTTCCATTTTGCTTGATATGAGGTGTCGCCAATATTAAAACTGATCCCATTTAATTTTAGATAATTAACAAAATCATCATCTATCCAACCCTCGCTGTCTTTTTTAAATGAAAGCTCTAAAGCATAGCTGTAAGTTGGCTTGGTTTCCTCCTTTGGGCCACTAATGTTAAAACTTGTGCCACCACCAAATAATTCATTGATCGTTGAACTTAAAGCTGATTTAACTTGCTTTCTGATATCTTCAGACCAAAGCTTACATTTTTCTTGTGAGCGAAGCCGCTTACACTCAGAGTCATAAAGATCAGTTGCAATACTAACTTTTCTCGGTTTACTCTCCGCCTTATTAAGATCTAATTTCAGCGCAGAAAGAAACTGCCCCTTTGTTGCACCGCCATCTTTAAATGTTTCATCTAAAAGTGCACTTGCTGTATAAATCGAATCATAATTCGTTGCATAATTGTAAATACTTGGGCTAAGTTTTAGACTGGCTAAGTTTAGATCCACATCTTGACTTTCGATGGCTAGTACTTTTACTGGCTTTTCACATTTACGCTTCCAAATTAAAAAACCACATTCAGCAGTGACATTTTTTCGAGTATCTTTAAATGTTGTTGATGAGATTGGATACTTTTTCTTTATGATTTCGATTGAACCAATCATTCGTTGATAGTTAAGTGTTAAGTAATCTACCGCACCCGAAATTTCATACTCCGACCCTTCCGCCTGTTTTGACTTTACTCTTAAACCTTCAATAAAATTGCTTGTATTGCTTAAAATAATTTTTGTCGCTAAATAATGAAGGACTGCATTTTTAACAATATCCTTTCTGGCCGATTCATTATCTTTGTTAAACGTCAAGGGGACGATAACAGAAAAATTATATTTATCCTCTCCTAAAGATTCAACTAAATAGCCAGTATCATCGGTAATACGAATAATATTTTGGACAATTTCTACCTCATCCTCATTATCCCACCACCAAGCGTATGCAAACTCAGTGCTCAATAATAAGGTTAATAAAACAAACCCTATAACTTTAAATTTACTCATAATATTCCCTTTTAACCTTTATATACTCTAATATTAATAGTAATTAGAAAGATACGTTTCAAGCAACTCATTTAATCTTTTATTCGCCATTTTTTGTGACTCTTTCGACACTAATTCACTTTTCAATCCGATTAACTCATTCATATGAGACCGTAAATTTGTATGATCTGAAAACAACTGATTAAACCCAACTGAATCAAATTTGACTGAAGTAGTATTGATATATCGCTGTGTAAATCTTTTTCTATTGGTAGGCTTTATAAAGCTGGTTGTATGTGTTTTCAACGTATTTTTAAGAGCACGCCCCCCTTCACCATTTATCCACACATCAAAATTGGTTTGAGTTGCATCTTGATGAGTTTTTGAAAATGTCGAAACGATTTTATAATCATAGTAATTCATCCAAAGCAACATTTTTTTAGTCGTTTTCAATATTTGGCCGTACCCTTTAAGTGAGTCATCTTTAGAAATAGCTCTTTCTAATGACTGGGCTTCATTAATTAACAGACCCCATGACTTACCCCAGTTAACAGGACTACTTTTCTCCTTGGCCCATTCATCACTCATTTTCTTCTTAATCACAGCCAAAGCAGCTATAACCAATTTTTTCTTGATGACTTGATCTGGATCAAGCTGCTCATCCTTGCCGAGCTTTAGCAAGGTAGGTCCAACTGAAAAACCAGATGTTTTAGATAGATACCCCAGCAACATTGGAGATAGGCTGCCTTTTTCCAATTCTTTTAATATAACATTATAATTTCTTAGCTCATCTAACTCAGAACTCATAGAATCTAAATTATTATCAATACAGCTATCTCTATTTGTACCTGAAATTAACTGTGGCAATCCATCGAGAATATTTCCTTTCGTTGTACTTATTTCAGGATTAAGACGGTCTAATACAAGTGTGTACCGTATTTTCAAGTAATCCAGTAATGGTGTTTGATTCTTCTTATCGCTAGGAATTTTGATCTCGTTAAGTTGCTGCACTAATGCCTTAATTTTCTCCATAGATGAACTCGTTGCATTTTCATCAGCGACTATTGAGACTAAATTACAGATGGATGGCATTTCACAAGGCCCTACTGTTTTTATTTGGTTATCTAAAATCTGTTTTTTAGCATAGTCGGCAACTTGAATAGATTTGTTACTACTGACACTGGCAAAGATATCTCGAAATCCATTTGGGGGTGAACAAGGCTGTTTTACCCATCTCATCAAAAGTTTGCTTTTTGCGGCTTTTGCATCCACTCTGTTTTCCAGAATATTTTCTGTGCCTAAATTAGGTAACCAATCCTGGTGAATAAACCTAAGGGCATGATAATGAGTTAATAGCGTATTATTACATTCATCGATACATAGTGGTGATTCATACTCTGTATAAACATAACTAAATAGTTGCTTACGATCATCCTGACTTAAATCATCGCCATCAATTAGGTTTTCAAGTAGCTCTTGATTTTTTTCACTTAAACCATCTGGCAGGCTTTTAGGTCCATCACACCAACCACATTCACTTTTGATGAATTCGTTAATATATGCCGAGATTAACATTTCTTGGTCATCAAATTTCATTCTTGAGATCACTGCGCCATCTTTAGACTTAATGGTAGAACTAGATTTTACAGTAGGTTGGTTTGCAGGCTTTGGATCTGGGTTTTTTTGGAAAAACTCCACCAATTTTGTTTCTAATGATGGCTTGTCGTTTGCTTGTTTATTATAAATTGATGAAAGGTGAGCAAAAACAGTCGTATTTTTAGCCTCTATTTTAGCCTCAGACTGCCATTTTTTGGCATTTTTTTGAGCAATATTATACCCTGATTCTTCAAGCATACAAAAAAACTGGATGCCAAAAATCAATACCACAACAGCAATCACTGATTTTACAGCCAAGCATTTGACGTAGGCTTTATCTAGCTCTAATTGCGCTTTATCTATTTTTTCCTCAACATTTTCTGTTAATATTTTACATTCTTGATCAGCCGCAGCTTTAAGGTTTTCCAGCTCACGGTTAAAAACAACATCAAGCTCCCCCCCAAAGGTAGCCCATTGATCTGATGCGAATCTTTCAATGTTCTCTTTTTCATAAATAGCCGCTGCTTGTATTTTCCAATCGACCATATCACATGATTCTTCAGCATCAGGGTCATTCGTTGCCAAAAACTGTTCGACTAGGCCCTGCGCTGCCCACTCAATAAAATGTAATTTAAAACTAGACAGGTATCGTTCAAATGCTTTAGTTAAATAATACCGCTCTGAGAGAGAAAGTTTTTCATATTGATCGACTGCAGACAACTGTGGAATATCGACTTTTTCGTCATCAAAAATATCTTCGTCTGTCGTGTTACCATCCTCAGAAGTTGCGGTATTATCTTTTGTTTGCTGCTGGAGTAACTGTATTTTTTCTTGTTTAAAATCTGGATCATACTCCAGAAAAAATGTTTTCTCTGATGTATATTTACCCAGGTTTCCCACGCCTATGTTAATCTCACTTGGCTCAAAAAAATTGTTTTGCTTAATAAGCTTTCGAATAACCTCTGAATGATCTAGATTTTGTAAGGCACTACACTCACTAACGACGTGGCCACGCATTTTACCTTCGTCAACAAGTACTTTTTTACAAAATAAATTCATTTTTCACTCTCTTATTCATTATATTACGTCATCGCAATAGGCTAAAACAATTTCAAACCGTGTTCTTTACATTTATCTATATGAAATTCAGTACAAATATGTTCAAACAAATATATCTTCTCTTGTGCAACTTGAGGAAAAGCAAAATAAACACTTTTCCCATAAAGCACATCACGCGTAACGATATCTCCCAACTGTGCAGTTTTTACTTTTTGCCCAATTCTTCTAAGGGCTCTAATACCGCGAAGGAATTTAATATTGGGTTTTCCTTCTTCATTCACATACGAGCGAATTTCTACTAAATACAAAAAATCATAGTAAGGGTGATATTTACGTTTATCACGAACAACAGCCCTTGCTAATAATGGTGCAATCAAAGCATCGTATTCAACTGCAACAATATCGACAGGTTGCATTTGAAATTGAATCATTTGAGCTTCAATATGTCTTTTCAATTCAGGACTCAAAACTGGCATATCTCGTACCTCTCTTGCGGCTTAGTAATATGTAAAACGACAAAATTCAGACAATGGGCAAAATTTACCCAAAAACCCATATAGTCTAGTGGATAAGTTACTTTTTAGCCAGTATTAGTAGAAGCTCCTAAGGAATATTAATATTATATTTCATCGGTTCCTTTTTATAAGTGCCGCCTTCTATTATTTTCAACCCATTTTTTTTAAATTTCATCCCTTTATCTAACTGAATTTCATACGTGCAATAAGAATCCTTTGCTTCTACACATAGCACCGTCAATTCAGCCTCACCAGACCTCAAGTTACTAACAGAACATTGATTGGTCACGTTAGTACTACTGCTACGGCAAACTTCACGTCCATTGATCAAAACGACTATACCATCATCTTTCTCTTCACCACTGTCTTTAATCGTGATGGCCGTATTTAAAGTGGTAGAAAAACAGGGGAATGGATCAATACGTGCATTGGTATTACTTAGTAATTCATTTGGATAATATTCAAAATGTAAATGGGGTGCAGTAGAGCTTCCGGAGTTATCACTGTAGGCGATTAAATCACCCGCTTTGAATGCTTTGCCCACTATACTCTTATCTACCGAGCTAACATCCAAGTGTGCGTATCTCGTTTTAGAACCATCATTGTGTCTCATAATAATATAGTGTCCATAACCTTTACGATCATTGCTTATTTTAACAATTGTACCGTCCAGCGCCGCAATCACTTCGGTTAGGTTCGCAGCTCTTAAATCAACCCCATTATGTCTTCTCCAGTTGCCAGAAATAGGATGCTGTCGATCACCATAAGGACTCGTCACTTTATAACTGGATGTTGGAACCGATAATGGATAAGTTAATGTTACTCCAGTTAAACATTCCCCCTCTACTTGTTCTTTAAAACGGCCTGATTGCCTTCCTGCCTTTGCAGTAGGCGTACTAGTTAGGACGACGCAAGCTTGAAATTCATTCGTTATGTCGTCTAGTTGAAAAGCTGCTGCTGGCAAATTAGCAGTGACTGTTTCAGCCTGTTTGTTTGTCCTGCCATTACTCAATGCAACAGCATAATGATATTCAAACTCCCCCCGAAATTTGTTTTGATACATCAACCTAATTTCATCGTTTTCTGTCAGCTTTGCTCGAAACGATTCTGGAATAGTCACTTCTACCGACACAGGTTTATCTGGTTGCTCAGTTAAGCCACCGATACAAATACTGTCTTCAACCACATTGGATAGATTAAACAAATCATCTGATTCCGACTTCACCTGTCTCAGTAGATCTTCTTTAAGCTTCTGACTAACCTTAATATTTTGAGCTTTAGATAAAGTGCCCTCATCAAAAGTAAGTGTTAAGTCGGGGTCATCAAACTCCAGCGCTCCACCTTTAGCATCTACTTGATTTGTAGGTAGAGCCGGTTTACATTCTTGTGGCTGGTTTTTGATGTCTACAGAACAAGGGTAAGACTCAGGTACAAGGTCTAACGTTTTTACTGGAGTACAGGCAATACTCAAGGTAAGCAAAAATAAACAACTAACCATCCGCGTTCCGCAAACAATATTGTTCACCTTCACTCCTTAACCAAGACATTTAAGTTGGGACTAAACAACTCTTGCGTCATTTTATCCTTGAACACCCAATTTTCATATCGAATGACGGAAGTTGCTGTAACACCTAGAGGGGCAGCTGTAAATTGCGCACCCCTTGCGCTAATATTAAGGCTATATTTGGACTGCAAAGCTATGTAGTCAGTATATAGCTCAAGGTCTAAGGCTATAACATTAGCGCTTCTCATCGCATTGGTTAAATGACGATAACTAACACTGATTTTATCCGTAAAAGCTGTGTAATTAGGTGACAATTGTGATGCGTACTCTGCAGGTAGTCCTTTTATTAATAACTGATGCAACGCCAACAACTGTGATATTGGCCTAATAAAATTAAAGAAGAAAAAACCGTTAAGCTCGGCCTGCCAAATTTTACCATCGTCTTTAATCGCGATATCTAAGGTATCGTATGCAACTTTCTGTGATGCCAGCACCTGTTTGAAAGACAATTCATTTTCCCACTTACCACAAATGAGCCTCAGTAAGTCTATTAAGTTACTTGCATCCGACATCCCGCTATCGAAGAGCGCTTGTAAAGACTTACCAGGGGACATGTCAACCTGCAGTAAACTAGGCGCAATTTTAGATTGAAGCTCCTTTAACGAGCTATGATAGCTGACCAGTTTACCAAGATAGTTATTCCAGCTGGTCCAGTTTTCAGCACGCTGCGCTTCATTCGTCGTAAAAGTCAGCACTCTTATTTCTCTATCAATAACTTTATTTTCTATTTCCAGCTCTTCAATTTTAACCTTGACGGTCGCATCAACTACCATAGCAAGGTCGTCTGTGACTTTCTTTATACTTACATTTGTACCCGCCTCAAAGTGCTTGATATCATCTCTAAGTTCATTATTAAACTTCTCATGCGAAACGAATTTATCATCTAATGCCCTGACCTTATTTGCTATTATAATGAGCTTTTGTTCATTTTCAGCCAGGTCTTTTTTGACAACAGAAATTGTTTGTTCAAGCGAACTAATCCCACTTATTAAAGTACTTGAAGTTTGATTATTGCTAAGCACCTCGAGCCGGTCTTTTAAGACCTTGATTGATTCTGTATTCTCATGCGCAGTATCAATTGCCTTATTTATCTGATTATGGAGGCTATTCTCCATATTAGGCTGCCTGTGGTTTGGCTCTGTTTTTCTTGCTGAAGCACTCTCCGTTTGTTGAATCAAACGTCCCAGCGTCGCAACTTTTGTCTTATCTGCTTTTTGTTTGATCTTATTACTTAAAATGATAAAAGCGACTATCCCGAAAATAATAATGATAATTGATGATAATATTAATAACACGATTTCTTCCTCTACAGGCTCTTGATAACCGCAAATATAGTTTCCATTTTCACGTTGAATTTTTATTTCACTGCATAGCTCTTCTTCTTTTGCCTTAAAGGCATTGATCGTTAGTGTAAAAAAAGGGTCTTGTGATTTTTCATTGTATTTTCTGAATATTATGGGAAATATATTTTCAGTGATATTTTTATCTAAGGTTTGCACGAAGTCCATTATATTCTCTGCACTAAACGAATCATGTTCATATTTTGCTAGTGGATGTTCAACCCCTCTATACTTAATATCGACACGTATGTTTCTTTTCTTGGCAGCCCCTTGAGCATTTTTTGTTTGTAAAACATCTGGCGCCTTAATCTTAACGACGGGATTAATCTCATCAACATTATCAGTTAACTGTTTTTTTAATGTCAGGGTCTCACTGTGAAGGGATATTCCATTTTCTTGATATTTTGTGACATTGTTAAGTGATGTTTTAATTTTTTCAATATCAGCATCAATGTCAGTATTTGTGTCATTTCTTTTAGCTTGTAATGCTTGATCTCTAATCCCAGTTGATTCATTCCATGCGTTAAAAAGCTGTTCCTTCGCATTTTCTATTTTTACAATTGAAATGTTGAGTAATTCGATGTCTGTTTCATCTTTTGCTGCTTCATACGTCGATCTAGCACTTTCAAATTCATCTGAAGCATTTTGCTCAACTTGCTCTGCCTGACTTAAGAGTTCTGTTATTGTTAATCTGGTCTGTGTTTGCTGTGCCTCATCTTTAGCCTTTTTAGCAAGGCGAGCATTTATTTTATCCGCCAACATCTTTTTGTACTTATCCTCGGCCTTTTTAACTATGCTCGTCACCTTGTCAAGTGACTCTGAAACCGACTTTCCATCTGCATCCGCTTTTCGTCTAAATTTTTCAATATCGCTTACTACACTCGACGTTGAAACAGTCTTCTTGAATCTTTCAATATATTTGATCTTATTTTTCGCTAAGTCAATCTGATCCTCGATTGTCTTACTAGCCTTCTTTAAAATCTTAACATCAGTATTCTGCTTTTTTTGAATATTTAAAGTTAACGTTCTTTGTATCTGCAAAATCTTTTCTAATACTATCTTAGCCTGAGTAAGGACTGTATCAATCTTCTTTACATTAGAGTCTTTAATTCTATTAAATTCATCCTGCTGTTTCTTAATTTTTTTGTTTTCTGCAGCATAGGATTTATTAATGATGTGCTTAAAGTAATTATCTAAATCCAGTGTCACTTCACAATACTCCCCCTCTTCATCACCTGTAAGCTCGACCACTTCACTCACTTCCACTCCATTAATCGTCGGCTTACTACAGAATGGTTGTTTTTTTGAATTCTTAGAATTCATTGTTATTTTAATTGAATAAAATGGCTTTAATTTTGACGATGCGTTATCTCTAAGCAGATTATTAAACAAGAAGTAATCTTTGCAGCCCCCAGCAATTGGCCTCAATCTAATCTCTATTTCGTTTCCATAGTTCTCTTCAACGCTTAAAATTCCTGATGGTTTTGTTCCTCTGTTCCAAAGACTACCTTTCGGGTTTCCTTCCGTTAAATTTTTTTTTGATTTTTTATCATTACAAATAAATAAGCGCCAAGGTTGATTCTTAAATTTGTTATATTCCATAGTATTATCAAATTCAGAAAAAACTTCGTCATAATCACAACAACTACTATTCATTTTAATTAGGATAATCTGATCATTTTCGGTACCAAGAAATACTGGATTTTGAAAATCGCTTTCAAATATTTCTTGTACGATTTTATACCGAGGCAAATTAATCGCTTTATTCATCGAACGACAAACAGTCTTGTATTGTTGACCTTTACACTCTTTATTACCCCCCTCGTTATACTTTAATATTTCAAGCTTCCCATTTTGGTAAGTGAGCGTTTTAATCGTTCTTGTTGTAACAATATCTTGAAAATTCAAATTAAAGTTGCCATCGACAACAATAGACATCTCATTCCAATCATGCGTTAACAAAACTTTATTCGCATTTTGACAGAATGAATCCAACTTAGTACATTTTGTAGCCTGTAGCATCCCTTGTGTTTTATATGAACCAAGCTTTAGATTATTATCTTGATCAATATTGACAGTGATCGCCATTCGCGTTGTGTTAGCGGCACAAATTGGCGAGTAAAGAGATGCAAAAGTGATAACACATAGAGTAAAATTCCGAATCAAATTTAAGCTAATCATAAGAATAAAACTACCTTACTTACAGAGGGAAAAAACGGTTATTAACATCGTCTGGGGTATTGTCATCATCTATATCTACAATGGCCTCAGGGACGTACACTCTCGGCTCACCGTATTGCCCACCGCCTATACTGGGATAGACTTTTACCGTACTATTCCCATCCGCTAGCAGTGTTAATTGTACTTTTTTGTCACCATCATCATCAAAATCACCATCTTTTTCTATGGTAGAATCATAAATCAACTTCATCCGATACGAGTTTTTATTAAACTCTTTAGTGCTTTGAAAATCATCATGCTCCATTTCAAATATTTTTAAATTATCACTCGCTCTGGCAGCAGGTCTTAAGCGGATCCCCTCTACGCATCCTTCAATAGAGCCTATATCATCATGACTATTTTTGTTAAATTGAGATCCCTTTTTCACTAACGCTATTTCGTCTAATACACCGGATAGTTGGTTATTATGACGCAAAACATAATTTGAAAATGTTCTGTGATTAAAATAATTTAGATCTTGACCAGAATCGATCGCATTACAGGCACCAAAAACAACGGTCCGCTTTAAGGCATCTGGTTTGAGCCCCTTATTAGCAAGTGTAATATTACCCAGTACATCAAGTTTTGAAACCAATTTAAGGATTATTGTTTCTTGTACTAATGGAAAGAATGCCAATCGACCTGAGATGACAACGTGCAATCCTTTATCAGTTTTTGGTTGCCAGTTTTTTAATAGCTCATCCACAAACTCTCCACCTACCCGCTCTAAAAATGTGCTTAACTGATTATCACTATTATACAGCGACCCTAAGTTTAACTTAACAGGCTGAATCACCTCAATCGATGATAGGTTGTCAATAAATTCGCACTCTAGGCTTTTATAGGCTTCTAATGCCATTGTATATTGATCATTAATCCTATTTTGTTTATCTTCGTTGGATAATCCATGATCTTCTAATATTTGATACATGGTATTTAAAATGATCTGACCATTACACGGTTCACTCAGAAGCCGGAAGCCATGTTTTGTAAACTCTAATTTTTTACTCGGGTCGTAATAGAGTGTCGCTATTGATATTTTTATATCAGTCGCCAAATCTTTTACCGTTGACCGCATCTGTTGTAATATGTTTAGTCCATCTTGATTACCTTCATTTTCCCCAACATTTTCAATATAGCGCTTTTTCAATGAGTGATAACGATCAAAAAAACCAATGTTATAAATAAGGTCCTCAATAAAATCACCTAAATCAGACTCTTCATCGTAAATTGCGATATTTTCATATAACTGCTTGATCGTCGCACTGTCCATTTTTATAACAGATGGATCTTTACTGATCGACGTCAGAATATAACGAGAGAAAATGGTATCAAGATCATCACCGCCAATGTCCCACCCGAACTTATTCTCTATATCCATCCGTGGATAAATTTCAATTTCACCCTTTGCATTTGTTTGACTTGCCCGAATAAAGGTTAACAACACTGCATCACTTGTACCTGCTCCCAAGTCAAATACGGCCACAGCCTCTGCCTCATTAACGGTAATGTCGCGCATTCCATTTTTTAGCCGGTAAATGTATTCTGCAGCTGAAGCTTCTGCTTCACTTATAACTTCAATATTATCTGGAGACATTTCCCAGTCAGGAATCATTGGTTCACCAGCCATTCTGGCATTATTAAAAGCAACCTGTACATTGTGTTTTAATCGTTGCATCATTTTAAAACTGGCACCATTTGGTACTGTAACAACAATTTTTTCTATCAGCGGACTTGGCAAGCGCCCCCATATTGGATTTTTTTTACACACTTGATTAAACAAATACCTTAAATAGGCATTCAAAATAAGCTCTGGTGCTTTTTTCATATCCTCTTCCGAAAGGTGAAAGTTTTCCCAGAAAAGAGATTTTTTATCAATGATTTTTTTTAATGAGCTCACGATTCCTGAAGGGTTAACCGCCATCCCTTCATTAATGGCCTCTATGCCCATCCCGACATAGTACTTGTCACCCGTGTTTTGATTAACTAATGGCGTTTTGAGGTACACGCCCTCTTTGCCTTTCTTAGATGTTATCCAAATTTTTGAAGGGAAGATTGTTTCTACGACCCCTGCATGTCTCGCTGTATTTTGGATTGAAGGGTCATCAGTCGAAGCGGATTTTTTTAATGCCACACAAGAAGCAGAGGTGCCAAAGTCAACCGCTAAAAAATGAGTTCCTTGTTTTCGTTTACTGGTGACATGAATATCTAAGTTCTCTTCTTCACTATTATCTAGGTGAATTCCCGAAAACACGTCGCAAATGAAGTTCGTTGCAAACTGTTGCTTTTCATCAAGTGGTTTTTGCACATGAAAATAAAAATAGACGACAGTTCCACCAGCTTCAGGCTCAACTGTCAGTTCTCTTAAATTTGGATCATTTTCTGAAAAACTGATTTTAAAATATTCATCGGCAGAGGCGTCAACCCGTGTAATAACCCATTTTGTAATCGCCACCAAGCTTTCACTATAATGAAATCTTTTTGCGATAACAGTGGCATTCGCTCTTTCTTCAAAAGCTATTCTAATTGCTCTCATGCTATTCCTTAAATTTTGACCAAGACGATTAAATTAATTTGATATTTTTTCTTAACCGAAAAACCAGGAATTTCATTACACCGAATAGTACGATGTAAAATCAATTCAAGATGGGCACCTCGATTTTCAAGTGTTTCTCTGAATTTTCGACCTAAGACAGCACTAAAAGTAATGCTATCTTCTCCTATTATCGATGAATGTTCATTTAAAACAGACTCCACACCAGAAATGTAATGGTCAAGTAAAACAGGATACATTCTTAGGCTATTTTTCTCTGGAATTCACGCTCAAACTCTAAGGGTGATTTATAGCCCAATATAGAGTGTGTTCGCTTACCATTATAAAAAGCCAGATAATCAATAACTGAAGTTTCCCAATAATTTTTTATGGTAAAATTGACATGATGCTACAACCACATGAAAAATCTACCCTTTTTGTTCATTTTAAATTACTTTGCCTAAAGGGAATAAAATGGGGGTTTGCTATAAACATGGCAAAGCCACCTAAAATAACCTTCGACGCACCAGTATTGCGTGCAGATGCCTCTCAATAATTGGGAAACTTCAGATCAATAATACTCAGCTTTGCTGCTTCTTTCGTTCTGAACTTTTCGTAATTTAATTGTTCATGCTTTAAACTGCGGAAAAATCGCTCTGTAGGGCTATTATCCCAGCAGCTCCCCTTCCGACTCATGCTTTGCTCCATTTTCATGATATTCAAGTGAACGCGGCACTCTTTGCTTGCATATTGGCTACCACGATCCGAATGATGCAATAGTCCAGGCTTAGGTTTTCTACGCCAAAAAGCCATCTGTAAAGCATCTAAACAAAGTGAAGTACGCATATGATCGTTAATCGCCCACCCTACGACTTGGCGTGAAAACAAGTCGATAACAACAGCCACATAAAGCCAGCCTTCAAGTGTCCAAACGTAGGTAATATCGGTAGTCCATACCATATTAGGGGCTTTAGTCACGAACTGCCGATCAAGCTTATTGGGAGAGATGGCATCATTGTGATCGCTGTCGGTCGTCACTTTAAATTTCTTTGGGTAACGCACTTTTAACCCGAGCTCTGCCATCAAGCGCACTACTTTATATCGACCTGCCTTAATGCCGTGTTATTAAGTGCATCTGACATGCGACGACTTCCATACACTTGTTTATTTTCATAAAAAATCTGTTTAATTTTTTCTTTTAGCTCAGCTTCTTCTTTTGTTTTATTCTGCCTGTCAGGGTTGTTGGCCCAAGCATAATAAGCACTGGTACTGACCTTCATGACACGACATAAGGTGGTCACCGGGTATTATTCATCGAACGACAACAGTCGTGTATTTTTGATCTTTACACTCTTTATCACCCTCCTCGTTATACTTTAATATTTCAAGCTTCCCATTTTGGTAAGTGAGCGCTTTAATCGTTCTTGTTGTAACAATATCTTGAAAATTTAAGTTAAAGTTGCCAGTGTCAGTAGCGACGACAAAAGACATCTCATTCCAATTATGTTTTAACAACTTTTTATTCGCTTCTTGACAGAATGATTCATAATTATTATTACATTGTGTAATCCTGTTGCAACCCCTGTGTTCTATATGAATCAAACTTTAGATTATTATCTTTACAACATTGACAGTGATCGCCATTCGCGTTGTGTTAGCCGCAGCAGGGGAGCTCATTAAAGCCAATGCCATTAAACATGTGCAAAGGCCTGATATTGCAGTAAACCACCTAAAAGTCATTAAACCTTTTCCACTACATTCAATTTCACACGAAAATTATCGCTTATTGATAAACCTTCAAATTGTTCACAAGAAATAGTTCTGATTAATGTAAATTCTAAGTCTGCATATCTCTGCTTAATTCGTTCTCTGAATTCTTTCCCTAATACTGCCTTCAGCACAACCGTATCTTGTTCAATGGTTTCAAATACATCATATTTCAACTCATTAACGGCGTCTATACGCCCGTTAAAGTCAAGCTTATTGTTATATTCAAACCCGTATTTTTTCGATATATCACTATCATTAATTTTTAAAAATTTAACTTTAAAAGAATTTTCTTCTGCCTTCCAGTTGCCCACATAAAAAGTGTCATTGAGAAAATCCACAGAGCCAAGATCTACATCGACATACTCTTTTGTTTCAAAATTGTAAACATTGATGAGTGACGGTGCTGTCTGTATGCAGTTCGCCATTGCTTGACGAACTTCCTCTTTGATTTTCTCACTAGCAGCGTTAGCATTATCATTTTGTGTTTTTGTATAATCAGTCCACATCTTTTTGCCAAATACAGCAAACCATGCAAGGATAGCTAAGAAGATTACACCAAATACATACCATAAATATTTTTCAATAAATATTCGCAATAATCCTGCGTATTTTATTTCATATGGCAAAATAAATTCAGCGATCGGCGCATTGTCATCGCCATAAATATTAAGAGTATATTCTGCTTTTATAATGCTGGCGTTTTTAGCCGTTTTTTGAAAGTTATCGATCTCCGTTATCCATGGCTCAAATTTAAAGTCGAATTCATCACCTAATTCACTTACTGAAGTGATATCGAGATCACGGGAGTAATTCTGTCCACCGATGATAAGTGTGGCTTCAATTCGCTTAACCGATGTTTTTCTTTCAAATTTTAGTAAACCTCTCTTGGTCCCTGCAAGTACATCATTTGTAATAGAGCGTTCGTTCGCTTGCTGGCCGAGGTAGAATGATGCAGGTTTATCCGCCTCATATAGTGTTATTTTTGTTCCTGGGAGCTTTGAGAACTGAACATTAATGGGCACTTCATAACTTAGATGAAATGGAATTTTTATAAGCTTTTCTTCAGAGCCAAGTGCAATATTTTTATCGTAAAAACCTTGTAAAGACAGTTTATAAACGATCTGGTTTTCTTGAAGCTTTACATTGCCACTGTTTTTGACTGCAGCATCTCTCCATTTTGCATATCGTTTTTCTAGCTCGTTAAAACGTCCATATGTTTTTATGTATTCAAGCTCACTCGTACTTATTTTCTGCCATTTAACAGATCCTTTTTTACTTTCTTCACCGCCTTTCATAGAATATTCGATTTTGTATGACTTTATATCAATTTTTTCATTAATATCCTTAAAATTAAATACTGGTGCATTTTCTTTCCAGAGCGACCACTCCATGGGTTTACCATAAGGTATTTTTTCTTCTGCTTTAAATTCACTACCATCCCACTCTAATCTTGGTCGAATACCTTCTGGAATGGCAATTTCATATCGAATTAATTTAACAACTGGACCATCGCCATCTGGTGCCTTTGATATTTCTTTTTCTTTTAACAGTGGGTCAATTTTTTTGTAAATGTCCATATAAGGTTTCAAAGGCTTAGAATACCCATTTGAACCGTTGCTGACCAAATCTCTATAATTTGCTGTGTCGAACTGACCATCTGTCGTATTGTATATTATGACTTCGTCAAAACTGGTGCCTATTGTTTCAAGTGTTTGGTATAAACCTACGGAGCTGTCTAGGTAGACCTCACCGAAAGTTTTTGTGTAATATGTATTGAACTTATCTTGTCGGTTGCGCTGCTCCTCATGCATCATGTTTAAGCATGCCTCCATCGATTTAATACTTGATGGTTGACATATTGCAGTATCGGGATGTGTCTGTACGGAAAGCTTCAATAGTGTCTTAATCAAGCATTGTCGATATTCTTTGACATCGGAACGATTTGTACATCGATTTTCCAGCAAATAACTCTGCTCATAATCTCTGTATTTATACCTTTCATAATATTCTCTATTACTATTCCGCAATAAATCCAATAAATTATCATCAAATTCTCCTGCTGCAGATTCAAGCTCACTCAAGTTTTCACCCGCTTCTGAGATCTCAGCGAGTAAGTTCCATTCACGCGTTTCCCAGCCTGCAAGCATTACTTTGTATGACATTTCACCAATTTTATTTTTAGTTTTTAGGTCTTCTAGTAATGTTTGAATTGCTTTGTTCATACCATCTCTCATTCTTCTACTTAGATGCGAACTTATTTCACTGGCACCGCCATGATTCATCGAGCCTTGTCGATTAAAGATTACCAATACGAGTGTCTTAAGCTCCTTGTATTCAGGATTAATTTCTCTGTATTTAGCCGCGGAAAGTGATGTTGACTCACGGGAAATAGAGGCGGAAATAGAGGAGGATCCAATCATCGCAATAAGACCAGTTAAAAAGCCTATAACAACTCGCTTCATTACATTTTTCTTCATAAACATACTTTTATTCGCTCTTTTTTGCTGATTTCAATCTGATATATAAGCTGAAATTAAATCTCTACTATCAATTTTGAATGTCGTCATCGGCCGCCCTGGCTCATGCAAAGAAACTTTCAAAATTTTTTTACTAGACGTCACGATAATTTTACCATGACTATCATTTTCAAACGTAAGTCCCGCATCTTTGGCTGTATCTTCTAATGACACACACAATGTATTAAGCCTTTTCCAGAAGAGAAGGTAGACAAACATATCATCATCCGAATATTCTAATAATTTGTTTATTTTTTCATTCATATGCCCAGGTGAGTCATTAGAGCTCACCCTCGCATGACCACAAATAATCCTCCAGATATAGATTATCGCGAGAACATTATTAAGCGTTTGGTTGTTCGCTGTCTTAAATTGCGCTTGAATGGGTTGTTGTCCAATCACTTGTTCTTTAGGAAGACGCTTTTCAATAAACTGAATGAGGGTATCTAATTCAGAATATGGACCAACACTTTTAAAAATAACGGGAGGCATGAGACATTCAGGCTTACCATTTTGTATAATGATAACCCCTCTGTTTTTTAACCCTATCGACTTTCCTTGCGCTATGATTTTTGATGAAGCTTGCTCATAAATTGAGTAGGGTTTGAATAACTCATTTGATAAATCACTTCTGCTTGTCAGCACATGAAGCTCCCCCTCATTATAGTCAAGGGATGCCATTAAGCTCAATATATCATCCAAGGCAGTATTGTTAACTGACACGACATCTGTATTTAACGCATCATATTCATCAATTAATTTCAAAGTACTCAAAATAACATCTTTTGCAATGGTTAAATTAAAATTGTTTCTCGCCTGATGAAAACAACGATACAAATTTTTCTGTATTAATAACATTCGTTTTTTTTGTGTGTCACTTTCAGGTTTCAATGCCACAGTTAAACACTCAATCGCTTCAGCTAACTGATTAGTATGTTTATGGCAGGAAAGCCCCTCTTCTATTTCAAACTGTGAATGTAAGTCTTCTAGTATGTTTTTCGATTTAAGTAAGTCGTGCTCAATCTTGTCTTCTTGAAAATAACAATTTACTAATATTTTTAACTGTCGCCAAATGAGGCTTGTTTTTTCAACGAGCCGCTCCCTGCCGAGGGGCATGAATATTACTTCACCAGAAAATAAACTAATGCCCACTAAATTCCATTGAGTTCTTGAATCATCGGGGTGAAACCAAATATCTTCTTCTGCTAGTGATACTCCCTCTTCAGCACAACCCAATCCTTTTATTTCTTGTTGAGTGCTTTCAATAATGAAACGCTCAGGCAAGTATGCTTGTAATAAGTGATTCACATGACCTTCAATTGCTAAATTTAATGGCTTAATACTAATTTCTTTTAACATATTCGAACAACTAATTAACAAACCGTCACTAACATCCTCTTCAGATAATGGCTTGTCATTTATCCGTTCGATTTTCCATAGTAAAGCACTAAAAAATTGTACTGTCTGAGAAAATCCTGTGAGCAACTCATCAGAGTTTGAATCTAATAAGCGCTCATACCAAATATAGGATTTTTTTGCCTTGATAGGAAATGTATTGCTAACACATACATGAGCAACAGGTGCAATTAATATATTTTTGTTTGAATCACTTAGCCCAAACCGTTCTATATTAATAACTTCACCTACCTCACGATTTTCTCGAATACGAGGCTTGATACTAGGCATTTTTGACAGAACTACTTGTTCATGCTCGGTAAGGTTATCTTTATTACTGACTAAAACATGACCGTTTATTTCTTCACTGAAACTTTCATATAATTTACTTTGTTTGGGGAATTCCAGTAACAATTCCAAATAGCTATCAATGTCTTTTACTGAAACGCTTAAACATGTTTGCTGCAATATTGATACTGAGCGGTGAATTAGTCTCTTTTTCTCAGCCGTCATTTCCCCATTTTTAAGGCTCAATATGCTTTGATGAAAAATAGCCTGACCTTTCAACTTAAGTCGCCCTTTGGCTTTGATTAACTGGTTGTTTAGCCTTATCGCAGGCAGCATCCAATTTTGTTCAGTGGAACTGGCAGGAATTAGATCTCCCTCAAATAGTGACCACAATTTTTCACACTGAACAGCGCCATTGCTCATTACTTGTTCTAAGATTTGCTCCTCAAATTCAAAAGAAACATCATCTATATAGTTACTTATAAAATTAAAATAAGCCCGTATACTCGGTTCAATTTGTTTGAATTTTGCAAGCTTGTTTGCGTCGGATGAAATTTCAGCACAGTTGATATGTTGATATAAATAACCTAATCGCTCTTCCAGCTGTTCTATAGGGCTTGAACCCATTATTAGTTTATGTAAGAACACTTCAGATAAAATCTTTTCAATTGATGTTTGAAAGTGCTCTCCAACCAAAAATGTACAGTCAGGAAATGGCAGCCCAACACTCACTACTATTCTTGGTACTAATCCCTGTATAAAGTTATTGGTTACACTATCATATAAACCATACTGACTTACCTCTAATAAAGTACCTATCGGCTCTTCAGATAGTACTGCATGGAAAATCACACTAACTAAATCAGGTGATATTTTATGATACTCCCCAACAAAAACTGAGTATTGTTGGATAACAGGATTTGGTACGACCTCACAGCCACACTCAACTGCAAGCTCACTAAAAGAATCATAGTACTCGGATATTTTTAGCTCGCTTCTACCCGGCTGATATATTTGTTGTAAAAAATTAACGAAAGAGTGATTGGCACCAATTGTCATTACAAATCCAAAATAAAGCTTATCAAATGATAACTTTTAGAAACTAAGAAAAAACCACATATTGAAGTATAGGGCAATCTACAACTTACGCTAATAAAAAGCCATCTAGCTGTACTCGCTCTAATCACTTAAACATCTATTCCTGTCCTGAAAAGATTCAGAAATCATTATTTTATCATATATGATTTTATTACTAACAACCTTAATAACATAATTTTTTGTTTCGATTGGCATGGTTTTTATCAAAATATTATATACTTCCTTGCGACTTACTGAATTAATATAAGTAAAAAAATTGGAGTAACTATATTTTTTTATGATTCTCTTAACCTTTCCTAGGCCAAGATTATAAGATGCGATTGTAATGTACAGTCGACTAAGTGGACACTCTATTTTTTTAAAATAATGATAGTATAGTTTATTCAGATATGCTGCCCCAAGCTCAATGTTTGTTATCGGCTGAAATAACAAATCACTCTCCGGAATTTTATCTTTTAGTCTTGCAACTTGATAACCTTCTCTACCACCCCACCTTGGAATTAACTGCATTAACCCAAATGCAGAAGATGGGGAAATTGCCCTAGGGTTAAATGATGACTCTTGTTTAATAACAGCAAATATCAACGATTCAGGAAGTTTAAATCGTTTTGCATTTTTAAGTACATAAGGTAATAAGGCATCAATTGACAGGCTATCAAACTCAATATCAAACCCCATCTCTACTCTATGAATGATATTTTCTGCAACAGCTCGTTGTGTATAATATTTTTGTTGAGACGCCTCAAACCGCTTTAACGTTAGCTCTTTATCACCTGCCGCTAATATTGTTGCTAAGGTTGCCGTTTGTATTTTAGCCATTTGTTGAATAGAGATATTATCGCCTGTCACCTCAAACTGGCTCCAAATTGGATCCATTTTATTTAAGGCTAACGAATCATGTTCTACTAATTTTTGCATCACACCAATAATTTCAATATGTGCATTCTTTATATTTCTGGGTCGAACTATCTCTATAATCACCTTGTTTTTTTCATAATCTATGATAATTCTATCCAAAAAATCATTACTATACCCTACCCATTTTTTTTTATCAGGAAGCACAGACTCATCTTTTGACCAAACAAAAATAATTTTTTTCTCTGCTTTTTGATATGCGCTACTAATCTGCTTTGTACTACTACCAAACAACACATTATTCTCTTCGCTTGGCTGAACTTCTTTTAGTACATCAGCGTCAACACTAGCCCTATCTGTCTGGACAATGCTTAGATCTTGAATAATGAGTGCTTGATCTAATTCAACATCTTCATGCTGCTCATCAAGGTTTATATCACTCAAAACCTCAAGGTTATTATTATTCTTCTTCAACAAATCATTGCTTAACAAAATTAAAAATATAAAGACAGCCCCTAAGCTTATTAGTAATACTGGGTAGTAAGTTTTTAAGGTGTTTGCTCTAGAAATGATTTTAGGAATAACCGCACCTTCTGCTGCGGCAGAACTTTCTGCTACACCTATTGCAGGCTCAAGACATAAAGTCTGTAAATTTTTTATAAATGTTAGCCACTCAGTTTCAATAAAGTCATCTACATGAGCGTCTGTATAAATTTTAATTATTAAGTTTTTCCAATCAATTAACTCCAATGCATCATCAAAGTCCTTTGTTTTTAAGTTTCTTTTTACCTCTTTTTTAGCCCTACTTACTAACCACTCAATGACCTCTACTTTCACGTTATTAGAAAACTCCACACACACTGAAGAGTCTGAAATATCATCAATAAATTTAAGGTGCCGATTATCTTCAATATTAACCAATATTGATTGTTGACTGTATATGTTTTCCACAACATTGCTAAACAATGAAACGTCAATACTGAACTCACCATTATCAATCAGTAACCCATTTTTTTGATACGCAAGTTTGCATTTTTCTTGAAGTAGGAGGGTCCCTTTCTGACAAACGGGCTTAACATTAATCATTGTATTTTGTATGGCCATTCTCACACCTTAATGGGACTAAACATCCAACCGGTTCTGAATTAACTACCACGCTTATAAAACGTGGTTTGAGTTCGACCTAAAAGGCAGTCCTCAGCAAAACCCCTTTCGGGGCCTTGCTGAAATAAGTGTATTGATAAGTTGGGGGGTATAATTAATACTTAGAGCTAACTCAAAAACTCACAGAGTAAAAAGCAAAATTTTGCCTCATTGACTTCCTTGATAACCAAGCAGGTAGTATTTTGCGTAAGGGATAGAAAAAAGAATAAGATTTTAGCAAAACCAACTGCTTTTTCATGAACACAAAAAAATGCAGGGCCAATACCAGCAAATTCATGACCAAGAAGATACTACGAACCCACGCTTCTGATGTGCGTTGAGTTTTGGCTCGAATGTAGTTTAGATTGTAGCCGTTTTTGCCTTGACCGAACTTGCCTTCAATCGGAATTCGTTGACGATAATCAGTGAGTCGCTGTTGTTTTTCTTGTTTTAGTTGCTGAGCATTGTCTTCTGTCACTTTTTTCGGCCTGCCCAGTGGCTTGCCGGCGAAGCGGATACCTTTTTCCTTGAGATAGGCTCGGTTTTCACGGGTTCCATAGATGGGGTCCACATGCACGCTTTCGGGATAGTAGCCCAGTCGTGCTGCGTAGTTTTCGACTTGTGCTCTGAGGTCTTGCCCTTCGTTAAAAGCATTCCAGTCCAGGTTGTCTATATGCGCCAAGCCTTTATCCGTCAGACTGGAGCTCAGCTTGGCCCCAAATTCTGTTTTTTTGTTTTGCTTGCCTCGGATGATGGGGCGAACATGTGGCTGATGAATGCTGACAATACGATCATCACAACGCTGAGTTTTGTTGTCGTACATTTCAAGCTGTTGAGCGTAAACATGCTGTATCACCCAGTATTGTTTGAGCTGCTTTGGGCTGAGGGGAATTTTACGGCTTGGCAGGCTGTCAATAAGTGCATCGATATGCCCCTGGTTGCGTTGCAGATATTGTAATTGTTGCTTGATTCCGCACCTCAGCTTCTTTTTTCCGGGACGGCGCTGCTTGGCGATGGCAAGGTAGGCTTTTCGTGCAACTCGGCGATACGTTCTGGGCTTCCTGCCATCCCGTGTTGCTTCGTATAACAAATCAACCAGCTGTTCGCTGATTTCTCGGCCTTCGTTGAGCAGGCTCAGGTCGGTAGGAAAGCGTATGGCCTGTTCGGCAACCGTGGCATCCAATATCAGACGGCCTTGATGCGAGTCGGTGTCATGCTTGGGCATTTCATCAACGGGTGAGTGGCTTGCAACCTTGGTTTTGATATCTGAATCATCAGACTTGCCTGCAGGCGGGGTATGATCATCATTGGCCGATTCATCCTCCATTTGATTGATGATGGCTTGCTGAAATTGTTCGAACGTTCCTTCTCCCATACGCCGCCTTATCTCAACAAACAAGGAGGGTGCAAACGGTTGCTCGGTCTGAAACTCAACCAACCCACAGAAGAATTGCAGGTATGGATTCTCTTGGATCATAAAAACCGTTTCTTCATCACCTAGGCATAATTTGTGCTTTATGATGACGGCACCGATCACTAATCGAGCTGACTTGGCAGGGCGACCCACTTTAGCCGAAAAGCTTTGATAATAGGCTTCTGAAAATTCATCCCACGGAATACATTCACCAAGTTTGACCCAGCGGTTATTTTTATCCATTTGTCGCTCAAAAGGCGTTTCAAAACCCTCGAGGGTCATCTGAGTTTGGCTATGTATTCGAATCATGTGCAAGGGTTTTGCTAGTTTTTGGTCAATTTCCTTGCATTTATTATATCATTTTTAGCTATTTAATTTTAATTATCAGTGCCTTAGATTTTTTGAGTGGACTCTACTTATAAAAAAATCTACACAAAAAATTTTAAAAAATACCTACTTGCTCTGACAGTAGTTATTTTTTCAAATTGCTATAGCCGGTCTTAAGTAACATACCTAACAAGTTTGGCGATATTAACAAAAAATCACTACCCTTGCTTGAAAAAGCAGCTATTCTGCATGAGAAGAAGGAGGAAATAGAATTTACTTTTTATTCGGCCTTAACTCAGCAGTTTCTTCCTTCAGCTAGCGCGCCACTGCGTGGCTCACTAAAGATTTTTGGACTCCTGTCGCAAAAATCGATTCGCCCCACGGCGAATCAACAGTGCCCCAGCACGCCCTGCGTTCGGTTCAACTATGCATGCATATTCTCATGATCATGAACGCCGATTATTACCATCGTGAACACTTCCCTGGTTCACGCATTGGGCTGTGACTATTTTACCTCTAAGTGTTCACCATCAGTCAAATTTGCTTGTGTTTTTCGCATAGATTCTCCTTTTAAATTGATACGATGTGCGTTATGCATTAGCCGGTCTAAAATTCGTGTCAAACCCCACTGATAGTTATTTGCATCACTATTCAGCCTTTGCTTCTACCGTGGTTTGACCATCGCGCACAGCAATATCTTGCGGCAGGTATTCTTTAATTGCCACACATTTTTTCAGCTTTATAGGTTATGCCAAACCCACCGTGCCCTAAAATAGACTTGGTGGTATATTTTTGCAATTGATGCCCCAGTGGCAAGGCGTTTTTATATGTGATAGCCATTCATTTCTCTTGTATTTTAGTTTTTTCGCTTTGCTCTCAATCCAGCTTAAACTATTATTTTATCACACCGTTAATTTGTAATGCCTGCGATCAAAAACAAGACTCCAAGTGTTCAGGCTATTTTCCACATATAATAATCTGAAATACCTACCCAAAATAATAAACGCAGGCCGCTCAAAGCAAGAAACTCAAACTCATTCAAAAAATTTGGCTATGTATGCATTAAGTGTTGGTAATATCATAAGTGATTGTTTTCCTTGCTTACATAAAAATATACATATCAGGTATATAAAGGCACCAACATCTAATACCAATCACAATAAATTCTCATACTAATATAGCCTATTTTCTGGTGCATAATGATTGAATATTACGGGGGCACATAACAAAATCATTCCATGCCTCACAGCAGGCTTCAACAATATGCTCATAATCTTTAAAGCATCGATTTGCCAGGCTCCGTTGTCGTAATTGTTGCCAAATTTGCTCGACTGGATTAAGCTCCCGCGAATAAGGAGGAAGTGGCATAATCGATATATTTTCAGGGACTGCAAGTTTTCCTGTTAAATGCCATGCCGCTTTATCAACAACCAATACGGCATGCTTACCCAGAGTGACTGACTCTGAAATCACATCAAGGTGATGTTGCATGCCCTCCGTATTGGCTTTTGGCATAACGATGCCGGCTGCTTTACCATTAGCCGGACAGACTGCACCGAATAGATAAGCAGCATTAAACTGTTGTTGTCGAATGACCCGAGGGCGCGTCTTTATTCGCCCAAATTCGAGTCACGGTTCCTCGCTGCCCTACCCGCGCTTCATCTTGAAACCAAACTTCAACATCTTTTATTTCAATCGTGTCCGGCGTTACGTTTCCGACTATTTGACTGAAGTTTTTTTAAAATCATCCTGTATCACCTGATCTTGTTTTGGGTGTTTTGAACGAGATGTTACCCAAACAATATTTAACCGAGCCAATAGATTATAAACGCTATTTAGGCAGCACTTTACTTGAAACTGCTCGTCCAATAATTGCCGTATGTCATGGCCTGTTATTCGCCCTCCGACTCTTTCTTCCTGAAGAGTGATCACAGCTTTTTTAAATTTTGCTTCTTGATCTGCGGGTAATTTTCGTGTGGCTCCACTTCGGGAGGATTCTCTGAGTCCATCCAGGCCCAATGCATTAAATCTCGCTAACCAACCTTTAACGGTTGCCTCATGAACGCATAAAAAAGAGGCAACTTCCGCATAGGATCGGTCTTGTTGGAGATGAAACATACCAAGCCACCGGATACGTGTCCGTGAATGCCGTTCTATTCTGGCAAGCTCACTAAAATCATGATCTTGCAATTCTTTAGGTAATTGTCTTGGACGTGCTATTGTTCCGATCCATGTTAAATTAAATGATTTGTTAATTATACTCTGACTACTACATTAAATTATAAATATACTGGGATTGGTATAACGCATACATAGCCAAAAATTTTTTTAATCATCAATACTGCTAATAAAATGCTTAATTTGCAAACAAAAAATTTCGCTATTAGTAGAGCTCTGCCAGTCACTTAACTGTTCAGTTAACGGCGATAAACTCACATACACAGAAAATATTATATTAAAATCACTTAATGGCTCTTCATAACTTAAAAGGCTCATTGTAGAATCAGATAGTGAGCATTGTAGCTGCACTGATGCTAGCCAACGACCAAAAACATATAATAAAGCGTATTGTCGTCTGCAATCATCTGCGCTTAATGTGTCAGGGCAGCGGGGAAAGCTGCGAGGATATGTCGTCATTACTCGAGCCCACTCACTACTACTTTTTGCCTCCCCCTCTGCTTCTTGTAACTCCAACAGACCATCACGCACACCTTTCAAAATGATGGGTTTAATCTGATCATATTCGCTTACAGACTGCTCAGCAGAACTATAGAGTTTTGCATCCGGACTAAAAGGAGAGGAATCAGCCGAATCATAAATACGTTCACTCGGGCCAAAAGAAGAAGGAGGGTCAGGTAGTTTATAATGATCATTGCGCTTGACAGCTTTAGGCATTGACGACACTAACATTTCATTTGAAGTACTGTTTAATTGTTTATTTATATCGACCTTAACAACATCAGGCTCAGCTTGCATGAAGGTCTTCAAACCGACCACTGCCATAAAAATAATTGCTGTCGCAGCGACAAAACCTTTCCCTAACAGGACATAATGAACTTTGGAAAACCAATCAAGCACTTTCTTCAGTCCATTTGCTTGATCCTTAACCTCACGTTTTTCATTGGCTAGCATTCGCTCACTTTCCAGCAGGTCAACCCATGCTTGATAACAGTCTGAATCCTTGGCCACAAAGGACTTTACTTCTTTCGCTCGTTTTTTTTTCAGCTTACCACGCCGCCATAAGTCAATTTCCAATAGTGTGGGTTTAACACCTATGGGTTGCTTTGTATCTAACATCAGGGCTAATACAGCTAAATTTTTTTTGGTCTTGTCGGTTAATAGCTTTTTTTTACGCATGATTGAGAGCCATAAAAGTAGAATTGCCTATATTATCGGGCAGCCATCGCTAGTTAAAAAGTTTTGCATATGTTCGCCATTCTGTTTATTCGTATTCTTTGCTTGTCATCACCAAACTCAAATCAACAGCATGCTTTTGTAGGGTGTCGTGTATTTTTGCTAATACCCGTTTTAATTGATAACGAATTTTATGCGCCGATTGGTTTAAGGAGCGTGCAACATCTGTAACTTTATAGCCTTCAACATAAATCAAAACCAGTACTAACCTGTCATCATCACTTAATACATCGTCAAGTGCAGCACCCAATGCTTGCCATTGCTTTATGATGTGTTCAGATAATGCATGCAATCCCATATCAGCTTCATCACTACCTAATATAATGTCCAACAACAATTTTAATTCATTGTCCTGCAAATTATTTTCCAGATTATAGCGACTATCTTCAGAATCATAGATTTCTGCAAAAGACTGTTCACGCGCACCTATATTCGAGCAATACTCTTTTGCTTTTAACTGTATCACAATTGACTCAATATGATTGGGAGTTAATATTTCAGGATGCTCGGCAATTGCCTGAGAGCCGAGTTGTTCGGCAATAATACTCGCCGAAGCTTGAGTATCATGGCAAAGCAATTTAGCAATACGTTCCCATACAATACCTAAGCGCTTAACCCATTGAAAAGGTCGGCAGCGACCAAAATGCTCTCGGTAATCATCTAATAATAAATGTTTGAATATTGTGAATACGTAAGGTGCCTCAACTTCTTCTTGACTTTCTTTTGTTAATTGTAAGTAGAGACTTTTCCACGCATTTTGAAAAGCATCATCAACTAACTGGGGATGCTTTTCAAATACCTTACTAGTTTGTATATGAAAGCGTGTTTTCCACTGAGGAGTGAAATACTGGTCATACCAAGCCATAAACATCCTTTATAAATTAAATTTATCATTCGAATAATATCCTATTCGTATTGTGTTTTATAGTTTTTCACTGCCTTAATTATGGCTGCCTATGAAACATTCCCCCTCATTTATACCCAAGGTGTTAACCCTAAAAAATATAATCCTATACTCTGCCAGCTGTTAACTGAGTTCTTCTCACCCCATGTAACAAACTGGTTTATATTCAATTCATCAAAAATATCCTAGAAATCATAATCATCTTTATTACTTTTAAGTTCCCTGTCCGTCAGTATTTGTAAGCACCAAAAAAATTAAGACCAATATTGAGGAGCAAGAACTATCACTTTGCAACGAGCCATTAGAGGCTATTCCAAATAGCATTACCATTACACCAAACTAATCAGGATAACAAAAATGAAATCCACCATTAATAACATCATATTTTCTCTCGCGTGTCTTATTGCAGCGCATAACGTCGCCTATGCAGAAGCCGATAAAATTATTGCACAAGCGGGCAATGCCAGACTGACACAATCCGAGCTTGACATCATGATCGCAGATGATTTATTTGTTTATGAATTAGGGCTTTACGAAATTCGTATGGAGGCCATTAAAGCCTGGCAAAAAAAACAAATCATCTTACAAGAAAAAAACAACCATGGCATAAACCCCTTTGCATTACGCCAAAAGCAATTAGAAAACCAATATCCGGCTGTCAAATTAGCACAACTACAAAAGCTTGCACCTTTGCTTAATGCAGAAGACCTCATTGAATTGCATGAATATCTTGTGAATCTACAGCAACTTAAAGTACTTGATTTAAGTGCCAATGCAGCTGAAAAAATAATGGCGAGTTATCCGCTAAAAAATACATTAACAAAACCCAAAATGTCGGATTTTTTGTACCAACATATTTCAGGTTCTATGGCACTGCATCGCGGCAAAAAAGAGGCTCCTATTCAATTAGTTGTTTTTTCTGATTTTGACTGCTTTTACTGCGCCAAATTTGCTGAAATGATCGCCCAATTAGAACAGCGTTATCAAGCTAAACTTAATATTGTTTTTCGACACACCATAATGGATGGTGATACCTATGCAGCATCAGCAGCGGCTGAATGCGCCCATGAACAAGAGCAATTTTGGGCATATCACGATGCCTTATTTGCAACCCAAGATCAGTTCACCAATGAAACTTTCATAAGCTTAGCAAACCAAGTCGGCTTAAACAAAACTGCTTTTAAACTATGCCTGCAACAAGACAAATATCGAACACGCATTCAAGCCGATGCAAATGTTGCCGATCAGTTAAAAATCTATGGCACCCCTACTATTTTTATTAACGGCATTAGATTTGATGGCCTCCCTGAACTTGACGAGGTCACTCAGGTGATCGATGCCGAGCTTTCCAGTTAACACAGTCAAACCGACAAGTATTTGCAACCATAAGCCCGAAGGGGAAACACTTATTCATAAGCAATTTATTTAAAACTCACCAATACGCTATCGCGTAGTAACCTTAAAAACTCAATTAAGCAGGAAGTAATATTATGTGTGTAGAAAAATTCGTTCAACCTTATATTAAGGCGTTCATTGAACCGTCTGAAGAAGCACAAACAGCGGCAGAAATACCAAACTCAAGTGCTCTTATACCACCAGAATTAGACAACTTTACAAATGAAGTCACCTTATATGGCTGTGGATCAAGCGATGTACGCAAAAGATATACCTGTGAATTAGAGCAGCCCGAATTGCAAGCGGCTGCTTTTATAGTGCAATATGAATTAAATAAGGATGATACAAACCTAGATTTACAAACCTTTACCCAGCAACAACTGAGCACCTTGGCAATAAACGCACAGATTCATCAATTATGTGCAAAGGAAGAAATGCTGGCATTTGCTATCTTTTTACATATGACCAAACAAGATGATGATTTTAGTTATCATAGCAAACTGGCAAGTATCATCTTGCAATTAAGTACCCACAACTTCACTTTCGAAAACGAATGGTCACGATTATGGGTAACATTGTTTCAAATTGGTGACGATCAACTAGAGCTAAATGCCTGGATTGATCACCTGCACAACATGATAGAATATACCAATAACCATGGGGTCAGCACTAGAAGTGCATACCTCGCTTTAGAACAATTACAACTGGAAAACACAAAAGAAAGATTTGGCGAAACAAGTGAAGAATATGTTTCCATGCGGCACAACTTTAACAAGATTAAACTTGAAAACTGCTTTTTTCCTATCTAAACCCTTGGCTAGGTAGAAAAATTCTATCTGGTCTAGCCTAGGTTTAATCCCGTCAATGAGGCTAATATAAATGACAACCCGACTGCTTAAATATTTTGAGGGCAAGTTTCGAGATGACGTAATAAGCTGCTGCTTTTATGAAGTCAATGGAGGACCGGCCATCTCCAGAAAAGATTGCCAAGAGTTAATCAGGCTGGCGAATCATTCTGAATTGTTTGCAGTGAGTTATTGATTAATTGTATTAATCGACCAACTTGTCAGCAATTCTCAATTTAGGATTAAGTGGTAAAATTGATAAAAATTACCACCTTAAAATGAACTGATAAGTGACAACAACAGACATTTCAACATTCACGCAAAAAAATTTAATTGATCAGATCAAACAAACTTTTACAACTTTCCCGGATGCGCGGAGTGGTGATTGTAATGGTTTAATAAAGCAGGATACATCTAGAGGCTGATTTTATAATGTCATTAGAGGTGAATATGAGTAATGAAAACAAACAGCCAAAACCTAAATACACACTAGAGTTTAAACAGGATGCGGCAAAATTAGTACTTAAAAATGGCTATACACGACAACGAGCCGCAGATCATTTAGGGGTTTCATTAAGCGCCATTAGTCGCTGGGTTAAGGCTGAGAAAGGCCCCGAAGAGAAAGCGATTAAAAATCATTCCGTATTAAATCTAAGTGCACATGATGAGTTAATACACTTACGCAAGGAAAACGAACAATTGCGTATGGAGCGTGAGATATTAAAAAAAGGCCGCAGTCTTCTTTGCGAAAGAAGCCGAATAAGATATGCCTTTATTCGTGAGCAACAGAAGACATACCCTGTGACCACTTTATGTCGTGTTATGAAGGTCAGTACCAGTGCTTATTATGCTTGGGCCAACAATCCTGACAGGCAGAATAAAACAAAAGAAGAAGCTGAGCTCAAAGAAAAAATTAAGCAGATTTTTTATGACAATAAACAAGTGTATGGAAGTCGTCGCATGTCAGATGCACTTAATAAAATAGGCCTTAAGGCAGGTCGATATAAAGTAGTGCGCTTGATGGCAGAGCTCGGGTTAAAAGTGCGTTACCCAAAGAAATTTAAAGTGACGACTGACAGCGATCACAATGATGCGATCTCCCCCAACAAGCTTGAGCATGTTTGGAATGCATTTGTTTCGATCGCAGAAGCAATTAAACAAATGACCACTTTCTACTATGAGAGAGTGTGAGCCGAAGCGGCGGTGATCTTCTGTACACTAGAGGAGTGACGTAGCCCGTGGGGAACGGGATGTGAGGCGAAACCGTTACGCCAAGATGCATCTCTAGGCTAAGTATTGGAAGGCTGAGGAACACGAACCGATTAATCCGTATCTATGGGCTGAAATGTCGCCTCCACCTACACGGTTTAACAGGTGGAATACAAATAAGAAGAATTGACAGGTAGCCTCTTCTTCTGCATTTTCTATTGTAAACGTAAGACAATAGAAATGAGCTTTGATCAGAGCGTAGTTAAATTAAAGCATTTGTATCAACTTGCAGCACGCAAGGATAAAGACTGCGATCGGCAGCCTCCCCAATATGATTGAGTCCGTCATGTGGACTGGGGAAGGTCTATTTAGATGCTAAGGGAGTGTGACCCCGATGATGAATAGATTGGCGGAGTTTCCGTAGTAGTCTGAGATGGGGTGAAAACCCGTTACATGGCGAAGGGAAACAGTTTAAGAAATTTGCTTGGCAAATTATCTGACCATAGTGAGGTGAAGACCTTTGATAATCAGTGAAATGCAAAACAAACTTGCAGTGTGGGCTGAAGCCGATGATCAACGTAAATTTGATCGTTTGTTACGACTCATTACTAATCGGTCTTGGATGCTTGAAGCAGCTCGTATTACTTTAGCATCAAGCGGTGCTAAAACATCGGGCATTGATGGAGTCAACAAAGCCATGCTAGAAGGATACCTTGAACAACACCTGGAGCAGGTTCGGCTACAGTTGTTATCAGGAGAATATACCCCTTCACCAGCAAGGCGAGTTTATATTCCTAAAGCAAATGGTAAACAAAGGCCTTTAGGTATTCCGACATTGACTGACCGAATTGTACAGCGAGCCATGTTAATGGCTATGGAGCCTATATGGGAAAGCGATTTTCATCGCTCATCCTATGGGTTCAGGCCGGAACGCAGTGTTCATCATGCCATTAGGACAGTGAAATTTCAGTTACAAGATAATACTTACACGGCAGGCCGATGGATCATCGAAGGTGATCTAGCAAGCTACTTTGATACAGTACATCATAAATTGTTATTGAAATATGTACGGAAAAGAATCTGTGATCAACGGTTTCTAACGCTGCTTTGGAAATTTATCAAAGCAGGTCATGTTGATCAAGGTCTATTTTGCGCGTCAAGTGAAGGTGTTCCGCAAGGGGGTGTGATATCGCCATTGCTATCCAACATTATGCTCAACGAGTTTGATCAATGGCTGGAGGCAAAATACCTGAACAATAAAGCGAGGAAAGATCGATGGTACTGGAATCACAGTATTGAGATTAAGAGACCTATTGCGATTTTAGAAAGCAGGCAATGGCGGCCAGCTATTAGCTATTGTCGTTACGCAGATGATTTTGTTGTTATTGTTAAAGGGAGCAAAGCGCAAGCCGAAGCCATTCGTGAAGAATGCCGAAGCTTTTTGGAAGATGGACTGAAATTAACATTAAATATGGATAAAACTCATGTCACTCATGTTGACGACGGCTTCGTTTTTCTTGGGCATAGGATCATTCGTAAACGAGGTGGGCGTGGTAATAAGCGGATAGTAACAACGATACCTAAGGATAAATTCAAAAACTTCGCAGCAAAATTAGTGAATGAATTGTCCAGTAATTATAGTGAGAACAAGATAGACCTGATAGTTCGCATAAACCGAAAGTTAACGGGGTGGGCAAACTTCTATCAATTTACCGACTATACAGCGGTCATGTTTGGAAAACTAGATCAGATATTGTTCTGGAAAATCGGGCATTGGCTAGCCAAGAAATATCGTACTTCAATCAAATCTCTGATGAGGCAATGGTTTCGGCGACCCGATAAAAGTAAAGCGAAAACTTGGGTTTTGTATGGTCGTAATAGTAGAGGGAACCTAGACGGTGTAGCACTTAGACGATTGGTGACCAGTCGTAAAAGTCAATTTCGGTGGCGTAACCCAGAAACCAATCCGTATATTACACGGAATGAAGACAGGAATACCATCACCTCTCGCTATAAAGATGTTGCAATGGCTATGAGCCACTCTTAAATGGAGAGCCGTATGCGTTGAAAGGCGCACGTATGGTTCGGGGAGGAGAAGCAGGAAAATAGTTCGACTACGTCCTGTTTCTTACTCTACTTTGGACACTTGAAGGCTGGCTTTATGTTGCTGTCGTTATCGATTTATTTTCACGCCAAGTGGTGGGTTGGGCGATTAACGATCATATGCGTACTTCACTTTGTTTAGATGCGTTACAGATGGCTTTTTGGCGTAGAAAACCTAAGCCTGGGCTACTGCATCATTCGGATCGTGGCAGCCAATATGCGAGCAAAGAGTACCGTGACCACTTGGATATCATGAAAATGGAGCAAAGCATGAGCCGAAAGGGTAACTGCTGGGATAATAGCCCTACAGAGCGGTTTTTTCGCAGCCTAAAACATGAACAATTGAATTACGAAAAGTTCAGAACGAAAGAAGCAGCAAAGCTGAGTATTATTGATTATCTGGCTTTTTATAATGGTAAGCGAACACACTCTATATTGGGCTATAAATCACCCTTAGAGTTTGAACGTGAATTCCAGAAAAAAATAGCCTAAGAATGTGTCCCGTTTTACTTGACCACTACAGTATATTGTGTGGCGGTATTCACGGACATAGTTTACCAGGGTTTATTTTAAAAGATGCCCTCAAATTCGTTGCTAAACAACAACTAGAAAGTGTAATCAAGGAAACGCCAATTGCTTTGCACAACCGTCTGGAAGGGTATATTCGCCCAAAAGGTGTTGATATTATATTGCTGCGCATCTTGAATGGAATAGAAAATGATAAGGACGCTATGGTACCTGCTAACCTAACCAAGATATTCCTAAATGAAGCACGGCTGTTGCTATAAATTAGTGCACAGGAGCATGACTACTGCCATTGAGTGAACTGTTTAAATCCGATAAATACCTTAGAGCAGAGAATTCAATAATCCCCGAAGCTTGCCTTTTGACTACACAACCAAAAAACTGCGTCATACTTCCGAGTATTATTAATACCCTCGTCCCTTAATGTATAAAGATCAGCACAAATCCCCAAATTAAAGATAAAAATACGATCAAGAAACCCTTAATCCAAGAGAGCCAAGGAAACGTTTTGTGCTCATCTTCATTATGATCACCTCCCGCTACCACAACTATTTCAACCGTTAGCTCTTGCCTCCCTTTAGCAGGCATACTGACTAAATCACCAGTTTTGGTATTTCTAGGGATAAGTAACTCTACTCTGGATTCACCAAGCCTTTCCACAATAACTCCGCCATTTTTTGCACATTCTGCACTAATAACCTGCACGACATGAATGCCTGCAAGTTCGTGTACATCAAAATCATGACTGGCTATTACTTCCACAGGGTCATCATCAACATTTTGTCGGTTTTCACAAAGCTCTTGTTCATCATCGTCATCTTCAAGCAGTGCCTCAAAAAACATACCTGACGACGCATAGGCTGCTTTACGTTCTACGTCTACATCCATATCAGCCACTGGTTTATTGTTATCTTTATTATTTTTCTGCATTATCAACCCTCTGTTATCGCCTTAATTTATTTGCTGCTCTTAAAAACCGTAGTCGGTATTTAAACAGCTATTTTTCACTAATCTTTGCCATTTGTTCTGATTTTCCGATTCCTCTTATATAAGGCCGGTACATATCTTCTACATAGACAGGCGGCACTGTGTATGTCCCTGGTGTAACCATTCTGACTAGATAAAACAGATCACTTACTTCGCCTTCTTGCATATCCAGTGCTGCAATATAACGATCATCGCGGTATTCTTGATAATCAAGACGACTGTAATAAAATATATCACTTACTTTCTCGCCTTCTATGCTGAAGGGTAGATCAGCTATTGGCATGCTATTGGCGAGATTTTGATTTTCCAGCTCAAAACCTGCTGGTATCAAATCAACCACCAGAGCTTGTTTAATGTGGGCATTTGCCTTTACTTGCACATGCACCAAGACCAATTCCCCCACACTTAAATGCGCCAAATCAACCAGCTCCCCCTTTAGCGAGTAATAGTTTCTTTTGCTCTGAAATGTACTTTCTTCTACAGCTGGCGCTTTATTTGGGTAGCCATTAACAGCCATTTGCAAAAACAATGCTTGCTCATGCGCCGATTTAACCGTGATGTGTGCAGGAATATCACTTGCTTTATATGTTTGTTGATAGGCCTTATTTTGCGTTAGCGTCAGTTTAGTTTTAGGCAACTGCAATGTTGCCGACCAAGCTTTATCAGCATGATTAGCCAGTTCGATAGCAACCAGAAACAGGGCATTTCTTTCTTGGGTGCTAAGGTACTGCCTGTTACTTAATACAGAATTTAATTTTGGGAGCACCTGTTCAGTACCAGCAATATGATATTTATTGACCAAATAGGTCATTAAACTGAGATCACGTAATGGGCTGCCGTAATCTGCCAAATAGAGTCGAGCATTACGCTTCATGGCTATCCCTTGTTGAATGGCGATATTACCTCGACTGGTGTCTCCTTGCTTTAACAGTGCCAACCCCAAATGCACTAAAGGTAACCCTGATTTAGCCTCTTGTTTATGATGATCATATAGTGTTCTGAGTGATCCTAGTGGCGCACGATTTAGCCTTGCCAATACATATGCTGCATAGGCTTGATAAGCAAAACGGCTGTGCTCTGGATAAGGGCTGTTTGCTTCCGTATACCGCCACCCCGAGTAATTAACATAATAAAGCAAGCGTGTGAGTGCTTTGCTTAATAAAGGTTCGGGGACAGCAAAGCCATTTTCACGTGCATCAAGCAAGAAATCACTAACATAAGCCGTTAACCAGCGTTCTTCATGACTATCACTGCCCCACAAGCCAAAACTGCCATTGCTGAGCTGCATTCCGGCTAGACGTATGATACTGCGGTTAATTTGCGCCGTTTGTTGACTTAAATCCAACGCCTCTCCCGCCACTGTGAGAGTATTTAATTTAAATTGCTGCATCCGCTGTGCATTTAAAAACAACCAAGGATAACTGGTGCTCGTGGTTTGCTCTAAACAACCATAAGGATAAGCCAGCAATTCACTGAGTTGCTCTGCAATATTTAATGGCGGCTGCGCCGATAGCGTGAGTGTTGCTTGGGTTGAGTTTAATAAGAATGGTTGTAAAGGCACTTTAATGCGTTGACTTTTATGTGCCGGTATTTGGCGATGAATCACTTGGTGAATTGCAGGATATGCAGGTCGAACCGCCAGCGGCCATTGACGTTTAATGTCGATCGCTTGCTTTGCTTGTTCACCATTCGTGATGTGCAGGTTTATGGTCGCCTGCGCAAATTGCTGTTCAGCTTGTAATGGGAAACGTAATATTTGCTTTTGCTGATCTTGCAGGACGATGGTTTGCGTAGTCGCTTTTAATTTAACAGGCCCGGTACTGTCAATGGTTATTGTGAGGGTTTGTGTTACGCCACTTTGGTTCAACATATCCAAGGTAAAGATGGATCGGTCATTACCCGCCAAGAATCGCGGCAAGGCAGCTTCGGCGACAATAGGTGCTGCAACGGTGATATAGTTTTCAGCCGCACCAAAACGGTTGTCACTATACGCTAATGCCATTAAGCGCAATTTGCCATTAAAGTCTGGAATGTCGAGCGGAATGGAGGCAACACCGTGTTGGTCCAACTTAACCGGACCTGTAAATAAAGAAACAATTTTTACATCCGTTCTTGGCATCGTGCCATCATCTTCAGCAGCATCTCCGCCAAAGCGTGCCTTACTTAAACCTGCGTCCATTATTTCTACAATATTGCCATAAAGGTCATGTTGATCTATCGCATAACGCCGCTGCTCCCAGAAATATTTTTGCGGCTTAGGGGTCACAAAGTGACTCATACTCAATGCCCCTACATCCACAGCCGCCAAAGTGACATAAACCGTTTCATCCGCTTTAGCATTCAATAGCTTGATCTGTGTAGTCAGCGTGGTTTCCGGCTGTATTTTTTCAGTCTCGGTCGTTACCTCTAATTGTAATGTACGTGGTTCACGATCCAGCTTTAAGTGCAATACGCCAACCGCTCTATTCGGGGTAATTTTTTGTTGCACATCCCCTGCTTTAAACACCACCGAGGTCGCATATATATCATGCCGATGCCATGACTCATCCACAGGAATCGCAAGTGTCATCCCTTTAGCAGGTACGTTGATCCGAGCAAACCATAATGCTTGCTTGCTGCTTTCAATGACAACAAAACCATTTCCTGCATGGGGGGAAATAATCTTTAATTTGGCAATATCGCCAGGTAAATAAGCGGGTTTATCCCATTGCAGGCGCACACGATCCGGGCGTGCAGACTGTGCCGTTAACTCGTCCCATTGATAACCCACCTGAAAACGGTATGAACTTAATTGCCCTGTTTCAGGGTTACTTATTTGTAATAAATATTGACCTTGTTGCACGGGTAACTTAAGGGTATTAGGCTGCTTATCCGTTAACTGCACTGTTTGTACAAAAACAGGACTGTTATTCTCGGTATATTTTTGCTCCCAGCCATTCCCCGTATTTGCCCAATAATAATCACGCTGTTCATGTATCAAAGTGACTTCTGCGGCTGTTGCCGTCAACTGCCCATCATGGCGTGCATTGATAAAGGCAAATTCTACTTCGCTATTTGCAGTCAATGCATCCAAGTCACTGACTGCTTTAATACCGAATAAAGTCTCTTGCGGCCAATAGGTGTAATTGACAAAGCGGTTGATAGCCCTGCTCCCGGTTTCATAAAGGCTGGTACTTAATGCAATATTAACAGGCGTGTTGCTTACTGCGGTCCATTTGCTGTCAACGACGAGCTGCCCTTTTCCTTGCGAATCCAGCCGAATATCGTTACCGATACTGTCATATGCCGAATAAGGAATCTTTGCATCCGCAACACCAAACAGAAAATCTTTAAATTGCTTAATCGGCTGCCTGTTCGCTTGCAAGCTCACACTGCTGCTGACTTTGTTGCCTTTCGCGGGTGCACCATACAAATAACGTCCCTCAACCGCAACTTCCAGAGCTTGTTCTTTGAAAATCCATTTTGATTGCTCGGTAGTACCCAGCTGCAATGCCATGCGCTCAGGCATAAAATCTTCGACAGAAAATGAGTATACGGCACTATTGCCGTCAGGCATGGCAATATCTAATTGCCATTCGCCAGTGCGTGCTTGCCGTGGCAAGGTAAACTCATATTGATAAAGCCCTGTTTTATCGGCTTGCCAAGTAAAATAATGCATGGCCTGCCCACCCGGTCTTTTTAGAATGGCTTTTAAGGGCGGCACGGCCACTTTTTTGCCATCCTCATTACGCAACAAGCCATTAAAATAGACCTTTTCCCCAGGCCGATACAGATCACGCGGGCCATAAACAAAGAGTTCCAAAGGTTGATAGCTTTTTCCTTGCACTGCAAATTCAGATAAATCCAGTGCAGCACGTTTTAGGTTTAAAACAGATAAATGCTGCCCCTGTTTTGCTACCAGTACCCTTGCCTTATCCTGTATAAGGCGCAATTGTGCACTGCCTTGTTTATTACTGTGCAATACCGCAAGTACCTGACCTTGCCGATCTAAAAAGCTTAACTCAACGTCGGCTATTGCTTTGCCTGTAGCCAATGAACTGACATAAACATTAAGTTCGTCACTTAAGTCATGTACATGCAAGCCAATATCGCTAATGGTAAAATAAGTGATCTGGTAGTCATCGTATTGCCCTGCCGCCTTCATTACCACCAAATACACTCCCGGAGTATTCAGTGTTTTAATATTTTTAATATCTAAATGCGTGGTATAGCGCTGATTGGCAGGCGGGTTAAGATCAAACCGTGCAGAATATACCAGATCGGCATAGTCGGTATATTCTTCTGCTCCCCAGGCACTCGTAGAACTTGCATGGCCACTCCAGTCATCCAGAAATTGACTGATCTTCTCGTTGGTGACGCGATAAAAATCCACATCAACTTGCTGCACATTAACCGCTACCACAGGCAAGCCTTGCACAAGTTCTGCCGGAATTAATGAACCATCACTGGCAAAATCGACAAACGCAGGTAAACTGCGTGTGTGAATATTTTTATGCTCATCAGCGGCCAAGGTTTTTGCGGTTATCGCGACCAAGCCTTTAAAGACTTGTACATTATATTCCTGATCCGGCTCGATGCCTGGAAAAAGTAACTGCCGATCGCCCTTGGACAAAATCCAGTGCCCATCTACTGGCTGACCTGATTTATTACTAACACGCAAATGGCGATTAAAATCTATTTTCGCATCAACCGGAACAGATAAAAAAACACGCAATGCCGTTCTATTCTCGTACGGATATTCACTGATATCGAGGATTTTAAAATCAACCTCTGCTGCTTGCTGATTTAAGCTTTGTGACACTGACTCAGCTGGCGTAGGTTCTGAAGGGCTGTTACAGGCAGAGAGCAACAAGCCAAGCATTAGCAGGCAGTAAAGAGGAAAATATAACGGTTTTTTCAGAGTCATAGGCCAGTTATTTATTATTAAGTGGGAGTCACTAATAATAAATAACGGACAGCGGAATTAAATCTACCAAAAATATTTTTCAGTCGTGCTTGTGCATTAGTTTACCTAATTACGTAAAACCCTCAGCTATAGTAAGAAAGTAATACAATATCAGTATGTTAAAACGGCTCTATTACATAAGCCATACAGTCTCTTTACAATTTAAAGCAATCCCCTCAATTAAGCGTTTCACTTCCCCTCTGATCACAGAATTGATTGAAGCCTCTTGGAATACATTTTCAATGACCTTTTTTTCATTTTTGGTAACTACTCACCCCATAGAGTTGGTTTTTCCAGTTAAAGCCATTTGAATAGCAATCAATGGATTAATTCCTCGATTCGCCATTGTTTGCAGGTAGCTTGATATACGACAATAAGCCTGTGCATATATTACAACTTAGATAACCGCGCCCTGTGGGCGGGGGTAAAAAAAGCTTTGCGTAAAAGTCTGCTCAAGAGTGTCAAGTAGTTAAGTTGTTCCCGCAATTTAACTAGGAGATATCGGAAAGTTTGTTTACCAGAGTATTTATGCGCATACAGAGAGGTCAGGGTGTGAAGTTATCGAATTAAATGTTCAGCCAGATCATGTTCATTTACTTGTGAAGGTTCCGCCCAAGGTGGCAATATCAGAATTAGTAGGAAAGGTAAAAGGAAAGACAGCAATCCAAGCTTTCCAGAAATTCCCGGATTTGCGGACAAAAAAATATTGGGGAAACCATTTTTGGTCAGCAGGTTATTGTGTTGATACCGTAGGTATGGATGCAGAAATGATAAGAAAGTATGTAAAGTTCCAAGATAATAAATAACCATTGAAATATTGGGAACAACTTAGCCTTATTTCAGCAAGGCTCCAGAGGGGTTTTGCTGAGGACGGCCTTTTAGGTCGAACTTAAACCACGTTTTATAAGCGTGGTTGTTAATTTCAGATCTGAAGCAGCCTGACACTTTTTGCTTCACCTTTGCCATTCTCAAGTCCTGCTCAGCTCTATTATTGGTAAATGCAACATGCGGGTCTTTTGCAAAAAGCAGGACGGCGGCTTCATGAAGTTTCAACCGTTCCCATAGGTTATGTGCATCTGATTTTGCAATTTTACCGCGCTTGCCACTTGGTTTCGGCGGGATGGGTGGCAACTCTTTTTCTCCTCGCGTAAGAATGTTTCGGTAGCGTTTTTGCAAATTGGCCAAGTCTTTTTCATTGAGTTTCTTTTCTGTCGATTTAGAGACTTTGATACAGGTCTCCTGCAACAGTCGCTTCATGTTGCGTGCCCATCGATAGTTATTGGACTCAGAAATAAAAGTTAACTCGCGCAGCAAATGCGAACCGCATAGACCGTGCCCGCAGTGTTTATAAGAGAAGTAAGATGACCAGCAATCATGAATGATTGCGCCCCCATACCGAGGGATGATATTAATCGATTTAATGGCTTCTTTCCCTCGCTTTCGATGTAAGAACTTGAGCGTTATGCCGCCTGCCGAATAAACATGGATCCAGTGGTTTTTCTTATCAACTCGAAGAGATGTTTCATCCACATGAATGGCGGGAGCTTGAAGAACTTGTTCTATCGTTTGAGCCTCCCAGCTTTCTAAAGCCTGGTGTAACCGAAGGATGAACTTGAGTAAAGTGGCTTCCGAAACAACAACGCCAATCATGGATTTAACGAGTTTCTGCACGCGATTAAGTGCAACCATCTGACAAACTAGGAGATTGATCACGAAAGCTTTTAAACCATCACCATATTGTAAGGGGCCCTGCATATCCGATGGGAACAAGCCCTTTACAGTTGAGTCACAAGTGGGGCACTGTTTTACCTCGGCATCAATATGTTCAACGACCTTTTCAAACACAATATCTATTTTGGTTCGTCTTTCAATATGAATGCAGGGTGTATTGGTTAATGACTCACCGCATACGGCACAACTGTCGATTTTGGACAACGTGATGGTTTCTTTGGTTCGAGTATTATTAGCGAGACCGCTATTCTCATTTTTTCCCTTACCCTTGCTTCCTTGATGACCTAAGGCTGATTCATCTTTTTCAGTTTGAGAAGGAGGCTTGCTGGAATTATTATTGTCTTTTTTGGTACTTCTTTCAAGAAAGATGGAGAGTATAAACTCAATAATCATGAACATGCTATTCATGAGTGTCTTACTTTCAGCAGTGATTTTTCCGTCAGCACAAAGCTTCTCAAAGTCCGCCTTCAATCGGCCAACTTCGTTTCTTACTGTGGATTTATCAAGATTCGCCATTAACAATAAATACAATTTTTCTGGAATAACTGTATTATATCATTGGTTTATTCGGCCTCTTGGTGTCGCTCTGAGCAGGCTAAAAGCGACTTTTTGACACGAAACCACCTTATTCGGTTGGTTATTCATGCAGCACTTGCACAGCAACCTCTCTGTGTAAATTTCACAAGGGTGCAAGAGAAAAGTTTTTTGTCATCGAAAAAGCTGTCAAGTGTTTTATTGCTTTTTTATAGGGGTGTTCACTACCGTACACTTTTTCACCTCCTCACAGCAATGCCTTGCCCGATAATGTGAGGCAGAATTGAGGGAGTATTTTTCCTTCTCTCAGCAGGCGCTTTAATAACCGCACTCCAAGAGTAAACAAACTCAAATCACAACGATCTTTGCGATGAATAATTTTATCCCAGCTCTTAGTCAGAGCAAGCTCCCCTAAATAAACCATCCATATATAAGCTAAAGCCGCTGCCATAATAAGTCGAGAAACTCGCTCAGGAGCCCTTAATCCACTTTTCTGCAAGTTAAACCCTCGACCTTTAAGGTCTGAAAACAGCGTTTCTATACGGAAACGTTTGCGATACCAGTTAAATGCTTCACCCCCTGTGGGGAAATTAGTCACTAGATAAATAGGGTCATTATATTTTCTCCCCCAATAAACAACCGCCCTTACTACAATGCTACGTTTACGAGTGAATTCAACCGCCGATATTTCAGTCATGCTTCCTTGTTCGGGACAAATATCTTTAAATGTAAATTCATCTCCATTCTCATACAATATCGCATTATTTGCCGTTCGGCAGGCATACTTCCAGCCATAACTACTAATGGTTTCCAGCCAGTCTGCTCCATCAAATTCCCCGTCACCCAAACAAATGACCGACGTACCTTCCGGGATTATCGCCTGAACGGATTTAATCAATTCGATATGCATATCTTGAGGAAAATGCCCCTTTTTACCTTTACGGGTTACCCACAGCAATGGCAGAGCTCTACCTTTATAAATCATACTGACCATCAAGGTAATACAGCCTTGCGCTGTCGTGCTGCCATCAATAGCAAGTACTAGCGTTTGTTTGGCTAAACACCGAAGAAGAACCTCTATAAAGGGTAAATAAAATAAATCGACACCCACTTTTTCATTTTTCAGCCAACGGCGCAATTGCATGATTTGGCTTTCTTCTTTACCTGATCCTGGAATCTCTCCTGCCACATTAGCTAACTTAACAGATTTACTTTGTATAATACCGCAGATAAACCCTGTCAGGATATTTAAGCCGTTATTTTGACGTTTGCTGGGATCAAAATCCCAGAATTTTTGAAGGCCGCTATGAATGGTGCGATAAATCTTGTAAGAATCTGACAATGTAGGGTATTTTCAATGTAAATCGTCCACATTACCATTTTTTCTACTCTTCGCAATACCTGCTTTAAAAAGTGTACGGTAGTGAATAGGGGTGAGTAGTTACCATTTTTGTTAAAGTACTTTCTATCTGAAAAAGAGGTAACCGTTACGGGTGCCAAGTAATTGCAATTTTCTAATAAATAATATAAAAAACATACTACTACCTGATATTCGGCATCTTTTTCATGAGTCAGCACTGCTATAAACTCTAACTGGTAGAACACCTCTTTATCTAACCCTGCATCTAGTAACTGCGACAAGCATTCAATCACTAATTTTGTAGGATGGTCTGATGAAAAAAATGAATGACAGCGATCAGCAAACCAAATAGGCATTGCTTCTGTTCTCAAGGCTACTTCACCCTTAATTTTTTTAAACTCGCGCTTCTTTGGAGGGAAGCCACCATCAAGTGTGAGGAATAGTACCTCTGATTGGCTCCTAACGACCCCAACCCCTCCCCATTCAGGCTCCATATCAACAATCACATACGCAGCATCTGCAGTCATCACCTGATACTTAATTGCATCTAGGTCTTTCTCTTCACCTATAACACCTTTAAAATATTCATTAGCCGTTATCCGAGAAAGTTCATTCCTTTTCTTACCTGAGTCTATAAATTTAATATCGGCTAGTTGTTCCACCTTTATTTTATTACCAAAATCTGCCCTTAGTTTTACTTTTCCAACTGGTTCTTTTTTAAATCTAGCAAAGACATGCAACGTATCTCCAATAAAAAGAGGTTTTGCTTTTGATTGCCAAAATGGTTGAATTGGCCACTCTATTTCTACTGATTGTGCTTGACCCACATAAATACGTTTAAACTGCTGCTCAATTTTTTCAGCCATCCTTTCTCTTGGGTTAACTAATTCACAGCTTGCGTTTGTACCATCAGCCAGTTTACGCATAAGAAGTTCAGATACGGCATTACCCACTCCTACAGTAAAAATACGCTGTTGCGTTTTATTCGCAATGGAAATAATTGTATCTGATAGAATCCCCTGCTCTCTTCGTTCTTCTGCACACACTTCACTGCCATGTGTTAATATCCCCTCCTCTGCATACTCACTTAAATCTACCCAACATACTGCGCCATCCCATGTATTGCCATCAGTAATTAATAAAATATTTTCTTCGTTGCCGGAAGATAATTTTAACGTCCTGTATAACGCTGTAAATATTTCTGTATCACCTAAATCAGCTTCCATTTTTATCACACGATCACGCGCTTGCATGATATTTTCTTTAGTCGCTTTAATAGGGCTAGGTATATCTATCGCAACAGTAGTGCCAAAACGCACCAATACAAAGTAATCCTGTTCATTAAGTAAGTCCAAAATATTTAATAATGCAACTTTCACTTGGGCAATTGGCTCGCCTACCATAGATTGTGAACAATCAACCAATAATTTAATAGTTCGGGACTTCTGACTGAACATTGCCTGCCCTTTAGGTAATACAGGAAAAAATGAAGCTAAAGCAACATAACCCTCATAATCTATGTTACTTAACGCACTTGCCTTATCAATAGCTAAAGTAAAATTCAATACCAAGTTTCGATCTAAAAATGTATCCCCTTCTGTTAGTTGAATTTGCTTACCTTCATTCACTTCGTTTATTTGTATTGTATGTGAAGAACTTGTAATAGTTGCTAATTGCATCACCCCTTGAATATCGACCGATAGGGTGCAATTATGCGCAGCTGATAAATTAACCTCGGCAACCTGCTGTGGCTCTAGTTTTGATTGGCTATGACGCTCATATAGGGTGAGGCTTAAATATAATGTTATTTATCATAATTTAATATAAAATACCCGCCTTTACTACCACATTATTTTTCTCTACCCATGACAACTATCACCCACAATGTTGACGGAAGCATCACCGTATCAGTTACTTTAGCTCTGGAAGGAAATATGATGGAAATGGAAAACACGATACTGGATGCGGTCAATAACGTAGGGTGCGTAGCCACAGGCGAAGCTTTAAAATGCTTTGATACAAAGGGTACTCCGATTATAAGAGAGGGTGTAAAACTCACGTCTAAAAACAGAGACAGCAAAAAATATCAAACGCCCTTTGGTGTCATTGAAATTAAACGTCATGTTTACCAATCATCAAAAGGAGGGCACATTTTTTGTCCATTAGAAGACTCAGCGCATACTATTTTTGCAGCGACTCCTAAATTTGCACAGCAATTGTCCCACAAGTATTCCCAAGGAAATGCCAATTCAGTTTGTCTTGATTTGAAGGATAATCACAATCGGATCATTGCCAAATCCACTGTACAAAATGTAACGGACTGGGTGGGAAGTATTGCGACGGCACAAGAAGAAAAGTGGGAGTATGAGCTGCCTGAATTAGATGAACCCATTAGTACGATTGTTTTCAGTTTAGATGGCGCTTATGTTTTAATGGCAAACGAAGGTTACCGTGAAGCCATGGTGGGTAACCTGTCTTTGTATGACTGCGAGGGTGAGCGCCAGCATACCCTCTATTTGGGAGAGGCTCCTGAATATGGGAAAGCAAGTTTCAAAGAGCGGTATGAACATGAAATCACCTGTATAAAAGCCCGTTACCCCGATGCACTTTACCTTGGTATTGCGGATGGAGCCAAAGATAACTGGACATTTTTAGAGCAACATACTCAGCAACAATTGGTTGATTTTTATCATGTCACTGAATATTTAGCAAAAGCTTCTCATGCTGTTTTTCCAAAAAAATCAACGACTATTGATCGTAAAAAATGGCTGTCAGAGCGTTGTTCCCAACTCAAGAATGACACAGGGGCGGCGCAAACCATTTTGGAAGAATTAACGCCATTAATGGAGTCCAGACTCACCAAATCAATCAAGGCGGATTTAGAAACAACGCTCACCTATTTTAAAAATAATATCGCTAAAAACAGGATGAATTATGCCTCACATGTTAACAAAAATTTACCGATTGGTTCGGGCGTGACAGAAGCCGCTTGTAAAACATTAGTTAAACAGCGGCTTTGTGGATCAGGTATGCGGTGGAAGACTAAAGGAGCTAAAGTGGTATTGAGTTTACGCGCATTAGTTCAAACGACAAATAGGTGGCAACAATTTTGGGGGAAAATTATTCAAGGTAAAGCTCAATATTCAATGGCTTAGCACATCATATTCAAGCCTCACCCCTCATATATGGCAGGTAAATGCCAACATAAAGTTCCAGCAGTTAAACAGTGAAGCTCCGAATAGCTAAAAACGATAGTCACTGTTTCATTTCGGTTAAGCTCCCCCCACATTAACCTTATAAAGCCCTGCTTCAACTTGCCGCATAAAAGCCACATCATTGTTACCAATATTTAGGCCTTGGTTAAGGGCTTGCATATAGTTCCTTTCAGCTTCAGCTTGCACCCTTACCTGAGCTTTCTTATCCAAACACTTGCTTCCGACCAAAATATGAAACTAAGTAATACAGCGCCAGTTGGTAATAAAAAAGTAAAATCTGCATCATCACATTTATTCTCTGTATTTAGAAAAGTTTGCGATACTGAAACTTCTGCCAGAAAATCTTTTAATTGCGCTTTAACTTCAATTCTTTTCAATAGAATTGCTTGCTCTTGATTTGCCCATAAACCAAGTCGTTCATTTTTACTGATATTTACACTCACTTCGCTTAAATCATCTGACATCATATTTTCTATTTTTTAGCCATAAGCCAATAAACTTGGGCATAAAGGAACGTTAATAAGCAAGGGGATCAAGATCAAATCTTACTTAGTAAAAAGTAACATATCATTACCCACTAGCAGTTTATCTTTCAATGACTTCCTAGTCCTTTTCCTAAAGAAATCATTTTTTTGAGCTTTTATTCTCTATAGCCTTTTAATTTTAAAGGTGCCAGTGGATAATGTGATTTGATCATTTTTTAATTCAATTGACATACAACTACCTGATACTAGATAATGGCGTTAAAAAACTTGAACATCGAGTGAAATAAGGTGATTATTAAGCCTCTATCCGAAAGTCGGTTTGAAGTTTAAGCCAGTGTGCTTTTAGTTTGTTTTTATGCTCTTCATCCATCGGCAAATCTTTCAAAGCTTCAGGCCATAATGCTCGCACCTTTTGCATGGTGTCATCAAGATGCGGTTTGAGCGCACGCCATGGAATACCGGACTTGTTGGCCCAATACTGAAAATTGTCTTGCGTCACTGTGAACCACTCTTTCTTTTTACCAAGGTTCAAGGCAAATTGAGTTTCATTATCGATATAAACACTGGTAGTTACGATATCGTATGCGGGAGATAGTCTTGGTGTAATTTGATCTTGATAAAGAAAACTCCAGTTTTTTAGGTGAGCATCACCATTAGCCAGTAAAATATTCACTAGTAAGCGCCTGGCAAGTTGTTGTGTATCAGATAGGCCATCACCAGAAAAACCGTAAATTACCTTGCCAATCTGCTCATAATTGGCGGAGTCGTATTTATTATGTGGATATTTCACAAAGACTTGAGCAAAGTCTTCCATATGAATTCTTGTGTTGCCATCACGATCAAAACGTTTGATTGCAAAAGCCAGGTTTTCATCGGGTAGGTTAATTTGTGGCAGCTTATCCAATTTGTTCAGTTTAATAAGCTTTATATCCGGGATGTCAACACCGGCCAAGGCAGCAAGGGACATTGCGGTATATTCGTTTAAAGGCACATTTTTATGTCTGGTGGATGGGGTTTTTATAATCCAGTCACCTAGCTCGCCATTTTTAGCCAAGTTGTAGCGTCCATCCTTTTCCTTCATGGAAAACTTCATCTGAACACCTGCCAGAGAGAACTTATTTTCTTGGTTACTGCCTTCGAATTGTATGGCTTTGACCTGACCGTGACTGCTCAGTACATTCATCGGCACATCTTTTGGTTCCATCGGTGTGGCAAGCAATGCGCCCGGCAGGTCTTGACCCAGATAAGAGAGTATTTGAAACTCATTGTCGATATGGGTTTTTAAGCCCTGGGCAATTAATTCCCGCAATGTACCTTCCGGGAGCAGGTTGGATAGAACGGGATGTAGCCTTTGATTTTTTACCCATGGCTGTGACATGAGCTTTTCTGAGTGAGGAAAGGCTGGATGTGTAATCAGACTGAATGTGGGGCGTAAGGGGTCGTCCTTGAATTCATCTGCAAAGCTTAAAACATTACGGCCGTTTTGAAAGCCGGCCAAATATCCTGCCAGCCTGCCATGCAAGGTCAATTTAAGAACATTGATTTCATCTATTTGATCGCTTTCTTTATTATGAGAGTTCATTCTTCGTCTTCCAGAAAATTCTTCCATGGATCATTTGCAAGTGTGCTTGCCTCATCTTGATTAGATATTGTATTTTTTAGTGATGATAATGATTCATTCTCAAGAATTTCTTTTACAAGGTTCAGTTTTTCCGTAGGGATTAATATCAACTCACTCTTCAGTCCTTTGGCAATGAGATTCAGAGTGTTCAGTCTAGGATTACCATTGGACTCTAAGTGCTGATATTGCTGGCGTGATACACCGATACGCAGCATCATGTCTTTTTGCTTTAGACCGAGGGATAATCTGCGCTTTTTTAGTTGTTCAAGTAATGGTTTCATCATAAGAACCTAACCTATTAATTTTCAATTGCCCCGGAACGGCTTGATTTTGGATCGAAGAGAAAAATCGTCCCAGACCATGCATTTCCTTGCCTGATTTTGTAATAACCACTTCATCCGCAATGAAAATCCATGTCCCTAAACAGGTTTCGCTCAAATGACTTTTAATCAATAGCCACCGTAATTTTGCCCATTGATGCTCTTCTTTGAACAGGCGCGCCATGCTACTTCACGAAATTCAGGGACTCCTGTCACCTGAATTCTTTCACCTACGCAGCGGATAGGAGATGCCCTGAACGCCCTGCGTCCGCAACGACTACGCACAAAGCCGCTTCGTCATTGCTACCTCAAATGGCTGGACGGCTATTCGTAATGCAATTCTTGCCTCCCTCGCGCGCTATCGCGCACTTCGGATTGGCGAATTGCCCTGTCGCCTATCAGGGACTAAAAATCATCACTTCGCTAAGCTCCGTTTCCCTGATTTTCAGCGAAAGCGCTGCTGGCGCGCCATCCTACCTCATGAAATATTGGGACTCCTGTCGCCAACATTCATTCACATACGGAGCGAATCGTAATATGCCCCAGTTCGTCCTGCGTCCGGATCAACTACGCACAGAAGCCGCTTCGTTAAGCCTACCTCACTGACTTGACGCCTGTCGGGATGAAATTTTAGCCGCCCTCGCGCTATCGCACGTCGGATTGGCAAATTTCCCTGTCGGCTACTGCGGACTAAAAATCATCACTTCGCTAAGCTCCGTTTCCCTGATTTTCAGCGAACGGTGCGGTAACTACCTCCTTTTTCAGTCCATCGAGACCTGCTCAACATCGTGACACGCCCAGCCATTGTTAACACAGATTCAACTATTAAGACCAAGTGTTTTAATGTCTTCGTGGATAAACTTAGACTTAGTACTACAAGTATTGCTATGATTTCAGACATGGTCAGATTTTGGTAGCTACTGTGGTGTCGTAACCCAGTATTTTACCGACTTCTGACCATTTTTCGCTTGTTTAACTTCTTATCAATTTGGCGAAGATATTGATAAATAGGTTAGGTTCTTTTACCTATAAAAGCAACAAATAAGTTTCTTTTATAGGTAAAAGCAATAAATAAGTTTCTTTTGTTATGAGTGGCTGGATTTTTCTACTTATGAGTCCTTTTCTGCCCTTAAAAAAGCTTTAAATAATCTTTTGGCCAATATTGGGCAAAATTATGTGATTAATTTTTCGTAGCTTTTGTTAGGATACTTTTGGGTACCTACTTATAGTATCGTCAAATGCTGGTTAAATTAAAAATTATTTTATTGATTCCTCATCAAATGCAACGCTTGTTAATAAATTAGCAGTCCTGTATTATCCAGTTGTGAACTGATGGTTAAGCACCTAATTACACCAGCAAAACACAAAGCAACAAAATTTATTAAACGGTATTTTTTACGGTATCTTAATTAAAAGATAAATTTTCATGAGGAATTACAAATGGTTATTAGCACAATTCGATTGAGCCCCTGGGCACCATGCTAAAGCCAAACAAATGAAGGCCTGATAAGATTATTCTTAACAGGCCTTTTTTTTGCCTAAAATTTCTTCTGGTCGATTTCTGGTCGTACTGGCATCCAACAAATTCCTGTCAAAAGCAGCAACTTCTATTGCAATGCAATTTTACTACAGTGATTTCCCCCTCCTTTCACTCCAACGATACAACTAATTTAATCACAGAAGCACAATCAGCATAAACTTTGGCATAAAAAACTCAAAATCTGGTAATTTTTACTTAGAAATGTGTGTTTGGTGTATTTTTACACCCCCAATGCTCATCAGCGATTGTCGAGAGGGTGTAAAAATCATATAGGAGGAGAAGATGCTATTTTTACACTTTTTTGTTTTACCCATTGAGTATGATAAGTCATTCTCATCATATAACTGACAGGTCTCAGCCAAAAGCAGCCAGTCAAAAAACCATGAAAACCTTTATTTATGATTCACACAGAACTCAATAAATGCCTCGCTAGGCATAGGCTTAGCAATAAAATAGCCTTGCGCTATATCACAACCTAAAGCTTTTAACTTATCCCATATCTGTTGCGTTTCAACTCCTTCAGCAACCGTATGCATTTTAAATTCTTTTGCTAATAAAATGCATATTCTAGCAATGGTAACTGCTTCATCATCTTTTTCCATGCGTCTGACAAAGTGCTGGTCTATTTTTAGTTCAGAAAAGGGTGATTGATACAGTTTTTTTAACGATGAATCACCTGTGCCAAAATCATCAATAGAAAGTGAGAAGCCTTTCATTCGAAGTCGATTAAAAATATCCAGGGCAGCTGATGTATCAGTCAGTACTTCAGATTCGGTTAATTCTAAAGTGAATGCTTCAGGTGCTATATTCTGGCTTTTTAAAAGTTCTCCCAGTTTTTCAGGTAAGGCTAGATCATTAATGTTTTGTGCTGATAAATTTATCGATAAATTAGCATCAATTCCTGCTACCTTAAATTGTTGATAGGCTTTAATGGATTCTAAAATAACAGCCTCAGTTAACTCATCCATTAACTGATGATGCTCAGCTAAAGGAATAAATTGATCAGGAAAAACCAGCCCCCGAACTGGGTGTTGCCAACGGACTAAAACTTCAGCCCCAGATAATGAGCCATCATTGAAATTGACTTGAGGTTGAAAATAAACAATGAGCTCATGCTTTTCTAGTGCAAGTTGCAGTTCCTCAACTGAAATTTTTTCATCAGGTTTAACAGCTTTAATGTCTGGTATTTGTTTTATTCTAAGGGGGGCATTACATTGTTGGTGAGCCTCCGTTAGTACATCAATAAAGACTTCTGTATCTATAGGTTTGCTCAGTATTTTTATCACGCGCAATTGCTTTGATTCTGCAAGTTGTTTTGCCGAGTGCAGCACTCTTTCGTCAAAGCCACTAACAAGAATGAAAGTGGGACTCAAACTTTTTCCTGCCAATTCTCTCATGATTTCAATGCCATCCTTTTCTGGCATATTCAAATCCAGTACCACAAGATCATTATCTGTAATGGGGGCCAATAAAAACTGTGTCCCAGATAAAAAGGCGGTACTATTGAAGCCAGCAGCATCAGTCATTGCCTGCATTAGTTCAAGATAACTTTCGTCATCGTCAACCAGATAAATAATGCTGTGATTAGAGATTTTTAATGGCCCCACTTTTTTAATTGCTTTAGCAATATTTTCTTCATGCCCAACAATATAGGGTGATATCCGTTGATCTGCTCCTTCAATATGTTCAATAAACCAATCTTTTAAAAAAACAACAAAACCAGCTGATGAAAGTTGTCCTGCTTTTACTAATAAAAACTGTTGTTTTGTCTGCTTAATAAGGTCTTTGTGAATGGCAAAATGATTCTCACAATAAGGATAAGCTGAGGCCTCCATAATAGCTTCTTCACGTTTAAAATGTGAATTTGTGTAGTCTACAAGCTCAGAGACCAATCGATATAAGTGAGCGCTATCCGAATCTTTTTGACTAAGTAGGTAGGCTTCATTAAAAAGCTGAAACATCATTTTATGATCGTTATCGATCTCAGTCACACCGACACTCAACTCTTGAGTCCAATTCCAATACCTATTCTTCTCGGATACGTTTTTCATTACTGTTCCTTGTGTGGAAGAGTCAAGTCATCCAATAAAAGTCGAACATGCAACAATAACTCATGACTGTCATAAGGCTTATATAACATATTATCTTTTAGCGTTGAATCACTTAAAACGCTGTGTCGTTCACCGCTAAAACCACTGGTTAATTGTATTTTGATTTCGGGGTAATACTCCAATATTTTTTGTGCCAATTGGTAGCCATCCATATTAGGCATAATAACATCACTTAACACAAGGTCAATAGACTGGATAGGTATTATATCAAGTGCCTCCTTACCATCACCTGCTGTTAAAATCTTATACCCTGCATCTAACAAAATTTGTCTGGCTAGTTCGCGTAAAGCAGGCTCATCATCAACCACTAAAATTGTTTCGCTGCCTGATAAATTAGGCTCAACACGTGTAACATTTATTGTTTTAGAATGACTAGTCGGTTGGTGATAGCGAGGAAAGTAAAGGCTAAACTGTGTGCCTTTCCCTTCTTGAGAATATACATTAATGGCACCACCAGCCCGCTCCATAAATCCAAAGACCTGACTTAATCCAAGGCCATTTCCAGCTTCTCCTTTGGTACTAAAAAAAGGATCAAAAATTTTGTCTTTTATAGAAGTATCCATTCCCGTTCCAGTATCAGCAATGGTGAGCTTAATATAATCATTTGCGGCTATATTGAGGTATTTTGCCTCTTTTTCTGCGATATAAATATTGTGAGTGCTAATACTCAATGTCCCACCTTCTGGCATTGCATACTTAGCATTGATAGCCATATTTAAAATAGCATCTTCAAACTCACCGACATCTAACCATACCAAGCAATCGTCTGTATTTAAATCAAAATGAAGCGTGATAACAGAGGTGAGTGATTTGGCTAAAATATCATAAAAACCTTTAAGTACCAGATTCATATTGCAAGGCTCAGCATGACTACTCTCAGGTCGAGAAAAGTTAAGCATTTTTTTTGTCAGTTTTTTGCCTCGCTCTGTAGCGTGCATAATTTCACTGATAAATTTTTCTGCTCCGTCTACATCCTGACATTTTCTTTTGAGTAAGCCAGTATAACCAGTAATCACCCCCAGCATATTATTGTAGTCATGGGCAATACCTCCCACAATCTTACTTAATGCCTCCATTTTCTGGCTACGAATTGCATGTTCCTCAGCCAGTTTTCGTCTACTAGCATCTCTGCCTTCAGCGACCAGTGATTTAACACTTCCTTGTTGGTCAAAGACGGGGTGTACACTAAAATCAACCCATAACTGTCTATCTAAGATTGCAATTTCTATTTCTCTACTTATTGTCTCACCCGCTGCTGCACGCTTACAGTCATTTTCAATCATTAATTGAATAGATTTGCTATAGGAAAACCAAGGACCATTCCATAGCTTGTTATTAATCACATCATTTTCAGTAAGCTCTAGTATTGATAGTGAAGGAGTGTTGATAAAGCTAATCGTTCCATCAGGCAACAGAGTGGCTACCATGGTTAACATGCTATTTAAGACTTCTTGCAGTTGAGTTTTATATTCTTGTTCCTGCCTTGAAAGGCGCTCTTGCTCAGTAATATCCATTATCAGAGAAGAAATACCGATTACTTGACCTTCATCATTAATCAGAGGTGTGTTATACCATTCGCAGAGAATGATACGTCCATCTTTTGTTATGTTTTCGTTACGGCTTCTTCTTCCACCAGTATTAGTTAACAAGTCAGCCCATACTTTATCAACGGCTTTTCTTGCACTTTCGGGTAGTATATTTTGGGTAATATGTTGCCCTTGAATTTCAGACTTTCTAAAGCCAAACATTTGTTCTGCTGCTGGGTTCAAATCAATAAATTCAAAGGCGGTATTCCATTCGACCATACCTAGAGGCGTATCTTGCCAATGCAGCGTTAAACGTTGCATGCTATTGTTAAGTTCTTCGCGGACTTTATATTTCTCTGTCACATCGTTGAAGACCAGGATCATTCCCAAAATAGCATTATTTGCATCGCGTATGGGTGCCGCAGAGTCAGCAATTTGATATTCCGTTTTATCTTTGGCAATTAAAGTGGTGTGGTTACTGAGGTAAACGGTTTCTCCCGTACTAATAACTTTATCTACAGGGTTTGCAATAGGTTTGCGAGTGGATGCGTCAATAATAGGAAAAATAGTTTTTAATGATATCCCCTGGGCTTCAGTCAACGACCACCCAGTGAGCTGTTCCGCTATTGGGTTCATGCGAGCAACACACCCTTCAATATCCGTTGCTATAACTGCATCACCGATACTATTTAAAGTAACAGCAAGATTTTGTTCGCGTTGCTGAAGTAGTTTACTGGTTTGTTCCAGGGTTTTTCCTAGCAACATCAATTCACCTTTTCCAAACAATGGGTTTGAGGTGGAAAAATTGCCTTCACCAATTTCTTCAGTAAAACGAATCAGTCGTCTTAAGGGGGTACTAAGAATAAAATGTTGAATGATTAACAATATCAACATAGAAAAAATGACCGCGATACCAATTAATACACTTTGCTTAAAAGTGTTTTGCCAAATAGCTTGGTGAGCAACTGAATTATCATAGACAAAGTAAATCACACCCACTTTATGTGCGCGTAATTGTGTTGCTGTTGAGGAAAGAATAATCGGCGTATATACGTAATATTGAGTTGTTTCTGTGTTATTTTGTATTGTGGTATAGAAATTTTCTTGTGTTTTTGTATATATCTTTAGATCAAACTCGGGAAATAAATCTTTTGCTGCTTTGTTTTTCCAGCTACGGTCATTGGCAAAAAGGATCGTTCCTTTAGTATCTATTAGAGAAATAATCTTAGTCTGAGGTATCAGATTGATATAGCTTAATTCGCGTTCAATATGATTACTATCTTGCTGTTGAATAAACACCTCCAGCCTTAACTGCAACCGTTCCATTTGTTCCTGAAGATGTTGCTCTGTTTGCTGGTGAAGTAAGTCCAGTTCTATACGATAATTGAAGAAAAATATGCTGCTCAACAAACAAGCAAATATAAAAAAGCTACTAATAGGTAGCCATAATTTTAATCGATAAGATTTGGTTTTATTTTTCATGGAAAAATGAGGGCTCCATTCCTTTTTATTTTTCAGGTAAAAGACTGCCGTTAATCAATTTAGATGTATCAATCGGTTTAAACAATAATTGTTTATCCGTCATTAAAGATGTTAACTCTTCAACCGATGTAGATAGAATATGGCTTTCTACTGATAAATAATTGTGATTTTCTAATACGCCTGGCAAGGTAATGCCTTCAAATTGGTTCATCACTTCATTACTTTGAACGGCTAAACGAGGTGCAATACGTAAAGTAGCATCAACAGTGTTTTGATCAAGATATTCAAGCGCTTTAAAGTGAGCTGCAACAATAATTTTTAAAGTGTCTTTATGTTGTTCTATGACTGATTGCCTAGTGACCAACACATCAACAATTCGGCCTGGAATCTGAGTGCTATCAAAGAGAGTAATTGCACCTTGAGAGATAAGAATGCTTTTGTGTGGTTCAAATGTAACTATTGCATCAATCAGACCTTTTTTATAGGCTGATTCATGTTCATTAGCCATTATGGATTGAAACTTGACATCGTTAATACTCAATTTTGCCGCTTGCAAAGCGCCATCCAGTAAAATTGCTCCTACAGCAGAATTTTCAACACCAATACGTTTCCCTTTTAGCTCTGTCAATGAAGGGATCGTTGGTTTAGCTAATAAAGCATCTGCTCCGGCAGAAACATCCATGACTAAAATAACTCGCAGATCGGGCTCATACTGTATTAAAACTAGGGCCTCATCTAATGTAAGCGCTACAGCATCCAGTGCTCTGTTACGAAAAGCATGAGAAACTTCCGTTGCTGATGGCATTTCAATAAGCTTGATAGACTTATCATCAAAATAACCCAAGTCTTGAGCAAGATATAATGATTCATAGCCAACCCACAGGTTTGTGCCTATTTTTAAAACGCTTTGCGGTGTTGGTTCACAGCCATTAAGGAATAAAAGCCCTAATAAAGTCAGACATCGAAAGAATAGAGAAGACCTAACAAATTTTATAAATGACATTAGGGTGGTTACCATATGCTTTATGAGTATATTGAATAATAAGACATTATACTGATTGGGGCAAATTCAAAATCCTAATTTCCATTAGGTAGGAACGTCTTTATTAGAAACAAACTTTATTACGACCACTTTCTTTGGCTTGGTAAAGCTTTATATCAGCTTTATGGAGTATATCGTCAAGGCTTTCATTCTCAGTTTGATAAGATGCCATACCAAAACTGATTGTGAATTGAATTGTTTCATCAGTTAAATGATGTTTAATGTTGGCAACCGCTTGTCTAATTCGTTCTGCTAGAGCTACTGAATCATCAAGCCCTGAATCGAAGCTGATTAAAGCAAACTCTTCACCGCCTATTCTTGCAAAAACATCACCTTCTCTAAGTAAGGGCGAAACGGTCTCTGCAAAAGATACGAGAATATCATCTCCGACTGCATGCCCATATTTATCATTAATTTTTTTGAAAAAATCAATATCACACATAAAAACAACTAATGGCTTCTTTTGTCTTCTTGCCATTGCCAATAACTTATTGCCTAATTCAAAAAAATAACGTCTATTATTAAGAGCAGTTAAGGGGTCTGTATTGGATAAAGACTTTAATTTTTCATTACTAATGAGAAGTTCTTTTGTTCTATCTTCAACTTTACGTTCTAACTCCTCACTGTACCTACAACTTGCTTCTAGTAATTTTTCATCGTGACTGATAAGTTGCATCCTTTGTGACTCAAGATGCAACAGCATTGAATTAAATGATTTTTCAATCACTTTAAGCTCATTATTTTCTTTAATACCAATTGATATGGCTTTGTTTCTTAGTGAAGCTAACTCTACCTTTTCAATACCATCAACAAATTTACTAAGAGGCCTGAATAGATATTTTTTTAAAACCCCGAAAATGATCATCCATAAGAGTACTGTTTTGACAATAGCAGATACGATAATCGAAATAACTCTCGTTTTAATACGCTCAAATACAATACTGTTATCTGAAAAAAGTTCTACGTCAGCAAGATGAATTGCCTTTAACTTAGAGTTATCAACGATGTGAGAATGACTTATTTTGAACTGATGAGAGAATAAATGCTTATTACTAACTATTCCCCTCGAAAAAATAACATTATTTTTATCATCTTTAATCGACAAGCCAGTAACAAATTGCAATTGAATTAATCCATCAGCAATACTAGCAACTTGTTTATTATCCAGCACCCATAAAGCCTGCTCTAAGGACAGGTAATTAGACCTCTCTACAGATCCTAACTCAGTAATAATAACCTGCTTCGAGTCTTCCAATTCAATGTGAATCTGTATTATGGTAATAACAACTGTGAAACAGAAATATACACCAAAAATTATGTTTAATAATTTTATTGCAATTGATTTTTCGACTGCTTCTGTTTTTTTATGCATCAATAATTTATTTTTCAAATTAAAGCAAGGCTATTTATAAATAAGAGTTACTCAAGGCACTAATTAGGCGCGCCACCGCGCGCTTCATGATAGATTTTGGGACTCCATGTCACAAAAATCGATTCGCCACGCGGCGAATCATTTAGGCTCCAGCCGCCCTGCGTCCGCCACAGACTGAGCACAAAGCAGCTCAGTCATGGCTACCACAAATGGCTCTACGGCTATTCGGGATAAAATTTTAGACTCCCTCGCGCGCTATCGCGCACTTCGGATTGGCAAATTTCCCTGCGCCTTCTGGAGACTATCATCGGGTGAGGCTTTAATATAATGTATTAAGCCATTAAATATTGGGCCTCACCTTGAATAATTTTCTCCCAAAATTGTTGCCACCTATTTGTTGTTTGAACTAATGCACGTAAACTCAATACAACTTTAGCTCCTTTTGTTTTCCATCTCATACCTGAGCCACAAAGCCGCTGTTTAACTAATGTTTTACAAGCTGCTTCTGTCACGCCCGAACCAATCGGTAAATTTTTATTAACATGTGAGGCATAATTCATCCTGTTTTTAGCGATATTATTTTTAAAATAGGTGAGCGTTGTTTCTAAATCCGCCTTGATTGATTTGGTGAGCCTAGATTCCATTAATGGCGTTAATTCTTCTAAAATGGTTTGCGCCGCCCCTGTGTCATTCTTGAGTTGGGAACAACGATCTGACAGCCATTTTTTACGATCAATAGCCGTTGATTTTTTTGGAAAAATAGCATGAGAGGCTTTTGCTAAATATTCAGTGACATGATAAAAATCAACCAATTGTTGCTGAGTATGTTGCTCTAAAAATGTCCAGTTATCTTTGGCTCCATCCGCAATACCAAGATAAAGTGCATCGGGGTAACGGGCTTTTATGCAGGTGATTTCATGCTCATACCGCTCTTTGAAACTTGCCTTCCCATATTCAGGCGCTTCTCCCAAGTAGAGAGTATGCTGGCGTTCACCCTCGCAGTCATACAAAGACAGGTTACCAACCATTGCTTCACGGTAACCTTCGTTTGCCATTAAAACATAAGCACCATCTAAACTGAAAACAATCGTACTAATGGGTTCATCTAATTCAGGCAGCTCATACTCCCACTTTTCTTCTTGTGCCGTCGCAATACTTCCTACCCAGTTCGTTACATTTTGTATCGTGGATTTGGCAATGATCCGATTGTGATTATTCTTCAAATCAAGACAAACTGAATTGGCATTTCCTTGGGAATACTTGTGGGACAATTGCTGTGCAAATTTAGGAGTCGCTGCAAAAATAGTATGCGCCGAGTCTTCTAATGGACAAAAAATATGCCCTCCTTTTGAGGATTGGTAAACATGACGTTTAATTTCAATGATGCCAAAGGGCGTTTGATATTTTTTGCTGTCTCTGTTTTTAGACGTGAGTTTTACACCCTCTCTTATAATCGGAGTACCCTTTGTATCAAAGCATTTTAAAGCTTCGCCTGTGGCTACGCATCCTACGCTATTGACCGCATCCAGTATCGTGTTTTCCATTTCCATCATATTGCCTTCCAGAGCTAAAGTAACTGATACGGTGATGCTTCCGTCAACATTGTGGATGATAGTTGTCATGGGTAGAGAAAAATAATGTGATAGTAAAGATGGGGATTTTATATTAAATCATGAGAAATAACATTATATTTAAGCCTCACCCCTATCATCCCGTCTGGGGCTGACAGCGAAAGAATTTTTTATTAGCCACCTTAATCAAGATTTGTTTTTTTTACAACAGGTAAGCCATACTTCATAAATAGTTCATCTAACTCTCCAGTACGTCTAATTTTACGGATATAATCAGTAACGATTTTATTATATTCTACCGCCTTCTTTGATTGCTTTCCAAAACCAATAAAGGAGGCATATTTAAATGTCTCTCCCCCCTCCACTAGATCATTATCAAATCCAAGTTTATGTCTGGTATAAAAAAGTACTTCTTTTGATTCTGGAAAAGCATCAATCCGCCCTAACTTTATCATTTTTAACGCTCTTTCATAAACATGATCACTTCCAAGCCAAGTCAATTTGTTAGGATTATTTTTCATCCACAGGTTAATTTCTTCCCCATAGTCTCCACCTGAAATCACCCCCAACATTCCAATTGAATCTAAAGAGTTAACATTTTTAAATAGCCAAGGGTTTCCTTTTTTAATCATACAAATATCTGCTGTGTTGCTTATAAACTCTTCTGGCATAAGAACTGTTCCCTCAACTTCAGCAACGGTACTAAGTGAAGGAATCATCCCGTCGACCTGAGCCTCTTTGAGCATTAACAAAGCTCTCGACCAAGTATCTACCTCTTTAAAAATCAAGTTATATTTAGTTCCTTTGAAAGCAGCTTTAGCAATTTCTACTAAGTAACCTTCTAGCTGATCAGTTTCAAAATTACAGCTCATTGGGCAAAAGGTAGTTTTAACAATGAACACATCATCAGCATAAGAATAAGAGCTCAGACAAGTTGATATTATTAGTACTGATCTAATAAGAAATTGCTTCATAGACTAACTCATGTGATTTTTTTGCATTGAAGTTAGTCGTATTATAGGTGATTTATAATTGTAAAAATTGATTTTAAATAGCTGTATGCTAGCAATGAAATGACAAAATGTTTCGATGGTAATAGTAAATTATGTCCTGCCAGCAATGGGTCGATAGCAATCAGTCACCATAAGTGATTTATAGGGAGCAATTTTTAAATGGCTCTTTTGAAAAGTGAGTGGGTAAATTATAATTTACAATCCTTATAAGCCACCTGAATTCGCATTTTATGGTAACAGAATTATTTCAACAAGCACTCCATATTAATTCACCTTGGTTAATTAAATCTATTGATTTTAATGCTGAAGAAAAGCGACTTGACATACACATAGACTTTGAGCGGGGAAGTACTTTTGCAGATCCTGATGGAGCTGCTAATAAAGTAAAAGAGTATAAGGCATACGATACCATTCAAAAAAACTGGCAACATTTAAATTTTTTCGAATATGAATGTCATTTACATGCACGAGTTCCCAGAATTAAGCGTGATGATGGAAAGGTTCGGCTCATACCTACACCTTGGGAAGGCAAGGTTTCAGGGTTTACACTGCTATTTGAAGCGTTATTAATTCAATTATGCAAAGCAATGCCGGTTCACAATGTCAGTGACTTGACGGGAGTCTCCGATCATAAGATATGGCGGGTACTGGATACCTATATTGAGCTGGCCAAGATGGGTGAGGATTACAGTGATATAAGCATCGTAGGAATGGATGAAACCTCTATTGCCAAAGGTCATGACTACATTACTCTATTCGTTGATTTGGAAGAGAGAAAAACACTGCATATCAGTGCAGGCAAAGATCATAAAACCGTTGTTGATTTTGTGGAAGTATTAGAAGCCAAACAGGGTGATAGGGGCGCAATTAAACAAGTGAGTTGCGATATGTCTCCTGCCTTTATTAAAGGTGTTAAAGAAAACATGCCCGAGGCAGAAATTACCTTTGATAAATTTCATATCATAAAACTCATCAATGAAGCCGTTGATCAGTTTCAGCTAGAAAACAATGCCAAGCTATTGATAATTGCTCTCAAGCCTAGGAAATTAGTGAAATCTCTAGGGGGTGTCTGAATACTTACCTATTTTTATATCTTCATCAGATAGCTTTTGTGCCTTAAAGATTTTAGTTAGCTCTTCACGACGCGCATCAAATAAATCACTCGCACGTTTTAAAAATAACATACCAAAGATGTATTCTTTATATTCACTGGCATCCATATTGCCACGTAAGTCATCACAGGCAGTCAGTAATAGATTTTCTAATCGAGCTAAGGTAAGTTTTGGTTGGGACATAAATCCTTTTTCCTGTTTTTTGTGTCGAGCAATTTTGCAGGCTACATTTTAGCAGCTGAAGTTTCCAAAAAAATCATCAAGCCACCATGCGTAACAGTACGGCAATCAGTGGATTTATCGGGGAGTTGCTTGGTTTGGGGCAAACATGATTAAAATCCGGGTTCAATGCTGCCTCGGTAATGATGCGCCGCACGTCTGAAAAGGCAAAACTGGCGCGCCCTTTTACTTTGTGCCGACGCTCCGGATCCGCCTTTAAACGGTCGGCATAAATCCAGGTCAGCGTACTTGCCATCATACAAAAATTCAAATGATTGGTCACGGAATGCGCATTACGACACTGACTTTTTTGACTGCCGATGTCTTGTTTCAACTCCTTGAATCCTGATTCGATTTTCCATCTCGCACCATAAAACTCGATCATTTGCGTGACCGATAATGACAAGTCCGTGCTAAACAGTGCGATCCATTGCGTTTTACGAAAAACCCACACGACGCGTACTTTGCATTTTAAACTTTTCAGCATGACAATGCGTTCATGGGCAAGTACCGTACGCTGTTTGCCATAAAGAGTCACCTGATATTCGGCGGCTTCGTGACGAATGCATTTTGCCATTTCTGTTGCCGAACCCAAGCGCTGGCCATATTTTCGAGGTCTCCCTCGCTGCCCAGATTGTCTTGTCTCGGGAAGATCATATAAAACACTATTACAGCGCAGGCGCGACAGAATATCAAACAGACTGCCTACCTCTTTGCGTACGGGCTTTAACAAACCTGCATTGCCAAACCAACTATCGGTCACCGCGAGTATTTGCTTGCCGGAAAAATGATTTGCAACCCCGATGATCATCTGTGCAGCTTGGCCGATCTTGGTTTCAAACGACTGCAATCGACCTTTGATCTTCGCTCGATCGGATTGTGCATCAATCGCTTTCTGTGGAAGGTAGTGGCGAAAATCTAAAAACAAACAGGCCCAACGATTTTTTATTTGCTTGAGCAAACCGATGGCTACCACGTTTTGTGCCCATGGGTAGTCGCTTTGATTGGCTTTGGCCGCATGATCATAAATGGTTTCGCAACCAAAGATTTTTTTGCCCACTTTAGGGTTGATGAAATCATCCAGGGCAATTAATAATCGGTCGTCCGTTTCAGGGTTGTCGATCAGGTCCCAGGCTGTTTTCCATAAACCTTGCCACGGTAATTTGGTTGATGCCATGAATGTGTAAAATCGTTTCCGCTTGATATTGATACCGAACAGCGTTTCAAGGCTACGCCATAAATTGGAACTAATGGAGGAAGTAAACGGGACAATGATCGACAGTAGCGTATAGGCAAATAACGAGGCTCTTTCTTTGCCGAGCGTGGTTTCTGAAAAATGTGATTGAAGAGGAGAAAGAAGATCGCGTAAAATGAACATGAATAAGGCTTTTTTGTTTGTATAATCAATTTGTTAGCACTGTTTATTATACTACAAAATACAGCCTTATTCACTATCAACCTGTTGTTTTTAAAGTAATTTGTACTTAAATATTAGTAATTGCTAATATTTTTCGAAAATTAGACTTTCCTAATATTTGGCTGACAAAAAACTGGGAAACCAAGCTCAGCGATATATGGACTGTATGATTTTAATTGGATCTTGCGTGCAATGTGGCAAACCCATTAATAAATGCCCCTATCCGCCTATATACCCCCCTAAAAACTGGGAAACTTCAGTTTAGCAGTACTCATTATTATAACCACCTCGACCCCAACAAGCTTGGTCAGCAGTTTGCGACCAAAGGTATGGACTACCGATATTACCTACATTAGAAGTCAGGAGGTTGTTTCATCCACGCTCCTATACGCCTGCATACCAAGCCATTAAAGACAATCAAGAACCCTATCCAATATCGAACGATTATTTATTTCTAGCTCCCTTATGTGTAGAGAATAATATTACACATACTGCTCATTAATCCAATCTTGGTATGAGCCATCTATCACTGCCTGCCACCAAGTATCATTATCTAAATACCACTGCACTGTTTTAGCAATCCCTGTTTCAAATGACTCTCTAGGTACATAACCCAATTCATTATTGGTCTTAGTGGCATCAATAGCATAGCGTCGATCATGTCCAGGGCGGTCTTTGACATAGGTAATCAATGCTTCGGTATCTTGGTTAATTGCCGCAAGTGCCTCAGGAAATTTTTTAGCTAACGTTTGATCAGTCACAAAAGCTTGCTCTAGCAAATGACAAACCTCTTTGACGATATTAATATTTGCCCATTCGTTATTACCGCCAATATTATAAGTTTCGCCAACCTTACCTTTATTTAGCACTAAATCAATCCCGTAGGCATGATCTTCCACATATAACCAGTCACGAATTTGCATACCATCACCATAAATGGGCAGTGACTTATTATGTAGAATATTAATAATGACTAAAGGAATCAATTTTTCAGGAAAATGATAAGGCCCATAATTATTAGAGCAATTACTCGTCGTGACTGCTAGACCATAGGTATGATGATAAGCCCTAACCAAATGATCTGAAGCCGCTTTACTCGCGGAGTAAGGTGAATTAGGCGCATAAGCAGCTGTTTCAGTAAAGGCAGGATCAGTTGCCGATAAAGTTCCATATACTTCATCGGTGGAAACATGATGAAAACGATGTGCTAAGGGCTGCTCACCTTTACTTACTGGAATATCTATCCAAGTTTTTTTGGCTGCTTTTAATAATGAATAAGTGCCTAAAATATTGGTTTCAATAAACTCATCAGGTCCTGTGATAGAACGATCAACATGTGATTCAGCAGCAAAGTGCACTAATGTTGTGATGCTGTGTTTGACTAATAATAACTCGACTAACTCTTGGTCACAAATATTACCTTGTACAAAAGTGTAATGAGAGTTTGTCTGTACTGCCGCCAAATTTGCAAGATTACCTGCATAAGTTAAGGCATCTAGAACTACGACCTTATCATCTGGGTAGCTTTCCAACCAATAATGGACAAAATTTGCACCGATAAAGCCTGCGCCACCTGTTACTAATAAAGTTTTCATTCGGGTAATATTTAATTATTTGTATCGTAGAAAATATAGCTTGCACCAAAGTACCTGATGCAACTAAATTGATGGGTTATGACGATGCCTGTAACTCATCCAACATTGTTGTTAATTGTACGCGCCAATGGATTTGAGGCAGGTCTGGTAATGCCCCAGCCAAACTCGTTTTATCCAAAACACTATAGTATGGTCTTTTAGCGGGGGTTGGGTAGTCCTTAGTCATAATAGGCTTAATAGGGATTGCTTTTGCCAACATATGCTTTGCTAATGCAATTTCCTGAATGGCAACCGCAAAATCATACCAACTGGCAACACCTGCATCACTCCAATGATGAATACCCACCACCTTATTAACGGCTGCCAACAAACAGACGCGCGCCAGACCTTGTGCATAAGTAGGTGAACCAATTTGATCACTGATAATGCCCAATTCAGGCTTCTCGGCCATTAAGCGCAACATGGTTTTTACGAAGTTATTTCCATGACTGGAATACACCCAAGAAGTTCGAATAATACAGCTCTGCTCGGGAATAATTTGCCTAATTAATTGCTCACCTGCGGCTTTGCTCTCCCCATAAACACCTAAGGGCTCATACGGCTCATTAGGCAAATAGGGGATACCCTTAGTGCCACCAAAAACAAAATCAGTCGAAACATGTACAAAATGTAACGATAATTGCGTACAGACTGTCGCCAAATTACCCACAGCAGTTGCATTAAGAAAATAGGCATTATCGCGTTCGGTCTCAGCCAAATCTACAGCGGTATAGGCAGAGGCGTTAATGACCGCATCCGCACCACTCGCTTGTAATTTAGACTTAATGGAATCTATATCCGTTATATCTATTTGCTCACGACCAAAGCAAATAATTTCAATATGTTCATCAGACAACCTGGCAAGCTCCCAAGCCAGCTGCCCGCTTTGTCCTATCACTACAATTTTCATTGACTACCTACGGCTGATTGAATTTCTACATCCCTTCTGTAGTGGCATGGGAAAATCATTCAAAATAAGGTGCTTGCGCAAACACAAGACCTTGCTTATCCTTCTCTGCCAACAACGGTGGTTGCTTATCAACCAACGGCCAAGCTATATTTAAAGTTGGGTCATCCCATAATAAGGAAACCTCGTGTTCTGGCGCATAATAATCAGTACATTTATATATAAATTCAGCTGATTCACTGAGAACATAAAAACCATGTGCAAAACCCTCAGGCACCCACATCTGCCGCTTATTTTCTGCTGATAAAATAACCCCCACATGCTGACCAAAAGTGGCTGATGATTGCCGCATATCAACAGCCACATCATACACTTCACCAGCTGTCACACGCACTAATTTACCCTGCGTTTTCTGCATCTGATAATGTAGTCCACGTAGAATACCATGTGCTGATTTACTATGATTATCCTGTACGAATACTTGTTGTGCACATTGCTCATTGAATACATCTTGACGAAATGTCTCCATAAAGAAGCCGCGCTCATCACCAAACACCTTGGGATCAAATATTTTTACATCAGGAATTGCGGTTTCTATATAACTCATGAAAGAATTTTCTCATCTAATAATTTTAATAAATACTCACCATAACCACTCTTACGTAATGGCTCAGCTATCTCACGCATTTGTTCAGCAGTAATCCAGCCATTTCTATACGCTATTTCTTCAGGTGCATTAACTTTTAAGCCTTGGCGCTTATCTATGGTGGCAATAAACTGAGCGGCAGCCAATAAGTCATCATGTGTCCCAGTATCTAACCACGCAGTTCCACGCCCCATAACTTTGACTTTCAGTTCACCTAGCTCAAGATATTGAGCCATCACATCGGTAATTTCCAACTCACCTCGCTCTGATGGCTGTACCTTTTTAGCAAACTCAACAACTCGTTCATCAAAGAAATACAATCCAGGCACGGCATAACTTGACTTTGGTTGACTCGGTTTTTCTTCTATTGAAGTAGCCAGCCAAGCATCATCAAACTCCACAACTCCATAAGCTTCTGGGTTACTGACATGGTAACCAAAAACAGTTCCACCCACTTCCCTTGCATTGGCTTCTTTTAGGTTTTTAATCAAATTATGTCCATAGAACAAATTATCACCCAATATTAACGCCGCGCCTTCGCCCCCTAAAAATTCCTCAGCAATAACAAAGGCTTGCGCCAAGCCATCAGGAGTATGCTGCACAGCATAGGTTAGACTAATACCAAAGTCACTACCATTACCCAACAATTCTTTAAATTGATGAATTTCTGTCGGAGTAGAAATAACTAAAATCTCTTGTATCCCTGCTTGCATAAGCGTTGCAAGTGGGTAATAAACCATCGGCTTATCATAAACCGGCATTAATTGCTTACTCACTACCTTAGTCAAAGGGTATAGTCGCGTCCCCGTGCCACCTGCTAAAATAATTCCTTTACGCATTAAGTCCTCGTTTTATTTGTCGTCATAAATAAATTTTATTGCACTTATTATAAGGGTATAGCCTTAATATTGCACGGCTAGCACTACAGCTCTCACCCAAAACAACTAAGGTTACCTATATTTGTATTGCGCCAGTCAAACGGTTAAGATACAAACTGCTTCAATTCAGTGTTAGAAATTCGGGGCACAAACTTAAATAGGGCGGCAATACGTACCTATCGCTTTTAGGTGCGCAGCACATACTCTACATAATGTTTGCCCCGTTTTATACTTCACGCAGTCAGATGTCTGATTTTATCCCCGCCCCTTAACTAGAAGAAAAAATCACAAAATGAGCTTTTGGAAAACCAAGAAATTATCAGAAATGACTACCGTAGAATGGGAATCTTTATGTGATGGTTGTGCAAAATGCTGTCTCAATAAATTAGAAGATGAAGATAGCGGCGATATTTTTTTCACCAGCGTAGTTTGCGATTTAATCGACCTTGATACCTGCCAGTGCACCCAATATAAAGAGCGCACACGCCTAGTACCTGAGTGCATCGACTTAAAACAACATAATTTTGCAGAATATAACTGGCTACCAGCTACCTGCGCTTACCGATTGCTCAGTGATGGCAAAGATTTACCGAACTGGCACCCATTGGTATCAGGGACTCAAGATAGCGTAAAAGATGCAGGCGTTTCAATTAGCAGTTTTGCAATGAAAGAATCTCAGGTTAATGATTTAGAAGAACATATCATTGAATGGTTAGAGTGATACTATTACCAATAAGCGCAGCCACTCTCAAATAAAAGCAGCAACCACGCAAAGTAAGCTATATGTTTATTTAGCTGACACCCAAACTGAACTCAAGTTTAGTGATTTTTTTATTTTGACAGCATACGAGCCAGCTGCGATTTTATCTTTAAAACCAACAACCCGTATTCTATACCATTCTACCCCACCAATATCAATAGCAAGCACTTCAGCAGGAATGCCTTTCTTTTTAAACTCAGCAATTTTATTATCTGTATACCAACGCTGCTTAAAAGACACCAAGTTTACTACCCACTCACGCACCTTTGGTTTCCGAGCAACCTTTCTGGTACTAGCAACTCGTTTCTTTACAACACGAGTTTGCGCTACTTTTTGCTCTAAAGTACTTAACTGTTCGGTAATAACTAATAACTGCTGATCCAGATCAGCTTTTAATAATTCAGCGCTCTGCTTTTTGTTATCTGCTATTTGTTGTTCAAGCCGGCCTAGTGTCGTTGTTAGTCTAATATTTTCTGCTTGTAACTCTACGACAGTTGTTTGTAGCGCTTGTATTGTTTGGGTATTAGGATCGGGTATTGCTAAACCATCTTCAATATCCATTATCGTATTTTGAACCTCTTCCAACTCAGCAGGTACCCCCATGGTCATCACTAAAACGACAATACCTATAATAAGTGCCAATACCCCAATGACTAAACCACTAATACTAAATATTTTAAGTTTGCCAGAAGCTTCTGCTGTTTCTCTCAGTACTTTTTTCTGGCTTTTAAGCGACTTTTCCAACGTTTCATACTGCTCAGCAGCATCCCCGCTACCTGAACTTTGCGAATAATCAGCCAATTCATTTTCTAATTTTTCCAGCCGTTCACTCATGGCCTGCATTTCAGCTGAATCAACTACCTGTGCTGTGGGTTCAGCAACCATTACTATAGTTGGCTCAGGCTCATCAACCACTTCCTCAGCTAATGGGGCTGAGCTCCCCTGCTCAACAGGCTCTTCATCCTCATCCGCAGAAATATCGAAATCTGCCATCAAAAAATCATCTTCACTCTCGGCAAATTCATCTATTTCGGTCATGTTTTCATCAGGTACTTGTGCAGGCTCTACAACCTCAGGATCTGCTACTGCCTCTGGCTCAACATTTATATCAATGCTTGGTTCCTCCTCAGAAAATTCATCAATATCTAAATCTAAACTTGCCTCTATTGAAGCATCTGCAGCAATCTGATCCGTTTCAGCCTCTTCGTTATCAACTGGTAATTCAGCATCCATCTCGGGTAACTTTTCTACGGGTTCTTCAGCAAATTCATCGGCAAATTCATCAATACTTTCAGGTGCCGAACTTTCGGTACTCTGCAAAAGTTGGTCAATATCATCACTACTCACGTCAGTTAAATTGTCCAACGGATCTTCAGCAAATTCATCAAGGTCTTCTGCTGTCAATTCATTTACCACTTGACTCTGCCCACTCGCAACATCATCCAATAATGAATCGACAATATCATCAACACTTTCAGCACCATGACCACCTGCTATCAACTGCTCTTGATTGTCATCTAATAACTGATCAATGGCATCTTTATCATCCAATATCTCTTCATCAGTGCTTAATTGCTCAGTATTATCCTGCAACATCTTTTCCAAATCATCATCAAAAGCACTACTTGCTTGTTTACCTTGATCAGAATCAGCCATTATTTTTCTACCTTTTACACTAAGATGCATACTTAGGAACGTGTATGGAATAACACCCCGAAGTTATAACGCGGAATTTTTTGTATTCGCCAACTCTTAAGCTTATCATTCAATAACTCTGCTAAGCCAATTCCCAACCAGAACAGCAGTATAACTTGCAAAAGTATGCTAATTTATTTCTAACTATAATCTATATCGGCCAATACTTATTTTTATTAGCCTCATTTAACAAAAAATGCGGTGGCGCTAACACTTTATGGACTAATACCTGCTATTTAACCCCTACAGTAATTTATCATTCCTATCCTTAACACATTTATGCTAGGCTTTAACTAACACAAATGAGTTAAAAACCCCACTTCCAAGGAGCACAGATGTCTGCTGTCAGTATAGGTAACCCAGTACCCGATTTTGAAGCCATGTCTACTGGCGACAAAACTATTAAATTATCAGATTATAAAGGCCAATATGTTTTGCTCTATTTCTACCCAAGAGACAATACCCCAGGCTGTACAACCGAAGGCAAAAATTTTCGCGATAACATCGCACAATTCGAGCAACTCAATACCGTCATTCTAGGCGCTTCTCGTGATAGTGTGCGTGTTCATGAAGGTTTTAAAAGCAAGCAAGAATTCCCATTTGACCTGCTCTCCGATAAAGAAGAAACACTGTGTAACTTATTTGATGTCATCAAAATGAAGAAACTTTATGGCAAAGAATCACTAGGTATAGAGCGCAGTACTTTTTTAATAGACCCAAATGGCATACTCATACATGAATGGCGTAAAGTAAAAGTAAAAATTCACCTTGATGAAGTTTTAGAAGTATTAAACCAATTAGGAAATTAACATATGAATATCAGTGCAGAAAAAAAGCTCTTTGTCCTAGATACTAACGTATTAATGCATGACCCGACTGCCCTGTTCCACTTTCAAGAACATAATATCTTTATTCCGATGGTCGTACTAGAAGAACTCGATCATGGCAAAAAAGGCAGAACCGAGGTTGCTAGGAATGTGCGCCAAGTAAGTCGCTTTATTGATGATTTACTCAAAGGCAGGAATCAAGAGGATATCAAGGATGGCTTACCACTTTCAAATTTGCAAAGTTCAGGGCAAAAAGAAAATGCCTTAGAAGGCCGGTTATATTTTCAAACGCAACATATGGATTCGCTATTACCTGAATCCATGCCAGGTCACCTTGCTGATAATTCAATATTAAGCATCGTCCTCGCCCTGATTAAAGAACACCCTAATACGCAAGTTATCTTGGTTTCTAAAGATATCAATATGCGCATTAAAGCCGCAGCATTAGAACTAAAGGCTGAGGACTACCACACTGACCAAACCTTAGATGATATTGACCTACTGTATAGCGGCTCCAGCGCCCTACCAGTGGATTTTTGGGAAACCCATGGCAAAAAAATGCAGTCATGGATCGAAGAAGGTCGTACATATTATAAAGTGGAAGGCCCACTCGTCACAGACTGGTATCCAAACCAATATTTGTATCTCGAAACAGACTCTGATTTTGAAGCCATTGTCCGCTCGGTCGATCATGAAACGGCCACTCTTGAATTAGCAGTTAATTATCGTGTAGGACATCATACCGCTTGGGGCATTAACGCAAAAAATAGAGAGCAGAACTTTGCCTTCAATGTACTAATGGATCCTGAAGTAGACTTTGTTACTTTATTAGGAACTGCGGGGACAGGAAAAACGCTACTAGCATTAGCAGCGGGACTCACTCAAACCATGGATGACAAAGCCTACCAAGAAATCATTATGACTCGTGAAACGGTACCTGTTGGCGAAGACATTGGTTTTTTACCAGGTACAGAAGAAGAAAAGATGACACCGTGGATGGGCGCACTGATTGATAACCTAGAATTACTAGGCAAACAAGAAGAAGATAGCGAATGGGAAAAGGATGTTACCAAAAACATTTTGATGAATAAAATCAAAATCCGCTCACTTAACTTTATGCGCGGTCGCACTTTTTTAAATCGTTACCTTATTATTGACGAAGCTCAAAACTTAACTCCCAAACAAATAAAAACTCTCATTACTCGGGCAGGTCCCGGTACAAAAATCATCTGTATTGGTAATCTAGCCCAAATTGATACCCCTTATTTAACCGCCACCAGTTCAGGGCTCACCTATGTAGTTGATAAATTCAAATCATGGAACCATGGTGCGCATATAACACTTAAACGCGGTGAACGCTCTCGATTGGCTGACCATGCTGCGGAAGTATTATAAAGCCCAACCATTTAAATCTTGATAGCTTATTGGATCACCTAAATAATACCAATCCCAATATATTGATACCCTAACTTCAAAAATGTCGTCATCCTATGCTTATAGCAGGAATCTACTACGCGAATGGATTCCCGATAAAAAGACCTCGGGAATGACGGTATTAAGGTAATTATTTACTGGGGTTGGTATAAGCTATCAAGACAAATACTATTCAGACTTTTCCACATCAATTTGCTCTTGCCAACAAGTACCCTATATAAAAGTAAAACACTCTACTTAAACTGCTTTCGATAAACCTGTTATGTGTAAATTATAATCGCGACCAATAAATAAAAAACGGCATCAATATAAATACATAATTTGACATATCCCGCTAACAGAAGTACTTTATCGGGTTGATTTAAAATTTTATTATATAATAGACCGCTGTCCTTAATTTAAGAGTTACCAATGGAAGAATTTCACCGTATTAGTCGCCTCCCTCCTTATGTTTTTAATATCGTTAACGACTTAAAAGCACAAGCCAGAGCCCAAGGCGAAGATATTATTGATTTTGGTATGGGTAACCCTGACCAGCCGACACCAAAACATATTGTTGATAAAATGGTGGAAGCAACACAGCGCGAAGATACGCATCGTTATTCGGTTTCACGCGGCATCCCAAGACTTAGACGCGCCATTTGTAACTGGTACAAAAAACGTTACGATATTGAGCTAGACCCCGAAACACAAGCCATTGTAACCATAGGTTCCAAAGAAGGCTTGGCACATTTAGCATTGGCGACCTTGGGGCCTGGCGACACTGTCATGGTACCCAACCCAGCTTATCCGATTCACCCATATGGTATTGTCATTGCTGGCGCAGACTTAAGACATGTCAAAATGGTACCAGGGGTTGATTTTGTCGAAGAATTGCATAAAGCGATTGCCGAATCTTGGCCAAAACCAAAAATGCTCATTCTCAATTTTCCAGGCAACCCGACTACTCAGTGCGTTGACCTAGACTTTTTTGAAAAAATCATTGCGGTCGCACGTGAGCATAAAATTTGGGTAGTACACGATATTGCCTACGCAGATATAGTTTTTGATGGCTATAAAGCACCTTCCATACTACAAGTACCAGGTGCCGAAGAAGTTGCAGTGGAATTCTTTTCTTTATCCAAAAGTTACAATATGCCTGGTTGGCGTGTCGGCTTTATGTGCGGTAACAAAGAGTTGGTTGCAGCACTAGCACGCATTAAATCCTATTTGGATTATGGCATGTTTACGCCTATTCAAATTGCTGCCATTACTGCACTAGAAGGCCCACAAGATTGCGTAACTGAGATTTGTGCGATGTACAAAGAGCGCCGTGATGTCCTTTGTGATGGCTTAAACTCAATTGGCTGGCATGTAGAGAAACCCAAAGCAACCATGTTTGTCTGGGCACCCATTCCCAATGCATACAAAGAAATGGGCTCAATAGAATTTTGTAAAAAAATGATCACTGAAGCCAAAGTTGCGGTTTCTCCCGGCATCGGTTTTGGTCAGTTTGGCGATGATCATGTCCGTTTCAGTTTAATTGAAAATGAGCATAGAACTCGGCAGGCCATTCGTGGTATCCGAGCAATGTTCAAAAAAGATGGTTTAATTTAAGGTTAAGCCTGAAACAAATTTATAAAAATGAATTCAACCAGTTTATCCAATTTATTGCTTAGGAGTTTGATTTGAAGCCAGTAAAAGTAGGCGTTTTAGGCTTAGGTACTGTCGGTGGCGGTACTGTGAATGTTCTAAAACGTAATGCACAAGAAATCTCACGTCGCGCAGGTAGAGACATTATTGTCACTCGCGCCTCAGCGCGTGACCTGACACGTGAGCGCATTTGTAGCACTGAAGGCATCACCTTAAGCGCCGACCCTTTGGAAGTTGTTAACGCCCCTGAGATAGACATTGTCTTAGAACTTATTGGTGGCACAACTTTAGCAAAAGATCTAGTGTTACAAGCCATTGCCAATGGCAAGCATATTGTTACCGCCAATAAAGCATTGATTGCCTTACATGGTAATGAGATTTTTGCTGCAGCGAGTAAAGCCAATGTAACGGTTGCTTATGAAGCTGCAGTGGCTGGCGGTATCCCTATTATTAAAGCGATTCGTGAAGGCTTAAGTGGTAACCAAATTAACTGGTTAGCAGGTATTATTAATGGTACCGGCAACTTTATCCTGACTGAAATGCGCGATAAGGGCCGTGATTTTGCTGACGTATTAGCCGAAGCACAAGCACTGGGCTATGCCGAGGCAGACCCTACTTTTGATGTTGAAGGCATTGATGCAGGCCATAAATTAATGATTCTTGCTTCAATTGCTTTTGGTATTCCACTGCAATTTGACAAGGTCTTTACTGAAGGCATTACTAAAATTACCCGTGCTGATGTCGAGTATGCAGGTGAATTAGGTTACCGCATCAAGCATCTAGGTATTGCTCGTAAAACTGAGAAAGGCATTGAACTTAGAGTTCACCCAACTTTAATCCCTGAGCGTCGCCTGATTGCCAATGTTGATGGTGTCATGAATGCCGTTTTAGTGAATGCTGATGCAGTCGGCCCAACACTTTATTATGGTGCTGGCGCTGGTGCTGAAGCAACTGCCTCTGCTGTTATTGCCGATGTAGTTGACGTTGTACGTACTTTAACGCTATCCGCTGAAAATCGTGTACCGCACCTTGCATTTCAAGATGACGCCATTACTGATTTAACCATCTTAGGCCCTGAAGAAATAGAAACTACTTACTATTTACGCTTAATGGTCGAGGACAAGCCAGGCACACTAGCTGACATTACCAATATTTTAGCGCAGCACAATATTAGTATTGAAGCGATCATACAAAAAGAACCGCATAATGATGAAACGGAATTACCTATCATTATGCTGACTCAAAAAACCATAGAAAAAGAAATGAACTCAGCCATTTCTGCTATTGAAAACTTACCGTCGGTTACTGGACAAGTAACACGCATACGTCTTGAAACTTTAGGATAATCACCCATGGCAACACATACACGTTACACAGGTTTAATTGAACATTACCGAGATCGCTTAGCCGTTAGCGATTCTACTCGTATCATTAGCTTAGGCGAAGGCAATACTCCTCTCATTGAATTACAAAACATCCCTAGATTAATAGGTAAAGATGTTAAAATTTATGTGAAATATGAAGGCTTAAACCCTACTGGATCATTTAAAGATCGCGGTATGAGCATGGCCGTCACCAAAGCTGTTGAAGAAGGTAGCCAAGCAATTATCTGTGCATCAACTGGTAACACCTCAGCTGCTGCAGCTGCTTACGCAGTACGCGCTGGTATTACTGCCTTCGTCTTGATTCCTGAAGGCAAAATTGCGCAAGGAAAATTAGCACAAACATTGATGTATGGTGCACAAATCATTCAAATCAGAGGTAACTTTGATGAAGGCATGAGCTTGGTCAAACAAGTTGCTACCCACGCACCTGTCACCATCGTTAACTCTATCAACCCATTTAGAATCGAAGGCCAGAAAACAGCTGCTTTTGAAATTGTTGATGAACTAGGTAAAGCACCTGACTTTCATTGTCTACCAGTCGGTAATGCAGGTAACATCACAGCTTACTGGAGAGGCTATAGCGAATACGCAACAGAAACAAACGGTCTAGCGGCTGTCAGCAATAACCGTCCTGTTATGTGCGGCTATCAAGCAGCAGGTGCCGCACCTTTTACCGCTGGCAAAATGATTGATAACCCTGAAACAGTGGCAACCGCCATTCGTATCGGGCACCCACAATCTTGGGACTTAGCATGGAATGTACATAAAGAATCAGGTGGCTGGTTTGATAGCTTTGCTGATGAGCAAATTCTGGCTGCACAAAAAATGCTCTCTGCTTATGAAGGCATTTTCTGTGAACCTGCTTCTGCAACTTCATTAGCGGGCGCTTTAAGTGACATTGCTTCTGGCAAAATCCCTGAAGGCAGTACTATTGTTTGTACATTAACAGGTAATGGCTTAAAAGACCCTGATACTGCAATACAACAATGCACAGAGACACACCCAGTATCAATTGATGCATCACTTGATGCTGTGAAAAAAGCAATTTTGGACAATATGTAAATTTCTGGAGAGCAAGGATGCTCTCCGTAATTTGTTATCACTAACGCAGGGACATAGAAATAATCATCAAAGGAATTAACATAGGATGTACTGACGATAGGAAGCGCACCAGATGTGCTTCGTTCCTCAACACATCCTATTATGCACCTTGGAAAGGGATGAGTGTATTAACAAGGCAAAAATCCAGACATATTTTTCTTAAATATTTCTCATATTATAGGCATGTGTAGGTTGTGGGTGAGGAACGAACCCCAACAGTTACCGCTAAAATGTTGGGGTTCGTTCCTCACCCACAACCTACAAGCCCTTCCCACCTTAAGTGACAGCCCAATAAAACACTCTCTCCAACATACACTCAAACAAGTACTACCCAACGAATTACACTGCCATTTTAAAACTAGAGCAACATACTCAGATACTGTATTCTAAGACCACATATAATTTTGATATGTCATTCAACATTAACAATAACACCACAAGGATTAAGCGATGGGATTAATTTATGCAGATTTAGAGTTAGTCAGTGCCGAGGATCTAGCCTTGGCTAGAAAGGGCTATATCAAAAAGCAAGACATAAAAAAAGAAAATGTTACTGCACTAGTACCGTACCCCTTAAATAATTAATAATATATCTATGCGGTCAACGCCTTCCCTTTGTATGTCCATTTGAATGGTTTGGCCATCGTTTCATTAAAGTAATCCATGAAATTTTGAATTTTGTCTTTCAAGTCCTGCTGTGAAACAAAATTGCCTCGCCTGATGACTTTTTTCATTAATATTCCAAACCAGATTTCAATCTGGTTCATCCATGAAGCATGCTTAGGTGTATAGTGAAATACAATACGCCTATTGCCTATCATCAGGTACTCCTCCCGTGTTTTCATTGATTGTAATATGCCACTTTTACCTTTCACTCCAAGCTCTTGAGTGTCATTACAAAAGTCTGCAACAAAGCGCACAAGAGTTTCCGATTTATGGGTATTTAATTGGTCAGCGATAAAATGATAAACTTTCTTTTCTGGGTTTTTCTCAATCAGATATTTGATCGACTCAACAAAATCAATCTCAGTTCGTGTTTCTTGAATCAAACCATCTATAACTCCTGTTGCCACATTAAACCCTCCTAAAAGTGTTTGCGTGCCATGACGCCCATATTCAAATTCGATAGATTGAACTTGACCCGCTCTCATTGGCAAATCGGGGGAAATTCGTTCCAATGCCTGAATACCTGTCATTTCATCAACACTGATAAAAAGTTCTTCTGGCGTTTTCAGAGAATTTGCATAAAGGTTACAAATATCTGTGATTCTTTCTTCTTTTCGCTCATCCGCTTTTGCATTGAGCCAGTATTGGCTAAGATGAGGTTTTAAATCGTTTTTTTTAAAAGACGGCCTAAATGATTTGCTGAAATAGTCTCGACAATACCTTGTTTGATCGCCTCTTCCGCCAATTCTCTATGTGTCCAATGAGTGATGGGACGATCATAGTCTTCAGGCTTTTCACAGGAAAGTGCAATTATTCGACACAGTTGTTCGGGGGTAAATGTATCTGGAGTGCCTGGGCGCGGAAGATCCTGAAGCCTCTCCCGGACTGGTTTGTTAGCCAGTTCATGCCAACGGGCAGTCCAGTTCGTAATTATATTATTCTGTACATCAAGTTTTTGCGCAATATTCTGATATTTCATGCCTGAGTTTGCTAATAAGATAATCTTGGCTCGTAATACCATGCTCGATTTTGCTGTCTGTTGGCGAGTTATTTTTTCGAGCTCTTCGCGTTCATCATCTTTTAATGTAACTGGAAATTTGGGGGTTCTCATGACTTCCTGTTGGTGGATTCGATACGGAATAATATAGACTATGTTAAGGTTACCAGAATAGAAGCTGGACTGATAATTTATTTATTAATTATTTAGAGGGCGAGGTACTAGTTGATAGTGGCGCATATATGATGTGCATCAATGAGCATATTAAAGCACAATTAGACCTAGCTGTTATGGATACCATTGAAGCAGAACTTACTGACGGCACCTTGCAAACACTGGAAGTCCTCGGAGCTTTAATAGTCAATTTTAAAAATAGAACTACTAGCTGTAATGCCGCCGTACTGCCAGGAGAATCTGAGGTTTTATTAGGTGCAATCCCAATGGAAGACATGGATGTAGTATTAGTACCTAAGCTACAGACTATTAATGTCAACCCAAAGTCAAGATATATGGCAAAGAAGAAAATCAAATAACGCGCTAAACCTTTGCCTCTATAAAAGCAGTAGGCATAAAAAAAGCCCTGTTATCTGCATAACAAGGCTTTTAAATATGGAGCTGGTGATGGGAATCGAACCCGCGACCTGCTGATTACAAATCAGCTGCTCTACCGATTGAGCTACACCAGCTAAAACTGCTAATAATCTTATCCGTAAGATTAATCTTTGAAAATGGAGCTGGTGATGGGAATCGAACCCGCGACCTGCTGATTACAAATCAGCTGCTCTACCGATTGAGCTACACCAGCCAAAGAAGACGTATTATAAGGGCTTATTTACTATGTGACAAGTATTTTATCGCTTTTTATGGGTTCTTTTTTTAGCCACTTTTTTAGCGGGTGCACGCCTATTATTATTTTCAGTACGTTGCGTTCTAAAAGTAGTACTTTTACCCCGCACTTTATCATCTTTACCCCCCTCTTTAGGCTGCCAATTAGGAATTAACTGCTGCTTACCATTACCAATTAAATCAGCACGTCCCATGTTTTTTAAAGCTTCTCGCAATAAGGGCCAGTTTTTGGAGTCATGATAACGCAAAAAAGCTTTGTGTAAACGGCGTTGCTTAATACCTTTGGGAATCGACATATTAGAAGCATCACGGCGACTCACCTTACTCAAGGTATCTTTGCCTGAATGATACATAGCAGTGGCAATCGACATCGGTGATGGCAAAAATGCTTGCACTTGGTCAGCACGAAACCCATTGCGCTTCAACCAAAGCGCTAGATTCAACATATCTTTATCATCGGTCCCAGGGTGTGCTGCAATGAAGTATGGAATCAAGTACTGTTCCTTACCCGCTTCTTTTGAATACTTTTCAAACATCTGCTTGAAGCGATCATAAGTGCCCATGCCTGGCTTCATCATTTTTGACAAAGGCCCTTCTTCCGTATGTTCTGGCGCAATTTTCAAATAGCCACCAACATGATGAGTCACCAGCTCTTTTACATATTCAGGTGATTCTACTGCCAAGTCATAGCGCAAACCTGAAGCAATAAATATTTTTTTAATACCTTTTAATGCCCTTGCTCGGCGATACAACTTTATTAATGGCGTGTGATTGGTATCCAAGTTTTCACAAATACCAGGAAATACGCAAGACGGCAAACGACAAGCCGCTTCTATCTTTTCATCCTTGCAAGCCAAGCGATACATATTGGCAGTCGGCCCACCTAAATCAGAAATATTGCCGGTAAAATTAGGCGAGGTATCTCGAATCGCTTCAATTTCTTTAATAATTGAATCTTCAGATCGACTTTGGATAATTCGCCCTTCATGCTCGGTAATCGAACAAAATGAACAACCACCAAAACAACCACGCATAATATTGACCGAATGCTGAATCATCTCAAAGGCAGGAATATTAGCCTTACCGTACTGAGTATGTGGCACGCGTGAATAATCCAAATCAAACACACCATCCATTTCGCTAGTGGTCAGTGGCACTGGCGGCGGATTGACCCAAATATAACGCTGCATATGTTTTTGCAGTAATGGCCGCGCATTCCCCGGGTTCATTTCACCATGCATCACCCGCGAAGCATGCGCATACTGGATCGGATCATCTTTAACCGTATCAAAATCAGGTAGGCGAATCACGGTTTTGCTACGCTGCTTATTACTGATCTTGGTACTGCTAGGCTCTTGAGCCTGTGCCGCTGTTTGCTTGTCCGAACAAACTGCCGCCTCTTCCATCAAATATGGACTTTTAGGCTTAATTACCTTACCTGGCGTATCAATATCAGACGAATCTTTTATCGTCCAATCAGCAGGCACTTGCTTCACAAAATGCACAGTACCACGAATACCTTTCAAATCCGCAACCAGTTCACCTGCCGCCAAGCGGTGGGTAATTTCGGTAATTTGACGCTCAGCATTACCATAAACCAATAAATCTGCTTTAGAATCCAATAAAACCGACTTTCTGACCTTGTCCGACCAATAATCATAATGGGCAATACGCCTCAAACTGGCTTCAATACCGCCAATAATAATAGGCACATCTTTATAAGCCTCACGACAACGGTGCGAGTAGACATTGACCGCTCGGTCAGGCCGTTTGCCACCATCACCATTGGCCGTATAAGCATCATTGGAGCGAATTTTCTTATCTGAAGTATAGCGATTAACCATGGAGTCCATATTACCGCCCGTTACCCCAAAAAATAAATTGGGTCGGCCCAAGGTCATAAAATCCTCACGGCTATGCCAATCAGGTTGCGAAATAATGCCCACCCGAAAACCTTGCGCTTCCAGAACCCGGCCAATTAAAGCCATGCCAAAACTGGGATGATCAATATAAGCATCCCCTGTTACCAATATGACATCACAGCTATCCCAGCCCAAATTATCCATTTCCGCTTGGCTCATAGGGAGCTCGGTAGCGGTTCCAAAACGTTGCGCCCAATATTTTCGATAAGAGAAAATATGTTTGGCATCTAAGATATTCATGCTTTTATTACTCGACTTAATACACTGCTATTATTTCTTTTTAGATCTTTAATAAAATCTAGGAATTCAATTTGATACTGCTCATCTAATTGTCTGGCTCTTAACCTTAATGCTTTCATGGAAAATTCAGAGTGCCCTTCAGCGAAGGCAATGCCAATAACATTACCACGACCACGTACTGGCAAAAATAATAATTTCCAGTTAAAGGTGACCCCCATCTCCCAGGCAATTTGCTTAAACAAATCCTTATTAGTACCCCATAAATTAATCACCAACATACCCTCATCAGTCAGCAACTCTTTACAGGCAGCAAACAAGCTAATACCTTGCATGGTCTCTGCCATCCCCTCATCATCGAAGGCGTCAATCATAATGAGGTCATGCTGGTCAGGGTCTTGCAAACTTTGCTGTTTAATATGTAAGGCACCATCACCTATTTTTACTTTTAAACGTGGATCCATAGGCAAATCAAAAAATCGACGCGCAATTTTGATAATGGCTTGCCGAAATTCAATTGCCTTTATTTGACAGTCAGGAAAATGATATAGCAAATACTTGGTTAACAAACCACCACCAACACCTACCATTAAAACATTCTCTGGCTGCTCTTTAAATAATAACCAAGCCATCATGGAACGAGCATACAAGGAGTGCAGCTCATTTGGCGCATGCAAATGCATACTGCTTTGCCGAGGGCTGGTGCCAAAATGCAAAGCACGCACACCGCCCGTTTCAACAATTTCTATTACCCCTTGCTCATCAAATTCTTGATGAACCAACAGGCCTTCATATTTATACATAAATCAGGAAAAATAACCGGAAGATAGGAAAGGATTAGTGGGTATTTTTTGCAAAATACACCACGTCAGGCAAGCCGTTGAAGTGATCATCAGAAGTAATTAAAGTTGCCTGATGCAACATAGCCGTTGCATAAATAATTGCATCTGTGAAAAAAACTTGTATTTTTCACAATCAGATACTTACTTCATAATGGGGTTGTACAGTGAAATAACAACATAAGCACTCAAGCATAATTAATTTAACATTTTTTATTTTGTATAACTTGAGTAGGTTGCGGGTGAGGCACGAACCCCAACAATATTGCGCACACTGTTGGGGTTCGTGCCTCACCCGCAACCTACGATAGGATTGTGTTCTACTTTACTCATTCTACAAAGTGTTAGATTAATTTTGCACAGGCACTTACTAAGCAATAACAATCAACTCAAAAGTTATATTTTGCATCAGCAAGAAAATCATAAAAAATTTCTTGCTATATAGTAAATTGCTGACCTACCTGTAAATTTAAATCTTCACACAATGCCTTGGGTATTGGTAATTGGAATGCACTCGAAAGCTTAACTTGAATCATTTTACTAACCTTTGATGACCATCTAGATAATGGTAAAGCACTTTACTTCAATAGGCAAGCTCACCACGCCATTTAAATACGATAAAAAGCTTAATAAATCAATGGGATATACTGTAAAAAGCAACAAGACAAAAAACCTAATCAAAGCGTCCTAGCCAACCGAAAACCCAAGTTACGATCACGATTACTCGGACTATCATAATCACGATTTGTCGCACGACTATAACTAGCACCATTGTACCAACTGCCTCCACGATACACACGACTAGGGGTTCCAGCAGCACCTTTAGGGTCATTACTAGGGCTACCGCTATAATAATTCTCGTCGTACCTATCTTCTACCCACTCCCAGACATTACCGCTCATATCATAAAACCCCAACCCATTAGCTTGTTTCAAACCAACGGCATGCGTCTTACTATTAGAGTTGCCTTCATACCAAGCAACACTATTAATATCATCACCACAATACTCTTTACGCTTACCAGCACGGCATGCATATTCCCACTCTGCTTCAGTAGGCAAACGATAACTTAAGCCCGTTTTTTGATTAAGCTTAGCAATAAAATTCTGCACATCATGCCAACTCACCTCTTCAACAGGCCTATCCGCTCCGTTAAAATGCGCTGGATTTTTCCCCATAACTGCCTGCCATTGTGCTTGGGTCACTTCGTATTGCCCTAATTCATAACTCTGGGTAAGACACACCTTATGTACTGGCTTTTCATCACGACTGCCGTTGCTATTGCCCATTTGAAAACAGCCAGGTTTTAACATAATCATTTTCCCAACTAGCTGCTCTTTTTTGGCTAGTTCTGCCGCAATAGAAGCTTGCTTAGTTTTCTCTTTAGGTTTCTCTGCAGTCGCTTGTTTCTTTACTTCGGGAACAGCCACTTTGGTTTGCTTAGTCACTGTTTTTTTAGAGGGCTTAGGAGGAACTACTATCACTGCAGACTTATTGAACTGCGCTATACGTCGTAAAGCATCCGTAGGAAGCTCAGCCAGTTGTTGTTTATCCCAATGCTGATCAAATTGCGCTATATCCTGACACTCTTTACAACTGCTTAAATAAGCTGCCAGTGCTGGTACAGAGCCGTATTTACGTGCCTGCGCATAGTATTGACTATCTTGCTGTACCGCTCGCGCAGTTTGCTCACTCTTTTTTAGGCTTTTTTCTGCCGCCTGTCGCTGAGCACAAACAATATTGCAATTATCTAAATAATAACGAAATGCCTCTGGCGTATTTTCATTGCTGGCACTCTGGTAAGCAGCAATATCCTGCTCGGCTTGCAATTGCGTATAAGCAATTGCTGCCGCCTCACTATGAGCACACGGCGAACGACACTTATTTAAGTAATACCAATAAGCAGCATTACTGTGCTCAGCCTTTGCTTTGGCATAATCAGCAGAATCTGCTTTTTGCTCTTGCGCAACCAAAAAAGCCTGTTGCTGCAACAGAAAGGCTTTATCAAAATCATTCTTGCCACTTTCCTGCTTTGTAGTCACTTTGTTTTTAACTTTTGTCACCTGTGCCTGCGTACGAATATGTTTTACAGCAACACCTTCCATCGCTGAGGGTTTAATGATCACACCAATGCTTTGCCCTTGCCTACGCACCCGCTCAGCAGCAGAACGCGCTTGTATTAAAGTGCTATTAGCTTGTTGTTTTTGCACACTACCTTGTGCCTGCTGTTGCCGCTTAAGTGCTTGCTGTAACTGGCGCTCAGCAGCTTGCTGTTGTTTACGAATCACTCGCAACTGTCGCAGCTCTTTTTGTTGCTCCGCCACCCGATCTTTAGGCCCGCCATTAAAATAAGTATCTTTAATTAACGCATGATTTTCCCAAGGAATTTGCTGATTTTTAGTTGCTTTTTTAACACCTTGTCGCACTGCTTCAAACAAGTGAAACACATCAATATCTGGCTTATCTAACACACTAAGCAATGTTTTAGTATAGATGCTATTACGCTGCTTTACATCAGCAGAAACAGATACTTTATTTGGGCTTGCGGCAAGAGCAATTAGGCCCCCAGCAGGTGCATGACTTGCAACCAAGCCTTGCTTAGCATTACTCAGCTTTCGCCAAGAACTATCCCGACTAGCATCCAATATAATAAAGTTAATAGCATTGTTAGCATTGGCCAGCTCAGCCAATACCCACTTTAAACTCACCGCATTTTTGGCAACATCCGCTTTATTTTTTATCCCCGCACCAAGAGGTAGCAAATAGTTAGCTTGATTAGTTTGCAACCCATGGCCTGCATAAAACAATAAGCCAATATCACCTTGCTTAAGTTGCGCCGCAAAATCTTGTACAGCTTGTTGAATTTGTTGTTGATTAGAATTAAGTAATGGCTTGTTATTGAGCAATTCAAAACCAAGAACCTGCAACTTAGCTGCCAAATCAGTCGCGTCATTAACTGGCGTTTTTAAAGTATTGCCAACATAAGCACTATTCCCCATTATCAATGCAAGTCGTTTCTGTTGTGTTACCTTATTATCTGGTTTGGTTGTAGTGGCACTACCTGTTGACTTAGTCTCATTCTGTGCACAAGCACTGAGTAGTAACATTGAAAATAATAATAAGAATTGGCGCATAGGGTATCGTCCTAGTTTAACAGTTTAAATTTTTTAAAACATAGGTGAGGTGAGGCATGAACTCCAATTTGGCTAACATTGTGCCATAACATACTGGGATTCGTGTCTCAGCCCAACCGCACCAAAATACAATAATAACAACATCAACCAGCAGACAAATGCCTTAACTTCAGACCCGACAACAATAGTACTAGAGCATACAGTGTCGCTGCTACAGCAATCCACATAGCCAAATTTAAAGCACGATCGATCATTCCCCAGTGCAACCAAAGATCGGTATCAACAAAGTGGAATAATAATGAGGTCATAGCCGAGGCTGCTAAAATAATGCGCAAAATATAGACCCGCCAACCTGCAGAGGGCTTATATACACCCGTTTTTAACAAAGCTGCTAATAACAAACTGGCATTAAAAAATGCACCTAATGAAGTTGCCAATGCCAACCCTGCGTGCGCTAATGGAAATACCAAGGCAATATTTAATGCCATATTAGCAATCATAGCGTAAATACCAAAGCGCACCGGAGTTTTCATATCTTTTCGGGAGGTAAACCCAGGCACCAACACTTTCACCAAAATAAAGCCCAGCAATCCTGTTGCATAAGCCATTAAACTACGCCCTGCCATCGTAACATCATGTGCGGTAAATTCATTGTATTGAAATAAAGTCGACACCATAGGCTCTGCCAGCATCATTAAACCCAGTGATGCTGGCACACCAATCAATACCACCAATTTCAATCCCCAATCCATAGACTTGGAAAATGACTCAGTATCCTCTGCAGCATGATTTTTAGATAGGCTGGGTAAGATAACGGTTGCGAGCGCAATACCAAATATGCCTAATGGAAATTCCACTAACCTATCGGAATAATATAACCAAGATACACTCCCCGTAGTTAAAAATGACGCAATCAGGGTATCCAGCAGCAAGTTAATCTGGGTAATGGACACGCCAAATAAAGCAGGCACCATTAACTTTAAAATACGCCTGACCCCTTTGTCTTTAAAACCAAAACGCAAGCGCGGCACTAAACCCAGGCGACGTAAAGCTGGGAACTGAAAGACTAACTGCACCGCTCCTGCAAAAAACACTCCCCATGCCAAAGCTACAATAGGCTGCGGCATTAAGGGGGCTAGCCAAATAGCCGCCGAAATCAAACATATATTAAGGAATACTGGCGTAAAGGCTGGCACCGCAAACTTACCATGTGAATTCAAAATCCCACCCGCAAAAGCGACCGAGGAAATAAAAAATAAATACGGAAAGGTAATACGCAACATTTGCACGGCCAGGTCATATTGCTCGCCTTCCCAAGAAAAACCAGGCGCAAAGGCCATAATCAAATAAGGTGCTGCCAGCATACCTGCAATCGTTGTTAGCATTAATATTAACGCTAGCGTTCCCGCAGTACGGTCGATAAAATAACGTAATGCTTTTTTACCACCCTGCTCTTTATAATCTGATAATACAGGTACAAATGCCTGCGCAAAAGCACCTTCAGCAAATAGCCGCCGTAAAAAATTAGGTATTTTAAAGGCAACGAAAAAAGCATCCGTACCGAGACCTGCGCCAAAAATACGCGCAAACATCATATCGCGTATAAAGCCTAATATGCGCGAGATCATGGTCATGCTACTGACAACTACGGTTGATTTAAAAAGTTTACGACTCAAGACTCATTCCCTGCTATTAAAAGATTGACAATAATAGCATTTAAATGCAGAATACTCGGTTTAAAATTAACATTGTAATAACTGAGGCTCCATGGCTAATACAGCTCAAGCAAAAAAACGTGCGCGTAATTCAGAAAAAAGCCGCGTTCGTAACACAGGTCAACGTAGCAACCTACGTACATTCATCAAAAAAGTTATTGCTGCAGTAGAATCTGGTGATGCCGCTGAAGCTAAAGTAGCTTATGCAACAGCCGTCCCTATTATCGACGCAGCTGTCACAAAAGGCCTTCTTCATAAGAATAAAGCAGCAAGAAATAAAAGCAGACTTAATAACAGAGTCCGCGCAATGGCTTAATTAATCCCTAAACGGATTAATACAAGATACCAGACAATCTGTTTAGGTTGATCTGGTATTTTTTTGCCTGCAATATAAGTTTCTGCACTCATTCAACACAGCATTGAATGACGCCCCACTAGAAAGCCCACGCATCACTCCCCAAACCAAAATATAATGCCATTCAATATTTGCTTATGGTAGTCTTAACCCTATTGCATAGAAGGCTTTAATAAAGCACATTGCTTTTTTGAAAAAAAGCGGGCATGAACTAGCCGCTAGTTATCGGGGAGTTATTCAATGAGCGAAGCAAAATTTTCCATTGGTCAAGTTGTTCAGCACCAACTATTCGATTACCGTGGTGTCATTATCGATGTCGATTACAAATTTCTAGGTAGCGAACAGTGGTATCAACAAGTTGCTCGCAGTCACCCACCAAAAGATCAACCTTGGTATCATGTACTAGTCAATGATTCTGTGCACCAAACCTATGTTGCCGAGCGTAACTTGGAAGCCACTAAAGAGCACAACCCCATTCAACACCCATTGCTGGAGCATTACTTTAAAGAACTAGAGAACGGGTATTATCAACTTCGCACCCAAAAAAATTAAGCTATAAGCCTATACGCAGGCAGACTTATCAAAATGGGTGGCCGCGGATATAGCCATGAAACCATAGCTGAAGCTGTAGTTGGTAGCATGACTAACAAACCCACATACAGCCGCACTTTAACATCAACAGACTCCCGTCAACACCTGCCTGCTTCTTAACAACAAGAATGTTAATGTGTCGAATACATAGCAACGAATCCCGACATAATAGAGTAGTATTTGTTACATCCACACATCTCCATATAAAATGAAGGTGAGAAAATTCTACAAAAGCAAGACCAAACTCTCCGATAAAATTACTTACGTCAACCAATTAAATTGTTTTGAAAAAGGTCATGAACATAAAGACAATAATTAAGGTAGCACAAGTCGCAATTGTATACATATCAATAAAGGGCATTGCTATTGCAACACCTCCCAGCAATAAAGTTGACAGTCCCTCCCTTAATACTAGCACTATGAATGGAATAATGCCCCCCAGGAAAAACACTTATCATTCATTCATGCTTGACTCTGACTCTGAATTCTTAAAGTACAAAGATTCATTCAGCTTTCAGCAATACACCACCCAGCCAACACTGCCAAAAAAATTTACAAAGTACACATTCACAGTAACAGCACATCATAATCGCATATCATACTCACAAGATACCCCAACGAATACAGGACTCGCATCAGCCTACTTTGGATTTTCTAGGGCAGCACACAACGAAGGCCTTCAAATTATTGATAGTGATGCGAGCAACGAACACGCACAACTCAACCTAAGAATACAAATGGACTCAATTCTGATAATAGATAAGTATATGCACCTTTTTCCAGACTCAGGTACAGATTACTTCCCTCTAAAATCTGACTATTTTAACTTCCGTAATTTAAATAAAACTCTATTTTTCTTCAAAAATATGAATAGTAACACCAGCGAATAACCTGACAAGTAATAGGTCGCGTCATTATTTCAGGTACAGTTACCACTACTATAGTTCTTCAACAGCTTGACTGAGTTTTAAACTGGACACCCACGGTGTGATCAGCCACATATGGTTTAATGACATCCGAGGAAAACCATTACCTCCCTCGCGCACCGCTAGTACACTTCGAATTAGTGACAAGAATGTAATAACACCCTAAAGGTATGACGCAGAATTTCGTCCAGTTTCGGAGCTTATTTCACCCTAAGTCCTTAACAAAAGTGCTTGTCGTCCATAAGAGACCACTCATAAAATCACTATAAACTACATTCAAAATCACAAATAATATCTAATATTCATACTCTTATAAACTTATACGAAAATAAATATTGCTAACACCAAATCATCTATTTCTAAAAATTGTCGGGCTAATGCACCACTTGCAATATTTCTCTTCTTACTGAGTAGCTTCACTTTAGTGGCAACCTCTCTAGTACTCAGCCTTGTAAATCCTTTTTTACAATTGGCATGTCTATTGCTTAATCTATAGCGGACTACCCTAGAGCCTGCAACAGCAAAGTTACATGTACATCAGGGCTGCTATGTTAGATAACTTTTAAAGCTACAAAACTTAGGCTCAAAAATTCTATAGGATCGAAAACTGGCATGATACTCAACCTTAGATCTTAAACAATTTTAGTATGTTAATTACCCTTGCCAAGATCAAAAAATTTTTATACTACTATTGTAATATAAAAAACTTGTACTAATATCTTTGCTAAGGTTATTACATTTTTTTAAAAACTTAAACAAAATCAATTCAGTGCTAATCATAAAAACCTTAAGAAACCTACTGCCAGCATTACTATTAACAGCTTGTAACGCAACTGAGCCACCTGAAAAAAAATTAATGAATCACGATAAAACTGAATCGTTACCTACCTCAGAACAAGCACCGTTAATGACTCAAATACAAATATTACAAGCACAGCTAATGGATACAAGTTCCTTACAACCAGAACTGGCGAGTGCGTTACAGGAAATCAAAGCATTACGCACTCAACTTTTATTTGCGGAACAACAACTGATTGAATCTGAAGCTCAGCTTGGATCTGAGGCTCAGCAGTTAACCGAAGTGCCGGCCGAACTTTATGAACAAGTCAAAATATTAAACCAGCACAATCAAGCGCTGCAAAATGAAGTCACAGCACTACAAACTGAGCTGAGTAATAATCAAGAGCCTACTGGCTCATTGATAAAACCCAAACAACATTAATTAAAGCATATCTGCAACACCAGCAAATAGGGAGAACATTATGTATTTTGCGACACTTCTGAATCAACGTGTTACACATTGGTTTATCTTAATATTATTAATATTTGCAGTCATGCTGCCAATGCAAAAAGCACAAGCGGTTGTAGAGCCTGATACAACTGTCAACGTCATCTTAAGCAATGCATTTGCTGATACCTCCTTAGCTGATATTAAAATAACAGCCTACGAACGCCTCGCTGATGGCAGCAAGCAATGGCGCGCAAAAGCCTATACAGATACCAATGGACACGCAACATTTACCTTAGATGGCTTGACAGAAGGGCGTAGCTATTTTTTTAAAACCCGCCCGACCACCCATGCTGGATATGCTTATAGCCCTGATATTAATACTTCAGGGGATATCAATATTACGCTTGGAACTTTACAAGTTAATGTCCTCGACTTTACTAGCCAAACGCCATTAAGTGATGTCAAAGTAAACTTGTATGAACGTTTAGCAGATAATACCAAGAAGTGGACAGCAAATGGCTATACAGATACTAATGGCTCAATCCAGTTTGCTCCAGCTGACCTAAGTGCAGGACGCAGCTACTTTGTACAAACCAATCCTTATAAGAATGGCTCCGCTTATAGTTCCGATATTACCACTTCCCAAGAAATCACTCTGGAGCTAGGCACGCTGGTGGTGACATTGAATGATTATGCTGCGCAAGCACCACTAACTGAAAGCAGAGTTGATCTTTATCAACGCTTGGCAGATGGCTCTAAAAAGTGGAAGGCAAAAGGTAATACTGATGCTAACGGCAAAATCCGCTTTACCCCAGCAGGACTTGCAACAGGACAAACTTATTTACTAAAAGCCAAACCATTTAATACGGGCTCTGCTTATAGCCAAGACATTAATACTGTCGGCGCAGTCAATTTTGAAGTAGGCACGCTTACCGCTACTATCATTGACCATAATAGCCAACTACCACTTACCGATACTTTAGTACATTTATATAAACGCTTACCCGATGCTAAAAAGAAGTGGGTCGCTAAAGGCTATACCGATGCTGAAGGCACTCTACGTTTTACTCCCCTAGAAATTGGTTCAAACCAAGCGTATTTACTCAAAACCAAACCCTACGATTCCAATTCAGTTTATAGTGAAGACATTTCTATAAAAGGGACTACAACCTTTGAGGTTGGCACACTGACTGCTACCGTGCTGGACCATAACAGCCAAACACCTGTTGTCGGCACTAAAGTACAACTCTACCAACGCCAAGCCGATGGCTCTAAAAAATGGACCGCCAAGGGCACAACTGACGACAGCGGAGTTATCAAGTTTACTCCACTTGGCTTAGGTAATGGCCAAAATTACATATTACAAACCAACCCTTATAGCACAGGTAATGCATACAGCAATGACATTGGCTCTATTGGCAATATCACTCTTTCCGTAGGCACCTTACAAGCCACTTTACTAGATTACATTTCACAAACACCATTACCTGATACAAAAGTATCTCTCTATGAACGTTTGGCTGATGGTAGTAAAAAATGGCGTGCCAAAGGAATAACTGATAGTAATGGCATAATCCGCTTTACCCCCTTTGCGCTAGATACGGGACGCTCCTACTTATTACAAACCAAACCTTACAACACAGGCAGCGCATATAGTAATGATATTAGCTCAGTAGGAAATGTGACTTTTGCCGTAGGTACCTTAGCAATAAAACTGGTTAACCATATCTCTCAAGCCCCATTAATTGATACTAAAATTAGCTTATATGAGCGCTTAGCAGATGGCACTAAAAAATGGCGCGCTAAAGGCAATACCGATGAAAATGGCTTGCTTAGGTTTACACCATTAGGCCTAGAATCATCTCAACGCATCTATTATGCAAGTACTAAGCCTTATAATGCGGGCTACGTCTATTCAGAAAACTTTATGACTGCTCAACAAGCAACTTTTGCAGTAGGAGCCATCCCCGTCACTCTCATGAATGGGGATAACAATACAGCAATGGCCAACCAGAAATTATCAGCTTATCAGAAATTAGCATCAGGTAAATTACAATATATCAAAAATGGCACCACCGATAGCAATGGCACCGTCCATTTTGACTTACCTTTTAGCAATAATGAAATTTATGTCTTTCGAGCTCAAAATATTTTTGGAAACAATAGAAAATATTTTAGTGCAGTAGCTCAGCAATCAGGAGCGATCACTTTTATTGTCACTAAAGATGGGGAGGACACACTAGATACTACTCCACCCACTATTAGCATCAGCTCTCCACAAGATAGCGGCAATGTAACAGCCAATGGCTTTTCAGTAACAGGCTTGGCAAGCGACAACCGCACTATTGATAACATCATGGTAACCATCACCGATGCGGATAAAGGTAGCAACAACGTCCCAGCGACTTATGATACTAGCAATAGTAGCTGGTCAGTCAATATTCCTGCAACCCTATTTACACTAGGCAATCAGCTCACATTAACCGCTACTGCCTATGATGCAGCACAAAATCAACACGCAGCCAGTATTACAGTCACCGTGGTTGAAGATAATACAGCACCAGATATCATCATCACCTCGCATACTGAAAACCAGCAAGTTCCTGTTACTGGCTTATTACTATCTGGCATGGTGACCGACTTGACTCAAGTTGCCAACTTCACTGCAACCCTGCAAAGTACCTCCACAAATTCAGTAGATTCGACGACATTATTCAGCAATCAAGCCATTGCCTTTTCCCAAGAAGGTGCTTGGACACTTGCCATCAATAATGGACAAATGACAGTCGGCACTACTGTGGCAATCACCTTAACCGCAACCGATAGCTATAATAATGTTGCCGCTAAAGTGATCAATTTAGCCGTTATCGCTGTTGATTATAGTGAACAGCACATGCTCAACCGCATTACGTTTGGCGCAACCCCATTATTAACTCAAGAAACCACCACTATTGGTGCCGTTAATTTTCTTAACCAACAACTTACACCTAACTCTATAGATAATAGTGATTTCGATACCATGATAAGTAATGCCCCGCTTGCCAATAAAAAGGATCTACAAGCATGGACATTAATGCACATGATACACAGTAAGCGTCAATTACTTGAGGTTATGACTTGGTTTTGGGACAACCACTTCAATACCGACATCAATACCGAGCGCACTAATGCAGAAGGCACAGGTTTAAGTGATACCGTGCAATATGAATTAGCTGAGAACCAAGCCTTCCGCAGCAATGCCTTAGGTAATTTTGCTGACTTGCTGGCTATCAGTGCCAAAAGTCCTGCAATGTTGATTTACCTAGATAGTATTAATAATATTACGGGCGATTCAAATGAGAATTATGCACGTGAATTAATGGAGTTACACACTCTAGGTGTCGATGGGGGCTACACTCATGATGATATGGAAGCAGTTGCCGAAATATTTACCGGCTGGCATGTTCATTCTCAAGGTGGCGACTTTGTGTTTGATGCCAATGAACACACAGAAGGTACTTATGCATTACTCACCAGCACCAGTCAGAATATCAACATTCCACAAGGCGGTCAAAGCCAAGGTGAATTACTCTTAAGCGGGTTAGCTAAGCATCCTGCTACCGCTGAATATATTTGTAGCAAATTAATTACCTTATTTGTTAGCGACACACCGCCCAGTACATTATTAAGCACTTGTACTAGCGAGTTCCTAGCCAATAGTGCAGCAAACGATCAAATTAAACGGGTATTGACAACCATTTTAACGTCAGCTGAATTTAATAATCCACAGCACTACCGAAGCAAAATTAAAACACCTGTAGAATTTATCGTTGGTGCCGTACGTAATCTGGAAGCCACTTCTGATGCACAAGATTTAATCAGCCCTCTAAAATCCATGGGCATTAGGCTGTATGAAAACCCAGTTCCTACTGGCTGGTCAGAAATAGGTACTGATTGGATTAACACCAATTTATTAATTGAGCGCATGAAATGGGTTAATAGCTATGTCCGCAATACCAGCGGCACAGTCACCGACCCTTTACAGTTTTACCCTAGTTATGGTTACGCAACGGCCGACGGTGTTGTCGGGTTTTTGCTACAGCTCAGTGTTGGCGATGACTATAGTGACTTATCTCACAGCACTGCTTTAAATATATTGGGAGAAGACTTTGACTTAGCCAACTCAACTGCAGAGGCACAATTGCAGCAACTGCATGGCACGGTACTCAGCTACCCTCAATACCAATTTCAATAACCAGCACCCAATATACTGTTAGGAGAACAATTATGAAAAGAAGAAATTTTATTAAAGGCATGCTGGGAACGGGTCTAGTCACCGCTGGTAGCTGCGCATTTCGAGTACCACTAATAGGCGCTGCACAAGCCACCCCATTGAACTCTCCCGTGGTGGTAGTTATTTTTCAACGTGGCGGCTGTGATGGCCTGAACACTGTTGTCCCATATGGTGATCCAGATTATTATGCATTACGCCCTCAAGCACCTGCTGGCATAGGCATTCCTGCACCAGGCCAAGGGGCAGATTTCTCAGCATTGGCTTTAACAGATCACTTAGGTCTTAATAATGACTTATTTGGCCTGCACCCAAGCATGGCTCCTCTCATGCCTATCTATAATGCACAAAATATGGCGGTATTACCTACCGTTCATTACCCTTCCCCCTCTCATTCGCATTTTTCTAGTCAACGCTATATTGAAAGTGGCGTTTCCAGGGAAGATTTTCCTGGCTCCGATATTGACTATCAGAATGGCTGGCTCAATAGACATTTACAAGCAGCAGGTGCCAACACCCCATTACAAGCAATCGGTTACGGCAGTAAATTAGCTCAAGCCTTACGTGGTAATGTTCCCGTACAATCATTTTCTTCCATCAACGCATTTAATCTAGGTTTAAGCGGCACAGATAGGCAAGCATTAATTGATAATGTTGGGGCAATATACGATGCGCTCCCCTCTCCACAAGACTCATATCGTGAATTAGTACATCAATCTGGGCAAACACTATTTGGGAACCTAGATGCTATTAGCGCGATTGACACCAACTCTTACTCTGTTGAGCATGGAGCACTCTACCCTAACAGTACTTTTGGCCGCAGCCTAAAAGAAACCGCGCAAATGATTAAGCACCCTTCTATAGGGCTGGAGATCGTGACTATCGATGTAGGTGGCTATGACACCCACAGTGATCAAGGAGCAGGTGAACCAACGGGCCGCCTATCAAAGAAACTGCAAGAATTTTCTGAAGGTATTGCTGCACTCACCACCGACCTAGGCGAACGCATGGATGATGTCATTATCCTCACCATGAGTGAATTCGGGCGCACAGCCAAAGCCAATGCAAGTGAAGGCACAGATCACGGCAATGCAGCCTCTTGGTTTGTCATTGGCAATAAAATACAAGGCGGTATTTACATGCGCGATCAAGATCCAGATGGTGGTTGGCCAGGTTTAGCAGAAACAAATTTATACCGCGACCGCTACCTAGCCTCCACAGTCGACTATCGCGATATATTTGGTGATATTTTAAATCAACATTTAGGGCATGAAATAAGTGAATTCGGCACATTATTACCTGGGCATAGTTATACGCCTTTAAACTTAATAAGCTAATCAAGTAAAAGCGACATAAATAATTTTAATTTTTGCAATTCATCAAAAGCTTGTCGAATAGCATTAATATAAAGCTTCGATTTTATGCTTTTATGAAAGGCCTCTACTTTCCACCGTTTTTGGTAGATTCTTTCAAGGGGCGTTGTTGTCGCGTTTAAATCATTGCTGATCAAATAAAGAGTCCCTGTGCTGCCATCTTTATTTGTAAAGACTTGGCGATGAAAAAGTACGGGGAATTCCAGCCCTTTAACCCACTCTTTCACTGGCTTTTCTGGCCATTAAATAGAATCAATACGGGTATAACGACCGTTTGCTTTGTCTTCTTTGCTTAAGACAACCAAACGGTTGCTTTTTAAAGCAAAAATAAATTGTTTTTCTAAGGTTGCATGGATATATTTCACGTTTTCAGAAGAAAAAAATCAACTATCAACCAAAGCATAGCGCCATTTAAGCTGATTCTGACAACACACTTTCAACATATCTCGTAACTGCTCATTCTTTGTTACCTCACTTTTTCTTTTTTCACGTTGAGTTTTTATATCACAAAATTGGGTGAGATTTTTCACTAATTCAAAGTCAACAGGTAGGCTTGTTTCCTTTGAATAATATACACAATTCAACAAGTTAATGCCTTTCCAGGCGCGCCATGCTACTTCACGAAATTCAGGGACTCCTGTCACCTGAATTCTTTCACCTACGCAGCGGATAGGAGATGCCCTGAACGCACTTCGGATTGGCGAATTGCCCTGTCGCCTATCAGGGACTAAAAATCATCACTTCGCTAAGCTCCGTTTCCCTGATTTTCAGCGACTGATCGATTAACACAATGATCATAATGCCAACAAATGAGGTCGCTCTCCTTGCTATGTAGCTTTGCTTGGATCGTGTCATCAAAAATTAAAACACCCTCATCCGTTTCAATTTATCTCACTGTTTTTTTGATTACTTTCCAAAGGGGTTTTGAGGTGAAATCTTGTTGAGAAAGAAACCGAGTTATTTGATCATGACTAATCTCATTGTCAACTAAGCCTGACAAGCCTGTTGCTGCTGTATAGCTAAATGAGATGATCAGGTAATCGGTGTATAAATCAAGTACCACCCGCAAAGCGGGTGGTTTGAGGTAACTCCCTCAAAGGGAGCTGGTACTGCACGTAAGCTCCAATGGAGCATTGGCTATCAGAACCCGCTAAGTAATTTTAATTACACAAACTACTCAAATAAATCAAACTGCTCTAATCTGCGGTCTTTTTCTTCCTGATTACGTATATACTTCCTTATCTTTTCCTCATCTAGCCCAACTGTACTTACACAATATCCTGTTGACCAAAAATGAAATCCTTTACTATTTCCTCTTTTCTTAATGTAATCCCTGTGGATTCGTACTGCCGATTTTCCTTTTAATCTCCCTACTGTATTCGCAGCACTATACTTTGGAGGAACACTTAAGCATAAATGAACATGGTCAGGCATTGCATGCCCCTCTATTAACTCTGCTCCAAACTGCTTACACAAATCTTTTAAAATCACCCCAATATCTTTTCTTAAAGCACCATATATTACCTTTTTTCGATATTTAGGTACGATTACTATGTGGTATCTACAATACCACCTTACATGGGACTGGCTTTGCCATTCTCTCATTTTATTTTCCTCTTTACCTTGCCGGGTTCAGAGGGGAATTTAACGAGTTTTTACGCTGGAACGGCAGAGCCTATTTGCATCGCACTGGCAAAGCCAGTGGCTTAAAATTAGGAGTTAGCTAAAATTATTGCCACTGCTATCGTCTGCCTACGTTTTTTTAAAATGACTAAGATCGAAAATTACAGCAGCATAAAACATTGTATTTATTTGAATAATTCCTTATATCGCTCTATTTTTTTAGAGTAAGAAGTATTTCAGTTAAAAAAATAGCAATGAAAGGTTGCAAACATAAAAATCCATTGTATAATAATAAAAATAGTCAGACGGGTCCTTAGCTCAGCTGGTAGAGCACCGCACTTTTAATGCGATGGTCGCGAGTTCGAATCTCGCAGGACCCACCACAAATTCGAATAAAATTAAGCGGTTAGAGTTAATTCTCAACCGCTTTTTTTATGTCTAAAAATTAGCTGGGTAAGTTTTGTGGTAACTTTCCAGCCTACTTACCCAATTCGCCTCAGAATCTGAGACGGCTTCTGATCAACAATACGTTCAACAGCCTCTAATAGTTCAGACACTTCAGCCTTCAGCAGGTGAATAATGTGTTGTTATATCTCCATTAGAGTGATGCAGAAGAACCTTTCGGGTTTCTAGCGGCACCCTCGCATTCCTCAATCGCCTACCAAACGTATGCTTAAGATTATGAGTGCGTAGGTGAAAGAATTCAGGTGACAGGAGTCCCTGAATTTCGTGAAGTAGCATGGCGCGCCTGTCAGCCGATTACGAGAGGCCTACTCTCATCTTTAATATAGTTACGAACAACTTCGTTGTTCTCTTGACACACATGAACTGCGCTGCCAGCGGTCAAGTGGATGCACTGGTTATGTGTGTTTTTTGGGGTAATATGCAACGCTTTCTAATGATTTAAAATCAATATCCTGTGTCCATATTATAGCTTTAAACCTTTGAGCAGTTGCGTAAATAATACTGTCAGCCAATGGCAATTTATAGTCAATACCGTATTTTGCTGCATCAATAGCCAAAGAACTATCCAACGATATAACTTTTCCTTGCCCCATATGAGCAATAGCTTCCAAAGCCATATCTTCACCACGCTGGCGTAAAATATATTTAAAAACCTCGGTAATAGTAATGCTAGGGACAATTAACTTTTCAATATTCTCTATCGGAGTTGAAAATACTTCCGCATTGGAATTGCCTGCAAAATAAGATAACCATGCTGATGAATCTACTACATTCATATTCGGTCTTTTTCCCTTGGTACTTCGGTATCAATACCTTTTAAGAAACCTCTCATTTCACTCATAGGTTTAATGGGAATTAACTCTATACGGTTGCCGTAAGTTAGCATTTGTACTTTTTGTCCTGAAATTATTCCAATAGATTCTCTTACATCTTTCGGAATAACGACCTGAAATTTTGGGGAAACTGTTACCGCCCTCATAACTAACCTCATCGATGTGAATATGGTATTACTATAGTCATATCGATAATATTTGTCAAACACATAACGACGTGGTCACCTGACGCGGGAAGATATACGATGTCCTTCAACAGCGCGATGAACCTTGATAAAAATATGACCTTTAAAGTCGAGTAGCCCGAAGTGTAATGGTCAAGTAGAACAGGACACATTCTTAGGCTATTTTTTTCTGGAATTCACGCTCAAACTCTAAGGGTGATTTATAGCCCAATATAGAGTGTGTTCGCTTACCATTATAAAAAGCCAGATAATCAATAATACTCAGCTTTGCTGCTTCTTTCGTTCTGAACTTTTCGTAATTCAATTGTTCATGTTTTAGGCTACGAAAAAACCGCTCTGTAGGGCTATTATCCCAGCAGTTGCCCTTTCGGCTCATGCTTTGCTCCATTTTCATGATATCCAAGTGGTCACGGTACTCTTTGCTCGCATATTGGCTGCCACGATCCGAATGATGCAGTAGCCCAGGCTTAGGTTTTCTACGCCAAAAAGCCATCTGTAACGCATCTAAACAAAGTGAAGTACGCATATGATCGTTAATCGCCCAACCCACCACTTGGCGTGAAAATAAATCGATAACGACAGCAACATAAAGCCAGCCTTCAAGTGTCCAAACGTAGGTAATATCGGTAGTCCATACCTTATTGGGCGCTTTGGTAGCAAACTGCCGGTCAAGCTTGTTGGGGGAGATCGCATCATTGTGATCGCTGTCAGTCGTCACTTTAAATTTCTTTGGGTAACGCACTTTTAACCCAAGCTCTGCCATTAAGCGCACTACTTTATATCGACCTGCCTTAATGCCTATTTTTTTAAGTGCATCTGACATGCGACGACTTCCATACACTTGTTTATTGTCATAAAAAATTTGCTTAATTTTTTCTTTGAGCTCAGCTTCTTCTTTTGTTTTATTCTGCCTGTCAGGATTGTTGGCCCAAGCATAATAAGCACTGGTACTGACCTTCATAACACGGCATAAAGTGGTCACAGGGTATGTCTTCTGTTGCTCACGAATAAAGGCATATCTTATTCGGCTTCTTTCGCAAAGAAGACTGCGGCCTTTTTTAATATCTCACGCTCCATACGCAATTGTTCGTTTTTCTTGCGTAAGTGTATTAACTCATCATGTGCACTTAGATTTAATACGGAATGATTTTTAATCACTTTCTCTTCGGAACCTTTCTCAGCCTTAACCCAGCGACTAATGGCGCTTAATGAAACCCCTAAATGATCTGCGGCTCGTTGTCGTGTATAGCCATTTTTAAGTACTAATTTTGCCGCATCCTGTTTAAACTCTAGTGTGTATTTAGGTTTTGGCTGTTTGTTTTCGTTACTCATATTCACCTCTAATGACATTATAAATCAGCCTATAGATGTGTCCTGCTTTATTAAACCATTACAAATTTCCCTGTCGGCTACTGCGGACTAAAAATCATCACTTCGCTAAGCTCCGTTTCCCTGATTTTCAGCGATAGTTCGCTCATATGAATTATTATTAATTTTCAAATCATGATTCGAAAATTTTCTGCTGAATTCGAAGTGAATTTTAATAAAAAATGACTTTTTCGTTCAGGCACTACTTAGGAATCTGAATTTAATAATACCCGAAACTACAATCTGTAGGGGTGAGGCTTTAATATAATGTATTAAGCCATTAAATATTGGGCCTCACCTTGAATAATTTTCTCCCAAAATTGTTGCCACCTATTTGTTGTTTGAACTAATGCACGTAAACTCAATACAACTTTAGCTCCTTTTGTTTTCCATCTCATACCTGAGCCACAAAGCCGCTGTTTAACTAATGTTTTACAAGCTGCTTCTGTCACGCCCGAACCAATCGGTAAATTTTTATTAACATGTGAGGCATAATTCATCCTGTTTTTAGCGATATTATTTTTAAAATAGGTGAGCGTTGTTTCTAAATCCGCCTTGATTGATTTGGTGAGCCTAGATTCCATTAATGGCGTTAATTCTTCTAAAATGGTTTGCGCCGCCCCTGTGTCATTCTTGAGTTGGGAACAACGATCTGACAGCCATTTTTTACGATCAATAGCCGTTGATTTTTTTGGAAAAATAGCATGAGAGGCTTTTGCTAAATATTCAGTGACATGATAAAAATCAACCAATTGTTGCTGAGTATGTTGCTCTAAAAATGTCCAGTTATCTTTGGCTCCATCCGCAATACCAAGATAAAGTGCATCGGGGTAACGGGCTTTTATGCAGGTGATTTCATGCTCATACCGCTCTTTGAAACTTGCCTTCCCATATTCAGGCGCTTCTCCCAAGTAGAGAGTATGCTGGCGTTCACCCTCGCAGTCATACAAAGACAGGTTACCAACCATTGCTTCACGGTAACCTTCGTTTGCCATTAAAACATAAGCACCATCTAAACTGAAAACAATCGTACTAATGGGTTCATCTAATTCAGGCAGCTCATACTCCCACTTTTCTTCTTGTGCCGTCGCAATACTTCCTACCCAGTTCGTTACATTTTGTATCGTGGATTTGGCAATGATCCGATTGTGATTATTCTTCAAATCAAGACAAACTGAATTGGCATTTCCTTGGGAATACTTGTGGGACAATTGCTGTGCAAATTTAGGAGTCGCTGCAAAAATAGTATGCGCCGAGTCTTCTAATGGACAAAAAATATGCCCTCCTTTTGAGGATTGGTAAACATGACGTTTAATTTCAATGATGCCAAAGGGCGTTTGATATTTTTTGCTGTCTCTGTTTTTAGACGTGAGTTTTACACCCTCTCTTATAATCGGAGTACCCTTTGTATCAAAGCATTTTAAAGCTTCGCCTGTGGCTACGCATCCTACGCTATTGACCGCATCCAGTATCGTGTTTTCCATTTCCATCATATTGCCTTCCAGAGCTAAAGTAACTGATACGGTGATGCTTCCGTCAACATTGTGGATGATAGTTGTCATGGGTAGAGAAAAATAATGTGATAGTAAAGATGGGGATTTTATATTAAATCATGAGAAATAACATTATATTTAAGCCTCACCCATCTGTAGGATGTGCTGAGGTACGAAGCGCATCAATTGCACAAGATGCGCTTCGTACCTCAGCACATCCTACAATTTCGTATATTATTTAATTCCTGTTCCTTAGCTCATTTTCTTAAAATATCTCGCTCGTTTACCTCTTACTGGCTCTATCGTTTTTAGATCAATAGGTATTGACTCGGTGCTACTTAAAAACAAGTACCCCCCTGGTTCCAATGCTGTAATTAAGCGCTGTAAAATATCACGCTTTACAGCTTCGGAAAAATAGATCAAGACATTCCGGCAAAAAATAATATCAAATTTGCCTACATTTGCAAAAGGTTGTAATAAGTTTAATTTCTGAAAACGAGCACGGCGCATTATGTCTGAGTTTAGCTGGTGCCCTACTGCTACCTTTTGAAAATAACGCGTATAAACTTGACTGGCTAAACCACGATCAATGGCCATATCAGAGTATATGCCAGTTCGTGCTTGCTTAAGAACCGTGCCTGAAATATCAGTTCCCAAAATCTGTACATTTTGGTTAATTGCTTGAACAGCTGCCCATTCTGCAACACACATACTGATAGTATAAGGTTCTTGGCCTGAGGAACACGCTGCCGACCAGACTTTAATAGTGCCTCTTTTTTGCTTGAGTATTTCAGGCAGTACTTCATGCTGCAATGCCTGAAATTGGGTATCATCCCGGAACCAAAAGGTTTCATTAGTGGTCATTGCATCAATAACTTTTGATTGTAATTGACCTGCAAGCCCAGCACCCTTATTTAACTGTAACAATAACTCTGATAGAGATGCTAAGTTAAACTCTTGCAAGACATTGATCAGGCGATTTTTTACCAAATATTGCTTATTATCACCTATTTCAATACCACTAGATTTCTGGAGAAATACCTGAAAATCTTGATATTCTTGCGCAGTAATATCCATTATTGATTTAGTAAGCTAATCATTAATGCCGTGACTAAATATCTCGCCCATGAAAATCACGTAAACGTTTCTGCACACATTCAGCTAATGCATCAGGTTTAAATTTAGCCAAAAATTCATTAGCCCCTACTTTCTCAATCATAGTCGAGTTAAATACACCACTCAAAGACGTGTGTAAAATCAAATAGACATCTTTTAATTCTGGGTCTTCTTTTACTTTGGCGGCAAAAGTATAACCATCCATGCGCGGCATCTCTACATCAGAAATAATCATCGTATAATAATCAGCAACCTTAACGCCATCTGCTTTTAACTGCGAGACATGCTCCCAAGCCTCTAAGCCATCTTTAAGCAAAGTACACTTAATTCCGATCTGTTCTAAAACACGTTTAACCTGGTTTCTAGCCACCGAAGAATCATCTACAATTAATATATGATCATCCGCATTATCGGCAACCACATTATCTGCCAAAACTTCATCAGAAGCTTCTTCAGCGCCTCCCATGACTTCCTTCATTACTTTTTCAACATCAATGACTTCAATCAACTCATTTTCAAGTTGCGTCACTGCTGTTAAATAACCTTCCCTGCCCGCACCTTTGGGTGGGGCATTAACCTGATCCCAGCCTATATTAATAATTCTATCAACCGAACTCACCATAAAGCCTTGCACACTACGGTTATATTCAGTAACAATCACAAAGTTATCAGCATCTCTATTCACGGGCAACATGCCGATGGCCATAGATAAATCCATGACAGGAATAGTCTTGCCTCGTAAATGTGCAACCCCACAAATAACAGAATGTGATTGTGGTATTTGCGTTAAGGCAGGACACTGAATCACTTCTTGCACTTTAAATACGTTAATACCAAAGCGCTGCCGCCCTGCCAACTTAAAGAGTAATAATTCAAAACGGTTATGCCCCGCTAGCTTCGTGCGTTGGTCAACTCCATCTAAAATTCCAGCCATAACAACCTCTTAAATCAATTAATATGCTACTTCGCGCAAGTATCTCTGCGCAAAGTATACAATGGTAATAACGAAATTTATCGTTTCAATATATTATAACGACTCAGTTTTTCAATACTTGATTATTTTTTTGGCATTAATTCTGCTTGGTTATTACCAAGACAACTAAAAATGCCAAAGAAATGACACATATCAAACTACAAAAAATTTTGTTAACTGGTCTTACCTTGCTACTATTTTCCACAAGGTCTATTGCGGCAAGTGAATATCAGTCACTTAGCTCCATACAGGAAACTGTTGTGCACTTTATCCAAGCTAATATTGATACTAGCCAAGATCATGATATTCGCGTCAATAAACTGGATAGCAGGCTTAAACTACAGAAATGCACAGCCCCCTTAGAAGCATACAGTAATAATGACCGCTTTGATGCGGGAGTATTATCAGTTGGCGTACGCTGCAATGGCAAGCACAAATGGGCGTTATATAATTCTGCAAAACTGATATTCTACCAGCAGGTCTTAGTGCTCAAACGCAGCCTAAAACGCAATAGTCTGGTTAGTGCTGACAATGTCGTGTTAAAAAAATACCCTTCCACCAAAATACGCAGGGGCTATTTTACGCAATACCAGCAAATTAAAAATCAACTCACGACCCGCAATATACGCGCAGGTACTGTTTTACAACCAACACATTTAAGTACACCCAAACTTATTAAAAAAGGAGAACAAGTCATTATCCATGCAAGCTCATCCTCAATCAGTATAAAAATGCCTGGCCGTGCATTGATGGATGGTAGCTTAGGCCAACAAATACGCATAAAAAACAGTAAATCTAAAAAAGTAATTGAAGGTACTGTGGTAAAAGCCGGTATTGTTTCAGTTAATTTTTAAAGTTATGTCAATTGCAGCCGCTACAATGGCATAGAAAATTTTTATTGGGAGCTGGTCATGAACATTGAAGTAAACAACAAGACCCACATAGCAGAAATAAATCGAGCATCTAGTGGCATTGTAAACAAAAAGGCCGAAAAAACTGAGCCAGAAGTCACAAAAACCGACTCTGTTGATTTATCTATTGCTACTGCAGTTAATTCATTAGCAACAGAACCTGAAGTAGATACCGACCGGGTTGCCGAGATAAAAAATGCATTGGCAAATGGTTCATACCAAATTGATAACGAAAAATTAGCACGTAACATCATTAATTTTGAACAAAATTTACCCAACACAGGCTAATATCATGATTGAAAAAACGCACCCGATTGCACAAAAATTGATTTTGACCGCTGTAGAAGACACTCTACAACTAGAGCAATTATTAACAGATGAAGCACTGCTATTAACCAAGAAAACGCATATTCAAGCACTAGATAGTATTACCCAACAAAAAATGACTTTGGTTAAAAAACTGGCTACTTTTGCAAGACAAGTAGAACAGGTACTCGCTTCGGAGAAATTAAGCCAAGAAGATGGCATGTTGCAATACTTTGCAATTGCTCAACAGGCCGATATAGATACATCTACTTCATTAACAGCATGGCATAAACTGACTGAACATTCTAAAAACTGCCGCTCTTTAAATGAGAATAATGGTGCTTGTATTCATATACTGAGCCAGCATAGCTCCCGCATATTAAATATATTGAAAGGCAAACCTCAGCTGGTCAATACCTATGGTCGCAATGGACGTACTAGCAGCAACCGCTATTCACAAACACTAGTATCAGTTTAGGCATACAAAGTTTAAACAGACAAGAAATGCTATACAATACGCTGAACTATCTATTCACTAGTACAGCAATAAAGTATGGCAAACTCAAAAAATTATTTGAATGTTCCCTTTGCACAAAAGGATGCGGCAAAAGCACTCGGTGCAAAATGGGATCCCGCCAATAAAAAGTGGTATGCACCCGCTAATATAGATATAACACTATTTGCTAAATGGCATTCCGATGCTGGCTCGACACCTCCCAAAGCTATTAGCAAACCAAAAGCGCGTAGCACCGTAAGCAAGGACATTACGCTTGGAGTGACTACCTATGCTCAAGACAGTAACTTTGTAGCCTATGATGGCGATAAGCCACCATGGAATTAGCACCTAAAAGTACTACAACAATACAAAGTTGTAGGAAAACCTCCAAAACATCAATAATAATCAAATTCTCGTTTTTTAACTTCTGTAATATTTATTGGAGATAATGCACGAAAATTAATTATGCTTTGAAAAAGAGGTTTTCCTGCCGCCTCGTTAGACCTTACCTGCCCAGTGGATGCAATATAATTAAGTTTAGGTGATAGGCATACGATAGGATTTTGCTCTTTGACCCATTCTACAAAGTGTTAGATTAATTTTACACAGGTACTTAGTAAAGCTGGACACAAGCTTTAGCAGGAACCTACTACGCGAATGAATTCCCGAAAAAAAGACTTCGGGAATGACGGTATTAGAGCCATTACTTACTAGGATTGGTATTATTTGTATATCGTCTATTGTAAACTCTAATCATCAACAGACAAATTAAGCTCAATTTTTCACTTAGAGAAATTGAATAAAGCCCGCAACTGGCTTATTTTATTATCCAGTTACGGGCTTTATTTCATCTTCTATTCTTAAGCAGATTAAAGTCCTACCCTCAATCACTTGCTAAAGCTTTGAATTTTACCGTCAACATGAGTCATTACAACTCATTTCAAACTGAAATACGCTTTTTTAAACCCACGGCTAATAACCCCAAACCTAACATAGCCAATAAGCCAGGCTCTGGCACTGCCGATAAATTTATTTCATTATCACCAAATTCCTGATAGATTTCCAAAACAGCACGTTCATTAAAATATTCAATGGGAGTAACGTGAGTTGCCTGTAATTCGCTCATATTCATTGCACTCCACGAGCTAATATTACGCATATTAAAAAAAGCATTTCTGTCACCAAAAGCCCAAACATCTCTATAATATGTTTTACCATTTTTGTGATTTTCCATGTACTTATTACGTTCATAGTAAAAGTCACCTACATCAATATATTCAGAAGAAAAAATATCTGCATTGATTGGATTTTTGGAAAATTTAGGAACCTTAAATTGCTGATAATAACTATTGTTGCCTCTTTCGGGTTTATGTTGTTGTACATCTAATGTTTTATAAGGCATGGAGTTAGCAGCCCATTGCTGAGCTACCACAATATCATCCGTTAGGTTTAATGCTGTGGTGACCATGCCTGAAAACATTTCAATAACAAATAATATACCAACGCCCAATAAAAGTATTCTATGAATCATTGCTCTCTCCTGTTTAGGTGGCTATTTCGTAACACCTGATATACTTGCATTTACCCTAGATATAGCAATCCATATGCCATAACTAAACCTGCACTATATTTCTTTGTCTACAAAAACAAAATATCCACACAAAAACTCATAAGATACTGATTTAAAATAATTTATTATTTATTAAAACGACCATACTCCTTTGAATAAAATCTATGTTAAAAACCTGACTTATGCCTCGCGCCGATTATGCTGACAAACATGTCACATTCTGGCAGACAATAATGTCATGTCACACAGATTGTCATGACACTATTAGCAAGAACCTACAAAACCCCAGTTTTTTCACTACCCTACCACCCCGTGACAAGGTATTATCTGAGTACAAAATTAAATAAAGGAAGCTCCATGCAAGAAAAAATGTCTATTACCACCAAAATACTGATTGCCATGGGGGTTGGCTTAATACTCGGCAGTCTATTAAATGGCTTTGCAGCCGATAATGCTTTTGTGCAAACCTACCTTGTACATGGACTATTTCATGTTATTGGCAAAATGTTTATCAATTCCTTAAAAATGCTGGTAGTGCCTTTAGTCACTTTCTCATTAATTTGTGGCGTTTGTGGTATCGGCGATGTTGGCATGCTTGGGCGAGTTGGACTAAAAGCATTTTTGCTCTATATGTTGACCACTGCCATGGCAATTACACTAGCATTAGTGACTGCCATCATTATTGGCCCAGGCAAAGGACGAGATACCCCTACCATTGAAAGTACCGGATTTGCGGTAAAGGATGCACCGCCTCTAACCGAGGTCTTTATCAATATTGTGCCTAGCAACCCTATTAATGCTTTTGCTAATGGCGATATGTTACAAATCATTTTCTTTGTTATTTTATTTGCGATAGCCATGTTAACGACTGGGCATACTGGCCAAAGCATCGCAAAAGGCGCTGAAAAGATGAATGAAGTGATGATGAAGGTAGTGACCATCGTGATGGACTTTGCCCCTATTGGTGTTTTTTGCCTAATGGCTAAAACCTTTGCAGAGCAAGGTGTAGGGTTGATTTTACCCATGATTGGCTATTTTTCTGTAGTCATTGCCTGCTTATTAATTCATGCATTTGGTACCTTAAATTTATTACTAGTGACGATGACCCGCCTAAACCCAATGATGTTTTTAAAAAAAATGCGTTCAGCACAAATCTTTGCTTTTAGTACCGCCAGTTCCAATGCAACCATTCCTGTCACATTGCAGGCCGTTGAAAAGCGTATGGGAGTGCATAACTCAATCGCCTCATTCACCGTACCTTTTGGAGCAACCATTAATATGGATGGTACAGCCATCATGCAAGGTGTAGCCACAGTCTTTATCGCCAATGTATATGGGATTGAACTGGGCATAACTCAATATTTAACTATTATTGGCATGTCAGTTTTAGCGTCAATTGGTACAGCAGGTGTTCCAGGCGTAGGCTTAATTATGCTAGCAATGGTATTCAACCAAGTCGGCTTACCTGTTGAAGGAATCGGTTTAATTCTGGGCGTAGACCGGTTATTAGATATGGTTCGTACTGCCGTTAATGTAACAGGTGATGCAGCAGTGAGTTGTATCGTTGCCCACGGTGAAGGTGAGCTGGATAAAGATATTTTTGATGATCCTGAAGCAGGCGTTATTACTGAAGTTGTGTTGCCACATAAACATAAGGCTGAGCACTCGACATAAATCACTTTGGTGACAATATCATTACCCTGTGATGCACAATCAATATCTCAGGGTAATGGAAAAACACCTAAATAAACCTATCTTGAATAAGCACAGTATCACTATTCAGTTGTCCAGGACGTGGCCAAGCATCCTTTGTCCCTTTACCTATTGCCAAACATAAGGCGATAACATGATCACCTGGCAAATTGATCAACTCTGCCACTTGCTCAAAATCAAAACCATCCATAGGGCAAGAATCATAACCCATGGCTTTTGCAGCCAACATTAAGGTTTGAGTTGCAATACCACAAGAGCGCATTGCTTCATCTCTTTGTACCTGATCTTTACCACGATAATACTGATCAATAGCCGGCAATATAAAATCCTGTACACCTTGATCGGCATTTGCCCAATACCTTTGCGGCTGCTTTTCCCATGCGTTTAAATCTGCACAGATCACGATAAATAATGATGCATCGGTAACTTGAGCTTGATCCCAAGCAGCGACTCTAATTTGTTGTCTTAACTCTGACTCTGCAACATTCACAAAACGCCAGTTTTGAATATTAAAAGCTGTAGGTGATAGCATTACTAGCGAAAATAGTTGCTCAATTTCATCAGCACTCATACGATGACTAGCATCATAGTGCTTAATAGCTCTACGTGTTTGGATTGCTTCTATTGTTTGCATCATTTTCACCTTAAAGTAATTTTATATTTATTAAACAAATCATCTATCATTTTATGATCCTAAATCAGCTAACGATAATATTTTATAGACCTCATAAGCTGGTTCTTGATAAGGGTGTGCGAGCAGCAATGCTTCGACAGCTTGCTTAATCAAGCTTTCCGCACACACCATTTCTACTTTATATTCTGCCAGTGTTGTTATTTTATTAGTATTACCAATAAAGGGCTCACTACCTTGCAAAGGCTTGAACTGCCCTTCACCCAACACTTGCCACGCACAGCAATCATAATCGCCTATTTTGCCGGCACCTTGGTTAAATAAAGCCTGTTTAACCACTTCCAAGTGCGTTGCAGGTACAAAAAAACATATTTTATACATACTGTAATTGTTGTTGTAAGAATTCAGGAATACGTTGCTCCAACCAATATTCAGGCTGCCAAGGGCTATTACCAGACACGAAACCGACATGCCCTCCAGAACTTGTTATTTCCAAGTTAACAGTAGCAGATAACTCCGCCAATTCCGGCAACACCTCTGGCGTCATAAAAGGATCATCTTTTGCCTGAATTAACAGTGTAGGGACAGCAATAGCTTGTAAAAATTGGCGTGAACTAGAACGACTATAATAATCTTCGACATTGGCAAAATCATATAATTTGGCAATGACTTGATTATCATATTGCCAAAAAGATTTAATATCCTCTAAATCACCAATTTGCTTTAAAATTTCTGCTTCCTCACTTTTTCCTAGAGCCTCAAGGTGCAGTTGCTTTAAACGCACATAGTCTTTTAATTCACGCAACAAACTGGTGCGATAGAGCTTAGAAAAGCCCTTATCCAATTTACTGGCACAAGCGCTTAATACTAATGGGACAGATACAGCGGTTGCGGCAAATAAATCAATATTATTCCCCTGCTCCCCTAGCCATTTTAATAGCACATTCCCCCCCAAAGAAAAACCTATTGCCGCTATTTTTGTATTGGGTTCACGCTGACGCAAAGTTCGGTAAAGAAAATCAATATCCCCTGTTTCACCCGAATGGTAACAGCGTGATGAGTTATTATACTCACCACTACAACCACGAAAGTTCAGAGCAGCAGTACGAAATCCCTGCTGTAATAAAGCATGCTGTAAACCTTTTATATAGCCTGATTGCGAACTACCGGTTAAACCATGCAATAGCATGACCAGTGGCTGTTCACCATCACCATAAAAGTCAATGTCGAGAAAATCATTATCCTCGGTAAGTAAGCGCTCACGTTTAATAACAGGGGCTGGAGGCTGGCGAAATAGAGAGGGGTAAATGGTTTGCAAGTGGGCATTATTTAACCACCATGCAGGTTTAAAGGTAGACTGAATTAGCATATTTAAACAAGAAATTAAGAATATATTTGCTTAATGTGCCATATGCGTATTTATAAAGTCAACTAGCTGAATTTTTATACTCAAGTTTTACAAAAGTATTGCCGCTATTTTCAGCTTCTAGAAGACCCAACAAGTTTTTTTGAAAAAATAATTGTTGTATAAGGAAGGAATTTTTACGTCCAATATAGATCTAGACCACTAGTTCATCTGCTACAAAGGAATAGTCAGTTTTCAAACAATAGTCCAGCCATTTTTCCAAAAAGTAATTTAAACGCCACTTATAGTCCATAATTTCTTTACTACGGCCAATATCGGCAATAGCACTGCTAACTTCTATGCGTTTATAGTCACGCAATACTTCTGCGATACAGACATCAAAATACAAGCGTATTTTAACAGCAGGCTCTAGCAGCACATGTTTGGCTTCATTCTCAAAATAATGACTGAGCTGGATCGTTTTGGTATAAGCCGTTTGTTCAAGTATCTGCACATGCAATACTGGCTTGCCGTTGGCAAAGCCTTGTGCAGACGCATCAATATTCCTGAGATTTGGCACCAGATTGAATATTTTTTTATAATTTGATTCACAAATATTTTGCAAACAAAACGATTTATTAACAGGGGCAACTTTTGCCATAAACTTTAATTAAACTTCCTTAATACCTTTTATCTCTGAGGCAATTTCAAATAAACCGGGTTGCACTTCCTTAGTTCGAATAACTTCCACAAAAGCTTTCATCGGTGGCGTTAATGAATTATTTGGTGCGATAGTCAGCTCCAATGCTACGCCACTGTCTACAAAGTTCTCGGAGGTAAATAGTACCCCTGAACCACTTAAATTCAAACACTTCCCTATAAATAACTGATCTGAATCAGGAAACTTATAAGTTAATTCACAAGACACATCCATACGGATAAATTGTCTAGATTCTGAGTGATCTAACATTGCAACTCCCAAACTTAGCGTTAAAAACGCACATAAAATAACTTTAAAAGCTAAAATAACATTATATACATTACTGCGTTTCTTAGTGGCAAGAATAACGTAAAATACGTCACCACTAAAAGTATATTTGATTACTATTAGCTAGTAAATGTTCAGGTCCCCTATAAATTGGATGCGTAAGATGGGTAGAATGAAGTGCCGATTTTTTATCGACTCATAGTGAAACCCATCAATCCCATACAGCAATGATGGGTTTCGCAAAAGGATGCTTTACCCATCCTACGTAAAAACTTAAATTTAATAGGGAGTCTGAATACTCGCGTTAGCTAATATACGACAAATTGATTTATATTTCACAGAAATACTTCAAAAAAATGAGACTTGATTCACAATGACACACTCTACAATACTTACCGGCATCACCACAACAGGCACACCACACTTAGGAAACTATGTAGGCGCCATACGTCCCGCTATTGAGGCGAGCAAAGATGCAACAGCCAAGCCTTTTTATTTCTTGGCAGATTACCATGCATTAATAAAATGTAGCGACCCTGAAAAAGTACGCCAATCCAGCTTAGAGATTGCTGCAACTTGGCTAGCTTTAGGGCTTGATACTAAAAATGCAACATTTTATCGCCAATCAGATATTCCTGAAATTATGGAACTTACTTGGATGTTAACCTGCGTCTCTGCCAAAGGCTTAATGAATCGTGCGCATGCTTATAAGGCGAGTGTTGCCGAAAATGAAGCAAATGCCAATGCTGACCCAGATAAAGGCATTACTATGGGATTATTTAGTTACCCTATCCTAATGGCCGCTGATATGCTTATTTTTAATGCCAATAAAGTCCCTGTCGGTAAAGACCAAATTCAACATATTGAGATGGCGCGTGATATTGCGTCACGTTTCAACCACATTTATGGTGAGCACTTTGCTCTACCAGAGGCGGTTACTGATGATAATGCAGCCACCTTATTAGGCTTGGATGGCCGTAAAATGAGCAAAAGCTATAACAATACTATTCCGTTATTTGCACCAGAGAAAAAATTAAAGAAACTGATTAACAAAATCAAAACTAACTCGCTAGAGCCAGGAGAACCTAAAGACCCAACTGACTGCACGCTATTTAGTACCTACCAAGCTTTTGCGACAGAACATGAAGTTGAAGATATTCGGCAGCAGTATGCTAATGGCATTGCTTGGGGTGAAATGAAAAAGGTACTCTTTGAAAAGATTAACACCCATATCATCCCTGCTAGAGAACGCTATGATGCTTTAATTCAAGATCCTAAGCATATAGAAATGCAGTTACAAGAAGGTGCTGAAAAAGCACGGACAATTAGCGCCCCCTTTTTACTGGAACTGCGTAAAGCGGTGGGTATCCAGAAAATAATTTAATAAAAGGAAAGATCATATGAAATTAAAAACATTAGCCTTGCTATGCACTTTAAGCATAGCAACGACAGGCTGCTCTAAAATGTACTTAAGCTCACTGGAGTCAATCGGCATTGCCAAGCGTGATGTGATGGTGCATCGAGTAGAAAAAGCCCGTGATACACAAGAGGACACCAAAGAACAGTTTCAAACAGCATTAGAGCAATTTACTAGTTTGACCAACTATGATGGCGGTGATCTAGAAAAAATCTACAAAAAACTAAATAATGAATACCTTGCCAGTGTAGATCAAGCTGAGGAAGTTAATAAGCGCATTAATGATATTGAAGACGTTTCCAGTGCGTTATTCACAGAGTGGGAAGCTGAATTACAAGAATATAGTAGTGCTTCTTTGAGAAATAAGAGCAAAAATCAGCTAAGAAATACTAAAAATCAATATAAACAATTAATTACAGCAATGCGGCGCGCTGAAAGTAAAATGCAGCCCGTGTTAAAGATTTTTAAGGATCAAGTTTTATATTTGAAACATAACTTGAATGCACAAGCAATCTCATCCTTAAAGGGTGAACTAAGTAGCATTGAGTCCAATGTCTCTGCTTTAATTGCTGCTATGGAACAGTCTATTAATGAAGCAAATACCTTTATCGTCACGATAGATAAAAAAGGCTAAAACATAAAATAGCTAAGGTATTGGCTTTCCCCCACTACCTTAGCTTAGGAACGAGAATTCAATAATACCCGAGTCTGACTTGTCTTTTGACTTCACAGCTGCGCCAGAAAAACAGTTGCGTAGCCTGCTATGCGCCTGTTTTTCTAACACGACTGTGAAGCCAAAATCCTGCGTCATACTTTCGGGTATTATTAAATCCTCGCTCCTTAATGCAGAATTATCTTTTAAAAAATAAATAAACAAAAGTACATTTCATAGTTAACTTACTGTCATCCAGCTCAAGTACTCTACAGCGTTCCATTTTGGAGCGTCCAGGTGTTTTTTGTTTCATAATAACACCATCTTCAACTGCATACTTTAAGTCAATTTTTAAGGTTTTAGTGCGGCCAAACCGATCATTAGATTCTGTATGTATAACACCATCTTTTCTAAATTCCCATTCTGAAAAAAGTTCAACTTTCTCTTTGTGCAAAGCAATTGCTTCAGCATATAGCTTCCACTTCCCTAAAATTTCTGAATTATCTTTAAGTTTAATATCTTCTGCTGCTTGCACTGATACTGAAAACAAAAATGCTGCACCAGCAATTAAAGCTTTGTTAAATTTCATATTTGCCCCTCTTCTTTTATAATTATTATTCAACTGCCACTAAATTGATTGTAACATGCAAGCTGCATTAATAAATGGCATTATTCTAATGGTATTGACTTTTGGCGATGTTGTAACAATAATTTTTTAAATACATCAGGATCTTTTTCTTGAGTAACCTCACCTACTCTTGGGCACAGTTTATGTTCCAAACGGGACAACCAAAAGCGTAAACTGGCTCTTCTTAAGAATAAAGGTAAATACGCCAATTCTTCAGCTGAGACTTGACGTATTTGCTGATAAGTCTGCATAAACAGTGCCTGCTGCTGATACTGAAATTCACCTTGTTGGCTAATACACCAGTCATTTAAGGTAATGGCTATATCCAATAAATAACAATCGCAACAGGCTGCATAAAAATCTAACATGCCTGTTAAAGTATCTTCAACAAATAACACATTATCCTTAAATAAATCAGCATGAATAACACCTCGCGGCAAATGCTCCACATGATGCTTCTGCTGAAATGCCAGCTCGTCATTTAATAAAATTAAGTCTTGTGCAGATAGCTCATTAGCAACTTTTTTTACCGTTGCAGCCAACCACGGCAACCCTTTTCTATTTTTTTTTACGAACTGCAAAGAGGTAGATCTGGAATGTAAGCTCGCCAAAGCTGTTGCAATCGCCAGCTGCTGTTGAGCTGAGACATATTGCAAAGACTTACCAGGCAAACAGTTAAATAATGCGGCAGGCTTATCCAACAACACCTGCAAAGATTCTTGATATTGATCGACTAATGGATAAGGGTAATAACTGGCACTGCTAGCTAACTGCAATAGCAGCTCTAGATAACAAAAGACTTCACTACTGCTGAAATGCTCATAGATAGTAAGAACAAAATCACCTTGCACAGTTGTCAGTAAATAATTGGTGTTTTCTATGCCTGCACTAATTCCTTGAAACTGAATAAGCTCCCCTAGACCATAAGGTGCTATAAATGACTCTATTTGGCTACGAGTAAGCGTTGTATAAACCGACACCTATTTACCAGCTAAAAATTGTCCATTGATTAATTTTAATTAACTCATCCAAATCACTCTCACTCACTTCTTCCATTTCACCATCACCATCAGGATCAACAAAGTAATAAGCAGGCCCAATATCTGGAATAATTTTTATTTTATAAATTTTGCCATTCACTCGATATTCATGGATAGTTTTATTACCTTTACGAGTAATAGTAATATCCGCTTCCATCGGCTCACCATCTTGCACTGGTAATGGCATTTCAGGCACATCAGGAACAACTGCACCTTCAGCCAAAACAGCACTAGAACAAACCAATAAACAACATAAAATATAGCGGCGCATAATATGCAATTCCTATATAAAAAAATACGTCCAATACAAAAGGGGTTGTATTAAGGGACACGCATGAAACAACTTGCCAACATTATACCGATAGATACTCATTTTGCATCGATTTATTGGTGTACCCACAGCAGCCTAAAGCCAGCAGCACTCTAACCAGAGGTATATTACAATATGCCTTAATATAGAGTGATACCAAGCATAAGCTGGCAAATAAATGCCATTATCAGCGAGTGATTGCGCATACTAATGTTATATGTTTAAATCAGCACACAAAATGTGTCGCATATATTTTTGTAAGCATTTTTGACTTTGTGGTACCCGCCTCACTACAAAGTTACTACTTTAAATGAGGTGATAATATGGAGTTATTAATATGAATAGTCTTTCAGCATTGTCTGTCAGCATTGGGCTTATTGCAGGGCTTGCAACCTTCTTAGCCGTTGGACCTTTAAGTGGGGTCTTTTTAATATGGGCCGCTACTATCTCTTGGGCTGCTTACTTTGCTCTAGGTGGCGATGATAAGGCTGCAGTCAGTACTGCTGTATGTAGTGTTTTTGGCGTATTGGTTGCTACTTATGCAGCCTATGAAATTGCGACAATTGCACCTGATAACGCACTAGGCTTCCCTGCTATGGCTGCTGTTATTGTTGCGGTCACTGTTATCGCTATGTGTTTATCTGCAAACATCCCTGCTCTTTCAGCCATTCCAGCTAGCGTTTTAGGTTATTCTGCAACATTTGGTTACCTATTACAAACTCCTGGCATGCTGTCTACTGACGTATTGCTTGGTGCAACTTGGGACAACCCGGTATTAGTCATTTCTTTCTCGTTAGTGCTAGGTGTGGCTCTTGGCATTGCATCAGCAAAATTAGCAGCGAAAATGACCACTATTGAAGGTTAAGCACTGCTCGCTTTAGATTTAATGGCATGGAGAAGCTTCTCTATGCCATTAAATCTCCCATCACCAATAAATAACAACTCTACTCAGTATTGATCATATGCGTCGCTAGATCAGCAAAAGCTTGCATAATATTCTTTCTTAATTCATCAGGCATGCTCACCTCGTATATTGCCTTTTGCATACACCACATCCATTGATCACGCGTTAGCTTATCAACCTGAAAAGGAAAATGTCGCTGCTTTAAACGCGGGTGCCCATACTCCTGTACAAACAAATCTGGGCCACCTAACCATCCCGATAAAAATTTAACCAATTTTTCTTTTACTGGTTCTAGCTCAGGTGCATGAATTGCACGTAGCTCTTTTACCTCAGGCTTGGTATCCATATAAAAATAAAACCGATCAACCAAGCTGATAATTGCCTGCTGGCCTCCCATTAATGCATAAGGAGTTGTTTGCTGCGTTTCTGCCATATAATTTTAGAAAGTTTATGTAAATTAATTGTTCAATATAACGAAATTCTTGTAAGATTGCCTATGTTATTCACTTATTAATTCAGGCTTTTATTATCATGAGATTAAATATTGCTGCTACACCCGCTAGTGCAAGCACATTAGCAACCAATAAAGTTTTACGTAACACTTATATGTTACTGTCTATGACTTTACTTTTCAGTGCCTTTACAGCTGGCTTAGCCATGATGCTAAATATGCCACCAATGGGTATGATGATCACCATGATTGGCTATTTCGGCTTATTATTTGCAACGACTAAATTTAGTAATAGCTCGTTAGGCTTAGTCTTCATTTTTGCTTTAACAGGCTTTATGGGACTAACCCTAGGCCCCATTATCAATATGTACCTAAATGCTTATAGTAATGGCCACGAATTAGTCATAACTGCATTAGGCGGTACTGGCGTTATTTTTATCGCACTATCTGGTTATGCACTAACAACTCGTAAAAATTTCAGCTTTTTGGGTGGTTTTTTAATGGTAGGTATTTTAGTTGCCTTCCTAGCGGGTATCGGCGCAATGTTCTTTGCGATTCCAGCACTATCTTTAGCTGTTTCAGGCATGTTTATTTTATTGATGTCAGGCCTGATTCTATACCAAACCAGTGAAATTATTCATGGTGGTGAAACTAATTATATTTTAGCAACTATCTCTTTATACGTTTCTATTTACAACTTATTCTTGAGTTTGTTGCAATTATTAGGTGTGTTTGGTGGCAATGACTAATTACTAAGAGCTAGCTCACTAAAAAGCCTAGTTCTGATAACTGGGCTTTTTTACTTTGCAAAATAATACTGTATATCCTATTAAAACTGATAGAACCTTATATTTCTAGATTGACTGCCGTACCTTCTAATGCCAAAGTGATTGATTGTTGAATAAGCATCTCCTCTGGAAGCGTAGTCAATTCACTATTAAATTCCAAGTTTATTGTTTCTAGCTTAGCTAACTCAACAATATCATTAGGTAAAAATGTAATTGATTAAACTCTAAGTCTAAAGTTTTTAAAGCACCCAACCGACCAATACTCTTAGGTAAAGCTTGTAACTGATTGAAGCCGACATTTAATACTTTTAAATTCCCCCAGATCCCCTAGACTCTCAGGTAACGCTTGTAATTGGTTGCCCCAAAGCCCTAGAGCTTCCAGTTGACTAAGTTGTCAGTCGTTTCAGGGACTGCTAACAAGTGATTACCCTTTAACTCCAATACTTTTAAATTAACCAACTGACCTATCATTTCAGGTAAGTGCTGTAACTGGTTGCCGCTTAATTCTAAAATTTCCAAATTAATCAATTTGCCAATACTATCCAGCAAATGGTGCAACTGACTATCTTTTAAATTCAAACGCTTTAAATTGCTTAGAATGCCAATACATTCAGGTATGGTGGAAAACTTACTTTTGCGCAAATCCAAAGTAGTCAATGACAGTAAAACACCCTTATCACGCGGCAAGCCACTCCACCATTGTGATTCCTCATCAAAACAATAGTGACTTATTAGATTTTTATCCGCCCAAACAATTAATTCATCAAGCGCACTATACTCTGCATCTACTTCAGCACGCACTTCGGCAAAGCGCGCGAGCAATGCAGTGATATTTTCCAAATTCAACATTGCTTGAAATTTAACTATTAGTGCCGTTATACGCTGATGCTTTGCCAATTCAACAGGCATTAAGCCAAAATATTAAGTAACCACTCGCTAGCATCTTGTAAGCTAGCTTCAATTCGTGCTAATAGTTTATCGTGCTCAAGTAATTTTTCAGCGACCAATATATGTTCTAATTCTTGCTTAAGCTCAGGTAAACTAGCTAATGTCGAGTCATAATTTAGCATCAATAACTTTAACTTTTCTTTACTTTGATGTACTTTAATTTCTACCAAACTAAATGAATCATCCAAAAAAATCCCTTGTTGATCTTTATTCATTTTTTACTCCATTAAAAATGGCAGATATTACCTTCTTTAACTTAAGGGGCGAAGATTTAATTACTCATCATTGCAAACATAACTCTCCTACACTTATGCCAGTAATTCTAAAACTAATTTTGCCATATTTTCTGAACCACCACCTGCTCCTATTTTATGCTTTACCTGCTGCAAATCATTACGGATTGCTTGTGCATATTGCTTATCTTGCAAGATTGCCATCATTTCTTGAGCAAGGTTTTTTGGCGTTGCGTCATACTGAATAAATTCTTTCACAGCCGCCTTACCAACAACAATATTAGGTAAGCCAATAAATTCAGTATCAACTAATATTCTTGCCAATAAATAAGTCAAGGTAGAAAGCCTATAGGCTACTAACATGGGCACTGTCAGTAATGCAATCTCAAGTGTTGCTGTTCCCGATACCGTCATAACTGCATCACAGCATTGCACAGTATCATAGAACTGGTTTTTTATAGCCTTCACTTTAACATTTGCATGTTTAAATGAAGATTGCAATAATTCATCCGTCACTGAATCAGCTTGCGGCAAGACAAATTGCACACCTGGGATTTGTTGCTGTATGAGCTCTGCTGCTTGCAACATAGTCGGCAGCATGCGATTAATTTCATCGATACGGCTACCAGGCAAAATCCCCACAACAGGCTTCCCTATTTCTAAGCCAAATTCAGTAAAATCTTCCTCTTTGGTGCGCTTAGGACATACTTTATCAACCGATGGGTGCCCAACATAGCGTACTGGTACATTTTCCTTTTCATAATAAGGTACTTCGAAAGGAAAAATAACTGCCATCATATCAATCACTTTCCCATAGGCTACCACACGCCCAGGTCGCCAGGCCCAAATTTGCGGACTGACATAAAACAAAACCTTAATACCATTTTTCTTGGCAAAACCAGCTAATTTAAAATTAAATTCTTTATAATCAACACAAACTAATAAATCAGGTCTTTGCTCCAATAATAACTGTTGCATTACATGTAAAGCACGTCGAATTTCAGCATAGCGCTTAAGCACCTCAACTACGCCAATTACGCCAATGTTAGATGAGTCATAGTGGATTGCAACGCCGGCAGCTGCCATTTTCTTCCCACCCATGCCAATCGCTTGCATATCAGGGCGGCTCTTTTTCAATTCAAGAAATAAATTTGCTGCATGCTGATCCCCAGACGACTCTCCGGCAACCAACATAATTTTCTTGGGCACATGACTCATATAAAACAGAACTCCGAAACTATATAAAAACCAAGTTGATTACACTATAATCTCCCCCATACAACCTAATTAAAAATATCCAAGGTAACTTAGCATGGCGATCTCATTACAAGACCAGTTATTAAACTCTGGTCTAATCAATAAAAGTAAAGCGAATCAATCAAAGAAAGAGAAGTATAAACAATCAAAGCAACAACGCAACAGTAAATCCGTACAAACAAACGAAGCAACACTATTAGCACAACAATCGCTTGCGGAAAAACAGACTAAAGATCGTGAATTAAATCAGAAAAAACAGCTTGAACTAGAAAAAAAGGCCATTATTGCGCAGATAAAGCAATTAATAGAGCTTAATAAACAAGCCCAAGATCATGAAGGTGTTGCCTATAATTTTTCTGATAATAATACTGTCAAAAAAATCTATGTTAGTGAAACCACGCAAAAAAATATCAGTAATGGTAAGTTAGCTATTGTTAAATATGATAACCATTATGAATTAATTCCCGCTCAAGTTGCTGAAAAAATCATACAACGGGATGCAGGTTATATTATGGTGCTAAATGATAAAATTGATGATGATCAATCAGGTGATGACCCGTATGCAGATTTTCAAATACCTGATGATTTAATGTGGTAAGTACAAGACTAATACAAGATGAAGATTTTTTATTGCGCAATATTAAAAAATAGAACCCGACACGGTGAGGTACGCAAAAATGTCGGATTTTGTTATCTACGCTGCGCTAGATAAGCTCCATCCAACCTACGATATAACTTACTTTTTAGGCTATTTTTTTATTTTAACTGCTGTTGCCAGTTTTTTAGCTCTACACTGTCTTCTGCTATTTCTTTAAACTGGCTAGGGTGGGTCAACTGATAAAGATTTTCAGTATTAGGGACTAAATTAAGAAACCATACTCCAGACTGACCTAGGCGAAAATGCAACATATCACTTCTAAAAGGACTTTTTAGACTATAGCGTTTAATAAAAATAACTGAAGCACTATTTACCCCCTTTAAAGTTTTTGCTTTGAGCAAAACGCCTATGTAACTAGGTATATCTTGATCCTGAGTTTTTAAAGTAGATTGCCCTAAATACTGACCATAAACAATTAAATCAGCCTCAGCTAGTGCTTTATCACTTATTGCAGCCCAATCAGCATGACTGTTTTGTACAAAAAATAATAAAACAAAAAGAGAAATTAACCGCATTAAAATCCCTCAATAAAGTTTATGAAGACATCTAAAGCTTAACAGCTGAACGCTTTCTTTGTGTAGAAAAACCAATTAAACCGAGCATTACTAATATTAATACTTGAGGTGCAGGCACTGAATTGACAGCAGCCCCATAAAGGAATTGTGCCCCTGCAATATCATCTGCCTGTAGCCCAGCAAATGTTTCAGTATAAATAGGATTCATAAGTGAATTGGGAACTCCAGTATGCCCCAAACCTAAAGCATGCCCTAATTCATGCGCAAAAACCTGAAAAATATCAAAGCCTGAACCACCAAAACCAATTTTCCAAGTATCGTCACTATCAAAATGTATATCACCCGCAGCAGTTGCGCCATTTACTGGCGGAAAAAAACCATGGGCTAAGGTTCCTGCTCCTAGAGACTCTAGACCTGATAGTCCACCACTTGCAGTAATAGGGTGCCCTGCCACCCGAATATCGCCAGAAGACCCCGGTGCATTAAAATCCTCACCACCATCAGCCACTTTAACAAAAGTTACATCTGCAACAGCACTCCACGCATCAAATGCACGCACTAGTTGAGCTTCATAACCAATAGGCATAAAATCATCTAATGAAGTAAGTGTGGTACACCCTAGATCACTAGTACACCCGACACCAGTCCCTGCCAAGCTCCAAGTAATGGTTGCACCTGTTCCAAAAATACTGCTACCCCACTTCCCAGGGGTAGTACCTGCTAATACAAAAGCATTAGCAGCATTAGTAAAAAATAACATCAGCACCAAAGTGCTTAAATATTTCATAGTTTATTCCTTTTTAATATTCTGGTGTTCTAAAAATTTCAAGTCTCGATTTTATGTAATAAGCAACATAGCTTTATGACTATTTTAAAATTTAAATTTTGTGATAAGTTTCAGATAAGAATAGTGGATATTGTGAAACTTATAAAGCAATTATTGATAAATAATGCATTTAAACCAAATAAAAAATATAAATTTATTTCAAAGCACACAAAAATATCAATAAATAATTGATATTCATAATAAAAATGTGCATTCTATTTTTTAGAGGCCTATATTAAAATAGGATAAGGCTCAACGCTGTAATACCGGCACGGCACTTAATAACTTTTTCGTATAAGCATGCTCTGCATGTTTAAGCACTTGATTTACTGCCCCATACTCTACTATCTCTCCTTGGTACATAACCGCCACCTGATCAGCTATTTCTGCAACAACCGCAAGGTCATGAGTAATAAACAAATAACTTATATAATCAGTTTTTTGTACTGATTTTAATAACTCTATAATCTGTTTCTGCACCGAAACATCCAGTGCCGAAGTAGGTTCATCACAAACGATCAATTTTGGTTTAACTGCCAATGCCCGTGCAATACAAATGCGCTGCCGTTGCCCGCCTGAAAACTCATGCGGGTAACGATATAATGCAGAATCTGATAAACCCACCTTTTCCAACAAATTAGTCACCGTAGCAATGACATCGGCATTAGCTACCTCAGGGTGCAAGGTGCGCAAGCCTTCTGCAATAATATCCAGTATCAACATTCTTGGATTCATTGCTGCAAAGGGATCTTGAAAAATAATCTGCATAGCGGCTCGCTGCAAACGCAACTGCTCATGTGTCAGAGTTGCCAAATTCACACCAGCAAAATCTACTTGACCTGAAGTTACTGGAATCAAATTTAACAATCCTTTACCTAAAGTAGTCTTGCCACAGCCTGACTCACCAACCAATGCTAATGTTTTCCCTGCTTCCAAGCTAAAACTAACACCATCTACAGCTTTAACCTGCCCAACCACTCGTTTGAAAAGCCCTTTTCTAATCGGGTAATGTACTTTAAAGTCACTTACTTTTAACAAAATATCAGCATCAGGCTTCACTTGCTCAGCACGGTAATTAATATCTGGTAGTGCCTTAAGTAGTTTCTGAGTATAAGCATGCTCAGGTTGGCTAAAAATTTGTTTGTTATCTGCCGTTTCGACAATATGCCCTGCCTGCATCACCGCAACTCTATCTGCCATGGTAGACACTAATGCCAAATCATGGCTGATTAGCCATAAAGCCATTCCATTTTGGCGCTGAATATTTTGCAATAATTGCAATATTTGTGCTTGAATGGTGACATCCAGAGCCGTCGTTGGCTCATCAGCAATTAATAGCTCAGGCTCCCCCGCCAAAGCAATAGCAATCATGATACGTTGCCGCTGCCCACCAGACAATTGATGCGGATACTCATTAATACGCCGCTGCGCATCAGGAATTCCCACTTGTTGCAGTAAAGCCAAAACTTTTTTGGTGCATTGCGCCTTACTTACCGAAAAATGTATTCGTATACTCTCAGCGATTTGCTGACCAATACTCATAACAGGATTTAATGAGCTCATCGGGTCTTGGAAAATCATGGCTACTCGCCGACCACGCACTTGACAAAGTTCTGCTTCAGGCGTACGTAGAATATCGACCTCTGCGAGCTGTATGGTGTCTGCTTGCAAATTAGCTTGTGTGGGATGTAACCGTAATACTGATAAAGCTGCCAAGGACTTACCCGAACCCGACTCACCGACCAAAGCAAATGTTTCACCAGGGTAAATTTTGAAATCAATTCCTTTAATAACTTGCTGCTGCGCAAAACTTAATTGCAAATTTGTAACGGTCAATAAAGGCTGCGTCATAAACTTACCCGTCTAGGGTCAAAAGCATCACGCACGGTGTCCGCAAAAAGGTTCGCCGCCAAAACCAAACTAAACATAAAAATAAATGAGGCTGCTAGTGACCACCAGACAACCGGCTCGCGCGCCATTTCCAGACGTGCACCATTAATCATATTACCCCAACTATAAGTCGTCGGATCAACTCCAATATTAACATAAGATAATACCGCTTCCGCTAATACCAGTGAACTAAAATCCAGCACCACCGAGATTAAGATGATATGCATGACATTAGGCAATATATGCCGTGCCAAAATTTGGTAGCGTGGCACACCGAGTGCTCTAGCAGCTTGTACATATTCCATTTCGCGCAACTTCAAAGTTTCAGCACGCAACATGCGACATAAGCCAGTCCAACTAGTGACTCCAAGAATAAGGCATAAAAATAATAAGCGCATATCAGCGCGCACTATCAAACTGGTAAATTGCTCCTGATGATTAGCCATATACACTTGCACCATTAAGATAGAAGCCGCAATTAATAATACTCCAGGAATAGAATTCAATGTAGTGTAAATATATTGAATCACATCATCGACCCAACCACGAAAGAAACCAGCAAGAATGCCAAATATAATCGCTAATGGCAACATGATCAAGGTGGTGAGTGAACCTATTACCAAGCCAGTGCGAATACTTTTTATCGCTTGATAAAAGACATCCTCCCCCACCTTGTCAGTTCCCAACACATGATAATAGCCTGATAAATCAACCAACATATAGCTAATAGAACTTAGTAATAGCAGGGTTGTAAAAACTGAATTAACTGCTTTTTCCTGAAACAAAGCTTGGCGGCGCAACCAATGGTAACAACAATACAAAACAATAATAATCGCTGCACCTTTAGCAAAGCCAAACACTGCTTTGTTAAAAATATCGCCATGCTTTTCAGTGGTAACATCTTGTATATGCCTAGCACCATATTCTAAGCGGCGATAACCCCAGTGGCTTTCTTTACCAGCAACACTAATGAGTTCTTTGCTATATAAATGGGCAGAAAAAGGTGCCGAATAACTTTTTTCTTGTTGCTTACGTATCGGGGTAGCCCAGTAATCTAATACACTGATAATTTCATTGTTATTGGCTTTGGTCGGTTTAAAGTGAATGGAGTCCAATAAACCAATAAACATAAAGAAAGACAGAAAAACTAAAGAGGCCATACCCACTCTACTCTGCGTCACTTTTTGCCAAGGACGTGTAAAATGCTCTTTTTTACGCAAACTAAAAAATAAAATAACAGCGACTGAAATAAGTATATAAATCAGCGCATCAGTCCATAAAACGATCATTATTATCTTTACTTACTGTTTAAAAAAACTAGATTTAGTAGGAGGGGCCTTTGGCCGCGAATGTGTCAGGTCGTGACCAAAGGCTCCTCCTACCCTCATTATAAAAATTAGTGATCGCGCTGAATAATATATAAAGACAAATCTCTTAATAAATCAGCTTCAGCTCCAAAGTCAGCCAAACTAGCAACCGCTTGCTCATGTAAGTCCTGAGCTTTTTGTTTGGCGCCATCCAAGCCTAATAATGCAGGGTAAGTTGGCTTGTCATTATCTTGATCTTTGCCTTGCGTTTTACCTAGCGTCGCCGTATCACTTTCTTCATCCAAAATATCATCTTTTACTTGGAATGACAGACCGATACACTTTGCATAATGATCTAGTTTAGTCGCTATGGACGGTTCCAAATCAGGCATCGACAAACTTGCCAATTGCACACTCACCCGAATTAAGGCACCCGTTTTATGAATATGCATATTTTCTAACTCAGGCAAGGTCAGTTTCTTACCCACCGATTCCAAATCAATTGCCTGGCCACCGACCATGCCTTGCGAGCCACTTGCTTTTGCAAGTGCGGTAATCATTCTGATACGGGTATCACTACTAGCCTGCATACTGGCATCATTTGCCAATGTTTGAAAAGCCATGGCCTGCAAGGCATCACCCGCCAAGATGGCAGTTGCTTCATCATACGCAACATGTGAAGTGGCTTTACCACGACGCAAGTCATCATCATCCATTGCCGGCAAATCATCATGAATAAGCGAATACACATGAATCATTTCCACCGCACACGCAGGACCATCCAACAATTCAGGCGCAATACCCAATGCCTTGCCCGTACTATAAGTCAACATGGGACGCATGCGTTTACCACCATCCAAAGTACTGTAACGCATTGCATCATGCAATTTCTTAGGTAAGACCGTATTGCTGGGTAGACGTAATTCTAAAGCTTTTTCGACACACTCTTGGCTAGTGACTAAATATTCTTTTAGGGCGTTACTCATCTGTAAATGACTCCAAAGTTTGTTGACCGTTTTTTTCTAATAAAATTTGTACTTTTTGCTCAGCGTCTTGCAAAGCCTTTTGACAAGTACGCGTTAATTTAACACCTTGCTCAAATGATTTTAACGACTCTTCCAAAGAAATATCACCTTGCTCTAATTGCTCCACAATCACTTCTAATTCCTTTAGAGAATCTTCAAATAATGTCGCGCTTTTCTTTCTAGCCATGTCGATAAAAATAATTTAATGATACGATATATTAATCCATCTATTATATATGAAAATACACCCAAGTAATTAACAAGAAAATGAGCAATACTTATAACGCTGCTGCTATTGAAGTTTTAAGTGGTTTAGACCCTGTGCGCAAACGCCCGGGCATGTATACCGATACCACGCGCCCGAACCATTTAGTGCAAGAAGTGGTTGATAATAGTGTTGATGAGGCAATGGCTGGGCACGCTTCCAGTATTGAAGTCACACTTTTTAAAGATGGTAGCGTTAAAGTACAAGATGATGGCCGCGGCATGCCTGTCGACATGCACCCCGAGCAAAATATGCCAGGAGTCGAAGTGATTCTGACTCAGTTACATGCTGGTGGAAAATTTTCCAACAAAAATTACCAATTCTCTGGTGGTTTACATGGTGTGGGTGTTTCTGTCGTCAACGCTTTATCCAGCCAGCTAGATATAGAAATTAAGCGTAATGGTAAAATTTACCAAATGCAGTTTGCCAACGGTGACAAACAAACCGACTTAACTGCAACAGGTACAGTAGGCAAACTCAATACGGGGTCTATGGTACATTTTATGCCTGATGCCAAGTATTTTGATTCCAACAAGATCTCGGTTATTAAACTCAAACATGTTTTAAGAGCCAAAGCAGTTCTTTGCCCTGGCTTAAAAATTCGCTTAGCTGTGGAACAGTCAGATGAGTCATGGGAGTGGCATTACCAAAATGGCTTAGAAGAATACCTACTTGATCGAGTCGGTAATGTTGAATTTTATCCCAATGAACCTTTTATGGGAAAAATGGCCGCTGACCATGAAGCAGTTGAATGGGGAATTGTTTGGACTGCTGAATCTTTGCCTGAAAACATCACCGAAAGCTATGTTAACCTGGTCCCCACTGCGCAAGGCGGTACCCATGTAAATGGCTTACGTGCAGGCCTTACAGAGGCAATGCGTGAATTTTGTGAAATTCGCAACTTATTACCGCGTGGCGTAAAAATCACCCCAGAAGATGTTTGGGAGTTATGTCACTATGTTTTATCAGTCAAATTAGAAGACCCACAATTTTCAGGACAAACCAAAGAACGCTTAAGTTCACGTGAGTGTGTTACCTTCGTCTCAGGCATAGCCAAAGATACCTTTAGTTTATGGCTTAACCAACACCCGACTGACGGTGAAAAAATTGCTGAAGTCATTATTTTAAGTGCGCAAAAACGCTTAAAATCCAGCAAAAAAGCTATCCGTAAAAAGATTTCTGCAGGCCCGCAACTTCCTGGAAAATTAGCTGACTGTGCCTCGCAAGATATTAATCGTAGTGAGTTGTTTCTTGTCGAGGGAGACTCAGCAGGAGGTTCAGCCAAGCAAGCACGTGAACGTGAATTTCAGGCGATCATGCCGCTGCGTGGTAAGATTTTAAATACTTGGGAAGTCGATTCGGCACAAGTGATGGCTTCACAAGAAGTGCATGATATTGCCGTAGCCCTTGGCATAGAGCCTGATTCAGATAATTTGCAAGGTTTACGCTATGGAAAGATTTGCATCTTGGCCGATGCCGACTCGGATGGCTTACATATTGCTACCTTAATTTGTGCTTTATTTTTTAAACATTTCCACAGCCTTGTTAAAGCAGGACATGTCTTTGTTGCGATGCCGCCTTTGTATCGCATTGATGTGGGTAAACAGGTATTTTATGCCTTAGACGAATCGGAAAGACAAGGTGTGTTAGATCGTATTAAAGCAGAAAAACTAAAAGGTAAAATTAATGTGCAGCGCTTTAAAGGCTTAGGAGAAATGAACCCGAGTCAACTACGCGTTACTACCATGAATCCTGATACACGCCGCTTAGTTCAGCTCACCATTGAAGAAGGTGATGACACTAATGAGAAAATGGATTTATTATTAGCGAAAAAACGTTCGCAAGATAGGAAGCATTGGCTAGAAAGTAGTGGTAATTTGGCTGATGTTTAACCAACTTCACACATTAAAATGCTGCGTTAATAATCGTAGGTGCAGATTTATCTGCACATTGCGGCTAAAGCCTTAAACACACTCGGCATCGTTCCATTGAGCCTCAAACTGCTCGGCAGTAAGAGGCTTACTAAAGTAATACCCTTGACAACGTGCACTGCCATACTTTTTCAGTAACTCAAACTGTGCTGCCGTTTCCACGCCTTCAGCAAGTGCAGTTAAACCTAATGCTGCTGCCAAGTCGATAATAGCACGCACAATGGCTGCATCATCTGCATTGACACTCATATCACATACAAATGACCGATCTATTTTTAATACATCGACATTAAATGCTTTTAGGCGCGCCAAGGAAGAGTAGTCGGTTCCAAAGTCATCAATCGCCAAGCTAAACCCTAAACCTCTTAATTGATGCAACACTTCCATAATACATTCTGGATACTGCGCCAAACCACCTTCGGTAATTTCCAGCTCAATATGTTGTGTAGCAACGCCTGTTGTCTGACAAATTTTTTGAATTTTTTGGGCAAAATCAGCCTTAATCAGTTGATGTACCGAGACATTAATTGCAATATAATTTAAGCTAAACTTATCATGCTGCTGCCACTGCTTATATTGCAAACAAACTTGTTCAATAACCCACTCCCCGATGCTTTCAATCAAATTACATTCTTCAGCAAGTGGAATAAATTCTAGTGGTGAAATAGCCCCTAATTCCGCCGAATGCCATCGCAGCAACGCCTCAGCACCTACCACTTGCTGACTTTCAGCATCTATTAATGGCTGATAAACTAATGATAATTCACCTGCTTTAATCGCTGAACGCAAGGCTTGCCTCATAAGGTGTCGCTTAGCAATGCCTTCAGTCATTTCTTTTGCAAAAAAACGATAGGTATTACGCCCTGCATTTTTTGCCGCATACATAGCGGTATCAGCTTGCTGCATCAACTGCTGACTATTGTCAGCATTATCAGGATAAATCACAATACCGATACTTGCACCGCTATGTAAGACTTGACCATGATAATCATGTGACTGAGTAAGACGATCCAAAACCATGCAGGCACAACGCTGTACAGCTTCTAACACACTCTCTTTGTCAGCCTGCAGGTCTCCCATAATAATGACAAACTCATCTCCCCCTAAGCGCGCTATGGTATCACTAGCTCTTAAGCAAGAAAATGCACGCGTTGCAACACTTTTCAACAGCGCATCCCCTGCATCATGACCAAAGGTATCATTGACCTCTTTAAATCTATCTAAGTCAATAAACAATAAAGCAATTTTGGTTTTATTGCGTTGCGCATGCAAAATGGACTGCTCTAAGCGGTCATAGAATAAGCTACGATTAGCCAAGCCAGTCAAAGAGTCATAGTACGCCAATTGATGAATACGCTCTTCTGCTGCTTTTCGCAGTGATATATCTGCAAAAGAAGCCACATAATTTTTAACCTCACCTAGCTTATTGCGTACCACAGTAATGCTACTCCATTGCGGGTATATCTCACCATTTTTGCGCTTATTCCATATCTCACCCTCCCAGCTATTTTGCTCATGTAAGGCATGCCACATAGTCTGATAAAAAGTACTATCTTGTCTGCCTGAACTTAAAAAAGCGGGGTCTTTACCTATAACCTCTTCTTCCGAATAACCCGTCACATTGACAAATCCTGGATTGACATTCAAGATTTTATTACCCGCATCGGTAATAATTAAACTGGTTAAATTATGTTCAAAAACAGTTTTGGCTAATTGATTTTCTTCTAACGCTTGTTTATGACTAATAAGTTCTGCAATGGTCACAGCAAAACTTTGCAAAATACTTGCCTCACTGGCATCAATCGTCTGCCCGGCCGTTAAATATAGACACAACACCCCATAAAGCACATCATCTAAGATCAACGGCATATTATAATGACCATGATCTTGCATACCTTCAAAATGTACCGTATGCGCCTCATCCACATGCATATGATGTTGTATTTTTAGCGTACTTGCTGCCATACCGCACAAACATTGGCCAAAGTCAACCTTTGCACAGCGCTGACTAATTTGTGGAGCCAAGTTATACTGTGCCACCATAGCCAAGCTTTGATCATGAGCGTTATGCAAAAAAATGGCTCCTTGCGGCAAGGTTCTTAACCAAGAAACCCTTTGAATAATACGCAATACCTTATTTAAAAGTTCCTGCATAGTTAATTCATGTAAAGGTAACGATAATAACTGATTACTGACTTGCTGACCTTCCAGGTTCTTTTCAAGAAGCACCTGATTATCCAATAACTCCAAGCCATTCAAGCGTACTCGCCACGCTACAGGTAAGACAAAAATAATAAGTGCACACACATCAAGCAATGCAACTATTATTTTAGGTGTGTGTGCTGGAGTAATGATAGGTAAAGCCAACATTACCGTTAATTCTGAAATACCTATTATTAATAGCACTTTCCATAAAATAATCCTACTCACCCGTAAAGATGCAAATAGTAGCAACAACAACACTAATAGAGCAGCACTGGTGACTGCGTAAGCTAGGCTCTCCCCCATCAGTCCTCCATCATTTGCTGCTAATGAAATACTATTAAGCGGAAAATTCGCAGCTTCCATAGCGGCATAGTGCATAGCACTCACCGCAATGCCTAAAATGCTACCTGCACTATAAAACAACCATTTATTTTTTTTATTATTGCTTTCCCAGTGTGCAGTAATGTTTAGCCCTACATAAGACGCTGTAAAGGCAACCAATATTGATACGATAACCCATGCACTATCATAATGAATAGCGGGCTGCATCCGCATAGAAGCCATCCCCGCATAGTGCATGATACAAATCGCTGTTGCCAGCAATAATGAAGCACTTAATTGATGCATTAATGTTTTCTTCTTAATACTAATCAAGGCCATGGCAGGAATGGAGCCAAGAATAGAAAACAGATAAGAAGCAAAAGTCAGACTAGGTGAGTAAGCTAAAGTCATCGGCAGTTTTACCGCCAGCATCCCAATAAAATGCATTGTCCAAACACCTGTCGCAAAAGCAGTTCCTGCTAAAACAATACGCAATTGCATCATTCGTTTAGAAAGCACGTTAATACTATCAATAATGGCAAGTGAGATGCAGGCACTGAAAATAGCAATTGCTATGGAAATAATAACCAGATAAATTTGATACTCAGCATGCATAAATTACATCTCATTAAGAGGACGAAGGAGATTCATACTATCTCGCAAAGTATGCCCCAAGATGACCTTCACAGCGGTTTTCTGGCGCTACTGCAGTAGGCACAAGGAACATTATTTTCGTATAGATAGGAACAAAACCAGGCTCGGGCATTATTGAATTATGGTTCGTAACAACTATTACCTACTTAAGAAAACAAGCCTTATCTACAGATAATTATTAAAATTTTTCTGAACAACTCTCTAAAGGCTAAATCCTAGTATTTAAAACACTCAGAAAATAATGATATTTTTACTTTACACTCTCAATGCCCACTACTCAACAAAACACTAAGCATAATTTAAAAAATTAAGAATATGAGAATATATCATATTACTTATTAAACTTCATGAAACTTACTTTTCTCTCACTTTGCTTTCTGAACCTATTAAAGAAATTAATAACTAGATATTTTGGCTTTCCACCACAAGCCTATATTCATCTATTTGTGGCCGGTATAGGAACATTGCCAATGCCGAAAGCACAATAAATATATATAAGGTATTAAAACTATCCCCCAATATATACATAATAAACCCATACAGCCCAATACTTTCCGCAACTAGCATAGAAACAACAATCGTTATTAAATAACGAAATTTAGGGGATAAATCTCCAGACATAGTTTGATTAAGGCGCAACAAAACATGTCTGACAAACTTCATTACTGGAAAAGTGGTAATAGCAACCACATACAATACCGACCTGATCCATATACGATCCTGCTCATCAAAGCCTAACTGTATCTGTTGCGCATAAATATGACACACTGCCACCATAGCCAATAAGCTCATCAAACCTATTGCCCTGATAATACCTGCCAGTAAAAGATCTGCTTGCAACTGTTGCTCTGAAGTTACCATGATTATTTTACCTTTTGTTGTTCTAAGCGATATGAATGCAGTATGACCATAAATGCAAAAAAATCATATAAGCCATGAATGATAATAGGAGTAAGTAAATTACGCGCACTGTCATAGTCTAGGTACATGCCCAAATAAATACTCACGGCAGTTGCCATGATGAAATATAAAAATGTTACTGCATGAATCAAACCAAAAACCAAACTACTCACAATTAAGCCAGCCAGTAGTCCCCAAGAATTTTCCATCCAGGGTTGAATAACCCCTCTAAATAAAATTTCTTCAGAAATACCCGCAATCATTGCTAAAACAAATAAATCTGTCCAATGATGCTTAGACAAACTTGGCCCCAAGGTTTCATGCAAAACATCCCTGATTGCTTGTAGAGAATGAGATTGAATTTGATTTAAAGCAAAGAAAATCAAACATAAAGGCAAGGTTCCCATGATGCCATTAATGACTGCTTGCTCATTAAAAATGATAAACTCGAAAGGGTTAATCGCGGCTAGCCAACCTAAAAAAATTGCCACCAAAATCAACGCGCTCTCAAAATAGCATGCTGTTTTAAAAAATTTATCAGGTTTGATTGAGGGTTCATTCATAATGTTAATAGTGCGATAATGGCACCTATTTATTACCTTAAAGGATATTACTCGTGCAATGTTTTATTTACAAAAGTAACAAAAAAGAAGAGCTATATGTGTATCTTAACAAACAAGATGATTTTTCTGATATTCCAGAGGCAATACTTAACAGTATAGGGCAGCTTGCTTATGTTATGGAGCTAGACATTACACCTGAACGTAAGTTGGCACGCGAAAAAGCGTCAGACATTCTTAATGGCATCGAAGAGCATGGCTTTTTTATTCAAATGCCACCCACTTTGCACCAAGCACCACAAAAATTACAATAAAATTCAGCTTCTAAAAAAACTTATATCTTAAGCTCACAATATAGCCAGCTCACAGAGAACTGGCTATATTTATCTTATGCTTTAGGCAAAGTAACCCCTTCTTGCCCTTGATATTTCCCGTCTCTATCTTTATAGGAAGTCTCACATACTTCATCACCACCAAAAAACAACATCTGCGCAACACCTTCATTAGCATATATTTTTGCAGGCAAAGGCGTGGTGTTAGAAAATTCCAGCGTGACATGCCCTTCCCACTCAGGCTCTAGAGGTGTTACATTGACAATAATTCCACAACGAGCATACGTTGACTTGCCCAAACAAATGGTTAGCACATCCCGAGGAATACGAAAATACTCCACAGTACGCGCTAAAGCAAATGAGTTAGGTGGAATAATACACACGTCAGACTGTACATCAACAAAGCTATGTTCACTAAACTCTTTAGGGTCAACTATCGCGGAATTAATATTCGTAAAAATTTTAAACTCATTCGAACAACGCACATCATAGCCATAACTGGATGTGCCATAAGAAATAACTTTACCTTGCTCAGAATGTCTAACCTGACCCGCTTCAAAGGGCGATATCATGCCTTGTTCTGCAGCCATACGCCGAATCCATTTATCTGATTTTATACTCATATTGTTGTTGCTTTCATTAATTCAGTCAAATAGAGTAATTTTATCCTAAATCTATGTATTTTGGATCACAATCTTAGGAAATTTGCTGCTAAAGTCTTTACTTTTTAAAGCTAATTTAGCAGACATCTTGCGAGCAATCTCTTTATAAATTTCTGCTACACGACTATCAGGGTCAGCAACAACCGTAGGTCTACCACAGTCAGCAAACTCTCGAATATGTATATCTAATGGCAAAGTACCTAGTAATTCAATTTTATTTTTCTCCGCCATGGCTGCTCCGCCCCCTGTACCAAAAATAGCTTCTTCATGACCACATTCGCTACAAATATGCATACTCATATTTTCTACCACTCCCAATACTGGCACATTGACCTTTTCAAACATCCCTAAACCACGTTGCGCATCAATCAAAGCAATATCTTGTGGTGTGGTCACAATAACAGCACCACTGACAGGAATCTGTTGTGATAAGGTCAATTGAATATCCCCAGTACCAGGTGGTAAATCAACAATCAAATAATCTACATTAGACCAATTAGTATCATTTAAAAGCTGTTGCAATGCATTAGTCACCATTGGGCCACGCCAAATCATAGGTTGATCAGGTTCAATCAAATAGCCAATAGAAATGGTTTGTATGCCATAAGAGACTTTCGGCATCATGGTTTTATTGTCTTGGCTTTCAGGATAGCCCGACAGTCCCAACATAGTAGGAATACTGGGGCCATAAATATCAGCATCTAAAATACCCACCGTAGCTCCTTCAGCAGCAAGAGCCAAAGCTAAATTCACAGAAGTAGTCGATTTCCCCACGCCCCCTTTCCCTGAGGCCACTGCAATAATATTTTTGATATTATCAATGGGTTTCAGACTATTTTGCACGCCATGTGCAACAATATTAACTGCAATATTGACCTCAACAGAACTTACACCTGCTAATGCGCTAATTTTTTCTGCAATCTGTTGTTTAAAGCCACCAATGAAACTTTTTGCAGGATAGCCTAGTTCCAAATTAACAACGACACTACCGCCTTCAACAGTAATTGCTTTAACTGAGCGCGCGCTAACTAAATCAGTCTCAACATTTGGGTCAATAATATTTTTTAATAAGTTCTCTATAGCTGCTTTGTCAATCGTGGGCATATAAATAAATCCGTAACAAGTAAGTTGTAAAAATAAGCTTAATAACCAAGTATTTTACTAGGTTATTGCCTAGTATTCTAGCCATCCGAGCTAATAAGCTGTTTTTGGTCGAAATATTGCACTATTTTATGACATAATAAGCAACAATTTTAGCCTTAGAGTTGAGAATTTTATAAAGTCCTAAATTGACTTGTCTTTTTGCCCAGTTTCGGACTTTATTTCACCCTCAACCCTAAACAATTCAAGTTAAACTTTCTTTTTATGTCAGATAGAAAAATTCTCATTACCAGTGCCCTACCCTATGCCAATGGCCCTATTCATTTAGGTCATCTAGTCGAATACATACAAACTGACATTTGGTCACGCTTTCAAAAGCAACGTGGCAATCAATGCTATTACATATGTGCTGATGATACCCATGGTACACCTATCATGTTAAAAGCGGATCGTGAAGGCATTAGTCCTGAAGAGTTAATCGCACAAGTAGGCAAAGAACACTTAGCTGATTTTACTGACTTCGGCATTGAGTTTGATAATTACCACAGTACCCACTCAGAAGAAAACCAACACTTTTCAAGTTTAATTTATCAACGCTTACAAGAAGGCGGGCATATCACCTCGCGTAGCATCACCCAAGCGTACGACCCTGTAAAGGAGATGTTTTTACCAGACCGCTTTATTAAAGGCGATTGCCCTAAATGTGATGCCAAAGAACAATACGGTGATAACTGCGAAGTATGCGGTGCAACTTACTCACCCACTGATTTAAAAAATGCAGTTTCTGCTATATCAGGCGAAAAACCAATAGAAAAAGATTCGGTACATTATTTTTTCAAACTAGCTGATTTTAACAACATGCTAAAATCATGGACCACTACTGATAATCATTTACAATCAGAAGTCAGTAACAAACTGGCTGAATGGCTTGAAAGTGGCTTGCAAGAATGGGATATATCGCGTGATGCCCCTTATTTTGGCTTTGAGATCCCAGGTGCTCCAGGTAAATATTTTTATGTTTGGCTAGATGCTCCTATTGGCTATATGGCTAGTTTTAAAAACCTATGCTCTAAACAGAATATAGATTTTGATGAGTATTGGGCTAAAGATAGCACTACTGAGTTGTACCACTTTATCGGCAAAGATATTATTTATTTCCATGCCTTGTTTTGGCCCGCCATGTTAGAGGGCGCTAACTTCAGAACACCTAGTGCAGTTTTTGCGCATGGGTTTCTCACCGTTAATGGCGAAAAAATGTCTAAATCACGCGGTACTTTTATTAAGGCCCGTACTTATTTAGATCATTTAAATCCCGAATATTTACGCTATTATTTTGCCGCCAAACTCAGTGCTGGCGTTGATGATATAGACTTAAACTTTGAAGATTTCACTCAGCGTGTTAATTCAGACTTAGTCGGTAAAGTAGTCAATATTGCCAGCCGCTGCAGTGGCTTTATTAAAAAACGCTTTGATGACCAGTTATCTGCTCACTGTGCAGAACCAGAACTATTCAAAGAATTTACAGATAATAACGAAAATATTGCCGCTTTATATGAAGCACGTGAATATGGAAAAGCCATGCGTGAAATTATGGCTTTGGCTGATAAGGCCAACCAATATATCGATGAGAAGAAGCCTTGGCTCATTGCCAAAGAAGAAGGTAAAGAGCAAGAACTACACGACATTTGTTCAATGGGTATAAATTTGTTCCGTGTATTAGTTGCTTATTTGAAGCCAGTATTACCTAAACTAGCAACTGAAAGTGAAACTTTCTTAAATATCTCTGCACAAACTTGGCCTGATACTGCCAAACCACTACTGAACCATGCCATTAACCCTTTTAAAGCTTTAATGACCCGCGTAGAGGAACCCAAGATTACCGCGATAGTCGAAGATTCTAAGGATAATTTGGAAAAAATAGCACCCATAGCGGTAACCAAAAAATTTGACCCTATTGCTGATGAAATTGAATTTGACGATTTTGCTAAGATTGATTTACGTATTGCAAAAATTGTGAAGGCTGAACACGTAAAAGGTGCTAACAAGTTATTGCAACTAACTGTGGATATCGGCGATGAAACACGCAATGTTTTTGCAGGTATCAAATCAGCTTACAAGCCAGAAGATTTAGAAGGCAAACTAACCGTTGTCGTTGCTAATTTAAAGCCTCGTAAAATGAAATTTGGCATATCAGAAGGCATGGTACTTGCTGCTGGACCAGGGGGGGACGATTTATGGGTATTGCACCCTGACGATGGTGCTATCGCAGGTATGCGGGTCAAATAAACGCATATTAAGAGTGAAGCTAAATAGAGATTAGTCCCTACAATCCACTAACTCTGAAACAGCAAATCATTATCAGCTCTTTCTTACAAGCATAAAAAAGGCCTACATAGTAGGCCTTTTCTCATCACTTCATTAAAAACTTAAGCTTCTAATTCTGCAAGACGACTTGCTAATAACTCTTCTAAAGATACAAGTGCCTTTTCAAAACCTTTGATTCCTTCAGCAAGCTTTTCAGTTGCCATTGGGTTTTCAGCATGCATTTTATCAAAAGTTGCTTTATCAACATTGATTTCTGTAATATCCATCGACTCAGCTTTAACTGGGTCTAATTTACGTGGTAACTCACCTTCAGTATCTTGTAATTGAGCTAATAATGCAGGCGCAATTGTTAATAAGTCACAACCAGCTAACTCTGTTATTTCACCTAGGTTACGAAAACTTGCACCCATTACTTCAGTTTTAAAGCCGAATTTTTTGTAATAGTTATAAATTTCAGTAACAGAAACAACACCTGGATCTTCAGCAGCTTCATAAGAATCACGACCAGTGTCTTTTTTGTACCAATCAAGAATACGACCAACAAAAGGAGAAATCAAGGTAATCCCATTTTCAGCACAAGCAATAGCTTGATGTAAACCAAATACTAATGTTAAGTTAGTATGGATTTTTTCTTTTTCTAAAACTGCAGCAGCTTGGATACCTTCCCAAGTTGCAGCAACTTTAATTAAAATACGATCACGATTAATGCCTGCAGCCTCATACTGAGCAATTAAGTCACGACCTTTTGCAATAGTTGCATCAGCATCATAAGAAAGGCGCGCATCAACTTCAGTTGAAACACGACCTGGTACGATTTCTAAGATTTTCAAACCAAAAGACACTGCCAAACGGTCAAATGCAAGTCCTGCAACTTCAGTAGCAGATGCACTGGCACCCAAAGTTTCACGAGCAGCTGTCAACGTATCATCAACAATACCTTGGTATTGTGGCATTTGTGCTGCAGCAGTAATTAAAGAAGGGTTGGTTGTTGCATCACGTGGTGTATATTTTTCAATTGCACCAATATCACCTGTATCAGCAACCGCAACTGTTACCGCTTTTAGTTGATCTAATAAATTAGCCATATGATAGATACCTTAATAATAATTATAAATAAAAAAACAACTGCTCAATAATTTACTTATTGAACAGCAATAAATGACCTGTTACAACATACTAATAAATAGTACATTAATGAAATGTGCTATACGCATTGCCTCTAGCTATCAGAAATGAGAATTCAATAAAATAATGCTCACAAACCTTTACATGCTTTAATGTATATAACTTAGGTCAACACTATATATGTATACAAAGAAATACTCTATATATTTATATCTTAAGAGTAATAATTATCTGAATATGCCTTAATATACACATCAATAGAATATTGAATAGCAGAATATAATTTCCTTTTCATTAATTAAGGCATTAATGAAAAGGAAAAATACAACTAAGAGTCACTAAGTGTGACTCACAAGCACTTTATCTTTCAAGAAAGTTTTTTACTTGAAAAACTGTTTAACTTGCTTGCCTTGCTAGAACTTCTTGCTTAGCAACATATTTAGCCACACTACTCGTCATAAGAGTAGGGATACTAGCTATATATTTTTCTACGCCAGTTTCTTCCAAGATAACAGGAACTTCCTTATTTTGATCACTAAGCCATTTACTGACCACGTACCTACTAACACTGCTTACTTGAACTTCTTCACGGTTACACAAATATTTTGATACACCCGTCGCTACAGGCTTAGATTCAGCAATAGCAGTCAAGTATTTAGCTACACCAGTAGGAGCAACCTCTGCATTTTTAGCATCATTACAAGCCTGTTCTTGGCTTTCTACATATCTAGCAACACCGCTTAATTCTTCTTTAGCACTCATCAATTTACCCTCTACACTACTTAATTCGATTTGACTTTAGTCAGATAAATAACTTCACTACTTCTAGTAAGCTAGCTCAACCAGCCCCAACGCTATTCAGCCTTCTTACTTTGAAGATTTATCAAATATTTTTCAACACCACTTAGTGTTAATGACCTAGCAACTTTTGGCCTATCCTTATGATCATATAAATACTTAGCAACACCTGTTAAGCCATCTAACGATGGTGCAACAGCATTACTATTGTCTAGTGATTCCACTAACCTAGTAGCACTTATATTTTTAATTTCTGGTTTGCTAGAAAAAATACCTGACAAAAATCCCATTATTTAATTCCCTTACCCTTGTCTGCGTACATATTTCTCAACGCTAGATACATTTTCTGCTGCTGCCTTTTTTGTTGCTACAACTTTTTTTGCAACGTATTTAGCGACACCTGATTTTGGAGCAGGTTGGTTTGCTTCTAAATATTTAGCCACACCAGAAAGTTTTGGCGCTTTAGCTTGTAAATATTTAGCTACACCTGTTAGCCCGTTTACACTAGCACCTTTGCTCTTCTTTGCACTTCCGCCAGACGATTTTTGGCGAAAAAGAAATGCAGCAACGGCTAATATAACGATTGCGAATAATGGATTCACCGCAGAATCTTCACTTGTCGCATCAACTGAATCTTGCTCTGCTGTCGCAACCTCTTCCACCTTCTCTGTCCACATCGCTAAAGGAATTGACTTAGCTTTTTCTATTGATGCACTGTGCTTATAACCTTTATCATGATAAAGCACCTCAGGCTTAAAGGTAGCAGCAGGGTAATTAGAATCTGCTTTTGCTGTTTCACCAAAAGAAGCACTAGATGCTGCAGATGAAGAACCTTTATGCTGATAATCTTTATCTTGATACACAACTTTCGGCTGAAAATCAGCAGCTGGATATTTAACACCTGCCGTCACAAAAGGACTTGCAAGTAATAAGGCAGTAAATATGCCTTTTTTAACATTATTATTTTTCACGCAATTCACCTATATGTTGTAAGAAACGAATGAAGCCACTGAATTAAATTTAACTAATGCAGTGGCTATTCGTCATTGAGGAATTATATTCCTCTCATCAATACATTATTTGACTTACAGGACTTCTTTAACAGTTTTAACTACGTTATCCACTGTAAAGCCAAAGTGCTCCATTAATACTCCACCTGGTGCAGATTCACCAAAAGTGTCAATACCAACTACACCACCTTCAAGGCCAACATACTTACGCCAGAAATCAGTAACACCCGCTTCAATTGCAACGCGTTTTACACCTGGAGTCAATACGCTATCTTTGTATGCTTGATCTTGACGATCAAAAACATTTGTTGATGGCATAGATACAACACGAGCATTAATGCCGTCAGCAGCTAAAGCTTCTTGGGCTTTTGCGGCCAAATCAACTTCAGAACCTGTTGCAATTAAGATAACCGCAGCATCGCCTTTAGCTTCAGATAAGATATATGCACCTTTGCGCATTGCATCAAAATCAGCAGCACCATGTTTACGCCCTGGAATACCTTGACGACTGAATACTAAGCTAGATGGACCATCCATACGTTCAACAGCAGCAGTCCATGCAACAGCAACCTCCACTGAATCTGCAGGGCGCCAAACATCCATATTAGGAATAAGACGCATTGCTGATGTATTTTCAATAGGCTGATGCGTAGGGCCATCTTCACCTTGACCTATAGAGTCATGTGTCAATACTGCAATCGTACGAATTTTCATCAATGCAGCCATGCGGAACGCACTTTTTGCATAATCAGAGAACATATGGAATGTACCACCAAATGGTATCAAACCACCATGTAGTGCCATACCATTCATAATTGCATACATACCAAACTCACGTACACCGTAGGAAATGTAGTTACCTGGCTCTTTACCACTGACATGTTTGAAGTCTGCACAGCTTGTTAAGTTTGAGCCAGTTAAATCAGCAGATCCACCTAAAAACTCAGGAAGAATGGGTGCTAATGCTGCAATTGTATTTTGTGATGCTTTACGAGAAGCAACACTGGCTGCTTTCTCATTAACATCAGCAATTATTGCGTCAGTTGCTTCTTTCCAGTTAGCAGGTAATTCACCAGCCATACGGCGCGTAAACTCAGCAGCTAATTCAGGAAATTCTTTTGCATAAGCTGCAAATTTGTCATCCCAGCTAGCTTCAAGTTTTGCACCTTGTGCTTTTGCATCCCAACCAGCATAAACATCAGCAGGAATTTCAAATGGCGCAGAGTCCCAGCCTAACTCTTTACGAGTTAATGCTACTTCTTCTTCACCTAATGCAGCACCGTGACAGTCATGACTACCACTTTTGTTTGGTGAACCGAAACCGATGACCGTTTTACAACAAATCAAAGAAGGCTTATCAGTTACTTTTTTGGAAGCTTCAATAGCTGCATTGATTGCATCTGAATCATGACCATCTACTGATACAACGTGCCAGCCATAAGCTTCAAAGCGCTTAACTGTATCATCTGTGTACCAACCATCAATGTGACCATCGATAGAAATATTATTGTCATCCCAAAAGGCAATTAAATTTCCAAGCCCCCATGTACCTGCTAATGCACAAGCTTCATGAGAAACACCTTCCATTAAACAACCATCACCCATAAATACATATGTATTATGATTGACAATATCATGTCCAGGTTTATTGAATTGATCAGCTAATAACTTTTCAGCCATTGCAAAACCAACACCATTTGATATGCCTTGACCTAGAGGACCTGTTGTTGTTTCAATACCAGGTGCATACCCATACTCAGGGTGGCCAGCACACTTTGAGTGTAGTTGACGGAATGTTTTCAATTCATCCATCGGCAGGTCGTAACCTGACAAATGTAATAATGAATAGATTAACATTGAGCCGTGACCATTTGATAAAACAAAACGGTCACGATCTGCCCATTCAGGGTTCGCTGGGTTATGTTTTAAATGATCATTCCACAACACTTCAGCGATGTCAGCCATACCCATTGGTGCACCAGGGTGACCCGAGCTAGCTTTTTGCACTGCATCCATGCTTAAAGCACGTATGGCGTTCGCAAGTTCTCTACGCGAAGACATATTGTTCTCCAGAATTTTTTAAAATTATTAAACGAAAATAGACATGAGTTTTCTTCATGTCTATTCTGTGATTCTTTCCAGCAATAAAAAACGAGTAGCAAAGCTACTCGTTATTGTTGCTATTCCATGTTGGCGTGTCTTTCTCTCATTTTCTCTTCTGGGATACCTTTTTCCCAGATAAGATGTGAGACGACAGATTCTAAGAAGCAAAGAGTGGATAATTCAAAAACTGTCCCCATCGGCATACCTTTCACTGTTTTATACAGATCCTGCTTACCAATTTGGATTACACCATCAGCCATGTCACCAATAGTTGATTCAGCTTTAGAACAAATCAATACAATTTTAGCACCCACGCTTTTCGCTTTATTAGTGAATGCTACTAGTTGTTCAGTTTCCCCAGAGCCTGAGATAATAATTAACAAATCACCACCTTTGATACTAGGGGTAACAATTTCACCTACCATGCTAACATCGTAACCACTGTGCATTAAACGCATGCCCAGAAAATTTCCGACTAGCTTAGAACGCCCGGCACCTGAAATAAATATCCGTCTAGCACTATCAAACATCTCTGTCATTTGTTCAGCATACGACACATCAGTCGCATCAAGAATTGCAGAGATCTTACTGACGACTAATTGCTGATTTTCTTTTTGCCACGTAGTCATAGTGTTACTCCGCCTTATGCAGCGTCAACTAATTCACGAATCTCACGAGCCGCTTCAGCTGGAGAAGCTGCACCGTAGATCGCTGCACCAACAACAATGATGTCAGCGCCAGCGCGGACAACATCTTGTACTGTAGTTTGGTTAATACCACCCGCAACAGAAACACGTACGTTTAAGCCTAAATCAGCAATTAAAGCTAAGTCATTGAAAGGTGTATCACCAGCTGCTTGAGCATCAAGGCCAGTGTGAACACCAACGATTTGTGCACCAGCTGCAACAGTATCACGAGCAACAGTCGCTTTATCCGCAACGTTAATTAAATCAATTTGCGCTTCTGCGCCATTTGCATTTGCTGCACCAACAACACCTGCACAAGTTGCTGCACCAGATACACCTAGAACTGTACAGATGTCTGCGCCTGCTTCGTAGAAAGGAGCTGCTTCATATCCGCCAGCATCCATTGTTTTTAGGTCAACTAAAAGTAAGTGATTTGGAAATCTAGCTCTTAATTCTGTTACTAAGTTAATGCCATTGTGTTTGATACATGGTGTACCGATTTCGAAGATATCAACAGAGTCAGCTACTTGATCAGCAAGTGCTACAGTTGCGTCGAAATCTAAAGAATCTAATGCCATTTGAATTAATGGTGTTGCCATGTTATGTACTCCGATTTAGTTATAATTTTGTTACATACTTTTATTTTTATGCGGACAGAACTTTAAATCAGAAAGCAGGTTAATGTCAAACCCTAAAACGACTCATTACGACATTATTTGTTCCTAACTTACTCCAACCGCACTGTTTTTTAAGCCTAGCTTAAGCTGTATTCATTCAATTTATTTGTTATATTTTAATAGCTAATCCTCTTAACTTAAAGCAGATTATCCATTTAAATATCATTAAAAATTGGATGATAAAAGAACATCCCTTTTCCTTATTTATTTTTTTTCATAACTGATATATTCAAATACAGTTACAATTTTTTGTACTCCTGCAACTTTTTGCACTGTTTTTGCTGCAGCGCCCCCTTCTTCTTCATGGACTATGCCCATCAGGTAGACTGCTTTATTTTCAGTGATTACTTTTATTCGTGTTGCATCAAAGCCTGGTTTATCTGTAATTTTAGCCAATGCATCTTTAACTTTAATAGTAAGTAGCGAATCTTCACTACGCGATGTCATTGATGTTAATGGTGCGACCACCATTTCATTGTGAACCAATTTTACGCCAGAAATAATCCTTATATTTGCAACTATTATTTCTCGAACCACCTCTGTTTCAGCCTCACCTGTAATTAATACTCTACCATTATACGAGGTGACATTAAAATGTGCATGCTCTTTTACATCATTTAGAGCATGTAGCTCTATTATGGCACTATCTTCAATACGCTCATCTATGGTAATGGCAGCACTATCACGCCTATCGTGCAAAAAAGAGAGCCCTGTTATTTCTGCAAGATTATGGCCTATAGTACTACAAGCTGTGAGAAACATTGCAAAAAAAAGCATTAATACCCATTTCATCGCAATTGATTCCCAAATAGCTGACTATCAATTAAATCGCATAAGCAGTGCGTAATGAGCAAATGTACTTCATGGATTCTCTGCACAGACTGACTAGGAACCGTTATACAAACATCTTGTTCGTGTAACAATGTTGGTAACGTAACCTCATTCTCACCTGCTAATAATACAATATTGACCTGTTTATCATGCGCTGCATTAATGAGTTTTACCAAATTCGAACTGCCTGCTTCAATGCTATATAACATTAGCACATCTGATGTCTGTGCTAATGCACGTAATTGCTTACTGTATATGTCATCATTACGTTGCTGCGTTTCTGCAATGGAAGTCAGCATCTGCACATCATTTACTAACGAGATAGCTGGTAATGACGGCCGATCGCGCTCATACCGGTTAATCATCATACTAGTAAAATATTGTGCTATAGAAACTGAAGCAGCATTTCCACAACTTAATACCTTTCTGTCCGCCAAAAGTGCATTAACTATTTGCTGAGCAGCGACCTCAATAAGCTCAGACATTTCATTCATTACTATTTGCTGAGTTTGAATACTTTCTGTAATTTGATGAACTATATTATCTTGCAAACTCATAATTTAAAATGCATTTTTTACCCATTCTGGTGAACTATCTCCTGTTGTTGCAATCACATCAAAGCGTATAGTTCGATTTATTTTATGTGTCGCTATATAGTGTTTAGCAGCTGCCACAATTTTTGACTGTTTTGTTACAGTAACACTTTCTAAAGCACTACCATAATAACTATTTTTCCTATAACGAACCTCAACAATAACCAACACGCCTTGATCGTCCATCAATAAATCCAATTCGCCCCATTTGCAATGGTAATTACGAGCAACTAACGTTAAGCCTTGTTGCAACAATAGCTGCAAAGCAAGCTCTTCATAATGCGCACCTTTTTGTAAATTTTCAGGCTTATTCTGCACCAAGCGCCTCTTGCCGGCTTGAAATAGGTTGGGTAGCAATACCCTCATACCCTTCAGCCATATCTTGCATTGTTTCAATTAATTGCACCTTTCCTTGCTTAAATTGTGCACAGGCAAGCTGACGCTCAACTCTATTAGAACCATTTAATAACAAATTCCCTGTCGCACCATGAAACCGTACAGCTTGCAACTTATCAAGATGTGGCACTATTGTAAATGCATCTATACCAAAAGCAATTAAACTTAAAAAACTCTCAGGAAACTGTTCCCACGTATCTTGCAAAGCAGCCAGATCTAGCTCTCCTTGATAAGCACCCTCTAACAACCAAGGTATGCCACAAAAATTCACACCTTCCAAATCAACATTTTTAATCACGTCCATTTTTCCACCATAAATCCTGGACAACCCATACACCTTTATCTTTGCAGCTCGATTATGATAAAACTGCGGATTAATTAATCGCGCTTCCTGCTTATTCGCCACTATAAAAATCACATCAACATCTTGCCGCCTACGCGGGTTGTTTTCCACTCTCCCCACTACATTATTCAGAGACTTTAACCGATACTGGCTCTCGCTCACATTCAACATATGTTGCACTGGCACACTAAAGTCTTTACTCTTAGGAGCAAATTTTTCCACCGCCAAAATATTTCCATCCAATGCCGTCCAAGCATTATAAAAATACTTTTCTAAACGCTCACCACTCCCCGTATCAGGCCGCAAAATTAATGCATTTTTATAGCCGGCAAACCAAGCTTGATTAACCACTTGCCGTGCCTCATCTATGGGACTCAAGGCAAACTGATACAAATTCTTTTTTACTAAGTTATCCACATAATTTAACGCCAATATCGGGACTGGCAAATTACCAGCGGCAGCCAACTCATTAATTAAAGATTTTTGTAGCGGCCCTATTACCAACTGCGCACCCTCAGCAATTGCCTGATGATATAAAGCAACAACACCTATGGTTTGAGATGTATCGTAAAAACGGATATTAGGACGTAGTGCATTATTTTCATAATGATAGTAAGCTGCCATAAACCCTGCTTTCACTGCAGCCGCATGTCGACTATAAGGGCCTGCTTCTGGCAAAAATACTGCTATATCACTCACGTCACCCAACTCTATTCCTGAGAACATAAAATAATCAGAATTAATCAGTGAATTTGCAGGGTGCCGAATATATAGTTGCTGCCAAGTATTTATTGCTATATTAAACTCAGCAGACCCTAACGGCATTTGCTGCTTCATAATGGCAATTTCAAGCCAACCCGAATACACCATATCTGTACTCACATCTAACTGGGTTTGCAAAACCGACAGAGGCAACAAGCTGAGAGTGTCTAAAATTGCAATACTATTATCCCTCTTCTGAGCAGCACTTAAATACCGCTCTAATGCTATACGCTCATGTACACTAGTAACCAATTCCCCTGTCAATGCATAAGCAAATGCCGCGGTTTCATGGTATAAATGTTTTTGCTGTGCACTCAATGACATGACAGAAACTAAATTTAAGCGGCTCACTGCCTGCTCAGCATTTCCCGCATTCAAATGTATTTGTGCATATAGTAAATATAATCTATTACGCCATACTTCCGTCAAAGTAGCAGGTGCAACTAAATCTGCATAAGCTTTTGCTGTGACAGCATCCCCTATTTTTAATAAGGCTTCGGCTGCTTGCAAACGAAATATATTCTGTTGTATTGAGGGCTGATCAGCCAATTGCCGGTATAAAGCAACGGCTTCTTGGTACTTACCCTCTGCCAATAATTGTTGTGCATTTTGTGCAAGCTGATTTTGTCGCAATAATACAGGGTCATCAACCTTTGTTTGTGAAACACAACTAGTAATTAACAGTACAAAAAAAAACACTCCTAACCGCATATACTGCCTTCTAAATAACATAGCCAACCACATTCCTTAAATTTTTAACCCACAATCCAACCAATCACTTAATAATAGCATACCAATTTTAGCACGCCAGATTAACGTAAAACACACCCATCTTACGCATTATTAATGCACTAAAACAATGAGTAGTGGTACTATTATTTCCCGAAAACATGACATTTAATCAGGATAACAAAATGCCAAAAAAATACGGCACACTTTATATTGTCGCTACCCCTATAGGAAACTTAGCAGATTTAAGCATAAGAGCAATACAAACATTACAGCAAGTTGATCTTATTTGTGCGGAAGATACTCGCCATGCACGCACGCTCCTACAGCACCACGGCATAAACACACACTGCTCATCATTACACCAACATAATGAAGATCAAGCTGCACAAGGCATCATTGATAAAATTCAGCAAGGCATTTCAGTCGCTATTATCTCTGATGCGGGTACACCGTTAATTAGCGACCCTGGAATGCCCTTAGTCACTTTAGCACACTCTTCGGGTATCAACGTGTCGCCTATTCCAGGGGCATGCGCTTTAATCACCGCATTATCGGCATCTGGACTCCCCGTTACTCCTTTTACATTTCTAGGCTTTGTACCACGCACTTCTAGCGCACGCCAAAGCTTATTCAAAACAAAACTACAGGCGACAGAAACGTGGGTCTTTTATGAGTCATGCCATCGCATTAAACATTGCTTAAATGATTTAGCGGCTATACTTCCAGGGGAACGCCAAATTGTCATTGCTCGTGAGGTGACAAAATTACATGAAACCATCATTAAAACCAGCTTGACTGATATGCTGACTTTAGTTGAGCAAGATAGCAATATGCAACGCGGGGAATTTGTCGTGCTAATATCAGGCGACACAGTAGAGAAAAAACCTACGGCACTCACTGAGCAACAACAAAACACCCTAAAAATCCTTTTAAAAGAATGCTCAATTAAAACAGCAGTTTCTATGGCCGTAGAAATCACAGGAGTACGCAAAAAACTCCTTTATCAAGCCGCTTTAGACCTTTCCTCTGCCAACGAATCACAATAACCCTGCAATCACTACCTAAAACAAAAGCGTTAAATTCAAAAAACACTTAGATACGCAATAATAATTTCAAGCAATACGCCCACTCAAATTAGTAGAAAATTTAACCGCAGTTTTTTGTTTTTACAGGAGTAATTTTAATTTTCAAATATTTTTTATGAGAACTCTACTGCAAAATCAGCCATTTATGCTTGACTGCTTATATTAGCCATACATTACTTACTCTCATTCCTTTTACAATTCAGCTATAATGCTCGCTGAGTTGGTCAGGCAGTCGCTTTTTTACTTTGCAATATAAGTAAAAAAGAGGAAAGTCCGGGCTCCAACAGGGCAAGGTACCAGGTAACGCCTGGGGGGTGTAAGCCCACGGAAAGTGCAGCAGAAAATAAACCGCCCAGCCTCGGCTGGGTAAGGGTGAAATGGTGCGGTAAGAGCGCACCGCGTGACTGGCAACAGGAGCGGCATGGTAAACCCTACCTGGAGCAAGATCAAATAGAGAAGCTGACGCATGGCCCATGCGGCTTCTGGGTAGATCGCTTGAGCCATAAGGTGACTTATGGCCTAGATGAATGACTGTCCTAGACAAAACCCGGCTTATCGACCAACTCACCCTTAAATTTATTAAATGCAGAGAGATTTATTTATGTTAGCCAGTATTCCTTCTCCAGACTCAACAAAAGTAATTCCCTCTTTACTGCATTTATGTCATGTACGTAGTTATCCCGCCAAAACAACCATTATTAGACCTGGCGATGTGGGTGACCGTCTGCATTTTATTATTGATGGCTCAGTCAGTGTCTGTGCCGAAGATGATGACGGCCATGAATTAATTCTAGCTTACCTAAATAAAAATGAATTTATTGGTGAGATAGGGGTGTTCAGGGGCACAGAAATTCGAGAAGTGACCGTCAAAACTCGCGTAGCCTGTAAGCTAGCAGAAATTGGCTATGATCGCTTACACCATGCCATTCATCATGAACTTAAAGAGCATGCAACTGAATTACTAACCTTACTAGGCGAACAACTCGCCAGCCGTCTACTGACAACCAGCAGAAAATATTGTGATTTAGCGTTTATGGATGTCGAAGGCCGTGTTGCACGTGCCTTATTAGACCTAACAAAAGAACCTGATGCAATTACTCATCCTGATGGCATGCAACTGCATATTACTCGCCAAGAAATTAGCCGCATTGTTGGTTGCTCAAGAGAAATGGTCGGCCGTATTCTTAAAGAAATGGAAAGTAAAAGCCTGATTTCAGCACACGGTAAAACCATTGTCGTTTTTGGTACACGCTAAGCTTACAAAACTTATGTGGCTACAAAAAATGTAACCGCAATAAAATCAATATAATAATATTTGAAATCGAGGATCGAATACAACCCAAAACTATCATAAATTTTTCAGTTTTAGGTTTTTATACAACTCTTAGTCCTTAGCCAATAATTCACGCACCTGTTCATCCGCGTGATAGGACGAGCGCACCATTGGCGCACTAGCTACTTGTTTAAAACCCATTTTCTTAGCTAAAACCGCATATTCATCGAACTCTGCGGGCGTAATATACCGCTGTACAGCTAAATGCTCGGCACTAGGCTGTAAGTATTGCCCTAAAGTCAAAATCGAGCATTGATGCTTACGCAAATCCTGCATAACCGCAAGCACCTCTTCTTTCGTTTCCCCAATTCCTAGCATAAGCCCCGACTTAGTAGGAACATCAGGTAAGATTTCATTGTATGCTTGCAATAAATCTAAAGACTGCTGATAATCAGCCCCAGGTCTAGCTGCTTTATATAAACGCGGAATGGTTTCCAGATTATGATTAAATACATCAACAGGTGCTGCCTGTAATATATCTAAAGCCAGCTCAACACGCCCTCTAAAATCAGGCACCAACACTTCTATTTTAGTTGCTGGTGACTGACTGCGAATTTCATTAATGCAAGCAGCATAGTGCCCTGCTCCTCCATCTCTAAGATCATCACGATCCACTGAAGTAATCACCACATATTTTAATGCCAATTGTTTAATGGTTTTAGCTAAATTTATCGGCTCTGTAACGTCCAGCGACAAAGGCTTACCATGTGCAACATCACAAAAAGGACAACGCCTCGTACACAAGTCCCCCATAATCATAAATGTTGCCGTACCTAAGCTAAAGCACTCATTTAAGTTTGGACAAGCCGCTTCTTCACAAACACTATGTAATTTATTCTCACGCAATGTTTTTTTAATATGCGTAATATCTTCATTGCCTATTAATTTAACCCGAATCCATTCCGGTTTACGCAAAACCGACCCTCTAGGCTCAACTTTAATGGGGATTCTAGCTAATTTTTCTGCATTACGCTGATGTGTTGTAGGGGTTGCTCGTGAAGGAGCGGTAACGTTAGACATAAGATAATATAAGTAAAAAACTCGAAAAAATTAAAGATGAAACTTACTGAGAATGACCTCTAAAGTTAGGGTTCGTAGCTTTAAATTTATGCGTATCATATACATAAATTCGCACCAATAAACTTTATTGAACACGTCCTTACTTAGAATCACTCAAAGCACTAACAATAGCATTGACAACTGGCACCGCCAACTCATACGTTTGTATCTCCACACCTAGCTCAGCCAACTGAGTAATCTGCAACCCTTGATAACCACAAGGGTTTATATAAGAAAAAGGCTCCAAATCCATACAATTATTTAAGCTCAAACCATGATAACTACAATTTTTTTTAATGCGCAAACCCACTGAACCTATTTTTTGGTCGCCGATATAAACGCCAGGAGCCTCAGGCTTAGCCAATGCATGCAAGCCATATTGAGCCAACGTATCTATCATCGACTGCTCTAGAATAGTAACCAGATCCCGTACACCTATTTGCAAACGCTTAATATCAATTAAGGTGTAGACAACCAATTGCCCAGGAGCATGATAAGTAATTTGCCCACCTCTATCAGCCTTAACGACAGGGATTGCAGATGCCCGCAATAAATTCTCCGCCTTACCATTCAAACCTTGAGTAAAAATAGCGGGGTGCTCTACTATCCATATTTCATCAGTAGTATGTCCACCCCTGCTTAAAGTAAAGTCCTGCATTGCCTGCAAGCACTGCAGGTAGTCTTGCAAACCCAGCCGCCGCACTTTAATCTGCATACGCACCAACCTGTTGTATAAATTCCTGTAACTCACCTTCTCCTAAAATGGCATTACTCTGCCAAATAGGTAAGTTTGGCTGTAATTGCATTATTGCTGCCGCAAAAATGCCGCTCGCATTACGCTGCATACTACCTTGCTCATCCCATATTTTACAATTATTAATACCACAACTAGGTGATTTATCTTTTAAAACTAGCCCAGCAAGCGCATATTGATCCATAAACAATTGCGCATAAGTCATCATGCGCTCAGTTAAATCAATCACTGGCTGAGTAGTACTCAATAAACAAATTTTACTACCTTGTCGGTACAGCGCAATTTTTGTGCGTGGTACACCTAAACCTATTTCTATTTCAGGGCAGACAGGGATAATATTAAAGCGTGTAGGCAATCCCTCCAGAAGTATTGCGCTGGCTTGATGCTCCCCATCATAGCGAACTTTATGCCCCAAAAGGCATGCACTGATGGCAATAGATTTTTTTTGAGTCATGGCATCAAGGGAAACCTAGCTTATAAGGTCATCACTACATCAGGGCAAGCAGATAAATCCAAATAAATAGCATCTAATTGTGCTTTACTTTGGGCATTTATTTCTACAGTGACTGATACAAATTTCCCGCCTTTACTCTCCCGTGTTTTTATATCGACAGAGCTTGAATCTTCCACATGGCGGCGTACAATCGTCACTACCTCTGCTTCCATTGTTGCAGTATTTCTGCCCATTGCTTTAATAGGGAATTGGCAAGGAAACTCAAAGGGCGTTTCATGCTCTAGGTCTGTCATGATTGATTCAGCTTATAATCTTGAAATAATTGATGCATAATTTGCCATACTGGCCCTACCTGCCCCGTTCCTACAGACTCATTATCTAAGCTAGTGACTGGCAAAATTTCACGAGTAGAACTAGTCAGCCATATTTCACTCGCCAACTGTAGTGCCTCTAATGAAATAACATCTTCTTGCACCACGACTTGATTAGCCTTCGCTAAATCAATAATCACATCACGGGTAATACCTGGCAAAATTTCATGTGTTTTTGGTGGCGTAACCAGCACGCCATCAATAACTGCAAACACGTTACTTGCAGCTCCTTCTGTTGCATATCCTTCTTTAATCAAAATAGCTTCTGCACAACCTTGTTCTACCGCTTGCTGTCTTAATAAAACATTACCTAATAAAGTCGTCGCTTTAATATGACACAACTGCCACCGGGTATCATCTAAAGTAACTGCTTTAACACCCATCTCATGAGCAAAAGGCACAATAGTAGAACACATAACAAATATAGTTGGCTCCACCTGCTCAGGAAATGCGTGATCTCTTTTAGCTGCCACTCCGCGAGTCACTTGCAAATAAATATATTGCGCATCACCTTCAATGAGTAAAGGTTCCAAAATATCCAGCCACTGTTGCTTATCATATGACAAAGACAAACGTATCGCAGCCAGACTATTATTCAAACGATCTAAATGTGTATCTAGACAAAATAACTTACCTGCATAAGCAGGAATAACCTCATAAACACCATCACCAAACAAAAATCCACGATCAAGAACCGAAATTTTTGCTGCTGACAATGGTAAATACTCACCATTTAAATAGACACTTGTCTCTTGCATCATCTTATTTAAGTAGCATCAATGCTGAATCATATGCACGCTGAAAAAAACCACCTTTTTCAACCGTATTCAGAGCAATCAGTGGTTTAGAACTCACTATCTTATCGCGCAAAGTCACATTAACAGTTCCCAACTGATCGCCTTGTTTAATGGGTGCCAAAATTTTCACATCAACACTTGTACTAGCTTCCATTTCTTTATAGTGCCGTCTGGAAATAGTCACGTACAAATCTTCAGCCAAACCTAAATTAACGTTCTCTTGTGCGCCCTTCCAAACTCTTGCCGTCGTCAGTGCGGTACTAGCATCATATAATTTATGGGTTTCAAAAAAACGAAAACCATAATTCAATAATGTCTGGCTTTCATTGGCACGAGCACTTTTACTATTAGTCCCTAGCACCACCGAAATAAGGCGCATTTCCTGGCGTTTAGCCGAGGCAACCAAACAATAACCCGCCTCTTTAGTATGCCCTGTTTTCACACCATCAACAGACTCATCACGCCACAGCAAAATATTACGGTTTTTCTGAGTAATATTATTAAACGTAAATTCCTTTTCTGCATCCCAATGATAATAATCTGGAAATTCTCTAATGACTGCATTCGTTAAAATAGCCAAGTCACGAGCAGTAGTATAATGCTCATTAGGAACTGGTAAACCTGTTGCATTCATATAATGAGTACTACTCATACCTAAACGCTGCGCTTGTTGATTCATCATCTCTGCAAAAGTACGCTCATCACCTGCAATATGCTCGGCAATAGCCACACTAGCATCATTACCTGATTGAATAATAATACCTTTTAATAGGTTCTCAACGCTCACTTGCTTATTCACTTCAATAAACATTTTTGAGCCTGGGGTACGCCATGCATTTTCACTCACAGTGACCATTTCATCAAGGCTTAAACGATTATTACTTAACTCACGAAAAGCAATATAAGCAGTCATGATTTTGGTCAAACTTGCTGGTGGCAATACTGTATCAGCATCTCGCTCAGCCAAAACGCGTCCACTATTAAAATCTTGCAAAAAATAACTGCTGGCAGCCAATCGTGGTGGTGCAGGAATTAGGATCTCATTAGCAGCATTAACCTGCGTAACTGGTAACAATAGGGTCAGCAAAAAAGAAATTTGCAAAAATTGTAAAAAAGTTAACTGTAATTTTGTATACATGAATAATGAGTTTAATCTTGATTTTGAACTAGAAGATTGAAAACATAGTAATGTTTTCAAGAGAGTTACGTTAAAATAACGCAACTTAAATTAAGTAAAAAAATTATAACATGAGCTAATATTCTTTGCATTGCAGGAGGAACCTTTGGTCACGACCAAAGGTTCCTCCTGCATAGAATTAAACTCTAATCGGTGACAAACTGCACTTGACTAATACCAATGCTCTGTAATTTTTTGCTTGCCGTATCAGCTTCTACAACTGAAGAAATAGGTCCAACTTGCACTTTATAAAAAGTAGTGCCTGCAAGCTTACTGGTCACGATTCGGCTAGTCGTCAACCGCAAATCCGCAACTTGTTGTTGTAACTTAATAGCATTCTCAGCTGAGCCAAAAGCACCTATCTGCATATAAACCTGCCTAACAGTAGCAGGATTTGTATTACCTACCTGCTCACCGGACTGCACCGCTACCACTTCGACAAAACCAGTCCCTACTTTATCTAAACCTAACTTAACAGCAACGGCATAAGATAAATCAATAATACGCTGCTCATGAAAAGGCCCACGATCATTGACTCTTACAATAACTTGACGCTGATTTTGCAGATTTGTCACCCGCACATAACTAGGGATTGGTAAGGTTTTATGCGCAGCAGTCATCGCGTACATATCATACGTTTCACCTGTTGCCGTTTTCTTCTGGTGAAATTTAGTTCCGTACCAAGATGCAATACCTTGCTGTTTAAAACCTATATTACTAGGCAAAACATGATAGGTCTTACCTAAAACTTGGTAAGACTCTGGGTTGACAGATGCTGACCAAGGTTCATATTGAGGCACTGCGTCAGGAATGGCTGCAATATCTACCGTATTATTTTCTGGCTTACCATCAACAATACTTTCAACAGGCGATTCTATAATAATTTTTTCTTGACTAGAGCAAGCTACCAAAAATAGCGGCAATAAAAATAGACTAATCTTTTGCATTGGTACTCGCAATATATTGCTTTCTAATTGCCTCGCTCAATTGAAACACAGCCATCGCATAAAGTTTGCTATGGTTATAGCGAGTAATAACATAAAAATTATCCAGACCTACCCATAAGTCATGCCCTTTTTCCTGTGTAAAGCTTAACAATTTAAGAGGCTGGTTATTAAGCATTTCTGTCGGCAGTTTAACTTGCATCGCTCTAAGCTGAGCCGCACTAAAGTCAGGTTTTAAACCTTTAGTTAAGGCCAGTTTATATTGCACTCCAGTAGCCATAACAGGAAAAGCAATATCTTGCTTTGGCTGCCAGTGATGTTTTGCAAAATAGTTGGCAACGCTAGCAATAGAATCAGCAGGGTTATGCCAGATATCTCGTTTACCATTCCCTTCAAAATCAGCAGCATAATGTCGGTAACTGCTAGGCATAAATTGTGGCATACCCATAGCACCCGCATAAGAACCAACTGGCTCAAGTGGATTCATTTTTTCTTCACGGCATAGCAACAAAAAATGCTCTAACTCACTGAGAAAAAATTTACTACGCTTTGGATATTCAAAGCCTAGCGTTGCCAAAGCATTAATAACCTTATAGCCACCTGTACGTGCACCATATAAAGTTTCAACACCAATAATAGCAACCATTATTTCTGCAGGTAAACCATATTGTTGCTGCATGGCAGTCAAACTCGCTTTATTATCCTGCCAAAATTTAACGCCGCCCTTAATACGTTTATCTTGTAAAAATATTTTACGGTACTTATACCAAGGCATGCCCTCCGCAGGGCGTGTCATAGCAGCAATAATTTTTGGCTTAAATGTAACCGACTTAAACAACTGCTCCAATTCAGTACGTTCAAATTGATGCCCAGTCACCATTTTGCTAATAAATTTATCAACAGCGACTTTATTTTTTATGTCAGCCTGCGCAACAGTCCCTATTAACGTAGATAAAAAAAACAACGAACCAATCAATAACTTATGCATAATAATCTTGAGCATGTAATAGATAAAGTAAACAGAAGGTTACAAGGTTGGATTAGCTTATTTAGCGTAACGAAAATAAGCTAATCCAACATTTTCAGAATAAATCACAAATAACTTGTTAAAACACGCAACTCATTCTGTCCAAGGCGATAATACTATTTTTTCTTTACATACAAATCAGTAATCGTGCCTGTGACCATTTCAGCAGCAAAAGCGAATGTCTCGGACAAAGTAGGATGCGCATGAATGGTCAAACCAATATCTTCTGCATCAGCGCCCATTTCCAGAGCCAACACAGCTTCTGCAATCAACTCACCCGCATTAGGCCCTACCATGCCAGCACCTAAAACACGCCCTGTTTCAGGGTCACATAATATTTTAGTTACCCCTTCACTACGACTTAAGCTCAAAGAGCGTCCACTTGCAGCCCAAGGAAACGCACCTTTATCGTAGGCAATACCTTGTGCTTTCGCTTCAATTTCGGTCAGACCCATCCATGCAATTTCAGGGTCAGTATAAGCAACTGATGGAATAGTTAAAGCATCAAAACCTGATTTATGACCTGCTGTAACTTCTGCAGCAATCTTACCTTCATAAACTGCTTTATGCGCCAACATTGGATTGCCAACAATATCACCTATTGCAAAAATATGCGGCACATTGGTTTTTTGTTGCTTATCAACCGCAATAAAACCACGCTCATCAACATTAATGCCTGCATTTTCGGCACCAATTAGTAAGCCATTAGGTTTACGACCAATAGCAACCAACACTTTATCGAACACTTCTGCATCAGGGGCTTTATCACCCTCAAAAGTGACGTTAAGACCGTCATCTTGTGGCTCAATACTTTGTACTTTAGTTTTTAACCAAATATTCTTATATTGCTTTTTAATGCGTCGCTGTAGTGGGGTCACTAAATCTTTATCACAGCCAGGAATGATCTGATCCATTAATTCCACAACACTGATTTCTGAACCCAATGCATGATAAACCGTTGCCATTTCTAAGCCAATAATACCACCCCCAACAATCAATAGTTTTTTGGGTACATCTTCTATCTCTAAAGCATCGGTCGAATCCATCAAACGCGGATCATCATTTGGAAATACTGGAATCTTGTTAACCTGTGAACCAGCAGCAATAATGGCATTATCAAAAGTAATCGTTTGCGTACCCGATTCGCTAGTCACTTCCAAGGCATTTGCCGTGGTAAATTTACCTAAGCCTTGCACAACAGTCACTTTGCGCTGCTTAGCCAAACGCGCCAAGCCACCCGTTAAAGTATTGGTAATACCTTGCTTCCATTCACGAATTTTATCCAAGTCAAATTCAGGCTTACCAAAACTTAAGCCATGGCTTTCAAAAGCATCAGCTTCATGCACTAACTGTGCAACATGCAATAAAGCTTTAGAAGGAATACAGCCCACATTCAAACAAACACCACCTAAAACCGGATATTTTTCTACTAAAACAACTTGTTTACCTAAATCAGCAGCACGAAAAGCAGCCGTATAACCTCCAGGACCGCCACCTAAAACCAAGACTTCCGCATGTATTGTATCTGTCATATTCTTGCTCCCTACAGTAACAAGCGACGGATATCGCCCAAGTATTTAATTAAAGTCGACATAAAACGCGCCCCTTCAGCACCATCAATAACACGATGATCATAGGTTAAATCTAATGGTAGCATTAACTTAGGTTCAAATTCTGTACCATTCCATACAGGCTGCATAGATGACCTGGTCACGCCTAAAATAGCAACCTCTGGCGCATTCACGATAGGCGTAAACGACTTACCCCCAATACCACCAAGGCTAGAAATGGTAATGCAACCACCACGCATATCTTCCGGCAATAACTTGCCATCCCGGGCTTTGATGCTTAACTCCGACAAATCACCCGTTAACTCGGCAATGCCTTTTTTATCCACGCCTTTAAGCACGGGCACCACTAATCCATTAGGAGTATCCACGGCAATACCAACATTAAAATACTTTTTCAGAATGATCGACTCACCATCCGCTGATAAAGAACTATTAATATTAGGGAACTGCTGCATCGCCGCAACTAAGGCTTTAACAATAAAAATTAGCCCCGTCACTTTAATATCTGCCGATTTATCAGCATTAAGTGCCTTACGAAATGCTTCCATCTCGGTAATATCGGCCTCATCGTGATAAGTCACCATGGGTAAGTTTAACCATACCCGGCTCATATTTTGACCCGTCAGGCGTTTAATTTTACTCAGCTTTTGCTCTTCAACTTCACCAAACTTACTAAAATCAACCGCAGGAATTGGCGGTATACCCGCACCACCTTGTGTAGGGGTGCCAGTTGCCATTACCTGTTTGACAAAGTTTTTAACATCATCTTTTAAAATACGGCCTTTACGTCCACTGCCTTGTGTAACCAGACTTAAATCAACCCCTAATTCACGAGCAAATAAGCGTACACTTGGTGTTGCATGTGCTGGCTTACCTGATGGCAATACACTAGAACTAGTCGCTGTAGTCGCTGCGGAAGCGGATTGCTTCGCAACTGGAGCAGGCGCAACAGGTTTTGCTTCAGCTTTAACTGGCTCAGCAATTGCCACTGCGACTTCAGGTTGCACTTCCAAAGTAATAATCAAAGCCCCTTCTGAAACTTTATCCCCCACTTTCACAAATACGTCTTTAACGATACCTGCATCAGTTGATGGTAAATCCATGCTCGCTTTATCAGTTTCCAAAACAGCCAAGGTCTGCTCTTTAGTAACGCTATCTCCTGTCTGAATCAAAACTTCGATAACATCAATATCAGCTACATCGCCAACATCAGGCACTTTTACTTCAATAACACTGACAGGAGCAGAGGCACTAGCAACAGGCTCTGCAACAGCTACTGGCATTTCAATTTTAAGATCTTCATCAGTCTTTGCCGCATCACTCGAAACTGCTTCACTAGCTGCTTCAACAGTCACGACTAATGAGCCTTCTGATACCTTATCACCAACACTGACATGTACGGCAGTGATGGTTCCCGTAGCACTAGAGGGTAAATCCATACTCGCTTTATCGGTTTCCAATACTGCCAATGTTTGCTCTTCAGTTACCTTATCACCAACTTTCACCAATACTTCAATGACATCAATATCAGCAACATCACCGACATCAGGCACTTTCACTTCTGTTAATAGAGTCATAATTTGTTCTTTTGTTAGGTTAACCAAGGCGCAATGATTTCAGGATTAATATTATATTTAGCAATTGCCTCATCTATTTTTGCTGCACCGAATTCACCCTTATCCGCCAAGCTCTTCAATGCAGCAATCGTAATATGATAACGATCAACTTCAAAGAAACTACGCAATTGCTCACGGGTATCTGAACGACCAAAACCATCGGTACCAAGCACCGTATAATCAGCATTAACGTAAGGACGAATTTGTTCGGCAAAAGCACGAATATAATCAGTTGCAGCAATAACCGGAATATCAGCTTTAGTAATACACTTTTCTACATGTGCAACACGTGCTTTAGCAGTTGGGTGCAACCTGTTCCAGCGTTTAACAGACTGGCCTTCGCGAGCCAATTCAGTAAAACTAGGGCAACTCCATAGATCAGCCTCAACACCCCACTCATCCTTCAGAAGGTCCGCAGCAGCCATTACTTCACAGAAAATTGTACCAGAACCTAGCAATAAAACTTTAGGCGTCTTCTTACGACTAATACCAGAGTGAAACAAGTGCATTCCTTTCAAGATATCCTGTTCAGCTCCTTCCAGCATAGGCGGCTGGTCATAATTCTCGTTCATGACTGAAATATAATAGAAGATATCTTCTTGCTCAACATACATACGACGTAAACCATCTTGCACGATAACGGCTAACTCATAACCAAAAGTCGGGTCATAAGAAATACAGTTTGGCACTGTTGCCGACATTAGATGACTATGTCCATCTTCATGCTGCAAGCCTTCGCCATTTAAAGTAGTCCGTCCTGCAGTACCACCTAACAAAAAGCCGCGCGTACGTTGATCCGCAGCAGCCCAAATTAAATCACCAACACGCTGAAAACCAAACATTGAATAGTAAATAAAGAAAGGAATCATCGGCACGCCATGCGTTGAATAAGCAGTTCCCGCCGCAATCCAATCACACAAGCCACCGGCTTCATTAATCCCTTCTTGTAACACTTGCCCCGCTTTATCCTCTTTATAGAACATCAATTGTTCTGCATCTTGCGGTGTATACAACTGTCCTACTTGTGACCAAATACCTAATTGACGGAACATACCTTCCATACCAAAGGTGCGTGATTCATCAGGCACGATTGGCACGATACGCTCACCAATTTTCTTATCTTTAACCAGAATATTTAAAATCCTGACAAATGCCATAGTGGTAGAAATACCATGCCCTGCTTTGGTGCCATCCAAGATCGCTTGAAAAGCACTTAGTTCAGGAATTTCCAAAGCATCTGCTGTTTGTCGGCGTACAGGAATATTGCCACCTAAAGCAGACCTACGCTCTTGCATATATTTTAATTCTTCCGAACCTTCGGCAAACTGCAAATAAGGCAAGCTTTCTAATTCATCATCTTTAACCGGCAACTGCCAACGATCACGAATATCGCTGATAGATTGCATACTCATTTTTTTCTGCTGATGGCTAGTATTCTGTGCTTCACCCGAGTCACCCATACCATAACCTTTAATGGTCTTAGCTAGAATAACAGTTGGCTGACCAGTATGCTGTACCGCAGCTTGATAAGCCGAGAAAACCTTAATCGGGTCATGACCACCACGATTCAGTCCCCAAATATCTCGATCAGTATACTCTTCAACTAAAGACTTTAATTCTGGCGTATTAAAGAAATACTCACGGACATAAGCGCCGTCTTTGGATTTAAAATTTTGGTATTCACCATCCACGCATTCCATCATCCGCTTCATTACCAAGCCTTCGGTATCTTTAGCTAACAGAGCATCCCAATGTCTACCCCAGATAACTTTAATAACATTCCAGCCGGCACCACGGAAACTGCCTTCTAATTCTTGAATGATTTTGCCATTACCACGTACAGGTCCATCAAGACGCTGTAGATTGCAGTTAACCACAAAAATAAGGTTATCCAGCTTTTCTCTACCTGCCATAGTAATAGCACCCAGCGTTTCTGGCTCATCGGTTTCACCATCACCCAGAAAAGCCCACACTTTACGTTCTTCGGTTTGTGCCAACCCACGACTTTGCATATAACGCATAAAACGTGCTTGATAGATCGCCATAATTGGACCTAAGCCCATAGAAACTGTTGGAAATTGCCAGAAGTCAGGCATTAACCAAGGATGAGGATAGGAAGACAAACCATTGCCCCCTACTTCCTGACGAAATTGATCCATCTTCTCATTAGAGAAGCGGCCTAATAAATAGGCACGCGCATAATCACCAGGGCAAGAGTGCCCCTGAACAAAAACCATATCTCCACCACGTTCATCGGTTGGCGCATGCCAAAAGTGGTTATGACCAATATCATATAAAGTGGCTGCCGAAGCAAAGCTGGCAATATGTCCGCCTACATTGGTTTTTTTATTCGCCCTTAATACCATCATCATGGCATTCCAACGTACATAGGAACGAATTTTACGTTCTATGGTGGTCATGCCAGGGTATTTAGGCTGTTGCTCAACAGGAATGGTATTGATATAAGCAGTGGTCGCACTAAAAGGTATATCAGCACCTGCTTGCCTTGCCATTTCAACTAGCTGACCGATGATAAAATGGACACGCTCATTTCCATCTTGTTCTTGAATAGAGCTGAGAGCCTCTAACCATTCTTTTGTTTCTTCTGGATCGATATCAAGCTGATCTAACTTATTGGCATTCAAACCATTGTTCATCCCATACTCCTGCGACTTTATATAGTGCCTATTGCAGCACCATAAATACTACTTTTACCTAAAATTAAGAAAGGATGTGAGAAATGATAAATACACGGATTTACCTTTCATCACATCCTTGAGAATTTTTTTATTCTTATTATCCTGTTCGTAGGTTCAAATTTATTTACCTCAAAATATAAACTTGGCTGCTTATCATTTTAAATAAGTTCAAACCCACAAACCAAAGGATCAACTATCTTTTTGCGTTAGAAACTGCTTCTTTAGCAAGTGCAGTAACTGCATCCCAATCTTTATTTTTGACTGCATCAGCAGGTACTAACCAAGACCCACCGACACAAGCTACATTTTTCAGCGCTAAGTAGTCGTTATAATTAGCGGGAGAAATACCACCTGTTGGGCAAAAAGTAATGTGTGGAATAGGACCAGCAATCCCTTTTAATAGTGGAATACCACCCGCAGCTTCTGCAGGAAAGAATTTAAAATGATCCAAACCATATTCCATACCTGTCATCAGCTCAGAAACCGATGCAATACCAGGAATCAAAGCAATTTCACTATTATTAGCGGCCTCTAAAAGCTTAGGTGTTAAACCTGGGCTAATAGCAAAAACGGCCCCCGCATCAGCCACTGCTTTTAACTGCTCAGGTGTGGTAATCGTACCTGCACCTACTATAGCACCTTCAACTTCCTGACTAATCGCTCTAATAGAGTCCATCGCCGCTTCTGTACGCAAGGTAATCTCTAATACTTTAATACCACCAGCCATCAACGCTCTTGCCAAAGGCACCGCATCAACAGCATCTTGAATTACCATAACAGGCATAACAGGCGAGGCATTTAAAACTTCAGAAGGTTGAACTTTCCAGTTATTGATAGTCATATTATTTTTATTAAGTAAGTTTTTAGTTAAATTAAGGAATGGGGACAGATAAAAAAGCCAGCAAACTGCTTAACTTATCCGCCCCCACTCCTAAGACGCTGTTATTTGTTCACACGACAATACAGGTTTTTCTCATCAAATAAATTGGTAGCACCTGTTTCTGCTGATGAAGCCCCCATACGGAAAGCACCAAACATTTCACGCCCCATACCCCAATGATGATCTTGAGCACTATTTGGAGCCGCTTTACGCGCATTGAATTCTTCCGCATCAACCAAGGCATTCACATCACCCGTCTGCGTATTCAAGCTAATGACATCGCCATCACGAACTTTTGCTAGTGGCCCACCGTCTTCACATTCAGGACACATATGAATAGCAGAAGGAACTTTTCCTGAAGCACCTGACATACGCCCATCAGTTACGATAGCCACCTTAAAGCCTTTATCTTGTAGAGACCCTAATAATGGTGTTAACTTATGTAGTTCTGGCATACCATTAGACTTTGGCCCTTGATAGCGTAATACGATAATAAAATCGCGTTCCAAATCACCACGATAAAAGGCAGAAACTACATCATTTTGGTCATCAAACACCAACGCTGGAGCTTCAACCACTTGATGCTCCTCAGCAACCGCAGACACTTTAGAAATGCCACGGCCTAAATTACCATGCATCACATGCAAACCACCGCCAGCAGCAAATGGCTTCTCAATTGAACCAATAACTTCGGTATCTAAAGAGGCCTCAGGGCCTTCTTCCCAAATTAACTGGTCGTTATCTATACGCGGCTCTTGCGAGTAACTGTTCATGCCACGCTCATTGGCTACAGTCAGCACTTCTTCATGTAAATAACCGCCTTTTAATAGTTCAGCAATCAGCACTCCCATACCACCTGCCGCTTGAAAATGATTGATATCAGCTTGTCCATTCGGATAAACACGCGTTAACAAAGGTACTGCATGTGACAATTCATTAAAATCATCCCAATTTACTTCAATTCCTGCCGCACGTGCAATAGCAACGATATGCATAGTGTGGTTAGTTGAACCACCTGTTGCCAATAACCCCACAATCGCATTAACAATCGCTTTTTCATCAATAACGCGGCCTAAAGGACGATAATCATCACCTAAAGCCGTGAATTTCAAGACTTGTCGAGCTGCCTCTTTCGTCAATTCATCACGCAATGGTGTATAGGGATTAATGAATGAGCTACCAGGAAGGTGCAAACCCATGATCTCAACCATCATCTGATTACTATTGGCCGTACCATAAAAAGTACAAGTACCTGGACTGTGGTAAGACTTAGATTCAGATTCTAATAATTCTTTACGGCCAATTTTACCTTCCGCATAAAGCTGGCGAGTAGCCGCTTTTTCTTTATTACTAATACCACTAGTCATAGGTCCTGACGGCACAAATACTGCTGGTAAATGTCCAAAACTTAAAGCACCTAATAATAAACCTGGCACAATTTTGTCACACACCCCTAAATACAAGCCACCATCAAACATATCATGGCTCAAACTAATCGCCGTCGACATGGCAATCACATCACGACTAAACAAAGACAGTTCCATACCTGGCTGACCTTGGGTAACTCCATCACACATAGCAGGTACGCCACCAGCAAACTGAGCAACACCGCCAGCTTCTTTAATAGCTGCTTTAATTAAAGCAGGTGAATCCTTATAAGGCTCATGTGCTGACAACATATCATTATAAGAAGAAATAATGGCTATATTTGCCTTCTTATCCGCTGTTAAATCTGCTTTTTCACCTGGGCTACATGCAGCAAAACCATGCGCCAAATTACCACAAGCCAACTTACCTCGGTGCGGTCCTTGTTCAGCGGCCTTATCTATATGTTTTAAATAAAGCGTACGTACGTCATGACTACGCTCTATGATTTGCTGAGTGACTTTTTCTACTACTGCATGCATTTTATTTTCTTCCTCTAAAGCTTAGGGACGTGAACGATATCAACAAAGATAATCAATCGGATGGATAAAAAATAGTGACTATTAAAGCCACAAAAAACTATCCTGACAATTTAGTTCGATCATATCGGGACTATATTTATTTCAATCGTTCCTAAGTTACAAGTAAACACTTTATTCAGTTAATTAGCTCTCTAATCGGGCTATATCCTTGCCATTATACAACATCATAGGCATAAGCAACAATTATCCCGCTAGAGCATTACCGGCTAACATCCCCTATCAAACTAAAGGTTAAGTATAAATAACAATTAATCTTCCCAAGCACGCCCATCACGAGCCAATAATTCCACCGCCGCATCAGGCCCCCAAGAACCAGCTGGGTATGCTTTAGGTGCATCCTGTATATCAGCCCACGCATTTTGAATCGAATCAATCCAAGCCCAGGCTTGCTCTATCTCTGCACGACTGATAAATAAAGTGGAATTACCGCGCATGGCTTCCAACAACAGCCGTTCATAAGCATCGACAATATGCTTATCTTTAAAAGCTTCTGAAAAGCTTAAATCTAGTTTAGTTTGTTGAACTTTAATATGTTCATCAATCCCGGGAATTTTATTTAAAATTTCCACGTTAACACCTTGATCAGGATGTAAGCGGATCTTTAGTTTATTCGCTGGTAACTCGGCAAAGCTATCTTGAAAAATATTATGTGGCAACTGCTTAAACTGAATAGTAATTTCAGACTGCTTAGCAGGCATTCTTTTGCCAGTGCGCATATAAAAAGGTACACCCGCCCAACGCCAATTATCAATATCAACACGCAAGGCAACAAAAGTCTCTGCATTACTTTCAGTATTTGCACCTTCTTCTTCAGTATACCCAGGTACGGCAGTACCTTTGATACTTCCTGCAGCATACTGACCGCGCACCGTTTTTTCCCTAACATTCTCCCTGGTAATAGGGCGCAAATCCTTCAATACCTTTATTTTTTCATAATGAATATTCTCTGCATCCAAACTAACAGGCGGCTCCATCGCAATAAAAGTCAAAATCTGTAACAAATGGTTTTGTACCATATCCCGCATTTGCCCTGTTTGGTCGTAATACCCCCAGCGCCCTTCGATACCTAGATCCTCGGCTACCGTAATCTGAATATGGTCAATGGTATTATGATCCCAGTTAGTAATAAACAAAGCATTAGCAAACCGTAAGGCCAGTAAATTTAAAACAGTTTCTTTGCCTAAATAATGATCAATACGACACACTTGATCGCCCGTAAAGACTTTAGCCACTTCATCATTAATTTCTTTGGAAGAAGCCAAATCATAGCCAATGGGCTTTTCCATCACCATACGTGATTCTGCCGTTAAAGCCCCTGACATCTGCAAGCCCTGACACACATTTTTAAACAAAAATGGTGGCACTGAGAAATAACTAACCATCATCCGCTTTTCTTTATCAACTAGTTTGCTTAACTGTCGATATTCCTCTGGCTGGGTCAAGTCCATTTGCAAATAACTCATCCGCTCCGTAAAACGCTGCCACACATCCGGATCTCTAGGGCAGGTTAAGTATTTCCCCAAACAAGTATTAGCCGCGCCAACCAATAAAGCAGCGTCTCCCGCAAAACGATCAATACCAATAATTTTGGTATCAGGCTCTAATAAATTAGCTTTATCTAACTGATACAAACAAAGCAATAGTTTGCGGGTAGACAAATCACCTAACACCCCGAAAACCACCAAATCACAAGGCTTAAAAGTTTTTTTATTCTGCATGACTGCACCCAAAAGAAATAATTAATACCAGCTAACTTAAAGCTCTAGCTCTTAAAAAAGATTGCTCAGACAAAGCACTCCACTGAGTGACTTGCGCTCTAAACTGACTAAAAGAATCATAAATTTTCTGTGCCATCGGATCTTTACTTGCCACTTCCAATACCACTTGCTCAGAAAGCTGTTTTAACTTTAGCAATACATCATCAGGTAATGGCATTAACTTAACACCATGCTTATTGACCAAAGTATCTAAGGCCTGATTATTACGCGCCGTATAATCCGAAATCATATCCATATTAACCGCTTTGCAAGCCGCCATAACGATACTCTGCAAATCTTCAGGCAACTCATTAAATGCCTGCTTATTAATCATTGCCTCCATGGTCGAGCCAGGCTCATGCCAACCTGGGTAATAATAAAATTTAGCTACTTTATGAAAACCAAACGCCAAATCATTGTAAGGTCCCACCCATTCCGTGGCATCAATAGTCCCCGACTGCAAAGACGTAAATAACTCCCCTCCTGGCATATTGACCGTCGTGCCTCCTGCTCTACGCAGCACTTCACCACCCAAGCCAGGAATCCGCATCTTCAACCCTTTCAAATCATTAACTGATTTAATCTCCCGATTAAACCAACCAGCCATTTGTACACCTGAATTGCCTGCTGCTGCTGGAATCAAATTAAAGGGCGCATACAATTCACGCCATAACTCCATACCACCGCCATAATATAACCAAGCATTCATTTCTTGAGCAGTCAAACCAAAAGGTACCGCTGAAAAAAACTGCGTAGCTTCCGACTTACCCTTCCAATAATAAGCACCTGAATGCCCCATTTGTGCAGTCCCTTTAGACACCGCATCAAATACTTCAAAGGCCGGCACCATTTCATTAGCCCCATAAACCTTTACTTTAATTCGGCCACCGCTCATTTCATTAATCATTTTAGCCAGCAAGTTCGCCCCAGAACCTAAGCCAGGAAAATTTTTAGGCCATGCAGTCACCATTTTCCAGCGAAACTTTGCTTTTGCATGTACGACACTCGGAGCAACTAATGCCCCACCTGCCATGACAGCGCCTACACCTGCTTTATTAATAAAATCACGCCTTTTCATATTGACCCACCCTAATTTTCAAGTTGCATCATTCTACCTGAATCAGCTTAGGTTATACATTGCATAGTTAGCCTTACACTTAATACCCACATCCCCCCCCACTCGAAAGCCCTATTTTCACTTCACGCCATTAACAGCAAAAAGAGCATCACACAATATATCAACCCATAAAATACGCTAGCTAAAAACTAAAAAATGCACTTCTTTTAAGTTTATGCAACATAATAACAAGCATTCACAAGCAATTGATATTATTAAATATATAGTAGAAATGAATCATTTTTTTTGTAAAAAATAATATCTTTCCGCTAAGCTTAGTAGTATCCTACAAGTAAAGTAGAGGCGATAATTACTTTAGAGGCATAATGAATTATGCCACTAATATCAAAACCTAAAGGAAGAAATTATGAATACAGCAGCCATAGATTTAGACATGCTGGATGAATTATTTGAAAATCAAAAAAAGCTTGATGCAGCTTTTAATTTAAGCTTTGATGACGACCTCTTCCTAGAAAGCCTTACACCCACAGATAAGCCAAAAACTAGCCACCGACAAAACACAGAGGACTTTAATGCCAACAAAAAAATGGCCTTTAAGATCGAAGATCCTGCAGCGACACAACAAACTCGCGGCCTTGCTTATATTGTCGTGCCTGTAGCGGTTGAAATAGCAGCAATATCGTATAGCATCATTCATTTCACCTGATTTAAAAATCTAGATTCAGGCGCGCCATGCTACTTCACGAAATTCAGGGACTCCTGTCACCTGAATTCTTTCACCTACGCAGCGGATAGGAGATGCCCTGAACGCCCTGCGTCCGCAACGACTACGCACAAAGCCGCTTCGTCATTGCTACCTCAAATGGCTGGACGGCTATTCGTAATGCAATTCTTGCCTCCCTCGCGCGCTATCGCGCACTTCGGATTGGCGAATTGCCCTGTCGCCTATCAGGGACTAAAAATCATCACTTCGCTAAGCTCCGTTTCCCTGATTTTCAGCGCCCGAAAAACACCCTCTTCTTAACACTAAAAATCACTACCGAAGCAAGCATCAATACCTAGCTTTTTCATATTCTTACTAACACCAAAAACTTACCTCAGTATTGAATATTTTCTACTCCACACTCTAAGATCTTATAGCAAAGCTTGATACACAAGACAGAAGATTCAATAATGCCTTTGCGCCTGACATAATCTTAGTCTATCTTCTGCTTTATAGGGCATCCCATAAATACCAATACATAAACAAAGGGATGAGAATTCAATAATACCCAAGCCTGACTGGCCTTATGACTCCACAGCCACATCAGAAAAACAGTTGCGCAAATTATCTACACCTATATTTATTATTTTCCAAGCCCTGTAATCGACGATACATTTTCAATGCTATAATTGCTGATTTACTACGCTTAATTAAACGCTACATTATGACTACCGCCAATAAGGATAAACTCTCCAGTGCTCGCTTTTCTGAGGCTACTGATGCTTTTGTTGAAGTATTCACAGCTTCGGTTGATTTTGACCAACGCATGGCTCAACAAGATATTGAAGGTTCTATCGCACATGCCACCATGTTATGCAAAATTGGTATTTTGACACCGGCAGAACGCGATAGCATTTTCAAAGGCCTACAACAAATTAGCGAAGAAATTGTGCGCGGTGAATTTATCTGGTCAGTGCAACAAGAAGATGTGCATATGAACATTGAAGCACGCCTAACTGAGTTGATTGGCATGGCGGGTAAAAAATTACATACAGGTCGCTCACGCAATGATCAGGTAGCAACCGATATTCGCTTATATATGCGTGCCGAAATCACTGCCATTATGGAAGTCATTGAACGCTTACAACATGCACTACTTGATTTGGCCGAGCGTGAAGCCGACACCATCATGCCGGGCTTTACCCATTTACAAGTAGCGCAACCCGTTACCTTTGGGCATCACCTTATGGCGTGGTTTGAAATGTTGGTACGTGATAAGCAACGCCTAGAGGATTGCTTAAAACGAGTCAATATCATGCCACTTGGCGCTGCCGCATTAGCGGGCACCAGTTACCCAATTGATCGGGAAATGACTGCTGAATTATTAGGCTTTAGTCGCCCTTCTGCCAATTCTTTAGACTCAGTTAGCGATCGTGATTTTGCGATTGAATTTACCGCTGCGGGTAGCATTATCATGATGCATTTATCACGCTTCTCGGAAGAATTGGTACTTTGGGCCAGTGCCCAATTTGCTTTTATTGAATTACCTGATGCATTTTGTACAGGCTCTTCAATTATGCCGCAAAAGAAAAACCCTGATGTACCCGAATTAGTCCGTGGTAAATCAGGACGGGTAACAGGACATTTAATGTCCTTGCTGATGCTGATGAAAAGCCAACCACTTGCTTATAATAAAGATAATCAAGAAGACAAAGAACCCTTATTTGATACCGCCGATACGCTGAATGATTGCTTACGCGCTTTTGCTGATATGGTGCCGCATATCGAAGCCAAACACGATAATATGTTTAATGCTGCTAAAAAAGGTTTTGCCACTGCGACTGATTTAGCTGATTATTTAGTACGCGAAGGCATGGCTTTCCGTGATGCACATGAGGTTGTTGGTTTAGCAGTGCGTTTAGGTTTAGATACCAAACGTGACTTATCAGAACTGTCTTTAGCTGAATTGCAGGGCTTTTCTACTATGATTAAAGCGGATGTTTTTGGGGTATTATCCTTAGAAGGCTCTGTCGCTGCGCGTAAGCATATTGGCGGTACCGCTCCTGATACAGTCCGTGCTGCTATTCATACTGCCAGAACGTCTTTGTCTAAAGTATAAGTTGGCGTAATAGTCCAGTTGGAGTGCTCACTACACCACTCCAACTGGGCTATTGCTCTTCTTTAGTATGGCAATTATAACAACTGGCGTAGATTTGTTACGCCACGGCGAAGTACAAGGTGGTAACTGCTATCGAGGCATCAGCGATGATCCGCTTAGTAGCACAGGCTGGAAGCAAATGACAGCTAAAATACCTCCCCAAGTACATTGGGATATTATTATTTGTTCACCATTGATACGTTGTCAAGCCTTTGCAGAATCGTTGGCCACCAAACTACAACACCCTTTAATCAGTATTCCCGCCTTACAAGAAATTGATTTTGGTGACTGGGAGGGTAAAACTGCTGCACAAATTGATGCAAATTTACTGGAAAAATTTTATGCCAACCCAACCGAGTTTACGCCGCCGAATGGTGAGCACTTCATTGACTTTCAACAGCGGGTATTAACAGCATGGCAAATGCTACTCAAACAATATCAAGGTAAGCAAATATGCTTAATTACTCATGCAGGGGTTATCCGCATTATTCTAGCGCGAGTTTTAGGTATTGACACTCAACATAGTTTTAGGCTGAAAATAGGGCACGCCTGTTTATCACGAGTTGAATGTTTTCATGACAATAAGTCAGCTGACTTTATACAACTAGTGCAGCATGGGTAGTCCAAGCATCTAAAACCCTATCTAACATAGAAAAAACTGCATTTATCTGGACTAAGTCTATTTAATTAACTTTGTAATCACTTAAAATATTTCATGAAATAAGTCCACCCATTTTACCCGCACGACTATACTATCAAACTAATGAATACACTCTCCCCCATTCATCTTGGCTCCCCTGGCGAAGACATTAGTAAAAAAGATATCCATAAGGTTGTGCAACGCTTTATCCACCTTAACCAAACCCGCTTGCAACGCATCCAATCCTTCCTGCAACCTAGGCAGGGTATTTTTTTAGAATTATTACCTTTACTATTCCACCAAAACCACCCCTTATTACCTGGCTTTATCTCTTTAGATACAGTAGCAGGTATCCCCGATTACACCCCTAGCCGCCAATCTATCCTACAAGCCAAATCGTTTTCCAAGCATTTCAATTATAAACGGCGCGCACTGAGAGAATATCCGATCCAAAGTATTTTTTTAATGGGTAGCGTTAGCAGTATCGCATTCTCTAAGCACAGTGATATTGATATCTGGCTATGCCATACTCATGGCCTATTAAAATCTGAAATTGATGAACTGCAAGCCAAAGCAACTGCAATTGAGAAATGGGCAGAGTCATTAGACTTGGAAGTGCACTTTTTTCTGATTGACAGCGAAACTTTTATGCAAGGTGAGGCATCCCCTTTATCATCGGATAGTAGCGGCCAAACCCAGCATTGCTTATTACTCGAAGAGTTTTATCGTACTGCCATTTATATTGCAGGACGCGCCCCTATTTGGTGGATAGTGCCGCCACAAGAGGAGCAAAACTACACTCAATATGTACACCATTTAAAAGAAAAACGCTTTATAGCCGACCAAGAGTTTATCGACTTTGGCAGCTTGGAAGACATCCCCGCTGCTGAATTTGTCAGTGCTACGCTATGGCATCTGTACAAATCACTTAATTCTCCTTATAAATCGCTATTAAAGCTACTACTAATGGAGTGCTATGCCAGTGAGTACCCTAACCCTAAATGGTTATGCCAAAACGTAAAAACCAATATTTATCGGGGCGGCTATTTTGACATGGAAGCTTTAGACCCTTATGTATTGATTTACCATAAAACCGAACAATATTTAAAGGCTGAAAATGACCCAGAACGTCTAAATTTCGTCCGACAATGCTTTTACTATAAAATTATGGGTGACATGGAAAGCGCACCATCCGCAGCAAAACGCACAGTACGCGACGCCATTATTACGCAAATGGCAAGGCAGTATCAATGGCCTACAAACTTGGCAGCAAGCTTTGCCCAACAAAGATCATGGAACATTCAAAAAGCCAGCCAAGAAAATGACATTATCATTCGCCAACTTAAATTGTGCTATCAGCGTATTAGCCGCTTCTCGAATACCAATGCTTACACGATAAAAAACAAGGACATCCAACTGATTGGCAGAAAATTAAAATCTTTTCTGCAAAAAAGGCCTGGGAAAATCGAAATTATTACTACCCGCGCTAATATTCACAATAAAGCCAATGAATTAAGCTTAATTGAAGCGCAAAGCAATGCCACTCACTGGAACTGGAGCCTTTTTCCAGGCGAGGTTCCAGCAAATAACCCAAAGGAACTCCAGTCATTCAAACAAGGCGCGCACAGCTTAGTGGAGATACTCTCTTGGCTGGTGATTAACGGTCTATACCAACATAAACTAAAATTACATATCAGAACCAGCCAACAATCATTCACCAACTCGGACATAAATAACACCTTAAAAGCACTGAAAACATTTATATTGCAGCACGACTTAGCCAGCCTAACGACTTTAAATGCTTATAAAAAAGTAAATAGAACCGTGGCTAATTTATTATTTATTAACCTCGGCCATGATGCACAAATAAATCGTACCGATGGTACTTTTGTCATAAGTGAACGTTCAGACATTTTAAGCTACGGACCCCAACGTGAAAATTTTGTACAAACCATTGATTTAGTCTCCATCAGCAGCTGGGGGGAACTCACTACCACTCGCTTTCTAGGTTTAACAGGTTTGTTTGACTGCTTTATTGCCAGTTGTAGGGCACACCCGCCACTCCCGACCAAAATTGAATGCTATACGCCAATCCGCGGCAACAGTGTTGCTTTAGGAGTCTCCTCATTATTTAAACAACTAACTCACCTTTTAAGCCAACAAACCAGCACAACTTCTGCACGTTTAATTGCTGCCGGAGGGTCAGATTTTTATCTGTTTCAACACAAAGATTCGGGGCTACATTACTGGAAAACAAATAACCTCGAAGCATTACTGTTAGAGCTGGCAAAACCACAAACCAATATTAGCCCAGTTCACTTTTATGGTACAACCTTAGACAACACCCCACTCCCGTTATTATTTTCTTTTTGCAAGGCAAACAGTATCCAAGTTTTCTATTTTCAGCAAGAATATGATATTCAACTCTTTATCATTGACGAAAAAGGCAGCCTTTTTAAACAGCGCCACCAAAATACCTCAGTACAACAATTATTAACGGCTTACAGCAATTTTTTAGCAACATTAAGTAATAATGGCATCTTAGCGACAGAAATGCTCATTGAGCATCATGAGCTAAGTTACTCTACGCAAGAACAATACAGCATCAAACAGATTGCCTCCCCTCCTGCTCTAGCCTGGGACTACCTAAATATTCGTATTACTGGCGAGACTTACAACTCACCAACAGAAATTATTTATACTCTCTATTGCAATGAATTAGAGTTCTGCAGCTCAGATACTGAAGATAATATCTTCGAACTGGTCGCCAATTATATTTATGAGCTACGCCAAAGCCAAGAGCAATACCCTATCCATATTACTGAAGTAGATGTCCCACTACAGGTATTAGGCGTTGATAGCTACGAGCAATTACAATCTATCCATTATTTACGCTATAAACAAAAAATTGAAGCCCGCCTAAATACGCAATAACTCTCCCGTTCCTACCGTTCAAATAACATAAATATTTTATGCCTTTTACGTATATACATAACTTTTTTGTGATATTCTTGTACATTCATACTTTGACGCGCGTTATGGCATAACAAACTGTCTGGCGGAATTCTTTTGAGGCTATCATAAGCCACGGAAAGGCATTTCCCATCCTATTGCCAGTAGTATTACCAGCTTACGTCACAACAATATAGAACACAGGTAAAGCATGACTGCTGAAAAACGCGCCCATAATAGGATTGAGCCCAAAGAATTATCGGCACACATTACCATTAAGCGCCCTCCCGATGAAGAATTACTCACCCATGGCACCGTTGTTGATATAAGTTATTCAGGTATCAAAATAAAGTTAGACTCACCGATAATAGCTGAAACCAATGACAAAATTACCATTGATATGAAGCTACCTCAATCTGGCATTCCCATTACCATTCATGGTGTGGTCAAACACCGCCTGCCCGATTCACAATGCGGCATTTATTTTGGTGATTTACACCCCGAAGAATCCGTTGACGACCTCATGTTTGAATGTGTTATGCATGCCGATTAACGACCAACTACTCATCAAAATTATGATTGAACCCGTAGCTATGAAGGATTTTTTTATTACCTTCTTTTCATCCGCACTCATTATTATGGCTGGTGCCAGTTATGCACTATTATTTGCTTGGTCCAAAGTCAAGCCAAAACTCAGTATCAAGCTATCAGCCTACCTGTCTTATTTAATATTGCTAGCTGCCGTCTATCAATTAACACTTGCAGCCAACCTAGATGGCTCATGGCGGATTATTTCTTACCTAATGGTCATTGGCTATTTTTTTGCACCGATTGCCATTTGGCATCTCTGCAAACAAACTCACGACGAACCTGATTTAACCACAACTCTGGAGAAAAATAATGAGTGAAACACCTAAGTGGGCCTCCGAGCCCTTTTGGAAAAAAGTAGCCGTATGGGTGACCGCCGGCTCTTTTTTAATTTTAGTAATTTTAACCTTTGACACCTTGGAACAAACTAAAGCGGGTGGTAAGCGGGTTCCTGCTTACTCAGTGATCAATAAAAAAATTGACTACCAATTTGATAAAAAGCTAAATAAATTCATGCCAGTCATTGGTGGCGAGGAATTATTATTTGGCAAAATCTTTACTGAAGAAGAAGCTGAACAGCTAGTCACTTTAGGCAAAAAAACGACTCAGGCTAAAAACTGTATGAATTGTCATACACTGCTGGGTAATGGTGCCTATTACGCACCTGATTTAACCAAAGCTTGGCTAGACCAAGGCTGGCTAACCGTTGATTTACGTGAAGAACAAATGCTTAAGTTCCTAATGGATCCTGAGAAAAATGCACGCACTTTCGGAACAGGCCGCAAAATGCCTAACTTAGATATTACTGAGGAAGAAGCACGAGGTGTGGTCGCTTTCCTAAAGTGGATGTCTAGTATTGATACTAACGGCTTCCCTTACAACTTCACCACTATTTATGCGGAGGATGACTAATATGAGTGCAAATCCTGAAACAGTGACAGAAAACACATCTGCGCTGAAAAATAAGTTACAAGCCTTGCATAGCTGGGCAGCCGTTGATGACAGTACCTTAAATGACGGCCAAAAACTAGCGGTTAAATACTTTATGGGGGCGGTAATTCTCTTTATATTCCAAATTTTATTTGGTTTATTAGCCGCCGCACAATTTATTGCCCCTAACTTTCTATATGAAATCTTAGATTTTAGTGTCAATCGCATGGTACATATTAACGCCATGATCTTATGGATGTTATATGGCTTTATTGGCTGTACTTACTGGCTTTTAGAAGATGAAAGTGGCACCGAGATTGCTGGCTTAAAATTTGGCGTATTAGGATTTTGGGTACTATCTGCCGCTATTACAGTAGTCGTTCTGGTCTATTTATTAGTACAAACAGGTGCTGGTAATGACACAACTTTATGGCTGATTAATGAAGGCCGTGAATATATTGAAGCACCACGCTGGGCTGATATTGGTATTGTTATCGTCATGCTGATTTTCTTTTACAACGTGGTGATGACCTTTAGTAAAGGTAAATGGTCTGGGATTGCAGGCGTATTGACTTTAGATTTAGTGGCATTAGCAGGCTTATATCTAGCTGGCATGTTCTATATGACCAATATTACTCACGAGCAATTCTGGTGGTGGTGGGTTATTCATCTATGGGTAGAAGCAACTTGGGAAGTATTAGTCGGCGTTATCATGGCTTGGTCGTTAATGACCATCTTAGGTGTTAGCCGTAAAATCGTTACTACTTGGTTATATATTGAAGTAGCACTCATGTTTGGTTCAGGTATTTTAGGTCTAGGGCATCACTATTTCTGGATTGGGACTCCAGAATATTGGCTCACCATTGGTGGGTTTTTCTCCGCATTAGAACCGATTCCATTAGTCGCCATGGTGGTACATGCTGTTTATGATTCAGGCGAACGTGGCTTTAAAAACATGAACCACCCCGCAATGGCTTGGTTAATTGCGCATGCTTTTGGTAACTTTTTTGGTGCGGGTGTCTGGGGCTTTATGCACACCTTGCCGCAAATTAACTTATATACGCATGGTACACAGTGGTCAGCATCACATGGGCACTTAGCCTTTTTTGGTGCTTATGCAACCATTAATATTGCCTTCTTTTATATTGCCATTCAACACTGGCGCGGCAATGTTTGGATGGGAGCCGACTCCCCTAATTCATGGCGCTGGAAATGGGCACTAGCTTTATTAAATATTGGGGTGTTAGGCATGACCATCGCCCTATTAATCGCAGGCTACGAGCAATCCTTTATTGAACGAGCAATTGGTGGTTCTACTTGGGGCGGCTATTTTGCTGCACAAACCCACCCATCATTTATGACTGCCATGCATTGGCGCATGTTGTTTGGTTGGGTAACGGCTACTGGACTAGGATTATTAGTCTGGGATTTACTCACTATAGGTAAAGGCGAAACACGCAAAGCGGAAGTGATTACCCATTCAGAGTAATCACAACTGTAAGAAAGGCTTTTAGCCACAACTTGTGGAGCACAGGTATTTAGCCTGCTTTTATTAGCATATTAGCAGGCTAAATACCTTGTCCCGACTACTCTCAAAATCACGGATTTAGATAGCTTTTTTACGTGCTCCGCATCTCTACTTGGGCTAGAACAAGAAGATGATAAAACCATTCGGTAGTATGCTATAGATAATGGTTTTGTTATCACCACTAAAGATGCCGATTTTTACGAAATGAACGTGCTTTATGGACAACCACCTAAAATCATCTGGTTAAAAATAGGCAACCACTCCAAAGCATCAACAATAAAAGTCTTACAAAATAATATTTCAGCCATTAAACAAGTTTTATTGGCTGATGATAAAGCATGTATTGAGCTAATATAAGCCTTATGCAAGAACAATTTATAACCGATAAATCAGGCCGTAAAATATCTGTCATTCTGCCTATTCAAGAATATGAAGCGTTACTAGATGACTTAAAAGACTTGGCCACCATTGCCGAGCTAAAAGACTCACCTACCGTATCACTTGATGACGTGATTAGAAAACTTAAAAACAGTAATTTACTATAGTAACTATTGGCCAACACCACCTTAGTTAACGATACGATACCAAAATTATTTATATTGGATTTTACCACACTACTTGCCTTACACTTTTTGATAGATCTTTCTGGCGCAGGAAAATAAAGTCTTTTTTGATTTTTGTAAATGACTGAATTATTAAGATATATTTATTTTTCTGTTTTTTAGCATAAATAAAGCTCTTGACAACTTAAAAATGCAAAACAAAAAATCAACCGATAAAGTACTAGCCGTTTATCTTGCAACATCCCGCTGCAGCTCCGCTTTTTCCTCTTTACTTAAGCGATTAATTAAACTCATGGCTATTTCTGCCGTCGTACTTGTTGGTGGATTAAGCGTATGCTTATAAGCCAGCGTCGTTACAAACCTTGCACCACATGCACTTGTATTTTCACACTGACAATACAAATCTTTAACGGTAGCAGTCAAGCTATTGCTGGATGTAATTAACGCCTTGGAATCACAATGCGGACACATTACGCGCATAAATTTCCTATTCAGTTATTTGCCTTTAAAAACAACACGTCTCCAATCACTTAATCTGGCGCGCCATCCTACCTCATGAAATATTGGGACTCCTGTCGCCAACATTCATTCACATACAGAGCGAATCGTAATATGCCCCAGTTCGTCCTGCGTCCGGATCAACTACGCACAGAAGCCGCTTCGTTAAGCCTACCTCACTGACTTGACGCCTATCGGAATGTGACATACCCAAAGCTTTTAGCTTTTGCAACATGCCTTTTACCTGCTTTAAGAAGCTTAGCCATCTCTTCAGAAGACAATTCCGCTTTAACCGGCTCAATATCTGCGATCATAACCAGAAATTTCTTATTATTTTCTTTTTGCTCCAGCTCCTTAAGCGCATTTGCAATCGCCCTATTCATTAAAGCTGTTTTCTGTCCTCTTGGGATACGATCAAGCCTCTGTTTGTTCTCTTGTGTCAGATATAAAGTTGTTCTGACTTTATGCTGAGTATCACTGTGAGTATTTTTCATCGTATTATTTTTACAATCCAATTATGACACCATTGTATAACACCCAAAATAGGGGGAGGTAATAAAGTTTCCTGATTACCCATAACCCTCAACCATATTCAAGAACGCTCGTCATCCTATGCTTTTAGCAGGAATCTATAGGCCTAAGCAATAGATTCCCGATAAAAAGACTTCGGGAATGACGAGGTTGATTTTTTATGTTTCAGATATAGGAATCCCCAACCCTTTCAGCTTTTTTATCGCCATAATCCACTACAGCAAATCACCTACCTCAACTGCTAACACATCCGCGATCACCCGCAGTACTTTAACCGTGCCATCGCGCTTGCCTGTTTCAATCTGCCCGATATAGGCTTGCGCCAACTCTGATGCTGCAGACAATTGTACTTGAGTCAGACCACGATACTTGCGCCATACCTTCACCTTATTTTCCCCTGATACAAGCTGCGTCACCAACTCAGAGGGAAGCAGCTCTTCATCTGTCGCAACGGCTCTATCAAAAGCCACCACATCATCCAGCATCTCAGATTTTTCTACCAATAAGGCATAATCTGCTACAGGAATCACCGCATATTCTGGTGTTCCATTATTTTCTATATATTGCACGCTCATTTGTAAATACCCCCTCAAAAAAACACTATGGCATAGCAATAAAGTTTTGCACCAACTCCAACAGAGCCATATTTTATACTTACAATAATATAGCCTATTCGTGCTACACTAAAAACCCACCTTAATTAACCATTCCAAAACACTATGCCACACGTAAAAAATGAAGTGGTTCGCGCAAGAGTTGAACCAGAATTAAAACACAGTGCAGAACAAGTTCTAAATAGCTTAGGCATGAGTATGACCGAAGCCATTCGCCTTTTCCTTACCCAAGTATCACTACGTCAGGAATTTCCCATTGAGCTTAAAATACCCAACAACACCACATTAAAAGCCATGGCGGCAGAACCCACCCCGACAAGCTACGAATCAGCAGATGCATTATTTGATGAGGTACTGAGTGACTCTCAGCATTAGAGTAAAAAGTCAGTTCAAAAAAGACCTGAAAAAAGCAGACCGCGACCCGAACAAAAATACAGCTTTACTCAAATTATTGATTAAGGACTATCTAATGCAAAACATCCCACTCCCAGTTCAATTTAAGCCTCATGCCTTAACCGGTAACTGGAAACCACACCAAGAGTGTCATGTTCAACCCGACTTCTTGCTAATATGGGATATAGACAAAGAAGCCAATCAATTAATTTTGGTGCGCTGCGGTTCTCATTCTGAATTATTTGGCTAACCCACAAGCACCGACACAAAAGGCGGTGCTGCAGCAAGACCTATCAGCAGGCTAACGAGTTCAACATTACAAAGCCAAGGTAATCATCAAATGGATTTTATAAAAGACACGCTTTGCAGCGGTATTGGCTTCATCCTATCAGCCATAAAATTTATTTTTATTGGCTGGCTAGGACTCATAGCATTCCTTTTGTTGGGCGATCTATTCTGGTGGCTACTTGAGCTATGGTTTATTAGTGGTATTTTTTTTAGCCATGCAGATCATCAAGATTAACGAACAATAATGAGTCCTATGCTACGTATACAGACGTTTTTTATATGTTCTTTAAAAAGAACCAAAATAATGTGCTGCGCGGCTTTTTTATAATACATGGCACAGTATTAAGGTTTTGCTATACTTTGAAGCACTGGGCTAGGTTTAGCGGCCAAAAGCAGGACTCGTCATCTTGTTGCCCAGTGATCTTTCTATGACCGCCTCACTTTGACAAGGTGTTTTCGTGACAATTCCAAGTAAAAAAGAGTTTCAAGACTTAATCGACCTATGTAATACAGAACGGTTCCCAGACTCCATAGATATTCAGCTTAACAAAGCACAAGAACATGTAAGGTCAATCTTATCTGAATTTATCTACAAAAGAACCGCTGCACTTAAGGAGATGCAAGCACTCCCTGCTTATGACTGGCTTAATAATAAAAATGGTTTTTTATTTTCTAATGCAATCGATCTTATTTATCCTTTCACTACCGTACACTTTTTCACCTCCTCACAGCAATGCCTTGCCCGATAATGTGAGGCAGAATTGAGGGAGTATTTTTCCTTCTCTCAGCAGGCGCTTTAATAACCGCACTCCAAGAGTAAACAAACTCAAATCACAACGATCTTTGCGATGAATAATTTTATCCCAGTTCTTAGTCAGAGCAAGTTCCCCTAAATAAACCGGTAGTGGGTCGAAGCTGTAGTTTTCTGTATAATGGCAATTTATGACATGTTACCAAGAAATTCACTGCCCCTATTGCGATAGTTCTAAAATAACCAAATCAGGAAAAAATGCAACAGGAGCACAGCGCTATTTATGCCAAAATCCAGACTGCAATACGCAAACATTTATGCTTACCTATCGTTATAAAGCTTGTGAGCCAGGAATCACAGAAAAAATAGTAGAAATGGCTATCAATTCAAGTGGTATTCGAGATACTGCCCGTGTACTTAAAATCAATAAAAATACAGTCATCAATACGCTAAAAAAAAAGAAAACAGGCTTGTTCAAGTAAACCCTAACTTTCAAATACCAACAGCAGATGCAGAAGTAACGCTTATTTGTGAAGAGGCTGAACTAGACGAGCAATGGTCATTCGTAGAGAAAAAGTCGAATCAACGCTGGATTTGGTACGCCGTTGAGCATTCAACGAATACTATTCTTGCTTATGTTTTTGGCAAGCGTAAGGATATTGTATTTAAGGAATTAAAAGCATTGCTTGAACCATTAAATATCAAGCGTTATTACACTGATGACTGGGGAGCTTATGATCGTCATATTGACTCTAATAAACACGAAGTTGGGAAGCGTAATACACAAAAAATCGAGCGTAAAAATTTAAATCTAAGAACGTGGATTAAACGGCTGACGCGAAAAACAATTTGCTTTTCAAAATCTGAAAAAATGCATGATATTGTTATCGGTTTACTGATTAATAAGGTTGAGTTTGGGCTGGACATTCATTCTTAACAACAGATTCGACCCACTACCGAAGGGAGTTACACGCCAATGCTTAAGGGGAATCGCTATATTTTCTTGAAAAATGAAGCTAATCTAACTGTAAAACAGAAAAAAATTAAAGAGGAACTAAGTATGGCAAAACTTAACTTAAAATCTATCCGAGCCCTGCAAATTCGCGAAGCATTTCAACAAATTTATGCTGCCGAAAGTACAGAGCAATTTGAAGGCTTGCTTAATAACTGGTATTACTGGGCTACTCATAGTCAACTAACTCCCATTGTAAAAGTAGCAAAGACAATCAAGAAGCATTGGGATGGAATTATCAGCTGGAAAGTGAGCCAAATCAATAACGGTATTTTGGAAGGGCTAAACTCGGTTTTACAGGCAGCAAAAAGAAAAGCGAGAGGGTATAAAATGCAGCACTTCAAAACAATTGCTTATTTATTAACTGGAAAATTAGACTTTTCAAAAATAAATGCTAATTGCTTACCCACTTGAAACTCAAAAGAGCCAGAAAGGTGAGCATATCGCTTTACCATCGCTAAGGTTTTATGCCCTAAAACTTCAGCTATTTCAGCTAATGACGCACCATTCATAGCTAAATAAGAAGCTGTACAGTGGCGTAAGTCATGCCAATGAAAATCATTGATACCCGCCTGCTTCAATGCATCATTGAAAGGCCGCCTTAAATCAATTGGTTTCTCTAGATTCTTACCAGGGAATAGCAATTTACTATCAATCCGTCTGACTTTATTATGATCTTGAAGTAACTCTAATGCATGTCCGACTAAAGGTACTCTACGTCGCTCTCCATTCTTTGTGTCATGCAAAATAATATAATTATCTTTTAAGTTTACATCCTTCCATTGCAGCGTCATAAGCTCCCCTTGCCTCATGCCTGTACTCAACGCAAGTGTTACACACAGATAAAGCCAATCATTTGATGACTCTTTGCAAGCCTCTAACAAAGCAATGCGCTCATCATCCTCTAGAAAACGTACTCTACCGCCTGACTCTTTAGGCTTTTTAACTTTTCGCATAGGTGAATCTTCCAGCCACTGCCATTCATTGACTGCAATTGTAAATGTATGCGATAAAGCCGCCATGTATCTAACAACAGTTGCAGGACTTCTCTGTGTTCCCCGATAAGTTTCGCCATTCGCTAATTCATCTCGGAACTGAACAATCAAAGCTGGTGTAATATCAGCTAGCAGATAATGCCCTAAATGCGATTTCCACCACTCTAGCTGTTGTGCCTGCTTTGATGCTTGCTTTGGTTTAGTTGGTAAGACATCCTTGATATACCTATCAACCATATCAGAGAATGTATGCTTCTTTGCCTCAGCTGTTTTGAAATGCCGTCCTTCACGAATGGCAGCTTCAGTATGCTGTGCCCATTTCTTAGCATCTGTTAGCCTGTCAAAGCTTGCTGTTTGTATTGGGTAGCCTTTTAACCGAACTCTCACACGATAGGTAGTTTTACCATCTTGGCTGGTATGTTTGTTAATTGATGCCATGATTGCCCCCTTGGGATAACCATAGACTTTTGGTATTCTTATAGATAGCCATTGCTTTAACTCCATCATAGTTAAAAAAATGGTCAGGGTTAAGGAGGTACTGGTAACACCCTCTTAATCCGACAACTCAATACTACAACAAAGCACAACAAACAGCAACAAGGGATACATAATCACTTGAATATTTAAATTAAATCATTAAATATCAATAGATTAATAAATATAAATATTTATATTGTCCACTAAATGTCCACCAACAAGGCAAAACTACCCTTACATACAAACTTAATTTTATTTTTGAAAGAGAAAGGGCGTATACAATCAAACCCAAATTTCTTTGGTTTTGAAGCTAAGATACCTTGAAGCAATACAGAAAAGTTTTGTTGTGGTTATTTGCCCTCGAATGGACAACCAGTGGACAACAGGCAAAAAAAAGGGCCGTAGATTTCTCTACAGCCCTCGCCTTACTTGGCTCCCCCGGACGGGCTCGAACCGCCGACCTAGTGATTAACAGTCACCCGCTCTACCAACTGAGCTACAGGGGATTAAATCGTTATAAACAAATGGCGCGCCCGAAGAGATTCGAACTCCTGACCGCTCGGTTCGTAGCCGAGTACTCTATCCAGCTGAGCTACGGGCGCTTTGTTTATCTTTTTTATTATCCTTGTTTTTTATTTCCTTGTCAATAAAATAATTGCATTTATCAACCTTTTTAATATGGCGAAGAGGGAGGGATTCGAACCCTCGATGGGAGATAAAGCCCATACTCCCTTAGCAGGGGAGCGCCTTCGGCCTCTCGGCCACCTCTCCAATATTAGTTTTACTCTTTATCTGCGCCCATAAGGCCAGCAGACCCAGAAGTTTCATTTTCACTCGCTACAGGTGCAGCAGAAGTTGCAGCTTGTTCGTTACGAATTCTTTCGTAAATTTCTTCTCGGTGCACGGATACATCTTTTGGTGCATTAATACCAATACGGACTTGGTTACCTTTAACACCCAGAACAGTGACGGTTACATCATCACCTATCATCAGGGTTTCCCCTACTCGACGCGTTAATATAAGCATCTATCATGTCTCCCTGTTCATCATAAGAGCCTTGCTACCTAGCTTGACTGAGCAAAACATTATAGCAGGGATTTTTAAAAAATAAAGCAATAATTTACACATTACTGCAAAAAACTACAATTAAGCCTCTTTAGGATCTTGATCTAATTCAAATGCCGTATGTAATGCTCTGACAGCTAACTCCAAATACTTTTCCGCAACAACTACAGAAATCTTAATTTCAGAAGTAGAAATCATTTGAATATTAATCGCTTCATCAGCGAGCACTGCAAACATCTTGCTAGCAATCCCTGCATGCGAACGCATCCCTACACCCACAATGGATACTTTAACGATACTATCATCTGCAGTAACAGCTTTAGCATTTAAGTCATTACAAATTTTTGTTAATATCTCTTTTGCTCTCACAAAATCATTTCTATGCACTGTAAAAGTAAAGTCAGTGGTCGCATCATCAGCAACATTTTGAATAATCATATCAATTTCAATATTAGCATCCGCAACAGGACCTAAAATTTTCGAAGCCGCCCCAGGTATATCAGGCACACCTGTAATAGTTAACTTTGCTTCGTCTCGATTAAATGCAATTCCTGAAATTAACGCTTGCTCCACAGCTGATTCCTCGTAAGTAATGAGCGTGCCACGCCCTTCTGAAAATGATGATAAAACGCGCAAGGCAACATTATATTTGCCAGCAAATTCAACCGATCTGATTTGTAATATTTTTGAACCTAAGCTGGCCATTTCCAGCATTTCTTCAAAGGTGATTTTATCCAAACGACGAGCCTTAGGTTCAACACGCGGATCGGTAGTATACACACCATCCACATCCGTATAAATATGACATTCATCTGCTTTTAAGACCGCAGCAAGTGCAACGGCAGTCGTATCAGAGCCACCTCGCCCTAAGGTCGTAATATTACCATGCTCATCAACTCCTTGAAAACCAGCCACCACCACTACTCGACCTGCATTTAGGTCAGCGTATATTTTTTTATCATCAATACTTTTAATTCTGGCCTTAGTATGGCTACTATCGGTTTCTATACGTACCTGCCCCCCCGTATACGAACAGGCAGGACACCCTATTTCATTTAGTGCCATGCTCAATAAAGCAGTGGTCACTTGCTCGCCCGTTGAGAGCAATACGTCCATTTCTCTGGCAACTGGAGTAGTTTGTATCTCTGCAGCCAACGCCGTCAAGCGATTGGTTTCACCACTCATCGCCGAAACCACCACAACTAATTGATCACCTTGGTCATGTACTTTTTTTACTTTTTCCGCAACGGCTTTAATTTTTTCAACCGACCCGACTGACGTACCACCAAACTTGTATACATAAACTGCCATTATTTAAGCACCCACTTGTTCACGCACCCAATCAGGCACTAGTTTTAACGCTTGTTCTAATTTTTCTGGTTCGGAGCCTCCTGCTCTTGCCATATCTGGGCGGCCACCGCCTTTACCACCTACTTGAGTAGCAACGACATTCACCAAATCCCCTGCTTTTATTAACTTGGTTTGCGCTTTGGTAACGCCAGCAATCAAAGTTACCTTACCAGCATTCACTGCTGCCAAGACAATTGCCGCACTACCTAGCTTATCTTTTAATTGGTCTAGAACTTCGCCCATGGCTTTAGGCTCAACACCTTCCAGCTTAACGGCCAGTACTTTAATACCATTGATATCAATTGCTTGATTGGCCAATTCACCACCCGCAGAACTTGCCAACTTTGATTGCAAGCGCTGCAATTCTTTCTCTAGGGTTTTACTTTTATCAAATAATTGCTGTACTTTTTCAGCAGCAACTTCTGGCGCAACCTTAACGACATTAGCAATCATTGCCATTGATTTTTCACGCGCTTCCAGCCATTGCATGGACGCTTCACCCGTAATTGCCTCAACACGACGCACACCTGAAGCCACCCCTGTCTCACTCACAATTTTGAATAAGCCGATATCACCAGCACGTTGCACATGCACACCACCACATAATTCAGTGGAGAATTCACCTATTCTTAAGACGCGCACTTCATCGCCATATTTTTCTCCGAACAATGCCATTGCACCAGCATCAACCGCAGCATCCTTAGACATAATTTCTGCCGTTACTGCCGCATTATGCCGAATTTGCTGGTTCACCATGCGCTCGATAATTTTTATTTCTGCCGCCGTCATCGGCTCAAAATGCGCAAAGTCAAAACGCAAACGTTCTGCATTCACTAACGAACCTTTCTGGGTAACATGCTCACCTAATACTTGACGTAATGCAGCATGTAATAAATGTGTCGCCGAATGATTTGCAGTAATCGCCAAACGACTGCTAGATTCAACCTCTGCAGTACACGCCAGGTCGCTACTTAGCTCACCCGAAATAACTTTACCGTAATGCAAAAAGAGTGCGCTACCCTGCTTTTGAGTATCACTTACCTCAAAAACACCGCCCTCAACAGTAATTAAACCGCAATCACCTACTTGCCCACCTGACTCAGCATAAAATGGCGTACTATCTAGTACCACAACACCTTCTGCTCCTGTAGATAAAGTATCAACCGCTTCGCTTTTTTGAAACAAGCCAAGGATCTTACTTTGCTCGCTTATTTGCTGATAACCGGTAAATTCAGTTTGCGCATCCAGCTTGATAGTTTGGTTATAATCAGTACCAAAACTTTTGGCAGCACGTGCGCGTTCACGCTGTGCCGTCATCGCAATATCAAAGCCTGCATGATCAACACTTAAGTTTTTTTCTCGCGCATAATCAGCCGTTAAGTCTACTGGAAACCCATAAGTATCATAAAGCTGAAAAACCACATCACCTGGAATCACCGTGCCCTGCATTTTTTCTACACAAGCTTCTAGAATCTTCATGCCCTGCTCTAAAGTTTCAGCAAAACGCTCTTCTTCTAATTTTAAAATACGTTCAACTTGCGCTTGCGCAACAGCTAATTCAGGATAGGCTTCACCCATTTCTGCGACTAAAGGTGCGACCAATTGATAGAAGAAAACTTCACGAATACCTAAGCGATAGCCATGCCGAATCGCACGGCGAATAATACGCCTTAATACATAGCCTCGCCCTTCATTGGAAGGCATCACATCATCAACCACCATAAATGCACAAGAACGTATATGATCAGCAATAACTCTTAAGGAGCTTTCCGTTAAATCTTTAATACCTGCCAAATTAGCAGCAGTTGTTAACAATTTTTGAAATAAATCAATTTCGTAATTGTTATGCACACCTTGCAGAACGGCAGCGATACGCTCCAAACCCATACCGGTATCAACTGATGGCTTAGGCAATGGCGTTAAATGACCTTCAGAATCACGGTCATACTGCATAAATACCAAGTTCCAGATTTCGATATAGCGATCACCATCTTCTTCTGGCGTACCTGGCGGACCACCTGCAATATCTTCGCCGTGATCATAAAAAATTTCAGTACAAGGACCACAAGGGCCAATATCACCCATCGACCAAAAATTATCTTTGGCACCAATTCTGGAAAAACGAGTCGCATCAATTTTGACATCTTCCAGCCAAATTTTCTCAGCTTCTGAATCTTCATCAAAAACAGTCACCCATAGTTTTTCCGCAGGGATTCCCAGTTCTTTAGTTAAAAAATCCCAAGCAAAATGAATGGCCTCTTGTTTAAAATAATCACCAAAACTGAAATTACCCAACATTTCAAAAAAGGTATGGTGTCTTGCGGTATACCCCACATTCTCCAAATCATTATGCTTACCACCCGCGCGCACACAGCGCTGACTGGTAGTCGCACGTGTATAATTACGCGCTTCTCGCCCTAAAAAGGTATCTTTAAATTGCACCATCCCAGCATTGGTAAATAACAAGGTAGGGTCATTTCCTGGCACTAAAGAACTAGAAGGCTGAATAGAATGGCCTTGATCTGCAAAGAATTTCAAAAAAGCAGTACGCAATTCTGCACTGGTCAGATTTTTCATAATTTCATGGGGGTTATTAACGTTTTCTAAGTTACTAACTCTTAAAATATTTAAGAGTATTTTAAATTTTGGGGGTTATGCATCTAGCTCGAAGGTAAGTCTACAAATAAACGCCGAATCATATCTGTAGAAAAACCACGTTGCTGCAAAAAACGACTACGCTTCAGTTTTTCCTTGTAATCCAGCCCTACTTCTAGGGTATATTTTTTGCTATAAACCTGCTCTAGCAATGCTTGCCAACTGCCAATAATATCGACAACGGCCATCTCAAAATAACAATCGCCCGCACCTCTTTGCTGCAATTCAGCCTTAATGCGCAACGGACCAATACCTCTATGCACTCGACTACGAGCATAACTTTCTGCAAAGCGAGCATCACTTTGCAGACCTTGCTCCATTAATTCATCTAGTACTGCTTGAATATCCTGCCTAACAAACCCTTTGGCAGATACTTTTTGCAGCAATTCTAGCTGGCTATGCTCGCGACGTATTAAATATTGTAAACAGGCTTCTTTTATTGCTTTAAAATTTACTTCTACTGCACTAAGCTCTGACATTTACGCCTATTACTAAACGAGTCCGTCAGCATCATCTGACTCTACAATTTGTGCATCCGATGTATCTTTAGTGCCAAACACTTTAGCTCGAATATTAGCCTCTAGCTCTGCAACAATCTGTGGGTTATCTTTTAAATAGGCACGCACATTATCTTTACCTTGGCCAATCTTGTCATTGCCATAGCTATACCAAGAACCCGCTTTATTCACAAAACCATGCTTCACACCCAAATCAATCAACTCGCCAAAAAATGAAACGCCTTCTCCATAAAGAATCTCAAATTCAGCTTGTTTAAAAGGTGGAGCAACTTTGTTTTTAACAACTTTAACGCGAGTTTCATTACCAATAATTTCATCGCCTTTTTTAATCGCACCAATACGACGAATATCCAAGCGTACCGAAGCATAAAATTTTAAAGCATTACCACCCGTAGTGGTTTCAGGGCTACCAAACATCACGCCAATTTTCATACGAATCTGGTTAATGAAAATTACCATCGTATTAGAGCGTTTAATATTAGCGGTTAATTTACGCAAAGCCTGCGACATCAAGCGAGCTTGTAAGCCCATATGAGAATCCCCCATATCGCCTTCAATCTCTGCTTTTGGTGTTAGGGCTGCAACCGAATCAACCACCACAATATCAACAGCATTAGAGCGCACCAACATATCGACAATCTCTAAAGCCTGCTCACCTGTATCCGGCTGTGAAACTAATAGATCATCAACATTAACACCAATTTTTTCCGCATAGGCAGGATCCAAAGCATGCTCTGCATCAATAAAAGCAGCGGTTCCTCCTAGCTTTTGTACCTGCGCAATAGTGGATAAAGTCATGGTCGTTTTACCAGAAGACTCAGGCCCATATATTTCAATCACTCGTCCACGAGGCAAGCCACCACAACCCAGTGCAATATCTAAAGTTAAAGAGCCGGTAGAAACTGTTTGTATATCACGCGATGCAGCATCATCCCCCATACGCATGACCGCGCCTTTACCAAATTGTTTTTCAATCTGCATTAAGGCAGCGCTTAATGCCTTCTTTTTATTGTCATCCATAGTCTACTTCCCAGCCTTAAAATTATGCTCTTATTGCACGCATCAAAAAACCGCTCATTATCCCATAGCCTGATTAAAGCGCATAACAAAATTAAAAACTTATTGAAAGTATTTTGCTCTCATTCCTTACAACTTAATAAACTCATTAACTCTAGCTAAGCAACCAAAGAAAATAAAAATTCTTCCGCATTACGTCAGGCATAAAAAAGCCGACATATAGTCGGCTTTTTTACAGATCCTAATCATATCAGTACAAGACGCACATCACATTAAGTCCCTTGTCTTCATCACTACGTAACTCACGAATTTATCGCATTAACCTTAGAATGTTAACTGAGTACGAAAAGTAAAGTCATGTGTACCGCCATCAATTTCGCTACCATTAACATCTTTTACTGCTGAATTTGTTACATCAAATGCATAACGATAATCAGCCATTAGACGCACATTCTGATTTAAATACCAGTTTAAAGCAACTGTCACCGCATGCTCTTCGCCACCTTGAATGTCACCAGAATTTAGATCATTACCATCAAAACGAGTTGCCAACTCGACTGCCCCCCAAGTTCCTTTGCTCCAGCTAAATTCATTAGCCGGTTTTAAACGTTTAAATTTACCATAAGAACCCTTATAGTTACGTGACTCTCCTGTTAATGTCCAAGCCGCTTGCACATAATAAGCACCAAAATCAACACCACCCATGCCTTCACGCTCTATCCAAGTGTGTGCATATTCAGCTTGCACAGAAAAAGACCCAAACATGTATGCCGCCTCAACATCAGCCAAAGTAACACCGTCAACATCCGTCACTTTTGCATTGGTAAAATACAAATTCGACATATGTGTCGTTTCGTATTTATACTTTAATGTCGTACCTTCGTCACTAGTCGCACGATAGCCTGCTGATGCCCCTACATGCAATATATGCTTTTTAGTCATAATCGGTGCAAAGGTCACTCGAGATGATACCCCCCAACCTTCATCATTAACTTGAATACCATTTTTGCCAATGTTATCACCATAAAATCCAAGTTGCGTCGACCAATTTTTACCGGAAGAATCTATTCTCAAACCTATCGCACGATCAAACATAGGTACCGTTAAAGAACTCACCAAAGAACGCTCTGTAAACGGCATATCATTCGAGCTGTTTTGCAATTCCAGACTGATGGCTTGTTTTTGGTTACCCACAGTAATATTGAACCAATCAAACCCTGTATATTTTACAAATAAATCCTTAATAGCCAAATCATTATCAGCAAAGTCAAATTGTGCTTTATATTTGTAATCGTGCCATAGCACACCTGATACCGCAAGACGCGCACGACGCACTTCTACGCCCTCGGTACCTCTTTGGTCAAAATCTTTATCATTAGCATTAAAGGTTGCATCAACATGCATACGACCACCGATTTTAAACTTAAACTTTTCATCAGCCGTTTCTACGCGAAAACCTTTTTTGCCAAACTTGACCAGCACATCACTACCTTTCGGTTCTGCTACTTTTTTTGCTTCAGCCTGTTTCTCTGCAACTTGCTGACCAGTCAGTTCACTGTGCTGTGCTGGCGTAATAGTGCCATTTTTTAACAAAGTATCCAAAAGCTGCTGATCATCAGCTTGAGCTGTCACACTAGATAGTGCTGTTAAAGTACCTAATGCCAAAGCTTTGGCTGTTTTATTTGTTAGCATTGATTGCATCCACCAAAATTAAAAAAATATATTATATTGTGCTTATAACAAATAAAAAATATGACAAAAATACATATTATTTTAACTCTTAGTCATTAAGTGGCTTGAGTCACCACATTAACTAGCAAAAGTTAAAGTATCTATACTGCTTTATTTGTTAGCATCAACTACATTCATCAAGGTTTAAAACCTCAATAAATTAACTTGCTGCTTATGATAAAAAAGAAATATGACAAAATGATGACAAAATAATGATAGTCTTAATATTGCTGCTGGTTTCTTATTGTAATAACGATGCCTTCCCCCATACTTCATACAGTGGGAGCCATGTTATTTTGATATGCCCTGCTCCCAAAAAACACCCTTTTCTAATTTTTCTGCATGCTTAGTAAGACGATTATGGCTTACTTTTTTTAAATATTGATAAACCTCAGCTGCTGCCTCCACCTCTTTACCCCCCCAACTCAAAATCCGACCATCACAATAGCGACTACGTAGCAACTGGTTTTCCTGCGATGTTTTAGCGTGCGTCAAATGGCTAATACCTTTCCAAGCCGTATCATTTATACATAAATCATTCTTAACCTGACGAGTGCTCGCAAAAAAATGCTGAATGGCTTGCTGATTTTGCTGAGCCCACTGTTTGCTAAACACATAACCTATACTTGGAACTTGCGCTTGTATGCCTAAGCCCTGCAAAATATCATTGCCTGTCAGCAATATGCGGAAACCATCGGCTTCCATACGCGCAGCATAGTGCCAGTAAGTTAATAAAGCATCGGCACGTTTATGACGCATTTCCTGTGCTAATAAAGGCGGCGCACCGTAAATTTTAGCCATACTGGCAAAAACATCAGCTTGCCCCTGTTTGGTCATCAAAGCACGTAACAACAAACTATTTTTATCTAACTCTCCCCCAGCCACTGCCATTTTCTTATTACGTAAATCCTGCAAAGTTTTAATTGCACTATCTTGGGGAACTACTAATGCTCCAGTAGTATTTGAATAAGGAAAAAAAGTATAATCTCTCCCTAAAGCACGTTGCTGCGATACCCAGACCCAATCAGCAACTATCATATCAACAGCCCCCGATTGCAAAGCAATTTTGCCAGCTTGCGGATTTGCCAGCTTGATGACCTGCAAACGATAGTGCTCGGTCTCCATTAACTGAGCATATTGCATAGCTGACAACTCCCAATTGACCGTACCAAATGCCAGTGCACCTAATCGAATCAAAGGTTTATCAGCCGCAAAACTAGCCTGACAATAACAAAACATACAAATAAAAATTATTTTTTTATAGCTGATCATAAATTTGCTCTAAAAACTGATAAAATTAGTGCTCTATTATAGTCTTAAGCAGATACATAATTAAGTAATGCGTCACCCTAAACAAGCAAAACAACTCGTTGACCGCTTTGGTCGCACAGTTGACTATGTCCGTATCTCCATCACTGATCGCTGTGATTTTCGCTGCGTTTATTGTATGTCGGAAGACATGACCTTCTTACCACGTGAGCAGATTTTAAGCTTAGAGGAAATTTACCTGCTAGCTAAATGCTTTACTGAGCTTGGCGTAGGAAAAATCAGAATAACGGGCGGTGAACCTCTGATCCGTCGCGGAGCGTTAGGACTCTTACAAAAAATAGGTGCACTGCCGTTACTTGATGAGCTAGTGATGACCACCAATGGCTCACAACTATCAACAACGGCCACCCAATTACAACAAGCCAAGGTATCGCGCTTAAATATTAGCCTAGATACCCTCAACGCAGACAAATTCAAAGAACTAACGCGTACGGGTGACTTAAATACAGTACTGCAAGGCATTGGTTCGGCCATTGCCGCCGGCTTTAAAAATATTAAAATCAATGCTGTCATTTTAAAAAATCGCAATCATCATGAAGTAGTCGATCTAGTCCAATTTGCATTAGACTCAGACATCGACATTAGCTTTATCGAAGAAATGCCGCTAGGTATTATTGCATCTCATAGTCGTGCCGAAGCCTATTATTCCAGCGACCAAATCAGAGCAGATTTAGCAGAGCACTTTAATTTAGAAAGTATTAGTGAAACGACTGCTGGACCATCAGACTACTACCGTATTCAAGGCACTCAAACTAAAGTCGGTTTTATTTCACCACACAGCCATAACTTTTGCAGTACTTGTAACCGGGTCAGATTAACAACTGAAGGCCGTTTATTGCTGTGTTTGGGTAACGAACATTCAATTGACCTAAAAGCCATCATGCGCGCCCACCCTAATGATACTGACATCCTAAAACAAGCTATGATTGACGCTATGAATATCAAGCCCGAAAAACACGAATTTGACTTAAGTGAACAACCTATTATTATGCGCCATATGAATACTACTGGAGGATAAATGAAACGATTTTTATTAGGCATAATGACTTTACTAGTAACTGCCTGCAGCACCTCCAGCGAAACCCATATCAAGCCAGCTGAATTACTGGAGCTATTACAAGCAGAGCAAGCTAAGCCCATTATCGTCGATGTTCGCTCTGACATGGAATATAACTCAGGACATATTCCTTTTGCAAAACATATCCCCTTCTGGCAAGCCTTTAGCAGTGATACCTTAGATGATATAGACAAACAACAGGATATATTCTTATATTGCGAACATGGCCCACGCGCAGGCATTTCCAAATTTGCCTATTATCTGGCAGGCTTTGAAAACATTCGCTACGTGGAAGGTCATATGACCTCTTGGCGAGCAGCTGGCTTACCTATGGAACAATAAATGAAACGCTTTTTTTTATTAATAGCAGCACTCTGGCAACAACGTTTTAAACTTTATTTTTTTGCAGCCATTATTGGTACTTTAAATGGTGTACTCATTTTTTACCCTATAAATGATTTTATTTTCTACTTTGAAATAGAAAAAGATGTCTTGAAAAGAAGTGCCAGTGCAGCAGCAACCTATGCCATCGACCAACTCATAGCCTCACTAAAAGGGGAAACTCCCAAGAAAACTTTATTTCTTGCCCAAGTGGGTGCAGTCTTTGGGCTGATCATCGCTTTTATTTATGAAACACTACACCGACGCTTACAAAGAATTAACCGTTTACGCAGTGAACTATCTGTTGATTTACACACACTCATCATGCAGGGGGAAAGCCCCTTGCTAGAATTTAAATCCTCTTTTCGCTGGGATTTAGAAGAAAACAGGACGAATCGCGCCTTAGAAACAGTGGTTTTAAAAACCATAGCAGGCTATTTAAATAGCTCGACAGGCGGCACGCTATTGATCGGAGTGACTGATGATGGTGAAATTATCGGTTTGGAAAAAGATTACCAGTCCTTAAAACGTCAAAACCAGGATGGTTATGAACAAGCTCTTATTACTGCGATTTCCGCACATTTAGGTGCCGATTTATGCCAGTTTGTAAAAGTATTGTTTCATGTTGTTGACGGCAAACATGTATGCCGCTTAATTGTGCTGGCATCACCCCGACCCGTTTTTTTAAGCCAAGGTAAAACGCCTAAGTTTTATTTACGTACTGGCGGTGGCACTCGTGACTTAAATATACAGGAAGCAGTTGAATTTATTGCACATCGCTGGAACCGATAATCAGTATACTGCTAGGTTACGTTACCTGAGCTTCGCCAGATAGCCGTACCCCAACAACCTACACCTAAAACTACTGTACACCCGCTTTTAAATTACTGGCATCCCCTACAGATAGAGTTGTTTGCCAACTATCTAAAATAGTACGCGCCTCCTTAAAATAGCGTACTGCAATCACGGTATCACTATACTCTTGGGTAAAAAAGGCACGCTCACCCCCACTTTTAGTAGCAGCAGTCCCACGAGTCCAACTCTGATCTAAACATTGGCGCACACTTACAATACCCTGCTCATAGCTTTCTCTGGCTTCCTGCTCACCTGCTTTAGCCTTCCAGTGACATATATAAGTCTGCAAACCAGTACTCCACTCCCAGACTTGGCAGTTTTTTGCTAACGGGAACACCTGCTCTGCCGTCCATATTTGAGCATTTGTTGTATAACGCGAGCTTAAACGTTGCCGTTTAAATTGTTTAAAATTTTGGCCATGATCAGCCACTAGCGCATCTAATTGCTCACAAACTTCCATCTCACTAAGTGCCTGCTTAGTAGTAAAATTTGAGCATGCACCCGTCACCCCAGATAGTAAACAAACCAACGCAATACGTTGCCACTTGGATTTATTTTGTTTCATATGACTCTCTGTATCGCCCTATTATTAGAAATTAAACACTGCAGACATACTATACCTTAAATCATTTTTCTCCTTTTGAGTGGTATCGTACTCATTAATAATACCGAATTTGATTGCCAAGCCCTCAAAAAAATCTATATCATGCACCCAATTAGTCTTGGTCACATTTCTAAACTCACCTGGTTCAGTCATGCTAGGGTAAATATAATTAGAAATGGTAAATTTTTGCTTGGGAGAAATCTGCCAAGATAAATCAGCTCCAAGCATTAATTCAAAGTTCACCTGATTACTTTGACTAAAGGTGCTCTCATCTTCTCGGTCATAATCAATGACCTTACCATCACTGTCCTTACGAGTAGACTCTCTGGCGCCAAATGCAAAAATACCTGTTCCTGCCATACGGCCAGAAAATTCCCACTCATCATTTTTAACAAACTGATAACCAGGGCCTACCGCTATCTGTAATCGCTGATCCCAGTCTTTGAACTCATCCATATCATAAGTGGCTGATACAAAAGCAAACCAAGGCGTATCTTTAAAAAACCAATCCTTGACTAAAGTTGCATTTAACCTTTGTTCATTCGGAGTATTATCTTCGGAGCTATAAAAAAAATAAGTTTTAAAATCCCAGCGATGATTATCATCCTCAAATAACGTCCCAAAACCCATGCGAAATTTGGCATTATTAGTGGCTCCAGATGCACCTGTTATCCCTACATCAAAATTACTATCCCAGGCTTTAAACCAACCAGTCCCTAAAAAACCATTAGGCACTTTTTCACCTTTAGCAAGCAGCACCTTCTCTTGCGCAAGGCTCACTTTTTCGGTTGCCACTTCGATTTCTTCTTCAGCTATGCTAACTCCTTCTTCAGCAATATCAAGCTTCCTGCTTGCAGCATCAATAACACCATCAGCAGCGTCAGCCTCTTTAGCATACCTCAGCTGTTTCTTAGCATTTCTTACATTTGCCAGTGCTTGGTCATGCCTTTCATTAGCAGCCTTAAACCCAGCATCAGCAGCCACCACATCTACATTGGCAATTTTAACTTTCTTGGCTATTTCTGCATTTTTCTTAACTACACTGATATCATCAACCGCGATCACTAGTGCTTTTTCAGTGGCTTTAACTTTAGCTTCAGAATCTGTAACGGCTTTTTCCGCAATATCAACATCTTCTATCTCAGCAACTTTTAGGTTTTCTTCTGCAACTAAAAGCTCATCTTTAGCCACATCTACATTTTTCCGTGCTGTCACCGATTTCTCTTCAGCTGCTTTAATTGCTTTTGCTACTAACGTTCCCTCAACCGCTTCCTGCTGAGGCGCTTCCACAACTACAGTTTCCTGCTTAGTGGGTTTTATTTCTTTATTAAGCGCCTCAAGATTTAAATCTTGCAAATTGCTAATTTTCGATTTCTTAACCGTCACTTCACCTAATGAGGTATGGGCAAAGGTAATCGTCGAACTAGTATGTTTAATTAACAGTACATCTAATGAATCGCCATTGAGAAATTTAACCGTCTCTGCCTGCGCTAGAGGAGAAACTAATAATGCCCCCAGAGTTAAGGCAAGTTGTTTTTTGTTCATAAAAATTCGTAATAATATTTTTTGCTCACCCTACGGCGAAAAAATTGAAAAATGCAAAATATGCTCAGGCAAATGCAAAACCAAGCAGGCTTTTATGTCTTGCCAACCAATAACTCAATTAATATCTGCTCATAAATTTTAGTCAAGACTTCCAAATCTGCAACACTGACATTTTCATTAATTTTGTGAATGGTTGCATTTAATGGCCCTAACTCGATGACTTCCGCACCAGTCGGAGCAATAAAGCGACCATCAGATGTGCCACCACCTGTATCATCCAAAGTTTCGTAACCTGTAACCTGCGCAACTGCCGCATGAGTCGCCTCAATTAACGCACCACCCGATGTTAAAAAAGGATTGCCCGATAAGCGCCACGTAATCTCATAATCAAAATCAAATTGATCAAAAATAGCAAGTACGCGTTGTTTTATAGTGGTCTCATCTAATTCTGTACAAAAACGCAAATTAAACTGCAACTCCAACTCACCAGGAATAATATTTTCTGCACCTGTACCAGCATTAATATTGGAAACTTGTAAACTAGTTGGTGGAAAAAATTGATTGCCCTCATCCCAGACTTCTTCCGTCAATGCTTTTAAGGCTGGTGCAAAAGCATGGATCGGATTATTGGCTATTTCAGGGTAGGCCACATGCCCTTGTATGCCTTGCACAGCTAATTTCGCACATAAAGATCCACGCCGCCCCACTCGGATCACATCGGCAATTTGCTTATCACTGGATGGCTCACCAACCAAACACCAGTCAATTTTTTCATTACGCTGCTCTAAAACCTCTACAACTTTAACGACTCCATCCGTTGCAGGGCCTTCTTCATCACTGGTAATCATCATGGCAATCGTACCATCATGCTCAGGATACTTGGCCACAAAGCGTTCTACTGCCGTAACAAAGCAAGCAATCCCCCCCTTCATATCTGCTGCACCGCGTCCATAAAGATGTCCGTCACGAATAGCTGGCTCAAATGGCGGTGAATCCCAACGTTCTAGCGGCCCAGTAGGCACTACATCAGTATGCCCTAAAAATACAAATAGCGGCTTTGCCGTACCACGCTTTAGCCATAAATTTTTGGTATCATTAAAATCTATTTGCTCTGCATTAAAACCAGAAGCAGCCAACCGCTGTGCCAATAACTCTTGGCAACCCGCATCTTCAGGAGTAACTGACTCACGGCTCATTAGCTCTTTTAGTAACTCTAAAGTATCGCTCATAATAAAGTTTGGTATGTTTCTGCATTAAAGCCAATAAAAAAATTCTCACCTGCGTCTAATACAGGCCGCTTAACCAAAGTAGGGTTGGCTAATAATAAAGCAGCGGCTTTTTCAGCATTTAAATCTGTTTTTTGGGTATCATCCAGTTGTCGCCAACTGGTGCTGCGTTTATTCAACAATACTTCCCAGTCACCTTTGATCATAAAAGTTTGCACTAGCTCCCTGTCAAGACCATCAACACGAAAGTCATGAAATTGATAAGCAAGCGCATGTTTATCCAACCACGAACGTGCTTTTTTCACACTATCGCAATTTTTAATACCATATAAAATGTACATAATTGTGGGTTTATTAAAGTTAAACAATTAAAATTATTCTGTGTCAGCCAAGACTACGCAATTTCGTCCTTGTTTCTTGGCCTGATAAAGCGCAATATCTGCTCTTTTAATTAACTGGTGACTACTATCATTTGCCTGATAATTGCTAATACCAAAACTACAGCTTAATTTATCAATATGCGCAAAAGGATAGCCGGCAATCAAAATACGCAATTTCTCAGCTAACAAATGCGAGCTTGCTGCTGTTTGCTCAGGACAAATAATTAAAAATTCCTCACCACCCCAACGACCAATGGTATCAACAGTACGAATATTCTCTTGCAGTAACTGAGCAATATCTTGCAATACCGCATCACCAACTAAATGCCCGTATTGATCATTAATCTCTTTAAAATGATCTACATCTATTAACATAATGCTAAATGATTGTTGATAACGTTTTGCCAACAACAGCATTTTATTAAGCGCCTCATCCAATTTGGCGCGATTACCCACTTTGGTTAACGCATCGGTTACCGAAAGTTTCTGCAATAAAGTGTTATATTTTCTCAGCTGCACATGGTGGTATAGGAAGAACACAAATACAACGGCCAGCCCTAGCAATACCTGCACTAACAAAGTGTAATCAGTTGCTAGTTCATACTTAGTCGCTAGCCAGCGGTTGGTAATCGCTTTACGCTCTTTAAGGCCGACACTTGCAATCGCTTTATTAAAAATCGCGAGCAATAAAGGCTCATCATTACGCGCCCCAATGCCAATATACCAAATTTGATCCAACTTGCCGGAAATCTTCAATTCGCCTATATAGTTATGCTGCAATATAAAGGCAATACTGGGCAAGGAACCAATCATGGCAAATAGCTGCTGATTACTGACCTTATCCAAGCCATCTTCCAAACTAGTAACCTCTATTAAATTAATATCAGGATAATGCAAACGCAATATTTCCGCATAAGCGTAGCCTTTTTGAATACCGAGCTTTTTATCTAAAATATTTTCAATATCGCCAATAAAAATTTGCTCATAACGCGAGGCCAATACCAGTGGAAATCCAATATAGGGCTCGGAAAAATCAAGAAATGTTTCACGCTGCGGCGTACTCATGACCAAAGAGAAAAAGTCACATTGACGTTGTTTACCCATGGATAGCGAGTCCAGCCAACTATCACTTGCTTGCAAAGTAATAGCAATACCGATTTTCTTGGCAAACAAACGCATAAAATCGGCACTCATGCCCACATGCCGGTTATTATCTATTTTTTCAAATGGCATCCAATCAGGATCAACACACATTTTAAGTTGCTGCTTAGCCTGTAAATATTGCTGCTCTTCTGCAGTTAATGCTATTGCGCTATCCGATTTTGCTTCTACTGCCAAAGCAAAATCGGATAGGCTTAAATACATCAACACATTAATGAGCAACAAAATAAAATGACGCATTGCCAAAATACCTTATAAAGTGCTGTTCAACAACTCTTCAATAGTAGGCAGTTCCTTATCTTGTTTACGACATGTTTTGTAAAACTCGACAAACTCCATAAACGCTTGCTCCAAATCATCTAAAATACCCTCTTCGTTTTCACGCTCTTCAGGTAATACATCAGGTGAATTCAGGTATTCTTTTTGTAATGCAACTTCACTATTAAGCGCAAGAATGGCATAAACTACGGCATTACTGGAAAGTGTATCAGTCATTTATATATCCTTAAATTAAAGTAATAAAATACAACCTGGACAAGTCTTTATTGCAAAGCATAAAAAAACATTATCCTACAAGGTACTGAACATGTCGGATAACGTTTTCTACGCTATGCTAGATAAGCTAACCAACTTATATATTAATCACGCAATAATTCATTAATACCTGTTTTACTACGTGTTTTTTCATCAACATGCTTGATGATTACCGCGCAATACAAGCTGTGGCTACCATCTTTAGAAGGCAAGTTACCCGATACGACAACTGAACCGGCCGGCACACGTCCATAAGTAATTTCACCCGTCATACGGTTAAAGATTTTAGTACTTTGACCAATATAAACCCCCATAGAAATAACTGAGCCTTCTTCGACCACAACACCTTCAACGATCTCAGAACGCGCACCGATAAAACAGTTATCTTCAATAATTGTTGGGCCTGCTTGTAATGGCTCTAATACACCACCAATGCCCACACCACCTGATAAATGTACATTTGCACCAATTTGCGCACAAGAACCAACCGTCACCCAAGTGTCAACCATTGTGCCACTACCTACATAAGCACCAATATTGACATAAGAAGGCATTAAAATCGCACCGGGTGCAACATAAGAACCATGACGCGCCACTGCATTTGGCACCACGCGCACACCCGCTTCAGCAAAATCTTCCGGTGTATAAGATGCAAACTTAGTTTCTACTTTATCGTAATAACGGCTTGCTCCACCATCCATTACCCGGTTTTCATTAATTCTGAACGACAATAAAACCGCTTTCTTTAACCATTGGTTAACCACCCACTCACCGCTGCTTTTATCTGCAACGCGCGCTTTACCAGAATCTAACAAGTTAATTGACTCACTAACAGCTGCACGCACTTCTGCAGAAACAGTTGTTGGTGAAATGTCAGCACGATCATCAAATGCTTGGTTAATAATTTTTTCTAATTGGTCCATAGTTTTCTTATACTAAAGTGTTAATAAAATTTTTAATTCGTTGTGCAGCTTCGACACATTCCTCCAGAGGGGCAACCAAAGCCATACGCACATGGTTCTTACCCGGATTAATCCCGTTCACTTCTCGAGATAAAAAACTACCGGGCAAAACAGTTATATTTTCTTGTGCAAATAATTTTTGCGCAAATTCGGTTTCATCAATGCCGGTTTGTAGCCATAAATAAAAACTCGCAGGTGGTTGGCTTACCGTACAAACTTCTGCCAATATTTTAGTGACTGCTGCAAATTTTTCTCGATAGAACTCTCTATTTTCTTGCACATGCGCCTCATCCTGCCAAGCCGCAATACTGGCATGCTGCGTTGGTACCGGCATCGCACAGCCATGATAGGTACGGTATTGCAGGAACTTTTGCAAAATATCCGCATCTCCCGCAACAAAACCTGACCTTAACCCAGGTGCATTGGAACGCTTGGATAGGCTATGAAAAATTACACAGTTTTTAAAGCTGGTATGTCCCATTGCATAAGCCGACTGTAACAAGCCTTGTGGCGGCTTACTTTCATCAGCATAAATTTCGCTATAACACTCATCCGAAGCAATCACAAAATCATATTGCAATGCCAACTCAATCAATTGAATATGCGTCGCTTGATCAATGACCGTACCTGTCGGGTTACCTGGCGAGCAAATATACAACAACTGACAACGCTGCCATACTTCCGCAGGTACTGCAGAAAAATCAGGCAAATATTGGTTTTCAGCCAGTGTGTTCAAATAATATGGCTTCGCTCCTGCTAATAATGCTGCGCCTTCATAAATTTGATAAAACGGATTAGGCATGACAACTTGCGGCTTATCTGACGCATCAATGATACATTGTGCAAAAGCAAACAAAGCTTCTCGCGTACCATTAACGGGCAGAACCTGAGTATCAGGATTTAAACTATCACTCGCCAATTGAAAACGCTTAGTGACCCACGTACTTATTGCCTCTCTTAACTCAGGTAAACCTTTGGTCGTTGGATAATTACCCAAAGTAACCATATTAGCCAACAGTGCATCCGTAATCAGTGCAGGCGTTGGATGCTTAGGTTCACCTATTGATAAAGCAATATGCACTTTATCTACAGGAGGGGTAATCCCCTGTTTTAATTGCGCTAACTTCTCAAACGGGTATGGATGTAATTGCGGTAAATGTGGGTTCATGCAATGCGTCAAATATTATTTGTTAACCAATTATTCTATCATGAGACTTGACTTATTTTTAATAATCACAGCAAAAGGCGTTAAAATACTGTATAAATTTTTTATTAACCTCATTGATCTAACTCAAAATGCCGAACCGTTTTATTAGCCTATTTATCATTTTTATCAGTTTAAACCTTAGTTACAGCAGTACATCATTTGCCCATGCAGGTGTTGATCATGGTGATAATTGTTTTGTCAGCATTGCAGGTGCCAAGTTACGCTTAGGCGGTTTTCAGGCAGCCGAAAAAATAGGTGGCGGCAAACATTATTGCCGCTTATTTCCAGAAACGGGTACCGTAATTTTTACTTTTGAAGATGACGTTATCCAACATTTGCAGAAAACCATGCACTTAAAGTTTTTAGCAACCGAATCTTATTGGGATCTGCTCTTTGACTTTGATAATGCGTTTAGCAAAACACTGAGCCAAGTATCAGATAACACCCAAATTGAACATAATTTCACTAAGCGCGGGCTTTATCTTATGGAAATATCACTGCAATCAGATGAACTGGAGCCAAGCAAAAACAATACGCAAACCTTTCTATTTTTAGTAGGCTTTCCCATTATTAAAATGCTGATTTTTGTTGCCTTAGGATTTTTATTGCTATTAGGGTTTTCATTACTAAAACAACTTAAAGACCAGCAGTAAGGCAACGTAAATTCCAAGATATAATAATCTTAACTTTTTGTAGGTGTTGCTTTAGAAACGTGCAAATAAATCTGCACCTACGATAATTCACGCATGGGAAAGTTACCACCGAGTACTGACTTGATATTACTGCATACTATATAATAAGTACCCACATCAATCATTCTGTAACCCGCTCATCCTTGTTACTTGTCAGAAGCGTTGCGGTTTTTAACTCGACCCATAAAAATGTCTATTACCAACTTAGAAAAAATAGTCCTAGCCAGTGGCAATCAAGGCAAGATCAAAGAAATACAGGCCATACTCAGCCAGCAAACGATTGTTACCCAAAAAGAATTTAATATCCAAGAAGCAGAAGAAGCGGGTAGCACTTTTATTGAAAATGCGATTATCAAAGCCCGTAATGCGGCTTTACATAGCAGATTGCCTGCCATTGCCGATGATTCTGGCTTGATTGTTGATGCATTACAAGGGGCTCCTGGCGTTATTTCAGCGCGTTATGCAGGTGAGCATGCTAGTGATCAACAAAATTTGGGCAAGTTACTACTAGAAATGCAGGGGGTGCCGGATGCATTACGCACGGCACGCTTTGTCTGTGTTATCGTATTGATGCGTCACGCCCTTGACCCCTTTCCGCTGATTGCCCAAGGCAACTGGGAAGGTTCTATTTTAATGCAGGCACAAGGGAATAACGGTTTTGGCTATGACCCGGTATTTTGGGTACCTACAGAAAAGTGCAGTTCTGCCGAGTTACCTGCCACCATAAAAAACCAATTGAGCCATCGTGGTCAGGCATTACGTCAATTAGCACAATTATTATAATATCCGATAAATGCTGACTCGTTTAATCCTGTTTCTCGCCTATCGCATCAAAGCTTCTAGGCACTATCAGAAAACCAAAGCATTTTGCTATGATTTATTAGAAAATCCGCAAAGTAAACTGAAATCATACTTTGATGTTTTTATGATCACACTGGTGATGAGCAGCATCTTTTTGCTGATCTATGAAGTGCAACATACAACAGGTGAGTGGGCTCTTTTATTTGAGAATTTTGTGGTCACTATTTTTATCTGTGAATACCTGTTACGAGGTTGGCTGTACTCTGATATTCATAATCACATCATTAAGCAACATGAAAATAGTAAGTACTTGGGCACTCCGTTTCGTCTGCATAAAGTGCTGCTGTCAATCATTGCCACAAAATTACGTTATATTTTCTCCCCGAGTGCCATTATTGATTTACTGGCCATTTTACCAAGCTATCGCCCCTTACGTATTTTACGTATTTTCCTTATATTTCGCTTATTCAAACTGTTTCGTTATTCGCAAAGCATTCAAACCTTTACCAACGTCCTTAGCAGCAAGCGCTTTGAATTAACCACCTTGGCAGTCTTAATGAGCTTTCTGATTTTCATAGCCAGTACTGCGATTTACATGTTTGAAAACCAAAATGCAGGTGGACAAATCACTGATCTATATGATGCTTTTTATTGGGCGATTGTTACCATTTCTACCGTTGGCTATGGCGACTTAACTCCGGTAACACCAGGTGGACGCTTTGTCACCACAGGACTTATTATGTCAGGTTTAGGTGTATTGGCCTTCTTTACATCCATCATTGTCGCCGCGTTCAATGAAAAAATGAGTGAATTTCAAGATGATCGAGTAAAAGCTAATATTGAAAAATGCAGTGATTCAACCATCCTTTGTGGATTTGGTCGTGTAGGACAAGAGGTGGCTAGCCATTTATATGCGAACAATCTTAGTTTTGTGGTCATCGATAAAAATGAGCACAATATAATGCTGGCCAAAAAAAGAGGTTATATCGCCTTACAAGAAGATGCCAGCAAAAATAAAATACTAGAACAGGCAGGTATTAACCATGGTGCCAATACCATTTTGTGCACTACGGGGGATGATGTCATCAATGTATACATCACCCTAACCAGTCGTCATTTAAACCCCGACATCAATATTATTTCACGCGCCAACTGCGAAGATAATGTCAAAAAATTGTATCAAGCAGGTGCAAACCAAGTAGTACAACCCTTTACTACCGCAGGTTTATTGGCAGCTGAATACTTAGGTCAACCCGTTGCCTTTCAAGCAATTCACGGTATTCTGCATGAAGCCAAAGACGTGCAAATTGATGCATTAACCATATACCCCGATTGTTTTCTGGATGGCTTAATGATTCATGAGGCCAACATAAACCAATATAAAGCACGCTTACTGGGCATTGTCAGCGACAACCCAAAGCACGTAAAACATAGAAATCGTTACAAACTACACAACCAACATTTTTATTTTAACCCTGACCCCAAATTTGTATTGGGCTCTGGTGATATTATAGTGATACTCGGACGACAACTGAGCATTGAACACTTACAAGATTTAATCGAAACCAGCCGTTTATAAGTGCAATAATATGGACACAAAATTAATTGCTATTTTTGGTTATAGCAGTATGTCATTTGAACTGATTAAACAACTTAGTTCGAAGCAAAATAGCCTATTGATACTGGATGCTGACCCGAAAAAAGTTGCATTAGCCCAGCAAAATGGCCTGCCAGCTGAATTGCTGGATTATCGCCAAGATGCTGACCTGACCTCTATAGGTCTAGACTCACAAATAGAAACCTTATTTTGCTTTTTAGAGAATGACTCGGAAAATGTATTTCTAACCCTATCGGCGCGAGCATTAAATAGTCAGCTAAAGATAATTAGCATCATTAACCAACCTGAATCTGCCGAGAAATTATTAGCAGCTGGCGCTAATAAAATTATTGACCCTTATGAAGCTTGCAGCTCCAAAATATATCAGTTACTTACTAAACCAAGTATTTCTTCGGTATTAGATCAGATTGTTTTTGGGCGTGCCGATCTGCATATGGCTGAAATTACCATTCCACAAAATTCCAGTTTAGATAAAACCCTGACCAGCCAATTGCAGCTTAATAAAGATTATAATTTATTTTTAATTGGTGTTGTCGATAAGGAATTGGGTGAAAAGCTATACTTCGCATTAAGCGAACAAGATCATACCCTCGATGTTGGTGATGTTTTAGTGATATTAGGTGCCAATCGAGATATTAGAAAATTTAAAAAAGAAATAGGAGTTATTGAATGATTCAATTTAAAGCGAGAACTTGGTTTTTCCTAGGCTGCCTCAGTTGCTTTTCGATGTTAGCCGTCGGTGCTTATTTTCAAATCGTAGAGGAAATGGAGCCTTGCCCACTCTGCATATCACAACGTATTGCGATTTTAACCACCGGCATTATCTTCCTCATTGCAGCGTTGCATAATCCTGCCCAGAAAGGCACACGATGTTACGCTATCATCGGATCAATATCGGCTTTGTTTGGTTCGGCAATATCCGCGCGCCATGTTTGGTTACAAAATTTACCACCTGAAGAAGTGCCGGAATGCAGTCCAGGATTAAGCTATATTTTTGAAAACTTCCCCTTAACCGAAACCTTAAAATTAATGCTCAACGGCACAGGCGAGTGCGCCGATGTTCTTTGGAACTTTTTAGGGCTTAGCATTCCCGGCTGGACCTTTGTTGCTTTTATTGGCCTCGCTAGCCTGAGCCTTTATCAACTTTTCAATAAAGCATAGTGATATGAAAAAAAATTGCTTATGGTTATTATCAATCTTGCTAACGGCTTGTGCCGGCAATAGTAGCTCGCCACCACCTAGCATCCAAGCCATTATGGAGGGCCAGCACCGTTCTGCTGAGCATCAGGCTAGAAATACTTATAGACACCCTGCTCAAACACTGGCTTTCTTCGCCATAGAACCAACCATGTCTGTGGTAGAAATTTGGCCAGGTGATAAAGCATGGTACACAGAAATTTTAGCACCTTACCTAAAAGGGACAGGCACACTCTATGCTGCCCATTTTTCAGAAAAGGCATCGACACCCTACTTTGTTAATAGCCTGCAGAAATTTAAACAAAAAATGGCCGCAACACCCGACTTATATTCAGGAGTTATTACGACCACCTTACAACCACCACGATATTTAGATATCGCACCTGATAATTCAGTCGATCGGGTACTCACTTTCCGTAATGTACATAACTGGATGCGCTATAGCCAAGCAAATTATGTCTTTAAAGCCATGTTTCAAGCTTTAAAACCAGGTGGTATCTTAGGAATAGTAGAGCACAGAAACCCTGCAGGAACAGACCAGGATCCCTTTGCAATATCCGGATATGTTACTGAAGCTTATGTTATCTGGCTGGCAGAACAAGTTGGCTTTAAGCTCGTTGCAAAATCTGAAATTAATGCTAATCCCAAAGACTCACATAATCACCTACATGGAGTCTGGTCATTACCACCCACCTTAAGAGGCGGTGAAGATAATAAAAATCATTTTATGGCGATTGGCGAAAGTGATCGCATGACTCTGAAATTTATTAAGCCATAAGCTCTGGCTAATCTTTATCTACAAGCAAAATTAACAGCTAAATTAAAAATTGGATAACACTTTTGAGTCAATATAAGCTTCATAAGCCATTGAATTTAAATAAATATTATAAATTTACTATTTTTATAAGCCCATAATAAACTTGTACAAAATCAAGTGCTAGGGTTATTTTCCCCAAGCTTATACACAAAGTTACCCACAATAATGCGGGTAACTTTTTGACTGCCAGGCTAAGAAAAAAACACTTTTCCAAGACAAAAATATTTATTTTTTTGAGTGACGTATTTTTTTTTAATAAGCAATGATAGAATCATAGCCTTAGCTAGTTTTTTTTTGATGTCTAATGTCTACCGAGCCCCCACTTACACCCTCCAATGCCCCCGCTTTTGAACTTAAAAGTGGTGTTGTTACTGTGCCTGCCTTAAATATATTTATCGCAGATATTAATATCATTGCACAACAATTACGTGACAAAATTCAATTGGCTCCAGAATTTTTTACCAATTCGGCCATCTTAATTGATTTACACGCTATACAGGATGAAGACCTAAACCTAGCATTGCTAGTTGATGCAATTCGCAATGCAGGCATGCACCCTATCGGTATTCGTGGCGGATCTTCTGCACAACAACTCATGGCAAAAGAATTAATGCTCTCTGTTATGGCATCGCATAATAATGCCACTGAAACAAAGGCAGTCACTCAAGCAGAACCCGCTGTAGCTAAAGAAGACGTATCAACAGCGCCCGCAGCAGCCTCCACTAATATTGAAACAATTACTATTGAACACCCCATTCGCTCTGGGCAACGCGTCTACGCAAAAGGTGATTTGGTTGTCTTGGCACAAGTCAGTGCAGGTGCGGAAATCATGGCTGAAGGTAACATTCATGTATATGGTTCACTCAGAGGACGAGCACTAGCTGGTGTCTTGGGCAATGAAAATGTACGTATCTTTTGCTCAGATTTACAAGCAGAATTAATATCTATTGCAGGTAATTATCGCGTTAGTGAAGATATTGATGATTCTGTCCGTGCAACACCAGTACAAATACATTTAAGCAAGCAAGCTTTAATTATCAAAAATATTTAGGAGATTTACCATTGGCTAGAATTATAGTTGTTACATCAGGCAAAGGTGGCGTTGGCAAAACGACTACGAGTGCCGCCATTGCCATGGGGCTTGCTAAAAAAGGGCACAAAACAGCTGTTATCGACTTTGATGTAGGTCTGCGCAACTTAGATCTTATTATGGGTTGTGAACGCCGTGTTGTTTATGATTTCGTTAACGTCATTAATGGTGAAGCAACGCTTAATCAAGCACTGATTAAAGATAAACGCTGTAATCAACTATTTATCCTACCCGCCTCACAAACTCGCGATAAAGATGCGCTAACTAAAGAGGGCGTTGGCAAAGTTCTGGAAGAACTGGCCAAAACATTTAAATACATTGTATGTGATTCACCCGCTGGCATTGAGCGCGGTGCTAATTTAGCCATGTACTTTGCTGATGATGCTTTTGTGGTCACTAACCCAGAAGTTTCTTCAGTACGTGATTCTGATCGCATGCTCGGTATTTTAGCCAGTAAATCAAAGCGCGCTGAAACGAGCGAGGAACCTATCAAAGAATACCTGTTATTATCTCGCTATGACCCAAAACGAGTTAAGTTAGGTGCAATGCTTAGTGTAGAAGATGTGCAAGAAATCTTATCTTTACATTTACTTGGCGTTATCCCTGAGTCAGAATCAGTGTTGAATGCATCCAATTCGGGCACACCTGTCATACTTGACGAAGATAGCACTGCAGGCCAAGCCTACAGTGATGTTGTAGCACGTTATCTGGGCGAAGAAGTAGAACATAGATTTATTGATGAAGAAAAGAAAGGTCTATTCGGTCGCCTGTTTAGGAGCTAACTATGAGCTTACTTAATTACTTTAAAACATCCAAACCCAAAACAGCATCACTTGCTAAAGAGCGCTTACAAATTCTTATTGCTCATGAAAGAAGCATGCAAAATCAGCCATCATATTTACCTGAGCTGCAGAAAGACTTATTAGCTGTTATTCAGAAATACATTGAAGTTGACCAAGATGCAGTCTCGGTTAATTTTGACAGTGACGATGAACAGGAAACCTTAGAACTTAATATAATTCTACCTGAGCATCCACATACCTAATTTTTTTATTTTTTTAATGAGGCAACAAACTATGAGTGATTCAATCGGCAGTACTGCAGGAAAAATCTGGGAATTTTTAAATACCAATGGCCCTGCTAGTGCAACTAAAATAACAACTGCAACGAAATTAAACAAAAGCGAAGTACAACGTGCTATTGGCTGGTTGGCTTGCGAAGAAAAACTAAACTTTGAAACCAAAGGGCGTACTGAAACCATTTCTTTACGTTAAGTTTTGTAGATAACACATCAAACGGTTGTTCTCTATAAGCGTTTGATGTACCCCTCCCTTTAAGCTCCCAACAACGCTTATCTTCTCTCCCCACTCAAAACATTAACCTACGCTCTGATGAAGGTTTTAATTGTAGATAACGTAAAATTATTTCAAGTCATTATTTCAAACTTGTTTGCCAGTCATGATTTAGAGCCGGTTATGCAAGAAACAGGTCATGGCGCACTAGCAGCCCTGAACCAAGAAAAAATTGATGTTATTTGTATTTCCATGTACTTACCAGACACTGATGGTATCGTACTGTGTCAAAAAATTCGTGTACTACAAGCCTATCAATACACACCTATCATCCTATTTACTGCCGAAACAAACCCAGAATCGCTAAAAAAAGCAATGTCTGCAGGTATAACTGAAATATTTGACAAACAAGACATCCAACAACTTGTTACTTATATCAAACGCTTTACCACGCAACACCAAAGTATTGATGCACAAATATTATATATTGAGGATTCCATATCCCAACGTGCAGCAACCATTGCTTTATTTAAATCATTTGGCCTAACAGTCACTGACTTCAGCAATGCCGAAGATGCTTGGGATAATTTTTTAAAGCATAATTATGATTTGGTGGTCACTGATATTGTATTAGAAGGCACTATGAATGGCATTGCCTTGGTGAATCATATTCGTCGATTAGAAGGGCAAAAAGGTGACACACCTATTTTAGCAGTGACTGGTTTTGATGATATTTCACGTCGAATTGAACTATTTAACTTAGGTGTGAATGACTACATTATCAAGCCAATTATTCAGCAAGAAATTATGGCGCGCATAAAAAACCTGATTGCTAGCTATCGCTCTACTCAAGAGCAAATTAAATTAATTAGCACAGTACTAGAAAATAGTCTTGAAGGTGTATTTGTTGCCGAATATAACAAAACCATACGCTCTGTTAATAAAGTCTTTGTAGAAATCACAGGGCAGACAGGACGAGAAGTGAAAGGTAAATCACTACTAAGCATTATGGCAGATGAGAGCAATGCAATGAATACAATATGGGATACTGTTGACCAACAAGGTAGTTGGCAAGGAAAGGTACTTATACAACATAAAAGCGGGCAAACATGCCTTACTTGGCTAAATTTGTTTTATATTAAAAATTTTCAAGGTACTATTTCTCATTATATCGGCCGTATGCACTTATACCGAGCTTAGTTTTTGTTGCTGTGCCATTAGTAACTCAAATTTGGCAGCAGAAACAGGGCGACTAAAATAATAGCCTTGTACCATATCGCAGCCATGTCTTTGTAGAAATTCCAGTTGCTGCTGGGTTTCTACCCCTTCAGCTATCACTCGCAAATTTAGACACTGCGCCATAGCAATAATTGCTTTTACCAAAGCATCACTGCCTGAATCTAATGGCAAGTCTTGAATAAATGATTTATCAATTTTCAAAATATCAATAGGAAATCGGCGTAAATACCCTAATGAAGAATAGCCCGTTCCAAAATCATCCACTGAAAATGCAAGCCCTAGCTGTTTAAGTTTCTGCAACACGTCCACAGTAAACTCTGAGTCCTCAAGCATTAAACTTTCGGTAATTTCTAGCTGTAGTGCATCAGCAGGAATTTGGAACTGTTGTATAAGTTTGGCCACCATGCCATTACTATCAGCTTTATAACAAAACTGTCTGGTAGACATATTAATAGCAATATGTAAATTATCTAACCCCTGCTGCCGCCATTCACTAAATTGCCGACATGCACTGGTTAAAACCCACTCACCCAGCTCTAAAATCAAATCACTGTCTTCGGCAATGGAAATGATCTCTTCAGTGGCAACATTACTATATTTAGGGTGATGCCAACGTAGTAAAGCTTCAACCCCGCAAATCGCATTATTGCTTAAATCTATAATGGGTTGGTATTGCAAATAAAGCTCTTCATTAATCAAGGCATGCCGTAAGTCCTTATCCAACTCCATCCGCTGTTTAACATAGATGGTTAACCCCGCAGAGAAAAAAGCATAAGCATTTTTCCCTTTTTCTTTGACTTCATACATGGCTAAATCAGCATTTTTTAGCATGCAGCTAAAATCTTCACCATCTTCAGGATAAGATGCAATACCGATACTAGCACCTATATGAATAGTTTGCCCATTGACGTTAAAGGGCTCACCAAGTGACTCTAAAATCTTTTCAGCGACAATGGCGGCATCTTGTTTCTTGGTAATTTCCGTCAAAATAACGGTAAATTCATCACCTCCTAGACGCGCAATAGTATCAACACCACGCAAACACGCAGAAAGACGCACTCCGACTTGCTCCAGCAATAAATCCCCAATATGATGCCCTAAGCTATCATTCACTTGTTTAAAGCGATCTAAATCAATCAATAGCAAAGAAAACTGAGTCTTATTACGTTTTGCTAATTTATAAGCATAAGCTAAACGCTCGTTAAATAAATTCCTATTAGGTAGCTGTGTTAATTGATCATAATTCGCCAAATAATGTAGCTTTTCATAAGCCTTCTGTTTTTTGGTAATTTCCCTATTGAGCTCTGCCGTTCTTTTGCTCACCAATAATTCTAGATCAGCACTGTGTTGTCTTAATTGCGTCTGCGCATTAACCAAAGCAACTTGGGTAGCAACACGAGCCAACACAATCGGCAAACTGATTGGCTTAGTAATATAATCGACAGCACCTAATTTAAAACCGGTTAATTCATCTTGTTCATCGTTTTTTACCGACAAGAATATAACGGCGACGTTATGCCCGTGTTCCAATAATTTAATTTGTCGACATACTTCATAACCATCAATATCTGGCATTAAAATATCCAATAGCACCAAATCAAAATGTTGCTGCTGAATTTTTTCTAGTGCCGCAGTACCGCTGTTAACAACACTGACATGATATTTATCCTTAAGGATATCGTATAAAAGGTTGGTAAAAAAACGCTCATCATCTACCACTAAAATTTTTGCTTTGCACATAAAAAAACATTAGTTAATATATAAAAATAGTTATTTGTATACCCATACCACTTAAAGTCATAACCACCCCGCCTCCTTTAAAAACAAGGTCTTATTAGCCCTATATCATAACAGCACTACAATTACCATACTATTTATATTGCCAAAATAATATGACTCACATCCTCTAGACTAGAATGTCTGCTGTTTAAGCCACTCCTTACCCTCTCTTTGGGGGGTCATCACTGCGGAGTCTTCCCCAACTCATTAATAGCTAAAACAAAAATTTAAGCAATAAAAACATTCTTTACTCATAATAAGACAACCCTCAGCCCTAAGGACGAATAAGCTGAGAAAAATTATCCGTAGTAGATTTTTCCGCATACTGGTTAATATGAAAAAACTGCTTAGCTTCAACAAAACTCAAATCAGTTAACATTTTTCCATTTTCATAAATCATTTCATCAGAATAACCATTCAAAAACCACCGATAATCAAATAAAGCTCTCTGCTCAGGACTACTAATACTGCGTAAATCTGACTGCAAACCAGTAAAACAATTATGGGTCAGAGTATTATAAAATTCTGGTTGCTGATATAACTGATTAACGCGCTCAACAATACGCTCTAAAATCGCCTTACGAACAGCAACTGTCAAATTAAGCGGGTAAACAAATACTTGTTCTTTGCGATAATTAGTACGCAGACGCAAAATATCAGCCTCATCCGCTAAGATATAAATGGCTTCATATTGCTTAAATAAACCATTGAGACCACTTTGTGGCTGATTCTTGGCTAATCGCGTTTCTAATGACACCACTAAATGCTCGCCATTCATAAAGCCAAAACTCAGCATGGTATGTGCAACTGCTAAATTACCATCCCAATACGATAAAATATAATTCACTTCATTTAACTGCTCCAGATCGAAACGTTTATTATAATAATGGGGCGTAAACTGAGTTTCTGTTTGGTAATTAAAGTGTCGAATATCATAAACAGTAAGATTTGAACCTTCTCGATCCACATGCGGCAACCTAGCAACACTGGTTTGCCAATCTTTGTCTAAACTTGCTTGTTTTTGCCCCCATAAACTGATCACTCCAAGATATAAAGCCAATACCACCACAATTCCATAGGGCCGCTTAGCAAAAAATAAAATGATAGGCACTAAGATTGCAAAAGCAATTGCTAGCAGCTCTTTTGTTGGCGCATGCAAATCATAAAAATATAAAGCAAGTGCACTCCATAACCATAAAGCCGCTATTACAATATACAAAATAGCGCTAAATAATTTGTTAAGCATCATGGTCTCCCACAGTAGGGTCTGTTATTTTTTTTAATAGGGTAATGGCTAAATCAAAATCAAAATTTTCGATGGCCTGCTGCAAGCTTTGTATCTCTATATGACTGCTTGCTGGCAACTGCTGCTTTACTTTACTTAATTCATCTAAAGCTGTCACATCTCCACCTTGCAATAATTGTGCTAATAAAGCGGTTAGCTCTGCAAGTTTCTCTGGTGAAAAATAACTAGGAACAGCACTGCTATCTAATGTTGCAATATCTTTATTTATTGGCGCAAGTAAACTAGCAAACTGCTGCAATTGCGCAAATAACTGCTGAAAATCCTGCTTAAATAAAAACAAGTCATTGCTGATTTGCTCTCCTGTTAACAAGGCTTGCTCAAGTTTAGTACAACTCTGCTGTAATTTACGTGCGCCGATATTGCCGGCAACACCCTTAATGGTATGCACAATATGCTGTACCTCTTGCGTACGTTGCTCTGCCATCGCACTCTCAATTAACTGCATATCTTCTTGATGATCTTGATAAAACTCATGCAACAGCTTACTAAACAGCTTGCGATTACCCCCAATACGTTGCAGCCCCCAATCTACATCCAAATTTTCAGAGTAGTCAGGCAAGACTACCAAGTCAATATTATCCTGCTGAGACGAGCTTTCTGTTACATTGGCTAATGCAGGTCGCAACCAACGCGCTAAAGTATTATGTAATTCACTCGGATCTATAGGTTTGGTAATATGCTCATTCATACCCGCATTAAGTGATTTTTCTTTATCCCCTACCATTGCATGTGCAGTCATTGCAATAATCGGTAAATCGACAAAGTCAGGATTTTCTCGAATTTTCTTGGTCGCTTGAATGCCATCCATTTCCGGCATTTGAATATCCATTAATACCAAATCAAGCTTATTAGCTAGGCGAGTTACTTTATTCACTGCATCTAAACCATTAACAGCGACCTCAACGTGTAAGCCAAACGATTTCAGTAATTCCTCAGCAACTTGCTGATTAATACGGTTATCCTCAACTAATAATACTGTTCCCAATAAACTATGCGCAGCTGTATTGCTATGCGTAGTATTAATAATGGTAGCGGGCTTTAATGCTTTAATAATGCTATCAAATAACGTCGAAGGCGTGACCGGTTTAACAATAAAGCCATCCAAACCAATACTTTCTGCTTCCTTAACCACTTCATCCAATGCATAGGCGGTCACCATTATAATTGCTGGTGTTTTACTGATTTGAATTTTCTGCTGAATATGACGAACTGCATCCAAACCATTAGTATCCGGCATCGACCAGTCCATCAAAATCAGGTCAAAGTTTTTTTCAGCCGTTTTTAAAGTAACATAAGCATCAGCAGCACTAGCAACAGTAGTCACCTTAAATGATAACGAAGCCAGCTGGTCACGCAATACCTTACATGCGGTTTCGTTGTCATCCACAACCAACACTCGTAAACCACGCAAATCCGGTTGCGGTAGTAAATGAGGATTTTTTTGCTGCACTCCCAAGCCAAATTCTGCAAAAAAGAAAAAAGTACTGCCTTTACCTAAATCACTATCAACGCCCAACATGCCATTCATCATGGTTACCAGCTTTTTGCAAATAGCCAAGCCCAAACCTGTGCCGCCATGTAAACGCGTTGTTGAAGCATCAACTTGTGAAAATGAATCAAACAAACTACTTTGTTGATGTTCAGGAATACCACAGCCCGTATCCGCAACCATAAACTTCAGTATCGCTTTATGCTCGGTTAAATCAACTGGTTCGACAGATACCTGAATATGCCCCTGTTCAGTAAATTTCAATGCATTACTACACAAATTATTCAAAATTTGCGCCAAACGCGTTGGGTCACCAATCAGTGTAGTGGGTACTTCAGGCGCAATATCCAGAGTGATTTCAATATTTTTTGCTTCACTGGCAAAACGAAATAAATCGGCAAGGTCTTCGAACACTTCATCTAACTGAAAGCTAACCGACTCAAGGTGTAATTTATCCGCCTCTATTTTAGAAAAATCCAAAATATCATTAATGATGGTTAATAATGAGTTACTGGCATTTTGAATTTTATGAATATAATCTTGCTGCTGAGTATTCAAGTCGGTTTTTAAAGCCAAATACCCCAAGCCAATAATAGCATTCATTGGTGTGCGAATTTCATGACTCATATTAGATAAAAATTCACTTTTAAATTGGCTAGCGCGTTCAGCAAGCTGTTTCGCTTTTGCCAGCTCTATTTCTACCTGCTTATTTTCGGTAATATCAAAAATGGCACCTTGTAAATATAAAGGCTGTTGTTCATCATCATATACAGCAATGCCTTTTTCATGTATCCAGCGTATCGACTGGTCTTTATGCACAATCCGATACTCTATTGCATAAGGTTTATGCTTAACAATCGCATTGACAATGCTATCGGTGACCTTTTGTTTATCGGCAGGGAAAGTTAACTGGGTAAGTGTTTTACCTCTATAGCTAAAATCTTCAGCTTGATAGCCACTAATGGACTCAATGGCATCACTTATAAATGAAATACTCCAGTTATCGGCAAATTCGTATTGGTACTGATAGAAGGTACTGGGAATATTATGGATTAAAGAACTAAATTGCTGCTCCCTATCCATCAATTGATGTTCAGCTTGTTTGCGTTCAGTAATATCCGAACAAATGGCAATATATTGCTCTAGCTCACCCTGACTATTAAACAAGCCCATAATGGTGCTATCAACCCAATAAAGTGCACCATTTTTTGCTTGATTACAAATCTCACCACGCCATGGTATACCTTGTGAAGCCTGTGCAAACATCTCGCTCCAAAATGCAGCAGAATGCACCCCTGAATTTAGGACATGATGATTACAACCCAGAATCTCTTCACGCGTATAACCAGTCATACGACAGAAATTATCATTCACATAAGTAATATTCCCCTCAGCATCGCTCATGGTAACAATAGTAGCCGCATCTAAAGCAAACTTCTGCTGCTCCAAAGCGGTTTGAATTTTCTTACGTTCAGTAATATTCTGTTGAGTACCAACCGCTCTTATTGCATTGCCTTCTGCATCAACTGCCACAACAGAGCCAATAGAATTAACATCAATATAATGCCCTAATTTATGTCGTAACCTAAACTCATGTTGATATTGTTTGGCACAACTCGAAATAGCACGGACTAATACTTTAATTGCCTGTTTTTTATCATCAGGATGCAGTAATTTTTCCCATGTTTGATGCAGTCCTACAAGCTCATTCTCTTGGTAACCCAACATTGCCGCATAAGCTGGGCTAAAGTAGACGCTATTATTTTGGATATTCCAATCCCATAAGCCTTCTTGAGATGCATTCATGGCAAACTCAAAACGCTCACTACTCAATCTAAGTGCTTCTTTTTGTCTACGTACTTGTAATAACCAAAGCATAAAAAGAGCCAGCACAGTCAAGGTTACTGCCAAAACCTGCCAAACTAAAGAATAATCGGTACTATGTTCATAGCGAATCGCAAACCACTTCTTTTTAAAGGCATTGATTTGTTTGGGTGTCAAAGTATCCAATGCTTTTTGGATGATCCCCACCAATTCTGGCCAGTCCTTACGCACGGCAAAGGCCAAATCATTAGTATAAGGAGTTGGTGCAGCGACTTTTATATTCATAATGCCTTCTTGCAACAGAATATGGCTAGTTGCTGCCAAGTTGCCCATATAAGCATCAGCTTGTCCCAGTGATAATACCTCTAATGCTTGCCTCGTATTCTCTACCACCACTAATTCAAGTTGAGGATAGTTAACTTGTAGAATTTCATGATTAGCATAGTGCCTTTCCACCACTATTTTTTTATCGATCAAATCCATAATCCCAGTCATTATTGGCGCATCATTGCGCGCAAAGATAACATAGGGAAACTTTAGATAAGGCCGAGTAAAACTAAGGTAACGCTCACGTTCAGGCGTTTTAGAAACTGCCGGTAAAAAATCTATCTGCTTAGCCTGAATTTGTTCAAGTACCTGCTCCCAGCTCAACTGCGGATTAAAATCAGTTGTTATTGCCAATATTTGTTCCAGATAGACGACATACTCCGAAGCAATCCCTAAATAAGTCTGTGCCTGTGGGTCAAGATATTCAATGGGAGGCCAACTGCTATCAATACCAATCTGCATAGTTTGGTGTTGTTGTAACCATGCCGTCTCGGCTAAAGTTAATTTTAGCTCTGGAAGGGCAATTGCCTTAGTGCCCAAATCAATCCATTGACGCTTAATTTCCTTGTGCTGCTCACTAGAAATAGCGACTAAACCTTTTTGCATAATACTATACAAAATAACCCAGTCCTTACGTATTGCTAATGCTAGCTTGGATTTCTCGGCAATCAGTCGATTATCAACTCTGAGGTTGGTTAATAAATCCTGCTCCATAAAATAACTGACCACTGCCAAGTTACCGACATAAGCATCTGCCGCACCTAAAGAAACTGCCTGCAAAGCTTCTTGATTCGATTGCACAAATTTAAAGGATTCCGCTTGCGCTTTATTTTTTAACAGTTCGTGTATATACGTACCTTTAGGCAACGCCACTGTTTTACCCGCTAAGTCTGCCAATGAATTAATAGCTTGCCCATCAATACGACTAACGAAGACGGTGTCAATTTCTATATAAGGCTGAGTGAAATTGAGATATTGCCGACGTTCTGCTGTATTTGATGCACAAGCCAACATATCTAGCTGCCCTGTTTTAACACCTTGTAAAACATTTTTCCAAATATCAGCGGTTATTTCAAACCGTACTCCTAAGCTTTGCGCAAGAATTTTAAGATAACTGGAAGCAATACCTTTATGTTGCTTTGCATTATCAACGTAGTCAAATGGCGGCCAATTTTGATCAACGCCTACCCTGATAATTGGATGCTGCTGCAACCACTGTTGCTCTGCTTCTGTTAAATTTAAGGGTACTAATGTTTTAGCGGCTAAAACACCTGAAGATAAGAGTATTATCAATAAGCAAAAATATTGTATGCACGTATACTTCCTTAAATCCATCAATATCATATTTGGTTAATCAGGTAAATCAGCATTACAAAGCTGGGTAATTTTTATAAATTCAGGTGCTATTTGTAAGAAGGCAGTGACCATATCGGGGTCAAAATGCAGTCCTTTTTGCTGTTCAATATAAGTGACCGCATCCTGATGACTAAAAGCAGGCTTGTAAACACGCTCATTCACTAATGCATCATAAACATCAGCAATCGCCATCAGGCGTGCACTGATTGGAATATCATCCCCCTGCAAGCCTTCAGGGTAGCCACTACCATCCCACTTCTCTTGATGTGAATAAGCGATTTCACGCGCAAAGCGTAAAAAAGAAGAACTGCCTGCACGTTTTTCAGCATTCTTAAGTGCATCCCCACCATAAGTAGTATGCTTCTTCATTTCCGACATTTCTTCCGCAGTCAATTTGCCTGGTTTTTTTAGAATTCGATCAGGCACGGCAATCTTGCCAATATCATGCAATGGCGCAGACTTATACAACATCTGAATAGTTTTATCATCAAGAAAGGCTTGAAATTTAGGGTGCGTTTGCAAAGCCTCTGCCAACACTTTGATAAATAGCTGGGTACGTTGAATATGCTCACCCGTTTCATGATCACGTGCTTCAGCCAACATGGTCAAACTATAAATAGCCGCATCTTGAATCAGCTCAATTTCATGGGTGCGTTCGCGCACTTTATCTTCTAGCAAGTGGTTTTGTTGTTCTAAGGCATGCCGAGAGCGGACTAGGCTTATGTGAGTTTTTATGCGCGCCAATACCGTAGATGGCACAATCGGCTTGCTGATAAAATCAACCGCACCATAATCAAATGCCTTAGCTTCAGCAGCTTGCTCAGTTTTACCCGTCAAAAAAATAACGGGAATATCAACTGCAGTCGGTAATTCTTTAAGCTGCAGACAGGTTTGATAACCATCCATTTCCGGCATCATAATATCTAGCAAGATCAAATCAGGCAGGTTATCGGCAATACGCCTTAAAGCCTGCTCGCCACTTTTAGCGATATATAATTGATAATCATCTTTTAACAGCTCAACAAGCACATTAATATAAAAGCGCTCATCATCGACAATCAGAATTTTAGGTTTTATTTCCATATTTAAAGAAGGTAGCAGGAGGAGCCTATGGCTTCGAATTTAACAGGTCGCGACCATATGCCCCTCCTACAATTATTTACTATACGGAAAAGCTTTCGCCACAACCACAAGTCCCTTTTACATTTGGGTTATTAAATTTAAAGGCTTCGTTAATACCTTCTTTTGCATAATCAAGCACCAAGCCATCAAGAGCAGCAATATTCTCATCCGCAACCACGACTTTCACGCCAAATGTTTCAAACACAGCCTCGCTGCCTTGTAGTTCATCAGCATACTCAATCGTATAGGCAAAACCAGAACAGCCAGAGGCTTTCATCCCTAATTTCAAACCTAAGCCATGCCCGCGCTTTTCAATCTGTTTTTGAATCTGCTTTGCAGCACTTTCAGTTAATACAACTGCCATATTATTGCCTTCTACATTAATTTTTTACTAATAGGTGCATTGTTACACACACAATAGAAAATATCACGAGATCAGCATTAAATCCTATAAAAATAGCTGGTCGAGCCAAATCTTGCTAATAAATACAACTATTTTTCTTCCAGCAAAAAATCAAAGATACGCTGTTGCTCGCCCTCCTCATAACTCCAACATCAATTATCAGTCTACTAGCTATATAGAATTTTACTAAACCAATAAAGACTCAGCCTATAACCTGAATCAACTTCTGTATAAAAACATCTATTTCTTGTTTGCTATTATCTTGCCCAAAACTAACGCGCACGGCTGATAGCGCCAGATCATCGGCAATACCCATGGCAGCCAACACATAGCTGCCTGACTCTTCTTCACTAGCACAGGCAGAGCCACTGGAAACCGCAATATTAAATTTATCTAACTGCATCAATAGCATTTCACCTACGCAATTTTTTACACCAAACTGCACAGTATTTGCTATGCGCCTACTATGTTCGGCAAAGATGCTGACATTTGGTAAAGCATTTAACTGCTGCTCTAAATATTCTCTTAATTGTATACAGTGCTGCTGGCGTTGCTCTAACTCGATTCTAGCAAGCTCGGCCGCTTTACCAAAACCAACAATGGCCGCTACATTTTCGGTACCGGAACGAAAGCTTGATTCTTGACCACCACCTGTTAATAAAGGGTTCTGAATATATTCTGACTTGGCTATTAAAGCACCACTGCCTTTGGGGCCATAAATTTTATGCCCAGATAAGGACATTGCGTCCACGCCTAAGGCTTGAAAATCGACGGGGATTTTACCAATAGCTTGTACGGCATCAGCATGTACCAAAGTGCCACGTGCTTGCATTATTGCAGCTAAACCCGCGACATCTTGGATAACCCCAGTTTCATTATTGACCAACATAAATGATGCCAAATCAAATTGTTCGGTCATTAATGCAAGTGCTTGCTGGTCAATATAACCTTGCGCATCAGCAACAATTAATTCAGTCTGCGCTGATTCTAATATCGAGGGGTGCTCTAATACCGAAGTTAATAGCTTGGCTTGTTGCCGCACACCTTTTAGGGCGAGGTTATTAGCTTCAGTTCCGCCACTGGTAAATATAACTTGCTCTGGTCGAGCATTAACCAATTGCGCTACTTGTTCACGTGCAAGTTCAATGGCACTACGCGAAACACGTGCTATTTTGTAAAGACTAGAAGGGTTACCATAAAGATTACTTAGAAAAGGCAACATTGCCTGTAACACCCTGTCATCTAAAGGCGTAGTGGCATTATGATCAAAATAGATCATTTTTGATTATCTCTTGAGGAAAGCCGCAGGGAAATATGACAGCTGATTGCAAGTCATCAGTGTAAAACTATACTTAAATACAGTATATCGCGTGATGGGTTGCATTACACGACTTGACTCGCCATTGCATTCTAACCCACCCTACGATTGTGAAAATATAATGAACGTGTATTTATTTAATCGCCATACCAATAGTGCTGGCATCTTGAAAATGGACAACTTGCTGTTCAACACTAGGCTGAGCATCTGTGGACTCAGAATCTAGATCTGCGTTATCTAATAACTGCCCTAAGGAGATGCCTTCTAAATAAGCACTAACCGTTTCACTTAAGCCCATCCATAAATCATGAGTCATGCAAGGTTGACCATTCGCACAATTACCTTTTTTCTCACAATTAGTCAAATCTACTTGCTCATCAACTGCAAGAATAATTTCAGCAATACTAATTTCAGCCGCCTCTTTACTTAACTTATAGCCTCCACCAGGACCTCTGACCCCAACAACCATTCCTGCACGCCTTAAACGAGAAAATAATTGTTCCAAATAAGAAAGCGAAATAGTTTGGCGTGTTGCGATGTCGGTTAACGTAACTGGTTTTATGCGGCTATGATATGCTAAGTCCAACATCGCGGTAACAGCATAACGACCTTTTGTGGTTAATCTCACAGTAAATTCCCAAAAAAAATAAGTGTATAGGTTTTATAATATACTTAACCTAGCAAAATAGTCAAGTATTATAAGAAATAAACCAAGTAAAATACTGGGTTATTATAACAGACTGAAAATACAATTATTTTAATTTATTTATCTTGAGAATTGCCACCCAAGTAAACTACTTATCTAACTCACAGTTATCCAATTCGGATATATCTTGGTGTTGGCATTTGATTCCTGCCTTTCCCATCGCCTGTTTCATTACCAGCATTTGTTTGTCTACTTGCTGAATATGATCTAGCATATGATTGATGGCATAAGCAACGGGGTCTGGTGAATCAACCGTCGTACCATAGGCATTAAAACCCATCTTATCGGCAATTTTATTACGTTCCGTATTTTGCTTATCTTGCACACCAACAATACGCCCAGGAATACCTACCACAGTTGCATCCGCAGCAACGGCTTTTAAAACCACCGAATTAGATCCTACCCGTGCATTATCACCAATTTCTATTGGCCCTAATATCTTTGCTCCCGCACCAACCACTACAGCATTTCCTAAAGTCGGGTGACGCTTGCCTTTATTCCAACTAGTCCCCCCTAAAGTTACCCCGTGATATAAGGTACAGTCATCACCAATAATCGTCGTTTCACCAACAACCACCCCCATACCATGATCAATAAAGAAACGACGACCAATCACCGCCCCAGGATGAATCTCTATCCCCGTCAGCCAACGTGCAACATGCGCAATAACACGCGCAAAGAAGTTAAAACCTTTAACCCATAAACGATGACTTATTCTATGTAATAAGATTGCATGAAATCCTGGATACACAAAGATAACTTCCCAAATAGTTTGTGCAGCAGGATCACGCTCGAACACACAAGCAATATCTTCTTTAATAGTATCAATCATATTTTTTATGCAATACTGCAGTGGATTTTTTTAAAATACCGCGCAAAATATCTAATTCTTTAGTATCAAGCGCCGCTCGATGGTATACACGCCTTAAGCGCCGCATAATTGAAGTCGACTTTTCCGGATTAATAAAACCAATTTCATCCAGAGCCTGATAAAGGTGCTCAAAAAATGACTCCATTTGTGCCGAATTTGCCAAAGGTGCTTCACGCTTTTCTGGCTTGGCTGCCGTTTGCCCCGAAGCAACCAATAACTCATAACAAACCACTTGCACCGCAGCGGCTATATTTAAAGAGCTGTATTCAGCATTACTCGGAATACTTAATAAGGTTTGACACAAATCTAGTTCGTGGTTTTTTAAACCCGAATTTTCACGGCCAAATAAAATCGCAATTTTTTTATCTTGTGCCTCTATTGCCAATCTTTCCGCACACACTCGCGGTGATTCATCCGGCACAGAAATAGTGCGTGAACGCGCACTGGCACCAATCACAATTTCACAATCGGCAATTGCCTCTTCTAAAGTATCGCATAACACCGCAGAGGCTAAAATATCATCTGCACCTGATGCTCGAGATGTCGCATCTGCACTTGGAAATATTTTTGGGGTAACCAAATATAACTCACTCATGCACATATTTTTCATTGCTCTGGCAACCGCCCCAATATTACCTGGGTGGCTTGTTGCCACTAATACAATCCTGATATTTGCCAACAATTTTTTGCCCTAATTAATAAAAAAGGTCACTATAGCAAAATTTTTGCTATCCTATAATGTTTTCTAATCGCTCATTATAAATTTAGCTATGCATCCAATGCTCACTATCGCTATCCGCGCTGCGAGAAACGCGGGCGACATCATTCTTCGTGCATCTGAACATGTCAGCCATATTCAGGTTGATAACAAAGAGCAACATGATTTTGTGACTGAAATTGATCGTCAGGCAGAACAAGAAATCATCAAAAGTATTAAAACCGCTTTCCCTGAGCACGCTATTCTTGCCGAAGAAAGCGGCCAACACGAAGGCAATGATTACACTTGGATCATCGACCCTTTAGATGGCACCACTAATTTTCTACATGGCTTTCCGCACTATGCGGTTTCTATTGCCTTAAAGCATAAAAATCGTCTCGAAGTCGGCGTTATTTATGATCCACTACGTGATGAACTTTTTACAGCCGCTAGAGGCGAAGGTGCAACCTTAAATAGTCGTCGTATTCGCGTTACCAAGCAGGCGAGCCTTGCAGGCGCACTGATTGGTACTGGCTTCCCCTTCAAAGTCCAACAGCAAAAGTACCTGGATGCTTATCTGGGTATGTTTAAAGCGGTTTGCATCAATACCTCAGGCATTCGTCGTACTGGTTCAGCAGCCATTGACTTAGCTTATTTGGCCATGGGACGTTTAGATGGTTTCTGGGAAGTTGACTTAAAGCCTTGGGATATTGCCGCAGGTATTCTTATTGTTAAAGAAGCGGGCGGTGTCGTCACCGACTTATCCTTTAATGATCAATATTTAGAATCGGGGAATCTCATTGCAGGTAACCCAAAAATGCATCAATTAATATATCAATTAATTGAACCGCATGTCACTGACAACTTAAAGTAAATAGATAACTCTCCGTAGGAGGAGCCTTTGGCCGCGAATTTAACAGATCGCGGCCAAAGGCATCTCCTACAAAACCACTGCCTGCGTTTATTCTATGAGCTTACCCAGAAAAGTATATTTAATTTATGCACCTTGCATAGAAGAGCAACTCAACAAGATTACCGACCACCCGCTCATTGCAGAACAAAGTATTCAGCTCTGCAAAGTTAAATTAGCGGAACTGTCTTCCATACACGTCCATGACACCCTTAATCATGCGCTGTTATGGATAGAGCAAAAAGACTACCCACAAACATTATTGTTTGCGGAACAAAAACAAGTATCTCTCGGCTTTTTACCAATAACAGATGACCCAACTAGTCAATTTTTTAACAACCTGGATTTACCAAATGACTTTGATGCCTGCTTAGCGATTGCCCTGCACGAAGAGCCACTACAAATTGATATTATCGCCTGCAATGATGAAATCGTAACCAATGGCGTTAATCTAGAAAACCAAACCACCATGGCCGAATTTATCGGCGATAGTCATGAATTTACAGGCTTAGGCAAACTCAAGTTTCAAAGCAAACGTTTCTGGCATGCATTTTCATTAACTCCTCACCCTGTCACCTTAGTGACCGATAAAGGTAAAACCGTAGCAACCGCCATTACCGGTATGGTGTTGCTCGATTTTCATAAAAGCGGCCCATTAACCAATTTATTTTCTGAATCTATTTCCTTACGCGATAAACGCATTTCTATTGCGCTATTCGCCCCGCAATCTATTCTGTCTTATTTGCAACAATCGACAGCATTACTTGCAAGCGCACAGAAAAAAAAGCAACCACAACAAATAGGCTATATACGCACTGCGGCATTAACCATTAAATCGCCTATCGACACTCACTATTTAGTTAACAATACTCCTGTCACCACTCGCGAATTGCGTTTAGCAATATTAAATGACGGCATTCGTGTCAATGCAGGCGATAAATTCCGTGATAGCCAGCATTTTTCCGATGACAAAGAGAATGTCGCTTGTGAACAATTACCGCAACAAGACAGCAGAATCAAGTATTTAAGCACTACTTTACCGTTTTTTTCACATGCATTAGAGTCTGATTTTAAAGATCTGTTCCTCGCACTGAAAGAAAATGCCAGAAGCAGCAGCACGTATGTTTTACTGATGATTTTGAGTGTCTTACTGGCTAGCTTAGGTTTATTTTTAAACAGCCCTTCCGTTGTTATTGGCGCCATGGTATTAGCACCGTTAATGGCTCCTATTATCTCTTTATCGATGGGCTTATTACGTTCAGATCCCAACTTAAGTGGCCGTGCATTTGCTACGCTACTGACAGGCATGCTGATCGCCTTGTCTTTATCAGCATTGATGGCTTATCTATTGCCATTTCAAGAAATTACTAATGAGATTGAGGGTCGCTTGCACCCTTCTACCTTGGATTTATTGGTTGCAATACTATCAGGCGTTGCAGGGGCGTTTGGTAATGCGCGTGAAAATATTGCCAAAAGTTTGCCGGGGGTTGCCATTGCGGTTGCCTTAGTGCCACCCTTATGTGTCTCTGGCATTGGTATCGGCTGGCTCAATTTTGAAGTTTTTTATGGTGCCATGCTGCTGTTTCTGACCAACTTAACAGGCATTATTATGGCGGCGGGATTATCATTTATGGTCATTGGCTACGCGCCATTCTCACGCGCTAAAAAAGGTATCGCCCTTTCGGTTTTTATGGTGACCGTTATTTCTGTGCCTTTATTTTTATCGTTTAGTGATATGCAGAAAATTGCTGCTGTAAAAAAACAGCTAATGAGTCAGAATTACCAAATTGGTGGCTATCCTCAGCAATTACGCAATATAAAAGTGCGCTTAGGGAGCCCGTTGAAAATTAGTGCTGATTTGATTAGTACGCGTATGCCTAGACCTGGAATGTTGGTAGCATTTGAGCAACAACTAGCGAATACACTAAAACAGCCAGTTGCTATTGATTTTTCAGTGCGACTGGTGACTGATAACTATTTTAGGCCTACAGTCAAAAGTCCTAATAGCGATGCTAAAAAAGTATTTCCTGTTAAATAAAAAAGGGAGCAATAAGCTCCCTTTCTAGTTCTTCTCAAGAAGAATCTTATGCTTTACGACGACTAAAACCAATCAAGCCAAGCATAGAAGAACCAAACAACCAAACTGCGGCTGGTAATGGTACTGAAGATGGAGGCCCTCCGCCATCTGGCAAGTCTGCATTCGTTCCATATAGTGCTATATGTGATACGGCGTGGCCATTCAACATTGCCCAATCACCAGACGAAACACCCGAGTTTAATAACCAAACGACAAACTCATTGCTCGCCTTTAAAACAACGGCAAAAGATGTGTATTTGCCAGCATCAATATCACTTTGGCTACCATCGCCCCACATGGCAGAATCGAATCCCCATGTACCATCTGATGCAGTCGTAAAACTATCATCTGTACCAAAAGGTTCATTTTTTGCCACTCGATCCCAACCAGTCACTCCAAAAAGAACAGGATCTGTATCAAATAAATTCTCACTATCATTAGCATTAAAATAATCTCTGTACTCTTTAGCTAAATCTGTATTTGTAGTTCCTCCCCCTTCCCATACATTCCCAATGGAAGATGTCGCCAAAGCAAATCCACTCATACTAAGTAACAACAAACCAACAAACCAACTATATAATTTTCTTGTTTTCATCATTTATACCTTCAAACAAAAATTAGGTAACACCCTAGAAAAATTCTCTAGACATTCATATGTAACCCAGCCATCCGTATTCTTGTACAAAAAATATTAGGACCTGTAGCTTTCCGAGCCCACTTCTCAGCAGGGGTGGCACCAGCTCTTTATGCAAAAAACCACATTAATAACTTCTAATTAGCCTCAATAAATTTAATGCCAATTAGAACTGTAAATGACTATATGCTTATGCCAGACCTTCGTATATTGTCCTTGAGGACAATATGATTCCGCCTAAAATCGTTATTTCTACAGATAAACCAAGCTACTCTCCTGTAATTGCAAAACTTTCCATAATTTACTCACCTAGTTCAATAAAATTAATTTTGTTATATTTTTATAAAAATGTGATATAAATCTCATTTTTATCCAAAAAAAATAGACCACTGCAATTAATATTAGGCATCAGACACCAAAATATATAAGAAAATAATCTTTAATTGATGACTGCTCAATAATAACACCCAACATAAGACCCCAATAAACCATTGAAAATATATACTTTTTTAATTATTATGAGACATATCACAGTTTCAAATAACTACTTTAATTAGAATTTTGTTGTCAATAAAAAAATATTTTAATTTTCCAATGAATGCCCTAGGAGATGTTTTATGAAACGCCTAATACTGTTATCTAGCAGCCTATTAATCCTTAATGGCTGTAGCACCACTCCCGATGTCGTGAGTGACATCAATCAAGAAATAAGCTCACAACCAACGGCATCTGGAATGCCGGATTTCCCACCTGCCGCCCTTGCAGATAGATGGGGTGAAGGCTACATTCTTGTGCAACCACGCCCTGGCTTATCTGCCGATGATTTTGATTCAGTCTTACGCGGTAATAGAGGACACTCACTAGGGCGCATACAAGGGCTTTCCGTACATAAAATTCAAGTACCACCCCAAGCAGAAGAAGCCGTTGCCCGTGCTCTCTCAAGAAATCCAAGTATCAAATTTGCCGAAAGGGATATGTTGGTACAATTTAATGAGACACTACCCGATGACCCGAAATATGCCGAAGCTTGGCATCTCCCTATGATGCAAGCGCCATTTGCTTGGAGCCTATCTCAAGGTAATGGCGTGACAATTGCGATCCTTGATACAGGCGTATATGGTGAACACCCTGATCTTAGTAGCAATATGATTGCAGGCTGGAACTCTGTTGATGGCAGTACTGATACTGCTGATATTTATGGTCATGGTACTGCAGTAGCAGGCACAGCTGCCGCAGCCAGTAATAACGCATTAGGTATTGCATCAGTTACCTGGAACGCAAAAATAATGCCGATCAGAATTACTAATCGTACTGATGGCTATGCCTATTGGAGTGATATAGCAAGAGGGCTCACTTGGGCAGCCGATAATGGTGCCGATGTTGCTAATATTAGTTACGGTGTAAGCAATAGCTCAACTGTTTCTAGTGCAGCTCAGTATATGCGCAACAAAAATGGTGTTGTGGTTGTTGCTGCTGGTAATGATGGTATTGACACAGGTTACAGTGACAACCCCTACATGATCACTGTTGCAGCAACCAATAGCAGCGATGTTAAAACCAGCTATTCTAATTACGGTAATTTTCTAGATGTAGCAGCACCTGGCGACTATATTCTTACCACTAACCGTAGCGGTGGATACAATTCGTGGCGTGGTACTTCTTTTGCCAGCCCTGCAACTGCTGGAGTGGTCGCTTTAATTATGGCAGCCAACCCAAACTTAACCCCTGATGAGGTCGAAGCTGTTTTAGAAAACTCGGCAGATGATTTGGTAAGCGGCTCAGACTGGCACATTTATTATGGTCATGGTCGTGTCAATGCGGCGGCAGCTGTAGCAATGGCAATCGATACTACGGTAGCCGATACCGAACAACCCTCAGTAACCATCTTTTCACCAACCGCAAATAGTGAGGCAAGCGCCAGTATCTTAGTAGAAGTTAATGCGACTGATAACACGGGAGTTAACAGCGTTTCTTTATATGCTAATGGTCAGCATATTGCTTCAGACAACACCGCACCTTATCAATTTAGCTGGGACTCTACTACAACACTTGACGGTGAAGCCACTTTAACGGCAACCGCTATTGATGCCGCTGATAATGAAGGCGTATCCAGTGATGTTGTAGTAATGGTAAACAACCAAGTAAATGAGCCAGTAGTGCCCGCCCCCACTCCCGAACCTACAGTGGATTCAATCGCTCCCAGTGTCAGCATTGGCAGCCCTACAGATGGCAGCAAGATAAAAAATATTGTAAAAATATCTGCCTCTGCCAGTGATAATATCAAGGTAACCGGTATGGAGCTTTATATTGATGGCAACTTGAAAAGCTCCGGCACCTCCAATAGCATTAGCTATAAATGGTCTGCACGTAGAGCCGCAAAAGGCAGTCACACCATTAGAGTGGTTGCATTCGACGCTGCCAGCAATAGCTCGGAAACTCAAGTACAGGTAAATAAATAACACTACACAGTCATTAACCCGTAAGTTCGTAAATACGAAGCCCGTCACCCTTGAAAAGTTTTACCAAGGGTGACAGGCTACGAATTTACGAATACAACAGGCATATGAATAAAGTCATAGCTACTGCTAACTTTAATAGACAGACTCCAACATTCTCTGCTTCAGCTCGCTCCACAAATCCAAGCCTGTAGAATCACCAACATGCTTACCTCTACCCCTGGCTTTTGCCAACCATAAACCTATCCCATTAAAACTATATACCGGCAATAAATCACTTCTAGCTGTTGCAGGTTTGATAGCAGCAATCAAATTATCTAACACAACTGGCACAACCTGAGGCTCTACAAAATAGGTGAGCACCATATGTGCCTGATTGAGTTCTACTGCTTTTACATAGGTAATGCGCATTTTTTGCTCAGGCACACCGAGTTCTTTAAGTGTAAAATATTTGGCAACCGAATAATCCTCACAATCGCCCTTACCTTTTATCAACAACTCCAGGGGTGTTGCCCAATAATCAACCATACCCCATACTTGCATATCATCGACAAAATCTATGCGCTGATTAAAAAAATCATTCACTGCTTTTAATTTCTCCGGCTCAGGCAACTTTTTTGCAGACTGCATAAGTTGCTGCCATTGCTGCAACCGTAGCGCAGCCTGTTCACCATATTTATTTTCTACTCTTAGTAATAACGCATCACTAATATCGAGTGCCACCGAAACAGTCACCATGTATAAAAAAAATGTAAGGCATACACTTATCTTGACAAAATATTTCGATAAGTGGTTATGCTTACTTAATTGCACTTTATACATGTAAGTTACAAGTACGCGATGTTAACGACTTGCTCCACTGAGGCGCATTGCCTTTAGAGTATTAAAGTCTTGTTCTGCAACAACATTTTCCGCCAAAATATCAATATCTAACAACTCACCAATTTCCTGTATAGTGGCAACAAATACTTGCTGACTCTTATTTCCAGTAATACCTTGTCCAACATCCCTAGCCAAACGAATGTAATCAGGTTTGAGCTGCTTAGCAATCTCAATAGACAAGGAGTGATATTCAAAGCGCTTGATCATGGACTTAGCATTCAGTTTATGGACAAACTCAATAAACTCTTGAAAAATATCGACTTGTTTTTCTACTGCATAAGCAGAAAAACTAAACACTAATTGAGAAGCTAGATCCTGATTATCTGTTAGCAATTGTGCCAGCCATAAGCGAAAATCACTATTTTTAATGGTTCTAGTCGATAAACTGATCGCAATAGCATATTGAATCTGTCCAGCCTTTATATGCTCAAGCACTTGCTCAATAACCCCTTTATCCAATTCCACAATTTTAGCAAACTTTTCAGCAATTGATATAAAGGTACCCACGGCAACAGCATTTCCTTGGTCATCACTCACCAATGTAAAAACATCCTGCATGACAATTTGGTTTGATTGCAAACTCTGCATAGAATTCACAAATGAAGCGGTATATTGCCTGTTATCCACCACACTAAAAACTAATGCCTTCCATTCCGCAATCCCTTTCGCTTTATCTTCTGCAGCGCCGATAAAATAACTATTGGCCCCAATAATTTGTGCTTTTTCATACGCTTCATTAGCGGCAAAAAGCATATCTTCTGTCATTACCACTGGATTAAAGGGAGTTACGCCAATATGCGCAATATCAGGTTTGCTGTATTTTTCTCCCAATACCGAGAAAGCTGCACTTAATTTCTGCGCCAATTCTCTGGCGTGATCAACAGTAGCACCTTGCAATAAAACAACAAACTCTGCACCATAAAAGCGGTAAATGCCAACTTCATCACTATCACTCGTATCAGTAAGCAGTTGCGCAAAATCCTTTAGCAGCAGATCAATCTCATCACTGCCTCGCTCTTTTACCAAACTGGTCAAACCATCCACTTTAATCATAAAAATATAAGCTTCAATATGCCTGACAAACAAGCGCTTCATTTCAGTATTAAAACCACTTTTTTTATGCAAGCCCGTTAGATCATCTAACTTAAGCTTTGCACCAACAATATCCAGCTTAGCGTTTAATCGCTTAATAGATGCTGCTATTTTGCCCGACATGATATTCATTGATTTGGTAACATTGCTGACCTCTGTCGTCCAAGGCAACCGCTCAATTAACTCAAACTGACCCTCGGAAATTCTTAAGGCCATCTTTTCAATTTTCTTGAGTGGCAATAACGTAAAGCGCAAAACTAAAAATAACAATACATTTGCAAATACAAACGTGATCAACGAATAATAAAAGCTACGTTTTGCTTGTGCATATAACTTCAAATAAGCATAACCAGGATTTGGAGTCACATAAATAGCCCCTGCCATACTCCAGCCAGAACTAATTTCACTGCTTGCAGTAGTTGTTTGCATGGGTAAATATTCGACGAACCATGCAGGCACTTCGGTAAATATTTTGGCATTGCTTAGCGTCACTAGTGACTTACCTGTTACATTGACTAACTTAATTTCTTTATAATAGCCCATGTCAAAAATAGCATTCATCATGGTTAATATGACAGGGTCTGCTTCATTATGCATATAAGGACTTAAAGATAACCCTAATGAAGTAGCCGTATCTTGCGCATGAATCTCAGCCTCACCTTGTAAATAACTACGAATATTGTTAACACTAATGGCAAAGTTAACACTAAAAATCATTAAGAATAATGCTGAAATAATGATTAACAGTTGTTTTAATAATGACATGCAAACTTGTTCCGTTAATTTAATGAATGAATAATTTAAACGCATTCACCTGCTACCGGCAAATCTACTTGCATGAAATTGACAGGCAGACATAAAAAAAGCCGGCAAATGCCAGCTTTTTTCACGGATTAAAGGAAAAAATTATTTATTTTTACCACGCCCACCGCCACCTTTTTTATCATTCGACCCACCGCCAATCATAACAACTATCGACTTACTAGTACTATTATTAGCCGCATCTGTAGCAACTATATTAATACTATGCTCTCCATCACTTGCTTTGCGCGTATTCCAACCGAAGCTTAGTGACTCACCATTCACTGTCGCTTTTATGTCTCCATCAATAAAGAGCTTAATCTGCCCTACAGCTACATCATCTTGAGCATATACCAAAATATTAACAGTACGTTTGACAGAGCTACCATCAGTCGGATTACTAATCGTCACGACAGGAGGCACGATATCAACCACATCAATAATATTGTCCACACTGACAGACACACTAGCAGAAGTACCTTCATTGCCCGCGGCATCATCTGCTATTGCAGTTAAAGTGACATCACCATCAGCAAAAGCATTGCTATCCCAGCTAAATTGATACGGAGTCGTCATGTCAGTCCCTATATATTGATTATTAGCATACAAACTGACACTTGCTACACCAACATTATCAAAAGCACTCACCTCAACTTGCACTATACCTTGCGCAATACTCTCTACTACTGGTGAAAAGATATTTACCGTAGGGACTTGCTGATCAATAGGCGCATTATCCATATTCAATGCCATTTGCACGGCAGTCGCCGCATTAACACGTCCATTTCCATAATAAGGGTGCCACGCACCCGCAACTTTATCAGCACTTGCCTCTAATACATTTTCCACTTCAGCTGCATTTAAAGAGGGATTTGCCGACATAATTAAGGCAACCACACCCGCAGTAGCAGGACTAGCAAAAGAAGTACCACTCACAGAACCATAGGTACCACCAGGCATGGTAGCCAGTATTGAAACGCCTGGGGCGGCAACATCAATATAGTTACCATAATTTGACCAGCTAGCTTTATTATCAGTACTATCCGTTGCCGCAACAGAAATAATGTACGGGTTATCACTGTAATTTGGGTCAATACCAGCATTACCCGCCGCAACGACCACTACGCCACCTTGACTATACATTTGCTGTGCTGCTTTGCTAATACTTGAACTAGTCGTTGCATCATAGCTAATATTAGCTATATCAGCTCCATGGTCTGCCGCCCAATTTAAACCACGTGCAATATCACTCCAAAAAGCATAGCCATCAGCGGCATTACTGACCCTAATCGGCATAATATCAGCATTCCAAGCAATCGATGTAATACCAATCCCATTATTACCAATTGCTGCAGCAGTACCTGCTACCGCCGTACCATGCCAATGCACCGCTGCAGTATCATTATTACCATCCACAGAATTCCAACCAGCCACCATATGTTCTGCCAAATCAGGATGCGCGCCATCCACTCCTGTATCCAGGATTGCAATAGTGATACCCTCACCCGTCGCATAGTCCCATGCTACATCAGCTTGCACTTTACTTAAGTGCCACGCATCATTCAAGCGAGGATCATTTGGCGTAAAGGCGCTAAGTGCTACTGCTTTATCCATTTCGGCAAATTCAATATGCGGATTTCTTGACAAGGCTTGCACAACAGCCGCCTCAGCATGTTCCGGCACCGAAATTATATGTACACCTAAAGAGCCAATCACCCCTTGGGACTGAGCATTATTGCGCCTTAAAACTTTATTAAATTCATTAGTTGGCAAACCCGTTCGTGGTTTAACCAAGATTTGACCTGCTTTCCAAAGCTTATCTGGAGCGGCATAAGCACCGCCAAGACCTGAAACAGCCAAGATTCCTGCTGCTACCAAGCTATTCATCAAGCCTTTTCGTGCCAAATTTGAGTTTGTTATTTTGTGTTGATTATTGCGAGCGTTCATTACTATTCCTGCTATATATAGCGTAAAGAAATCCTTGATGAGGAAATAGAAATTAACTTAAGATTTAATACAGAAGTTAATTTTGGTAATCCCACGGCCATAAGAGTAATCTCCGTTAGACTGGGAATTTTGCGTCACCACCTTTAGGTAGCTTTGCCTTTTGCAAAATTATTCAAGAAATGAGAATTTTCTTGTTGATGAGCAGTTGACTAAAATGTGTGATTTGATTTTCATAAATAAAGTAGTCTTTATAATTTCTTAATATTCAAATTTAAAAACTGACAATAATCCAACAATGAAACAGCTAATTATCTTGTAGGTAAGGTTAAGACACTGTCACTACAAAGATATGGCGCGCAACAAAGCCCAATTTATTTTATCAGCGCCATTCAATTGGTATTTTAAAAAATTTTAAACCATAAATACCAATCGAATTAAGTATAGATGTTATTTAAAAACTGAAGTTTCCCAGTTTTTAGGGGGGTATATAGGCGGATAGGGGCATTTATTAATGGGTTTGCCACATTGCACGCAAGATCCAATTAAAATCATACAGTCCATATATCGCTGAGCTTGGTTTCCCAGTTTTTTGTCAGCCAAATATTAGGAAAGTCTAATTTTCGAAAAATATTAGCAATTACTAATATTTAAGTACAAATTACTTTAAAAACAACAGGTTGATAGTGAATAAGGCTGTATTTTGTAGTATAATAAACAGTGCTAACAAATTGATTATACAAACAAAAAAGCCTTATTCATGTTCATTTTACGCGATCTTCTTTCTCCTCTTCAATCACATTTTTCAGAAACCACGCTCGGCAAAGAAAGAGCCTCGTTATTTGCCTATACGCTACTGTCGATCATTGTCCCGTTTACTTCCTCCATTAGTTCCAATTTATGGCGTAGCCTTGAAACGCTGTTCGGTATCAATATCAAGCGGAAACGATTTTACACATTCATGGCATCAACCAAATTACCGTGGCAAGGTTTATGGAAAACAGCCTGGGACCTGATCGACAACCCTGAAACGGACGACCGATTATTAATTGCCCTGGATGATTTCATCAACCCTAAAGTGGGCAAAAAAATCTTTGGTTGCGAAACCATTTATGATCATGCGGCCAAAGCCAATCAAAGCGACTACCCATGGGCACAAAACGTGGTAGCCATCGGTTTGCTCAAGCAAATAAAAAATCGTTGGGCCTGTTTGTTTTTAGATTTTCGCCACTACCTTCCACAGAAAGCGATTGATGCACAATCCGATCGAGCGAAGATCAAAGGTCGATTGCAGTCGTTTGAAACCAAGATCGGCCAAGCTGCACAGATGATCATCGGGGTTGCAAATCATTTTTCCGGCAAGCAAATACTCGCGGTGACCGATAGTTGGTTTGGCAATGCAGGTTTGTTAAAGCCCGTACGCAAAGAGGTAGGCAGTCTGTTTGATATTCTGTCGCGCCTGCGCTGTAATAGTGTTTTATATGATCTTCCCGAGACAAGACAATCTGGGCAGCGAGGGAGACCTCGAAAATATGGCCAGCGCTTGGGTTCGGCAACAGAAATGGCAAAATGCATTCGTCACGAAGCCGCCGAATATCAGGTGACTCTTTATGGCAAACAGCGTACGGTACTTGCCCATGAACGCATTGTCATGCTGAAAAGTTTAAAATGCAAAGTACGCGTCGTGTGGGTTTTTCGTAAAACGCAATGGATCGCACTGTTTAGCACGGACTTGTCATTATCGGTCACGCAAATGATCGAGTTTTATGGTGCGAGATGGAAAATCGAATCAGGATTCAAGGAGTTGAAACAAGACATCGGCAGTCAAAAAAGTCAGTGTCGTAATGCGCATTCCGTGACCAATCATTTGAATTTTTGTATGATGGCAAGTACGCTGACCTGGATTTATGCCGACCGTTTAAAGGCGGATCCGGAGCGTCGGCACAAAGTAAAAGGGCGCGCCAGTTTTGCCTTTTCAGACGTGCGGCGCATCATTACCGAGGCAGCATTGAACCCGGATTTTAATCATGTTTGCCCCAAACCAAGCAACTCCCCGATAAATCCACTGATTGCCGTACTGTTACGCATGGTGGCTTGATGATTTTTTTGGAAACTTCAGATTTAAAAATATTAAATAAAATAACCATAATAAAAAATATAATTAATAATATGGTAAGTTCACTTAATAGCACATTCTTAAGCCAAAATTCTAATAACCTTGAGGTCTAAATAGAGCTAACTCAAAAACTCACAGAGCAAAAAGCAAAATTTTGCCTCATTGACTTCCTTGATAACCAAGCAGGCAGTATTTTGTGTAAAGGATAGAAAAAAGAATAAGATTTCAGCAAAACCAACTGCTTTTTCATGAACACAAAAAAATGCCGGACCAATACCAGCAAGTTCATGACCAAGAAGATACTACGAATCCACGCTTCTGATGTACGTTGAGTTTTGGCTCGAATGTAGTTTAGATTGTAGCCATTTTTACCTTGCCCGAACTTGCCTTCAATCGGGATGCGTTGCCGATAATCAGTGAGTCGCTGCTTTTTTTCTTGTTTCAGTTGCTGAGCATTGTCTTCTGTCGCTTTTTTCGGCCTGCCCAGCGGCTTGCCGGCGAAGCGGATACCTTTTTCCTTGAGATAGGCTCGGTTTTTACGGGTTCCATAGATGGGACCCGCATGTACGCTTTCGGGATAGTGCCCCAGTCGTGCGGCGTAGTTTTCGACTTGTGCCATGAGGTCTTGCCCTTCGTTAAAGGCATTCCAGTCCAGGTTGTCTATATGCGCAAGGCCTTTGTCAGTCAAACTGGCGCTAATCTTGGCTCCAAATTCTGTTTTCTTGTTTTGCTTGCCTCGGATGATGGGACGAACATGTGGCTGATGAATGCTGACAATACGATCATCACAACGTTGAGTTTTGTTGTCGTACATTTCAAGCTGTTGAGCATAAACATGCTGTATCACCCAGTATTGCTTGAGCTGCTTTGGGCTGAGGGGGATTTCACGGCTTGGCAGGCTGTCAAGAAGTGCATCGATATGTCCCAGATTGCGTTGAAGATATTGCAATTGCTGTTTGATCCCGCGTCTCAGTTTCTTTTTTCCGGGGCGACGTTGCTTGGCGATGGCAAGGTAGGCTTTTCGTGCAACTCGGCGATACGTTCTGGGCTTCGTGCCATCCCGTGTTGCATCGTACAATAAATCAACCAACTGTTCGCTGATTTCTCGGCTTTCGTTGAGCAAGCTCAGGTCGGTAGGAAAGCGTACGGCCTGTTCGGCAACCGTGGCATCCAATATCAGACGGCCTTGATGCGAGCCGGTGTCATTCTTGGGCATTTCATCAACGGATGAGTGGCTTTCAACCCCAGTTTTGATATCTGAATCATCAGACTTGCCTGCAGTCGGGGTATGATCACCATTGGTTGATTCACCCTCCATTTGATTGATGATGGCTTGCTGAAATTGTTCGAACGTCCCTTCTCCCATACGCCGTCTTATCTCAACAAACAAGGAGGGTGCAAAAGGTTGTTCGGTCTGAAACTCAACCAAACCACAGAAGAACTGTAGATATGGGTTCTCCTGGATCATGTAAACCGTTTCTTCATCACCCAGGCATAATTTGTGCTTTATGATGACGGCACCGATCACCAAACGAGCTGATTTGGCAGGGCGACCTACCTTGGCCGAAAAGCTTTGATAATAGGCTTCTGAAAAATCATCCCACGGAATGCATTCGCCAAGTTTGACCCAACGGTTATTTTTATCCATTTGTCGTTCAAAAGGCGTTTCAAAACCCTCGAGGGTCATCTGAGTTTGGCTATGTATTCGAATCATGTGCAAGGGTTTTGCTGGTTTTGGGTCAATTTCCTTGCATTTATTATATCATTTTTAGATATTTAATTTTAATTATCAGTGCCTTAGACTTTTTGAGTGGACTCTAAATAGCTAGCAAGATTGTGAATAATCATCATTCAACATTATTGAAAAGCACTAAACATGCCAAAATAGAAAATTACTTAAAAGACGCTTAGCGATAGAGTGTTTAATCAAAGCGATAGAAAATTTCTACGGCTATTAGCATATAATAACAGAGAGATTTTCAACAAAGTAAAGTGATAATAGTCGCCAAAAAGCGAACTTAGATAAAATAAATTTTTGAAAAAAGATAAAACGAGGGGACGTAACTATAGCACTTGGAAACAACACCATTCAGCCTTAACCCACACAACTGAATAGCCTATATTTTTACCAAAACAATGCCAACTAGTCTCAATTTTGAAGGCTTGTCGCAAAAAAGCGACGCCATTTACTATAAAAAAATAAAACAAATTTAAAAATCAATAAATTCAACATATTACAAACTGTCTTCATTATGAGACAAAATATACGGGTCAGCAATTTACTAAAAATTCACCACAAAAATGGATATGTTAGGCAGAAATAGCATCCTGAATATAGCGCGCCAACTTTTCCTCGCCATCATCTTCAATCTTTATATAGCGCATACCAATTTCACAACGGTCATTCGCCAGCCGACGTGAATACAGCACTCGGCATTTGGCAACAATCATACCACCTCGCCCGTGCTCACCTTCAGGCAGCATCAAACTCACATCAAACTCGACTGGCCGTCCCGCCTCCACAAAATCTCCTTGCGGCGTAATCAAATTACGGTCAATAGTACTACACTGCATGCCGAAACCATTATAAGAAACATTTAAAGTCTTGGCACTAAAGCTTTCACCATTATGATTGGTAATATCTACGACCAAGCCTCCAACCACCCTAGGGCTTCTGCGTCTATTTATTTTCATAATCTTATTAATCAAAGCGACACAACAACCAAGCTTAGCTTATTTATCATATAAGACATCACTATCATCCATAGTCCCCGTCTCAGCATATAGCATAGGCACCCCAGTATTTAATTGCCCAGCATCCAGTACTTCACAGATAACTAACTGATGGTCACCCGCTTCAACTTCATGACTCACTTTACAATCAAAATAAGCCAAGCTTTCTTGTAAAATAGGCGCCCCCGTTTTAGCTACTTGCCACTGTCCAGTCGCCATTTTATCTTGTATGCCAGATTGCCCAAAATGAGCAGCAAGATCCATTTGCTGTTTATTTAAGACATTAATACTACACACGCCTCCGCGCTTTAACAATTGATATGAGTGATGTTCGGGATTAATACTAATTGCCAGTAAAACAGGTGAAAAAGAAACCTGCATTACCCATGCCGCTGTAAAAGCATGCGTTTGCTCGCCATCAGCAACACCAACAACATAAACACCCTGAGTGATATATTTCAATAATTGATCTAATTCAACCATGACTAATCCACTAAATCGATACGCATAGATAAATCCACGGCCAGTATATTTTTAGTTAAAGCCCCGATGGAAATATAGTCGACCCCCGTTTCTGCAATCTCTCTAATATTCCTTAAAGAAATATTGCCTGATGCTTCCAAGGCGATTTTTCCTGCTACCAACTTAACGGCTACCAACAATTGTGGAACTGTAAAATTATCAAGCATAACCCTATCTGGTTGTGCAACAATTGCTTGCTGCAATTCATCCATAGATTCAACTTCAACCTCTAAAATAGTATCACTAAGTTGCCGTGCAATCGCTACAGCCTCGGCAATACTACCCGCTGCCATAATGTGGTTCTCTTTAATTAAAATACCATCATAAAGGCCAATGCGATGATTATAGCAACCGCCACAAACAACCGCATATTTTTGCGCATCGCGCAAACCAGGGATAGTCTTACGCGTATCTAAAACCTTGCAGCCCGTACCTGCCACAGCTTCAGCATATTTATGTGCCTGTGTTGCGGTGGCAGAAAGTGTTTGTAATAAATTTAATGCGGGTCGCTCTCCCGTTAATAAGGGGCGCGCCAAACCACTTAAAGTACAAAGCAATTCATTAGCTTGCACCCATTGACCTTCTGTGACTAACCAATTTATTTCAATATCAGGCTGTAGTGCTGTAAAGACGGCAGTAAACCACTCTTGCCCACAGCACAGCATCGCTTCACGGGTAATCACTCTGGCACTAGCAGACTTCGTTGCTGAAACAATAGCGGCAGTAATATCACCACTGCCAATATCTTCGGCAAGAAAAGCTTGAACATCTATCGGTTTGGAATAAGACATACTTTATTCTTAAATCGTCTAACAGTGAATATGGGCTAAGGGTTTTATAAAATTCTCAGACCTAGGTATCGGGATAAACAAGAAGTACAGGTTTACGCCTGCAATTTATTAATGACCGCACTAAATACTTGTGCATCATAATGACGTTTTAAAGTTGAATCCGTTGGGCATACCGACATAGCTTCTTCTACTTCTGCAACAACTTGCTGTATAAAGTGTCGTTTTAATATAGCTTCCTCAGGCATCCTGCTTATGACATTTTCAACAGCTACTTCAATGACGACAGGTGCATCTTGTTTCACTTCAATCACAGGAGCATCCACACTACTTGCTTGCGCAAACTCATTTTGTAGAAAATGACGACGCAATGTTGAGTCCTCAGGAAAATCTGCGACATCACTAGGCTTATTCGCCATAGCATTTTGTAAATAATGTCGTCTTAAAGTCGAATCTTGCGGAATGCCATTAGCAGTTTGCACATAAAGTAACCGCATCATGCTTGTCTCAGTGACTTTAACTGGCTCTGCAACCAGCTTATCATCTTTCTGCACAGCCACACTTTCAACAGGCTCATTAACTTCTGACTGCTCAGCAATACTTTCATTACGAGATGTCATATAAAACCACGCAGCAGCAACGACCACAACAAGCAAAATAATTTCAAACATAGCTTATATCCTTTAGATTTTATCTGTATTGTATTATCTGAAGGAGTGAGAATTTAGTAATACCCGCAAATATGACACAAGATTTTGGCTGCACAGTCACATTAGGAAAGCAGGCACATAGCAGACTACGTATCTATTTTTCTAGTATGACTGTGGAGTCAAAAGACAAGTCAGACTCGAGTATTTTTAAATTCTCGCCCCTATCCATTAACGGAACAGCTTAGCCCCATTTAAACAAAGTTCCATAACGCACTCAAAAACTCTGCAAGCATTATTCCATATAATGTAGCAGATGATAATAGATATTTTACAATGCCTCATATCTTACGACCTTCACTCTACTTATGAAAATCAAAAATCACTGGCTAAGCTCTGCACGTATCGTTAAATCACCTAATTATGATGCGCGCACGGTAGAACAAAAACTATCTTTAATCGTCATTCATTGTATCAGCTTACCTGAAGGACAATTTAATACCCCTTATATAGAACAACTATTTACCAATCAACTAAATAGCCAAAGTCACCCTAGTTTTGCCAAAATTTGCCACTTAGAAGTGTCCAGTCATATTTTAATAAATCGTACCGGTAGCATTACCCAGTTTGTTGCCTTCAATAAGAGAGCATGGCATGCAGGCATATCAGAATATCAAGGACATTCAAAATGTAATGACTTCTCTATTGGCATTGAATTAGAAGGCACTGATTACCTACCCTATACGGAAAAACAATACACCCAGCTGGCCACATTAATTCAGTCACTCATTCAGACTTACCCAACGCTTAGCTTTGAGCATATCACAGGGCATAGCGACATTGCTCCTATACGCAAAACCGATCCTGGTGAATTCTTTGACTGGAAATACCTACATACACTTTTCTTATAAAGAGTAACTCAAAATAAAAATCAAGCTGGCTGACCCTAATGCCGCTACCAGTCGCAACTCATGTACTTGAATAATAATGATTTTATAAGGTTTAAAGTTAGGCTTTAACTACTTATTAGATATAATTGAATTTCCTACAAAACAATTAATCCTAAGAAAAAGCCTAACTAATGAAAAAGTCTAGCCGATTAAGCCTACGCTTACAAATCCGATCTTTTAAAAATACCTTTTTTCAACTCAATGACCTTCCTTTTAAAGGACTAATACCTGATAGTTTAATTGAAGCCATTCATCAATCAGGGAATGTTCGTAGCACCGTTTTTACTCCTTTAGTGACACTGAGAGCCTTTTTGTTTCAAGTGCTCAGTTCAACTGGGGCTTGTAAGGAGGCAGTTGCACATGTTTTAGTCGAGCGAATTAGCTTGGATTATAATGCAAATTCCATGAACACTGGGCCTTATTGCAAATCCCGACTAAGACTGCAACTCTCTCATTTAAAAGAAGCTGTCACCTCTTCGGGTAAAGTATTGCATAACCAAGCATCAAGTAACTGAAATGGTTTAATAAAACAGGACACTTCTAAAGACAGATTTATAATGTCCATTAGAGGTGAATATGAGTAAGCAAACTAAACCAAAAAGACCTGTATATAATCTTGAATTCAAACAAGATGCAGCCAAATTAGTCATTGAGAAAGGATATACCCACCAACAAGCCGCAGACAGCTTGGGCGTGTCCTTAAGTGCGATTGGACGCTGGGTTAGAGCAGAACGAGGACCGACAGTCGAAACAAAGTCAACGCCTACGTTGTCCGGTCAAGCTGAGTTAATCAAGTTACGCAAGGAAGTCGAACAGTTGCGTATGGAGCGCGAAATATTAAAAAAGGCAGCGGTCTTCTTTGCGAAAGAAGTCGAGTAAAATATGTATTTATTCGAGAGCAACAGAAGACCTACCCCGTTAAAGTATTATGTCGGGTTATGAGAGTCAGTACCAGTGCTTTTTATGCATGGAATCAGCAGCCTGAAATGACAGAAAAAAACAGAGAAAGAGAGGCGTTTGATATCAAAGTGCACAATATTTTTGAGGAGAACAGAAGAATTTATGGGTCACGCCGCATATCTAAGGCACTGAAAGAACAAGGTATAAATGCGGGACGCTATAAAGTCAGGCAGGCAATGGCACGATTAGGTCTTGAGGTGCGCTACCCTAAGAAATTTAAAGTGACAACTGACAGTGATCATAATCATTCAATTTCACCGAATACGCTGAATCGTGAATTTGAGGTAACAGAGCCTAATAAGGTCTGGACAACGGATATAACGTATGTGTGGACACTTGAAGGCTGGCTCTATGTTGCTGTTGTCATTGATTTATTTTCTCGGCAGGCTGTGGGCTGGGCGGTTGATGATCATATGCGAACATCATTATGCGTCAGAGCACTACAAATGGCTTTTTGGAGAAAAAAACCAGCACCAGGTGTACTGCATCACTCGGATAGAGGGAGTCAATATGCTAGCTACGAGTATCGTCAACACCTAGATATCATGCAAATGCAGCAGAGTATGAGTCGTAAAGGGAACTGTTGGGACAATGCACCAACAGAACGCTTTTTCCGCAGTCTTAAGCATGAGGAGTTAAATTACAACAACTTTAGAACCAAAGAAGCAGCAAAGCTAAGTATTATTGATTATTTAGCTTTTTATAACGGCAAACGTACTCACTCAAAACTTGGTTATCAATCACCATTACAATTTGAGCGAGAATTTTATAGGGAAGCGTCTTAAAAAAGTGTCCGGTTTTTGTTGACCATTACATCCGGCCCATGCTAGAGCTATTGCGATGACGGCTGTTGTCATGCGTCCCTCTCTGTCTTTAACGGAGGTGTACCTGTATCGGCAACCCGTTGATTTTCGCAAGTCGCATCGAGGGCTATCGGCTATTGTTGAGTGCGAGTTAGGGCATAATCCTTTTGAAGGGCATTTGTATGCCTTTACCAATAAACGGCGGAACAAGATCAAATGTTTGTTCTGGGAAGATAATGGTTTTGTACTGTATTACAAGTCATTGGCAGAAGAAAAATTCAAGTGGCCCAAAGGTGATGAGGAGACGCTCACTTTAACGGGACAACAGTTGAATTGGTTACTTGACGGCTTTGATATCAGCGCAATGCAAGGCCATAAAAAACTCCAATATGAGTCTGTTTTTTAAGTGTTTTTACGTTCATTATTGCCTCTGAAAATGCTATAATATCAGCATGACTTCAGCCGATATTTCAAATAAAAAACAACAAGATAAAGCCTGTTCTTTGCTGCCGGAAGGCATTGCTTTGTTGTTTGAAAAAGATCAGACCATTGATGAATTGACGCGTGTTGTCGAGATCAAATCCGGTGTCATTTCCGAACAGCAAAAGCGCATACGCATTCTGGAAGAAGCACTTCGCTTATCCAAAATAAAACGTTTTGCCCCCTCTAGTGAACAATCTCACCAAACTTCTTTATTTGATGAGGCAGAGAATGAAGTGGATGGTAATGAGGAATCAGAGGGAGCGGATGAAGCTCTTGCCGATGAGAATCAGGCAAGTTCGACGGATACCAAGAAAAAGCCGGGGCGCAAACCCTTTTCAGATAAATTGCCGCGCGAGCAAGTTTTCATTCGTTTGACGGAGGCAGAAAAAGAAGGTGCCATTGATACTTTCTTCACCAAGGTGAAAGAAGAGCTGGATATTATTCCTGCCAAAGTACGGGTGCTTGAATACATGCAGGAAAAAGCTGTTTTTGTCGACCGGATTGACGGTGAAAAACAGCGTCGGCTTACAGCAGCGAAAATGCCGGGGCATCCTATTGTCGGAGCAATGGGAAGTATCAGCTTGATGTGCTTCATCATTATTGCCAAATATGCAGATGGCTTGCCCTTGTATCGTCAGGAAGGGATTTTATCGCGTTATGGCGGTGAACTTTCCAGAGCAACATTGGCCAACTGGGTCATTGCTCTCGCCAAACAGCTTCAGCCTCTGATCAACCTGATGCGAGAGCATCAACAGCTGGGAACCGTCATACAGGCCGATGAAACGCGGGTTCAGGTCTTAAAGGAACCGGGGCGATCGGCAAGCTCGGATAAATATATGTGGGTCACGCTGGGCGGGCCGCCGGGTGAAAAAAGCATCCTGTTTGAATACGATCCATCTCGGAGTGGTGAGGTGCCTCTGCGCCTGCTGGATGGCTATGGCGGCTACCTGCAAACCGACGGCTATGCAGGATACAATGCCGCATGCCTAAAAAATGGCATGACTCAATTGGGATGCTGGGATCATGCGCGTCGTTATTTTAAAGAAGCGCATAATGCACAACCCAAAGCCAAGAAGGGCAAAAACAACAAGCCCTCAAAAGCAGGCAAAGTACTGAGCCTGATTAATAAACTGTACGTGATTGAACGAGGAATCAAAACACTTTCGGTGAATGAAAAGTATCTGCAGCGTCAACAGAAAAGCATCCCGGTACTAAATCAGCTTAAAGCCTATCTGGAAGATAACCGGCATAAAGTGCCTAAAGACAGCCTGACAGGCAAGGCAATGACTTATCTTAGCAACCAGTGGGATAAGCTTAATGTGTATTGCAGCAATGGGGAGCTCAACATAAGCAATATTCTGGCGGAAAATGCGATTCGACCCTTTGTAATAGGGCGCAAAGCCTGGTTATTTTCTGATACACCTGCGGGGGCTCATGCCAGTGCCGTACATTACAGCCTGATAGAAACGGCCAAAGCAAACGGATTGGAGCCTTATGAATATCTTAAGCAGGTACTCACCGCTTTACCCCATGCTGATACGGTTGATAAAGTGGAGGCCTTGCTGCCTTGGAACATTAAAAAACCTGGCATTTCTGAATAGGGCAAGTACGTGCTCTATTGAGCGCTTACGTTGGTTTTAATTGAAACGCCTATTTTGAGATTATGAAATTCTAACGACAAGCTCACATGACGCTGGCAGATATTCGGTGAACTCTGATAACGCACTGAACCTTGATATTAAAATGACCTTTTTAAATTAACTGCGCTGCCAGCGGTCAGGTGGAGCGCCTTGTTAGTTGGAATTGTGAAGAGTTTTTCCCACCCGAAACTCTTCAATATAAATACCTGAGTCTCTATGAAAACGTTTTTTATAGGCTTGAACAACCAACGCAGGGCTTACGGCTTTGTCTTTTGCCCATGTTACACTCCAAACCCATTGGCGTTTCTCAGGTGATGAAGCTGTTCCATACCCTTCCCAGCGAGTATATCCTTGAGCACCAAGAGTTTCTAAATCATCTCCGAATTTTTCGAGAGTTTCTGTATCAGTCGTATAATATAATTTCTGTTGTTCTGATAATTTATATGACTTTTTTTCGAGATCAGAAATTGTGAGTTCATGCGGAGTTACAATTCTAAGTATTTGCGAAACATCCTTTGAGCTATCAGCTTCAACCTCACCATTAATAAACCGATACGCAGTTCCACTAATAACTTCTAATCGATCTTTAGGTAAATATACTGCTGTCCCAAAAGCAGTTAATGCTGTGATAAGAATTAATGCAAAAATACCTAAAGTCCACTGATTTGTTGGAATTATGAGAGTATCTCCTAAAATAGATATTGCTTTGGGGCGTAATTCTTCTATTTTTTGAGTAACAAGTTGGTCAATATTTGTCTCTACATCATTAATTTTATTAGTTAGATCTGAGGAAATTTTATCCATTTCCCTATAATGAGAAAGTTTATTTTCAAGTTGATTAATCTTTTTCTCAAGATCCTGTTCCATAAATTTTCCTTAAAGAAACTAACGACTGCATCAGTTGACGCTGGCAGATATTCAACTGAACTCTGACAGCGCGATGATGCTTGATAAAAAAATGACCTTTTTAAACGAACTGCGCTGCCAGCGGTCAACTGGATGCTATGGTTAGGCTATTTTGAGTTACATAGCCCCATTCTATAAATTGATGTTGTAATTCTGGCTCATCTTTAAATGCTTGAAAAAAAATAAATTCAGGAGCTAAGTCTGCACCATTCGACCATACGATAGTATCAAGCTCTTTATCAACAACTAAATTTGAAAACTCAGATTTATTTTTTAATGACTCAAATATCTTTCCTTTTAAGGCACTAGATAAATCAGCTATACCTTCCCGACCATTATTAAAGGACACTTGTACTTTATAATCTTCTAAATATTTTGCACTTGTAACATGAAGGAACATAATTTACTCCAGTGGTTCAATTGATTTTGGAGACTCATCATTCTGACAAAGCTCCCAGTTTTCAATTAATTCTTCTCTGTGTATTTCATACCATTCAAGGACATGGCGTAATGCTCGCTTTGGGAATTTCCCTTCAACTACACCAGTACGAATATTTACAGTAATTTCATATTCGGCATATTTAGCATGAAAATGTGGCGGGGCATGATCATCCCAATACATTGCGATAATTATTCCAAGAAATCTGCTTACTACAGGCATTACTAAATTTTCCTATATTCTTATGGTCTTTCCGTATTTTGCCATAAACGGCTATATTTAGTCATATATCTTTATAGCCTAACGCTAAGCTCAGCGGCTTCCCAAAGGGGCGCATTGTTATCTTTTATTCCTCATTTGTAGGAGGGGTTGGTGGAGGTGGCGGAGGAATTACCCCTTCAGTGAGAGGTGTCGGATCTGATTTTGGTGGGGTTTTAGGAGGGGTTGGCTCACTGCCATTAAGTTAAGAGATATTTCTTTTAAAAACAATGCTTTTTCTGCCGCTTATGAAAATTCAGCAAGCGCCTCGCAGATGATTTTTTACGAGGCGGGTTGCGGTGCTTTCGTTCAATGGTGGGATTAGTTAAAAATAGTGCCGTCAGCTTTTCCTCTATGAAGTTGGTCTCAGTGTCTCCAAGCAATAAATCGAACGCATGATTTTTGATGGCATTAAACGATACCGAGCGGTTAACGATCTGTGGGTATTTTGTTTCTTTGGCATCTAGTTGTTTCTGTGCAGCATCCGTTAATATTGACTCAAGCCCCGTTAAATATACACTTGAATGAAAATCCTGCTTCACTGCCTCTGCCTGAGTTCCCGTAAAATTTTCCAGCCCTAACCGAGTTTTTAACAACCCATAAAAGGTTTCAATTCCCCAGCGCAAATAATATAGCTCAGCAAAATCAGCACTCGGATAGTACTTTTCATTATGTAAGGAAGTCACTAAAACTTCATTTTCACCAGTACTCAACTTAACCCGTACAAAGTGTACCTTAAGTGAAACAGGTAGGCCTAATTTACGAATAATGGACATTTGCTCAGCACAAGGCTTAAGTGTTGCCGTTTGGCTTTCTTTTCCTTCACCTTTTAGCATTTTTCTTGCTACTGCAAACGAGGCCGCCGAACAACGAATAACATAATCTCTCCGAGATTGAGTCAATTCAGCCAGCATTCGATAAGATGGGTAGTTCCTGTCCATCGTCAACAAATCTTTTGCTTGTGTATGAGCTAAATGCTCAACCGCCAAATCAATTTCATAAGCTCTCGCTCTGCCCAAACGTGCATCAATTGCCACTCGATTCAATACATCATAGAGCACCGAGGCGAGTGCATAGGGATGCTGCCCTATTATTTCACTATCCTTGCCATTTGAATAAGAAATCGTGCCAAATTCTTCTCGGACATCTTCTGTATTCGGCAAAACAACTTTTGAACCATCAATTGCCAAGACCCGAAAACCCCAGAATTTATGATAGTCGCCATCACCACCATACACCGTTTCAACTATAGCGGTTTGGTTGAGTTCTATAAATGCAGTGTGCTTAAGCTTATAACGTGCTTGCGAATAAGCACTGGCCGTTACAGGTGGTAAATCTAGCCAGCTCATCGCTTCATTCACTACATTTTGCACTGATTTAACACTTTTTCTCATCATTAAGACCATTAATAATGCAAACGGCAAACTACGATTTCGAGTAAAATCCTTTTCCGAAACTCGGTGACTTTTTGTAAATGCTTCATTTTTAAGTTGAGCTCGACTTTTATTTATTGCTTGACTTTTTTAACCATTATTATCATAAAATGCCTATATTATCCTTGTTTTTTAACAAATTTTCCTTAACTTAATGGCAGTGAGGGGTTGGCTGTGAAGGAACTTTCTTTTCTATAGATTCTTTGCTTGTTTTATCATTCATTGTTTTACTTCCTATGTTCTGTGATGAAAAAATAATGAGAAAGACAATGCCTAAAATAAACAAAGCTCCCGATATGACGTTGAAGACTTGTGTTGCTTTAGCAGCACAGCCGCCAACACCTTCTGAAAAATTATCATTATCTAATTGAATAATACTTTTTCGCAAGGCTAAACGACTCAGAAAATAAGAAATCAAAACAGAGGTGATGCTTAAAGCCCAAAGAACCCATGCTGTAATAACAGTCCATACCATTATTGGCTCTGAATCACCTATAATATCTTTGATGAAGATAAGAGAGATTCCAAGAGCACCACCAGAAAGCGAAATAACAGTTTTATCATAATCATCCTGTGATTTTTGCTCAGCCGTAATTAGTCCATTCCTATAGCTTTCATTCATCTAAAGTCTTACCTATTTATAAAAAGATAACGCCCAAATCACTTGACGTAAAAAGTGGCAGGGCTTTTGCAACAGCAAAAGGCGTGACGCTTTTTACGGTCAAGTGAATTTGATTGGTACGCCCAGCATGGGCGTAAACTAATGGGGTGAAAGTCCCCTGTAGGAGAACCTACTTTACCCGTTATTTTAGGGTGATTATAACTACTAGCCGACGGCAATTGCAACTTCGCGAGGTGTTGTGAGAAGGAAGCCCGAGTGCAAAACTACGAGCCTATGTACAAGAATGTCATACAAGGCCGAGTCTCAGGGGTGAGTTAGCCAATGATAACGAAACCCACAGGTTCGCGAGATACGGTAAATGGCAAGGCAGTGTCGTGACAGTTTACGCTTTTATCTGGGGAGATCTGTTTAACAAGCGATGTCAGCTTATTGTATGAAATGAGTCAGTGGGCAACTGATTTAAATGTCCAGGAGTCCCGATGGCTATCCAACGGTGAACTAGCGAATACGATAGCAACGCAATAAGTGCGCATAGCGTCTACAGGGGCAACCTTGTCGATGATTAAACAGAAGTCAGCAGACGGCATAGTAGCCAAATGCCCAGCGTAATGGCTGGGACAGGGTGAAGTGTAATGGTCAACAAAAACCGGACACTTTTTTAAGACGCTTCCCTATAAAATTCTCGCTCAAATTGTAATGGTGATTGATAACCAAGTTTTGAGTGAGTACGTTTGCCGTTATAAAAAGCTAAATAATCAATAATACTTAGCTTTGCTGCTTCTTTGGTTCTAAAGTTGTTGTAATTTAACTCCTCATGCTTAAGACTGCGGAAAAAGCGTTCTGTTGGTGCATTGTCCCAACAGTTCCCTTTACGACTCATACTCTGCTGCATTTGCATGATATCTAGGTGTTGACGATACTCGTAGCTAGCATATTGACTCCCTCTATCCGAGTGATGCAGTACACCTGGTGCTGGTTTTTTTCTCCAAAAAGCCATTTGTAGTGCTCTGACGCATAATGATGTTCGCATATGATCATCAACCGCCCAGCCCACAGCCTGCCGAGAAAATAAATCAATGACAACAGCAACATAGAGCCAGCCTTCAAGTGTCCACACATACGTTATATCCGTTGTCCAGACCTTATTAGGCTCTGTTACCTCAAATTCACGATTCAGCGTATTCGGTGAAATTGAATGATTATGATCACTGTCAGTTGTCACTTTAAATTTCTTAGGGTAGCGCACCTCAAGACCTAATCGTGCCATTGCCTGCCTGACTTTATAGCGTCCCGCATTTATACCTTGTTCTTTCAGTGCCTTAGATATGCGGCGTGACCCATAAATTCTTCTGTTCTCCTCAAAAATATTGTGCACTTTGATATCAAACGCCTCTCTTTCTCTGTTTTTTTCTGTCATTTCAGGCTGCTGATTCCATGCATAAAAAGCACTGGTACTGACTCTCATAACCCGACATAATACTTTAACGGGGTAGGTCTTCTGTTGCTCTCGAATAAATACATATTTTACTCGACTTCTTTCGCAAAGAAGACCGCTGCCTTTTTTAATATTTCGCGCTCCATACGCAACTGTTCGACTTCCTTGCGTAACTTGATTAACTCAGCTTGACCGGACAACGTAGGCGTTGACTTTGTTTCGACTGTCGGTCCTCGTTCTGCTCTAACCCAGCGTCCAATCGCACTTAAGGACACGCCCAAGCTGTCTGCGGCTTGTTGGTGGGTATATCCTTTCTCAATGACTAATTTGGCTGCATCTTGTTTGAATTCAAGATTATATACAGGTCTTTTTGGTTTAGTTTGCTTACTCATATTCACCTCTAATGGACATTATAAATCTGTCTTTAGAAGTGTCCTGTTTTATTAAACCATTTCAATTATTGTTGGCCATCAACTAACCGAACAAATAATCCAAAAAGAATTTTTGCATTTAATGTTTCCAATACTTTTATAATTCAGTTAAACCTTTAAATCCTAACGACCAAATCAGATGCCGTTGGCAGGTGTTCGATGAACTCTGACAAAACACTGATTTTTGATAAAAACTGACCTTTGGAAAAAAATCTGCGCTGCCAACGGTCAGCTGGATTTGCTTGTTATATGCTGTTCTACTTGAGGTATAAAATTTATTTCAATTTGATACCCAACTGCTTTAGCATACTCTTCAATAGTTGATAGTTTAGGAGAAATATTAGAATTAACATTTTCTAACCTAGAAATATTACTTTTCTTAGTATGTAAAACTTCAGCTAGTTCTTCTTGAGTGTAGCCTGCATCTTTACGAATTTTAATTAATTGCTTTCTAAGAACATAAGCTGGTGCAAGGCTTTCATACTCTTGCTTTACTTCTATATCTTCCAGCACTTTCTTTTTGAAGTCTGCAAATGATGGTCTCATGACTTAACCTCTTTTAATCTTTTTCGAGCTATTCCCATTTCTTTATTGGGTGTTTTCTGTGACTTTTTAATAAAAGTATGCAGAATAATAACTTCTTGGTTTTTAACAGTACAAAAGAATGACCGCCCAATCCCTTCCGTGCCTTTAGCTCTTATTTCAAAAAGCCCATTACCTAATGCTTTTGTATAAGGTAAACCAAGGGCAGGGCCACATTCCTCTATCATTTCAGCTATATGCAAGAAATTTGCTAAGATGCCTTTAGGAAAAGAAAGCGTTTCAGCCTCCACCTTGTGATTGTAAAACGATATATGCCATTCCATAGCTTAAAATAATATCATTTATGATAACTTTGTCAATTATATTATTATGAAACATATAACGACGTGGTCAGATGACGTTGGCAGATATTCGATGAACTCTGACAAAGCACTGACCTTTGATAAAAAAATAACCTTCGACAAAAAATCTGCGCTGCCAACGGTCAGCTGGACCACCCTTGTTAGGCTATATACTTTTAATTCCATCAACTCCATATAATTTAAATTGCCGAAAATGATTATTACGAATGTAATTATTCAGAGACCTTAATACTAGGCAATGCTGGAACCGCACTACCTGTCCGTTGACTAGCTATGACAGCTGCCAAATAAACCCAGGGCGATTGGTTTCTTTTTCGACACGTTTCAATGACACTGATTAAAATGGCAAATACGCGAGAGCCTTCTTCTGTCCGCGTACCATAGCAAATGCCCCGCAAGATGACCCAATGCCGCAAAGCCCGTTCAGCTTCATTATTCGTTAATGGGTATTGAGGGTAATCCAATACGCGAAAAATAGCCTCCCAATCATTGAGCATTTCCGTGGCCAGTGCAGCCGATTTTTTGTGAGTATGCGATTGCATTTGTACGCATAGTTGCTGATATACCAATAGTTGCAACCGGTAGGTACTTGAAAGTGGTTCGTTCGGCTGCCGATTTCTTGCATCACGTACTGAGGTAATTAACACACCTAATAAATCAAGCGTTTGTTGACCAAAAAGTTGTGCTTCTTTATCAAGGCTTTCTTTCAGCCCCTCTGCTTTTCGTAGCAAATGCGCCCAACAGCGCATACGGTTCGGGTATCGTCGGTAGACCTGATAACCATCACTCATTAGCCAGCCGACATAGTCTTCACCCAATATATTCTCAATGAGTTCGGCACTGCGAGAGGCAATCCAATAGGCAGTTACGCTGTCGGTGGTAAAGACCCATAACCATAGAAATGTCGTGAGCTCCATCCAAGACGTTTCATCTACGTGCAGCAATTCGCTATTGACGATTTCTTGTACGAGCTCCTCTTCAATCGGCATCGCGGCAGCGCCACTTTCATGAAGCGTATTATTAATCGTCCCGATACTGAGTCGTATCCCTAGCCAATCGTGCAAAAATTCCTGTACCCGCTCACGTGATAAGCGCATGCGATAGCTAAGGCAGACAATCAAGGATGCGAGACCAGGGCCAACAAGTCGCCATTCACTGCAACTGATCTCAGGCAGTGACTCATGGCTTGATCGATGAACTTCTTTGCGCGTGATGTGATGACAGGAGCACGTTGTTTCATATAGGACATGCTTGGTATTTGTCAGGTATATACCAGGATGCAGAGTATCTGCCCATTCAATATCAAGGGTTTCAAATTTCAAAGGGTGAGGCTTTAATATGATGTATTAAGCCATTAAATATTGAGCCTCACCTTGAATAATTTTCTCCCAAAATTGTTGCCACCTATTTGTTGTTTGAACTAATGCACGTAAACTCAATACAACTTTAGCTCCTTTTGTTTTCCATCTCATACCTGAGCCACAAAGCCGCTGTTTAACTAATGTTTTACAAGCTGCTTCTGTCACGCCCGAACCAATCGGTAAATTTTTATTAACATGTGAGGCATAATTCATCCTGTTTTTAGCGATATTATTTTTAAAATAGGTGAGCGTTGTTTCTAAATCCGCCTTGATTGATTTGGTGAGCCTAGATTCCATTAATGGCGTTAATTCTTCTAAAATGGTTTGCGCCGCCCCTGTGTCATTCTTGAGTTGGGAACAACGATCTGACAGCCATTTTTTACGATCAATAGCCGTTGATTTTTTTGGAAAAACAGCATGAGAGGCTTTTGCTAAATATTCAGTGACATGATAAAAATCAACCAATTGTTGCTGAGTATGTTGCTCTAAAAATGTCCAGTTATCTTTGGCTCCATCTGCAATACCAAGATAAAGTGCATCGGGGTAACGGGCTTTTATGCAGGTGATTTCATGCTCATACCGCTCTTTGAAACTTGCCTTCCCATATTCAGGCGCTTCTCCCAAGTAGAGAGTATGCTGGCGTTCACCCTCGCAGTCATACAAAGACAGGTTACCAACCATTGCTTCACGGTAACCTTCGTTTGCCATTAAAACATAAGCACCATCTAAACTGAAAACAATCGTACTAATGGGTTCATCTAATTCAGGCAGCTCATACTCCCACTTTTCTTCTTGTGCCGTCGCAATACTTCCTACCCAGTTCGTTACATTTTGTATCGTGGATTTGGCAATGATCCGGTTGTGATTATTCTTCAAATCAAGACAAACTGAATTGGCATTTCCTTGGGAATACTTGTGGGACAATTGCTGTGCAAATTTAGGAGTCGCTGCAAAAATAGTATGCGCCGAGTCTTCTAATGGACAAAAAATATGCCCTCCTTTTGATGATTGGTAAACATGACGTTTAATTTCAATGACACCAAAGGGCGTTTGATATTTTTTGCTGTCTCTGTTTTTAGACGTGAGTTTTACACCCTCTCTTATAATCGGAGTACCCTTTGTATCAAAGCATTTTAAAGCTTCGCCTGTGGCTACGCATCCTACGCTATTGACCGCATCCAGTATCGTGTTTTCCATTTCCATCATATTGCCTTCCAGAGCTAAAGTAACTGATACGGTGATGCTTGTAATGGTCAGTAGCAAACAGCTTAACTTTCTTGGCTTTGCTTTTAAAGGCAAGAAGATAGTCTGGAGTCCGAAAAGTTTAGCCAACTTCAAACATCGCGTTCGTGAATTAACGGGGCGTTCGTGGGGAGTGAGCTGGATTTATCGGTATGAAAAACTCAGGCAGACTATTCAAGGCTGGGGAAACTACTTTGGGTTGAGCGAATATTACCGACCGATTCCGTTACTGGATCAATGGATACGGCGACGTATCAGGATGTGCTATTTAAAACAATGGCGTAGGATACGCACTCGTATCCGCAACCTAATGCGATTAGGCGTGTCCAAATCAGTGGCAATTAGTTTAGGTATGAGCTCAAAGGGATATTACCGCCTAGCGAAAACCAAGGCGGTACAGATTGCTTTAAATAACAAATGGCTCAAATCGCAAGGTTTAGTCTCGATTGAAGAGCAATGGGTTAAGTTCCATTATTCATAATGGCGATGAACCGCCCTGTGCGGAGCCGCATGCAGGGTGGTGTGGGGAGGGCTGGAGAGAAACTAGCCCTTACCCGATTTATGTTTTTGGCTTGGTTTACTCAACAAGAATTTCTCCAATATAGAATTTATCGTTTTGTCTAAAGAAGTTGATGCTTTTAACAAGCCCTGAATATGATTCATTTGGTTTTGTATAGCTAACTTTTACAGTTCGGTTGTCAAAAATATAGGTTCTGTTTGTTCTTTCCCCCGTTTTTTTCCAGCTTGAGCGCCCACGTAATTTAAAATATTTCAAATAATCATCGATTGAAACTTCCTTTGTTGATCCGTCCGCTTGAGATAAATCAAATGTGTCAGCTATGTAGATTTTTGTACTATTTTTAAGTCTAGTATTGCTACTTTTGGAGTAAAAATCGAATGCAGCGCAAGTAATCGGCTGATGGCAATCAACTACGGGAAACTTACAATTACTTAATGTTGTATCTTTATATTTAACTAAAACAGTTTTAGCTCCCTCAACAGATATTTCTGAAAATTTTGAAGCAGATATATACTCTTGCCTTATTGTGGTTGGAGCCCAGCGGCAAGCCGCCTTTGCTAAAAGGAGGACTTTGTCAGTATTTGTTATTTTTAATGAGGCTATATATTTATTAAAAGTTGCCAAAGTATTTAATATTGGCCCAATATCCCCGCTTTTTGTATCTTGGTCAGCACTATGAACAATATCTTCCCAGTCTGAAATACCCTTAAATTTATCGTTATACCTAGTTATTGCTTCTTCAAAAAAACCTCCAGATTCAATGAATAAACTTTTGCTAAATGAAACATCTAGAGTAGAAAAAAGATTTTCATTGCCATCATTATCAAGTAAATTAATGAAATACTTCTTTTTTAAATTATCAGGGTCTATTGTAATTAGACCACTTTCCTCTGTATTTTTAGGGGGAAATATTTCTTCAATGGAATCCAATGCTGCATTACCAATTTCTAATGCAGTTTTAAAAGAAACACTGACTACATCTGGAGATGCGGAGCTAAATAAATTTAGCTTTTTAACAAACACTTTTAATAAAGAGGTGTTCTCACCTGACTCCCAATTTTTAATAACTAACTGCATTGTAAATGGTCTTGAAACAAGTTCTTTTTCTAACAAATAGGCTGGAGCCGACTCAGTAGCTACTAAATAACTATATCTGTAATTATCATCGCCATCTTTTTCATATTGGAATAAAGGTTGTTTTATTTTAGTGCCATTTTTAAATGAATAATCGAAGTATGCGATACCAAAGTCCTTTCGTTTTACGAAAACCTTCTTATACCAAGGGGGAGTAACTTCTATAGGGACATCCAGCTGACTAAGCTTCATATTTAAATATTGCGATATATTATTATACTGCAACTTTGGAGCATCTGACTTTAGTTTTATCTTAAAATCTGAAGCGTATCCATTGCTTATAATCATACAAGTTATGGTACTTAACAATAAAAATAATACTTTTCGCTTCATTTTATTTCCTTATTAAAACTACCTATTAAACATGAATAACACTAAAAAACATAACGACGTGCTCACATGACGCTGGCAGATGTTCGGTGAACTCTGACAACACAATGAACTTTGATATTAAATGACCTTAAAAAAATAACTGCGCTGCCAGCGGTCAGGTGGAGCACATTGTTATATTTCGATACTCACTGACCTTTACTTCTATGCCCTTGCGTTCTGCTCATCGACTTTTAAATGCTTTCACTGTATCAGGGCTTGCTCAAAAATGCTACTGACTTTTGATGTAGTCCTGTAGAGATAGGTGATTTTGAAACAATACTCCAGCCCTTTGACAACCAACAGAGTTTACCAATCACGATAAAGGTCTGTCCAAGCACGAAAGAGCCTTGATATTCTTTAGCCCTGATACCTCACACTCAACCTTTTCAGTCTACTACAAGTGGTGGAAATATTAAGAAAGGAAACGTAGCACCCTTACCAGTTTGCTGGTGCGCCTGAGCAATACCAACCAGAAAACCTATTCAGGATTTTTGAAATATAACGACCAAATAACCTGACACAAATGATAAAGCACAATTTATTTTATCGCAATAATTTTTGGTTAAAACCATTTCCAAAAAACGCGGTGCGTATTTGTGGTCAGGTTGATTTTTTTGTTATATTTTTACTAATGCCAAGCTGCCCTGCTTTTTATAAGCTGTGCAATAGGGTTGATTGTTTCTAGGCTTTTTAGTGTGGCAGGGTGAAAGCTAATAACCCAGAAAATGCTAACCCTTCGACGTAAACCCTGTTTGAAAATAAACCGTTTTAGCTTTGATTGCCTGAGAGTGACGTTGTTCTTTTTTTGCCCATTTCAAACTAACGATGAAGCTTATTACCAAGATAGCACGCTATTATGAAGAAAATACAGTTTGCCTAATGAAAACTTAGGTTTAACGAAATAACTCTGTTTCTACCTTGCACTAATTTTACGGTTTGAATATTCAGTGATTTAAAGCGACTAATAATATAAGCTAGAACGAACACTCGCCCTGCAACCGCTTATCCAAATGTTTACTCTTCCACAAAAGAGTGGACTTGTTAAGAAAAAGAAAGCGGTTCTTATGTTTTGAACCCACAGAACTAGACACCTAAATATTTCTTGGCAAAATATAACGCCCACATCACTTGACGTAAAAAGGGGCGGTTTTTTTGCCTCGCAAAAAAAATGACGCTTTTTACGGTCAAGTGAATTTGATTGGTACGCCCAGCATGGGCGTAAACTAATGGGGTGAAAGTCCCCTGTAGGAGAACCTACTTTACCCGTTATTTTAGGGTGATTATAACTACTAGCCGACGGCAATTGCAACTTCGCGAGGTGTTGTGAGAAGGAAGCCCGAGTGCAAAACTACGAGCCTATGTACAAGAATGTCATACAAGGCCGAGTCTCAGGGGTGAGTTAGCCAATGATAACGAAACCCACAGGTTCGCGAGATACGGTAAATGGCAAGGCAGTGTCGTGACAGTTTACGCTTTTATCTGGGGAGATCTGTTTAACAAGCGATGTCAGCTTATTGTATGAAATGAGTCAGTGGGCAACTGATTTAAATGTCCAGGAGTCCCGATGGCTATCCAACGGTGAACTAGCGAATACGATAGCAACGCAATAAGTGCGCATAGCGTCTACAGGGGCAACCTTGTCGATGATTAAACAGAAGTCAGCAGACGGCATAGTAGCCAAATGCCCAGCGTAATGGCTGGGACAGGGTGAAGGCCTGAACATTAGATGAGGAGCAGCCCGCTCTACCTTTGGCTTTAAGTCAGGCGGTAGATGAATTGGTAGCGAGCCTCAAACATTAACCCTTTATTTACTTTAATCATGTTATTTGAACAAGTATTATCCTCCGAAAACCTACGTGACGCATGGAAACGTGTGAAGCAAAACAAAGGAGCGGCAGGTGTCGATGGCTTAACGACTGAAGACTACCCTGTGTGGATTCATCAGCACTGGGAGAACATTTATCGTGGATTGCAACAAGGCTATTATTGTCCGTTGCCTGTTAAGCGCGTGGAAATACCTAAACCGAATGGCGGTATACGCCTATTAGGTATTCCCAGCGTGCATGACAGAGTGATCCAACAAGCCATCACACAAGTTTTACAGCCACTGATTGACCCTGATTTTTCAGATCACAGTCATGGATTCCGTCCAAATCGTTCCGCGCATGATGCAGTAAGGTCAGTGCAGAAAGGAATTAAAGACGGCTATGGCTATGCCGTGGATATTGATTTATCCAAGTTTTTCGACAAAGTCGATCATGACTTATTGATGAACCGACTCGGCAAATGGGTGACTGATAAACAACTGCTGGTACTGATTGGAAAATATCTGCGTGCTGATGTGAGCATTCAAGGAAAGCGAGAGCCAACACGCCGTGGCGTGCCACAAGGTGGACCGCTATCGCCCTTACTCGCGAACATTATGCTGGATGATCTTGATCGTTATTTAGAAAGCAAAGACTATCGTTTTGCACGTTACGCGGATGATTTTGTTATCAGCGTCAAATCCTTACAAGAAGGAGAACGAGTTAAAGCCGAAGTCACCGCTTATCTAGAAACGCTCAAGCTTCCTATCAACACAGAGAAAAGCCAAGTGGTCAGTAGCAAACAGCTTAACTTTCTTGGCTTTGCTTTTAAAGGCAAGAAGATAGTCTGGAGTCCGAAAAGTTTAGCCAACTTCAAACATCGCGTTCGTGAATTAACGGGGCGTTCGTGGGGAGTGAGCTGGATTTATCGGTATGAAAAACTCAGGCAGACTATTCAAGGCTGGGGAAACTACTTTGGGTTGAGCGAATATTACCGACCGATTCCGTTACTGGATCAATGGATACGGCGACGTATCAGGATGTGCTATTTAAAACAATGGCGTAGGATACGCACTCGTATCCGCAACCTAATGCGATTAGGCGTGTCCAAATCAGTGGCAATTAGTTTAGGTATGAGCTCAAAGGGATATTACCGCCTAGCGAAAACCAAGGCGGTACAGATTGCTTTAAATAACAAATGGCTCAAATCGCAAGGTTTAGTCTCGATTGAAGAGCAATGGGTTAAGTTCCATTATTCATAATGGCGATGAACCGCCCTGTGCGGAGCCGCATGCAGGGTGGTGTGGGGAGGGCTGGAGAGAAACTAGCCCTTACCCGATTTAGGTTAATTTTAATTCGCTTGCAAAGCTTCAATAGTACGAGATATTTCATCTTTTGATTCTGGCCGACTCCATGTTTTCTTTAGAGAACTCAGTATTCTTAACGAAACACTCTTATATTCTGGGTAATTCCTGAATTCAAATACTACAGCTAACTGCTCCTCATTTGATTCTGCCGCCGCAAGCTTACTCACAAGGGAGTGGTAATTTTCATATCTCTGCTGCCTTAATTCTGATTCTCTTATGTCAACATATTTCCACGCACTAAATGACAAAGCTATCAATGGTATTACGATACTTAGAAGCGCGAATATTATTTCCAGTTTTTTAAACATGCCATTTCCTCCTTTAACCTAACGCCCTGCTCAGGTGACGCAGGCAGGACAACCACCGAGCTTTAACAAAGCTCTTAACTTTAAACTAACTGCGATCTACCCAATAAACTGCACTGCCTGCGGTCGCCTGGAGCAGATTGTTATGTTTCACTACACAGAGATGGTTTTATGACAACTAATGAATTGAATGATTTTTGGAATGCTCGCGATATAAAAATATGGGTCGTTACACTTATTGGAATTGGTAGAAATATCTCTATATCTGACACTAAATACGTTAAAGCCAAAACCGAAGAAAAAGCATTGATATGCGCCAAGAATAACAGCATAGATTTTTATAATAAAAGATGCACGGGAACTGCTAGATATGCAGACCCAATAGTCGATTTGCACTGCGTGCGAGTTGAAGCAACATAACGCCAAATTCAGTGGCCGCTGGCAGATATACGATGAACTCTGCTAACACACTGAACTTTGATATAAGATGACCTTTGAAAATGAAACGCGCTGCCAGCGGTCGACTGGAATTTTTTGTTATGTTTTTATTACCTGTAAATTTTATAAATCTCGATAATCATTAGAATCAAGTTCTGCTCCATACGGATAAACTACCTTTTCAAGATTTCCATTTGGCATAATACAACCACAAAACATTGGATGTAAACATAGCGAGTCTTCAGTGCTAGGATTAAGTGTATCAGGCATTGTATATTCAAATACCCCTTCAATATATTTTTCAGATTCTTTAATTACAACACCGATACACCCTATTTCGATTAACATTCTCTTAAAGTCATGGTAATCCATGTCAATATCTTTTAGAGCCGCTTTAGCGTGTTTAACATATACTTGAGAAAGAGTTGAGTCTGAAAATGAAAGTGGTAATTCTGGTACTATTTTTGAAACAACCTCTTCTGCACGGGGGTATATAAATTTAAATGCACTACATACCTCTTTCCACAACCCTTGCTCAACAGCCTCAACACCCTTCTTAACACTACAAGGCCTAACGACACCATCCACATGGCCTGCTTGTGTATTTATTTTAACAATTTCATTTACTATTTTTATAATTTGCCTTGGTAATAATTGAGTATGCCTTAAAATATAAGGCATTGTCCCTTCTTGAAGGTTAGCCTTGTTGGAAACTTTCCCAGGGAAAATAAGCCTGAAAAGCTCTTTTGCTTCATCACTTTCATCAATATTACAAGAGCTTCTTGATATATCATTGCTTATGTTTAGTTCATCACGATATACATTCAAATATATACTATACCGAAACATTACCAAAGAAATTAGCTCTCCAGCTGTCCATTGGAGAATTAAGCTTTGCGAAAAATCCTTAATTTTATTTCTAGATATGCTTTCAAATGAATGATAAATTTCTGATGGCAAACATAACCGTATTTCAGGTCGTCCTCTTACGATGTTAAACCTACCTACGGACATTAACAATCCAGAAAGAGTTTTAGTCACAACATTGATATCAAGTTCATAGTCATCTAGAGAGTCAAGTACAATAATAGCTCTTGATTTGTTAGCTTTTAAAACTGCATTCACATTTTGTTTTATTTCTCTAAGGCTTGTCTTTTCACTTTCTAATTCACGAGCGATAACATCAGTAATAACTCCAATACCCATATTCTTGGTTCTACTACTTATTGAATCAATTACCGACCTTAATACACTCTGTGTACTTAAATTAGTAGTAATATTAAATTTAGATAAAACACGTTCTATGACAGAACTACTTTCTATATGATTAGGGTAAATTTCTTTAATTTTTGCCATAATGGCAACCCAAAAAAGAAAGTCCCAAAAATCCGCAACACTTTCAGTAAAAATAAAACCATCTTGTTTTATAGCATCTTCAATTGACCTAACAATTTGAACAAAAGCCTCACTGGTTTTAATTTCAATTGAAATTGTATAGTTTTTTCCATCTGTAAGCTTTTGAAGAAATGCAGTTTTTCCAGAACCTTTTCTTCCAATTAATATAGATGGTCTTTTAATTATTTGATGATAAAGTTCATTTTTTGAATCAAATAGAAGTCCTTTTACATCGACATCATCTATATCACTTGCATTTATTGGCCCCAGAGGAAAATCAGAATACAAATATTTGCTTAATAAACTTATTTCATCTTTAGAAAAATGCATTAAAACTCCTTTAAATTAACTAACATTAAACATTGTTTAAAACATAACGCCAAAATCAGATGACGTTGGCAGATGTTCGATGAACTCTGACAAAGCACTGACTTTTGATATAAAATGACCTTTGAAAACGAACTGCGCTGCCAACGGTCAGCTGGATTTTTTTGTTATAATTTAACCACTTATTAACTTCTTCAACTCACCTAAAATAAACTGCTGTCCTTCTTTTGACTTAAATACAGTGCCAACAATATGAACCAATTTATTATTGGTGATTTTTGCCCATACGCCTTTGGGATAAACTTCAGCACTATTCTTAAATTCTGTAAAATCTTTCTTTATTGACTGCAGCTCTTGCTTACTTATCTCGTATTCATCCTTAAGTGCTTCAAACTGTTTGTATAAATCATCAAATTTTTTATTTACAACTGTAAGTTCATCAGATGAAAAAGGTTCTTCAGGGTTCTCAACTAATGATTCAATTTGTTTTTCAAACTCAATTCTCAAGGCTTCAAGAGGGTCACTATTCGGTGCAAGTGTATATAAATCATCACGTATATTTTTACACCAAGTTGGTAACTGCCTTAAGGCATCACTGAAACTTTTTAAATCCCACTCAGCTTCCTTTTTAAAATTACTTGGTCTAACAATAGAAATCATCCCTTCTTCACTATAATTGTAAGCGCTCAATAGAGCACGTACTTGCCCTATTCAGAAATGCCAGGTTTTTTAATGTTCCAAGGCAGCAAGGCCTCCACTTTATCAACCGTATCAGCATGGGGTAAAGCGGTGAGTACCTGCTTAAGATATTCATAAGGCTCCAATCCGTTTGCTTTGGCCGTTTCTATCAGGCTGTAATGTACGGCACTGGCATGAGCCCCCGCAGGTGTATCAGAAAATAACCAGGCTTTGCGCCCTATTACAAAGGGTCGAATCGCATTTTCCGCCAGAATATTGCTTATGTTGAGCTCCCCATTGCTGCAATACACATTAAGCTTATCCCACTGGTTGCTAAGATAAGTCATTGCCTTGCCTGTCAGGCTGTCTTTAGGCACTTTATGCCGGTTATCTTCCAGATAGGCTTTAAGCTGATTTAGTACCGGGATGCTTTTCTGTTGACGCTGCAGATACTTTTCATTCACCGAAAGTGTTTTGATTCCTCGTTCAATCACGTACAGTTTATTAATCAGGCTCAGTACTTTGCCTGCTTTTGAGGGCTTGTTGTTTTTGCCCTTCTTGGCTTTGGGTTGTGCATTATGCGCTTCTTTAAAATAACGACGCGCATGATCCCAGCATCCCAATTGAGTCATGCCATTTTTTAGGCATGCGGCATTGTATCCTGCATAGCCGTCGGTTTGCAGGTAGCCGCCATAGCCATCCAGCAGGCGCAGAGGCACCTCACCACTCCGAGATGGATCGTATTCAAACAGGATGCTTTTTTCGCCCAGCGGCCCGCCCAGCGTGACCCACATATATTTATCCGAGCTTGCCGATCGCCCCGGTTCCTTTAAGACCTGAACTCGGGTTTCATCGGCCTGTATGACGGTTCCCAGCTGTTGATGCTCTCGCATCAGGTTGATCAGAGGCTGAAGCTGTTTGGCGAGAGCAATGACCCAGTTGGCCAATGTTGCTCTGGAAAGTTCACCGCCATAACGCGATAAAATCCCTTCCTGACGATACAAGGGCAAGCCATCTGCATATTTGGCAATAATGATGAAGCACATCAAGCTGATACTTCCCATTGCTCCGACAATAGGATGCCCCGGCATTTTCGCTGCTGTAAGCCGACGCTGTTTTTCACCGTCAATCCGGTCGACAAAAACAGCTTTTTCCTGCATGTATTCAAGCACCCGTACTTTGGCAGGAATAATATCCAGCTCTTCTTTCACCTTGGTGAAGAAAGTATCAATGGCACCTTCTTTTTCTGCCTCCGTCAAACGAATGAAAACTTGCTCGCGCGGCAATTTATCTGAAAAGGGTTTGCGCCCCGGCTTTTTCTTGGTATCCGTCGAACTTGCCTGATTCTCATCGGCAAGAGCTTCATCCGCTCCCTCTGATTCCTCATTACCATCCACTTCATTCTCTGCCTCATCAAATAAAGAAGTTTGGTGAGATTGTTCACTAGAGGGGGCAAAACGTTTTATTTTGGATAAGCGAAGTGCTTCTTCCAGAATGCGTATGCGCTTTTGCTGTTCGGAAATGACACCGGATTTGATCTCGACAACACGCGTCAATTCATCAATGGTCTGATCTTTTTCAAACAACAAAGCAATGCCTTCCGGCAGCAAAGAACAGGCTTTATCTTGTTGTTTTTTATTTGAAATATCGGCTGAAGTCATGCTGATATTATAGCATTTTCAGAGGCAATAATGAACGTAAAAACACTTAAAAAACAGACTCATATTGGAGTTTTTTATGGCCTTGCATTGCGCTGATATCAAAGCCGTCAAGTAACCAATTCAACTGTTGTCCCGTTAAAGTGAGCGTCTCCTCATCACCTTTGGGCCACTTGAATTTTTCTTCTGCCAATGACTTGTAATACAGTACAAAACCATTATCTTCCCAGAACAAACATTTGATCTTGTTCCGCCGTTTATTGGTAAAGGCATACAAATGCCCTTCAAAAGGATTATGCCCTAACTCGCACTCAACAATAGCCGATAGCCCTCGATGCGACTTGCGAAAATCAACGGGTTGCCGATACAGGTACACCTCCGTTAAAGACAGAGAGGGACGCATGACAACAGCCGTCATCGCAATAGCTCTAGCATGGGCCGGATGAAGTGCATATTATCCTGCGTAATGCCTTCCAATCGTGTACCGTCATTAAATTGTAACGACAATCCGGTGACAGGCTCGGCTGAGGGTTCCTCATCAACCTGAATGCGTGCAAATCCGGAGTGGTCAGTGGATTTTACTGTTGATTTGCATTTCCGATAGCTGAACTTTTGCGGGCATAAATCGTGTTGCCGACAATAAGCCGCCTGGGATTGCCCTGATGCTTGCCAGTGCTCTATGTGAGTAGACCAGAACGTTTCAGCCCGTACTTTTTCTAATGCCGCCATTTAAAATCCCCGTGGTATTTTCTAATGCCGCCATTTAAAATCCCCGTGGTATTTAATGATGGGAATAGTGTTGCATTAATGTGAGCAGCTGGGAATTACGCTGAGAATTGAGCGCTTACCTATAATTTCTCTCTTTCACAATAAATGAATAATTATCACTATGAATAAATGTAATTTTGAATTGAACTAAACCTGACTTAGGAAATTCAAGAGTAAAATCTTGTAATGAAAAAACAGATGCAGATAGCGCATCCCGAATATCCTTTTCATACGATGGTTTTAATTGTGACAATAAAATCTCCTAAAATTATAACGCCAAATTCAGTGGCCGCTGGCAGATATACGATGAACTCTACAAACACACTGAACTTTAATAAAAAGATGACCTTTGAAAAAAAACTGCGCTGCCAGCGGTCGACTGGAATTTTTTGTTATGTTTTTCTTATTTCCACAGCCCCAATGCCTGCATAAATAGCTTTAACTGAAAAAATATTTTAGATTTAAAAATTTTCCCAGAATGTTTTATAAAAGGCCAAATTTTCCCTTGCTGAAGCTCGCGCACAGTATTTGGAAGTGTCCACCGAAGATTAATTTCATCCCTATTTACCTGTTTTCCATGACTATCAAACATGTTCTCACTAATATCTTGGGTGCATATTTCATACTCATATTTCGGTAGATAGACTCCCGACCCTTGTTTAACTTCTTTATGCTCTTGTAAAAGACGTTCATCAGCTGTCCCTTTAACTGGAAACTCAAAGGTTATATGTAAATTTTTAGCTTCTCTAGGGCTAAAATGTATCGGTAATTTAATTTCATTATTATCCGATTTATCCACAATTTTTATACCGCCATGCCCAAACCTCAGTGTTGATGTTTTCTTTTTATTACCCCACACAGCCAAATAAAAGTGGGTTACTGAGTTAGGGTCAAGACTTTGGTTTTTAAGAATCCCAGAATATGAATGGCGAAAAAAGTGAACGCCATCATTTTCATAATGCTCGCCAGAACTTCCCTGAAAATCCAGTTTAAATCGAGGTCGTTTTTGTAAATTCTGAAACACCAAATAGATAAGTGAAATTAACCCCGATATTGATCCAAGTTTTAGAGTAGCATCAATTATGAATTCATTTGCCATAAAATTTTAACTTGAATTTATTAAAAGAAATGAAAATACGAGCCTGTAAAACATAACGCCAAATTCAGTGGCCGCTGGCAGATATACGATGAACTCTGCAAACACACGGAACTATGATATAAAATGACCTTTGAAAAAAAACTGCGCTGCCAGCGGTCGACTGGAATTTTTTGTTAGCTTGGTAATAAAATAAACCATTTTATAATGTCATAAACAGCACAAGTTAAAAGCCCTATGCAGATAGTACCAATAGACCCAATAAGTATTTTAAAAACTGAAAATCGATTACGATTAGCATATTCTTTAATTAGTTTAGCATCACCTTTATTTATATTTAAATAGGACAAAGCTAAATAGCCATCAATAGAACTCTCTATTTTTCTTAAAAATAATTCTACAACATTTCCAAAAATAACAAATACAGATGCATAAATAACAATAAACTTAACTGTTAATGCAGTAGTTATTATGTTTGCATCTATGGCTTTAGATGTAAATATTGCTAACATTGCATATATTGTTAGCTTTCCAAATTTAGTAATTAAATGGGAGTTTCTTTTAAGAAAATTAATTCCTTTAACATTGTTAGATTCATCACACCCTCTAATCCATTCATCAAACATTGCCGTAAAATGCCTTGCTTTCACATAATCATCATACTCAATTGTTATCTTAGCGGTAATAGTAACTAGGCTAGCAATAAAAGCTTGAGGAATAAAAGGCGGGGCTTCTTTTTCAGCCTGTTCTAATTCTGCAACTCTTGATCGAAGTTGATTTATAACCTTAAAATTTTCAAACATTCCTGATTCATTATCATATACCGCAAATGTATATAACATTCTAAGGTTTGAAGTTGGGTTAGGGCTAGTAATATGGTGTTTTTCAAAATCTTCAAAGGAATTAAACTTATCTGTTTCCCCCTCATTATGTGAAACAGCTATTCTTATTCCTATATTACTTTTAACAGGATTTAAAGATGTTATTGATTGAACTGTCTTGTAATGTAATTCCTTTATATCTGAGAATTTAACTAAAATATTATTCTTATATGACTTAGATATTTCTTCATTTTTTGAATTGGCTTTCTCATATATTTTGAAATAAAGATCTAATTGGGCATCATTATGCTCAATAATATTTATTTCTGAATTATCATGTACAACATCATTCATACTTACTTAATCCCTTTAAATCTCATATATAAAAAAGCTAACGATGTGGTCAGATGCCGTTGGCAGATATACGATGAACTCTGATAAAGCGCTGACCTTTGATAAAAAAAGACCTTCGAAAAAAAATCTGCGCTGCCAACGGTCAGCTGGACCACCCTTGTTATATTTTTATACACCAAGAACAAGCCTTACACCTTCATTCAAATAACTAATATATTTTGAATTTAACTTTCCTACTTGTTCAGTTAAAAATGTTTTATCTAGCGTGATTAATTGAGAGACATTGACTACCGAATCTTTATTTAGGTTAGATTGTTTCTTAGTAATTTTAAAATTACCTGGAGCATCAACTAAACGAAGATTCGATGTAACAACCACTACAATTACTGTTTGAATAAGACTCTGATTAAATTCATTTGAAGAGACTATTATAACTGGACGATTGTAGCCAGGCTCTGAACCTCTGGGCTCTCCCATTGAAGCCCACCATATTTCTCCTCGCTTCACTACCAGACATCCTTCTCTATAGAATCGAACTGCATTTTGGTAAGCTTTTGATCTAAGCTAGATGGATTCACAGTATATACTTGATTTAAAGATTCTGTAACATCTTGGTATTTATGTGTCTCTAAATATTCTGAAATAGCTTTTGTGAATAGTTCGCTACGAGAAATAGCCAAGTGCTGAGCCATAATTTCTGCTGACTGAAAAATAGGATCTGGAATTGATATTGCTGTTTTCATAATCAAAGTATAACCCAAGTCATACTAAGAGTGTCAAATTTCTTTTAAAATATAACGCCAAATTCAGTGGCCGCTGGCAGATCTACGATGAACTCTGCAAACACACTGAACTTTGATATAAAATGACCTTTGAAAGAAAACTGCGCTGCCAGCGGTCGACTGGAATTTTTGGTTATGCCTTGGTTTGTTTTCCAAACAGTGCCTCTGAAATAAGCTTAAGAGATAAAGAATTATCACCTGACAAATCCTTACGCATTGCCGAAACAATTAGGCTAAAAGAAGAAAATGCCTCGTCACTATTTAATGTACCAAATTCTGACCAAAAATTCTTTATCGCCATTATAACTTCATTACTTCCTATTAGAATTACTCTTGTTTTTGCTTGATTTAGTTTTTGTAATTGTTCAAGGCTTCTGTCTTCATTATATCTATTTGAGCTAGCTATTTCTGATACTGAGTTTATTAAATCAAGATATGCTTGAGTACGTACTTCAATATTTTTCTTACTCAAGTCAGCGCGACGACCTAGATAAAATTGGACAAGGGCACTAATCAATACTCCAGTTAAACCAATTAGAGCAACTACAAATTTAATATCCATACTTTATCCATTGATTGCATAACGCCTTGGTCAGGTGACGCTGGCAGATATTCGGCTGAACTCTAACAAAGCATCGACCTTCGATATAAAAATGACCTTTGGAAAAGAACTGCGCTGCCAGCGGTCACCTGGAGCAAATTGTTAGAATTAAAATTTGTTTATAATATACTCAGCCTTTCGGGAGAGTACCTTTCAATGCTTTTACTGTCGTTGGGCGAGTTAAACAACACCACCGAAATCCAGTTTGTAAATGATTATCCGCTGATAAAGATTCTTTAGCAAATACTCAAGACATGGTTGAGTCGATAATCTTTCAAAACGTAACCCACTTCAGAAAAGCAAAGAAAGTGAGGGACTGAATTGGCCCAACGACCTCATGCCCAAATATCTGAGCCTGTCACTGAAAAGTGGCGATACCAAGAAAGGGGAACGCGATGACCTATCGGGTTACACTGAAACCTAAGTAACGCAGCACTTAACATTACGATATTTTGAAATTCTAACGATGTGGTCAGGTGCCGTTGGCAGATATACGATGAACTCTAACAAAGCACTGACCTTTGATATAAAAATAACCTTCGCAAAAAAACCTGCGCTGCCAACGGTCAGCTGGACCACCCTTGTTATGTTTTTTACGCTACCTTTATTAATTTTAATTCATCACGAATTATTTTTCGCAACATTACTTCTAATGATTTATTGTGAGCTTGAATATGTTCTCGTAAAGCGTCATTGATAAGTGTTTGATAATTTCCACCACCTGCATTATTAACCTGTGCTTTAAAATGGTTAATAATATCTGCATCTAAGCGGATAGTAATTCGTACTTTATTTGGATCAGAGGGAACTACTGAGCCACGTTTTCCTTCACTGAAATCTTCACTCATAACTCAACCCTTTGTAATATTGTTTGATCTCTTTTTTATCTGCTTTTCGAGCCGATATAATGCGGATATTGTTTTCTCCGCGCTCAACATGAACTACAAGTAAGATATTTAGTAAAGCTCCCATACCTAGAGTTTTAAGCCTTTGTTCATTATGGTAATTATCTTCAATGGTCAGTGCATATTCATCTTCTAATGCGATAACTGCATCAGCAAATTCAACACCATGTTTTCGGCTATTTCCAGCAGCTTTTAGTGAATCCCATTCATATTTCATGAATTTTAGTATATGCACATTTAGTGCACAAATCAAGATAAAATATAATTGTGATTACTCTTGAAAACATAACGACTGCATCACTTGACGCTGGCAGATATTCGATGAATTTTGACAGCGCACTGAATTTTGATATAAAAACGACCTTCAAAAAAGAACTGCGCTGCCAACGGTCAAGTGGATGCACTGGTTATGTGTGTTAAATTTAAAAATTTTCTATCTATAAAGCCCTACATAGCTAATGCCAGCCCTTGTTGGCGAAAGTCACTGCTATATTTCCCTAACTGACTATCTATATCTTGTACTAATATTTTTTTATCATCCACAATAGCGTTAGGTTTTTCAGAAACTCTTAAAATAGAAAGAATAGTTGTTAAAAAAATCATTATTGGAAAAAAAGCAAACCTAAGAATTCTTGTATCCTTACGAAGAATTTTATGTATTATAGAAAAGTAATCACTTGCAATTCTACAATATATAGGATTATCTGTTTTATTTAGATTACCTTTGATTCTTTTTATTCTCTTATGTAAATTTTTATCTTGATACATCTGAAAGGTAAATCTTAAAAAGTCAGTTACTTTAAATGAACTCGTTACGGTAATTGAAGAATTCAATAGCTTAAGAAGTGTTATATATTCCTCTGAAGTCTCACTTAATTCACCTTTCATTGCTAGCAATGAAAGCTCATCTCTTAACCTATATAATTTAAATCGTTCTCTATTTTTTAAAGTAGGCTGTAAGTATTTGTTATTAATTACAACTATTAACCATAAGCATATAGCAGAAATTATAAAATTAAGTATTATCATTTTTTATTCCCTGGTCTATTTTTTACAGACCCTGTTCTAACATCAAAACCTGAGGAGGTATGATTTTTAATAGGTTTTAACTCCCCAGATTGGAAGCCATGCACTAGGTTTTTTCTATGTTCCGTAAGGTCATGTATATGTGATTTATACACTTTTGCTTGCATTACATTTGTAAATACACTTGTTATTAATGCAGAAACTAGCGGAAAAAAATAAAATTTTTGTAAGCGCTCAATAGAGCACGTACTTGCCCTATTCAGAAATGCCAGGTTTTTTAATGTTCCAAGGCAGCAAGGCCTCCACTTTATCAACCGTATCAGCATGGGGTAAAGCGGTGAGTACCTGCTTAAGATATTCATAAGGCTCCAATCCGTTTGCTTTGGCCGTTTCTATCAGGCTGTAATGTACGGCACTGGCATGAGCCCCCGCAGGTGTATCAGAAAATAACCAGGCTTTGCGCCCTATTACAAAGGGTCGAATCGCATTTTCCGCCAGAATATTGCTTATGTTGAGCTCCCCATTGCTGCAATACACATTAAGCTTATCCCACTGGTTGCTAAGATAAGTCATTGCCTTGCCTGTCAGGCTGTCTTTAGGCACTTTATGCCGGTTATCTTCCAGATAGGCTTTAAGCTGATTTAGTACCGGGATGCTTTTCTGTTGACGCTGCAGATACTTTTCATTCACCGAAAGTGTTTTGATTCCTCGTTCAATCACGTACAGTTTATTAATCAGGCTCAGTACTTTGCCTGCTTTTGAGGGCTTGTTGTTTTTGCCCTTCTTGGCTTTGGGTTGTGCATTATGCGCTTCTTTAAAATAACGACGCGCATGATCCCAGCATCCCAATTGAGTCATGCCATTTTTTAGGCATGCGGCATTGTATCCTGCATAGCCGTCGGTTTGCAGGTAGCCGCCATAGCCATCCAGCAGGCGCAGAGGCACCTCACCACTCCGAGATGGATCGTATTCAAACAGGATGCTTTTTTCACCCGGCGGCCCGCCCAGCGTGACCCACATATATTTATCCGAGCTTGCCGATCGCCCCGGTTCCTTTAAGACCTGAACCCGCGTTTCATCGGCCTGTATGACGGTTCCCAGCTGTTGATGCTCTCGCATCAGGTTGATCAGAGGCTGAAGCTGTTTGGCGAGAGCAATGACCCAGTTGGCCAATGTTGCTCTGGAAAGTTCACCGCCATAACGCGATAAAATCCCTTCCTGACGATACAAGGGCAAGCCATCTGCATATTTGGCAATAATGATGAAGCACATCAAGCTGATACTTCCCATTGCTCCGACAATAGGATGCCCCGGCATTTTCGCTGCTGTAAGCCGACGCTGTTTTTCACCGTCAATCCGGTCGACAAAAACAGCTTTTTCCTGCATGTATTCAAGCACCCGTACTTTGGCAGGAATAATATCCAGCTCTTCTTTCACCTTGGTGAAGAAAGTATCAATGGCACCTTCTTTTTCTGCCTCCGTCAAACGAATGAAAACTTGCTCGCGCGGCAATTTATCTGAAAAGGGTTTGCGCCCCGGCTTTTTCTTGGTATCCGTCGAACTTGCCTGATTCTCATCGGCAAGAGCTTCATCCGCTCCCTCTGATTCCTCATTACCATCCACTTCATTCTCTGCCTCATCAAATAAAGAAGTTTGGTGAGATTGTTCACTAGAGGGGGCAAAACGTTTTATTTTGGATAAGCGAAGTGCTTCTTCCAGAATGCGTATGCGCTTTTGCTGTTCGGAAATGACACCGGATTTGATCTCGACAACACGCGTCAATTCATCAATGGTCTGATCTTTTTCAAACAACAAAGCAATGCCTTCCGGCAGCAAAGAACAGGCTTTATCTTGTTGTTTTTTATTTGAAATATCGGCTGAAGTCATGCTGATATTATAGTATTTTCAGAGGCAATAATGAACGTAAAAACACTTAAAAAACAGACTCATATTGGAGTTTTTTATGGCCTTGCATTGCGCTGATATCAAAGCCGTCAAGTAACCAATTCAACTGTTGTCCCGTTAAAGTGAGCGTCTCCTCATCACCTTTGGGCCACTTGAATTTTTCTTCTGCCAATGACTTGTAATACAGTACAAAACCATTATCTTCCCAGAACAAACATTTGATCTTGTTCCGCCGTTTATTGGTAAAGGCATACAAATGCCCTTCAAAAGGATTATGCCCTAACTCGCACTCAACAATAGCCGATAGCCCTCGATGCGACTTGCGAAAATCAACGGGTTGCCGATACAGGTACACCTCCGTTAAAGACAGAGAGGGACGCATGACAACAGCCGTCATCGCAATAGCTCTAGCATGGGCCGGATGAAGTGCATATTATCCTGCGTAATGCCTTCCAATCGTGTACCGTCATTAAATTGTAACGACAATCCGGTGACAGGCTCGGCTGAGGGTTCCTCATCAACCTGAATGCGTGCAAATCCGGAGTGGTCAGTGGATTTTACTGTTGATTTGCATTTCCGATAGCTGAACTTTTGCGGGCATAAATCGTGTTGCCGACAATAAGCCGCCTGGGATTGCCCTGATGCTTGCCAGTGCTCTATGTGAGTAGACCAGAACGTTTCAGCCCGTACTTTTTCTAATGCCGCCATTTAAAATCCCCGTGGTATTTAATGATGGGAATAGTGTTGCATTAATGTGAGCAGCTGGGAATTACGCTGAGAATTGAGCGCTTACAAATTTTTCGTTATTTAAAAATCCCCCTATACGCCCAAGAAAGTCCCCTAATATTTCTGGAGGAAGTCTGTATGTAACTAAAAAAGCCCAACATATAAAGCCAAATATAATAAGCCCTATCAAATTTCCAGTTTGAGCTAAATCATATAATGCATCTATAAGTCGTATCGCAACATCAGCATAGTTATTTTCTTTAACCTTCTTAGTTTTTTCTTTAGCCATCTGATCCCTATAGACACATCAACAAAACTTTCTATTTTAACTTAAGAAATATATATTGACAAACATATAAATACTTATCTATATCAACTTAAAGCACATAACGCCAAATTCAGTGGCCGCTGGCAGATGTTCGATGAACTCTGCAAACACTCTGAACTTTGAAAAAAAATGACTTCTGAAAACGAACTGCGCTGCCAGCGGTCGACTGGAATTTTTTGTTATAACTTTGATTTAATTACAGCTGTTGCCGTTATCGAACTCGCAATGCCAATAAAAAAACTTAAAAATTGCATGAATACAGTAGTTCGAATACCCGAATTAGTGTGAGATAACAATAACTGATTGGTATCCACTAACGCTTTGTTAGAAGAAATTAGTTGTTTATTTAAATTGTTTAAATCCAACAGTTTCTGCACCATTATTCTTTCAGAAGTTGTCAATTTGCCATTATTAATATGATCTATTAGTTGCGTTACTTCCTTTAATCTTCTTTCTGACTTTTTAGACAACTCTATAGAATTATCAAGGTTATCCTTAACAATTTTTACTTCGTTCTCCGAAGGCATTGAGTTGTATGAAATACCTCCAGCTATACCGATACCAACAACCATAATTATAATTGCTATTGCATATTTAATGACTATGCGAAAAAATCGTTCAAGCCAATTTAGAGCGTACTCTGCAATGACTTTAATTTCTTTTTTCAAACTACGATACCAAGTATTTTCTTCATCCATTGTTTATCTGTATGACCTTGTAGTTATAACGCCAGCTTCAGCGGCTGCCGTAAGGGGCATGGCTTTTGCAGCTTTTTCTTTTTGCAAAAGACATGACGCTTATGGCAGTCCGCTGGAAGCTATTGGTACGCCCAGCATGGGCGTAAACTAATGGGGTGAAAGTCCCCTGTAGGAGAACCTACTTTACCCGTTATTTTAGGGTGATTATAACTACTAGCCGACGGCAATTGCAACTTCGCGAGGTGTTGTGAGAAGGAAGCCCGAGTGCAAAACTACGAGCCTATGTACAAGAATGTCATACAAGGCCGAGTCTCAGGGGTGAGTTAGCCAATGATAACGAAACCCACAGGTTCGCGAGATACGGTAAATGGCAAGGCAGTGTCGTGACAGTTTACGCTTTTATCTGGGGAGATCTGTTTAACAAGCGATGTCAGCTTATTGTATGAAATGAGTCAGTGGGCAACTGATTTAAATGTCCAGGAGTCCCGATGGCTATCCATCGGTGAACTAGCGAATACGATAGCAACGCAATAAGTGCGCATAGCGTCTGTTAGGGCAACCTTGCAGATGATTAAACAGAAGTCAGCAGACGGCATAGTAGCCAAATGCCCAGCGTAATGGCTGGGACAGGGTGAAGGCCTGAACATTAGATGAGGAGCAGCCCGCTCTACCTTTGGCATAAGTCAGGCGGTAGATGAATTGGTAGCGAGCCTCAAACATTAACCCTTTATTTACTTTAATCATGTTATTTGAACAAGTATTATCCTCCGACAACCTACGCAACGCATGGCAACGTGTGAAGCAAAATAAAGGAGCAGCAGGTGTCGATGGGTTAACGATTGAAGATTACCCCGTGTGGATACATCAGCACTGGGCGGATATTCAACGAGGATTGCAACAAGGCTATTATTGCCCGTTGCCTGTTAAGCGCGTGGAAATACCTAAGCCCAATGGCGGTATACGCCTATTAGGCATTCCTAGCGTACATGACAGAGTGATCCAGCAAGCCATCACACAAGTTTTACAGCCACTTATAGATCCTGATTTTTCAGATCATAGTCATGGGTTCCGTCCAAACCGCTCTGCACACGATGCTGTTAAATCGGTGCAGAAAGGAATCAAAGACGGCTATGGCTATGCCGTGGATATTGATTTATCCAAGTTTTTCGACAAAGTCGATCATGACTTATTGATGAACCGACTCGGCAAATGGGTGACTGATAAACAACTGCTGGTACTGATTGGAAAATATCTGCGTGCTGATGTGAGCATTCAAGGAAAGCGAGAGCCAACACGCCGTGGCGTGCCACAAGGTGGACCGCTATCGCCCTTACTCGCGAACATTATGCTGGATGATCTTGATCGTTATTTAGAAAGCAAAGACTATCGTTTTGCACGTTACGCGGATGATTTTGTTATCAGCGTCAAATCCTTACAAGAAGGAGAACGAGTTAAAGCCGAAGTCACCGCTTATCTAGAAACGCTCAAGCTTCCTATCAACACAGAGAAAAGCCAAGTGGTCAGTAGCAAACAGCTTAACTTTCTTGGCTTTGCTTTTAAAGGCAAGAAGATAGTCTGGAGTCCGAAAAGTTTAGCCAACTTCAAACATCGCGTTCGTGAATTAACGGGGCGTTCGTGGGGAGTGAGCTGGATTTATCGGTATGAAAAACTCAGGCAGACTATTCAAGGCTGGGGAAACTACTTTGGGTTGAGCGAATATTACCGACCGATTCCGTTACTGGATCAATGGATACGGCGACGTATCAGGATGTGCTATTTAAAACAATGGCGTAGGATACGCACTCGTATCCGCAACCTAATGCGATTAGGCGTGTCCAAATCAGTGGCAATTAGTTTAGGTATGAGCTCAAAGGGATATTACCGCCTAGCGAAAACCAAGGCGGTACAGATTGCTTTAAATAACAAATGGCTCAAATCGCAAGGTTTAGTCTCGATTGAAGAGCAATGGGTTAAGTTCCATTATTCATAATGGCGATGAACCGCCCTGTGCGGAGCCGCATGCAGGGTGGTGTGGGGAGGGCTGGAGAGAAACTAGCCCTTACCCGATTTAGGCGCTCTTAGCTTATAATGTATAAACACAGTTAATTATTATGCGATATCTAAAATAAAACCGCAACCAGTCTATTTTTGTCTATTATCATTAAGCATCCCCCCCAAAATATGTTTGGCATCACGAAACCTACTTTGTAGCCGCACTAGTTGATCTCTACAGTTTCCTGTTTGATCAAGTTCTAAGCATGATTCAAGAATTAATAGATCATTTATATTCTCTTCTAGTTTACTCTCGATTGATTGGAGCTCAGCTATAGATACTTGCAACATCCCAGGGGCGGTTGCTAATAGATTTTGATCAGGAGTAGCATTTTTTATTCCATAAAAAGCGAGTGCAGCGATAACAACTGAACCAGTCAATCGTAAGGTTCTTTTCTGATTCTTTTGTCCAGAAGTTTGCTCGAAAAATGCATCGCTGCTCTTGTATAGCACTATTCCAATTAAGGTCGCTATCAACGCCCATGCAACGGGTAGAAATAAAATCACGTAGTCTTGCATCACATTTACCGTCGCTAGAATAATCGCCCGAAGGGCATCTTAAAATTAAAATTTGATGGAGATGACGAACGTGGTGAACGTTCAGCTGCATTTGACGAAAACTCTCTGAATTTGGCCATCAATCCTTGCGTAATCTCATCATCTGAGTACGTCGCGCCAATTAAGTCCCTTTTTCCTTCTTTTACCTTACCTGATATGCGGTGTGCTGAAACTAAAATGTCGCAGTCTACAATACCACCACGAGTTGGTCCTACTGGTAATATTTTTAGGTCTATTCTCACTCTATATGCTATAAATTCATTGCTTTGTTTGGTCTTCATTAGAGCTATAACAACAGTTAGATTATCACTACCCTTATCAAAAAGTATTGATAGTTTGTGTTCTATAAAGTGCGATACAGTAAGTTCTCGCAAACTTCCCCTATCTGTAGATTTGAGGGGACATTCATATTGACCAACAATACCGTGCATCCCTAGAGGATCGGGAACGTAAACAGAACGAACCTTGATACTGTTCCACGCTATAGATGAAAGGCTATTTACAGGTTCCAGAAAAATATCTAGATCGTTGTTATGGGTAGCGCTGGTTTTGTCGTTTTCCTGTTCTGCGCCAGATGCATTTCCAACACCACAGCAAGTAATGATCATCAAAAGTATAAAAAGTCGACGTTTCATTTTTCCTCCTTTAGTTCGTGTATAAAAATGCCTAACGACGTGGTCAGTTGCCGTTGGCAGATATTCGATGAACTCTAACAAAGCACTAACCTTTGAATAATAAATGACTTTCGAAAAAGAACTGCGCTGCCAACGGTCAACTGGACCAGCCTTGTTATGCATTTTCTACTATGTTACCAATCCAATTTTTAATAGCCTCATCCACCAAGGTTTATTTTTATTGATTTTATCTTTTTCGAATCTCAGTAAAGGTGGTGGAACACTAAATTCTGTATCAATAGGATAAAAATACGAATTTATCATGGTGTACACCCTACCATCACCTCCATAAACAATACCATCAATAGTATTAGAAATCTCAAGCATTTTATAAAATGCTACTTCATCAGGATCGTCACAATAAATCTCCCCTTTATCCCAAAAAATTGATTCTCCTAAGTAATCTACAATATCAAAATTATTAGATACTGGGGTTAAATCACTGTCATTTTTTACATAATTTACCCATTCACTCTTATATATTTGTGAGTTATTATGGCGGTCACTCCACTTTTCAGTCCGAGAAACATATAAGAAATGTTGTTCTTTATTCATAGAATTACGGAGTTAATATTTTTATGCATAACGCCAAAATCAGTGGCCGTTGGCAGATATACGATAAACTTTGCTAACGAACTGAATTTTGATAAAAAAAGACCTTTGAAAGCAAACTGCGCTGCCAACGGTCGACTGGATTTTTTTGTTAGTTTTTTATACTCTGTCAGGTTAAGGATGATTCCCGTAGCCATTTAGCAGTTTCAACAAGCTGCTGTTCTCTTTCTTTTCCTTTTAATGCTAAAACCGTTTGTATGGCTCTTAAATATTTTGTTTGCTCGGCTTGTAGCTTTTCCTGGTTCCTTTCTTCTGACTTTAAGGAATTATGCCATTTCTTTAGCAGAAATGAAGCACTACCTACAATTAGTCCAACAAATTCTGAAACTATAGCAATCAGATTGATACCAGTCAAAAACGCTTCGTATGCCCCCCATAATATTAATAACAATGCACAAAGGGTAAAGAGCAAATAGAACTTAAACACTGAAGATTCTTGAGCTTGAATTCGCTTTAATTTTGATTCCCTTCTGGTTCTTTCATCACTAAAGTCTTGCTCAATTTGCTTAAGAGATAAAGCTAATGAATCTGGAGAAGTATTTTTTTCTTTTGCTGTAGTGTCAACGTGATGAACCTTTTCATCTTCTAAATTTACGGCTTCTTCTACTTTTTCATTACTAATATTTTTAGCAACTATTTCGTTTGATGTCGGAGCACTTTCCAATAAATACTTGGTTGCATGTTCAGTTAATGTAGCTAATGGAGGAAGAACCTTAGCTATTAAATTAATGAATTTTAAAAGTGCTTTAGTTTCTGGTGTCATAAAAATTCCAAATAATCAAAAAACTAACGACGTGGTCACCTGACGCGGGAAGATATACGATAACCTTCAACAGCGCGATGAACCTTGATAAAAATATGACCTTATAAAAACGAACTGCGCTTCCCGCGGTCAGGTGGAGCAGATTGTTATATTTCGATGCTCAATAACTTTTACTCTATGCGCTTACGTTCTGATCATCGACTTTATAAATGCCTTCACTGTATCAGGGCTTGCTCAAAAATGCTACTGACTTTTGGTGTAGTCCTGTGGAGATAGGCGATTTTCAAACAACCTTCAGGACTTTTGGCAATCAACAGATCTTACCGAGCACGATAAACTAGACAGGAGTACTAGCGAGATTTATCCAAGCAGGAAAGAGCTTTGATATTCTTTAGCCCTGATACCTCATACTCAACCTTTTCAGATTACGATAAGGGGTGAAAATATTAAGAAAGGAAACGTAGCAATCTTATCAGTTTACTGGTACGCCTGAGCAATGCAAACCAGAAAATGTATACAGGCTTTTGGAATATAACGACAAGCTCACCTGACGCGGGAAGATATACGATAACCTTCAACAGCGTGATGAACCTTGATAAAAATATGACCTTTAAAAACGAACTGCGCTTCCCGCGGTCAGGTGGAGCGCCTTGTTAGGCTCATTTTTACTTAGCAACATAATACAGCTCTAGTTTTGATTCCTTGATCGCTGATATTATATCTTCCATCTGATCCCCATCAATAAAGATACCATCATTTTCTTTATACCAGCCAAAGGTTTTGCATTTGTTAATTTCAGGCAATGCTATACCGCGATGATGTATTATGGAATTTCTTATATGACGGAGATCCCCCATAATATGAGACTTTATATATTTTCGATGAATATTATGATGACTAGCCAATTTGTTTCTGCAAGAGCTTTCCCAGTATTCAAAAATAGAAATAAGGGTCATATTCCCAATAAACCTATAATTTTCTCCCTCTGGGCTGTTTCTTTTTTTATACTCATCTTGTGTGGGACAATAGTGTAACCTTCTATAATTATCTTCACTCTTATCGCCCTTTGAATATATTAGGCATGCACTATCAAGTGCCTCAATTGTTGTGTGATATATGGTTGGGTTTGATGGTTTTTTGTTTTTTTCAAGCTCCTGATTTCGACGAAGTGTTTCTAATTGTGATTTTTGAAATGTATTCTTTGCCGATTCAAACCCTTGGCAGCTATCAAAAAATACGCCATATAACGAATCAATGGTTTCGATATACTCCTTGATGATTGATTTTGGCATTCTCCCTCCAGAGCCTAACGCCAAATTCAGTGGCCGCTGGCAGATATAAGGTGAACTCTGCAAACACACTGAATTTTGATAATAAATGACCTCTGAAAAAAAACTGCGCTGCCAGCGGTCGACTGGAATTTTTTGTTATGTGCATTATTGCCAATTACCTTTGCAGACCTTAAGTTTTGGAAAACCCAATTTTTCAGCTCTTTCTATAGTATCATTAATAATGCTGGGTAGCTGATGCTGTTCTATCACGGAGTTACCTTGTTCATTTACACTGATTGCTTGCACAAAACATTCTGAAGAATTTGAGCTTTCAGTTGCTAAACCGAAGCGCGTAAATGAAGGAGTATCTTGATAATAGTATTTATCTTCTTGTTCATCGCCAAAAATATTTTTGCCAACATACAAAACAGGATTCAACCCAGGCATTGTAAACTCAGGGTTGGCATACGTTAAATAATAATATATTTTACCTACTTCTGGCTCATTCATTTTTTTGCACATAACATTGTTATTATCCGATACTTTCTCATTAGCACAATTCATTCTTTGCCCCAGATACTAAATAAGGCTTAATGATTTTTATAATACCAATTTGCGATGCATGCTCCAATAAGCAAGTAGAAACCGAGTTTTCTTTATCTCCACCTTCGCCAACCATGTAATTCACAATGTAACAGAATTTTTTCAGTGTTTTTATATCTGACCCTGTTAAGCATTCATTTGCAATTATCGTGAAAGCCATCCAGACATGATGATACGTAATCTCAGGCTTATAGCCATAGTCAAAACCATCTTCCTCCTCAAGTTCCTTTTCAAGGGACGGATAAAGTTCTACCAGTTTATGTTGTAATTCCTCTGGTGTATTAATCATTGATTCACATAACGCCAAAATCAGCGGCCGTTGGCAGATGTCCGATGAGCTCTGACAAAGCACTGAACTTTGATATAAAACTGACCTCAGGCGCGCCATGCTACTTCACGAAATTCAGGGACTCCTGTCACCTGAATTCTTTCACCTACGCAGCGGATAGGAGATGCCCTGAACGCCCTGCGTCCGCAACGACTACGCACAAAGCCGCTTCGTCATTGCTACCTCAAATGGCTGGACGGCTATTCGTAATGCAATTCTTGCCTCCCTCGCGCGCTATCGCGCACTTCGGATTGGCGAATTGCCCTGTCGCCTATCAGGGACTAAAAATCATCACTTCGCTAAGCTCCGTTTCCCTGATTTTCAGCGTTGGAAACGAACTGCGCTGCCAACGGTCGGCTGGATTTTTTTGTTATGCTTTTAATTGTTTTAATGTATATCTGAAAAAACTTCAGGATGTTGTTCTGCGACCCTTAATAAAGACTTTGCAGGGCCCTTTGGAGACCTTCTCCCTTGCTCCCAATCTTGAACCGTACGAACACTAACGCCCATTAGGCCAGCAAAAGAAACTTGTGAAATCTCTAGCTTTTTTCGGATAATTTGAGCAGGTGAAGGGTCTAATAGAGTTGTTGTTTTCAACTGAACTTTACCTTTTTTATGTTTTTTAATTTCTTTTATTCCTTCTAAAATCTCCATGCCAATATTACGATCAGTCATTTTCAATCTCCAGTGCTATTTGTTTGAGAATATGAGCTGGAATTGAGTCTTTTTTACTTTTGGCATAAAGTGTTAGCAACCAAATTTCACTGGCACTTTCTTTCCAAAAGTAAATAACCCTTATTCCTCCACTCTTTCCCTTATCATTTATAGCCCACCTTATTTTTCTAACTCCTCCGCTTCCAGATATAACTTTTCCTTTGTCAGGGTTTTCCATCAAATAAAGTTGAAATAAACGATATTCATCGTCTTTCATATACTTAGAAAGAAGCTTCGTGAAAATTGAGGTTTCTATAAATACCATGACTTTATATTACGGCATTGCCGTATTTTTTTCAAGCTGTAGTAATATAATTTTGCATGAGCGCAAGATTTAACTTTGCAGAGCATAACGCCAAATTCAGTGGCCGCTGGCAGATATACGATGAACTCTGCAAACACACTGAACTATGATAAAAAATGACCTTTGAAAAAAAACTGCGCTGCCAGCGGTCGACTGGAATTTTTTGTTAGGTTAATTTTAATTCGCTTGCAAAGCTTCAATAGTACGAGATATTTCATCTTTTGATTCTGGCCGACTCCATGTTTTCTTTAGAGAACTCAGTATTCTTAACGAAACACTCTTATATTCTGGGTAATTCCTGAATTCAAATACTACAGCTAACTGCTCCTCATTTGATTCTGCCGCCGCAAGCTTACTCACAAGGGAGTGGTAATTTTCATATCTCTGCTGCCTTAATTCTGATTCTCTTATGTCAACATATTTCCACGCACTAAATGACAAAGCTATCAATGGTATTACGATACTTAGAAGCGCGAATATTATTTCCAGTTTTTTAAACATGCCATTTCCTCCTTTAACCTAACGCCAAAATCACATGCCATTTAAAGTGGCGGTTTTTTTGCGTCTTTTTGCAAAAAAATGACGCTTTAAATGGTCAGGTGGATTTTTTTGTTAGCTTTTTCTTTTTTTAGAAAAGAGCCAATCATAAAACTCTGTTTCTCTTTCATCATCACAAAGGAGTTCAACAAATTCTAAATCTTCAGTTGAACCTATATTATTCTCAACAATGATATTTCCTAGTATTCTCAGCCTTTTTAACTGTCCTGATCCTTTTATTCTTCTTTTCAGTTGCTCATCTTTTTTAACCGTATTAACAAAAATTTCAGTTGCCTTTGTATCAAAATGGTCAAACATATTTCTAATATATGGAGCTGCACTATCAGAGTAAAAATCTGTACGAGAAAATCGGGTACTTGACCCTTTATAGCCTACGAATACTTTTGTAATTGATTCAACATACATTTCTTGCGATGTTTCAGGAATGAATTTAGAGAGAGGATATATTTGTTTAATAATCTTTGCCTCAGCATCCCAATCATCAATCGATATTTCAAGAGTTTTAATTAGTGGATCTATAATAATTTTACGACTTGCTAAATTGACATACATCATTCCGCCAACCAAACTAATATACCTTAAACCTCTTTTTATATTCCCTTTATTTCCTTCAACTACCAGTTTATCAAACCTTTTACCAATCTGTTTTTTATCATCCTTGATAATTGAACCCCATAATATAGGTGAACAAAATTCAATATTTGCGCGAAGCTCACTTGATATGCTTTCACCCACATAAGTAGTAAAAAACCTATTGGATAATTCAGTTTTATATATACTTGGTAAATCTGAAAATGCTTGCTCAACAGCTATTTCATTTCTATCATATGAATCACTTTCCATTTGCGACAAATACGTTGCTATATCTATAATAGAAGGAGGAAAATCCTCAGAAAGGACATGAGAATTACAGTCAGAAATTAAATTTAAAACTTTAAACAAATTTGGTTCTTGAGTTTTTGGATGCCCATAAAACATATTTCTAGTTTCTCTGGCTTGGTGCATCAATTTCCTACCTTCCCAACTCAGCACTCCAATTTTATATGCACCCTCAATTAAATCATACTCTGTTACATGATCTTGAAAGTCTTCATATTTTTCTATCTTCTTTTTTGAACCAATTTCTTTATTAAATAAGTCAATACTTCTATGTAATATTTTTTGACGTAAATCATCTACAACTGCATTCCAATATGCACCAATAGCACTTCTATATCCTTTAACAGGAAGAACCCTCAATGCTTCAGAAATATATGAACAGTCTCTTATCTCCTCACGAACATTGGATATTTCTTTTGATAAAAGAGCCCCTTCCTCTGGACTTAAAAGAAGTAGCTCCTTTCCATCTAGTTTTACCAATTCAGTTGTTGTCATACTCTGTAAGTTTCCATGTGTTTAAAGCTAACGCCAAATTCAGTGGCCGCTGGCAGATATACGATGAACTCTGCAAACACACTGAACTTTGATATAAAATGACCTCTAAAAACGAACTGCGCTGCCAGCGGTCGACTGGAATTTTTTGTTATGACGTTCTTTATTCAAAAACGCTATTTTCCTCATCATTAGACAAATAATTATCTAATTCAAAAAAAGCTAAACCAACTTCATTTAATGTCAAAATAAGCCTGTACCCTTTTGTTTCACCATTATCACACACATGGGAAATATTTTCCTCGGGTGGGAGATACCAATCGGAAAAGGAAATGTAATAAGATGGCTCCCCATCCTCGTACCCAGTACAACACTCTTCACGCCATCTCAATTCCATATATTCAGAATGGGCATCATAATCCATTTCATAATCAGCCCATGGCAACAGATGCTCAATTACTTCTTCTATTTCTCCGTATAAAGTAGGCCAAACTTCAACTTCCACGTCAGTATTTGTTTCACAACCAATTTTAACTTCAAATCTTGGAAGAGTTTTATTAACCCAGTCCTCATATTCTATATATACTGTTTCACCCTCAGCTAATAACTGTATCCAATATTTATCTAGTCTTAATTTATTAAGTTTCTGTATATATATTGGAGGCTGAGTTAACTCACAAAACGTAAATATTCATACCCCTTAATAATTATTTAAAAAAAGTTGCCAAACCTACTAATAAAGTTGTACAAATCGAAGAACAAACAGTAACATTCATACCATGCAACTCACCTGCCATGACTTAAGCCAGCTTAATGAAGAAGAGCTTCTAAATTTATCCGAAGAGGAATTGCGTCGCTTGTCGATAAAGTTGCTCAATGATTTAAAAGAAGCTCGCGAATGTTTAAGCCAAAGCTCACGAAATAGCTCTCGTCCACCCAGTAGCGATGCTCCTTGGGATAAATATGCCAACGATCAAAAAAGTAACGAAGAGCTGGTCGAACCTGAAGAAGAAACAGAAAGCCCTGGTAAAAAGCTTGAGGATAAAGTAAAAAGTCCCTCGCCAGAGCCTCAAAAGCAGGACTCGGAAAACCCCTTACGAAAGCCCGGGAAGCAGCCGGGAGCGCAAGGTTTCGGGCGCCAACAAAAAATTGTAATTACGGACTATCAACACCACTATCCTCAGTTTTGTGCCTGTTGCAGTCAGCCATTAAAGACAGATTCGGCAATAGCCTATACCGCCTTTGAAACCCTTGATATTGAATGGGCAGATACTCTGCATCCTGGTATATACCTGACAAATACCAAGCATGTCCTATATGAAACAACGTGCTCCTGTCATCACATCACGCGCAAAGAAGTTCATCGATCAAGCCATGAGTCACTGCCTGAGATCAGTTGCAGTGAATGGCGACTTGTTGGCCCTGGTCTCGCATCCTTGATTGTCTGCCTTAGCTATCGCATGCGCTTATCACGTGAGCGGGTACAGGAATTTTTGCACGATTGGCTAGGGATACGACTCAGTATCGGGACGATTAATAATACGCTTCATGAAAGTGGCGCTGCCGCGATGCCGATTGAAGAGGAGCTCGTACAAGAAATCGTCAATAGCGAATTGCTGCACGTAGATGAAACGTCTTGGATGGAGCTCACGACATTTCTATGGTTATGGGTCTTTACCACCGACAGCGTAACTGCCTATTGGATTGCCTCTCGCAGTGCCGAACTCATTGAGAATATATTGGGTGAAGACTATGTCGGCTGGCTAATGAGTGATGGTTATCAGGTCTACCGACGATACCCGAACCGTATGCGCTGTTGGGCGCATTTGCTACGAAAAGCAGAGGGGCTGAAAGAAAGCCTTGATAAAGAAGCGCAACTCTTTGGTAGGCAAACACTTGATTTATTAGGTATGTTAATCACTTCAGTACGAGATGCAAGAAATCAGCACCCGGACGAACCACTATCAAAGACCTACCAATTACAGCTACTGGTCTATCAGCAACTATGCGTACAAATGCAATCGCATACTCACAAAAAATCGGCTGCACTGGCCACGGAAATGCTCAATGATTGGGAGGCTATTTTTCGCGTATTGGATTACCCTCAATACCCATTAACGAATAATGAAGCTGAACGGGCTTTGCGGCATTGGGTCATCTTGCGGGGCATTTGCTATGGTACGCGGACAGAAGAAGGCTCTCGCGTATTTGCCATTTTAATCAGTGTCATTGAAACGTGTCGAAAAAGAAACCAATCGCCCTGGGTTTATTTGGCAGCTGTCATAGCTAGTCAACGGACAGGTAGTGCGGTTCCAGCATTGCCTAGTATTAAGGTCTCTGAATAATTACCACAAAACTCATTTAAACTTTCTTTAGTTAGTTTCTTATTTTTAGGGATTTCTATTTTCCAGTTTTTCCCAGAACTATTAACAGTTTCTTCTGAAATAATTTCCCAATAACAAATATCATAATCTGGGTTATATAAAATAATTATTACTGGTAAAGAATGCTTAAACCAATATTCAATATGTTTATCATCTGTTCGAAAAACGATACAATTCTCTTTGCATTCGGAAAAATAACTAACACCTGATTTTATTTGAATAGCTATCAAATCTCCAGTTGGTTTTCCTTCCTTTACAATTTCGACCTGAGCATCTATTCCATAATCATGTATTGGTTGCTCTCGAAAAAGCCATCCATGTAAAGAGAAATAACTGTCGACCTTATTTACACCAATTCTGTCAATTTTCGGTTTTTCGACCATATTATTATTCAACTTTGATAAATTTAAGCTTAGTCATAACGCCAAAATCAGATGCCGTTGGCAGATATTCGATGAGCTCTGACAAAGCACTGAACTTTGATATAAAATGACCTTTGAAAACGAACTGCGCTGCCAACGGTCAGCTGGATTTTTTTGGTACGCCCAGCATGGGCGTAAACTAATGGGGTGAAAGTCCCCTGTAGGAGAACCTACTTTACCCGTTATTTTAGGGTGATTATAACTACTAGCCGACGGCAATTGCAACTTCGCGAGGTGTTGTGAGAAGGAAGCCCGAGTGCAAAACTACGAGCCTATGTACAAGAATGTCATACAAGGCCGAGTCTCAGGGGTGAGTTAGCCAATGATAACGAAACCCACAGGTTCGCGAGATACGGTAAATGGCAAGGCAGTGTCGTGACAGTTTACGCTTTTATCTGGGGAGATCTGTTTAACAAGCGATGTCAGCTTATTGTATGAAATGAGTCAGTGGGCAACTGATTTAAATGTCCAGGAGTCCCGATGGCTATCCATCGGTGAACTAGCGAATACGATAGCAACGCAATAAGTGCGCATAGCGTCTGTTAGGGCAACCTTGCAGATGATTAAACAGAAGTCAGCAGACGGCATAGTAGCCAAATGCCCAGCGTAATGGCTGGGACAGGGTGAAGGCCTGAACATTAGATGAGGAGCAGCCCGCTCTACCTTTGGCATAAGTCAGGCGGTAGATGAATTGGTAGCGAGCCTCAAACATTAACCCTTTATTTACTTTAATCATGTTATTTGAACAAGTATTATCCTCCGACAACCTACGCAACGCATGGCAACGTGTGAAGCAAAATAAAGGAGCAGCAGGTGTCGATGGGTTAACGATTGAAGATTACCCCGTGTGGATACATCAGCACTGGGCGGATATTCAACGAGGATTGCAACAAGGCTATTATTGCCCGTTGCCTGTTAAGCGCGTGGAAATACCTAAGCCCAATGGCGGTATACGCCTATTAGGCATTCCTAGCGTACATGACAGAGTGATCCAGCAAGCCATCACACAAGTTTTACAGCCACTTATAGATCCTGATTTTTCAGATCATAGTCATGGGTTCCGTCCAAACCGCTCTGCACACGATGCTGTTAAATCGGTGCAGAAAGGAATCAAAGACGGCTATGGCTATGCCGTGGATATTGATTTATCCAAGTTTTTCGACAAAGTCGATCATGACTTATTGATGAACCGACTCGGCAAATGGGTGACTGATAAACAACTGCTGGTACTGATTGGAAAATATCTGCGTGCTGATGTGAGCATTCAAGGAAAGCGAGAGCCAACACGCCGTGGCGTGCCACAAGGTGGACCGCTATCGCCCTTACTCGCGAACATTATGCTGGATGATCTTGATCGTTATTTAGAAAGCAAAGACTATCGTTTTGCACGTTACGCGGATGATTTTGTTATCAGCGTCAAATCCTTACAAGAAGGAGAACGAGTTAAAGCCGAAGTCACCGCTTATCTAGAAACGCTCAAGCTTCCTATCAACACAGAGAAAAGCCAAGTGGTCAGTAGCAAACAGCTTAACTTTCTTGGCTTTGCTTTTAAAGGCAAGAAGATAGTCTGGAGTCCGAAAAGTTTAGCCAACTTCAAACATCGCGTTCGTGAATTAACGGGGCGTTCGTGGGGAGTGAGCTGGATTTATCGGTATGAAAAACTCAGGCAGACTATTCAAGGCTGGGGAAACTACTTTGGGTTGAGCGAATATTACCGACCGATTCCGTTACTGGATCAATGGATACGGCGACGTATCAGGATGTGCTATTTAAAACAATGGCGTAGGATACGCACTCGTATCCGCAACCTAATGCGATTAGGCGTGTCCAAATCAGTGGCAATTAGTTTAGGTATGAGCTCAAAGGGATATTACCGCCTAGCGAAAACCAAGGCGGTACAGATTGCTTTAAATAACAAATGGCTCAAATCGCAAGGTTTAGTCTCGATTGAAGAGCAATGGGTTAAGTTCCATTATTCATAATGGCGATGAACCGCCCTGTGCGGAGCCGCATGCAGGGTGGTGTGGGGAGGGCTGGAGAGAAACTAGCCCTTACCCGATTTATATCTTTTATATACTTAAAAACCAATCTTTATTAAGTGTTACTTTCTCAACCATTTCTGTCTTCACTCCCAAATTTAATTCCTTCAATTTTTCAGCCAAATGTTCCCCATCGACTAAATCAATAGGCGGTGCTCCATCTCTTGTAGCTTCTTTAATTGCTGAGGAAGTAAATGTTCCTGTTGTAATAAATAAACCCTTATCTGCTCTACCCACCATAGCACCTCGAAAATCTCGAATTGCACTTGAAGAAACTGAACCTTGATATTTTTTACACTGAAAAATAACATGAAAACTCATAAAACCATTGATTCTTACTATTCCCTTACCATCAATGCCCCCATCGTGTGACCGCCCCGTCACTTCAACTTGAACAAACCCAGATTCTCTGAGCAACCTCTGAGTTAAGCGTTCAAAAGCATCAGGGCTAATTTCTTGCGTAAGCAAATGATGTAATTCTTCTTTCCATAATTTAGCTTCTTCTGGAGCTTCACTATCTTTTAATTCAATACTACTCTGTGTATTTTTCTTCTTCTGTTTAGGCTCGCTTTTATCTAATTGTCGGACATACTTTAAAACATCATTAGGCTTTACCGATACTTCATCTTTAGCCTTCAGTGTAAGCGTCCAAACTCCTCGACTAGAATTTTCTAAAAAGCCATATTTTCTTAGATAAGTTCTTGCCCATGCCAACCTATATGCGACTTCTGTTTGATTACTTTTCTCAAGATTATGAGGAGTAGATAAAATCTCTTCGTCAATATCCTCTAGCTCTACAACTTTTTCGTAAATTTCATCAATAGACCCTGAGCCACCAAGGTTACTTAGTGCATTAAGCAAAGGATTCATTAATGAATCAAATGTTGGCATTTCTTTCATAAAGCTCCTATTGATATAACGACCAAATCAGATGCCATTTAAAGTGGCAATTTTTTTGCGGTTCTTTTGCAAAAAAAATGACGCTTTAAATGGTCAGCTGGATTTTTTGGTTAGATGATCTATTCACTACTTTCTTCAGAAATCAATTCTTCTGTACTTGAGTTAGTCAGCAACAAATCATCCATATCTCCTAGCAATCCTGAAACTTCATTTTTAGCTGCTTTAACTTCTTTATATATATCTAATACTCTATTACATGCAGCTGATAACCAAGTTCTTTTATCTAAAATTTCAATGCCCCTTTTTAATTTTTCAATTTGTTGGCGCATTTGATTCATTTGTTGATTAGTTGCATGTTTTTCTTTGTAAAGCTCTTCAAATTTTCTCTCAAATTCACTTAGTTTGTCAGAAACAATACTTTGCTCTTTATGAGAAAAATATGAAGTGTCCTCACTTGAACCAGTAAATTTTTCTGTAAACTCCTTGCGAATATCCTCTAACTCAATATCTTCTGGTACTGAAATACGATAATCTTCTTCTATTCTATTTGCCCAAGCATGAATTCTATTTCGTGCATTAATTAAGTTTTCATGATCAAACTGTTCCAATTCAAGAGTTATTTGACCTGGTGATTCACTGGTTACGAACTTAAAACGACCTTGTTTTATTTCAGCTAATTCTTTAAGTTGAAATTGATAACTATCATTTCCTTTGAAGTTGACCTTAATAATATGATTAGGGTCATTTACGGAAACTTGAAACATATGCTTTGAAAATACAGTTTGATCTAGTTCGTTTTCAATCTGTTTTAATATAGCTGGTCTAATTGTTATCATTAATATCCTATAATTTATGGCATCATCTAACGCCAAATTCAGTGGCCGCTGGCAGATATACGATGAACTCTGCTAGAACACTGAACTATGATATAAAATGACCTCTGAAAGAAAACTGCGCTGCCAGCGGTCGACTGGAATTTTTTGTTATAACTCACTTAACCCTTTCAGTACGCTAACTATATCTTTTTTAGACTGCTCTTGTTCTTTAACACCTTCATTCATTAAATAAACTTCATCAGTTATCCAGTCGAAATCTACATATGCTCCTTCTTGACATGCAAGAATTTGGCACAGATTTAAAGAATATAACCCAATATCATCGTATGAAATAGCACCTTCATGTAACGCAGATAGCATTTTATTAGCGACAATAGCACAGTCTTTGTTGTCCACCCTATCTTTAACTAAGTCTAACCTTGAAATATGGTCAATTCTTTCTCTAAGTGAAATCGCTATCAAATAGTCAGGTGGCTCATCAATTTCTGTTATTTTCTCATCAACTAGCTCTATTAGTTTAGCTTCTGGTAGTAAACCAACTTTTTCTTGAATTAACCAACATCTAACATTTTCTAGTAGTTCCATATTGAGTTATAAATTGTTGATACATGGAAAATTTTCCATATAATACCCTTATAACAGTGTAAAAAATTCCACCTATTTCGATATTAAGCTATATAAAGTGGAAAATTTTGCTTTGTTTTTCCATGTCTAGCATCTTAACTATGTTCGACATGGAAAGCAAGAATTTCTAGCTTATAAAACATGGAAAATATTTTTCTTTCCATAAAATAATTAATTTCCTATATTTTCTAGGATTAGGGTATCATAAACAACTGTTATTTAATGTATAAATTCAAAATTGTTATTTTTAAATTGAGCTACCTTACTTTTGTTGCATAGGATATTTTTCCACTTATTATTGATATAATCTGATAAACATGGAAAATATTATCTATTTAGCAGATAACTTTATCAGTAAGAATAATTATCATAATGGAAATAAAAAATAAATTCAGACCTAATCCTAATTTAAAACTTATGGAACAGGTGCGAGAAGTCTTGAGGTATCACCATTATCAATACCGCACTGAGCAGACTTATTGTGATTGGATTACTCGATATCTTAAATATCACAAATGCTTGAAGCACCCGAGGGAAATGGGCAAACCAGAAATTGAGTCTTTTTTAAGTCATCTTGCTACTCAGTTGAAAGTATCCGCCTCTACTCAGCGTCAAGCTTTAAATGCGATTGTTTTTCTTTATAGCAAAGTACTCGATATTCCTGTTGCTGAAGATATTGGGCATATCAGAGCAAAAAAACAAGTCAGGCCACCTACTGTATTAACCAAACTTGAGGTGCAGCGTGTATTGGTGCAAATGCAAAAAGAACATCTTTTGATGGCTAAAATGCTCTATGGCTGCGGGCTACGACTGATGGAGTGCATTAGGTTGCGCATTCAGGATCTTGATTTTGGCAATGGCTTAATTTATATCCATGATGGTAAGGGCGGGAAACACCGAGTGGTTGCTATGCCCCAACTAGTACGAGAAGATTTATTATTACGGGTTGATAAGGTTAAAGAAATACATGATGCGGATTTATCGCAAGGGCTTGGTAAAGTCTATATTCCTGAAGCTTTGACACGTAAATACCCGAATGCTGAGCGAGAATTTCGGTGGCAATATGTTTTTCCTGCTAAAAAACTGAGTAATGACCCACGATCTGGAGTCCGACGTAGGCATCATGTATTAGAGTCTGGGTTGCAGAAAGCGGTAAAAATCGCTGTTGATAGGGCTGGTATAACCAAGCGGGCAACTTGTCATACATTTCGACATTCATTTGCTACCCATATGCTTGAGAATGGGGTCAATATTCGTATTGTACAAGAATTGATGGGGCATGCTGATGTAAAAACGACTGAAATTTATACGCATGTTATGGAGAAGGATATTTCAGGTGTTACCAGTCCTTTGGATTTATTATAAGTACCCAAGCAAAATTAATTTAACTACAATACACAGGATTTTTTCATCTTCAAGGCGCATAAATAAGCGCATAGCAAGCTACGTCTATTTATGCAGCGCAGAATATACGCGCCATCGCGCGTCTTCATGATAGATTTTGGGACTCCATGTCACAAAAATCGATTCGCCGCACGGCGAATCATTTATGCCCTGGCACGCCCTGCGTCCACCTCCCCCATGCACAAAACCCGCATGGCTAAGGCTCCCTCAAATGGCTCTACGGCTCATCGGGATAAAATTTTAGCCTCCCGAGCGCGCTGCTAGCGCACTTCGGATTGGCAAATTTCCCTTCGCCTACCACGGACTATTAATCCATCCAGGATTAACAGCGGATGAAAAAAGACAAGCAATAATATTAAAGTAATTATGCTTAGGGACTTATGTGATTGGCACCCAAAACTGGAATGCCTTGTTGTTGAAAACGTTGCTGTATACGCTTTGAACGTGGTAAAAGATAACCTAATCTAAGCATTTCTCTAACATCACTCCATGTTGCTGTTGCTTGTGTTCCCATCAATACATCTGCCAGCGGAAAGACAACATTAAAGTTTTTCTTAGTCTCTTGATGATGAAGGAAGTGATGTCTAGCAAGGTAACGATAAACACCCCATTTGCGAAAAAAAACATCTTCTGGAATGTGCATTTGGCAATGTAGCGTATTCCATAAAAAGCGATGTAAGAAAAATAAGGCAATATAAAATATACCCGCTGTAGTGTTGAACCACATTAATGTCCCCCATGCTGGCGAGGTTACAAGTAACATTGAAAAAAGGTCAAGATAAAGGATCTTTAAATTTTCATCATGACCGACAGGGTCTGATTCATAATCAAATTTACGATACCATATAGTATGATGACGAATTGCATGAGATTCAAAAACATCAACTAAATAAGGTATAAGACGATAAACTTTTTTAGGAAAAAACTCATTGTGCATAAAAATTTTATGTACAAGGTTTTCATAAACCGAAACAATGACATAAATAGTTGCAAACCAAATAATAAATTCAACAATAGATAACAATTTAATTTTACTCCGTGATAGTAGTTAAGGGATTTGATAAACCTTATCAATATATCTATAGTAATGCTACATTCATATCGATAAGGCTAGCAATGAGTACAGCAATAATTCCCCCAAAATTTTACGGGATATTGATTTTAAATCATAGGCAGGTGTTGCATATTGCCCAAAAAAAACATAACGAGACTCAAGGGGCGACCCACTCCCCATTAATTATCAATCGACCCAAGGACGTGCCTGTTTAATAGCCAGCTTGCCTCGGCTGCCATCACCTGTCTCGGTGATTTTAAATTCTATATCCATGGCAAAAGCCTGATCACCTTGATATAACGCTTTAAAATGCGTATGGATCGTGGTTAAAGCATCACGTAGTTCGTTCATTTCACTTTCTAGCAATACATTCTCAGTGGTGACAGGCTCACCATATACTTCGATAACATTTGAGTGGCGAATAAATTGCGTTTCCCATGCATAACCTGAAACTGATGCTGGCAATAAGGTCATTATAAATTCATCTGAAATGGGGTTCACTTGCTGCCCTGCTATCTCAATCAATTCTGGGTTAGTAATAGAGATCTCACCATATTGCGCGTTAACATATAGTCCCTCCCAGCCCGGGTTGTAGATATTTTTACTAATCGCTACACCATTGACTTGCTCATCGCCATAATTTGGGTGAATTAATACACCCATATAAGTTTTTAAATGTTCAATACGATGTATCTGGCGTTCTTCAAAGGCTCTATCTGTCCACAAACTGGCCCAGACTTGCTTGATGCTATTAATTAACTTACCTTCTTTAGGTTTATGTGTGTAGGAATCATATAAACCTGCGCCATTGAATCGAGGTAAATCTTCATTATTGGTACTGGAGCGCACTCTTAATTTTTGGCTAAATGGCTCGCCCGCAGGCTCCCAAAATAAGCGCACCGTTTCAATCAAGTCAATCATTGCTTGTGGTGCTTCCGCTTGCTCGATGATAGCGCGCAACTCTGCCAATCGCTGCACGCGTATTTGCTGATTAGCTTTGAAATCAGGCGCACTTAGCATTTGTTCCACATAAGCATAGAGTGACTGCCCATCATTGCAAAGTGTTTGCATATCATCAATACACCGAGGCAAGCTCATAAACTGGTCATACAATGCAAACGGTAGGGCATACCCTTTAGGTGGCATACCTTCAGGTAAAATTTTAGCTAATTCAGCAACATTAGCTGCTTTTACACCCACTCGCAGCCAATCACTATGCCCCAGCTCAGTTAATGACATAGGGTCTAATAAAGTTAGATCTGATACTGGGGCTGTAGTGGTAGTCGGTATTTTATCAGCCAACCATTGTAAAGCCTGTACCTCAGTTGCTGCTTCAAGCACGACACCTGCCTCGCTGACCGAATAATGCACCCAACTGCCTAATAAAGCCGTAATAGCAGGGTCAGAAGCTGCATTTTTCCAATAAGCATTAGGAGTATCATTCTGGCGGGCTTTTAAATTAATATGTGATAGTGGTGTTTGTGGGCTTTCAGTAACAATACCGCTAACATGCCCGAGCGTATTGGGTACAAAAGTATAGATTGCTATCGTTTCTACACCCGGACTAGGGTCACTCGGATTAATAAGCTGCAGGCGACCATAAGCTTCACCTTTATTTAAAATGGCGGTATTCGATTGCGCAAACAAGTCTTCAGTATGCATAACCGCAATATTATTGGTGCTAAAACGTTCCGCATAGCCTAATAATTCCTGCTCATGCGTTGTGCCTACGGGGTGATAAACTAAAGGAGTTTCTATAAAAGGCATGGCAGCACTGATAGTATGATAGGCTTGCTCGATTAATGCGGGCGGCACAGGGTCAGTTGGCCAGAATTCTAGCGCAAACACTCCTTGCTTGGCATCCGTTTCTACACTTTGGTACGCATCATAAGCAATCACAGAACCAGCCAAATAACGGCGACTGTCTCTAAAATATGTTTCTGCATTAAATTGCGCCACGCCTTGTGTGTAATTCACACCTTGAAAATGCTGCAACACATCACGTACAAAATCATAATGTAATGGAGTTGCCTTAGAATTCATAAAATATAACACTGGATTAGCTGTATCAACGCCAACCAACACAAATTTTAGTTCGCTTATTGCAGTCGCACCTGCAACATCAGCAATAACTGCCAAGTTATCAAATTCAGCACGACTAGGCAGCATCACTGCCCCTTTATTAGCACCAAGAGGCCAAGCAAAAATTTCTACACCTGCATCATTATGTATGCTTTTTACCAACAACTCAGCGGGCGAGGAACCTGGAACAATCTGTAACTGCACTTGCAGACTAGGTTGAGCTCCATTAATACAGAGTGCATCAACACTTAATAATCCAACACTTTGCTGATAAACAACATTGTCAAAAGCCAACAGTTCATCGCGCTGCAACAACTCTGTTACTTGAAAATGCAGCAAATTTTCGGTATTTAATAGATTAAGCTGCAAGGAAAATAAACGCGAATCATCAGCAACGCTTACATAGGGCAACTGCAGGCTTGCTTGTTGAGCATCATAGTTGGCTTGTTCGCTAGCGCAATTAGCAGCCAATGCCATATTGGTAAATATGGCACCTACCAAAGCTATAAGAATTTTTTTCATCAAATAATACTGCTTCATTGTTAAATGCCGTTGGCTTTAATTAATTGCACTCGAAATTGCAGCGGGTCAGCCTGCTCCATTATCTGTAGGTTTAATTGATAAGATACACCTTCTTGATTGTGTATTGTTAATTCTGGTATGGATAATTGCCCTGTATTTGCAGTAAAAATAGCTGTACCAGCGTGACTATCCGCCCCCAAATAACCATCCAGCAAAGACAATGCCGCCATATCATTTTGCTGAGTCAACTGTAAGGTAAGGCCAATAATTCCGAGATTAGCAACCGTCACGGCATTGAGTTGTAAAATATTATCCCTTGGATAATAAACTGCTGCAGCTAATTGCACAGGGGTATTTTGAAAAATATAAACAGCTTCTTTGGAGGCCACCAACATTTGCTCAGCTCCTAAAGCAACACTCAAACCAAATTGATCGTGTGGCTGCAGGTTAGCATTAGTTTGTTGCAATACGCTAGTCCAAGCATTGCTTACCACATCACGTGCAAACAAATAAGCACTGCCACTATTAAAACCATTTGCTTGCACCTTATTCGCACCCACAAATATATGTTGATCTAATACTGAGATGTTATTGCCAAAAGTAGCACCTACATTATTATCAGGCGCAACCAAAACAGTATCTTCTTGCCAAGTCTTATTTACTTTCTGATATATATAGACAGCTCCTGCGCGCAAATCATCCAGCACATCCTTATGTTTCACACTAGCAACGATAATATCGCCATCAATGGCAATTTGCTCGCCTAAATTATCACTGGTTTCACGATTTTCTGAACCTAAACGTACAGTTGCTTGCCATGAGTCCGCTACTTTTTTATAAACAAAAATAGCACCACTTTCAATTCCTGGATCAAAAGTATCATTTCTAGAGATCTGAAAACGCGCCACCTGCTTCATATTGGGTAACAAGGAATTGTCCGCATCAGTATGTGGCGCACCAATAATTAATGTTTGTCCATCCTGAGCAATGTCAGCACCAAAACGCATTGCCTGTGGGTCTTCAGGCTCTATATTTGCAGTGACTTGCCACTGCCCTGTATTGATATCTCGTGCATAAAGGTATACTTTCCCCTGCCCTTGCCTAGGCGCACCGATATAAAGAATGTCATCAACCAATGCAATGCCAGCACCAAACCTAGCGCCGGCTTGGGCATCAGGGGCTGTTAATTTGGCCGTTTGTTGCCACCAACTGACTCCACTCACTGCCAATCGTTCATAAATATAAACAGCTCCACTATCACGCCCATGACTCGCATCCTTATCTGCACTGACGACCAACATATCTCCTACCAACTTGATATGTTTAGCAAAATTATCTCCTTGTTGCTCACTACTAAAAGTGTTAATCAAGTGCCAATTTTCTTGGTTTGCATAGAGATAAACTACTCCTGGTTCCTCCCCTTCTTCTGAAGTAGCCGCAACCACAGCAATATCCCCAAAAATGGCTAATGCTGTGCCAAAAGTCTTACCTGCTAAAGAGATCGGATTTGGTAATTTAAATTCATGCAGTTGGTCTAACTGTATATTAATAGCCCGAGCAGAGCTTAGCATGCTTACACTAAGGGCTAGAATTAATAAAAAACGCTGTAATTGCATAATATAGTAAAAGTTGGTTAACTGTTAATTGCGAAGATAAAGGCACAATAGCCTAGACTGCTAAAATTAGCCCTTTTAAAACAAGCAGTAACCATGCCTTAATACTGGTAATAAACCCTTAAATTAATAAGATAATAGTTCTTAAAATATACTAAGTCCATGATTACAGTAACTTAAGTTTAAAATTTTTTTCGTTATTAAAAAAATAATAGCAATAGCTCGCGACTTACACAGCTTAGCTATCAAACACATTAATTAATCTAAGTTAAATAACATAACTAAATACCTTATTTCACCCCAAATAATAACCTATCTTTCTGTGGTGTCGATTTTATATGCCCCCTTGAATTATTCTTATAAGCCCTTATATTTTTATGTATTAATGGCGCGTTATAAAAAGTGCTGGTAAAATTAAAGTCTTTTGCTGGTGAATGAGTCACTTATTCTTCAGTACGACTTTTTCGTAATAAATGTCGATATATCTAAGACTTAAAACAAGCAGGAGCATTGCATGACCGCATTGGTGGGTATTATCATGGGTTCAACATCTGACTGGGAAACCATGCGTTTTGCATCTGACAAATTAGAACAGCTCGGCATCCCTTTTGAGGTGGAAGTCGTCTCTGCGCATCGCACACCTGATAAGCTATTCGCCTATGCAGAAACCGCTGAAAGCAAAGGTTTGGAAGTCATTATTGCAGGCGCAGGTGGCGCTGCCCATTTGCCAGGCATGGTCGCTGCCAAAACAATACTACCTATTTTAGGTGTCCCCGTGCAATCCAAAGCATTAAATGGTATGGACTCCTTATTATCCATTGCACAAATGCCAGCTGGCATTCCTGTGGGCACTCTAGCCATTGGTAAAGCAGGCGCAGCAAATGCGGCTTTATTAGCTGCAGCTATTATTGCCAATAAACACACTCAATATAAAGCCGCTCTGAATACATTTCGCCAAGAACAAACGAATACCGTATTAGCTAATTCTGATCCTAGGGAGCTAGCTTAATGGTTATTGGAATTTTAGGCGCGGGACAATTAGCACGCATGCTGGCACTGGCTGGCAAACCACTCGGGCTTAAATTTATCTTTTTAGATCCAACCCCAATTGCCTGTGCTGCGAACTTAGGTAAACACCTGATTGGTGATTACACTGATAAAGCCTTGCTCAGCCAATTAGCCACTGAAGCAGATGTCATTACCTATGAGTTTGAAAATGTGCCGGTAGACATCATTGATCTTCTGAACCAAAGTACACCCGTTTATCCACCTGCAAAAGCATTATCTATTGGCCAAGATAGAATTACCGAAAAGCAATTCTTACAAAGCTTAGATATCACTACCGCTCCTTTTGCCGCAGTGTCCAGCTTAATAGAATTGCAACAAGCCATGCCTACGATCGGCTACCCAGCCATCTTAAAAACACGTCGCTTTGGTTATGATGGCAAGGGGCAAGTCATACTGAATGATGAACATGAATTAGCTGCAGCATGGGAAGCGGTCAAAGATGCGCCTTCCGTTGTTGAAGGCTTTGTCCCTTTTGACCGTGAAATTTCCATTATTGCCAGTCGTAGTGTTTCAGGTGAGATTGCTTATTATCCTGTTTCAGAAAATGTGCACCATAAAGGTATTTTACGTTTGGCAAAAAATACCATTGACGACCCACAACAAGCACACGCAGAACAGTATATAAATACAATACTTAATGCACTTGATTATGTCGGCACCATCGCTTTAGAGCTATTCGCTGTGGATGATAAATTAATTGCCAATGAATTTGCACCCCGCGTACACAATTCAGGGCACTGGACTATTGAAGGCTCAGAAACCAGTCAGTTTGAGAATCACTTAAGAGCCATCATGGATATGCCTTTAGGGCAAACTAATTCCATTGGTTATGCTGCCATGCAAAATTTTATCGGCAATGTCCCAGCAACAGAAAAGCTGCTTTCGTTAACACAACTGCACTTGCATTTATATGACAAAGCGGCACGTAAAGGCCGCAAGCTTGCACATGCCACCATCAGAACCGACTCATTTACCAGCTTTACTGGCTTAGTTGCCGCACTGACTAAGTTGGCTGAAGCAAGTGATGACTCATAATAATATCCAAATTTTTTTAACTTAAATATCATATATACCTATGTCAAAAATCGAAAATCCTGTTATTTCCATTCATTACACGCTAACTAACAAAGCGGGAAAAACCCTTGATAGCTCCATTGATGCAGAGCCATTGAGCTTTTTGCACGGCGCAGGAAACATTATTCCAGGACTAGAAAGTGCTTTAACCGACAAGCCTGTTGGTGAAAAATTCACCGTTACTATTGAGCCTGAAGATGCTTATGGTGAACGCATGGAAGAGCAAATGCAAACAGTCTCTAAAGAAATGTTTGCAGGTATCGACACCATTGAAGTCGGCATGCAATTCCAAGCGGATTCTAGCAATGGCCCTGCTGTCGTCACCATTACTGCTGTTGATGGCGATGATATTACTATTGATGGCAACCACCCTTTAGCGGGTGAACAACTTACCTTTGCAGTTGAAGTAATGGAGATTCGTCCTGCCACTGAAACTGAAATGGAGCACGGCCATATTCATGGCGCTGGTTGTTCGCACGATTAATTAGTTCTGCAAGTATGGTGGGCACAGAGCCTTTAGCTGTCGCCCATCATTAGCAATATTTTTGCTGCTCATGCAAAACTTTGTCTTCCACATAACCACAATCCACTCACTACAAATGCTGGACACACTACAATCAGGCATTCGCATTACAGTACGTGCCGTTATTATCAAAAATGACCAAGTACTCCTCATAAAAAAAGATAGCCCTGCTGATGGGATTCGTTATACTTTACCAGGCGGCGCATTAGAATCAGGGGAAACTTTGCATCAAGCCGTTATGCGTGAGTGCATTGAAGAAATCGACACCACTGTAGAGGCATATGATGTATTACATATTGCTGACTTCTTTATCCCTAAGCTTAAACCACAACCCTATACACGCCACCAGCTTGAAGTCCTTATTCAATGCCAAGTACCAGATGACTATATTCCTTGTTGCGGCCCTGACCCAGACAAGCATCAGGTCGATGTTGCCTGGTTAGACTTAAATACCCTAGAAGATCATACTATTTCACCTAATTTCTTTGGTGAGTTATTACTTAAGTTAAACTCAAAACAACATCAAGTTTACGTTGGGTCAGTTACTTAAAACACTGAGATTTAGCACCTCTAGGCGCATCATTGCCAAGAAGATAAATATTTATACTTTTGTGGTAGGCGAACCTAGCTAATCCCTAAACTCTCCCACATCTCATCAACTTTCTTGACTACATCCTCTGACATACTGATAGTCCGCCCCCACTCGCGCGTCGTTTCTCCTTCCCATTTATTAGTCGCATCAAAACCGACTTTAGAACCCAAACCTGACACAGGCGAAGCAAAATCCAAATAATCAATTGGAGTATTTTCTAAGATAGTTAAATCGCGCGCTGGATCCATACGCGTAGTAATCGCCCAAACAACTTCTTGCCAGTCATGCACATCGACATCATCATCCACTACTATCACAAATTTGGTGTACATAAACTGCCGTAAATATGACCAAGTTCCCAACATCACGCGTTTGGCATGGCCTGCATATTGCTTTTTCATACTGATAACGGCCATACGATAGGAACAACCTTCTGGCGGCAAATAAAAATCAGTAATTTCAGGAAATTGCTTTTGTAAAATGGGTACGAACACCTCATTTAAAGCAACACCCAATATTGCGGGCTCATCAGGTGGTTTGCCTGTATAAGTACTGTGATAAATAGGAGCCTGTCGCTGGGTAATCCGTTCGATGGTAAACACTGGGAATTCACCCACTTCATTATAATAGCCAGTATGATCACCAAACGGCCCTTCAGGTGCCATCTCATCAGGATAGATAAAGCCTTCCAGTACAATTTCAGCACTGGCTGGCACTTGCAAATCATTAGTCATAGATTTTGCAACTTCTGTTTTAGAACCACGCAATAGACCAGCAAAAGCATATTCCGACAAGGTATCAGGAACAGGTGTCACTGCAGCTAAAATAGTTGCTGGATCAGCACCTAAAGCAACCGATACTGGGTAAGGCTTACCAGGATTCACTTCCTGCCATTCTCTAAAATCTAAAGCACCACCACGATGCGCCAACCAACGCATAATCACTTTATTTTTAGCAATCACTTGCAAACGATAAATACCCAAGTTTTGCCTGTCCTTATACGGCCCTTTGGTAATCACTAATGGCCAAGTAATCAGTGGCCCTGCATCATCAGGCCAGCAAGTTTGAATGGGGTATTCGCTTAAATCAATTTCATCGCCAACTCGAATTAATTCCTGGCAGGGTGGATTTTTAACAACCTTTGGTGCCATATGCAGCACATTTTTAAATACTGGAATCTTCTCGACAGCATCTTTCATGCCTTTCGGTGGCTCCGGCTCTTTTAATTGCGAGAGTAACTCACCAATACCACGTAAAGCCGTCACTGATTCCGCCCCCATCCCCATTGCCACTCGATCTGGCGTACCAAATAAATTGGCGAGTACTGGAATATTATGTCCTTTCGGGTTTTCAAATAAAATTGCAGGGCCACTTTGCTTTAAAGTACGATCACAAATTTCAGTCATTTCTAAAACAGGATCAACTTCTTGGCTAATACGTATCAATTCGCCTTTTTTTTCTAACTGGGCAATAAAATCTCTTAAATCTTTATACTTCATGCCGCTATGCCATTATGTCTTAGTAAGGCATCAATATTAGGCTCACGACCACGAAATTTAACAAATAACTCCATTGCATCAGCGCTACCGCCTGTTTCCAAAATATTCGTTAAAAAAGCCAAGCCAGTTTCTTGGTCAAAAATACCTTTTTCTTCAAACAACGAAAAAGCATCACTAGATAATACTTCTGCCCATTTATAGCTGTAATAACCCGCTGCATAACCCCCCGCAAAAATATGCGAAAAGCTATGTGCAAAGCGATTAAATTCTGGTGGAATCATCACCGACACGCGTTCGCGAATGGCAGCCAAGACTTCATAAATTTTAGCGCCAGTTTCGGGTGAATAATCTTGGTGCATTTGAAAATCAAATAAACTAAATTCTAACTGACGCACCATTAACATGCCTGCCTGAAAATTTTTTGCTGCCAACATTTTATTAAATAAAACATTCGGCAAGGTCTCACCTGTTTTATAGTGCCCCGACATCAAGGCCAATGCTTCCTGCTCCCAACACCAGTTTTCCATAAACTGACTGGGCAACTCTACGGCATCCCATTCCACACCATTGATACCCGAAACACCTAAAAAATCTACCTTAGTCAACATATGTTGCAAGCCATGCCCGAACTCATGAAATAAAGTCAGTACTTCGTCATGGGTCAACAAGGCAGGATCACTACCAGCTGGCGGAGTAAAATTACAGGTTAAATAAGCTACCGGGATTTGCATGCCATCGACTAACTTTTTACGGCCGACACAGTCATCCATCCAAGCACCGCCACGCTTTTTAGGGCGTGCATACAGGTCGATATAAAACTTGCCGCGTAAAATGCCGTCTTTATCGCTAATTTGGAAAAAGCGCACATCTTCATGCCAACAATCAATATTATCGACTTCAGCAATTTGCAAGCCATACAACTTTTCTACGACGGCAAATAAACCAGACAGTACTTTAGGTGCAGGAAAATATTGACGCACTTCTTCTTGGGATAAATCATAAGCATGCTGGCGCATTTTTTCTGAATAATAACCGACATCCCATGGAAATAATTTTTGCACGCCATGCTGCTCTTTGGCAAACGCTGTTAATTCCACTAAATCTTGCTGCGCTTGTGGCAATGACTTTTCTGCCAACTCTTCCAAAAAGTCAGTCACTTGTTTCGGTGAATCCGCCATTTTGGTGGCTAAAGATAATTCCACATAATTATCAAAGCCTAATAACAATGCCTTTTCATGACGCAGCGCAATCGTTTTTTCCATAATATCGCTATTATCCCACTCAGGCTTACTGCCCTGATCAGAAGCGCGTGTAGAAAAAGCTTTATACATATCCGCACGTAATTGCCGATCATCTGCATAAGTCATCGCGGCGATATAAGAAGGAAATTGCAAGGTCAACATCCAACCTTTTTTGCCTTCTTGCTCAGCAGTTTGCTTGGCTTGTTGCAAAGCAGAATCAGGCAACCCTGCTAAATCACTTTTCTTAGGAAGTAGTTTATGCCAATCATTAGTAGCATCAAGCAAGTTTTCTTCATATTTACTGGATAATTGCGAGAGCTCCAAGCTGATTTCTTTATACCTCGCCTGTTTATCAGCATCTAAATCAACACCCGATAAACGAAAACCACGTAACGCATTTTCAATAACTTTTTGCTGTGCAGGTGCAAGTGTTGAATATGCAGCACTAGCCGCTATCGCTTTATAAGCATTACAAAGCCCCGCATGCTGCCCCATTGCAGTTGAATAAGCACTTAACTTAGGCAAGCAAGCATTATAAGCATCGCGCAACTCGTCATTATTCACCACTGAATTCATATGACTAACAGGCGACCAAGCTTTATTAATTTGATCCTCAGCTGCATCCAGTGGTGCAATCAGGTTTTCCCAAGTGTAGGTACTATTGTCGGCAAGTAGCTGTTCTACCAATGCCTGTGCAGCATTTAATAATTGCTCTATAGCGGGCTCTACATGTTCTGGCTTAATTTGTGAAAAGGCAGGTAGTTCGGTGGTACTTAATAAAGGGTTGGTCATGAAAATAAAGAATATCAGTTAGGTTAATCAAAAAAGTCATGGTTGTTGGGATCCGCAAACTCACCCCAACCTACGAAATGTGTCTCTTTAGCCTGCTGCAACTTTTATGCAAGAACACTCATTGCATCTTTAATACGCTGATTGGCTTTTTGCAACACATGCAGGGAAAATTCAGGGGTTAGCTTATCATCTTTAAGTTTTGCATAAGCAGGAATTGAGTTGATATATGGCAGTTTATTCGCTTGTTTGGTGCCAAAATAACTGTGTAATTTGGCTAACATCACTATATCCACCAAGCTAACCTCTTCACCACTATCATAATGCCAATCTTCGGAGTGATGTGGAATTCGCATTAAAGATTCATCAAAGCCCAAAGTATGTAATACCAAGGTACCAATAGGCCCACGCAAGTGAGGAATTGCCGCTTCGAGCTCAGCTATATCCGGATATTCATCAGGAAATTTCTCTGCAAAATGCAGCAAAGGAATAATACCAATATCACTAACCAGACCTGCCAATAAAGCATCATCCGGATTGATCCCGCCCGTTTCTTCAGCCAAGACAAAACTTAAGCTAGAGACATATAAACTACGTAGCCATAAATTATGCATTAGCTCAGAAAGCTTTGGATCTTTACAGGTAAAAAGCTGCTTTAAGCTAATACTCATCACTAAATTACGAGTTGCAGCAAGACCTAAGCGCGTGACTGCGTCTTGACAATTGGTTATCGGTGCGACTGGCGCATAAAATGGACTATTAACGACTTGAATCAATTTGCTCACAATCGCCGAATCTATTTGAATAATGTCGACCGCTTCAGGCACCCCAATATCATTATTCATTGCTTTTGTTAATTTATAGGCTATATCTGGCAACGAGGGTAATAGTAAGTTATTTTCTCGATAAGCCTCAGCAAAACTTTGAAAAAATCGACTATTATTCAATTCCTCAGGCAAGCTTAAATCCATTAATTCAACACAGGAAAGCTCCCCTTTACTTTTCGCCGTCCAGAGCTTAGTCAAGTCACTCGCCACTGCCAAGATTTTCACCTCACCCTTTGCAATAGCCGTCGCACCAAACAACTTACCACTGTTAATGGGAAAGTGTGCACGTAATGACTCAACATTTATTTCATAGCTATGTTGCGCATTGGGTTGTAAAGTAACCTCTCCTTCCATTAAATAATAAATATAATCAGCTGTGTGACCGTAAATATAAATAACAGCTTGATCAGCATAGGTTAATACCTTATGCCCCAAAAATGCCACTTGGCGTTCTTCTAAGTAACGTATTGGAATAAAATGCTGTATCTTTTGATATAGCAACTTATCAACATCCTCAGCAATCGGCGGCGTGCACTCTTGATACTCAATCGCTTCTGGTACTAAGCCAATGGTATTGACGCCTTCTTTAGTCGAAGCAGCTTCACCGTTATTTGGTGAGAAAATATTTGTAAACCAGTTCATAAATTACACCTCAAAAAAGACTCATTGCCTCAGCAACCTGTTGCTTGGCATCATGCAATATTAATAGCGACATATCAGGCGTAAGTCCCTTATCACCCAGCTTTTGAAAAGCGGGCAAGTCATGTAAAGCAGGCAAGAATGGCATATAATCCGTACCTAACAAACTATGATATTTAGCTAAAATGACCACATCAATCAAGCCAAAGTCAGTACCACTTTCATAAAACCAATTATCAATTAAATAGGGGATTTTTACTAAATTTTCAGCAAAACCCCATTGGCTTAAAACACACTGTCCAATATACGCCCCTGAAATTTTAATGCACTGTTCCAATTCTTCGAGGGAACAGCTTGCCTGCTGATCAGCAAGTCTAATAATGGGTATAAAGCCTTAAAGGTATTAGCAACCACATCATACTGCGCCCCTTCACTGCTTTCACAATAAACTTCGCCCGCAACAACATACGCTAAATAGGCTAACGTTTCACTTTCCTTATAGATAACTTCTCCAGCAGCAAACTCTGCAAGCAAAACCTCAACTTGCCTTAACTCTGCCTCTGCTAACAGCCCAATCGGCTGTAACTTTTGCAAAAAACCAACAGACACTTTCACTTTTTTTGCTTTAAGCTCTCTAGCTGTCGCTTTCGGCTCATGTGTTTTTTGCTTACTTCCGTGTGTATCCTCCGATTTATGCTTATTAGTAAAAATCTTTTTCCAGAACACGCTTACTCCCAAAAACCGACACACAAAGTATATAATTTACCTCTGCAGACTACTAGGTGGCTCCTCTTAATAAAGCCAACATATGCAACTCCCTTCCCTCCTACTACAGAGCAAAAAATTCAACTAACATTACACAAAAGCGCGCAATGCAGCACTTACCTTATCCTTTGCATCATGTAAAATGGTCAACGAATAGATTGGGGATAAGGTTGCATTATCTAACTTACTTGCTGCAGGAATGGATGAAATCACCGGGTATTCCTTCCTATCTTTCTGCCCTATTTTACTGTGTAGCTCTGCCAAGACGACAATATCTAATAATGTAATTTCATCAGACTGGCGCTGATACCAGTCATTTGCATAATATGGAATGTCTATAATTTCTTTTGGGAAATCCCATTTTTGCAAAACACTGCGCCCAGCGGCTCCCCTAATAAAATACATCGCTTCTTTGAGTTCCACTTCAGTATAAAAATCTTCAGGCAAATTATCGACAAAACTTAAAAAAGGAACGATGCCAATATCGACAATCAACCCTGCTAGTAAAGCCTCTTCCGGATCTACTTTTTTGGTTTCTTTCGCTAAGACATAACAAAGGCAGGAAATATAAACACTACGCTTCCATAATTGCGTCATATAATTATTCAGTAACGGTTTTTCACTTTGAAAAATATGTTTTAAACAGATACTGGTCACCAAACTACGCACCCCAAGCAATCCAATACGATTAACTGCTTCTAAACATGACTTTGCAGGGTTTAACGAAACATATAAAGGACAATTAGCGACTTGTATTAACTTCCCGGAAACCACAGGGTCTAACTGAATAATCGCTACCGCTTCTTGAATCCCAATATCTGATTCCATAGCCCTACGTAACTTCAAGGCAGTGTCTGGTAAAGAAGGGATTGCTACTTCATCAGCAGCAAAATGCTGCACAAATAATTGTAATAAACGATTATTTTCATATTTAGCTGGAATATTCAAATGCTCAAGTTTCTTTGCCTGATTCATTTTCATGATGCTTTGTGAAACTTCCAAAACACTAACTTCAGTATTAGCTACAGCTGTTGTGGTGTGTATTCGCCCCGCAGAAAGAGCAAAGCGAGATTTGGCATCATCGGTGTTAATAACATATTTCCGCCCTTGCTCATCCACTAAGCCTATTTCACCACGCAATAAAAAGTAAATACTATCTGCAGGATTACCCACAGCAAACAAAGTGGTCCCGGCTGCAAATACTTTGGCCTTACTTTCTAAAGCAAATGCCTCAAGAAACTCAGCATCAAGCTGCCTAATTGGAATTAATTTTTTTAACTCCTGAAGAGTAATGGGCTCCTCAGTAATTGCTTCAGTCTCAGTCTGACTGGAGTTAGTACTTTTTTTCGCGGGTAAGTCATTTTTTTTTGAATTAAAAAGTTTTTTAAATAAGGCCATATGCCTTTTTCCCTCTAAAAATAGTTATCTGCTAAGTATAACGCAAAAAACGCCCAAAAAACTATTGTATTAGCTGTTAGCCAAACATAGAAAATTGAGTGACATATGAATACTCATGCAAGATTTTTTTTGCACAAGATAACCAAAGTCATTACCCAGAAAATAACCGTACTGCTGAAAAATAGTAATCATTATAATCAGCAACATACACAACAAATACGCGAAAAATATTAAGGTATAATAAAGCTAAAATATTTTTCCAGCAACAAAAGCCAAGACATCCAATAAATTAGTTTCTAAATCGACACCCTCTTGCCTGGCCGCTCCCTGCAAAGTACCACCTAAACTATTATCAATATCAGTCTTACGAGGCTTTTTGGCCTGCTGTTGCTCATGTTCATGCAATAATTGCCCACCCACTCGCTTCCATTCCATTAAGTGCTGCAATTCACCATTATCCAGCCACAGCCCATGGTGACGGCAACTATCAATAATAACCCCACTCTTTCTTGCAAAATTAGTACGCCGCATAAACGCCTGACAAATAGGACACTTAATATACTTAACAACCTGCTTTGTTTGATAATAATCAGAGTTAATATTATTCAAATATGCGTGATTGATGCTCCCAACTTCAGTGACTGAATAATCCAATAAAGACTCCAATTCACCTAAATCAAAAAATAAACCAAAACAGGTTTTACAGCGCTCCACCACTAAAGGCTGCTCCAACTGCAACTGTATGGCTTCTAATGCTATGGCACAATGCGGACAGGTACGCTCTGAAGCAACACTGTGTGCACTATAGTCATGCTGTCCATGAAAATCCATATCGTTACGCACACCACAATAGCGACAGTGGTTAGAATTTACCTGTAAAGGTGCCGAACAACTACTACACCTAGCCATTACAAAGTATCCAAAATTTCTTTTTTCTTAGCCGCATACTCTGCTTCAGAAATTAATTCTGCTTGAAACATTGTTTTTAACTGTGCCAATTTTTGCATGGGATCATCACTAACTTGTTGCGTTTGCGTACCAAAACCTGCACTCATGGTATTTGCCATAGATTGCCCCATTCCCATGCCCGCTCCTAGCCCCATGCCTAAGCCGGCGCCACCACCTTCATTCCTGGCTGCTTCACGCATCGCTTCAAGTTGTTGCATACTGGCATAGTCCATACCCACTGCTTTCGCGGCATGCGCCTCAGCCGTTAAATCTGCAATTCTATTAATACGTTTTAAAGTATCACTATCAAAATTGGTGCCCTCTATCCGAAAATCAGTAATGGCAAAGCCTAATTTCAAGAATTCTTCTTGCAGAACCTTATCCATGCCCTGAGCAATTTCTTCACGATTAGCATCAATTTCAGCGTAAGAAAAACGACTTTCTGCCAAAAAATCTGTTAACGGGTGTAGCAAACGATTTGACATGATTTTTCGAAAATCATCGACATAAAAATCATTTTCACCACCAACAACATCAACAAAGAAAGATTTAGCATCGACAATGCGATAACTATAATTACCATAGGCTTGCAAACCGACAGGAAATTTATATTTTGGGTCTTCATACTTAATGGGCGAGCTAGTCCCCCATTTCTGATCCAGTATTTTGGTTCTTTTAAAAAAATACAGTTGTGCTTTATGCTCACTTTCAAAAAACTGCATAAACTTGGAAACTGTGGTCCAAAAAGGAATATTATCTGTTTCCAAATTAAGTAAGCACTCTTTTTCCAGTACCGCCTTCACTTTGCCTTGATAAACAAAAATACAACCTTGACCAGGCCCAACAATAAGCTTTGAAGCATTTTTTAGTTCATCACCATTACCACGCCATTGCTGAAATAAAACATCCGTACCAGATGATTCCCATTGAATAACTGACCGTAACTGCCGTTTAACGCCATCAAAAAGTGCCATAACAACTCCATGCAAAATTTATACTGAAATTTATACTGATAATGTTAGTCCAAAAACCATAAAATATCGCCTTCTAGCACTTTATATTTAAAGCTGAATATTAGCCAGATTAACAGTATTTACAAAAACAAAAGGATTCATCATGACATTGCGAACATTTAACAATACCCAACCAAAAATAGGAAATGCTTGCTATATTGATGCCAGCGCGGTAATCATTGGTGATGTAACCATAGCCAAGCATGTCTCAATTTGGCCAATGGTTGTTATTCGAGGTGATGTCGCCAGTATAGAAATTGGCGAACAAACTAATATTCAAGATGGTTCTGTTTTGCATGTATCTCATGCAGGAAAATACACCCCTAAAAGTGCACCACTAAAGATAGGTAAGGGAGTTACTATTGGTCATCGTGCAGTCGTACATGCCTGCACAGTAGGAGATTACTGCTTAGTCGGAATCGGTGCAATTATTATGGATAATGCAGTTTTAGAAGATTATGTAATGCTAGGCGCAGGAGCTTTGGTACCGCCAGGAAAAACCCTACAAAGTGGTTATCTTTATAAAGGCTCTCCAGCAAAACAAGCCCGCCTGCTAACGGATACAGAAAAAGAATTTTTAGAATACTCAGCGCAAAATTATGCACAATTAAAGGATGAGTATTTAGCAATGAGCAGCAAATAAGCTCCTTTATTGTAGAGCAAGCAAGAGTTTGCCTGCTCTACAAACTAAAGTATTATTTTTCTAGCATTGCCAATTTACCTGGCTTACCATCCCACTCCTCAGCATCTGGTAATGCGTCGACAACATCGGTAATAACAGGCCAGCTTTGTGACAATTCTGCATTAATTTCAATAAATTGCTCTTGACCTTCCGGTAATTCATCTTCAGAAAAAATTGCTTCGGCAGGGCACTCAGGCTCACACAAAGTACAATCAATACATTCATCAGGATCGATAACCAAAAAGTTTGGGCCTTCATGAAAACAATCTACAGGGCATACATCAACGCAATCTGTAAATTTACATTTAATGCAATTTTCTGTAACGACAAAAGTCATACTAAATACCTAATTTTATATGTTTATTAAAATATATTTGTCATATGTATGCCTTATGCACCCCATAACAAATACTAACTCAAGGATAATTCTGAGTCAGCGAAATATTGGCTTTTCTTAAAGCCAACTTATTACATAATGGTAACTTTTCCACTCTCACTCATATCTGACCCGCTATTTTATCAGAAACAGCAGCATAAATGCATCCTATTGTCACTTAGCATTTTCCACAAAATATCCAGTGGATAGTAACAAAACCAGTTTATGCTACAGCCAGCTTAACCCCCATGGCAAATAACAATAAAGCAATAGTCACCCGTAACCAATTATCTGGAATATGTCTACCCACCAAACTTCCCAAATAAATTGCAGGTATACCACCCAGCAGCAAACCAATCAGCAAATCAAAATCAACCGCACCAAAGTGCAGATGCCCCATGCCAGCAATAGCAGTTAAGGGCACTGCATGGGCAATATCAGTCCCAACAATGGCAATCGGTTTTTTATGAGGATACAACAAAAATAAAATAGCTGAGCCAATAGCTCCCGCGCCGACTGAAGAAATAGTCACCAATATTCCTAAAGCAACGCCAGACAACACCGTGATATGTGGGCGAAATCTTTTTACGAAGGTCACGAAAGCTGATTCACCATGTCGATGGCTGACATAAGACAGCAAGCGACCTTTAATAAGCACGATAATCGAAGTCAACACCAGCATAACACTTAAAGTCAGCATCATTAAGCGATCCGAATTGAGACCTGCTGCTTTTAGCTGTTCCAGCAAGAGTACGGTAATGATTGAGCTTGGCACACTACCCATCCCTAATAAACCGACAATTTTCCAATCAACTGTTTTATGCCGATGATGAAAAAAGACGCCACTGCATTTTGTTAATGCCGCATATAACAAGTCAGTACCCACAGCAATGGCTGGCGAAATGCCAAAGCCCAGCACTAATATTGGGGTCATTAAAGAACCACCGCCAACACCTGTCAATCCAATGACAAAGCCAACTAAACTGCCTGCTGCAATATGAATTAACTCAAAAGGAAATGAATCAAATGGAATTGATTCAAAAGAAAAATATTCCATTGTGATTTATTTTCTTTGTGCTAACCAACGCTGACTAAAAAAACCTGCATAAATAGCAACAACCATCACTGTACCTTCTACAGAAAACAAACCCAAACTTGCTACAGCAGGCCCTGGACAATACCCTGACATCCCCCAGCCAATACCAAAAATAGCTGAACCTAAGATTAAAGGTTTATTAATAACCGTTTGTTTAGAAACATGAAAGCCAGTTTCAAAAATAGGCGTTGGACGCTTCAAAATAAAACGAAAACTAATCATAGAAACAGCTAATGCTCCCATCATGACAAAAGCCAAACTAGGATCCCAATTACCTGCTACATCCAGAAAATTCAATACTTTATTTGGATCGATCATTTGCGATAAAGCCAAACCCAAGCCAAAAATAACCCCAGCAAGTAAGGCAACTAAATTATTTTTCACCCTGTCACTCCCAATAAATGTTTCAAGATAAAGACAGTAACACCACCACTTACCATAAAAGTGATCGTTGCAGTAATGGATCTAACTGAAAAATTTGCGATGCCACAAATACCATGCCCACTGGTACAGCCACTTCCCATCCGAGTACCAAACCCCACCAAAAAACCACCAATAATAATAAGTAATACTGGGTAGTTTTCACGCAACTGTAAGCTATCATTAGTGATCAGCTGAAAAATAACAGCACCGAGTATCAAGCCTACCAGAAAGATAGCTCGCCACATTTCTTCTTTTTTGGGGGCACTAAATACACCGTTCATAATGCCACTAATACCTGCCATACGCCCATTTAATAGCAGTAACAAACTAACACTCAAACCAATCAATGCTCCACCTAATAAAGCGGATACAGGAGTAAAGTTTTCCAAGAATTCACCATTGAGATTAACTTAAAATTGCCTCATTATAAGGGCTAATAGCAAGCTAGCAAAATTTACCTGACCAAAACCATATTATAAAAATTAGTCTACCCTAATATGACATATGACTTATAAAATAAACAAGCACGTTATAAACTATAGTTAATGTATAAAGCCATTCTTTAATCAACACAACCACACCATTATGTTTGAAATTGCAGAATTAGGTCACACCGTCTCCAAAGCCGACTACAACGATAAAGTGCCCACCTTGAGGACACAGCTATTAACCATTCAACAAGCACTTAGTCAGTTAGATTTCTCTGTTATCATTTTAATCTCTGGAGTAGATGGCGGCGGCAAAGGCGAGGTTATTAATATCCTCAACGAATGGCTAGACCCACGTTTTATGCGCACTAATGCCTATGACTCTCCGAGTGATGAAGAACAAGAACGCCCAAAATTCTGGCGATTTTGGCGCACCATGCCGGCAAAAGGCACCGTAGGCATTTATGTTGGTTCATGGTATAGCGAACCCATAGCTCAACATGTACACCAGAAAATTGATGCAGCCAAATTACAGGCACAGCTCACTCAGATCAACGAATTAGAGCAAGAACTGGCTGACGACGGTACGTTAATTATCAAGTGCTGGCTGCACTTAAAACAAGAGCAGCAAAAGAAACGTTTAAAACAGCTGGAGAAAAACCCGGAAACCGCATGGCAAGTGACCAAACGCGATAAAGCACATTTAAAAATGTATGCCAGCTTTGTCAATACTGCGGAAAATGTATTACAAGAAACCAGTACCAGTCAGAATCCTTGGCTTATTATTGAAGGCAGTGATATTCGTTATAGCAGCCTCACGGTAGGTCAGCATATACTCGATAAAATAAACCAACATATTCAAGCACGCGAGTTAACTGCCAATACTCCTGCCCCTACCCCAGTAGCACGTATCATTCATGGTAACCAACCTATTTTACTGGATGCTATGGATCTAAGCTTGGAACTAGGCAAGAAACAGTACAACGAACAATTAAACCACTACCAAGGTAAACTCAATAAACTGGCTCGGCAAGCGCACCAGAAAAAAATATCCAGTGTTCTCGTATTTGAGGGCTGGGATGCGGGTGGCAAAGGTGGTGCAATCAGAAGACTTACCCACGCAATTGATGCACGTAGCTATCAAGTCATTCCCATCGCAGCACCAACTGATGAAGAACAACAGCAGCATTATTTATGGCGCTTCTGGCGACATATGCCGCGAGCTGGTCGGGTCACTATTTATGATCGCAGTTGGTATGGTCGAGTATTAGTTGAACGCGTGGAAGGCTTTGCACAAGAGCATGAATGGCAACGCGCTTATCCAGAAATCCGCAACTTTGAAGAGGCACTTACCGATCATGGCATTGTATTAGTCAAATTTTGGCTACATATAGACCAAGACGAACAACTACGTCGTTTTAAAGAGCGCGAAAAAATCAGCTATAAACAACATAAAATTACCGAAGAAGACTACCGTAATCGAGAAAAATGGGATGATTATGCGCTGGCCGTCAATGATATGGTTGCACGTACCAGTACCCAGTCCGCTTTATGGACTTTGGTTGAAGCCAATAATAAACGCTATGCGCGTATTAAGGTACTGAAAACCTACTGCGACAAACTGGAACAACAGCTAGATACATAAGCAAAATGAAGAATCAGTTAAACTGGCAAGCTACCGTTAAACCAGCTTGTCAGCAAACCTACCTCTATGCACTGCCTATTGGGCAATTGAAAATAACGATACAAGCAAACTGTTTACTCAACATGACATGGGTGACCACCAATAGTGTATGCAGTACCCATGATGAGTTTCGCTACATACCTTTGCAAGGCATTTCACTCTACTCATTCGATTCCATAAATTATTTTGCACCTATACAAGTATTGCTTAAGCATTTGTGGTGGCAACAACCACCCACCACTATAGATATTCCATTACTACTCCAAGGTACAAATTTTCAGCGGCAAGTTTGGCAAGCACTTAGCGATATTCCTAGCGGCCAAACCAGAACATATGGCAAGCTGGCTGACAATTTAAGTACCAGTCCCAGAGCGTTAGCTAATGCCTGTCGCAAAAACCCATTTCCTTTTATTATTCCCTGCCATCGGGTACTCGCCAAAAGTGGTATTGGTGGCTATGCAGGACAAACGACAGGCCCATTAATTGCTATTAAAAGCGCACTACTACAACACGAACAAGATTTAAAGCATGAGCTCTAAGCAGTTAATCGACACCTTTATTGATGCGCTTTGGCTGGAAAATGGTTTAAGCAAAAATACTTTAAGTGCTTATGCCAGCGACTTACGCCTGTTCAATAAAAGCTTGGCTACCACAACCTTAGTTGAGGCCAGCAATACCGACATCAGCACGTTCTTAAATCTGCGTTATCAACAAGGCATCAGCGCCCGTTCCACTGCACGCATTTTATCCAGTCTACGCCGCTTTTATACTTACCTTATTCGCGAAAAGCATATAAGTACTGACCCCACCGCCTTAATTGACCTGCCCCGTATTAGCCGCTCCTTACCTGATTCTTTATCTGAACATGATATCGAGCAACTGTTAGCAGCTCCAGAACCTAGCTCCATTCTAGGCGAACGTGATAAAGCGATGCTGGAAATGCTGTATGCCACTGGCTTACGCGTCTCCGAGCTAGTCACCTTAAACACCGACCAAATCAACCTGCACCGTGGTGTTATTCGTGTCACCGGCAAAGGCAATAAGGAACGCTTAGTACCATTGGGTGAACATGCGCAAGACTGTATCGAACAATACATTAAACACAGCCGGGTAGCACTGCTGTCTGAGCGTCCTTGCAGCACATTGTTTGTCACAAATCGCGCCGCAGGTATGACACGCCAAGCTTTTTGGCATATCATTAAACGTTATGCAAAAAAAGCAGGCATTACCAAACATTTATCACCGCACACTTTACGCCATGCCTTTGCCACCCATTTATTAAATCATGGGGCAGACCTGCGCGTTATTCAGCTATTACTAGGACATAGCGACTTATCTACCACCCAAATATACACCCATATCGCTAACGAACGCTTAAAAGAGTTGCACGCTAAATTTCACCCACGAGGCTAACAAACACATGACCCAAAATATCCACCCAACTGCTTATATAGCCGACCCGGCCAGTTTAGGTGCTAACGTCAGCATCGGTCCATTTGCAGTCATTGAAGCCAATACCAAAATTGGTGATCACTGCAAAATTGGCGCACATGCAGTGGTACGTCCCTATACAAAAATGGGCACCGGCAATGTATTACACGCGCATGTGGTACTCGGCGACACTCCGCAAGATACCAGCTTTGACGAAACCACCATCACCTGGCTAGAAATCGGTAACGACAATACTTTTAGAGAAGGCTTCACCGCACACCGTGGTTCAACCGAAAATGCTGTTACCCGTATCGGCTCCAACTGTTTTTTTATGAATAACAGCCATGTGGCACATGATTGCCAAATCGGCAACCACACCATCTTTGCCAATAATGTTGCTATCGGCGGCTTTGTGCAAATTGATGACCATGTATTTATGGGCGGCACCGTAGTCGCACATCAATTCTGCCGTATTGGCTCTTATGTCATAGTGCAAGGCACAACAGGGTTAAATAAAGATGTGATTCCTTTTTGTTTGATTGCTGGCTACCCTGCCAAACATTATCGTTTGAATACAATTGGTTTAAAACGCGCGGGGATTACTGGAGATCGCTATAAAGTCATTGCCACTGCGTTTCGGTTATTACGTAAAAATGAGAGTATTGAGCATTTGGAAGAGACTGAGGAAATAAAGTATTTAAAGGAATGGCTGGCGGTTAAATCTAAGCGTGGGGTGCATGGATTTGTGGAGCTTGGTGGGCGGTAGGTGCCATGAGCTGTCTTCTGCGTGTTATCTGGGGCTGGTTATCATGCGTAAAATGGGTGTTATCTCGTTTAGGGCTATTGGGGTTTCAGTCTTTATTTTGACGTAGGTAAAATACTAGAGTATAAGATATGCAGGTCTAGATAATAACTTGTTTCCCCGTAACACCATGAAATAATAGGAGAATATAATGTTAATAAAGCCGATGGTATTAATTTTATTAGCAATGTTGCTAGGTTGCAGCAATGCTATACAAACTAATATGAAAAATAAAGAAAATGCTACTTCCATGAACGTACAGCAAACCATTTATTATGGTGGTGACATTATCACCATGGAGGGTGATAAGCCAAGCTATGTAGAGGCTGTAATGGAGCGGGATGGAAAAATCATTTACATCGGTAATAAATCTGGAGCGGTCAATAAATTTGCAGGTAAAACGATAGAGGTGGACTTGCATGGAAAAACGATGATGCCTGGTTTTATCGAGCCACATGCCCATCCTGTATCCATTGGAGGATTTATTTTAGCCAACGACATAGTGGCACCTCATGAATGGCGAATGCCACATAAAACTTATCCGGGTGTTTCGGGTAAAGAAAACTACCTAAAGGCAGTTAAGGACATTATCGATTCCAAAAAAGACAGAACCAAAACAGTGATGATTTGGGGCTATCACAAATCATGGCATGGTGATATTACCCTGGAAGATATTGATAAGGTTACTGGTGATGTCCCGACAATCATCTGGCAACGCTCAACCCACGAAGTATATTTAAACTCAGCCTGCGTTAAAAAATACGGGATCCAAAAGGGTGACCTGTCGGATGCAGATAATGAACAGGCAGATTGGGACAATTATCATTTCTGGGAAAGAGCGTATCAAATGATGAAAGGAACGAAGCTTTCACCCTTTTTTGGTGATCAGCAAATGCTGAAATTGGGTATGGAGCGTATCTCGCAGCTGATGTTGCAAAATGGACTGACTGCTATGACGGAGCCCAGTTTCCCAAACTCCACATTTGAAGATGAATATGCCGTACTCCTGGATGGTACCGAAAAAGCACAAGCCTATACTATTTACCTTATTGCAGGTTTTCCAGAACAGTTTGTAAAAAAGATAGGCAATGATGCCTATGCAGATCATATCGCCTCTCTTCCTGGAAAATACAATACTGAATATATAAAATTTCTTCCCAATCAATACAAAACCTTTGGTGATGGAGCCATCTATTCATTGGCCTTGCAATTAAGAGAGCCTTTCTATCAGTGTGATAACTGCAAATCGGAATGGATTATTCCACCCGAGCCTGCTCAGGAGATTTTTGACTACTGGTGGGATAAAAACTACAAAATTCATATTCACATAACGGGTGATCTGGCTTTTGAAAAATATTTGGACTTTACAGAAGCGGCTCTGAAACGCAATCCGCGAGCAAATCACCGTACCACCTTTCATCATATTGGTTTATTTGATGCGCAGCAGGCACAAAGAATGGCTGATATGAATATTGAAGCCTCTGCAAATCCTTATTATTTATGGGCGTTGGCAGATAAATACAGCGAAACAGGAATGGGATCTGACAGAGCTGCTAATATGGTTGCCATGAAAGAGCTGACGACAAGAAACATTCCACTTTCATTGCACTCTGATTTTGCCATGGCTCCCGCTGATCCATTATTGCTTGTCTGGGTAGCAGCAAACCGAATTGTTGCCAGTGGAAAAGTGATGAATCCAGAGCAAAAAATATCAGTTTACGATGCAATGAAGGGGATAACCATAACCGCAGCCCGTACTTTTGAAATGGAAGATGAAATTGGCTCCATAAAAGTAGGCAAACAAGCAACGTTTACTCTTTTAGAGCAAAACCCCTTTAAAATTGCCCCTGAGAAATTAAAGGACATTCCTGTGACTGGTGTTGTGTACAAGGGAAATATGAAACTTAATAAAGGAAAATTTATTGGAGGGGATCATGATGCACATGGCTGCATTGGATCGGCAGGGTATTCCTGGTGTGAGCGCACGGGACGATGTGAACGTCCCTGGGAACTTGCTAAAAAACAAGGATTTTCTAATACAAAAATAGCTTTTGATAAATTTTGTAAAAATTGATAACAGGAAAAAGAAATGAAAGGAATTAGTTTACTGCTGACATTGCTGATAGTGAGTCTATTTAAAATAGAGCTATGGGCTGATGAAACACAGGAAAAAAGCATGGAAGAATTAAGCAAGGAAATAGCCAATCCTTTGGCTCAAATCTGGAATCTTTCTTTTCAATATAATTTTACCTCAATAAGTGGTGATAAAGTGGGTGGTGATGAGCACCTAAATACCTTACTTTTTCAGCCTGTATTACCCATTCCAGTGGGTGATAAATATACTTTTTTTATCCGCCCAGTACTTGCCATGGTGGAAGGACCGTCAGAAATTGGTATTACAGGAGGCACACCATCACTACCTCTTGCACATGGTACAACAAGAAGCACTGAATTTGGCGATCTAATCTTACCTATCGGTTTCGGCGAAGCCAAACAAATAGGCTGGTCTTGGGGCTTAGGTGCTACATTTATCTTTCCGACAGCGAGCAATAAACTATTGGGTTCTCACCAATATCAGGCAGGACCAACAGCGTTGGCGTTATGGGCAAATGAAGACTGGATGATAGGTGGGCATCTACAGCAATGGTGGGGGTACGCTAATGATGGGGCTTCTGATAACGATCCCGTTATTAAAGCTGCCCATGATAGAGACTTGAATCATGCCGACCTTCAGTATTTCATCATTTATCATTTACCTGATGCCTGGCAAATTCGAACTAGCCCACACATCACAGTTGACTGGTCAGCAGAGAGTGGTAATAAACTGACCTTGCCACTTGGCATTGGCGTAGGAAAGATGATCAAACTAGGGCCCATGCCAGTTATGTTAATGCTAGAGTATCAACACACTGTTGTTGCGCCTGATGATATTGGTACTGACTGGACAGTTATGCTACAAGCTAACTTTATTATTAAAAATCCTTTTGGGGATTTATGAAAATCTAGAACCACCAGAATTTGAAATAACAACACTGCATTTAAAGGATATTTTATGTTTAAAATAACGATAATATTTATTTTCACGACAGTACTATTAGCGTGTACTCATTTTAAAGATACCAACTCCAACAAGGTGAATAAAACGACCGCCAATAAACTACAACAGACACTTTATTATGGCGGCGATATTCTTACCATGGAGGGCGATAAACCCACATATGTTGAAGCAGTTATTGTACATGATGGAAAAATCATTTATACCGGCGACAAAGCCAGTGCGGTCAATAACTTTGCCGGAGAAACTATTGAGGTTGACCTAAAAGGTAAAACTATGTTGCCAGGTTTTATTGATCCACACAGTCATTTTATGTCGGCAGTGTTAATGACAACGCAAGTCAATGTTGCCTCCCCTCCAATGGGAACAGTCACCGATATTGCTTCCATGATCAAAAAACTTCAGGATTTTAAAACAGAAAAAGGAATTAAAGAGGGCGAATGGATTGTTGGCTGGGGTTATGACCAGGATTTACTAGCTGAAAAACGCCACATCACAAAACTGGATTTAGACAAAGCTTTTCCAAACAATAAGGTATTGATCATTCACATTTCTATGCATGGGGGAGTTCTAAATTCCAAAGCATTAGAGTGGGCAGGATTAGATGAAAACTCAGTCACTCCAAAAGGGGGGATTATTGCACGTTTGCCTGGTAGTAACGAACCCGCTGGATTAGTCATGGAAATGGCCTATATGCCTGTATTCGACAAGTTACCGCAACCATCAGAAAATGAAATGATGGAATTAATGAAGCCGGCGCAAATGATGTATGCCCGTAATGGTTATACCCATGCTATTGAGGGATTTACTCATATAAAAGATATGAACACCCTGAAAAGAGCAGCAAAAGAAAACAGACTATTCATTGATGTAGCCTCTCTTCCTGGTTTTAATGAAATGGATAAGTGGTTAAATAACCCAGAATATAAATTTGGAGAATACCATAATCGCTTAAAATTCCAAGGCGGTAAATTTACACTGGATGGTTCACCTCAAGGGTTGACTGCTTATATGGCAAGCCCTTATCTAGTTCCTGGGCCAAATGGAGAAAAAGACTGGGTAGGAAATACATCTATACCGAGAGATACATTAGCTAAAATGGCTAAAACTATGGTTGATAATAATGTACAGATTAATTTCCATGCCAATGGAGATGGTGCAATTGAAGATGCCATTTTCGCAATTGAACAAGCGGGGATTACAGCAGAGCAAGATAAGAGACCCATTATCATTCACTCTCAATTTCAAAAACTGGAACATTTACCAAAATATGTAGCAATTGGTATTACACCAAGCTATTTTACCAACCATGTTTTTTATTGGGGCGATGTACATATTAAGAATGTAGGCGAAAAGAAAGCTTCATTTATTAGCCCTATCAAAGCGGCAAATGAGCTTGGGATTGTTACCTCAAACCATACAGACTATAACGTTACACTGCTTGATCCGTTCTTTGTTATGTGGACATCCATGAAACGAGAAACCAGAAGTGGCAAAATTCTTGGGCCGGATCAAAGAATTGATGCGTATACTGCACTTCAGAATATTACCACAGGCCCTGCTTATCAGTTTTTTGAAGAAGATAGAAAGGGCATGATCAAAAAGGGAATGCTTGCCGACTTTGTCATACTCGACAAAAATCCTTTAAAAGTAAGTGATGTTAATGCTATTCGAGAAATCACGATTTTGGAAACCATTAAAGAAGGAAACACAATTTACCAAAAAAAGACCGTTGAAAAACTGGATGGATATTTTATAAAAAACACTGTCAAGTTTGATGACAACAATAACTTCATGCATGTTGTGGTTGAAAATAAAAAGGACTTCAATAAATATTTTGGCGTTGCCAAAACCATGAAAAACAAAGTAGATAAGGTAAATTTTGAGGAAAACTCAGTTATTGCCATCATGACAAAGGCTTCGAATGTTCCGAAAAAAATAGAGGTGGTTTATTACGAGTTTGGTGGTGATGAATTACTTATTAAATACCACATTAGAGAAGGAGAAAAAAACACCTTCGAGTCAACCGGGTTATACCTAGCGGCTATTCCAAAGGACGTCACAAGCATTAAATTCAAATCGAGATATAACGTAGGAGTAGTTAACATAAAGTAAGCTAATGAACAAAAATGAGGTCAAGTCTTTGATTTGTGATCTTACGCCCGCAAGAGAATCAATTAACTTTTATAGTCCCAAAGCGAAGATTTAATAAACTTGCCTTTATGTGGTAATACAATAATTGAAAAAACAATCAACAATACACCAAAATATGTCACACGAATAATAGTGGTGACTGAATGACCTTCAAACCCCATAAGAATGGGTAAAGGAATAATGGTCCATATTGCATAAAATAATGGGATAGACCACGTTTTCATATTCCATAAGCCATAGTAACAATAAAGTCCACTGAGACTGATTGCAAGCATGACAAAGGTGTAAACACTAGGAAATAAAAATAATTGGCTGATTGAGCGTATAAATAAAGAAATGCCAATTCCAAACAAGATGATACAAAGTGTAGTAATAGATAGCGGCCTCATAATTTCTCCTTCCTTTAACTTAAAGTAACTCTATGAGGGTCAGAACCTACCATGACCGAATATAATGTTCAAGCTTATTATTTCCCTAAAAAATGGGAAATTTTATTTATAATTGCATTTCCGATAGTTATCAAGGAGCCAGCTTGATGCATCAGCACCCGGTCTTCAAAATACATATCAAGTAGGCCAAAACTTTAAAAACAACAAATCCCATATGATTTAAGCATATAGAAATTGCCCTACTGTCAACAATGTGAGATATTCGCTTATTACAGAGGTAAGTATCATCAACAGCCTATCCAACCATCAAAAATGCAAGCAAACAAAATGAGCAGGATTAAATCTTCAGTGCCTGGCCGGATAAGACTTCGCAATAACAGTTTGCGCGACCCTGGCAAACTAAATGAATTACAAAATAAGCTATCTAAAATAAGCGTTATTTGCTCAATACAAAGTAACATCCGCACCGGCAGCCTTTTATTGCATTTCGACAGAAAGACTTCACTTGCAAATATAGAGGTGGACATTGACTCTGTTGTTGAGCAAATAATTGGCAAAGTTCCGAAGCCAACAATGCTACTGTCAAAAAGGAATCTTAACCGTTATAACAAAATGGCAATGCTGGGGAACTTAGGCACTTCGTTACTCGCTCTTGGCATAAAGCGTCGAAAACCTCGGCTACGCTGGCATACACTAACAGGTTACTTGTTTATCGCAAACCTGGGCGCTCATTTGTTTTTCTATCGCAAAGCTTTACGTCGTACTTTTCGTTGAGCACACATAAGGACATAACATGAGTGAAGATACACTAAAAATTGAATTCAAATCACTGAGCAAAAGCATGCTGCAGGTAACGTTAACTACACTACCCCTGCCACTAGCTTAAGAATGATGCAGCGCGCAAGACCAGCCCTATTTATGCCACTGAAAATTTAAGTGGCAAACTTTTTACTAGAATTCTGTCCGAAATCATCTAAACTTTAATTAATTTACAACACCTGCGTACGACAATTAAGTTATAACAAGACGAGCACTTTCAGTGATTGCTCATAAAAACTGCCGCATCAAGACTTTATTTGTCATTTTGATAATCGCTGCATAGTTAGCCATGCTAACGATTTCACAAGACAAAAGAAAGGCAAAAAAATAAGGAAACTGGTAGACTCTTTGCGTACAATCACTTTAACAGCGTGACTATAAATCAGGAAACAAACATGGCTTATCGCATTTTTATCGGACTTATTTTCAATTTCCTAATTAGCCTTTCCTGCTGGGCTGATGTTATTGAATTTAAGCCTTCTCAGCCCTCACGTCATGTCGTTGTTAAAGGCGATACCTTATGGGACATTTCAGCAAAATTTTTAAAAGATCCTTGGCAATGGCCCAATGTTTGGCGGCACAATGGTCAAATAAAAGATCCACATCTAATCTACCCTGGAGATATCATCACCCTATGCTTTATTGATGATAAACCCATGCTTTGTGTCAATAGTAATGATGAGCGCGTTTTATACCCTCATATGCGTCCTGATGGTACAGATGATGCCATTGCCATGATTCCTTTCGAAGCCATTGCACCTTATCTCAGCTCACCTAAAATCGTCACTAAAGATGAATTAGAAAATGCCCCTTATATTATTGACTTTGCAGGAGAGCACCTGATTGCAGGAGCCGGCACTAAATTTTATGTGCGCTCCATTTTAAAGCCCGATTATTTGGCTTATACGACTTACCGTCCTGGAAAAACACTCCAAGACCCTGATACCGATGAAATCCTAGGCTATGAAGCTATCTATGTAGCGAGCAATATCATCCTGAACCTTGGCGACCCCGCCACTTTGCGCATTATCAATGCTGACCGTGAGGTGCGTCGTGGCGACCGCCTTATGCCAACCTCCGAAAATACCGGGGCATTCAACTTCTTCCCAACTCCGCCAAGCAAACAAATAAACGGTACCATTATTAGCGTCCTTAATGGCGTACAAGAACTGGGGCAATACGACGTTATTGTCTTAAATAAAGGTGAAAAAGATGGTTTAAAAAAAGGGCATATTCTTAGCATCATTCAAAAAGGAAAATTAATCTCTGACCCTTTTCATATCAATAAAAACGAACTCGTTAAACTACCCGACGAGGAGGCAGGCATTGTTTTAGTTTTTCGTACTTTTGAGCGAGTAAGCTATGCATTAATTATGCATACATCACGCAACATACGTATTTTGGACTTGGTACAAACACCTGAAAAATAAGGATCAACATCGAGATGAATCATTAAAATACTGGCTTGCGCTTTTGCGCACGCCAGGCGTGGGCAGCAAAACTTTTTTAAAATGCTTAGACTATTGCCCTCCTGAACAATTATTTGCAGAATCACACGCCACCCTGCGCAAATTAGCACTGCGTGATCCCAGCATTACTGCCATAAAAAATCCAGACTGGCATGCTGTTGAACAAGATTTATTATGGCTCGCTCAAACTGACAATCATCTATTACTCTATAGTGATGCAGATTACCCAAGGCAACTGCAAGAAATAGCAGACCCTCCACCTATACTATTTGCTCGTGGTGATATTGATTTAGTCCATTTCCCACAAATATCTATCGTCGGTAGCCGCAACCCTTCTTCTTCAGGCAAGCAAATTGCGACTGATTTTGCTCATAGCTTAAGCACTTCTGGCTTTACCATTACCAGCGGTTTAGCACTCGGCATTGATGCCGCCAGTCATCGTGGTGCGCTTGCGGCAAAAGGAACAACCATTGCCGTAACAGGAACAGGCTTAGACCGGGTTTACCCTGCCACACACAAGGGCTTGGCTATCGACATAGTCAAACACGGTGTACTCATCTCTGAATTTCCGCCAGGAACTGCAGCTAGAGCGAATCATTTTCCACGGCGTAATCGTATTATTAGTGGCTTATGTATGGGTCTTTTAGTTGTAGAGGCTGCCAAACAAAGCGGCTCACTTATTAGCGCACGTATGGCACTAGAACAAGGTAGAGAAGTATTTGCCATTCCGGGTTCCATCTATAACCCGCTTGCTCGTGGTTGCAACTCACTTATCCGTGAAGGTGCAAAATTAGTGGAAACAACACAAGATATATTAGATGAGCTTAGTCATTTATTTCAGCATGCAAAGACGACTGCAACGGCAACCATGGCACAAACAGCGCAAGCAACCGAACTTAACCAAGAACAACTAAAGCTATTGAATTATATTAATTACAGCCCCACCTCTATGGATACTTTGTGCAATGAAACAGGCGAAAGCATAGAAAATATTGCAGCACACTTGCTCATTCTAGAGCTACAAGGGTATATTAGCGACACTAACGGTGGTTGCTACACACGTATAAAATAGCTTTCCTGACGGAAGCAAGCCAACAAATAGGCATATTAATGAATGAAGATATTTTCGATGTACTAATCTATCTCTTTGAAAACTATATAGATAGTGAAGTTGACGTCATCCCCGATACTGATCTGTTAAAAACAGAGCTTAAAGCAGCAGGCTTTAATAACAAAAATATTCTTAAAGCCTTTGAGTGGTTAGATACGCTTGCATTACAGGAAGAGCCACTCTTTAAATCTACTGAAAATTTTCGTATTTTCTGTTCAGAAGAAATACAAAAACTAGATATGGAATGTCGTGGTTTTATTTTATTTTTGGAACACCTAAATATCTTAACACCCACTAGTCGTGAATTAGTCATAGACCGCGCTATGGCCATCGAAAACCAAGCAATATCGATAGAAGAGCTAAAATGGATTGCTTTGATTGTTCTATTAAGTCAACCCGATGAAGAGCTTGCTATCGCACATATGGAAAATATTATTTATCACGAAACACCCACTCTTTTAAATTAGGATATAGGTTAAATTAGGAACAGGCATGAGCAAGAATTTAATCATCGTAGAATCACCAGCAAAATCTAAAACCATCGAAAAGTATTTAGGTAAAGATTTTCAAGTACTCGCTTCTTATGGACACTTACGCGATCTAATCCCCAAAGAAGGCGCAGTCGACCCTGACAATGATTTTGCCATGAAATTTCAAGTGCAAGAACGCAACCAACGTCATGTCCAGGCTATTACCAAAGCACTTAAAGGTGCAGATACTTTGTATCTTGCAACTGATCCTGATAGGGAAGGCGAGGCTATTTCATGGCATTTATTAGAATTACTCAAAGCTAAAAAACTCCTCAAAAATAAAACAGTACATCGCGTCGTTTTCCACGAAATCACCAAAAAAGCAGTGACGCATGCCATTGCCAATCCAGGAGAAATTGCGACTAACTTAGTTGATGCCCAGCAAGCACGCCGCGCACTTGATTATCTGGTAGGCTTTAATTTATCGCCCCTATTGTGGAAAAAAATACGCAGAGGTCTCTCAGCGGGGCGAGTACAAAGTCCTGCCTTACGTATGATCGTCGAGCGCGAACTGGAGATAGAAGCCTTTAAAACGCGTGAGTATTGGAGTATAGATGCAAAACTCAACCATGCTGAACAAAATTTCAAAGCAAAACTGACCTATTACAATGGCGAAAAACTAAGCCAATTCAGTATCGAAAAAGATGAGCCTGCACAAGCAGCCAAACAAGCACTGCTTGCTGCTGCAGACGGTCATCTTAATGTTTTAAAATTAGAGAAAAAACAACGCAAACGCAACCCAGCAGCTCCTTTTACCACCTCAACTCTGCAACAAGAAGCTGCACGTAAGCTAGGGTTTACCACTAAGCGCACCATGATGGTTTCCCAGCAACTCTATGAAGGAATCGATATTGGCGGTGAAACCTCTGGTTTAATTACTTATATGCGTACTGACTCGGTTAATTTAGCCGATGAAGCATTGGAAAATATTCGGGAGTTAATTGCAGAAAAATATGGCGCCGAAAATGTACCAAAGTCACCGCGCAAATTTAAAACCAAATCAAAAAATGCACAAGAAGCGCATGAAGCAGTGCGCCCAACGCTAGCCCACCAAACGCCTGCAAATTTAAAATCACATTTAAGTAGCGATCAGTTTAAGTTATATGACCTAATCTGGAAGCGGACTATTGCCTGTCAAATGGTTCATGCAACCATCAATACGGTATCTGTCGACTTAGAGTGTGGCGATGGCAAACATATTTTCCGTGCCACAGGATCCGTTATCGCCAAGCCTGGCTTTATGGCAGTGTATATGGAAGGCAAAGATGACGGCAAGGAGGGTGACGATAAAGAAACCTTTTTACCCCCCATGAAGGAAGGCGAGCCCATACAATTAAACGAGATTGCCACCAACCAGCATTTCACTGAACCACCACCACGATACAGTGAAGCAAGCTTAGTTAAATCTCTCGAAGAATACGGCATTGGCCGCCCTTCCACGTATGCATCAATTATCTCGACATTACAAAATCGCGAATATGTCACTTTAGACAAAAAACGCTTTTACCCGACCGATGTGGGTCGTATTGTTATCAAGTTCCTAACCGAACACTTCACTAAATATGTAGATTATGACTTTACTGCTAATTTAGAGGATAACTTAGATGCCGTTTCTCGCGGTGAAAAAAACTGGATTCCACTACTACGTGATTTTTGGTCTCCTTTTACGACATTGATTCATGAAAAAGAAGAATCAGTACAACGCAAAGATGTCACTCAAGAAGCAATTGATGAAAAGTGCCCAGAATGCGGCAAACAACTTTCTATACGTTTAGGGCGCAATGGTCGTTTTATAGGCTGCACGGATTATCCGGAATGTTCTTATACTCGCAATTTAAATGATGATGGCACTGAGTCTAATGAACCTGAAATTATTGCTGATCGTAAATGTCCTAGTTGTGAATCAGACTTAGTCATTAAAACAGGTCGTTACGGTAAATTTATTGGCTGTAGCAGCTATCCAAAATGTAAGTTTATTGAACCTTTAGAAAAGCCACTAGATACAGGAGTTGCCTGCCCTAAATGCAAAGATGGCAGCATTCTGAAACGTAAATCGCGTAATGGAAAAGTATTCTATTCATGCTCGGGCTACCCTAAGTGTGATTATGCCCTCTGGAATGTTCCTGTAAACGAGCCTTGTCCAGCCTGCGAATGGCCAATATTAACGCTAAAAACCACAAAGCGCCGCGGCCCTGAAAAAGTTTGCCCACAAAAAGACTGTAAATACGCAACACCTTATGAGGGAGACCCTGAAGATATTAATGGGCCAACTAGCTAAGAACATACTTTAAACTGTAAAAACTGACATAAAACACTCTAGGGCTGCAAGTAAGCACCCAAGTCTTGTCTTATTATGTCAGTTTTTTTTACACGCTAAAGTCAATATTACACACGCCCTAACTATAACCATCTCCCTCTATTACTATAGCTCTCAATACATTCCCTCCCCACTGAAAACAAAACCTATAAAAAAGCACCCCATCCAACTTAAATATAACCAAAAAATCAAGCTTACAATTCATATAAATTAAGTACTTATAATAAAAATATTATAAACATAATTAGTCATCTTTTAATTTTCACAAAAGAATTAATGAAAGTCCTTTAATTATTTTTGCCCCCAATTAAAAAAACTAGCGCAAAATAACATTTATGTCAACTTTCTTTACATAGCATAATTATCAAAAATTACAAATATTTTTACGCAAGTACAACCTACTGAATTAATAGCCTTATCTTAATATCTACTTTATTGGCACGCTATCTGCCTTTCTTTATTGTGCATTCAACAAAAATTTAAGGAGAACAACATGCTCAATAAAACCCTTATAGGCTCCATGCTTATTGCCTTATCAACTGCCACTTCAGCTGCCCCGGTTGATTTATCATCATGGCTTGAGAACGGCTCTGGCACTTGGGCCGTAGCTGGAGACAACAATTCAGTTTTCCAATCTATAAACACACCTGACCCCGCAGTTTTTTTTAATAATTCCAATAGCCAAGGCCTAGCTCTTTCTGGTCAGATCACCGTCGAAACAACTGGTGACAATGATTTTATAGGCTTTGTATTAGGGTACAACGATGGCGACAGCTCAAATGCTAGTGCCGATTATTTACTAATTGACTGGAAACAGGGCGACCAAAGTCCAGCTGTTGACGGCCTTACAATTTCACAAGTTTCAGGAGCATTTAATGGCGCTGATTTCTGGGCACATACTGGCGTAGTAACTGAACTACAACGTGCAACTAACCTCAGTAGCACGGGCTGGAATGACAACCAGACATATGATTTTGATCTTATATTCACCGCTACCAATGTACAGGTCAGTGTCGACGGAGTAACAGAATTAAATATCAATGGCACCTTTGCCAATGGCAGCTTTGGCTTTTACAATTATTCACAATCAGCTGTGCGGTATGCAGGCATTGAACAAGATATTGCTCCACCAACACAAGCACCAGCACCAGAAACCTTTTTACTTCTGTTAGCAGGCTTAAGCGCTATGCGATACTCCCACTTGCGCAATCAAAAAGTATAACCTCAGATCATTAACTTCATTGACAAGCAGGTAGTCACTTCAAATCTAGGCTAGCTGCTCTCAATATGATTAAGCCCCTCCAACTAATAAGTCTATTTAGTTGGAGGGGCTTAATCATATTGAACTGTACTGCACAAAAACAAAAGTCATTGGCATTTTCACTAAGAAACGTACATGGAATAACATCCCGAAGTTATAACACAATAGTTTGTATCAGCAGAGATGGCTCCATGAGGCGCATAGTTATTCTACACAACAAATGAGACCATCCTTGCTGGTGCAAAAAGGCTAATTAGGTTGTTTCATGTACATTCCTAAATACCCTTAGAACCCACCATTTCCCAGCTATGGAACCATTCAACAAAACCATCAACTGGCATAGGCTTGGCAATAAAATATCCCTGCGCCACATCACAACCTAATGCTTTCAATTTATCCCAAATAACTTGCGTTTCTATACCCTCGGCAACCGTTTGCATTTTCAATTCTTTAGCCAGCAAAATACAAATTCTAACAATCGCATCGGCATCCTTATCATTAGCAATACGCATAACAAAATGCTGGTCTATTTTCAGTTCAGAAAATGGAGACTGATATAGCTTAATTAAAGACGACTCACCTGTACCAAAATCATCTATTGATAACGAGAACCCCTTCATCCTTAAGCGATTGAGAATATCTAATGCAGCGGAAGTATCTGACAGCACTGCCGACTCAGTTAACTCCAGCATAAAAGCCTCAGGCCTGATCCCATGACTTGTTAATAATGCCCCTAATTTTTCAGGTAATTCTAGATCATTAATATTTTGTGCTGATAGATTAATAGCGACAGTAATACTTATATCTGCCACCTTAAATTGCTGGTATGCTTTTATCGCTTCTAAAATAACGGCATCAGTTAATTCGCTCATTAGCTGATGCTCCTCAGCCAAAGGAATAAATTGATCTGGAAAAACCAAGCCACGATCAGGGTGCTGCCAACGTACTAGCACCTCCACCCCTGTTACCTGCCGATTGCTAAAGTTAACTTGCGGCTGTACATATATAATAAACTCATGTTGTTGTAGCGCCTGCCTTAATTCATCAACAGAAATACCATCAGGGGCTATCTTAATAGCATGGTTTTGTTTAATTTCCTTTTTTGTACGTGCTAATTTACATTCAATATAAACCCGAATTAATACTTCAATAAATACTTCGGTATCTATTGGTTTGCTTAAAATCTCCGCAACCACTAAATGCTTAGCTTCCGCCAATTGCTTTGCGGAATGCAGCACTCTTTCGTCAAAGCCACTGACCAAAATAAAGGTTGGCCGCACATTTTTATCTGCCAGTTCACGCATCACTTCAATACCGTCCTTCCCTGGCATATTCAAGTCCAAAACAACCAAATCATCTTCCGTAATCGAAGCTGATAAGAATTCATCCCCTGAAGTATATGCAATACTTTTTAAATTTGCCGCTTCAGTCATAGCTTGCATTAATTCAACATAATTCTCATCATCATCCACCAGATAAATATGCGTATATTCTGGCAATGCCAAAGGCTCCACTTCTTGCAATGCCTCTTCAATAGCAAGCTCGTGCCCTTCAACATAAGCAGCCATTCGCTGATCAGTCCCTAGAATATGATCACAAAGCCAATTCCGCAAAAAAATCACAAAATCAACGACTGTTTGCTGACCAGATGTAACAAGTACACATTGCTGCCTTGCTTGTTTGAGTAACTGCTCATGAATAGCAAAGTGGTTTTTACAAAATGGATAAGCAGATGCTGACATAATAGCCTCTTCACGCCGAAAGTGTGCTTCAGCATAATCAATAAGCTCCACAGCAAAACAGCACAGTTGGCCAGCATCAGGATTTGTTTGAGAAAGCAAATAAGCCTCATGAAAAAGTTGAAACATCACTTTATGATCAGCATCGATCTCATCAATCCCAACACTCAATTTATCTGTCCACTGCATACCGCTATTCAAGAAATCATTCATCCCTTACCTCCTTTTTTGGTAGAATATAATCATCCAATAACAAACGCATCCGAGTAAGTAACTCATGCGCCTCATAAGGCTTATCCAGCAAATTCTGCCGTAACGGAGAATCCTGCATATCACCTGCTTGCCCACCGCTAAAGCCACTGGTTAATTGAATTTTTACATGCGGATATTGATCCGCGACCTGCTTGGCTAACTGATATCCTCCCATATTAGGCATAATGACATCACTTAAAACCAAGTCAACTGGTTGGTTAAGCATAATATCAAGTGCCTCTTGTCCATCCCCCGCAGTCAAAATATGGTACCCAGCATCTAATAATATCTGCCTAGCCAACTCACGCAATGCTGGCTCATCATCAACCACTAAAATCGTTTCATGACCCGATAGATGCGGAGTAAGCTCCACATGAGAAATACCTTTCTCCTCATTATTATGTTGGAGATACCGCGGAAAATACAGGCTAAACTGAGTACCTTGGCCTACTTGAGAGTATAGATTAATTACACCTCCTGAGCGTTCCATAAATCCAAAAACCTGACTCAAGCCCAACCCATTACCTGCCTCACCCTTAGTGGTAAAAAAAGGATCGAACACCTTATCTTGTATTGCCTTCTCTATCCCTGCCCCTGTATCCATCAAAGTTAATTTAAGATAATCATTAGGAGCCAAGCCTAAAAAACTTGCTTCTTTTTCAGCAAGACTTATATTATGCGTAGTGATAGATAGTACGCCGCCTTCAGGCATAGCATATTTAGCATTGATCGCAAGATTCAAAATAGAATCTTCCAGCTCAGCCACATCCACCCACACCAACCAGTCGTCATCAACCAAATGAAATTGCACTTGTACCACAGCAGTTAGTGACTTTGCCAACATGTCAGAAAAGTGCTTCAGGGTCTCATTTATATTACAAACTTCAGCATGACTGCTTTCAGGCCGTGAAAAATTAAGCATTTTTTGCGTCAGTACTTTACCGCGATCACTGGCACGAATAATTTCATCCAAGAACTTCTCCGCCCCTTCAACTCCCTGATATTTACGTTTAAGCAAGCCTGTATAACCAGTAATAACACCGAGCATATTATTGTAATCATGCGCAAGACCACCCACAATTTTGCTTAGTGCATCCATCTTTTGGCTGCGGCGCAATTTCTGCTCCATATCATTACGTTCGGTAATGTCTTGCACAACACCAATAGAACGTACCGGCTCTCCAGCTTCATCATAATAAGTCTTACCCCGCTCATGCACATATTTAATACGCCCATCAGCCATAAGCAAGCGATGTTCAATATTATAAAGTGTTTTATTTTTCACCGAATCCAGATAAGCAGTATTTACTTTTTCTCGATCTTCAGGGTGAATACGCTCTAAAAATGCATCATAATCAACATTAGATGTCTGAGGATCCAACTCAAAAATACGATAAATTTCATCTGACCATATAAGTTGATTGCTAGGTAATTGTAATTCCCAATCGCCAATATGGGCTATTACCTGAGCATCAGCCAATCGCTGAGCACTGTCTATAATATCTTGTTCTGCTTGCTTCCTCTGGGTAATATCTGTAGAAATACCACATACCGCATAGGTATTTTTTTTATTATCTGACAGCGGAAACTTAGTGGAAACGTAGTGGTGCAAGCCATCATCCTGAGGCACCAATTCTTCTGATTCAATAGCGTGTCCTGCCTCCAACACAGCCTTATCATTACGCTGAAATTCCGTGGCAAATTTTTGCGGAAATATTTCGTAATCCGTTTTCCCCACCAGCTCTTCACGTTGCAAATGAAATAAGGTTTCAAATTTCTGATTGACAAAACTATAGCGCCCCTCAACATCTTTCACATAAATAACTGCTGGTGAATGATCCATAATCGCTTGCAAATTACGTCGACTTTCGGCCAAAGTTGCTCGCAACCTATATTGTTCAGTAACATCATTAAAGACCAGTACCATGCCTAAAATATTGTTATCTGCATCGCGTATTGGCGCAGCAGAATCAGCAATTTGATACTCAGTACCATCCTTAGCAACCAAAGTCGTATGATTACTCAAAAATACCGTTTCCCCTATAGAAATAACTTTTTCAACTGGATTATCAATTGCCTCACGCGTGGAGGCATCTATAATGGGAAAACAGGTTTTTAATGTCTTTCCCTTTGCTTCAGAAAGCAACCAACCCGTTAGCAACTCAGCAACTGGGTTCATCCGAGTAATACGACCTTCAACATCGGTAGTAATAACCCCATCTCCCATGCTATTCATAGTAATATTCAGCCACTGCTCATTTTTCTCAGCCCTATACCTAGCTGCATTTAGTTCAGTTAATGCTTTTATCTGTTTACGGTCATACCTATATTGAATAAAAAAACTCAAAATACTTAATAAAATAATCGCTATTATCAAACCTACTTGAATAATTTTATATTGATTAAAATCCTCAACAATTTTATGTTGTAATCGTGTTCCAACTTCATCTATCTGGCTTATCAGTAATTTAAATAAGCTATCGTATTCCTGCTCCATTACTGACCCGACACCAGACACATCAATAGCTGCATATCTTTTTAAAGTTATACTTTCAAACACCTTCAATTGATCAAGCACCACAATGACTTTTTTTCTAAGCTCTTGGTCACTTAAAGGCAAAAAAACACCTTCCTGATTTTCACCTCCTTCAAGCATAGCCCAAGCATACCAATGAGCATGCTGAATATGTTCCGTTATATCTGCAAAACTTTCATAACGATTACCCGATATAATTTCCTCAAACCATAGGTGAGCAGTGGTCACCTCTAGTTTAATTTCCATCGTGGCATCAATGAGCGGGTGATACCTGCTTAGCATCCTATGACTGGAATAAAGAGAGTAACTCATCGCAGTAACAATAATTACTGCCAAACATCCCATAAAGAAATAACGACTAAACCTGTTCTTGATTGAAATATCATTACCCATATAATTCTCCTTATCAGCAATTGCTAATTTTACTAGATAAACTTAATTTTATTGAGATTATTTATAATAGCTACTATACAGTCGAGAAAAACCAGAATAAAAATCTCTGATCAATAATTAAAGGCATGGGAACACAGACAGGTACGTATGCGCATATTCAAACAATGATACTAAATCGCCGGGGACAACTTTGGGGCATTAGCCATGCTCATAGCAAACATATAAATATGCTTTATAAGCAGCGTATTCTCTGGCTGATTGTGCATATCCTGACGATTAGAGAAAAAATGGGCGAACTACCGACTGATAAAATCAGAGGCTATACAAATTAGTTTTAAAAAAATAAGCCACCACAGCAGAAGCATTTATTCGTCAGCTTTAGTGTGTGTTTTAAAAGCCCCACGAATCAGTTTTCAAGCCGCCCCAGCATTAAATTGATCATTGCAATATGAATAAACGCCGTACTAGAATTGGTCAGAACCTCGTAATCTTTGCTCAATCGACGATAGCGATAAAGCCAAGCAAATGTTCTTTCAACAACCCAGCGGCGTGGTAACAACTTAAATCCTTGAGTATCATCTGAGCGTAAAATGGCTTGTAAAACAATGTGGAATCGTTGAGCTACCCATCCCATCATATTGGCACCACGATAACTTTCCTCGGCCCAATTAAATAGTTTATTTGAATCACTCAGATTATTAGAAAAAACGGGCAATGAATACGTTAAGAATAGTACTAATGTTAATATTTTTTGCATGTTATTCCTTTAGGTAAAAAATCCTTTGGCAAGGCAGGTAAGTAGAAATCCAAGAGTAGTAACCCTAAATAGCCACTCAGTGATTTTTGATTTTATCATCATTCCTTCTTTTTTCACTAACATCAAATATATTCCGCACTCATTTAAAATATCGGACAGGAAACAATAATATGCTTAGGGCTCAACTGATCCTTTAAATACGCCCAATCAATACCGCACTTATTCTCACTGCTTCTAATTGACAGAGTACTTACATTCTTATAGTCTGCGTAGACAAGAGTACACACAAATATTAGGTTGGTTATACTTTCTCGACAAGAAACAGTTAAAACAAACTTATATATATTTCTTTACCTTGCCTTAATTCGGCCAACCTACTCACTGTGTATATTTACCTTAGATAAGCCATTACGATAAGCCATTACTAACGAACGGTAAAAATACCATGTACCAAATAATACGCTTTCTATTTGTTATTTCTACAATTTTGGCACTTACTGGCTGCCAAACGGTACCTATGTATAACGTTGAAAATTTGCATTTTACACGTTCAACATCCACACCTTACTCAAAAATTAAAACATCCATTTTAAAAGGTTGTAAAAACGCAGGCTGGCAAGCAAAGTCATCACGTTATGGCAAAATACTTGCAACGCATTCTTTTCAAAAATTTAGAGCAACTATCATTATTGATTTTGATGTAAATTCATACTCCATTCATTATTATGAAGGAGAAAATCTTGAATACGCTAAAAACCAGCCTGATTCGCTAGGAAATTACAATCAGAACTTTTTCGCAAAACTAATTGAAAACAAAGATGGTACCAAACAGCCTGAAACCATTAATAGAGTGTATAACTCGTGGATAAAAACATTAGAAGGAAGTATTAATCACGAATTAAGTAGTCTCAATTTAGGCCTACCTTATACCAGAGACCAATCAAGCTTAGCTGCCTTACCTAATAAAACTTTACAACTTAATAGCAAGTGTTCCAATAAGCCGAGCACGATTTTAGCAGGACATGCTCAAATCAAAACTTCAAAGGCAAACCTACGTGCTGGTGCTAGCACTAAATGTCCTATTATTGGTACTCTCTCGGCTGGAACTCAGGTTACTTTGCTTGGCCAACTAGGGAAGTGGCACTACATTCAACAAACTAATGGAACAAATGCCTGGATATATAGTTCCCTAATAAGCTTGAGTCTCTCCTCCACTATCCATACTCAAAACCCCATACCCAAGCAATCCAACAAATGGACACCTCCTCCATTACTCCCTTCAAAAAAAATATCTATTGCAGTCATTCGCTTTAAAACACTCAATAAAGAAGCCAAGGACATTGCTCTAGGGGATCTTGTTTCAGAATCATTTACCACGTCTCTGGTTAACTCCAATAATTTTAAAATTATTGAGCGCGAGCAATTAGATAAGGTTGTGAAAGAAATGGAAATGACACAAACAGGTTTTATTGAAGCAACTAATGCTGTGGAAATTGGAAAAATGTTACATGCAGATGCCATCATTACTGGCAGTGTCGCATTGCTAAATACTCAAATACACATCAATGCACGTATCATTGAAATAGAAAGTACCTATGTAATTAGTGCCGAGTCAGCCACTACACGTTACTCATTAAGTAGCATTAACCAAGCAATTAATACTATAGTCAATAACCTTTCATACAAACTTATGACCTCAAAGGAAAAGTAACATTCCAGCTCCTATCCCCCCCTACTAATTGCATTTTTCAAAGCAGTAACCATTACAAAATTGATATTCCTACACTACGAATGCAGGCAACAGCCTGTTTCTATTTGACAGCCTACTAACATTCTTATAATCTGCTTAGTAAGGAACCAACACAGCAATTAGGCTCGCATACAGCTCACAGGAGATACCTGAAACCAGAAATTATGTCTTTTTAGCTTATGCATATACCTAGATAATCTATTGCTAACAAACGCCAATAAATACCATGCATCGAATAATACATTTTCTATTTATCATTTCTGTAACTTTGATTATCAATGGTTGTAAAATAGCACCAGTCTATAACATTGAAGACTCTCAATTTACAACCTCAACTAAAGTAACTTATTCCAAAGTTAAGCAGGCTATTTTAAAAGGCAGTAATAATGCAGGCTGGCAAGCTAAAAACTTAAGCCGTGGAAAAGCCCTTGCAACCTACTCTACTCGTAATAATAAATTTAGTGCTGCTGTCATTATTGATTATGATAAAAACTCATATTCCATTCATTATTTGAAAAGCTCCAACCTAAAATACAAGCAAAACCTTCCAAACTCTCAGGAAAATACTGAGCACAATTTTTTCGAAAGCTTAACATCAGGCCAAAGCGGTACAAAACCAGAAACTATCCACAAAGTCTATAATTCATGGATTAAAAAACTGCAAAGAAGTATTAATCATCAATTGAGCACTATTCATTTAGGCAAAGCATACAGCAGCACGCAAACAACCAACCATTACTCTGCAACTCCCACAGTACGCCAAACTGATAGGGCATTACACCTTAAAACAACATGCTCTACCAAGCCTGGTACAATCCTGTCGGGAAATGCAATCATTAAGAGTTCAAGGGCAAACCTACGCGCTGGAGCCAGTACCAAATGCTCTATTGTGGGTACTTTATCGACCGGAGCCAAAGTGTCTCTACTTGGCAAACAAGGAAAATGGTATTACATCCAACAAGAAAATGGCTCAAATGCTTGGGTTTACAACACACTGATAAGTTCAAACAATGCCTCAAGCAATGACGCTGACAAAGTTACTGCGAGCACTACCAGCCAACCCGTACCACGTCCACCAACTCCACCATCGAAAAGAGTATCTATTGCGGTCATCCAATTTAAGACCCTTAACAAAGAAGCCAGGGATATTTCTTTAGGTGATCTTGTCTCAGAATCATTCACTACTGCCTTAGTCAATTCTAATAATTTTAAAATTATTGAACGCGAGCAATTAGATAAAGTCGTAAAAGAAATGGAAATGACCCAAACGGGTTTTATTGAGACCACCAACGCAGTGGAAATAGGAAAAATGTTACATGCAGATGCCATCATTACTGGCAGTGTCGCATTATTAAACAATCAAATACAGTTAAACGCCCGTATTATTGAAATTGAAAGTGCCTATGTTATTAGCGCCGAGTCGGCAACTACACGCTACTCATTAAGCAGCATCAACCAAGCAATTAATACTATCGTTAAAAACCTGTCTTATAAACTCACGACGTCCAAAAGCAAGTAATAGGCCATTAACCAGATACATCTAAAAATTACAGCTAAGTACTTGCTTCAATTGGAGGAGCCTAATCAGTCATGCAACAAAGTTTTTATTCACATACCTGCGCTAAAAAACTTCGCATGACAGGCACCATATTGTTACGTAACACTTTTTGAAACACCTCATCAGCACTACTACCTGCCTTTCTGTATACTTTGCTGAGCTGCGATAAGGTCTTGCCGGTATCTCTATCCATTAATTCCAAAACAATACTTATATCAACTGTCTTAAAGCTGGTCTTAATTTGCGTTATAGGCAGTACATTAATGGTAATGTAAGCTTGCACATCATAGTCAGCACGCTCTTTATATCTTGGAGCTAGTACCTCTATTTGGTTCTGTGTTAAAGCATTACTAATAAATGACTGTAATTGCCGCCTATGCACAGGCCTTAATTTTTTCTTCTTGGTGCCCAATAACTCAACTTGCATAGCTAAAGCAACTTTCTTGTCTACATAACACTGTTTCTCTGCACGCTTTAAGGTTGCATAGACTTGTTGCCATTGATTAGGGATAATTTCGATATTGCGTGCATAGGCAAGGTAACCAGGAGACGACACCGATATTGCAGCACTTTTACCCTGTATTTGACTTATATTTAATACACCATCCGCATCCACTTTACCTTTAGCTTGGTTATTAATAGTGACACTTGCCCATGGGATATTACTAATAACTTGTACATGTCCTACAGAAACAGGCTGTACAGGAGGGGCATTTAATACAGGCGGAGTATATCTTGCCCCCTCACCCGAAAAAACAAACTCACCCATCAACGAAGAGGATTCCCAAGGCGTTTGCTTACCGCTGGTATCACTGACTACTTGGTTACGCACTTGTTTAAAAACTTGTTCGATACTCAAGCCTGGCTGCCCCATAGCTTCCAGTAAATATTGAGTATACAAGCCATTACGGCCATCACCATCAGCCGCAACAGCACCAGGCGAGGTTGCATAAGCAATAAAAGAACCTACTGGGCCATCCATACGCGCCAAACCACGATTCAAGCTGCGAAAGCTAGAAGCAAACGGGTTATTACGGCAAGCATCTAAAATAACTATATTGACCTTATTACCCGCTGTCTCCATTTTCCGCAGCACCGAGCCAGCCTCAATACTTTCATCTTGCACTTCGTCGGCGGAATTTATGTCGGCACGCAATGGCACTAAATAGTTAACACCCTTAATTTGCACTCCATGGCCTGCATAATAAAACAAGCCAACATCAACATCTTTAAGTCTGTTACCAAAATCACGTATCGCCATACGCATGCCTTGGCGATCTACATTGGTCTGCTTAATCACCTCAAAACCTAAGGCTGATAATTTGCTTGCCATATCAGTCGCATCATTGACAGGGTTTATCAAGGGCGCATCCGCGTAATTTGAGTTACCAATAACTAAGGCAAGCCGACCACCGCTAGCCATACATACTGAGCTCCATAGGCCAAATATGCAAAGCATCAATTTTACAAAGTTAACTACCACCTAGCACTCCTTAATATTAGGATCATGAAGCAAGATACTGCACCAAACCTTCGAGTATCATTAAATGCCCTCTCACCCTACTCACTCGCAATCAAATCCTGCATAAAATTGCGCAACTTTTGCTGAATAATTTGTGTATTTTCAGGCCCCATGCGCAACATTTGTTTATCTAAAGCACTTAACTTTTCAAGTTTGGGGTCTGCAAATTTATAGCGAACCGAAGGACGAACAACAGCTACTTTCCCTTTTACAATAGGTGCTTGTAATATTTTACCGACCGCTGCTCTAATAATATCCAATACTTGATAATTTTTTGGATAAGAGAGCTCATTAAAAACAGTCTGAAAAAGAGATTCATATTTCCTATACAAAGCAACAGCAGCTTGATTATCAATCGAATTCACAGCTTGAGCGAGTGCATCATAACGATGGTAAGACCGCTCAGAGATATACATTTTATCCCCAAACTGAGTAACTGAAAATGGCTCGCTAAAGGGCAACTCACGCAATACCTTAGCAGAAGGACGCAGACCTTGTGACATGGCGTTGCTAGCAAAAACATACTTCCTAATCAATTGCTTCTTAAATAGCCAAGGGGTTAATTGTTCCGAAACAGTCAACACATCTTGAAAAAACACCCCATCACTTGCATTCAGCTCAGGCAAATTCTCTGCTATAAACTCAATACCCTGAGGCTCTAATAAAGCTAATTCTTCTACCATAGGGCTTGCAGGATCAGGTAAAAGCGGCTTAATCTCAGTTTCTTCAGGTATTAATAAAGCCTGCTCAGCGCTGTCAACAGCTATATCTTTGACCTTATCACCTGGCAATAACAACATAGCGCCAACAAGCAAAACCACTAATGCGATAACGATTAACCAAAGATTTAATTTCCCTAACGAACTATCATTTTGTTGCTGCATAGACAAAACTCCCAATATGTTTGTTCAAACCAAGTGCTTAGTAACTCAACTTACTCTCATATAACAAGAAAACACCTTACTACGTCTTATTAAGCTTTATAATATGCCTAACTAATTACTTATTCAATCAAAGGAACCATCATGTCTTATACTATTTATTTATCAGGTGAAATTCACAGTGACTGGCGCGAGCAAATCAAACAAGGAATTCAAGAAAATGGCTTAAATATTGAAGTACTTAGCCCTATAACTAACCACGATAGTAGCGATAATGTCGGTGAACAAATTTTAGGCGTGGAAGAAAATAATTTCTGGAAAGACCACAAAGCCGCTAAGATTAACGCCTTACGTACTCAAAATTATATCAGTCGCTCTGATATAGTCGTAGTCAGATTTGGTGACAAATACCGACAATGGAATGCGGCCTTTGACGCTGGCACAGCTTATGGCCTAGGTATCCCTGTTATTGTTATGCACTCGGCAGAATTAACCCACCCACTAAAAGAAGTCGATGCAGCGGCATTAGCTGTCACTGAAACACCGCAACAAGTAGTGGAAATATTGCAGTATATTTCGCAAAGTTAATACATAAATCAAACACCTGCTTCTGCCCTTATTCCCGATTATGTTATTCTAGTCTCATGAAATACCTTAACCCTTTTACCGACTTTGGTTTTAAAAAGCTATTTGGCGATGAGTCCAATAAAGATATTTTAATCGACTTTTTAAATGAATTATTGCGCGATGAGCAATCTACAATTGTTGATTTAACGTTTATCAAAAATGAGCAGCTAGGTGACCAAGAATTAGACAGGCGAGCTATTTTTGATCTTTATTGTGAAAATGAGCAAGGCGAAAAGTTTATTGTTGAATTACAAAAAACCAAACAAAACTTTTTTAAAGACCGTAGCGTTTATTACTCCACTTTTCCCATCAGGGAGCAAGCCAAAAAAGGCGAATGGAATTATCAACTTGAAGCCGTCTATACCATTGGCATATTGGACTTTGTTTTTGATGAAGACAAAGATGATCCTGATAAACTACTTTATAAAATCAAGCTAACAGATATTGAGACGCAAAAGATTTTCTACGACAAGTTAACGTTTGTTTATTTAGAAATGCCTAAATTTACAAAATCAATTGATGAATTAGAAAATCACTTTGACCGCTGGCTTTACGTCATACGCAACCTATCTCGCTTAGAAACCTACCCAGATCAATTACAAGAAAAGATATTTAAAAAATTTTTTAAAGTTGCTGAAATTGCACAATTAAATCAAGCAGCCCGAGCTGACTATGATCGTAGTTTGAAGTATTATTGGGATATGAATAATACCATTGACTCTGCTAAAAATGATGCCTATACCGAGGGCAGACAAGCCGGCATTGAAGATGGCTTAAAAGAAGGCAGAAAGGAGGGTAGGAAAGAAGGAATGGAGGAAGGAATCAAAGAAGGCATAAAAGAAGGAATCAAAGAAGGAATCGAGACGGGTATACGCAAAAATGCAATAGAAACAGCCAATAAACTAAGGAATATACATTTACCAATTGAGCAGATAGCAACTGCAACCAATTTAACAATTGCAGAGCTAGAAGTATTATTTAAAAACAACTAATTACTGTTGCCCCTACCCAATCATGCCCATTACCTATCGCCCTGCAATATTGGCCACACTCTCCATTGCTGCTTTCTTATTGCTCTGGCAAGGACTAGCCCACTATTTAAATACAGCAACCTTACCGACTCCCATGGTGGTTATCAACGTACTTATGCAAGAAATAAGTACAGGACAGTTGCCGCACCATTTAGGCATAACCCTCTATCGCTTGCTGCTCAGCTTTAGTATTGCCATGTCCCTTGGCTGTGTTATCGGTATTATTTTAGGGCGACACAAACAATTAGATTATTTTTTCGATAATTGGCTGGTCATTTTCCTCAACATCCCTGCTCTTGTGACGATTATTTTATGCTATGTTTGGTTTGGACTAGTGGAATCAGCGGCTATTCTTGCAGTAATCATTAACAAGCTACCCAATGTTATTGTCACTATTCGTGAAGGGACTCGCGCCCTAGATCCCGAATTATTAAACATGGCAAAATGTTACCGTTTTGGTCGTATTAAAACCTTACGCCATGTTATTTGGCCGCAGCTCCACCCCTTTGTCATGGCAGCAACACGCTCAGGCTTGGCTCTCATATGGAAAATTGTCTTAGTCGTAGAGATGCTGGGACGTAGTGACGGCATGGGCTATCAATTACACCTATTTTTTCAGTTATTTGATGTGACTAGCATCCTAGCCTACACAGTTGCTTTTATTACCGTAATTCAAGGTATTGAGTTATTAATACTCAAACCTATGGATAAACACGCACAAAGGTGGCGCTAAAATGAGTAATATTATTATTCATATAGAGGATAAGTCTTACTCAACCACAGCGGATAATAGCCGCAAACAAGTGATTAAAGACTTACAGTTAACACTACAAAAACATGAATTTGTCTGTTTAGTTGGTGCTTCTGGTTGTGGCAAGACCACCCTATTAAATATTTTGGCTGGTTTAGACACTGAGTATTCTGGTTCAGTTACATTCAGCAATCAACAAGTCAACCCCAAAGTTGGCTATGTATTTCAAAATCCTCGCCTACTACCTTGGCGTACTGTTCAGGAAAATATAGAACTTGCCGCCAACCCTAGCAAAGAGGCCACAGAATTTTTATTAGATAGTATGGGGCTAGCCACAGAAAAAGACACTTACCCTGCACACTTATCTTTAGGCATGAGCCGTCGGGTATCCATTATAAGAGCCTTTGCTGCTGACCCTGATTTATTATTAATGGATGAACCCTTTGTTTCACTTGATCCGCCAACAGCACGTCAAGTGCGCCAGTTACTAATGGAGTTATGGCTAAAACGCCCCCACAAAGTTTTATTCGTTACCCATGATTTAAGGGAGGCAATTGCTATTGCAGATCATATTGTTTTTCTTGATAAGGAACCAATGTCCATTATTACCGAGGTCCCAGTGTCACTATCCAGAGAAGCAAGAAATGATACTGCTCGTATCGCACAGTTCAAACAACAGTTATTTATTGATTATCCTGAAATAACTACGTTATTATAAGCACTCTGTTGCAGAACAATTTATAACAATACACGGAGAACGAGGTTATATGAAATCACCATTTATTAGCAGCGCACTAATAGCAGCCATCACATTAATCCCTAGCATCAGTATGGCTAATCGTGACGATGCAAAATACCCAGCTGCAAACTTTCAACCTAAAGTCATTTACTTGGATAAAGAAGCTGCTGCCGCATCGAAACAAACTTTCGGTAAAAAGTCTGTTTATGACCCAAAATACCCTGCAGCAAATTTTGAGCCTAAGGTCATTTATCCATAGTTCAAACAGTAATGTTCCCTACCTACTATATTTTTCATTTTGTTAAGGCTAGGTAGGTAGATAAATTTTTTTAAATAACGTTATCCTGACAATGAGATTTTTCTAACTGATAGCGTTATTTAATAACGCGTAATAATAAACTTATCTTACCGCACCTATTAGAGAATCAAATAACGTACTAGCGGTAGAAATAGCTTGCGCAGCCGCTTGATAAGACTGTTGAAATTTAATCAAGTTAGCCGCTTCCTCATCTAAATTTACACCTGATATATTCTCCCGTGCCTCAGTTGCTCTGTATAACAAACTCTCTTGCGCAGAAGCACTAATATTAGCTGCATGTGTTGCACCACCTACTTTAGAGACTACTTGCCCGAATGCCTCTTGAAAGCTAGCCGTACCACCAAACATACTTGAGTTGCTTGCCAAGGCAGCCAAACTTAATGCATTTCTATTATCACCAGGCATCGCGCCAACAAAGACACTAACAACGCCTGTTACAGGGTCTGTTTCCACATTGGTTGCTGCTGCTATTTGCCGTGGATCCGTAATATTCATAGCAATGTCTTTTGCGGCCTGAAAGGTGGGACGAATAAAAAACTGGTCATCTACGGCAGGTGTCGCATCAAGCTCCAAAGTAATCCCGGGCAAAACATCAGGTGGTGTTGCGGTTAATGTAATCGGTGCAGGACCTGCTGAGGCGGTTAAGGTAATCACTGAATCATCACTCATGCGCATCAATGTATACGCACCATCATAAGTCAGTAAATAATCACTGGTATCAATATCAGTACTGGTAATATCAAACGCGGCAGTAGCCGTTGCCACGCCTGTGTTAGTCGTCAACGCCATCACAGGTACTTCCGCAACCCCTGTAAATTTAAAGAAATCTTGCCCTGGATTACCATTACCATCTAAGTCATAGCCTGCCGCATGCACACTATTAACCTCTATGGCAATCGCTGCTGCTACCGCCCCTACTTTTTGTTGCGCAGGATCCAATATTTCATCACGAAAACGTAAGGTACCAGCAAGTTTGCCACCCTTGATTTGGCTAGTAATCAATAGCGGTCCACCCTTTTCAGGGCGCAAAGTAATATCAAGTTTGGTTGGATCAAATTCATTGCCTTGCACACCCAACTTAGAAGCTTTCCCATCAATAACCAAAGGTTGCCCATTACTTAGCAACACTGTCATCATGCCATTGGCCTGTGGCACCACGGAAATATCAACCAACTCGGCCAATTGATTTAAAACATGGTCACGCTCATCCAATAAATCATTAGGTTGCTGCTGTCCATTTGCTCGACCAAGGTCAGCACTTATTCTTTTATTTAAATCGGCAAGCGTTTCAGTATAAGTATTAATCGTATTGGTCATCGTGCTTATATCAGAGTTAACTTGATTACGTAACTCCTCAAAGCGCGCATTAGTCAAACCAAAGCGCTGTGTTAAACTATCACCCTCAATTAACATCACTTCTCTGGCAGCAATATCACTGGGATCATTTGCCACATCGTTGACTGCATTAAAGAAACTTTGAATTGCTGGATCCATCCCTGTACTCGGGTCAGCCAATAAATTATCTACTTGTGCAGCAAAGCTTTTAAATGCTTCCACTTCGCCAAAAGCCGAATTACTGGAGCGTAGTTGCCCTGTAATAAACTGGTCATAGCTTCTGGCAATATTAGTGACTTTAACACCCGTACCGACATAACCGCCGCCCGTACGCTCAGGTAAGTTAGCCACCAACTCAACCCGCTGCCGACTATAGCCCTCAGTATTAACATTAGCTATATTATTACTAGTCGTTTCAATAGATCGTTGAAACGCCATTAAGCCCGATACTGCTGTACCTAAAATACCACTTGCCATCTCGCTACTCCTTCACGCCTTCAGCCATAGCAATCAACTTATCCAAACTCGACAAAGCCTCACTATGATAAATACGCATTACTTTATTTGCATACACAGGGTCAGTTGCATAACCTGCTGCTTGTAATTCATGCATATATTGTTCCGGTTCGCCATGTTGTTTTAGGGCTTGCTGATAACGCGGATTTTCTTTGATAAAACGCACATAATCATTAAAACTATCTTGATAACTATCATAGGCTCTAAAGCGTGCTTTCTCTTGCCTGGCAACGCCTCCTTTATCATATTCCAAAGTATTGATAGCTGCTTGTTTACCCGTCCAATTATTATGTGCTTTGATATTAAATAGATTAAAGCTGCTTTGCCCATCTGTCATTTTTATGACACTCTTTCCCCAACCTGTTTCCAATGCAGCTTGTGCCAATAAGACTTTAGCATCAACACCTAAATCTTTAGCTGCTTGCGTAGCCGCAGCTTTTAACTCCCTGACAAAATCTTGTGGTGAATTAATTTCAGATAATTTAATACCTCTAGCAATAGCAGGCGCTATCGGTTGAGCTTTATCAACCTTAACGTCAACAGGTTTTGCTTTGATTGGCTCAGCAAGCATTACCGGCCTTGCCTGATAATCAGCAAGCCCTAATTTATCCTGTACATTATATTGTTGAGGGCTTAATTGACGCTCAATTAAAGCAGCCAAGCCGATACCAGGCTCACCCGCCAAATGGACAGACAACTGTTGATCATGCATTTCCTGATAAAATTTACTTTGATCATTATCTAAAATACCGCCTTCAGAACCACCCGCCTCACGCATACTTTTCAAGACCATGCCGATAAACACCGACTCAAATTGGCGCGCTACTTCTTTAATCGCTGCAGGTGTTTGCTGCTTTGCTTCCAACTTTAACTTGGCAAGACCATTAAAATCAGTATAAACATCAGCAGAAGCTACATTATCTAACATCAGCCTTCCTCCAACCCTTAAATAATAATCAACTCAGCACGTAAGGCACCAGCGGCCTTTAATGCTTCTAAAATAGCGACTAAATCACTAGGAGCTGCCCCCACATTGTTGACTGCACGTACAATCTCATCAAGTGATACACCTGGGTTAAACAAAAACATACGATTATTTTCTTCAGTCACATCAACCTCAGACTGTGGCGTCACTACAGTCGCACCAGCAGCACCGCCTATGACTGGCGCATTAGGTTGACTCACTTGCAAATTCTCACTCACCGTTACTGTCAAACTACCATGCGATACCGCAACTGGTTGTACCCGCACCATATTATTAATAACGACGGTACCCGTACGGGAGTTAACAATAATTCTGGCAGGTGCATCATCAGGATGCACCATGATATTTTCCAGCATAGAGACAAAAGTCACCCGCTGGCCAATATCTAAAGGCGCACTTACCCTTACAGATGCAGCATCTGCTGCTTTTGCGGTGCCCTCACCCAATAGGCGATTAATGGCCTGTACCATACGGTTCGCAGTGGTAAAGTCTGCATTATGTAAATTGAACACCACTTCTTTTCCCGAAGAAAACGGGTTGGGCACACTACGTTCCACCGTAGCACCATTAGCAATACGGCCAACAGCAGGATTATTAACCGTGATTCTCGAACCATCCTGGCCAGAAGCGGATAAACCTCCCACCACCAAATTGCCTTGTGCCATGGCATAAACTTGCCCATCCGCCCCTTTTAAGGGTGACATTAACAATGATCCGCCCCGTAAACTTTTCGCATCCCCAATAGAAGAGACAGTCACATCAATTTTCTGTCCTGGTTTAATAAAAGCTGGCAATTCAGCATGTATTGCCACAGCGGCAATATTTTTTGCTTTCGGATCAACCCCAGCAGGGAAGTTGATACCTAACCTAGCCAACATTGCCCGTAAAGATTGCCCTGTAAACTTGGTTTTATCACCTGTCGTATTAAGTCCAACCACTAAGCCATAGCCTACTAACTGGTTACTTCTGACACCACTTATATCGGCTAAATCTTTCACTCTTTCCGCATAGGCAGCATTAATATTGGCCAGCAACACACAACTCAATAGTAATATTTTTATCATCACTTTGTTCATTTCAGCCTCCGCCATCAAAATGGAAATAACCAGTGCATAAAGGTACGACTAAACCAGCCTGGACGACTAGCATCGGCAATCACGCCATCACCTGTATACATAATGGTTGCATCCGCTAATTGGCTGGACTGAATCTGATTAGAGGCATCAATATCGATAGAGCGAATGATGCCTGAAACTCGAATATATTCATTACCTTGATTCAATGACACCCGTTTTTCACCACGTACTTTTAAATTACCATTCGGCAAAACATCTACCACACTAACGGTAATACTGCCTGTCAAACTATTGCTTTGATTCGACTGACCATTACCCAATAAATTACGCTTTGCAGTTACCTGATTATCTAGGGCTCCACCCATAAATACACTGGGATCCATACCATAAAGCTTGGGGACAGTAACTGAAATATCGGTATCCTTATTGACATTAATATCGGCAGCCTTTTTTGCCTGCATCCGCTCATCAAACAAAATAGTAATAATATCGCCTACGCGGCGTGCAATCTGATCTTCAAATAAACGCATATCATAATTTGCCTGATAGATAGAGCCTGAGTTATGCATTGGTGGCCGTAAAGCTTCTGGCCGAACTGGAGCAAACTCAGGATCACGGTCAGGCAGGGTTTCACACCCCACCAACCCTATACACATCAATAATAAACTCATTTTTAAGTATTTCATGACCTTACCCAAGCTTAAAGTTGTTGCGTCACATAAGAAAGCATCTCATCAGTAGTCGAAATAGCTTTGGAATTCATCTCATAAGCCCGTTGAGTCTCAATCATATTGACTAACTCTTCCACCACATTCACATTCGAAGTTTCCAATGCTCCTTGGTTAAGCGTACCCAGTTCATTTTGACCTGGTGTACCAATTGTTGGTGCCCCACTCGCAATTGACTCACGATACATATTCTCTCCAATCGGTTCCAACCCTGCCGGATTGACAAAACTGACTGTCTGAATTTGACCAACTTGAGCTAATGTCGGGCTGCCAGGTTGCAATACCGATACCGTACCATCCCGACCAATGGTAATACTGATTGCATCTTCAGGAATGGTAATGGCAGGCTCCAAAGTCATACCATTAGCATTCACCATTTCGCCAGTAGAGCTTAATTTAAACGAACCGTCCCGAGTATAATTAATATCACCATTAGGCATCAAAATCTGCAAAAAACCACGCCCTTGAATAGCAACATCTAAAGAATTATCAGTCTGCTGAATATTACCTTGAGTATGCATTTTTTCAGTTGCTACAACCTTAACCCCAGTACCTAATTGTAAACCTGTCGGCAACTCAGTGTCCTGTGAAGAATTAGCCCCTACTTGCCGTACATTTTGATACAACAAATCCTCAAAGACAGGCCGGCTCTTTTTAAACCCAGTGGTATTTACATTAGCCAAGTTATTGGAAATAACAGCCATTCGTGTTTGCTGGGCATCCAAACCTGTTTTTGCCACCCATAGTGATCGCTCAGTCATGATAAGCTCCTCTTTTTTGACGCTTACATAAATTAATGCATGTTTTATGCCATAAAATATTTTGTCAAAAAATACCTATTATCGATGCTTGGAATGAAAGTGCGTTATCCGAAGAAATTCAAAGTAACGACGGCTAGCCACCCTCATGATGCCATCTCAACCAGCACGCTGGATCGTCAGTTTACTGTCGAATCACAAAATGAAAAAATGAAGCGCGAATAACCGATATAACTTATGTTTGGATTTTTGAAGGCTGGGTTTATGTGGTAGTGGCGATTGATTTGTGTTCACATCAAGTAGTCGGCTGGGCCATTAACGAGCATATGCTTACCACGCTTTGTGTAGAAACTATGCAAAAGCTTTCTGGTGCAGAAAACAGAACCTAGGTTGCTGCATCATTCCGACCGTAGCAGCCAATATGCAAGTATAGAATATCGCAATCACTTGGAGAGCGTGAAAATGAAGCAAAGCATAAGCCAAAAAGGTAATTTCTGGGATAATGGCTCTACAAAACTATTTTTTCGAAGCTTTAAATACAAGCAATTAAATCATGAAACTGAAGTTTCCCAGTTTTTAGGGGGTATATAGGCGGATAGGGGTATTTTTTAATGGGTTTGCCACATTGCACGCAAGGCCTAATTAAAATCATATAGCCCATATATCACTGAACTTGGTTTCTCAATAATTGGGAAACTTCAGTCATGAAAGATTCAGAACTAAAGAGGCAGAAAAACTAAGTATTATTGATGTGTGACTTTTTATACTGGTAAACGTATGCACTCAACTCTGAGCGATAAATCACCATTCAGTATTAAAAAAATTTTTAATCATTACAGCTTAACATTGCTTGTCAATCCGTAATATCTAACGACACCCGAATCAGCAACTTATTAAACCCTTTTTTATACCTTTTCACTTGAGAATTCAATTCTGCCCAAACCAACCTAGCCAGGAACTAGAAAAAACCTAGCTAATAACATTATTTAAAAATGCGATTCAAAGCAATCAACCCATACCTATCAATTACTTAATGAAAGCGCCTTAACTCATTTGCATTAACTTGGTCGCTGCACCACTCTTCTCGTCAGCAGCTTTCATTACCTTAACTTGTAATTCATAGTTTTTAGATAACTCAATCATCTCCACCATTGCCGCAACCGCACCAACATTACTGCCTTCAACAGCTCCTTGCAACAAGCTAATACTAGCATCAACAACAGGTGGTTCAGCCCCTGCTTTTAAATGCAACAAACCATCGTTTTGCTTTTCCAAGTCCTTAAGATCAGGTTTAACCAAGCGAATTCTATCAACATTAAGTAAAGTAGTAGCGTCCTCGCCTAAAGGGATAATGGTAATCGTTCCATCACTACCAATGTCAATTTTATCAGCATCTGGGATAACAATCGGCCCTTCTTCTCCTAGTACTGCCTCCCCCGTACCCGTTTGTAAAAAGCCTTCAGGGGTAACTCGTAAATCTCCCGCGCGAGTATAGGTTTCTTGGCCATCAGCTCCTTGTACAGCAATCCAGCCTTCACCATTAATAGCGACATCCAAATCTCGCCCAGTCGTTTGAATAGGGCCTGGAGTAAAATCTGTTCCTGGTTTTTCGGTCATCGCATAAACACGCGTAGGCTGCCCTGGACCAAAAACTGGCATACTGCGAAATTGCTCAAAATCTGACTTAAACCCCGTGGTCTGGGTATTAGCTAAATTATTAGCATTGGATGTTTGAGCCAACATGGTCTGTTTCGCACCACTCATGGCAATATATAAGCTACGATCCATAATGACTCTCCTTTGCTTAATCAATAATATACTTATGCATTCAAAATAGTCTGCATAATGGTTTTTTCAGTGGTAATAGATTGCGCATTCGCCTGATAAGTCTGTTGTGCGACAATCAAGTGTACCAACTGTGCCGATAAATCAACATTAGAACTTTCTAAAGCGCCAGATTGAATCATTCCAAAACTGCCAGTACCTGGCTGTCCAGGAACAGTTTCACCCGAAGCAGTGCTTTCACGCCATGAAGTATCACCCGCCTTAGTCAAGCCTTGTGGATTAGCAAACCGAGTTAAAGCAACCTTACCCAAAATATCAGAACCGCCATTACTAAACCTTGCTAAAACAACGCCTTCATCACTAATATCTATGCCAATCAAATTACCTGCCGGCAAACCGTCTTGAGATAAATCCTGCACAGAAAAGTTAGTACTAAACTGAGTAGTCTCACCAAAGTCAAAGGTAAAATTTAAATCAGCAACATTTAGAGTAGGGTCAATATCGGTAGAGGCAATATTAGCAAATGATATTTTAGCTGGATCTGGAGCTGTTAGCGTACCTGACGAATCAAATTCTAATTGCGTGGAGGCATGTGGTGTACCTGGATCAATCGCTTTAGTACCATCTACATTAAATGGCACTCCATCAATAAAAAAGTAAGACTGCCATTGGTTTGAGGTTCCCGTACCATCGCCTTTTTTATCAGTTGTATAATACATACTCGCAATATGTGAATTACCTTGTGAATCATAGATAGTAACTGAAGAACTATGGTTATAGGTTTTGGCATCAGCAGGGTCAACTGGAATAGCAAGGGCAGCATCAAAATTTACAGGCTCAATCTCGGTAGCATCCAGATTAACGACAGCTAACACTTGACTGGTTGCTTGCGGCGCCCCTTGCGCAGCACTAATTTTTAAAGGTTGAAAAACACCCTCACTAAAGCCCTCATCAATTGTCGTGCCATTAGGCTTAAACGACATCAGAAAGTCGCCCTGATTATTGACCACAAAACCATCTTTATCTAATTTAAACTCCCCCGCCCGTGAAAATAATGTAGGTTTGGGTGATGCAGGGTCAGTCGCTAAGGAGAAAAAACCTTGCCCACTAACTGCTAAATCTAAATTATTATCAGTAAAGCTCAATACCCCCTGATTAAATTGCTGGGCCACATTCGCCACACGTACACCTGATCCCGCCTGAGTACTACTAACACCACTGACACTGGCTGCATAAACATCGGCAAATTCTGCTCTGGATTTTTTAAACCCAGTAGTATTAGCATTTGCAATATTATTGCCCGTCACCTGTAAATCTTTTGATGCGGCATTTAAGCCACTTAATGCAGTTGCAAAACCCATGACCGTTCCCCTTTAAAATACTTGTTTAACTTTACTAAATTCAACATTGCCTAGCTGCCCCAGATTTAATACCACACCTTTGGAAGCATCTCTTAAATCGACACTTTCAACGTTAGCGCTGACAAATGTTTCCAAGGCGGTATTATCCCCATCAACCTTGGCCTCTGCGGCGATGCTATAGACTCCGGGAGTGGCATAAGTTCCATCATCTTTTTGACCGTCCCACTCAAATTTTGCCATTCCTTCAGGCTGAGTCCCCAAACTAAGCGTTTTAACAACATTACCATTCTGGTTACTTATTTTGACAGTCACCTCATTAGAGGCTGACTGAAGGTTAACATTACCTGCAAGTGTGCCACCAATATCCAATGCCCCCTTGTTACCAGAATAAGACACTGAACGCCCAACGAGTCCCGATGCTTCTAAAGCTTGGCTAGAAGCCATCGACGTTGCAAAGGTTTCAAATGAGTCCTTTAAACTACCAATTCCTTCCACAGTACTAAACTGCGCCATCTGCGCTAAGAAATCACCATTTTCCATTGGTTTGGTTGGATCTTGATGGGTCAATTGCGTGGTCATCAACTTCAAAAACTGCTCCTGACCTAACTCCTGCTTTTTCGGAGCAATCGCCTCAGCAGCACTTAACCCTAATTGTTGAATGCTCTCTGTACTAAATGACATAATTTATCTCCTATTGCCCCATACGCAATGTCTGCAAAATTAATTGCTTGGAAGTATTTAAAACCTCCACATTGTTTTGATAAGATCTGGAAGCCGACATCATATTCGCCATTTCTTCAATCGTATTAACATTCGGCTTATAAATATAACCCTCCGCATCTGCCATGGGGTGGTTAGGGGAATACTCCATAACAGGTGGAGCCTGACTCTCTACAACGCCTTTAACCTCCACACCTGTTGTTGAACTTTTATCCATTACATCTCTAAGCTGTGCGGCAAATACTGGCTGCCTAGATTTATACACTTCATCTAAGCTACTACTAACACTATTCGCATTAGAAATATTACTGGCTACTAAATTAAGTCGCAAAGATTGAGCATTCATGCCACTACCCGCGATATCAAAAACACTTAATGCAGACATGATTACTCTCCCCTAATAGCGGACATCATTCCGGAAAATTTACCATTTAAAAAAGTCAAACTCGCTTGATATTGAACTGCATTTTCAGCATATTTGCCTTGCTCAATATGAGCTTCTACAGAATTACCATCTAATGAAGTTTGATGCGGATTACGAAATAATAATTGTGCGCCCAAGATTTCATTACTTGTTTGCAAATGACCTGCATTAGTTCTGTCTAAAGAATTACCTGCTGCTGGTATGGTTTTTTGCAAGACACTATGGAAGTCAAGATCCCGTGCTTTATATCCCGGCGTATCAGCATTAGCTAAATTTGAAGCCAATACTTCCGTACGCCGCTCACGCAATGCAAGGGCTTGAGGATGTATACCTAATGCATTTTCAAAACTAATCGCCATGATCTTTCCTCTTTTATCAATATTTGTTAAAGATAAAAGCATACTTCATGCCAAAAAATAATTAGCTTTAATATCAGAAGATTACAGAAGACGATAGAAAAACCGTCAATTTTTTGCTTATTTTTGATAGAAGCGGCAATCATTTACCGCTTATACAATATTGAATTGCTCAGGAAGTGTGTACGATATATAGACAATACCAACCCCAGCAAATAATTACCCTAATACCATCATTCCCGAAGTCTTTTTATCGGGAATCCATTCGCGTAATAGATTCCTGCTAAAAGCATGCAGGAATGAACGGCATTTGTGAAGTTAAGGTATCAATAATATCGGGTTTGGTATAAATTGCGGCGGAGTCTATCTGAAAAACTGCCAGGCCAAGTGCCAACTGGATTCAGTGACTAGACAACGACTAAGCTCTCTACTTCATCTAAATTTAAATGCTGCTTAGCTTGCCAAAGATTATAATTGCTCTGCATCGCCAGCCAACTCTCAGGACTACGACCTAATGTTTTTGAAAGCCTTAATGCCATTTCAGAACTAATATTGCTCTGCCCTTTGATTAAACGGTTAAAGGTTGAAGGAGCCACATGCAATTTCAAAGCAACAGCCCTATAGCTGATACTTAATGGCTCAAGATAAACTTCACGAATAAAAATGCCAGGGTGTGGTGGGTTATACATACTCATTAGTGATAATCCTCATAATCTAAAATATACGCATCACCGCCCCTAAACTCAAAAGTAATACGCCAATTTTTATTCACATCAATTGCCCAAAGTCCTTCCTTTGTCCCTTTTAATGAGTGCAAACGAAAACCTGGTAAGTTCATATCTTCAATAACATTTGCTGTATCTAATGCAAGCAACCTCATTATCAATTTAGATTTATGAGCAGCATTAACTCCTGCAGTACTCCCTTTAACAAATAATAAATGCAGCCCTTTGTGCTTGAATGATTTAATCATAAGTTGATTATAACTATTTTTGCGTGTTGCGCAACACATTAAGTATATTTATAGCCTACAAAACTGTATAAAAACCATAAAATATTCCCTCTTGAGTTAAAAAATAAAGCTTCTTGTTGCTTAACTCACAATCAAACTGGCTGACCCTAATGCCGCTACCAGTCGTGCTAAGCCTTTTTATATCAACTAGTTGCATATTCACTTCTTGGTTTCGTCATTAATGGATATCCCTTCGGTCTTCGCTTAATAACTCTTGGTTGGTTTGGTCTGGATCGTTGCCCAATTTCCGATTAAGCTATGGCAACTAAGAGAGGGTGTATTATTTTACCTAATGCTACTCCCGTTAGAGTGATACACAAACTGGCAGTGTTACGCATCAACTGAACAGCCGCCATAAAACTTAGGTGGCGGGGTTCTTTGTCATTGAGACAGGCAGCTCTGGCAATGTTTGCGCGTATAAGGTTATAGGCCAAGAGATGTACTGCAATCTCTTTCTTAACCATCTCTGCTGTTTTGCATCGTAACATCTCCATCCCCATATGTGTTTTTATTGTTCTAAAGTCCACCTCAATTTTCCAGCGCTGGTGATACAATTCAGCCAAGGATTTTTTGGGATAATTTTTAGCATTCATTAGCGTTGTAACATAGACTATTCCTTTGACTGAAAACTCACGAATCAAAAGCTCATCAGGTAACTCTGCCCATGCTGCATCGGATATCCATACAGTTTTTTTCTTCGGTTTTTTAACGATGATAATATGGTCTTTTGCGCCAAGGTACTGTCCTAGGCGAAAATCGTTTTTTACGGTACTCTGTTGTCTAAAAACCAGTGACGTTCCCTGTTTTGTCAGGAGAGCAATATTGGCGTAAGACGTGTAATAGCGGTCTCCGAGAAGTAAATCTTGCTTACAAAGAGACTGAATCAAATCAGAAAATAGTGATGTTTCACCCGTTCTTTTGCCTTGGTAAGGGCCGATGGCATAATCAATGCAAGCTCCTGTTGCTAATGACACAAGACCTACCAATCGTACAATTGGGAATCCCAGCCCTTGCTTTTGTGCCTTTTGTTGAGGGTAGGTTTTCTGGTTACTGTCCGTATCGGGCATAAGCAAGGTCGTGCCATCGACCAGCATAACTCGAAAACCATTCCACAACCAGTTACTTGATGCTTGGTTATGCAATACTTTACCCGAAGAGGTGACAGCTTCTTTTAAATGAGAGAGTTGCAGTCTTAGTCGGGATTTACAATAAGGCCCAGTGTTCATGGAGTTTGCATTATAATCCAAGCTAATTCGCTCGACTAAAACATGTGCAACTGCCTCCTTACAAGCCCCAGTTGAACTGAGCACTTGAAACAAAAAGGCTCTCAGTGTCACTAAAGGAGTAAAAACGGTGCTACGAACATTCCCTGATTGATGAATGGCTTCAATTAAACTATCAGGTATTAGTCCTTTAAAAGGAAGGTCATTGAGTTGAAAAAAGGTATTTTTAAAAGATCGGATTTGTAAGCGTAGGCTTAATCGGCTAGACTTTTTCATTAGTTAGGCTTTTTCTTAGGATTAATTGTTTTGTAGGAAATTCAATTATATCTAATAAGTAGTTAAAGCCTAACTTTAAACCTTATAAAATCATTATTATTCAAGTACATGAGTTGCGACTGGTAGCGGCATTACTGGCTGACCCCTTGATTTTTAGAGATTCAATTATATCCAAATAGGGAGAAAGCTTAACTTTTATTTTTACCTTTTTTGCTTATATTCAATCACTTGTATTCTTACTGGTAGCGGTATTACTGGCTGCCCCCCTTTCTAATCGGGTAAGAGCGAGAGAGAAACTCGCTCTTACCCGATTAAAATGGGATGTCATCATACTTTTCAAGAATTTTGGATCGTATTTCGATAGGTAAATTAATAAATACTTTATAACTGAAGTTTCCAAAAAAATCATCAAGCCACCATGCGTAACAGTACGGCAATCAGTGGATTTATCGGGGAGTTGCTTGGTTTGGGGCAAACATGATTAAAATCCGGGTTCAATGCTGCCTCGGTAATGATGCGCCGCACGTCTGAAAAGGCAAAACTGGCGCGCCCTTTTACTTTGTGCCGACGCTCCGGATCCGCCTTTAAACGGTCGGCATAAATCCAGGTCAGCGTACTTGCCATCATACAAAAATTCAAATGATTGGTCACGGAATGCGCATTACGACACTGACTTTTTTGACTGCCGATGTCTTGTTTCAACTCCTTGAATCCTGATTCGATTTTCCATCTCGCACCATAAAACTCGATCATTTGCGTGACCGATAATGACAAGTCCGTGCTAAACAGTGCGATCCATTGCGTTTTACGAAAAACCCACACGACGCGTACTTTGCATTTTAAACTTTTCAGCATGACAATGCGTTCATGGGCAAGTACCGTACGCTGTTTGCCATAAAGAGTCACCTGATATTCGGCGGCTTCGTGACGAATGCATTTTGCCATTTCTGTTGCCGAACCCAAGCGCTGGCCATATTTTCGAGGTCTCCCTCGCTGCCCAGATTGTCTTGTCTCGGGAAGATCATATAAAACACTATTACAGCGCAGGCGCGACAGAATATCAAACAGACTGCCTACCTCTTTGCGTACGGGCTTTAACAAACCTGCATTGCCAAACCAACTATCGGTCACCGCGAGTATTTGCTTGCCGGAAAAATGATTTGCAACCCCGATGATCATCTGTGCAGCTTGGCCGATCTTGGTTTCAAACGACTGCAATCGACCTTTGATCTTCGCTCGATCGGATTGTGCATCAATCGCTTTCTGTGGAAGGTAGTGGCGAAAATCTAAAAACAAACAGGCCCAACGATTTTTTATTTGCTTGAGCAAACCGATGGCTACCACGTTTTGTGCCCATGGGTAGTCGCTTTGATTGGCTTTGGCCGCATGATCATAAATGGTTTCGCAACCAAAGATTTTTTTGCCCACTTTAGGGTTGATGAAATCATCCAGGGCAATTAATAATCGGTCGTCCGTTTCAGGGTTGTCGATCAGGTCCCAGGCTGTTTTCCATAAACCTTGCCACGGTAATTTGGTTGATGCCATGAATGTGTAAAATCGTTTCCGCTTGATATTGATACCGAACAGCGTTTCAAGGCTACGCCATAAATTGGAACTAATGGAGGAAGTAAACGGGACAATGATCGACAGTAGCGTATAGGCAAATAACGAGGCTCTTTCTTTGCCGAGCGTGGTTTCTGAAAAATGTGATTGAAGAGGAGAAAGAAGATCGCGTAAAATGAACATGAATAAGGCTTTTTTGTTTGTATAATCAATTTGTTAGCACTGTTTATTATACTACAAAATACAGCCTTATTCACTATCAACCTGTTGTTTTTAAAGTAATTTGTACTTAAATATTAGTAATTGCTAATATTTTTCGAAAATTAGACTTTCCTAATATTTGGCTGACAAAAAACTGGGAAACCAAGCTCAGCGATATATGGACTGTATGATTTTAATTGGATCTTGCGTGCAATGTGGCAAACCCATTAATAAATGCCCCTATCCGCCTATATACCCCCCTAAAAACTGGGAAACTTCAGCTTTATAACTTGCCTCAATTTTATCTTGGGATTTCTTTTCAGTATCATTAAGATTACCATCAATATCTGCAATCCAGTTATTTGAAGGATTGAAAAAAATACCTCTAGTTTCTCGACCATCTTCAGAAACTGCATGATCAACAAGTTCAAACCCCTTTATTCTTAGAAGGAATTCCCACCATTTATCTGATATATTTTTCGAAAGTTCGCCTATTAAGTTATATGGTATGAAGTTAGAATCATCAATTTGGCTACCTACAATAGCAAAAAATTTACTAGCATTACTTTCTGCATCAATTGCATGAATTGAGTCATCAGCCCCAGCATTATCAACTTGACGATAAATGCCTTTTATTAGCTCTTCAATTTTCTTAGATGCAATGGAAAGATTGGCTATCGACTCATTAGTTGATTTTAAATGATTAGATACGCTTCTTTGTGATAAAAAATCAAAGAACATTCCAGCCCACTGCTTTCTTAAATTACAGTGAATATCTCTTGCATATTTGAAATCAAAAAAACCGTTATTTACATTTGCCCCTCTAACTAAATCTATAAAATCGAAAATGTTTACTGCATAATTTTGATTCTCTATTGATGGGAAATCAATACTTGAAACAAAGTCTTTTTCTCTATTTTTTTGATAAATATGATGATCAGCAAGCACTCCTTCTTTCACAAAAGTAAAAACAGGTATTCCAGCTTCTTTTGCAGCATTGTACTCAGCATTTGTGATCGACTTTGTTGGATCTACTTTATACTTTCCTCCAAACCTACCTCCGACAATTAATATAAATAGTTGGCAATTTGATATTTCGGTAATACAACTCTCATGTGTATGTAAATCAGGGTGATAAAAGACATCCCCTTTATCACTCATTACGACTTCAAACCCAAAACCCTGACAAAATGACATTAAACTATCTCTAACTTCAGCCAAGTCAAAACAGGTTGAACTTATAAATACTCTCGGTGATGCCAACTTTTTCTCCTAACTTCTTCTAACGCCCGAATCAGCCGCGCGAGCGCAGCGAGCGTCGGGCTGGATAAGATTGTTATGTTGTACAAACAAGAAGAGACATGAAAAATAAAAAAACATTAAATACATTTAACAACATAAATAATGAAATACCCCCAGGGTGTGAAATGACAATCCACCCTACGCTGGGAGGCGGCATAGACTCCTCAATAACAATAGGAAACCGGGGAACTCCGGTTGTAATTGTAGAAATAAACCATAAAAAAATTAACTTTTATATAGACGGGTCAATCTTGTCTTCGGGAGTTGAATTTGAAAGTGGTATTCAAGAGATTCAGAGATACCTAAATCAAGGTTATGGAGGAGATATGCTGGAAAAATACCTTGTATGGACTATTAATCATTACAAATAGGCAACATAACGACGTGGTCACCTGACGCGGGAAGATATACGATAACCTTCAATAACGCGATGAACCTTGATAAAAATCTGACCTTTAAAAACGAACTGCGCTTCCCGCGGTCAGGTGGAGCACATTGTTATATTTCGATACTCGATAACCTTTATTTTAGGCTCTGGCACTCTGATCATCGATTTTTAAATGCTTTCACTGTATCAGGGCTTGCTCAAAAATGCTACTGACTTTTGATGTAGTCCTGTAGAGATAGGCGATTTTCAAACAAGACTCCAGCCCCAACAGAGTTTACCAATCACGATAAACTAGACAGGAGTACTAGCAAGGTCTGTCCAAGCACGAAAAATCCTTGATATTCTTTAGCCCTGATACCTCACACTCAACCTTTTCAGGCTACTACAAGTGGTGGAAATATTAAGAAAGGAAACGTCGCAACCTTACCAGTTTTCTGGTGTGCCTGAGCAATACCAACCAGAAAACCTATTCAGGATTTTTGAAATGTAACACTGTTGATATATGGAAAATTTTCCATATATTGCCCTTATACAATGCAATAATTTCTAGCCATTAAAACATGGAAAATATTATCACTTTATCAATAGGACTAATTAGCAGAGTGGAAAGAAACAATTTAGACTCACCCACTACAACTCATGCTCCTCAATCTCCGCCACCTTCATCAACTGACTCTGCAAACCATGCTTTAGAGCCTTATTATCATGTACTGGCACAGATATATGCGTCCACTACCCCTGCTTTTATATAAATATGATGACTGCCATGCTTTCTTTTTGCTTCCCAGCCTTTGCTTTCTAACAATTCACACAGCCTTTTACCACTAATCGCTTTCAAGCTACCACCTCCACTTTTCTGGAATACGTTAAACCGCCCTACTACTCCCGCAAAAACTCGCGCAATTCATCTTTGATCAACAATTTCAGCGGGTGTTCAAAATCACAAGATGAGGTGGGCATGGCCAGATAGTATTGCTGTAATTTATCCGCAACCAACTGTTGTTCATAGTCATACAAAGACTGAAAGCCACGCCCATATCGCCAGCCATAGCCCCAGCGATACCAGGTAGGAAATACGGGTGAGCCTCCGACCGTCACGCCATAATACATGGCATCAGCTAATAACTTATTGTCGGTCTTTTCTAAAACACATTGACGTAATGCCTGGTCTGCCTGCTTTTTTTGCTTGCGATTGCCACCTTGCCAATAGGCAATATCATGGGTAATGCAACAACCACACCAGAGGTCTTGTTGTGCCCAGGTGCCGTCAGGAAATTGCGAACAACCATCACTGCTAAAGTCTTGTAATGATTCTGCATTCGCCATGCCTGTTAATATGCTTAGCAATAATAGACCGCTCAATAATGAATACCGCATCGACCTTTCCCTTTTGGTAGAAACACGAAAACCGACACGACTGGCCGGTTTTCATATTTTAATGAACTTTACACTTTTGTCATTATAATCCTTAACAATGACTCTTTGGGGCTTTTAATATTTCAGGGTTAACACCTCCTTTATTTTTTAGGTTTAATTAATTCCAGTTTTTTAATTCTTTAAAGTAATAACGTGATTTGGCCATAATTTGTTTATCTCTATTTTCAATATATGAGGCAAATAAGATCACCACTAAGCCTAATACTATCGAACTAATCCACGGTGCGTTTGAGTACATTCTTACTGCATATTCCCAGTAAAATAAGAAGCCGCCGACAACACATATATTGCCAATAAAGAACGAAGTTTTCTCACGATATTTAAAGCCTGCGACGGTTAACAATATACCTGCTGCAATAGTCGCGATGGGGGCCATGGCTTGATCGCCTGACATTGCATTGAAAGTAATGGCTAAAGTCAACAAGGCACTGATGATACGGTATAAGTGTGCGTGGTAAGTGACTTGACTAGATAAAACAAACAAGATCATCGTAATGGGTAATAAGGCATTAAGATGATGAATGCTTACGCCAAACTCGGCCAATACGCTTGCCCAGATACCGACCGCTGCTAAAGTGCCGACCCATTGCAATACATAAATTATAAAAGCAGACTGCGTATAACGCTTGATGTCGTAGATACAATAGACTGCCACCATTGCTGCAACCACTATCGTCAATATATAAGAAGTCTGGTGTAATAAACTACGCCCCACCATAATCCATAAAGGCAAACTGATTAATACGCGTGCTGCCATACCTTCTTTTAAGCGCATGCTGTTGTCAGTATGTAAAGTTTGTTCAACGCGTCTTAAGTAGATAAACAAACCGGCAATAATGATGGGAACCAAGTCTGCATCACGTATAGGTAACATGAGCAATACACTACCGACTATGGCTGCAGTTAACAAGGTTTTAAGGTACTTACGCGCTAAGATAGAATAGCTGGCATAACTGACCAAGAATAATAACAAACCTGTAATAACCAAATCCAAAGCGATAACGGTCGGACTGACTCCCGTAAATTGCAACCAATCATATTCAGGCTGCAAGGCATGTTGCTTAAACAGGCCAGCATAAATCATGGAACTAACTTGTGATACCTGTACCGATAAAAAACCAGTACCTAAACCAAAGAATATCCGCGCGCCTTTGGTTTCATGAAATAAATAGGCACAGATCAAACCGCCTCCGCACAGTAGCAAGGTCAGACCTAAGCCTATCCAATAGCGATAAGTGGGAGAAATCCCTGCATGCCCTTGCAGCATAAAGCTAATCGCAGACAAGACAATTAAGATGGAGCCAACCCAACGTAGGTAGGTGGTAATTTTGGCAGTCAAATTTTTTGCTGGTTTACCCTCCTCTGGTGATTCGACTGGGTGAATATGCATTTCTGTCGGTTCATTTGCGTACATGATGCTCTCCTAGTTTTTATCTTCTGAAGTATTAGACTCTGCTGTTAATTCATCCAGCATCATTTTTAAGGCCAAATCATCTTCTGCTTGCTCAAAGTCTTTTGCCAAAGTATCGATTTCAATCAATGTCTCTGGAGTATCAAACTCGGAGCTGACTACCGAACCCTCCCAACGGTCGAAGACATTTTGCACATCTTGCAAAGAATTGCCTTGTTTATCATATAAAGCGTCTTTAACACTGGCCCGATTTTGTCTAGCAGCCAAGATTTCCTTTTTGTTTTTTAAGTCTTGTAACTGCTCTTGAATCGCCTCTAAATCAGAGCGTATTTTTTCTTCTTGAGCAATACTTTGTTCAAGTTGTTGCTTCCGTACGGCAATTAGCTTTTGTACTTGGCGTAAGCGTTTCACACATTGTAGAGCGGTTTGTTCATCAGTCTCTCTGGCTTGAATAGCGCGTTCAGACCAAAGCTGGGCTTGTTCTTGTTGTTCTCCTAGTTGTTTTTGATATTGAGCCGACATTTTGCTAATGCGGTGTAAATGCAGATTGGTTTTGCCCGCGATAGCTTGCAGATCTTGAATGGCTGCTGCGGCAAGTGCTTCATGGTTTTCAAAATCATCAGCTACATGGTCGATTTGGCTTTTAATGCTGACGAAGATACGTTTTAAACTACTCATGATGATTATCCTTTTTTTGTGTAAAGTCATAATCACTATTGCAATGGCTGTGCCAAGATTAAATTTACTTTAAAATCAATAAGATAATAATTTTATTGATTTTAAAGTAAAACACATGAACATTTATTGCGTACAGGCTATACTTAAGATGAACAAGTATCCAAAAAATACTCCGTAATGCCTCATGACGCTGGAGCATCATTGGCTGCATTCCCACGCTGGAGCGTGTGGAACGATAATAAAATAAAACCATGCAAAAACTATTACCTGAACAACGTGATTTTTTTAAGCAAGTTGCCGAACTGGCTTTTGCCAACCCATTTAGTCGCCAGCGCGAACAAGCTGATTGTGCTTTATTAAATATTGCCATGGGTAGCATGGATATTTATGATCGTAGCGAGCAGATTCAAGTTCATTTACTGGCACAATTAAGCAAACTACAGCCCTTAGATAAATTTCGCATTAGCGATTACCAAGGGTCTATAAAAGAAACCATAAAATTTGCTTGGCTGTTTTATCAATTCCATGAATTCCAGGCTGAGTTCAATCAATTTATTGATGCTCAACGTGCTGCAGGCGATAAACCCATTACACTTCCCTGCGCGCAAGCTTTGAGTCAACGTTTCTTACAGGCAAATTTCAGCCACGAGGAAACTGAAAAATTTATTGCCTTGTTTTATCAATTACACCGTGGCTTTTATTTTATTATCTCTGCCATTTCAGGAGACTGCCCTGCCATTATCGAATTACGCATGCGTCTGTGGAACAATATTTTCACCTTTAATCCACAATGGTATATGGATTATCTCTGCGGCAAAATGGAGGACTTTTCGACACTGCTATTAGGGGCAACAGGCACTGGGAAAACCTTAGTCGCACATACGATTGGCTGCTCAGGTTATATTCCTTTTGATATGGACAAAAATCGTTTTAAAGAAAGCTTTACCCGTTCTTTTCAAGCGATCAACTTATCGCAATACCCTGCATCGCTACTGGAATCAGAACTATTCGGTCATAAAAAAGGCGCGTTTACAGGTGCTATCGACCATCATGAAGGTTTATTTTTCCGTTGCAGTGAACACGGTGCTATCTTTATCGATGAAATTGGTGATATTGATATGCCCACGCAGGTGAAACTACTTAACGTCATTCAGGATCGGGTCTTTTGTCCGGTGGGTAGTCATGAAAAATTGCGTTTTTCTGGACGGGTCATTAGTGCCACTAACCGTAATATTGACCAATTGCGGCAAACTGGAGATTTTAGAGATGACCTTTATTATCGCTTGTGCTCTGATGTTATTAAGGTACCTAGCTTACAACAGCGCTTACAAGAGAACCCGGCAGAACTAGGGCATTTAATCAATAGGCTCCTACAACGAGTCACCAATATTCCTGCACCACTATTGGCAGACAGCATCGAAAAGCATATAAGTAAAAATGTACCTGACTATTATGCTTGGCCTGGTAATGTACGCGAATTGGAGCAATGTATTCGCCGTATTTGCCTCACAGGTACTTGTAGCATTAATGCAGAAACTAATTTGAACGACCTGCATAATGGCTTTAACCTACCAGATAATGCGGGTGAAACCAGTAGTCAGATATTATTACAGCGTTATTGTCGTTTTCTTTATGAACGCCATAATAGTTATGAAGCGGTAGCCAGAATTACCCAATTAGATCGGCGTACGGTTAGGAAGTATATTGTTGATTAGCGGGTAAAACAACCTGCTCATGATCGATAGCCCTACAAAATACCTTAAAACTATTGCGCTATAAAGACATAAAAACAGAGCTACAACACGCCCTGCCCGCCTCTGATACTTTCATGACGCTGAATCAAATAACAAAGTTAAGTAACATAAGTGTATTTATTTGACTAGACCTTAATAAGTAACCTATGATCAACGAACCCTGAAATTATTTCAGGCTATAAATCAATCACTTCAGCATAAAAAGAGTTGCTGGTATTGTGGCTGTTTAGCCATAAACTTAAAGCAATCACTGAATATCTATTCCATATAATACAGTTCAGGGCTACTTATATTTATATAGCACATACCTGGATATGTATCTCTAGAGGGGGCGTGACATGCAACAAATTTCTACTTTACTGGCAGGGACTGCACAGCGCAGCACCAATACTGCAACACCATCAACCAATCAACCAAACAATATCCACGGAAATGCCTATCTGGTTTCCAGCATCCGCAAATTTTTAGTCAATATACCACTACTAGTTTTAGCGGTTATATTATTAATGTTTATTTTACCCAATACAGCCAACGCCCATCGAGGCGCAAAAGGTGATGTCGATACCTGTCGCATATCCGTTGGTACAGAAGTTGTACATTTTTCTGCCTATACACCAAGGTCTTCAGGAGGAAGAAGCTTTTGTCATGCCATCCCAAATGTCGAACTGACCCACTTAGTTATTGATTACGAAGGAAAAAAGTTACGTCACACCACCGTTGAGTTAGAAGTAACCAAAGAACCCGAAGGTACCCGTATTTTTTACCAAAAGCCTGAAAAAATCAAAAAAGGTTCCATAGATGTTATTGTTGATTTTGCTCAACATGGTGCTGGCGACTACCTTACACACATAACCATTATCAACCAAGGCGAAACAATTGATGCTCACTTACCTTTCTCAATAGGTGTTGATCCTGATGAAGATAAAATTCCCTATAAAATCATCATTCCATTCTTTTTAGTGCTCTTCATTCTTATTGGCATGAAGTTTATGACCGTAAAAAAAGGTCCTGAAGCAGATTAACCTATCTACTTCGTTCTTCAGTACTACCAGTACCTAATGGATATAGCTGCCACTTGGCAGCTATATTGGCAGTCAATAGTGCCAACACGACAAAAACCACAAGTCCCTGTAAAGTACGCACAACAATTGTGGACTTAAACCCTAATGTCGGCATAAATAAAGCAACCACCACACCTGATACAACTGCCAATCCTGTCGAAAGTATCCCCACAAACATCGAGGCACACCAAGGACATTTATGTTCTGCCTGTGGCTTATAATAATTGCAATGCGCATCCAAGCCTAACCACGGCCAATCACAACCACATTGAAATAAAAATCCGCATAAAGGCGTAATCGCTACCAGTGCAATAACAAAGGTTATCGCACCTGCAATAAGGTTTTTCTGCGGTAACCCTGCCAACTGTTTTAACATCATATAAACTTCAACGCCCACTTAAAATATTATTTATACTGTCGATTAGCAACATAAAAGAACAACGCAAAAGCTAATAAAGCAGGCAATAAAAAGCGAGTTGCCAACCATTTCCAATTGGGTACTTACGTGGTAAAGCCCCAAAAGCGATCTTTATATTTTATATTAAAATCATTCGGTAAAAAGCATAAGCTGTAGGTATAAAAGCGACTATCAAAAACATAGCACCTCGCTCGCTCACGTATATAAGCCTCAGTATATTGCTTATTAATTGAACTATCTTGATAGATTGATTGCAGCACATGATAACCAGCTTGTAGCTTAACAACACTATCATTTACAGGCTGTGCAAATTTAAAAGTGTAATTTTCACCCGTTTGCACAACTGTATACTGATAGTTCGCACCAGCCCTCGCAAAAGTAAACTCAGTGCCTTTGGCATACAGAACAACACCATGAGTCATACTTAACTGAAGTTTCCCAGTTTTTAGGGGGGTATATAGGCGGATAGGGGCATTTATTAATGGGTTTGCCACATTGCACGCAAGATCCAATTAAAATCATACAGTCCATATATCGCTGAGCTTGGTTTCCCAGTTTTTTGTCAGCCAAATATTAGGAAAGTCTAATTTTCGAAAAATATTAGCAATTACTAATATTTAAGTACAAATTACTTTAAAAACAACAGGTTGATAGTGAATAAGGCTGTATTTTGTAGTATAATAAACAGTGCTAACAAATTGATTATACAAACAAAAAAGCCTTATTCATGTTCATTTTACGCGATCTTCTTTCTCCTCTTCAATCACATTTTTCAGAAACCACGCTCGGCAAAGAAAGAGCCTCGTTATTTGCCTATACGCTACTGTCGATCATTGTCCCGTTTACTTCCTCCATTAGTTCCAATTTATGGCGTAGCCTTGAAACGCTGTTCGGTATCAATATCAAGCGGAAACGATTTTACACATTCATGGCATCAACCAAATTACCGTGGCAAGGTTTATGGAAAACAGCCTGGGACCTGATCGACAACCCTGAAACGGACGACCGATTATTAATTGCCCTGGATGATTTCATCAACCCTAAAGTGGGCAAAAAAATCTTTGGTTGCGAAACCATTTATGATCATGCGGCCAAAGCCAATCAAAGCGACTACCCATGGGCACAAAACGTGGTAGCCATCGGTTTGCTCAAGCAAATAAAAAATCGTTGGGCCTGTTTGTTTTTAGATTTTCGCCACTACCTTCCACAGAAAGCGATTGATGCACAATCCGATCGAGCGAAGATCAAAGGTCGATTGCAGTCGTTTGAAACCAAGATCGGCCAAGCTGCACAGATGATCATCGGGGTTGCAAATCATTTTTCCGGCAAGCAAATACTCGCGGTGACCGATAGTTGGTTTGGCAATGCAGGTTTGTTAAAGCCCGTACGCAAAGAGGTAGGCAGTCTGTTTGATATTCTGTCGCGCCTGCGCTGTAATAGTGTTTTATATGATCTTCCCGAGACAAGACAATCTGGGCAGCGAGGGAGACCTCGAAAATATGGCCAGCGCTTGGGTTCGGCAACAGAAATGGCAAAATGCATTCGTCACGAAGCCGCCGAATATCAGGTGACTCTTTATGGCAAACAGCGTACGGTACTTGCCCATGAACGCATTGTCATGCTGAAAAGTTTAAAATGCAAAGTACGCGTCGTGTGGGTTTTTCGTAAAACGCAATGGATCGCACTGTTTAGCACGGACTTGTCATTATCGGTCACGCAAATGATCGAGTTTTATGGTGCGAGATGGAAAATCGAATCAGGATTCAAGGAGTTGAAACAAGACATCGGCAGTCAAAAAAGTCAGTGTCGTAATGCGCATTCCGTGACCAATCATTTGAATTTTTGTATGATGGCAAGTACGCTGACCTGGATTTATGCCGACCGTTTAAAGGCGGATCCGGAGCGTCGGCACAAAGTAAAAGGGCGCGCCAGTTTTGCCTTTTCAGACGTGCGGCGCATCATTACCGAGGCAGCATTGAACCCGGATTTTAATCATGTTTGCCCCAAACCAAGCAACTCCCCGATAAATCCACTGATTGCCGTACTGTTACGCATGGTGGCTTGATGATTTTTTTGGAAACTTCAGATACTTAATACCAGCATAATATAAAGCAATAATTGTTTCATAACACCTCCTAAAGGTAATTGAACACCATTAAAGATTAATAATATTATCAATAACTACTATTTAAGATTATAACGCTCCCCATTGGTACATACAAGTAAGTCTTATTTATATTTTATATCATTTAAAAACAGTGAGTTGCCTTAAAAATGAACTACAAAAATACTCAATATCATTTTTGAAAATACAGATCTCGTAGGAACTCTAGCATCCTTCATATAAGCATGAAAGTAGTTTACACTTTTTTCTCGTCATTCCTGCATGCTTTTAGCAGGAATCCATTATGCAGCATAGATTCCCGATAAAAGACTTCGGGAATGACGTGGTTAATGAAATTTAAAGTGTAAACCGAGCAATGAAGGATGCCAGAACTCTATTAAAACCCAAGGTCGTTGGATGCAAATTTTTAGCTACCAACTTAAGACGGGGCAAGCATTAAATCTAAAGTAGGCTAAAGGCCTACTGATAGTAAGGAGGAGGAGGAGGAGGAGAATTATATTATGAGCGCCAGTTAAAGCACCAGAAACAGGATATGCTAAGGCACGAAGCGCATCCTATGTCAAAATGTCCCATTTTAAATGAGTTTCCAGATTTTTTACGACATAGCAGTAAAAACGAAATCCGACATGTTGAGGTGAATGATAACATGTCAGATTTCTTTATAGTTTTAGGGGGCAAACACTATTTGTAACGATAAATTATTCAATCAATTTGAAAAAACTCTTCGGCGCTCCACAAATTGGGCAAGCCCAATCATCAGGAATATCATCCCATAAAGTCCCTGGTGCTAGGCCACTATCTGGATCGCCTAGCTCCTCATCATAAACGTGCTCACATTCCATACAACGATATTTTTTATATTCAGCCATCAAAAATCTCCAATTAATAAACAAATACCCATAACAACTTAGCCGCCACTACCAACAACAATATTGCAAAAAAACGTTTCAGCAATGCTGCCGGCAGCTTATTTGCCAACATAGCACCAACTGGTGCACTTACCATACTACTAAGCACTATACCCGCAAATGCAGGCAAATACACATAACCAACACAGCCTTCTGGTAGCCCCGTTTTATGCCAACCTAAAACAGCATAGCTAATCGTGCCAATAACTGCAATCGGCAGTCCACAGGCACTGGAAATAGCCACTGCATTACGCATCGGCACTTGATGCCTTGCCAACAGTGGCACAGTTAACGTGCCACCACCAATTCCCAAAATAGCCGATACAAAGCCAATGACTATGCCGGATATTTTTAACGTAACGCCCCGTAATAATTTATCCCGCACCTGCTGTTTCGCGGGTCGAGCCATTTGTATGGCCACAAATAGCATGTACAACGCAAAAATAAGCCTTAAATTCTCGGACAATAATGCATCCGCCACAAAACTACCCGCAATCACCCCGAATAAAATACCACCACTTAATTTAAATACGTGCGGCCAAATAATGGCTCCTAAACGTAGATGTGCCAAACTAGCTGCAATTGAGGTGACAATAATGGTTGCCAGCGAAGTTGCTACTGCCATCAGCATAACTAAATTATGTGACACAGCTTCCCAGTCTAATAAAAACATAAAAAAGGGTACCAATACCAAGCCGCCCCCTACCCCAAACAACCCTGCCAACACGCCTGAAAAACAACCAAATAACAAACAAATAATAAATATTTCAGCCATATCTCTATTTACCAAACTTACCCCATCAACATCCTAGCACTATACACGCTCATTTCTATAAAATGCAGCTTTCCAAACAAGTAGTTAATCATTTATGATATTCCTTAATTAAATAAATCCTCTTTAAAATTATGAAAGCCTATTTGGTTGGCGGTGCAGTCCGCGATACTTTATTAAACTTCCCCGTGCGTGAGCGTGACTGGGTCGTGATTGGTGAAACCCCTGAAGCCATGTTAGCCCGTGGTTATACAGAAGTAGGCAAAGACTTCCCTGTGTTCCTGCACCCTGAAACCAAAGATGAGTATGCCTTAGCGCGCATTGAAAGAAAAACAGCTCGTGGTTATAAAGGCTTTGCCGTACATGCCACACCTGATGTGTGCTTAGAAGATGATTTATTACGCCGCGATTTGACCATTAACGCCATGGCCATGTTAGACAATGGCGAGGTGATTGATCCTTATGGTGGTAAGGCCGACCTTAAAAACAAACTGTTTCGCCATATTTCGCCCGCTTTTTGTGAAGACCCAGTACGCGTCTTACGTATTGCACGTTTTTGTGCGCGCTATCATCACCTGGGATTTAGCATTGCCCCTGAGACACAACAACTTATGCAAACCATGGTGACTAATGGTGAAATTGACCATTTAGTGCCTGAACGGGTTTGGGCGGAAACAGCCAAAGCATTGGCAGAACAATCACCTGCTGCTTATTTTCAAGCATTACGTGATTGTGGCGCATTGCAGCGTATCTTTCCCGAAATTGATGCATTATTTGGTGTACCTCAAACAGCTGAGTATCACCCTGAAATTGATACCGGCGTACATACCTTAATGGTGTTAGAACAAGCGACCTTATTAAGTGATAAAGTCACCGTACGCTTCGCAGCGTTGACCCATGATTTAGGCAAAGCACTAACACCTTCGGAAAATTGGCCAAGTCATCATGATCATGAAAATTTAGGAATAGATGCATTAAAAGCACTATGCCAGCGTATACGTGTACCGAATCATTACCAAAAATTAGCATTACAAGTCATGCAATACCATACCCATTGTCATCGCGCTTTTGAATTAAGGCCTGCGACATTATGTGATACCTTGACGAGCATTGGTGCATTTAAAGCCAACAACCAATTGCAAGATTTTTTGCTAGCGTGCGAAGCTGATTCCAAGGGACGCTTAGGCTTCGAAGACCGCGATTACCCACAAGCAGACTATTATTTAGCTGCACAAAAAGCAGCAAAACGCATTGATAGTTCCGCCATTGACAATGATAATTTACGGGGTAAGGAAATTGGTATCGCCATTCGTAACTTACGCGCCAAAGAAATTAGCATTATAAAAAAACAATTTACCGCAAACTTATAAACAGGATTTAATATGCCATCATTTGATATTGTTTCAGAATTTGATATGCACGAAGCGCAGAACGCCATAGCCCAAGCCAATAAAGAAGTCAGTGCACGCTTTGATTTCAAAGGCTCTAATGCGCAATTTGAACTGAAAGATGATTCTATTTTAATGCAAGCCCAATCAACTTTTCAGTTGCAGCAAATGTTACCTATTCTATTTGCCAAAATGGGCAAGCGCGGTATTGATGTCGCTTGCTTAGAAACAGGCGATGTAAAGGAAGCGGCTAAAACCGCAGAACAACCCGTATCAATGAAACAAGGCCTAGACAAACCCTTGGCAAAAAAGATCGTTAAGCTTATTAAAGATACTAAGTTAAAAGCTCAAGCTGCGATTGAAGGCGAGAAAGTCCGTGTCACGGCTAAAAAACGTGATGATCTGCAACAAGTGATGCAAATGTTGCGTGGGCAAGAGTTAGAAATGCCGTTGCAGTTTAATAATTTTAGGGACTAACCTTCTCCCAAAACGACAATACCTATGTCCTTGCTTGCAAGACTTTGGAATAGAGCAAAAATTGGCACTAACTTTAAAATTGGCCCCATAACACTACACCTACGCGCGAGCAAAAGTACTAATGTTGCACATAACTGGCCCAGATCGCCACTTAAACATAAACCTCTAGCACAACAGACAAATCAACTACCAACAAGTCCCTTAGTAGATGCGTCTTTAACAAAAACTAATGAGTTAACTGAAACTACAACACCTTCAGGAACAAACGTTGCCCTTATTGTAGGAACGGGGCCAGGTCTAGGGAGTGCTCTTGCGCACCGTTTTGCCAAAGCTGGAATGTCCATCGCTATCGCAGCCCGTAACACTAAAAAACTGGCAGGACTAATACAAGAAATCCAGATGTCTGGAAACCATATTCGTGCTTATGGGTGTGATGCCACAGATGAACAGTCGGTAAAATCGTTACTAGCATTGGTTAGCAAGGAAATGGGCCCCCCAAACCTTGTTGTTTATAATGTAGAACATTTTATTCCTGGCACCATAACTGAAATTGAAACCCCAGCATTTGAAGAGTGCTGGCGTGCAATGACCTTAGGTGGTTTTTTAGTGGGTCGGGAGGCAGCTCGACTTATGTTGCCTCGCGGCTCTGGGACAATTATTTATACTGGGGCTAGCGCCGCATTACGGGGGCGGGCAGAATATATTAATATGGCAGTGGGAAAATTTGGTGTGCGAGCCCTATCTCAAAGCATGGCTCGCGATCTTGGTCCTAAAGGGATACATGTCGCTCATGTTATTTTAGACAGCGGCATTCTTTCTCAGAACTCCAAAAAGCTGGCCAAAAAACGAGCTTCAGCACTTTTCCCAGAGCACATAGCTGAAACTTATTATCAGCTATACACTCAACACCATAGTGCATGGACTCAAGAACTAGACTTACGCCCTTGGGTTGAATCGTTTTAAATACTCAACAAGGCAACACCTGCGCCAAGAAGTTTCAAACTACCATTTCATCATCGGTGCAGGATTAAACGGATGTTTTACAAACCACTTTGCAGCCAACTTACCTAAATTCTTATGAAACCCTGCATTTGGAAATGCAGCTAATACACTACTAATATCATCTTTAGATAAGCCAAACTTAAACAAGCCAAACGAAAAATCCACCAAGTCTCCTTGGCGAAATATCTCCACTAACGGATAACGCTCATCACTAAATGCTCTTATCTTATGATGTTCACTAATCATCAATTCAATTTCAGTAGACCACTGCTGTAAATTATTTATCTCTAGATAGGCCAATGCAGGCGGTATAGAGGGTGGAATATAATCTACGGTTTTTTCAACCCATATACCTATATCATGAAAACAAGCGGCAGTAATTATTTTTTCGCGCTCTTCAGCACTACAGTCATGCAATGCCAAGCAGAAATGAACCATCCGATAGACGTGATTTTTATAACCCTCATACTCATCCCCAATGAGATCTTGCCACTGACCTAATATATCTTCTAGTAAAGGTATTTTTTGTTCAACAAGCATACTTATTCCCCTGAAAAAATTTACCTGCGCACTTATGATTAACAAAATAATAGCATGGAAAAGCAATATCAAGCCAACCTTAGCGGCTCATTCTATCCAACCCAATAAACTAAACCACCTACCCTTAATGACTGGTATTTAGACTGGGGCAACCTTTTTACTTAAAGGAGGTTTCCTCAGCAATTATTTCTCTGTAAACTTTACCAATTTATTATTGCAAGTGGAGCAACAAGCTAATGGGTAGAGCCTACCAAAATCGTAAAGAGTCTATGGCAAAAACGTCGGATGCCAAAGCAAAAGTCTACAGTAAATATGGCCGTGAAATTTATGTGTGCGCTAAAGCAGGTGGTGTCGATACTGATGGTAACCTAGCATTACGCAGTGTCATTGAGCGCGCGAAAAAAAGCCAAGTGCCTTCACATGTGATTGAAAAAGCGATAGACAAGGCGAAAGGTGGTGGTGGCGAAGATTTTTCCCCTGCTCGTTATGAAGGTTTTGGCCCTGGAAACTGTATGGTTATCATCGACTGCCTGACCGACAATCCTAACCGTACTTTTGGTGATGTACGTCAGTGTTTTACCAAAACAAAGTGTAAAATTGGTACCCAAGGTGTCGCCAGCCATATGTTTGATCATGTGGCTATTTTTGCCTTTAATCATGACGATGAAGAGGCAGTTCTGGAAGCCCTGCTAATGGCTGACGTGGATGTTACTGATATTGAAAGTGAAGCAGAAGTAGTCACTGTTTTTAGCCCACCATCAGAATATGCCAAAGCAAAACAGGCACTAGCAGATACAATAGAAGGCATTGACTTTGAGGTGGATGAAATTCAATTTGTACCCAAAAGCACAAAATCACTCACTGGTGATGATAGTGCACTATTTGAACGCTTTATAGATATGCTCAATGATTTAGATGATGTGCAAAATATTTATCATGATGTTGAGCTTTAAGTAGCCACTTAAGCCGCTAACAACCAAATCATTACCTGGCCAATATACCCTCTGTTTATATTGGCCAGAATTCAGCCATACAATTCATTCTGCCTAGTCAACAAAGCTTTTAGCAAGTCCATGACATAAATCACATGCAATCTCGGTACCTGCAGACACAACAGCCAACAATTCACCTTCACTATTTTTTAATACCCTTTTAACTGGCACTTTTGCCAATCGCGTACCAAGATGATCTGCTCCATGACAAGTGGCACAGCGATCACCCTCACTTATGTCTCCAGCAAATTTCCCATGCCCCTCGGCATCAATCCAGCTCGGCTCATTCACTGGGTGCATACCGTGCGGCCCTTGCAAAGTACCATTAGGAAAGCTGTCCACTTGATGACAGGTAATACACTCAGATATTGTGCCTGCATGTCCTTGTAATTGTATTGTCGCAACATTAGCACTAGCATCAGAGCCTCTACCATGACAGGAATCACAACCTAATTCCAAATGCTTATCCAAGCCATTACGATACAAAACATGATCATTTTCCGCAAAAAGAGGCACTATTGCAGTTAATCGCTCAAAGCAATTATCAAGTGTATGCTGTACTTGTTTAAAACTAGAAAATGAATCAGCCTGCACACGAATACGACAAGGCAACTCAGCTAACTCACTCTCCCTAAAGGAAAAGTGATTAACCTCGTTACTTTGGTTGTCGTCAGAAAGTAACACCTCAGTCAAGTCATCATACAATTTAAGCGAATTTGGATAAACTCCCTTAAAACTCCCTGTTACGCTAAGAGTAAACCCTTCATATTTAACATCATCAATTGCCACTTCACTCAATACATCATTTGGCGCACTGACATACTGACTATCACTACAAATTTCTGGGCTATTTTCAACTTCTAAAGATTGCACTAGCGAATGTAAACGAACTTCTACAACACAGGGAATGCTATCTTCTTGGATATTTTTCAACTTAAATTTTAGCATTCCTTTACGAGTCGTTTCGCTAGCAAGCTGACTACCTCTCCCAGCATCAATCAATTCAACTTGATAAGGTCGCTCGCCTTGTAGGGCGACCTTTACTTTAAGCTCCTGCTTTTCATTATCATACTGTGCACTTTTAATGATTAAAGAATAACCACTATTCTGCTGATCCGCCCATGCAAAATGATCATATGCCAAACTAATTATCAAAAAAAGAACCCACTGTAGAAATAATAACTGGCTGAATCTATCTATCATAAAGCCCCGCATGCATAGATTTTAGGTTTATCAATTACCTAGTAGAAATACATATTTCTGCCAAAATATTTACCTAAAATTTAGCAACATATATGCCAGTTAGGTAGCATCTATATAAAATGCATGCTCAAGCTAGCCTAAGGCACTTATTTAACAATTAAAGCGTTACCCTTCCCCGACAAACACTACTGATTCATCACCAATACTTTAACTTATGTTGATCTACTCCACTTTAAAGTGCGATATAAAACACCGTGATAATATATAAAACAAGAAAATATCTTAGCTTTTTAAGGGGAATTTTTTACGTCACCTTATGACGACAACTAGCGTGACATATGGGAGGCAACTTAAGTATTTATAATAAAGTTAAAGCTAATCTACCTCACAGCTACAGTACACAGGAAAAAATTTCACCTTCTTTTTTCTTGAATTTTCAAGTTCCCTTAATATATAAAATAACAAGGGACATCTGTCCCTTTTTTAGCAACCCTTACTACCACTCACCTTTATCACTTAGGCGGTAAACTACAGCCACTCTCTTAAAAACTCATTACTTGCCACTTATTGACACGGTAAACTCTAGTGGATAGACTGCTTTTTCAAGATAAAAATACCAACTTTAAAAGCTAGATTATGCAAAGCCGTATTCAGGTAGCAAGTGCCGCATCATAGCTGCTAAGGTGGGATTTTTAAGAGGGCTTTTACCTCTACTGAGTATTTATAGATTCAATCATCAGTCAACACTAAAAGTACATCAATCTTTTTTAGGAAAATAATCATGCGTAAGTTAAAACAATCTTTATTAATGAGTGCAGCAATAATGAGTATAGGAGGATCAATTTCTAGTTGGGCAAGCAGCGCAGATAGAACTAATTTTTCCACCGCAACCAGCACACTATGGATGCCAAAACTCAATGTAGATGGTGTTAATATGTTAAATAGTGTTGGCATAAAACTTGATTTTGCGACCCAAACATTTTCTATAGAAGGCTTTACCCCTGTACCACCATCTTCTATAGAACTTGAACAACTCAGTGACAGCTCTTTTCGATTCAATGCTGCAGAGGGACAATGGTATGTCATTGAGATATTTAATGTGGCTAGGAATTTAAATGACGTTAATGGGTACAATTGTAATAATAGTTAAAAGTGGCCTCGGACTAAAAATTATAGATGCATCATCTACTGTAATAGAACAGTCATGTGGAGCAAGCGGAACGGGAAACGTACATAATTTGATACATTTTAATGCAGGCCTTGGTGGTCAATTTCAAATCAATGTTGTGCCTAATTTAGCAGGTACAGATATTGCTGGAAAATTTAGCATCAGAGTACAACCTAAATACGATGATCTAAATGTAGCTTGGGATACTAATTTTGAACCCAATAATACTGGTCTCAACGCAGCACCAATTGCTTTAGGTGCACAAAATTCAATTACCAGCAATATAGAGGAGCGTAGTACTAGTTTTGGAACAAATCAGACAGATTTCGACTGGTATCAGTTTAATACTGAACCAGAACAAAATTATGTTATTGAGATATATAATGCTAGTAACCTACTAGGCTCAGAAAGTGGTTACAATTGCAATAATAGCTATAATAATGGCGTTGGGCTCAAAATCACCGATTCTTTATTTACAGAAATAGCCAGTACATGCACACCAAGTGGCACAGGTAACGTGCATAACCGCGTGACTTTTAAGTCTGGTATTGGCGGAGTGTTCCATATTGGTGTCATTCCTAATTCTCCAACTGCTCATGGCACATATAGCCTCAGAGTTCTACCATTTCATGACAACCCAGCTAATTCGTGGAACACCGAACTTGAGCCAAATAACTCTCCTATTAATGCATTTTTTATACCCCCTAATGAAACTATAACAAGTCAGATTAAAGAGAGAAATACCAGCTATAGTACAAATTCGCCCGACCGTGACTATTATCGTTTTGAAGGTGAAGCGAGTCAAAATTATCGAGTTGAGCTACTTGATGTATCCAGTAACCTAAAGGCTGGACAAGGATATAATTGCAACAATAGCTATCTCAGTGGTGTTGGATTACAAGTTCTTGACTCACAATTTATACAATTAGCAAGTCAATGTAGACCGACTGAAGAAGGAAATAATGTACATAACTTTATCCAATTTAGAACTGGTCTAAGTGGTGTTTACTATATTGGTGTGATTCCAAATGCAGCAAATGCGTTTGGTAGCTACAACTTACGCGTAGTAAAGCAGTAACACAAAGCACATGACTAAATTCACTTTTTGAACATAGTACGGTTGGGTTGGCTTTCTAACATAATGCGAAAAAAGTAACCCAACATTCCCAAAATACCACTACGTTGGGGTTCTAACTTAACCCCAACATACTGTTTTTTCTTGACTTCATAATAAATAATCTATACATTTGTATATACAAACAAGGTTTTAACTATGCATGAATGGAACGATGAAAAAAATCAAAAAAATATCATTGAACGTGGTTTAGATTTTACAGATGCGGAAATCGTATTTTCTGGCACATGCCACCTTTGAAGATACACGATTTAATTATGGCGAACCGCGTTTTATTACATTTGGAATGTTGGAAAAACGGTTGATTGTTATAGCCCATACTCCGCGTGGTCATAAAACTAGAATTATTTCAATGAGAAAGGCAAATAATCGTGAACAAAAAATCTATAAAGAGCGACTTGAAACGTCTTGATGCAATGCATGATGAAGACATCGATTATGCAGATATTCCTGAATTTGATGATACTTTTTTACGCTCGGTGGAAATGAAAATAACACCTGAAAAAAAGCCTATATCCTTACGTGTGGATGCGGATGTATTAGATTGGATGAAAGGACAAGGAAAAGGCTACCAAAGTCGAATTAATGCCATTTTACGCGCCTATTATGAGGCGCATAAAAATGAACATGCCAATCATTTATAGACAAGGGTTAGGCACGTTTGATAATACTAAAAACCAATCACTTTTCCCTCCCCCTCACACATAATAAAATTCACCTCCTCCATTCAAAGCCCCCCACTTGTCACAAAGCTGTCATATAAAATGGTTTAAAATGTCTCTCATCTAAACTTAAGCTAGCCATATACTTAAATACTATGAGCAAATTCACCATTTTAGTCGTTGAAGACGAAGAAGCCATTCGCCAAATGCTGGTTATGGTGTTACAACAATATGACTTTACGGTAATAGAGGCTGCTGATGTGGCTCAAGCTGAAGTAATATTGACTGATATATTGCCTGACCTTATTTTACTAGACTGGATGCTGCCTAAAGTAACAGGGGATCAATGGACTCGTCAGTTAAAATCTGATGATAATTACCAAGATATTCCTATTATTTTGTTAACCGCCAAGGGTGAAGAGGCTGATAAAATTCGTGGTTTAGATTTAGGAGCTGATGATTATGTGACTAAACCTTTTTCGCCTAAAGAACTGGTTTCACGTATCAAAGCAGTATTACGTAGAAGTGGCAAAATCCATGATTTAACCCAAATTAAATGTCAGGATATTGTGCTGGATACCAAAAACCACAGTGTCAATATTGGTGAACAAGCAGTCGAAATTAGCCCTACCGAATTCCGCTTACTCAGCTTCTTTCTCACTCACCCAGACAAAGTATTTAATCGCACCCAGTTACTTGATCAGGTGTGGGGGCGTAGTGTGTATATTGAGGAAAGAACAGTTGATGTGCATATCCGTCGCTTGCGCAAAATTCTGGCAAAACACCAACGCGAAGAATGGCTACAAACCGTACGTGGTTTTGGTTATAAATTTTCTGGTAAGAACGACTCATGAATTTTTGGTATCGCGACTTATTACTGTTTATCGCAACCTTTTTAATGGCTGCTATTATCAGCTTTTATACTGGCAATTTGTTCTTAGTACTGCTTTTGGTTTGTATTGTTTTTATCATTCGCCAGACCTATTTACTTTACCAGCTAGAGCAATGGTTACAAACTGGGGCAAAAAAAAAGCCGCCGAATCATGGCGGCATTTGGCAACAAATTTATCAGCATATTGCTCGCATTAAAAAGCTGACTAAAAAGCGCAAAAATAGCCTAAGACCCATTATTGAACAGTTCCGGAAATCAACAGCTGCCTTACCTGATGCAGTGGTAGTCTTGGAAAAGCATGATGAAGTCTCTTGGTTTAATGGTGCAGCCAGAACCATGCTCGGCTTAAAAAAAGGCGATAAAGGTCAACGTATACACCACTTGATCAACGACCCTGCCTTTATTGAATTTTTAAACCACAAAAATCAGGGAGAAATATTAACCATACCGTCACCTGCAAATGACCAAGAAACCTTACAAATTAAAATTGTTAACTATGGTGAAAATAGCTATTCTCACCTATTAGTTGCGCATGATGTGACCTATCTGAAAAACATAGAACGTATGCGTAAGGATTTTGTCGATAATATTTCCCATGAATTACGTACACCTTTAACCGTTCTAAAAGGTTATTTAGAGACACTTGATGATCTGGATGATCAAAAGTCAGCTTTATTAACCCACTCTCTCCAACAAATGAGTGATCAAACTTTGCGCATGCAATACTTGGTGGATGATTTATTACTTTTGGCTGATTTGGAAACCAAAAAAATCGAGAATCAATGCGTTGAAATTGCTCCACTGCTCAAGCAAATTTGCCTGGAAAGTGGTGCTTTGGAGCAACTGAATAATCGTATTGAGTTATTTATTGATTCAGATATTAATATCGTCGGCAACCCTAAAGAACTGCGCAGTGCTTTCTCAAACTTGATCGTTAACGCCCTTAAATACTCACCGCCAGATTCTATTGTTACCGTGCAATGGCACCAGTCTGAACACGCCGTTATTTTAGACATTATTGACCAAGGTGAAGGAATTCCTGCACTTGAAATCCCTAAAATCACCGAACGATTCTATCGTGTTGATGTCAAGCGCCCGCAAGAGCAACGCGGCACAGGTTTGGGGCTGGCAATAGTCAAGCACACCCTGACTCGTCATAATGCTCAGTTAAATATTACTAGCGAATGGGGTAAGGGTAGTTACTTTAGTTGTGTTTTTCCAAAGAAGCGCTTTTGTTAAACGGCATAATGACAATAGCTGACTGTAGAGATTTTATCCATATTCAATACGCTAAAACAAACAAATATCAAACACGGATAAAAAACCAAAAAAATAACTGAAATCTGTCACTCATATTCTTGCCATCACTCAATACCGTCAAGTTATTTTACACTTATTAGTACAAAAATGCCCTAATCTAGCAAAAATCGTCAGTATATTTTACTACTTATAATCACTTAAGGCGTTAACAGCTTAAAAGTGTCTGATTTTTTTACAACCCTCACTTACATCCGTTAACATAGCTCTACAAGCTATTGTTACTTAATAAGTGGTCTAAAAATTGCTTGATTATTTGATACATTTTATTTCTTTTAAAAAATATAAAAATGAACAAAAAATTACTTCTCACACTGCTTGCTTTTTCTCCTTTAACCGTTTCTGCTGCCGCAATAACGGCTTATTCTAATGACTTTGATAGTGCACCTGTCATTGCCCCAGGAATTATAGCCAATTGGGCGACACCTGAATCTTCAGTTCAACCAGTGCAGGGTTTTACTGCAGCAGGTTTTTCTGGGAATTTTCTTACATCATTTAGCCATTCAACAAGTGCAAGTGGCAACACAGCAATCCTGACACTCAACAACCTACCCACACATACAAGCATTTCTATTGATGGTCTAATTGCCATCATTGATTCTTGGGACTCAAATGATGGCTCTCTGGGCGCAACACCTGATTTCTTTAATATTTTAGTCGATGGTAGCTCTATTTTCCAAGATACTTATAACAATGCTAGTGGCACCAATAACAACTTATCATTATTAGCTGATATCAACGGCGGAAAAATCCACCGTGGCTTTAGTGGTGCTTACCTAGACCAAGCTTTTGATTTAGATAACTCACTCAGTATTGCACACAGCTCTTCGAGCATACAAGTTGTCATTTCTGGGAATGGATCTGGTTGGCAAGGAGGAGGTGACGAGGCTTGGGGGATTGATAATTTTGTGCTATCTCTTGAAAACAATAGCTCCATACCTGAACCAGAGTCCATAGCATTATTGGGCTTAGGGTTATTAGGATTTAGCTATACGCGCCGCAAACACAACTCAAAGCCAGCATAGAACAAACGCCAGCATCAGCAGTTATTCATTCCAATTTACTCAAAATGGCAAGAATGAGTAACTGCAATTTTAATTCCCCATACCCAGATCTCAACAAACTTACCCAGCATCTAGTGCTATCTTATTTGCTACACCCTTCCTTACTCTTTACTGCCCTTCTAACCACTTTCATATTTTTTATACAGAACTACACTGGCAAGGTATACTTAAAATAATTTTTCACTCGAATAAGTGAGTTTTGTTATGCCTGTTGATATTTTAGCAACCTTAGTGATCACAACGATAATCCAGTCACTGTTTGGAGTGGGTATTCTGCTATTTGGCACGCCTTTACTTTTATTGCTCGGTTATGATTTCAGCTATGCACTTTCAGTATTATTACCCATTTCCATAGCCATTAACTTATTGCAGGTTGTTAAGCATTACCAGTATATCGACCTAAGACTCTATAAAAATGTTTTACTGTATAGCATTCCTTTTATCGTGTTGTTCTTATTTATTATTACCAATATCAACATCAATATCGGCCTCATTATTGGGCTATTTTTAGTTTTAGTTGCCTTAAAAAATACCTCCACACGTATTGAAAATACGCTTACAGCCATGATTAAATATGAAAAGTCATATCTAATCATTATGGGCATTGTACATGGCATTACTAATTTAGGCGGCTCTTTGCTTACCGCATTAGTACATGAACAAAACCAATCTAAAAATAATACCCGTGTAACCATTGCAATTTGCTATGCAACTTTTGCGGTATTTCAATTATTGACTTTATTTGTTATCGGCTATGATAGCGGCATGGCTTATACTGACAATATGCTGCTCTTACAAATTGCCATAGTTATATTTTTGTTTACCGAAGAAAGTCTTTATACACGGATAGATAACCAAAAATATCAGCAACTATTTGCCTTTTTCCTTGCTGCATCAGGTATTTTGTTAGTACTAAAATCATTAAATTAAGCTCTTTACAATAATAAATGGAGAAGATCATATGAATACCTCATTAAAGCGTATTGCCAATTACTTTCTGATTGGCGTATTTGCTTTTATCCCAGTCGTGGTCATTTTACAAATAGTGCTATTTGTAAAAGAACTGATTTCTAGCTCTTTTCAGATTGTCTATGGTTATTGGGATAATTATTTACTGACTATTTTTATCTTTGCGATCAGCTTTTCACTCTTTACTTATGTAGGATACCGCTTAAGCAAAGCGGGAGGCTCTTGGATTATTATCTTGATTGACAGCATTGTTAACCGCATACCATTATTAAATACGGTCTATCGTGTTACTAAGAAAGTCGTCAATATGTTTTCAGGCCATGAGCAAAAAGATGCTCGTGAAGTGGTTTACACTGAATACCCTAAAGAGGATGTTTGGGTACCTGCTTATGTCACTAATAAAGAAGATGATATGTATATCTTATTTATTCCGACATCACCTAACCCTACCTCTGGATTTACCGTACTGGTGCATGAATCTAAAGTGGTTAAATCATCGATGAATATTGAGGAAGCGACTAGCTTTATTATTAGTGTGGGGGTAGATTTTAGTCATATAGAAGACCTACAAAAACTAAAAGCTAACAAATCTTAATTATAGACTGATAACTAAGAAAGCCTATGAGCAATACCATAGAAACTATCAGCTTAAATAGCCTTACTGTTGCCCTAATTCCGGCTTTGGTCGTGCTATTAATCTTTATCCGCTGGTCTCTTAGTATTGCTCAGCCAGCCTATGCTTTACTTAGAATGCTGACACAACTATTATTGGTTGGCTACGCTTTGTCGTATATTTTCGCGTCACAAAGTAGTGAACTCATTTTATTAATTTTAGTGATTATGTGCTTGGCCTCCAGCTGGATTGCTTTGGGCTCTATTACTCAACAACGGAGCCGCTTGTTCAAGTATGCATTTTTAGCTATTTTTATTGGCGGCGGTCTAACCCTTGCCTTAATTACGCAAGGCACCTTACAGCTTTTTCCTTGGTATGCACCACACTATATGATTCCCATAGCAGGTATGGTCTTTGCCAATTCAATGAATAGTGTCAGCTTGGCTGCTGAGCGCTTACATTCTGAGACTCAAAATAATGCTGACTATATGCTGGCTCGAAATACCGCTTTCCATGCAGCCATGATCCCGGTAATTAATTCACTGTTTGCAGTGGGCTTGGTTTCTTTACCTGGCATGATGACAGGGCAAATTCTATCAGGTATTTCTCCCTTCGTAGCTGCACGTTATCAGATTATGGTAATGGCTATGATTTTTGGTTCCTCAGGTTTATCAACAGCAATCTACCTGAGCTTTGTTAAATCCATTTATTTAAAACCAAACTCATGAGCTTTAAAAATGCACTCGCTTTGACTAATATTCCTGCTTTTCAGCTACACATAGAAAGGCACAAGCAAATATTACAAATAATCTTATCTGCTAGCCCTACCAAATTGCACCCCCATATAAAAGATTGCGTTCTCAATAACCATAGCTTGATGGTATATGTTGGCTCTGCAGTCTGGGCATCGCAGTTACGCTTTTACAGTAAATCGATAAAAGATGCCGTTAATACAAGTAATAAGGGGAAAATCAGACAAATCAGAATAAGAGTACTTCCTCCAAGCCCATATAAAAAAGAAAGCAAACCCAATACAAATATTCCATCACAAGATAATATTGCATTAATCAAAAGTAGTGCCGCCGCCCTTGAAGAGAGCAAGCTGAAAACCGCACTATTGCATTTAAGTAGCACGCTACAAAAGCAACGCGCTAATAAAGCATTTAGCTAGCCGCGCTACTATTGCGGTAACGCAGCCCTAATTTACTACATAACTTGGTTTTCTGCTGAGCGCATAAAATGAATAGGAGCATCTTCCTCATTGTCAAAGGTCACTTTTTCCCAAGCATCAGGATTTGCCATTAATGCCCGTAACAATTGGTTATTTAAACCATGTCCTGATTTATGTCCTTGGTATTCACCAATCAAACTATGCCCCAGCAAATACAAATCACCAATCGCATCCAACATTTTATGTTTTACGAACTCATCAGCATAACGTAGACCACCTTCATTGATAATCTTATCATCATCAATAACAATTGCATTGTCTAGACTCCCTCCTAGTGCCAAGTTATTTTCTCTTAAGAATTCAATATCCTTCATGAAACCAAAGGTGCGTGCACGACTGACTTCTCTAACAAAAGTAGTCGATGAAAAATCCATAGTGGCAGTTTTAACATTATCTGCAAAAGCAGGGTGCTCAAAATCAATGGTAAAGGTTACTTTAAAGCCATCCATAGGTTGGAATGCAGCCCATTTATCACCTTCTGTTACTTTGACTTCACGTTTAATCTTTATATATTGTTTAGGTGCATCCTGTTCTTGCACACCAGCAGACTGAATCAGGAAGACAAAAGGCCCAGCACTACCATCCATAATAGGTACTTCAGCAGCAGAAACATCAACTACAGCATTATCAATTCCAAGCCCTGCCATAGCAGACAATAAATGCTCAATAGTTGAAATTTTTACATCACCTGCGACTAATGTAGTCGATAAAGTCGTTTCTCCAACATTATGTGGAACCGCATCTATTGTAACTGGCTCTGCCAAGTCAACGCGCCTGAATTTAATCCCTGTATTAGCGGGCGCAGGGTGCAAAGTCAAATAAATCTTGTCGCCAGTGTGCAAGCCAACGCCAGTTGCCCTAATCGTATTCTTTAAAGTTCTTTGTTTAATCATTTGTTCTTACCTAAAAATGCGCAACTTACATTAAATTTTATTTGAAAGACTGAAGGTTTTATAAGGCTCTCAGTCCTAAGTAAGTCTCATGCTTGCCAAGGCAGTGAAGTATACAGTAATTGATTCTATCAAAAAACCATAATTACTAGTACTAACCGTACAAACTGGCGACACAATACCCAGCCTTATTATTTATGTGGAGTACAAAAAAATAAAGCCCACAGAGTTTATATTAAAACATCTGTGAGCTTTATTAACCTAATAACGAAATATGTTTCAAAACACTAGATTCCTTAGTGTCATCACGAATATTTAATTAATCAGCTTGGCGTCTTAAAAAAGCTGGAATATCTAAATATTCCATATCTCCATTCGTTTTTGACTGCACCCCAAAACGTGTTTCTCTGTTCTCATTAGCATTTTTACGCCCAATGGCAGGCTCATCCAAACTAGAGTAGTCATTCCCCCCAATAGCAACAGCAGCAGCTGGCACAAGTTTGACAGGCTTGCTCACTGCTTTTTTCCCGCCTCCCATGCCTGTTGCTACCACAGTGACTTTAATTTCATCGCCTAATGTTTCATCTTTAGCCATACCAATTTTTACAACTGCATCATCAGAGGCAAAAGCATGTACGATATTACCGACTTCATCAAACTCAGAAATCCCCATTTCTGCTGCTGAAATATTGACTAAAATACCCCGCGCACCTTGTAAATCAATATCATCCAAAAGAGGGCAGGCAATTGCTTTTTCTGCAGCTTCTCTGGCTCTATTATCACCGCTTGCAGTACCTGTACCCATAATAGCCGCCCCCATGCCAGACATAACAGTTTTTACATCTGCAAAGTCAACATTAATTAAACCAGGATGAGTAATTAATTCAGTAATACCTTGTACCGCATCAAGCAATACATCGTTAGCAGCACCAAACGCATTATCAATGGTGACATTGCCACCCAGTACTGGTAATAATTTTTGATTAGGAATAATAATCAATGAATCAACATATTTTTCTAATTCAGCAATACCTTCTTCTGCAACACCTGTTTTAACCTTACCTTCAAAATCAAAGGGCTTAGTCACAACAGCAACTGTCAAAATATTTAACTCTTTAGCAATTTCAGCAATCACTGGAATAGCTCCAGTACCCGTGCCTCCGCCCATGCCAGCTGTTAAAAAGATCATATTCGCACCTTCTACAACATCACGAATCAAATCTTTATTTTCTTCCGCAGCCTGTTTACCAACATCTGGGTTTGTCCCTGCTCCCAAACCTTTTGTTAACTCAGCCCCCAATTGGATAACAGTATCTACATCCAGTCGGCGCAATGCTTGTGCATCAGTATTTGCACAAACAAACTCAACACCATCAATATGACTATTTACCATATGATTAACAGCATTACCGCCACCACCACCTACACCGATCACTTTAATGACGGCATTTTCTAATCCCAAATCCATTAACTCATATTTCATGATTACTGCCCCATTTAACCCTATAAACAATATTTAAAAATTATTTTGAAACCAACGCTTCATTCTGGCAAATAACCCTTCGCCCGTCTCTGATAAGTGTTCGCCACTTAATAAATGATCTCTACCATATAATAATAAACCTACCCCAGTCGAATGTATCGGGTTTTGTACTACATCAGTTAGCCCCGATACATGCTGAGGAATTCCAAGCCGTACAGGCATATGGAATATCTCTTCTGCTAACTCAACCAATCCTGTTACCTTAGAACTACCACCTGTTAAAACGATACCAGCAGCAATCAACCCTTCATAGCCACTACGTCGCAATTCTGCCTGTACTAATAACATTAATTCCTCATAGCGAGGTTCAATTATCTCTGCCAAATTCTGTTTTGAAATTTGACGTGGTGGCCGATCACCAATACTAGGCACCTCAATCATCTCTTCGGCATCCGCTAATTGCGTTAATGCATATGCATGCAGGCGCTTTATTTCTTCAGCACTTTGTGTCGGAGTACGCAATGCGACTGCAACATCATTGGTTACTTGATCTCCCGCAATGGGTATCACTGCCGTATGCTTGATCGCCCCTTGTGAAAAAACCGCAATATCAGTGGTTCCCCCCCCGATATCAATTAAACAAACACCCAATTCTTTTTCATCCTCCGTTAATACCGACCCACAGGATGCTAACTGCTCCAACACAATATCATCAACATCCAAATCGCAGCGCCGTATACATTTAATAATATTCTGTGCAGCACTGACGCTGCCTGTCACCATATGTACTTTTGCTTCCAGCCGTATTCCCGACATACCGACAGGCTCTTTAATCCCCGCCTGTAAATCAATAATAAATTCTTGCGGCAAAATATGAATGATTTTTTGGTCAGCTGGAATAGCAACAGCCCGAGCTGAGTCTATCACCCGATCAATATCATATTGCGAGACTTCCTTATCCTTAATAGCCACAATTCCATGCGAATTTAAGCTTTTTATATGACTACCTGCTATCCCTGCATAAACTGAGGTAATATCACAACCCGCCATTAACTCAGCCTCTTCAACTGCTCGTTGAATAGAGTTAACGGTTGCCTCCAGATTAATTACCACTCCTTTTTTTAAGCCACGCGATGGTGTAGAACCAATCCCAATAACTTCAACATCACCACTTTCGTTAACTTCTCCAACGATAGCAGCAACTTTAGAGGTGCCAATATCCAGGCCTACAATTACATTACGCTCAATTTGTTTTGCCATTACTTTTGCCTTTAATACTTCTTTTTTAAGAACGAGATTTTTCTCGGACTCTATACTCATTCTTAGGGCTGAGCGTAAAATTAAACGCCACAACTACCATTCTACCTCTACTCCGTCTCGCCACCGAACTGTAAATCCATTAGGGTAACGCATATCAATATAAGCCATTTTACTTACCAACTCAGTGCCTGCTATTGTTAATGCTTGCATTAACAATGTAAATTTCTCCAATGGCTGCAAACGCCCTAATTGTATGGTCATGCCATTTTCCATACGCAACAACCAAGAATGTCGTTCACTGACATTAAACTCAGCCAAATACCAGCCTTGATCTTTTAAAGTAACCCCTAACCCTTGCATCACTTCTAATAACTGATGCCGTTGTGTCAGTGGTGCATACAGCACAGGTAATACCTGAAACTTATCTAAATTTAATGGCTTAAAAATATCTCCTTGTCGATTCAATAATCCATCTGCTTGCCAGCGTATAACTGGCTTTTGTTCATAAATTCTAAGCTTGATGCGATTAGGCCACTCCCTTTCTACCTGTACTTTTTCAGCCCAAGGTAGCCGCATTATTGCTTCTCGGATTAACTGTAAATCAACCCCAAAATATCCTATCTGTACTAATGGGCCAATCTGTGCTGCTATATCTTCTTTGCTGATATATTGAAATTCACCCTCTACTCGCACATGTTGTATCGGCTGAAACTCCCCTATACTTTGCTTCAAACTAGGCCAGAAAAACAGCGTTATTATTATAAATAAAAAGCCCCCCGCTATCTGCGCTTGGGTTCGCATTTCAGTCATTGCAAGCTAGTACCGTACCCCTTAAATAATTAATAATATATCTATGCGGTCAACGCCTTCCCTTTGTATGTCCATTTGAATGGTTTGGCCATCGTTTCATTAAAGTAATCCATGAAATTTTGAATTTTGTCTTTCAAGTCCTGCTGTGAAACAAAATTGCCTCGCCTGATGACTTTTTTCATTAATATTCCAAACCAGATTTCAATCTGGTTCATCCATGAAGCATGCTTAGGTGTATAGTGAAATACAATGCGCCTATTGCCTATCATCAGGTACTCCTCCCGTGTTTTCATGGATTGTAATATGCCACTTTTACCTTTCACTCCAAGCTCTTGAGTGTCATTACAAAAGTCTGCAACAAAGCGCACAAGAGTTTCCGATTTATGGGTATTTAATTGGTCAGCGATAAAATGATAAACTTTCTTTTCTGGGTTTTTCTCAATCAGATATTTGATCGACTCAACAAAATCGATCTCAGTTCGTGTCTCTTGAATCAAACCATCTATAACTCCTGTTGCCACATTAAACCCTCCTAAAAGTGTTTGCGTGCCATGACGCTCATATTCAAATTCGATAGATTGAACTTGACCCGCTCTCATTGGCAAATCGGGGGAAATTCGTTCCAATGCCTGAATACCTGTCATTTCATCAACACTGATAAAAAGTTCTTCTGGCGTTTTCAGAGAATTTGCATAAAGGTTACAAATATCTGTGATTCTTTCTTCTTTTCGCTCATCCGCTTTTGCATTGAGCCAGTATTGGCTAAGATGAGGTTTTAAGTCGTTTTTTTTAAAAGACGGCCTAAATGATTTGCTGAAATAGTCTCGACAATACCTTGTTTGATCGCTTCTTCCGCCAATTCTCTATGTGTCCAATGAGTGATGGGACGATCATAGTCTTCAGGCTTTTCACAGGAAAGTGCAATTATTCGACACAGTTGTTCGGGGGTAAATGTATCTGGAGTGCCTGGGCGCGGAAGATCCTGAAGCCTCTCCCGGACTGGCTTGTTTGCTAGTTCGTGCCAACGTGCAGTCCAGTTCGTAATTATATTATTCTGTACATCAAGTTTTTGCGCAATATTCTGATATTTCATGCCTGAGTTTGCTAATAAGATAATCTTGGCTCGTAATACCATGCTCGATTTTGCTGTCTGTTGGCGAGTTATTTTTTCGAGCTCTTCGCGTTCATCATCTTTTAATGTAACTGGAAATTTGGGGGTTCTCATGACTTCCTGTTGGTGGATTCGATACGGAATAATATAGACTATGTTAAGGTTACCAGAATAGAAGCTGGACTGATAATTTATTTATTAATTATTTAGAGGGCGAGGTACTAGTTTCCAGAATATTCCATACCAGTGCATCAAAATCTAACCCCGCCTGTTTTGCAGCCATCGGTACCAAACTATGATCTGTCATACCAGGCACGGTATTTACTTCAATTAATTGTACTTGCTCATCTTGGTCAATAAATACATCAACCCTGCCCCAGCCAGTCACGCCTATTATGCTACAAGCGTCTAATGCCAATTTTGCCAGTTGCTCTTCAAATGCATTAGTCAACCCAGCAGGACAATAATATTGTGTTGTGGTCGCACGATATTTAGCATCAAAATCATAAAAGGTATTCGGTGTTGCTAAGCGAATAACAGGTAATGCTTTATTTGCTAATACTGCCACGGTGTATTCTTGACCTTGCACCCAAGCCTCAGCAAAAACATCACACTGGTACTGCGCAGCATCTTGCCATGCAGCAAGCAGTTGCTCTCTGTTTTCCGCTCGACTCATTCCTAAACTTGAACCTTCCAAAGCGGGTTTAACAATAACTGGAAAACCTAGTTCATCTATACAGCGTTCTATATCGGCAGCATTCTGCAACAGCATCCACTTAGGCGTCGTTAACCCCGCACCTTGCCAACATAATTTTGTGCGCAATTTATCCATACTTAACGCAGAAGCTAATACCCCACTGCCAGTATAAGGAATTGCTAAAGTATCTAACACCGCCTGCAATTCTCCATCTTCACCACCACGCCCATGTATTATATTAAACACACGGTCAATATGGGAATCTTTTATTGCAGTAAATATATTTGTACCTACATCAATAGCAACCGCATCAACATTAGACCGTAAAAGTGCTTGGTAAACAGCTTGCCCGCTATTAAGGGAAATTTCACGCTCTGCAGCACCTCCCCCCATTAACACACCCACACGCCCAAAGTCTCTAGCATCAGTAATCATGCAAGTGCCTCACCAACAATACAGACCTCTGTTTGTAACGTAATACCTTGTTGTTTATCGACAGTTTGCTGCACATACTCAATTAGCTGCTCTATATCTTGAGCCGTCGCCTCTCCCGTATTGACAATAAAATTTGCATGCTTTTGTGATACTTGCGCGCCTCCAATTGTATAACCTTTCAGTCCAGATACCTCAATCAACCTAGCCGCATAATCATCCTCAGGGTTCTTAAAGACCGAGCCACACGTTGGCTGATTAGTTGGCTGGCTCTCAGAGCGTTGTGCTAATAATTTTTTTATTTTCTGCTGTACTTCTTGGCTATTTCCTTGTTTTAACCTTAAATTTGCCGAAAGAATACAATCATTATGCAGCCCCTCTACATGCCGGTAAGCAACAATAAATTCATTACTGGCATGTTGTACCAACTCGCCACCCACCGAGATTGTTTCTATGCTTGCAATTAGCCGCCAAGTTTCACCACCAAATGCCCCAGCATTCATTTTTATTGCACCACCCATGGTACCTGGAATTCCTGCTAAAAATTCAGCGCCAATCAGGCCATTTTCAGCACAAAATCGAGCAACATGCGCACAAGGCACGCCACATTCAACATAAATATGGTCATTATCCAATAAAGCCAATTCTTTCAGTTTGCCACGGGTGTTTACTACAGTGCCTATAATCCCCCCATCACGTACCAACAAATTGCTCCCTAAACCCAACCAAAATATCTGCTCATTTTTGGACAAGCTAGTAATAAATTGAGTTAAATCCCGCTTGTCTGCAGGAATATACATCTGCTTTGCAATACCTCCTACTCGCCAACTGGTATATTTGGCTAATTTTTCATCCGCCAATAACTGTCCACGTAAAGTACTGCTACTCACCCTAGTCATTCTGCTATCAAGCCTAATAGTTGTTGGGATAATTGCGCCGAAATTTGGCCAACATTACCCGCTCCCATTGTTAACAAAACATCATCAGGCTTAATAATCCCCATTAAAATAGGTGCCAAGTCATCAGTATCTTCAACAAAGATTGGAGCTGACTGGCCGCGCGCACGAATCGCACGAATTAACGCGCGACTATCAGCGCCTATAATAGGAGCCTCCCCCGCCGAATAAACATCTAGTAACACCAAGACATCAACCGTTGATAAAATATTAACAAAATCCTCAAAAAGATCACGCGTTCTTGAATAACGATGCGGCTGAAAAATCACCACTGAACGTTTTTCTGGCCATGCTTGCTGTAACGCTTCTAACGTTGCAGCAACCTCTTTGGGATGATGACCATAATCATCAACAAAAGTAAGTGTTCCGCCTGCAAAATCAACTTCGCCATTGAGCTGGAAGCGTCGACCTACCCCTTTAAATCCAGCCAAACTTTTAATAATGGCATCATCAGCAATATTTAATTCAGTCGCAATGGTAATCGCCGCCAATGCATTCAGCATATTATGCCAACCCGGCATATTCAAAGTGACGGTTATATCCTTATGCTCATCCCAACGCTGTACCGTAAAAGTTGTACACAAGCCTTGCTGCTTCACATCAACAGCCCGAATATCAGCTTCTTCTCGTGCACCATAAGTACGAATTGGCTTAGAAATATGCTCCAAGACTTCACGTACGCCTGGATCATCAACACACATCACTGTTAACCCATAAAAAGGCACATGATGTAAAAATTCTATAAAGGTATCTTTTAAACGACTATAACTACCTCCGTAAGTCTCCATATGGTCTTGGTCAATATTGGTCACCACTGCTATCATCGGTTGCAAATGCAAAAAAGATGCATCACTTTCATCCGCTTCAGCTACTAAATATTGACCTTTGCCTAACTGTGCATTAGTACCTGCACTGTTCAAGCGCCCACCAATCACAAAGGTTGGATCTAACCCAGCTTCAGCTAAAATGCTCGCGGCCAAGCTGGTTGTTGTGGTTTTTCCATGTGTTCCTGCAACAGCAATGCCAAAGCGAAAACGCATTAATTCCGCTAACATCTCTGCACGTGGAATAACAGGAATACGGCTTTCATAAGCGTGTTTAACTTCAACATTTTTCTTGTTAACAGCGGTTGATGTCACGACCACATCAACATCGGATACATTTTTTTCATCATGCCCCATAAAAATAGTGACACCCGCCTTACTTAAACGCTCAGTCACAAGGCTCTGCTTAATATCAGAGCCTGATACCTGATAGCCTAAATGCGCCAATACTTCTGCAATACCACTCATCCCTGTACCACCCACACCGACAAAGTGAATACGTTGAATATCTCCTAACGGCTGGCGTACAATAAAATCCTCTGAAACCTTCATGCTGCCTCCAACATACATTGCTCGGCAACAAGCTGTGTTGCATCTAATTTTGCACTTTTTTGTGCCGCTTGTGCCATAACACCCAAACGAGTCACACACAGTTTAATTTGTGCACATAATAATTCAGCCGTTAACTGCTGTTGCGCAATCATGACTCCCGCGCCTGCTGCAACTAAATATTGAGCATTAGCTGTTTGATGATCATCAATCGCATATGGGTAAGGCACAAAAATCGCAGGTACACCCATCGCTGCCACTTCACTCACTGTCATTGCTCCCGCACGGCAAATCACTATATCTGCCCAATGATAGGCTTCCACCACATCCTCGATAAAAGTAACCACCCTTGCATTAATAGCTTTATCAACATACGCTTGACTTACCTGTTGCTGCATCTTGGCTCCAGTTTGGTGCCTAACTTCAACATGACCAAACAAGCTTAGTGCCTCAGGCAACACCTCATTTAAACGTTGTGCACCCAAACTCCCCCCCATTACCAATACATGTAATTCAGCTGGGCTTTTACTGGCCTGTCCAACATATTGAGTAGCAAAAGCCATGCGCAATGGATTACCTGTATAAATGGCACGTTTGTTAACAGCAAAACTATCAGGAAAAGCTTGCAACACCTTATTGGCAATACTTGCCAACAAACGGTTAGTGGTGCCTGGAATTCTGTTTTGCTCATGAATTACCAATGGAATCCCCATTAACTTTGCCAGCAAACCGCCTGGCCCTGCCACAAAACCGCCCATTCCCAAAACTACATCGGGCTGTCTTTTTTGTAAAATCTTTCTTGCTTGCCAACCTGCCCGTACCAACATGACTGGCATTTTTATTAATGCTAATATCCCTTTGCCACGCAAACCCTGTACCGTCATATAATCTATTGCAATATTATTGGCTGGAATGACTTGGCTCTCCATACCCTTTTCTGTACCCAGCCAACTCACTTGCCAACCTTGTGAGCGCAAATGCTGCGCGACGGCCAAAGCAGGAAACACATGCCCACCAGTACCACCCGCCATAATAACAATACGCTTACTCATGCTCTTTTACCTTCAGCAATTGCAGAACCATCATTTCGCTATGTACCCGATAAAGTATTGCCATAGCCGCACACATGACAATCATACTGCCACCACCGTAACTCATAAAAGGTAAGGTAAGCCCTTTGGTAGGCAACACCCCCATATTCACTCCCATATTGACAAAGGACTGAAATGCAAACCAAATCCCAAGACCATAAGCAATAAAAGCCGCAAACTTTTCCCCTAACTGCTCTGCCATTAAGCCAATAGCAAATGCTCGCCATACTATAATGGCAAATAAAGCAATGATACTTAATACACCCATTAAGCCTGTTTCTTCGGCAATGACTGAAAATAAAAAATCAGTATGTGCTTCTGGTAAGTAAAAAAGCTTCTGTATTCCACTGCCTAAACCAACACCATGCCACTCACCACGCCCAAATGCGATTAACGCTTGTACTAATTGAAAGCTTTTACCAAAAGGGTCATCCCATGGGTGTAAAAAGCTGGTCACACGTGCAGTACGGTAATCCGAATAGAGAATAGCCAACACACCTGCTGCGACCACCCCAACAATAAGGATAATAAATTGTTGCAAGCGAGCACCGCTCAAAAACATCACTCCCATAGCAATCGTTAAAATAACCACGGCAGAGCCCATATCCGGCTCCAGCAACAACAAACCACAAGCAGCAGACAAAAGTAATAATGGCTTTACCAAGCCATACACAGACTCTTTAACAAAGTCATGATGCCGAGTAACAAAACCAGCCATATAAATCACAACAACCAATTTCATGACTTCTGAAACTTGAATACGCACCCCAAACAATGATAGCCAGCGCATGCTACCATTTACTTTTATACCCACTTGCGGAATCAAGACCAGCACTAACAAACTCAAAGCCACCAAAAATAAAATTTGCCCAGCTTTTTCCCAAAAATCTATTGGTATAAAACAGATTCCCGTACCAATAATGACACCTAAAATAATGTGTATTAATTGCTTAATAGGATAATAAAATAACTGCTTTTCCAGCGCCACACTGAGGTGTAAAGAGGCTGACGACACCATAAGAAACCCAAAGCTAAGTAGCGCAATGGTTGCCAATACCAAGACTTTGTCAAAATAGATATTAGTCATTGTCAGCTTTTCTAAATGCACACCTAGGTTCACTTAACTAAAGCCTGTACTTGGCTGGCAAAAAACTTACCACGCTCTTGGTAATTAGCAAACTGGTCTAAACTTGCACAGGCTGGTGATAACAAAACAGTATCGCCAGGTTCAGCAATTTTAACGGCTTTTTTAACCGCTTTTTTTAAGCTCCCTGCATCATATACCGCAATCGCATCGTGCATGGCTTGTTTAATTAAAGCACCATCTTTACCAATCAATAATAGGGCTTTTACTTTTTCAGTCACCACAGGAACCAACTCTTGCATATCTGCCCCTTTACAGTCTCCACCAGCAATTAATACCACATTGGCTTTTTTAAACCCCTGTAGTGCCGCAATGCAGGCACCGACATTGGTTGCCTTAGAATCATTGACCCATTGCACACCATTAATATCTGCCACCAATTGCATGCGATGCTTTAAGCCTTTATAGCTACGTAGTGCTGCGCACATAGCCATTTCTGATAAACCAATAACAGCACCGAGTGCCAACGCAGCTAAAGCATTAGCCTGATTATGAGCACCCACAACATTTAACTCGTTGACCCCCAAAATTGCTCGCCCATGCACTGCCAAAAAATCGCCTTCAGGTGTAGCAAGTACGCTATAGTCTGCACTTTTTTCTAAGCCAAAAGTGAGTGTATCTCGCCCCCCTTCCGGCATTGCAACCACATAAGGGTCATCAGCATTAATTAAAACCATGCCATCTCCAGCAAAAACCTTTTGTTTTTGTTCCGCATAAGCATCAATATCTACATACCGATCTAAATGATCTGCAGATACATTGAGTACTGTCGCAGCAACGGCATTTAACTGGGTAGTTCGTTCCAGTTGAAAACTAGATAATTCTAATATGTAAACTTCCACAGTATCATCTAACAAATCTAAGGCAGGTGTACCCAAGTTACCACCAACAGCCACACATTTGCCTTCTGCTTTAGCCATCGCGCCCAACATAGTAGTTACAGTACTTTTACCATTAGAACCAGTAATCGCCACAATAGGTACTTCAACTGAGCATGCAAACAAATCAATATCACTTAAAGCCTGTACACCTTGCGCTAATGTTTGTTTAATCATGGGTTCTTCCATCGAAACACCAGGACTCACAATAATATGGGTCGCTACATCGAATGCCATTTGATCAAATCCACCTGTAAATACAGGAATATCAGGCATTTCTGCTAATAAATCATCATTAAAGGGAGGCTTATCTCGACTGTCTACAATCGCAAACTGCAAGCCTAATTGACGTAAATAATAAGCAACTGACAGCCCTGTTTTACCAAGCCCGACCACCAGAACCTTAGCTGTCTCCCTGTTAAGAGCAAAGCGTTGTTCTAATATATTTAAAATAACGTCATTATTCATTTTCTATCTCAACTTTAATGTTGCCAAACCAACTAACACCAAGATAAAGGTAATAATCCAAAAGCGCACAATGACTCGCGGCTCAGGCCAGCCTTTTAATTCAAAATGATGGTGAATAGGTGCCATTCTAAAAATGCGTTTCCCCGTTAATTTAAAGGAAGCAACTTGCATAATGACCGACACTGTCTCCATCACAAAAACGCCCCCCATTATTACCAACACCAGCTCTTGCCTGACCAAAACGGCAACAATACCGAGTGCAGCCCCTAGAGCCAGAGCACCTACATCTCCCATGAATACCATAGCTGGATAAGCGTTAAACCATAAAAAACCAAGCCCCGCTCCAACTAATGCGGCACAAAAAACAATTAACTCACCTGCTTTAGGTATATACGGAATGGCCAAATATTCCGCAAACCTAATATGCCCCGTTAAATAGGCAAAAATGGCTAACGCACCTGCAACCATCACTGTTGGCAACACAGCCAAACCATCCAGGCCATCCGTTAAATTGACTGCATTACTCGTTCCTACAATGACAAAATAAGTCAGCACCACATAAGTCCAACCCATATCAATAATGATATCTTTAAAAAAGGGTACGATAAACTGCGTCTCTGCTGGCACTTGGGCTGATTTAAATAAATAAATAGCCGCCGTCAAAGCAATCACAGATTGCCAAAAATACTTAGCGCGTGCTGATAAGCCTGCACTATTCGCAAGTCTTACTTTTTTATAGTCATCAATAAAGCCAATCACACCATAAGTCATAGTGACCAATAGTGCGACCCAGATATAACTATTTTCCAAATCCGCCCAAAGCAAAGTACTGGTCGCTATACCCACCAGAATCAAAGTTCCTCCCATAGTAGGAGTACCTGCCTTCTTGAAATGGGTTTCTGGCCCATCATCACGTACACTTTGACCAATATTATTATTGCTTAAGCGCCTAATCATTGTTGGCCCAACCAATAATGAAATAAGTAACGCAGTCAATGCACTTAAAATAGCGCGTAGTGTCAAATATTGAAAAACGCTAAAACCAGATTCAATCTTGGCTAAATACTCAAATAAATACAGTAACATACTACTTTTCTACCTTAAGCAACAAAGCATTAACAACGCGTTCCATTTTTTGTGCTCTTGAGCCTTTTACTAATAATACTGTTTCTGCAGTCATACTTTGCTGTAATACCGATATTAAATTTTCATGGGTAGCAAAATGCTCTGCCCCCTTACCAAATGCTTGCACGCTATGTTTAGCCATTACACCAATAGCAAATAACCGTGTTACCCCTGCTTGCTTAATAGCAACACCCATATCATGGTGTATTTGTTTGCTACCAGCACCTAATTCACCAAAATCTCCCAAAGCACACCATAACTCACCTGAACAATCTTTAAGCACCTGTAATGCTGCTGCTAATGAGCTAGGGTTAGCATTATAAGTATCATTAATAATACGCCCCCCTGTTAATGCAATACCTAATTGCAATCGTCCCTGCACTGCTTTAACTTGCTGCAAACCTTGTTGGATTTGCTCTAAAGAAGTACCTAAAGCAATAGCCGCAGCACTGGCAGCCAAAGCATTTTTTACATTATGCTCACCCGCTAATGCCAAAGTAATAGGCACACGATTCTGCGCTACCAGTAAATCAAATTGCATATTAAAGTGCTGCTCTACTCCTGCAGAGCTGATATTTTCAGCTCGCACATCAGCATCTGGCGAAACGCCAAATGCAATAACCTTTCTCGGTTCAGCTATCGACCGCCATTTAGAAAAATAAGCATCATCAGCATTTAAAATAGCGACACCATCATTTGCTAATGACTGAATGATCTCTGCTTTAGCTGTCGCCACACCATCAATACTACCAAAACCTTCAATATGCGCAGCTCCGACATTAGTAATCACTGCAACATCCGGCTGCGCATATTGGCTAGTATAAGCAATCTCACCTATGTGATTAGCGCCCATTTCCACCACTGCATACTGGTCACCCTCTTGCAAACCTAATAAGGTTAAAGGCACACCAATATCATTATTCAAATTACCTTGAGTAAATAGCACCTGATACTTTACTGCCAAAATAGTAGCCAGCATTTCTTTCGCTGTAGTCTTGCCATTACTTCCCGTAATCCCACAAACTTTAGGCTGAACTTTATCGCGCACCAAACCCGCTAGCTTAGCTAAGGCAAGCCGTGTATCAGTCACTATTATTTGTGCTAATGGTGTTGCTACATTATGAGTTGTCAATATCGCTACCGCGCCACAATCTTTGGCTTGCTCAATAAAGTCATGACCATCAAATTGCTCACCAACAATGGCAATATATAAATCACCCGCCATTACTTTGCGCGTATCAATACTAACACCTGCAATGCTTAGGTCAGCACCTATCAATTGACCACCTACAGCTTGAGCAATCTCAGCTAATGTAAGTGTGATCATGCCGCCAACACTGCCTGAACAATCTCACGGTCACTAAAGGGATAACGCACTCCCTGTACATCCTGATAATCTTCATGCCCTTTACCAGCAACCAGCACTATATCCCCTACTAATCCCGTTAAGATACTATGGGTAATTGCTTGCTTTCTATCATTAATGACCATTAATTTTTCTGACTCTATACCCGCAATAATTTCATTAATAATGCTCTGGTTATCTTCAAAGCGTGGATTATCATCCGTTACAATCACTTGGTCAGCTAACTGCACTGCAACATTCCCCATTAATGCACGCTTGCCCTTATCTCGATCACCACCACAACCAAAAACAACCGTTAAGGTAGCTTGACAGTGCTTTCTTAAGGTCAACAATACTTTCTGTAATGCATCAGGTGTATGCGCATAATCTACAATCACTAATGGCATACGACTTTCACTCTTAAAACACTCCATACGGCCAATAACTGGTGTAACCGACTGTAATAATCGTACACATTGCATTAATGTCTTACCCATCGCCAGTAATACCCCTAAGACAGCCAAAATATTTTGTAAATTAAAATCACCTAACAACCCCAACTTAAGTGGTACTTGCTCAGTTTGCCAAAAAACTTGACACTCAATACCTTGTAAAGTGTAACTGACATCACGCACAAAAATGCCAGAGCCCTTATGAGTAATACTCCCCTGCATACTATAGGTAACTATATCAGTACCTGCAGGTATGGCATCCAATACTCGCTCAGCATAAGCATCATCTAAATTCACCACCACAAACTGTAAACCAGGCCACTGTACTAAAGGCAACTTTGCCTGAAAATAAGCTTCCATACTGCCGTGGTAATCTAAATGATCCCGACTTAAATTATTAAATACTGCACCTTTAAAATTAACCGCATTTACCCGGCCTTGCGCCAAACCATGTGAGGAAACTTCTATCGCCACATTGTTAATACCTTGCCTAAGTAGTTGTGCCAAAATTTTCTGTACAGCCAATGCATCTGGTGTTGTATTAATTGTGCTCTGTAAATCCGTAGCTACTCCCCAGCCCAACGTGCCAATCACAGCTGCATCGGGCAAAACTTGTGCTAAAAATTGACTACAAGACGTTTTACCATTTGTTCCAGTAATACCAATAATATTTAAATGTTCTGCGGGTCTCGTATAGAACCTAGCAGCCAATTCACCTAATTTATCCGCCAATTTATCAACCGCAAACAAAGCAACTCCCGTCACTCCCTTTGCCAGCATTGCCCCTTGATCTGCTGGATCATAAACAATAGCAACCGCCCCTTGCCGAACAACCTGTTTAGAAAATTGTAAGCCATGCCGCTCAGTTCCAGCGACAGCAAAAAATACACCTCTATTAGCAACTCCTCGGCTATCTAAAGCAATATGATCAAACTCAATATCGTACTCAACCTTAGCTATACCTACCAACAGTTCTGTTATCCACATAAACTTAATTTGCCAACAAAACTGCAGTGTCTTGTACTGCATCTGGCGCAATACCTTGTATACGTAAAGCTCCACCCATTACTTTTGCAAAAATTGGTGCCGCCACCAAACCACCATAATATTGTCCTGCTTGTGGCGCATCGACCATAACTGCAATAATCAATTTTGGATCACTAGCGGGAGCCATGCCCACGAATACGGATAAATAATCATCACCATAACCACCTGCTTCTGCTTTTTTTACTGTTCCTGTCTTACCAGCAACGCGATACCCACTTACCTTTGCCTGATAAGCCGTACCATCCTTCTGTACAACTTGCTCAAGCATAGTTCTTACTTTTTGTGCAATATTTACTGATAACACTCGCGTTGCATAGGGGTCTTCTCCACGCTTACGCAAACTAACCGAGTGTAAGATGCCATCATCCGCTAATACGGTATATGCTCTTGCCAACTGCAAAGTAGACATTGATACCCGATAGCCAAATGATAAAGTTGCTTGCTCAAACAAACTCCAACTATCATATTCAGGCAAACTCCCAGTTGCCTCGCCAGGAAAACCTACACCAGCCGACACCCCAAAACCCAAAGAATGATAAAAACGCCAAAAATAATCAGGCGACATTGCTAAGGCAATTTTACTAGCAGCAACATTACTCGACTTTTTTAGTACGTTGGTTAAATTTAAAGTACCGTATTTATGCCCATCCTTAACCCACCTACCTTTAATTTTAAAATTCGCAGTGGTAAACAACTGCTTTTCTTTTATATACCCACCCTCTAATGCAGCAGCGACTACAAATGGCTTCAAAGTCGACCCAGGTTCGAACGCCTCAATAATTGCTCTATTTTTATAACGCGATATTTGTAACCCTTTACGCATATTAGGATTAAAGGCTGGTTGACTGACTACTGCCAGTATATTGCCTGTCGCAGCCTCCAAAATAACCAATGATCCCGCTTTCGCTTTATGCTGAAGTACAGCTGCTTTTAATTCTCTATAAGCCAAATACTGTAAACGCTCATCAATACTTAAGACTAAATCCTGTCCTGGCTCAGCTTGTTTAATACTCTCAATATCCTCAATAACCCGCCGAGCACCATCTCGAATCACTCTCTTACTACCTGCAATGCCATCCAAAATATTATTATGCATCAACTCCAGCCCTTCTTGGCCTTGATCATCAATATTAGTAAACCCTAACAAATGAGCCGTTACTTCACCAGCAGGATAAAATCGCTTATATTCCTTAATGACCGAAACACCAGGCAAACTTAAAGCCTTTACCTGAAAAGTTAAAAGTGGGTCTACCCGCCGCTTCAAATATGCAAACCTCTTCTGCGTAGAGGCATCGAATGCTTTCGTAACTTTAGCAAAAGGGATTCCTAAAATTTTTGCTGCTTGTCGTAACTTTTTATCAGAAACTAACTCCTCACAAGCCTGCTTATTCTTTTTAAGTTGACAGTACTGTGGATCTACCCAAATAGTATCAACAGGTGCGCTCACAGCCAAACTTTCACCATTTCGATCCAAAATCTGACCCCGATAAGCAGGTATCTTTACGGTACTTACATAGCGACTTTGCGCTTGCCCCTGCAAAAACCGAGTATCAAATATTTGTAACTGTACCGCTCGAATAATCAATACCAGCATAGCCAGCAACATCAAAAAATATACTAGCCGCCGTCTGCCCGAAAAATCATCTACTTTTCTAATTCGGTTGCGTTGCTTAACCTGCCGCATTACAACTGAATATAAATAATGGCTAGCCTATCTGGTTCGACTAGACCCATCTTTTTACGTGCAGATTTTTCAACCTGATTATGTTCAGACAGCATTCTTTCTTCTATGATCAAACGCTTCCAGCTTACTTCTAATTGCTCAAGTTTATATTCAGATGCTTGTATCTTACTAAAAGTCAATCTGGAGCTGTACTTACTGTAAATAACAGCAAGCCCAGAAACCATTAAGACCATTAGCAAGACTACAACCAAAATTCGCTCCATAGCAATCTATTTGCATTCAGCAATACGCATTACTGCACTACGTGCTCGTGGATTCTCTGCTAATTCACTTGCACCTGCCTTAATTGCTTTACCACATTTTATTAACCGTATTGCTGCTAATTCTTCAGCTAGCATCGGTAATTTGCTGGCAGTATATTTACCTCTTGATTCATCCCTAATAAATCGTTTTACAATTCTATCTTCAAGTGAATGAAAAGAAATGACCGCCATCCTGCCGCCACTATTTAAAACATGCACAGCTTGCTCTAAAACCGTTTTAATTTCATCCAACTCATGATTAACAGCAATCCTGACTGCCTGAAAACTACGCGTAGCAGGGTGCTTATGTTTTTCTTTAAAAGGCACGGCTGCAACCACCAAATCAGCAAACTGCTTAGTTGTCTCCAATGGAGACTCTAGTCGCTGGGTAACAACAGCATTCGCAATACGCCGCGCAAAACGTTCTTCACCATAGTCAAACAATACCTGCACCAACTCTTGCTCGGCAACTTTTGCCAACCATTCTGCAGCTGAAACGCCAGAGCTACAATCCATACGCATATCTAATGGCCCATCTTTCATAAAGCTAAAGCCTCTTTCAGCCTTATCTAGCTGTGGAGAAGACATTCCAAAATCCATCAAGACACCATCAACCTTACCTAACCAATCACGTTTTTCCACAACACCTTGTAGTTGTGAAAAACAACAATGCTCAAGTTGAAACCGAGAGTCTTTTAATAATTCAAGCGCATAATCAGATTGAATAGCATCTAAATCTCGGTCTAAAGCGAGTAATTGCCCTTTACTACTTAATTGTTTTAATATTCCTGCACTATGCCCACCACGGCCAAAAGTACAGTCAATATAAATACCATCTGGTTTGATAGATAGCTCATGTAATGCTTCTTTATATAATACGGGTAAATGCACTCACTATTCCTAATTAAAAAGACAAACTACCCAGCTCAGCCAAGCCTTCATCGTCATCACCATCCATCCACTCACTTTCTTTAGCAGCCCAGGCTGCTTCATTCCATATCTCAAATTTATTTAGCTGCCCCACTAAAATAAGTTTTTTTTCCATACCCGCAAAATTTCTTAATTTCTCGGACAATAACAGCCTACCCTGTGCATCCATTTCAGCTTCTATCGCATTACCAATAACAAAGCGCCGTAATTTTCCAGCCATTTTATTTAAAGTAGGTAATTTACTAATTGTTAGCTCAAGCTTTTCCCATTCAGGCAGCGGGTAAAGCCATAAACATCCAGGTTCACCAACACATTTTTCATTAACAGCAACAGTAACGACTAATTGATGCTCACAAGCATCCTGCAATTCTTCTCGATAACGAGTCGGGATTGCAAAGCGCCCTTTTGCATCTAAATTAATTGCTGTTACGCCTCTAAACAAGTCTTTCTCCTTTAATTCCAAAAGCTTCCGAAAAAAGACACTTTTCCCCACTATTCACCACTTAAGTTAAACTATAGATTTCTCGCTTTAGTTAGTCAAGAGGACTAACCAATAATTTCTCTTTTTTGGACAATGACTTAGAAACACCTTACCCTTAAAATTTTAAAGGCATTCCATTACCACAAAAAAAACAAACCCTATCAATTATTTAAATTTCATAGTTAATGTAATTTATTAACTATATAAAAGACCATTTATTTTTTAGGAAAAAGGCCGTAACCTCCTCTCTTGCCGATAATAAAATTATTTTCTTCAGGCAATAAAAAACCCATGAAGTACTCAATATTATTGGCACTTTATGGGTTTTTTATTTAGACCTACTCGAGCAATTTTCCCGAGATATAATTATTACATGCTACTTCCACACTTGCCTTCGCCACACTTGCCTTCCATTGCCATGGCTTTACTACCTTTTTTAGCACTCGGCATTGGCTTATTACCAGCACACTTACCTTCAGATGTTTTTTCCAAAGCACCTTTTGGCATCATGCTTGCGCCACATTTTCCTTCGCCACAAGCGCCATCCTTCATTTTCATGGCTCCTTTAACTTTATCTGCTTGCGCAACTTGCATATAACCATCGGTTAGTTCAGTCATCGCAAATGGGCTATTTGCTACGCCAGCAGCACCTTCTGCCATAACACCTGTCGCTGTTAACCCAGAAACCAAAGTCGTACCTACCGCAATTGCTAAAGGTGATTTTTTTATACTCATCATTTTTCCTTAAAAAAATTTTTAAAATAATACGCATTCTATTTACGTAACTATACTTGTTCTCTGGAGAGTTTTAAGCCAATAAAAAGATAGTTGCCAATCCTAAAAATGACATAAAACCAACAACATCAGTTACTGTTGTCAGCAACACTCCACCCGCCAAGGCTGGGTCAATACCACGCTTGTGTAAAAATAGAGGAATCAATACTCCAGCCAAAGCCGCGCAACTTAAATTAATCACCATCGCAGCTCCCAACATCACACCTAATGGCATATTAGAGAACCAGTAAGCAGCAACCATCGCCACCACAACGGACCAAACAATTCCATTTACAGCACCAACTGCCAGCTCTTTAAATAAGAATGACATCGCATTCGAAGGGGCAATTTGATGTAATGCCAAACCACGAATTACCAAGGTCAATGTCTGACTTCCTGCAATTCCACCCATACTAGCAACAACTGGCATCAATACAGCCAAAGCAACAATTTGATCAATCGTCGCTTCAAATAAGCCAATAACCCACGACGCTAAAAAGGCCGTAAACAAGTTCACTCCCAACCAAACTGCACGCCGCCTTGCACTCACCAACACAGGAGAAAATAAATCATGCTCTTCATCTAGTCCCGCTGAACTTAAAACAGCACGCTCAGCCTCTTCTCTCACAACATCAAGTACTGTCTCTAAGGAAATTCGACCCGTGACTTTACCTTCCTCATCTACTACCGCTGCAGATAAAATATCTCTATGTTCAAAAATAGCTGCCACTTCAGAAATTGGCATATTCTCCGGAATGGCTTCAGCCACTGCATTCATTATTGTGGCAATAATCACATGCGTATCGCTCGTTAAAATGGTTGCAATTGCAACGACTCCTTGATACTTACTTTCTCTATCAACGACAACTAGGCTATCCATATTTGCAGGCATCTTACCTTGAGCGCGCAAATACCTTAATACCGCATCGACCGTAACATCTGCACGAATCGTTAAGGCATCTAGGTTCATTAACCCAGCAGCGGTATGCCCATCATAAGACAAAGCCGCTTCTAGACGGCTATCACCTTCACTTTGAAGGATTTTTTCTCTTACTTCTGTAGGAAAATCAGCCACCAAATCAGCCATATCCCGTGGCTCTAATTGGCTAGCAGCAATTATCAAATCTTTGGACAAAGTTCGCTTGATCAAGCCAATGCGCACCTCTCCCTGTAATGCAGCAAGAGTTTGCCCCATGGCTTCTGGAGCCATAATTTCCCATAATTGGTAGCGATAATCTATAGGCAAAGACCTAAGCAATAAAGCTATTTCAGCAGGATATAAACTATGTAAATGACTGCGAGCATCATAAAGTGCCTTATTATCAAGGTCATTCATGATTTGCTCTAAATTCAACTCAGAGTTGTCTTGTGGTCTATTTATTAACATATATATCCTTTTTTATTTCTTGGTAAGTAATCTATTACTGCAATTCCCGGTGCCTAACGATGACATTAAACGCCTTACTCTGGAAATACCGAGCCAAACTATCTATTAAAAATACCGAACGATGCTGCCCGCCCGTACAACCCACAGCAACCGTCAAATAACTACGATTCTCTTGCTCAAATCGTGGCACCCAACGCTCTAATAACGCTGAAATATCTTGAAAAAATTCCATAGCAACCACTTCCGATTGCAAAAAATCTATAACTGCCTGATCTTTCCCCGTCAACCCTCGTAAAGCAGGATTCCAATACGGGTTAGGCAAACATCGCGCATCAAAGACAAAATCAGCATCCAGTGGTATGCCATGTTTAAATCCAAACGACTGTGTCTGTATGGATATTTTTTGTTGCGCTCCTTCCTGCACATAATCTCGTACTAGCTCACGCAATTGGTGATAATGCGTACGGCTAGTATCAATAATTAAATCAGCTAAATTAGCAACCGACTTTAACATGTCCTTTTCAATTTTAATTGCCTCTTTTAGAGACAAATGCAAATTAGTCAACGGATGCCTACGGCGTGTTTCACTATAGCGCTTCAGCAATATTGCTTCTTCCGCTTGCATATAAATGACACTGCACTCTATACCATGTGCACGTATATAAGCCAGCTTATCAGCAAATGCGTACAAGCTATCTCCATGATTTCTTGCGTCAATACCAATAGCCGTTTTACTGTATGTTGCCTGATCTTGCAACATGACATTACTAACAAAATCATCCAGTAAAGTAATCGGTAAATTATCTATACAATAGAAACCACAATCCTCTAAAGTATCTAAAGCAATACTTTTCCCTGACCCAGATAAGCCTGTCAAAATTAACAACTTCATCATTTCAACGTCTACACACTAAACTTTTTGCTATGCAAAAAAAAACGAAGAACATAATTACTACACTCTTCGTTATTTTTAATGCAAAATTAACCGCGATGTGACTGCATTTTTTCTTTGTGCTTAATAATTTGGCGATCTAACTTATCTACCATATTATCAATTGCTGCATACATATCTTCTTTAACATCATCAGCAAATATTTTTGCACCACTAACTTGCACTGTTGCTTCTGCTTTCTGCTCTAATTTCTCTACTGTCAAGATCACATGTACATCAGTAACATGCTCAAAATGACGCTTAATTTTAGCGATTTTATCTTCAACATGCTGCTTCATTGCCGCGGTTACTTCAACATGATGACCTGTTATGCTAATTTGCATAAATATAACTCCTAACTAATAATATTTTTAAAAAACATTTCATTATACTAACTTTATTACAAAAGTCGCTTTCTTTGACTAGATGATGGAATAGATATTGCTTCACGGTACTTGGCAACAGTACGCCGTGCAACATTAATTCCTTTCTCTTTTAACAACTCTGCCATCTTGCTATCACTTAATGGCTTTGCCGGATTTTCATTACTCACCAGCTCTTTAATAAAAGCTCTGATCGCTGTAGCTGAACACTCCCCTCCTGCCGCCGTTGATACGTGACTAGAGAAAAAATATTTGAATTCAATAACACCATTAGGAAGATGCATATATTTTTGGGTTGTTACCCGCGATATAGTCGATTCATGCAACTCCAACTCTTCTGCAATATCTCGCAGCACCATCGGTTTCATTGCAATTGCCCCGTGCTCAAGAAACTCCGTTTGCTTAGCAATAATACTTTGACCAACACGCAGCAAAGTATCATTTCGACTATGCAAACTCTTAATAAACCAGCGAGCCTCTTGCAAATGCTCCTTCATACTGACATTATCTTTACTATTATCAGCCCTTTTAATCATATTTGAATAAAAAGGATTTACTCTTAATTTAGGTGCAATATCCGGATTCAGATTTACTTGCCACTCACCATTCACCTTGGCAACAAATACATCAGGCACGACATATTCCGAATCAGACTCTTCAATAGTCCGTCCTGGCATCGGGTCTAATGAACGAATCAAGCTAATAATTTTATCCAGCACACTACCAGAAACGGCTAAACGTTTCATTAATTTAATTCTATCCTGAGCTGCCAACAAATCAAGAAAGCGTTCCACCAATTCCAGCGCATCATTGCGCAAGGGGAAATCTTCAGGCAATTGCATCAACTGTAAACGCAAACAATCTCTCAAGTCTTCTGCCACAACACCTGCAGGCTCAAACTGTTGCACTCTATGTAAAACGGCGCAAAACTCTTCTTTTTCCAAATCATCAAACTGATCTATCATTCCTTGATAAATATCTTCGACCGTACTTCTTAAATACCCATCACCATCAACCGAATCAACAATGGCAATAGCAATGGCTCGATCTCTTTCAGTAAAAGGCACCATCTCCATCTGCCACAGCAAGTGATCTTGCAAACTTGCTGATTTGCTACGCTGCACCTCAAAGTCAGGAGCGTCCGCGGCAGGAGCCGCTGCATTCATTTGCGCCGCATCAAACACATCTTCCCATGATGTATCAGTAGGCAACTCATCAGGCATATCCGTTTGCGAGCCTTCGCTACTAAGCTGATCACTATTATCTACTTTATCTGTAACTTCTTTTTGTTCAACATGTTCTCCTACTGGCGCGCCCTCGTCTTCTGCCACCTCAAGCATCATATTAGAATCCAGTGCTTGCTGTATTTCCTGCTGTAAATCCAACGTAGAAAGCTGCAACAACTTGATCGCCTGTTGCAACTGTGGCGTCATCGATAACTGTTGTCCCATCCGGAGCTGCAAAGACTGCTTCATTTAGCCCTCCTAAGGAACGAGAACTCAGTAATACCCGAGTCTAGCTTGCCTTTTGGCCTCCTCACAGCAGCGCTAGAAAAACAGTTACGTAGCCTGCTATGCGCCTGTGTTTCTAACGCCGCTGTGAAGCCAAAATCCTGCGTCATACTTTCAGGTATTATTAAACCCTCGTCCCTAAACTTATCGAGTAAAATCATTATTTCACCACCTTAAAGACTAAAATTTTCACCCAAGTACACCCGTCGCACCTCTTCATTCGCAACTATATCTGCTGAAGTACCTTCGGCAATCACTTGACCCGCATTCAAAATATATGCCCTATCACAAATACCCAGTGTCTCTCTAACATTATGTTCAGTAATCAGCACACCTATATTTCTATTTTTTAAATGTGCAATAATTTTTTGAATCTCAATAACAGAAATAGGATCGACTCCAGCAAAAGGCTCATCCAACAAAACAAACTCAGGATCAGTTGCCAATGCTCTTGCTATTTCCACCCGCCTCCGCTCCCCACCTGACAGACCAACACCAATATTATTGCGAATATGCGAAATACTAAACTCATCCAACAATTCATCAATAATAAGTTCTACCTGCCCCTTATTTAAATCTTTTCTAAGTTCCAACACTGCCCGCAAGTTATCTGCAACACTCAACTTTCTAAAAACTGAAGCTTCTTGCGGCAAATAGCCCACACCCAACTTCGCACGCCTATGCATTGGATAATGAGTAATATCACGCTCATTATAGAAAATATGTCCTGTATCAGCGCGTACTAAACCAACTAACATATAAAAACTTGTGGTTTTTCCAGCCCCGTTTGGGCCTAACAGCCCTACTATTTCATTACTCTCAACATGCAAAGAAACATCATTTACGACTGTTCGCTTACCATAAACTTTGCCAATATTTTTTGCTACCAATATAGCCATTATGGTTAATCTGCCTTACTTTTTGGCTGTAAAATCACATGCACACGCTTATTTGTCGACGTAGTATCGCCCGCCTTAAGTACTTCTCTTAGCCGATCATACTCAATACGCTCACTCTTAGTGCTATTCTCCCCCTGCCAGACTACCGCACTTTCTAGTAAAATTAGTAACTTAGTCTCAGGAAAATATTCTGCAGTCAAAGAATTACCATGCACATCTTCTTTACCCGCTTCAGGTGTTTGTCTAAATTTAACTGGCCTGCCAGTTGCCACCATTTTTTGTATTTCTCTATTTTCTAGATAAACAACCAACTTATCTGCACCTAAACGCATACTCCCCTGTATAACAACCACATCTCCCGTATAAATACTAAGCCCTTTTTTTTCATCATAAAAGCCCGCATCAGAATCTACGGTAATTGGCTGCACGCTATCTCCCTCTAGAGCACTTACAGTTGAGCATAGCATAAAATTCACCAAAAAAAATAAGTACAATAGCCTTTTACTGATATTCATGCCTTCCTTTAACCTTTGCCAACAATTCAATATAAAGAGGATCCTGATAAAACAACTTCAAACCCACTCCTGACATAGTATCCAACTCACTTACCAACTCAGCCCAGTCATCCGTTTCTGCATAATTTCGGTTAGGCTCTAAATGTAAATTAGTCGTTTCTATCTCAATTGCACGTACTTGCTCCCCTGCCACCCTACTAATAAAAACCGCTCCCTCAAGAAACACCGAATCCCCCCCAGAAGAAATACGCCCAGTTTGGGCGCACATCCTCCATGGAGGAGCAGGCTCTTTAAAGATGACCATAATTGGCTGCGTCAATTTGGTCTCACCATTTTCGCTATAGTGCTCTAAATAATCAGCATCTAATTTATCATGTGGCTTACCTTCCGCATTCATTTGCAACTTACTATACGTAACTGAAAAAAAATCCGTGGTATATTCACTTTTGGCTATTTGTGGTTCCAATTCCAGTTCAGGAACTAAATTAATGACCCACATTGAAAACAACAAGATAGCAATGAGAAAAACATACCATTTAATAGGATGCTCACGCATTATTTAACAAACCAGTATTAAGGAACGAGAATTCAATAACTGAAATATTACGCCAAATAAGCATTAATAATCTCATCCATTTTCCCCTGTGCCTGCAAAATAAAGTCACAGACCTCACGCACCGCGCCTTGACCTCCAGAGTGCTGTGTTTGCCAATCTACATAAGGCAAAATTTGGGCATTAGCATCCTGCACAGCAATAGCGAGCCCTGCTCTCGTCAAAACAGGCAAATCAATCAAATCATCCCCGACATAAGCTGTCTGCGCGGGCGTACAACCTACTTTTGCAATAATATCTTTAAACGCAAAACTTTTATCAGACTGTCCTAAATAAACCATCTCAATATCTAAGTTCTTCATCCTTAGTTCAACAGGCCTAGAACTCCTACCTGAAATAACCGCCACTTGAATCCCTGCCTTCTGTAGCAGTCTTACCCCTAGGCCATCACGCGCATTAAAAGCCTTATATTCTTTACCTTGCTCATCAAAAAATAGTCGTGCATCCGTCAATACGCCATCAACATCCAAAATTAAGACTTTAATATCTTGTGCTTTTTCGTTTCTATTTTGCATTCTATATAATTCCAGCATGAACTAAATCATGCATATTTAACACGCCAATAACTTTCTGTTGCTCATCCACAACAATTAAAGCATTAATTTTTTTCTCTTCCATTAATTGCATCGCCTCTGCCGCTAAGGCATCCTGTGTAATGGTCTGACAATTAGCTGTCATCACTTCGACAACAGCAACAGCCTTAACATCAATAGATTTTTCTAGCAGCCTACGCACATCACCATCAGTAAAAATCCCAGCCAAATACCCCGGCGGGTCAATTACTGCAGTCACACCCAGTTTCTTAGCTGTCATTTCAACTAAAGCACTCATAATGGTCACATCACTTTGCACAACTGGCAAGCTATCGCCCGTATGCATAATATCACCAACCAAAACTAACAAGCGCCGCCCTAAACTACCTCCAGGATGCGATAGAGCAAAGTCATCACGCGTAAATCCACGCATAGTCATTAAAGTAACCGCCAATGCATCACCCAGCACTAAAGCTGCAGTTGTACTTGCCGTAGGAGCCAAGCCCAAAGAACAAGCTTCTTTAGCAACTGCATTATTGAGATGGGCTGAAGATAATCTCGCCAACGCAGAATGCTCGCGACCTGTTATCGCAATCATTGGCACCCCTAAACGCTTAATAATAGGTAACAAGGTCAGAATCTCATCCGTTTCTCCCGAATTTGACAGTGCCAACACGACATCTTGGCGAGTGATCATCCCTAAATCGCCATGCCCCGCCTCACCCGGGTGCAAAAAAAAGGCTGGAGTACCCGTACTCGCCAAGGTCGCAGCAATTTTCCCTGCAATATGCCCCGATTTCCCCATGCCAGTCACAACAACTCGTCCAGCGCATTCCTTAATAATATGACAAGCCTTAACAAAGTCAGTATCGATTCTGGTTAACAAACCAGTAACGGCTTCTGCCTCAATAGAGACTACCTCTTTTGCAGCTTTAATTAGCTCACTATCATCCATAGCTAACTAAGCAACACTTTGAAAAATGAACCATTGATAGAGCAAATAGGCAGATAACAAGCCGCCCCCTTCCCAACGATTAATATTGCCTGCTTTTGAAATACCAACACCTAAAATAAACAAAACAGCTGTAAACCCTAATAATACAGGAAAATCACGCGCAATTACGACTGCATCGACAGGGCCTGGCGCTATCAATGCAGGCAAAGAATACACCGCTAATAAGTTATAGATATTAGAACCAATAACATTACCTACCGCCAAATCATCTTCACCTTTGAGTACACTACCAATAGAAGCTGCCAGCTCAGGTAAGCTAGTCCCCAAGGCAACAATAGTCAGGCCAATAACAAGATCACTGACACCTAATGACAGCGCAATATTGACAGCTGCCCAAACCAGCACTTTAGAACTGATCAATAAGCCAAGCAAACCCACCACAAAATAAAGCCAAGCTTTGCGATTGGACATCGTCTCAGGTATATCTTCTGCAATCTCTTGCGCCAAAACATCATTTTTACGCTCTGCCATCGCTGAGCGTATCAACCAAAATAAGAAGACCGCCAAGCCTGACAACATAATAACGCCATCAAGAACACTTAAGCCATCTAAAGCCAGCACATAACACACCACACTAATAAGCATTAAAACAGGCAATTCCCGTCTTAATAAACCCGAACGGAATGCTAAAGGCGCTACCAATGCCGTACAGCCCAACACTAAACCCATATTAGCAATATTAGAACCAATCGCATTCCCTATGGCTAGCCCTGGGTTCCCTTGCATTGATGCTAATGATGAAACTAAAATTTCAGGTGCAGATGTTCCTAAGCCAACAATAGTCAAGCCAATCAATAAAGGAGAAACACCTAAATTTCTAGCAATTGAAGAAGTTCCATCAACAAACCAATCAGCCGAAAACACTAAAACAACCAAACCAACGGCTAAAGCAAGTAAATCAATTAACATAATTTTATTGGTTCAAAAATTGCATATTGTGCCATAAAAAAGCCTCACCAGCTCACTTGCACTCGAAAAAACTGCGTAAACCCGTGTTATAGTCTATTTGCTTTGTGGTGAATCAAAAGGGGATAGAAAATATTACTGCACCGCCTTGCCATTATTTGTAGGGCAGCAATACCTCCCAGTTAAAGCACATGATAACTAATCAACCCACTTCCAATCACGAATCTCAGGCATATCCTCACCATACTGACGTACATACTGCTGGTGTTCAATTAACTTATCACGCATCAGCTGTTTTACATAAACAGCACGATGCCGTATTTCAGGAACACGGTTCAATGCATCAATGGTCAAATGAAAACGATCTAAATCATTCATAACCACCATATCAAATGGTGTTGAAGTAGTACCTTCTTCCTTATAGCCACGCGCGTGAAAATTACTATGATTGGGGCGCCTATAAGTCAATCTATGAATTAACCAAGGGTAACCGTGATAGGCAAAAATAACTGGCTTATCAGGTGTAAAAACATCTTCAAACTCACGATCAGACAAACCATGCGGATGTTCTTCTTGTGGTAACAACTTCATCAAATTAACCACATTAACCACTCTAATTTTTAACTCAGGTACTTGCTCACGTAAAAGTTTAACGGCAGCCAAAGTTTCTAGCGTTGGCACATCCCCCGCACATGCCATGACCACATCAGGTTCACCCGTGTCTTGATCATTACTCGCCCAATCCCAAATGCCGATACCCGCAGTACAATGCTTAATCGCACTATCCATATCTAACCATTGCTCAGCAGGCTGTTTACCACACACCACCACATTGACATAGTTACGACTACGCAAACAATGATCGGTGACGGATAATAAAGTATTCGCATCAGGTGGCAGATAGACACGAATCACTGAAGGCTTCTTATTCACCACATGATCGATAAAACCAGGATCTTGGTGAGAAAAACCATTATGATCTTGTCGCCATACATGTGAAGATAATAAATAGTTTAAGGAAGCAACAGGTCTACGCCACTCAATATCACTCGTTGTTTTCAACCACTTGGCATGCTGATTAAACATCGAATCAATAATATGAATAAAAGCTTCATAACAATTAAAAAAACCATGCCGCCCTGTTAATAAATAACCTTCCAACCAACCTTGACAAGTATGCTCGGAAAGAATTTCCATCACTCTACCATCGGTAGACAAATGATCATCTTCAGGAATGGTTGACTCCATCCAAGTCCTATCGGTTACTTCAAAAGCAGCGCTCCAGCGATTGGATGCGGTTTCATCAGGACCAAATAAACGAAAATTTTGCTGCTGTTCATTTTTCTGCATAACATCACGCAGAAACTGCCCTTGTACACGTGTTGCTTCAGCCTTAACAGCTCCAGGCGTTGGTACATCGACTGCATAATCAGCAAACTGCGGTAAATGTAATTTCTTTAATAATAACCCACCATTAGCATGACTATTATCACTCATACGACGCTGATGCTTCGGTGCTAACGCTTTCAACTCTGCTAAAAAGACACCCTTTTCATCAAACAGCTCTTCTGCCTTATAGCTTTGCAACCACTCCTCCAATAATTTTAGGTGGTTAGGGTCTTCGCGCACTCCCGAAAAAGGTACTTGATGTGAACGCCAAAAATCTTCAGCTTTTTTACCATCGACTTCTTTTGGCCCTGTCCACCCTTTAGGCGAACGCAATATAATAATGGGCCATTTAGGGCGTATCGCTTTGCCCGAATCACGAGCTTGTTGTTGAATAGCTTTAATTTCCGCAATCACCACATCCATGGTCGCCGCCATTTTTTGATGCATGACTTCAGGGTCAGAGCCTTCTACAAAATACGGTTTGTAACCATAGCCGATAAATAAACTTTCTAATTCCTCTTTAGGCATACGCGCTAAAAGTGTTGGATTAGCAATTTTATAGCCATTCAAATGCAGAATAGGCAAAACCGCACCATCACGAATGGGATTTAAAAATTTATTCGAATGCCAAGATGTTGCTAGTGGGCCAGTTTCTGCTTCACCATCTCCCACCACACAACAAGCAATTAAATCCGGGTTATCAAACACCGCCCCATAAGCATGGGAAACCGCATAGCCTAATTCACCGCCTTCATGAATAGAGCCGGGTGTTTCAGGTGCAACATGACTAGGAATACCACCTGGAAAGCTAAATTGCTTAAATAAGCGACGCATACCCGTTTCATCTTCAGAAATATCAGGATAGTATTCGCTATAAGTACCTTCCAGCCACGTATTAGCAACTAATCCGGGCCCACCATGTCCAGGGCCGGCAATATAAATTGTATTTAAATCTTGTGCCTTAATCAGGCGGTTCATATGAGCGTAAATAAAATTTAAACCTGGGGTAGTTCCCCAATGCCCTAATAGTCTTGGCTTAACATGCTCTAATATTAGAGGCTTCCTTAACAGAGGGTTATCCATTAAATAGATCTGTCCAACAGACAAATAATTCGCGGCACGCCAATACGCATGTATTTTGGCTAACTCATCAGCTGATAAAGGCTGTTGATCAATCATCATTTCCAGTTCCTTAATTAATAATAAAAAGCAGTGCTTGGATTATAATTTGTCCATAATTGTAAAGCTAGGCTTAGGGCTTAATTTAGCGGCCCAGTTCCGATTAAGAGAGTAACTAAGAAAAAACAAAAGGGCTGTTAAAAAAATACGGGCACAAACTTTAAGATGGGGTGCTATAGTGGAGTACGCGCCACGTACCTTTAGCTTAGGTATGTAGTGCGCACCCTTCACAATGTTTGCCCCATTTTAAGATGAACAAACAAATAAGGGAGGAGAATTTTATCAAACTCTGAACAGAACCAAAGCTTAGGAACGAGGGGGAGTCATATCCACAGGTATGGCTTGGATATTATTAAATTTTCGTTCCTTAGTGCTTAGAAAATAACTCGACAACCTTTGATGCAGGTAATGGCCGACTTAACAAATAGCCCTGAATGATGTCACAACCATGTTGCACTAAATAATCTTGCTGATCTGTAGTCTCAACCCCTTCTGCAACAATTTTCAAGCCCAAACTATGCCCCATTGCAATAATTGTTTTAGCGATCACCTTATCACTTTCATTAGTCGATAAGTCTTGCACAAAAGATCGATCAATTTTTAATTTTGAAATAGGCAAATGCTTTAATTGTGCCAGAGAAGAATGGCCCGTTCCAAAGTCATCCATGGAAATACTAATACCTAAGGCATCTAATTTGTTTAGTTCTTCCAAACTACTCTGCTGCATAACCAAGCTCTCAGTTACTTCCAGCTCTAACCATTGTATTGGAAAATTAAGACTAGCCAAGACCTCTTGAAATTGTTGAATATTTTCAGTATTTAATTGCTTAACGGACAAATTAATAGCTAAAGAAAAGTAGGAAATACCACTCGCCCACCACTGCATACACTGTCGACATGCTTCACTAAAAATCCACAAGCCTAACTCTTTAATGAAACCACTTTCCTCAGCCACAGGAATAAAAATATTAGGTGCTATTAAACCTTTTGTTGGGTGCTGCCAACGCACTAAAGCTTCAACGCCAACCAAGTCATTACTTAATTGGCAATACTGCGGCTGATAATGCAATACAAATTCCTGCTTAAGCAAGGCTAGACGCATATCAGTCATCAATTCCATACGATCACGTACTGATCGTGTCAAGTCAACACTATAGAAGCGTGCGCAATTACGCCCTGACTTTTTTGCTGCATACATAGCGGTATCAGCATTGCGTAACAACACTTGCGTAGACCTACCATCCTCTGGAAATAAGCTAATACCAATACTGGTGGATAAAGCAAAAGTATGTCTGGCAACTGCAATTTTTTGTTGGAATAAACTTAAAATTTGCTCGGCAAGGCTCTCAATAACTGCCTGATCGCCTGAATAACCTAATAAGATAACAAATTCATCACCCCCCAAACGTGCAAAAACATCAGCAGCACTTAAAACACTTTGCACATTCTCAGCAACACGCTGTAAAACTAGATCACCAATATCGTGCCCTTGGGTATCATTAACATCTTTAAAGCCATCCAAATCCAGCATTAACAACGCTAACGACTGCTTATTAATAATGGCATCTTTAAGCCCAGCAGCAAATTTTTCATTAAATAAGGTTCGATTTGCCAATCCTGTTAAGGCATCATAATGCGCTAAATCCCAAAGTGACTTCTCCTCCTGTTGGCGCTTAACAATAATACCAACAATATGCGCACTAGTTTCCAGTAGTTGCTTATAAAACGCGGAAGGCACTCGCTCTTCAAAACTTGATAAAGCAAACGAACCAATTGCCTTATCTTGCTCCACTTTGACAGGGCATGACCAACATGCGCCAATACCAAAATCAGCTGCAAATTGCTGCAAAGTACACCAGCGTTGATCTTTTTTAGTATTCACCACAAATTGCGCTTCACCGCTATAAACAGCCGTACCACAAGACCCCGACTGTTCCCCAGGCACTAAACCATTCAATGCAATCACTGCTTCATTTGGAATCGAGGGTGCTGCCAAAACCGTTAAAAATTTGCCACTGGCATCAAACATCATGATAGAAGCAACGGCATCAGCAACCATTGCCTCAGCTGCTGTACATAAATCATCAAGAATCTGTTTATAATCAACCCCCAAAGCAACTTTCTCTAAAATTTCACGCTGCAATGTAAGCAGTTTTTCTGCCTGAGCAGCACTCACTTGATACTCAGAACTTAAAGAAATAATATTCGTTTGCATAGCTGCTCGATAGCCTTTCAATTTATCTTTATAATGTATAGCATATTCTCAGTAATTTATTGGAAATAAATGCTCTATTCCTCAAAAAAACACGTCATCACTTTAATCATATATTCATGATCTAACACCCCAGCACTCTCCCTAATACTATGCATCGCCCACATGGCATTACCCACATCAACAGTACGCATACCTAATTTTGCTGCCGTCATCGGACCAATCGTACTACCACAGGGAATATCGGTTCTATGTGCATATTGCTGATACGGAACCTCAACCTGTTCACACCAACGCATAAACATCGCTGCCGAAATACTTTCTGAGCTATAACGCTGATTAGCATTTAGTTTAATGACAGGACCTTTATTAACATACACTTTATGCTCTGCCTCATAGGCCGCTGGAAAATTAGGCTGATACGCATGCGCCATATCGACACTGAACATAAAGCTATTGGCCAATGCCCTTTTATAACCCTCAGTGCCTAGGTCGCTTGCTAACGCGATACGCTCTAAAGTATCAGGCAGAAAACTACCATCGGCTCCTTTCGCACTTTCGCTACCGACTTCCTCATGATCAAAAAAAGCACACACCACGGTATTACCCGAACTTGACACTGAACCAGCCAACAAAGCTGATAAGCCGGCATGACAAGATGCTAAATTATCCAACTGGCTATCCGCATAAAATTCTTGCTCAGCACCCCAAAATGCACCTTTTTGGGTATCATAAACATTAAATTCCCAAGATAAAATATCTTTAGCTGCTATATTAGTCTTACTGACCAATAAGTCCGTAAATGCATCTGCAGGAAGCTGCTCTTGACTACTCATGGCAAACAACAACGGTAACTCTGTCTGCTTGTTTAATTTTAAGCCATCTTCATTGACTGTTCGATTCATATGAATGGCAAGGTTGGGTAATCGCAGTAATGCCTGCTCAAAATGTAACAATTCTGTTTTAACTTCGCCTGTCGCAGCACGATAACTCACTCGTCCGGCAAAACTCAAATCTCGATCGGTAAAGGTGGCTAAAATCGGACCGCCATAAACCTCAACGCCCATCTGCAATAACTCACCTGTTTTAAATAATGCATGCGGTTTAATTCTTAACCCAGGCGAATCTGTATGCGCGCCAATAATTTTAAAGCCGTGCTCTACTAATGATTTTTGCCCTGCAACAAAGGCAATAATAGAAGAGTCATCGCGAATAATGTAATAACGCCCACCTGCCCGTATCTGCCATGCCTCAATCTCAGCCAAACGCTGAAATTTTGCTGCGACTAACTGCTGTTCCATTGTTGCCACGGCATGCCAAGGGCTCGGACTGGCATCAATAAAATCTAGTAATTGCTGTACTTGCTGTTGACTGTTCATCGTGTTTTTAAATCCAAAGCTGCCGAATTAATACAATACCGTAAACCTGTTGGCTGCGGACCATCTGGAAATACATGCCCTAAATGTGCAGCACATGCACTACAAGTCACTTCTACACGTTGCATGGCACGTGAATCATCCACTACTTCGGTAACGGCCGTAGCAGCTACGATATCAAAGTAACTCGGCCAGCCTGAACCTGAATCAAACTTGCTTGTCGAATCAAATAAAGCAAGGCCACAACAACTACAATGATAAACACCTTCCTGTTTACAATCAGTATATTTGCCTGTAAACGGCGCTTCAGTTGCACTGCAGCGACAAACATTATATTGCTCAGGGCTTAATTTTTCGCGCCACTCAGCATCAGTTAATTGTATTTCGGCAGTCATATTGCTTACTCTTGTTGTTTTTTAAATTAAGGGGTCAAAACTAATAATATTCGTAAAGAACCGACAATGCCAGCAACATAAGCATAACACTATGGATAAATAACTTGAGAACCGAGTGCGAGAACGATAGAATCAACAAATGGATATCGCACAAGCCCCCTTTGAATTTTTATTAAAACAACCACAGGTCAAAAAAGTCTCTGTGCCTAGTGGCACCATCATCAGTAACTTGGGCGACCGATGTGATAACTTCATTATTTTGCAAAAAGGTTTGGTACGTGTATATCGCCCAGCTGAAGATGGTAGAGCGATCACCTTATACCATATTGGTGCAGGTGAAAGCTGTATTCTAACGGCATCGTGTATTTTAAACTCACAAGTATTTCCTGCTATTGCTGAAATAGAACAAGACGCAGAAGGCCTGATCGTTTCCACGCAACAAATGCTGCACTGGCTCAAAACCGAACCGCAATGGCAGCAATTCATTTTTTCTTTGCTATCCCAACGCATGGCAGACCTGATTAGCCTTGTTGATGCCCTTGCATTCCGGCGCTTAGATTCGCGCTTGGCAGCATGGCTGCTAGAAAAATCAGCGACTAGCCAAAAAATCAGTATCACTCACCAAATTATTGCCGAAGAACTCGCCAGCTCACGTGAAGTCATCAGCCGCCTACTCAAAGAGTTTGAACGTAACCAGCTCATCAAACTAAGTCGTGGCAAAATCGAAATAATCGACCCTTTGAAAATTTGCAAAATTAAGTAACACCACCCCATCACTCTATTTCACTACTTAATGTGGCATTAATATTGTGACTCTAGTTACATACCTCATCCGCACTCCTCTTGATAATAAACTCTGAATTGAACAAACAATATCCTCCAATACTTATTGAGGCTCTCTGTTCATTCTTTATTTCACTTTTAAATTAAAAGAGGTTTATATGTTTTTAAAAAAATTGCTACTTACATCTATTGCTACTCTTGCTATATCACCTATTTTAGTCAGCGCTGAAAACAATACCGATGCGGACTTTACTGAAAATGTTTTAACCGTTCCCAGACTCATTGCAAGCGGTTCTTTATTTGAAAATGTACGCATCCAATTTGATGCGACTAATAGTACCTTTGCCATATTAGGCGCAGAACCACGTGAACGCTTCAGTTCAGAAATGATTGGTATGGATGAAGTACTAACCGATCATAATGCGCAACTTTCATGGGTTAACGGTTCACACGGCTGCCATATTAATGCTAACGCAGCTGCTACAGCGACTACTGATATCGTTGAATATTGTGCCTCACTAGAGTTTGCAGGATATGATGATTGGCGCGCACCAACAAGCATGGAGATATCAGAAATGATTATCCACGCCGACCAAATGGGAGTACAACTTAACTACATCAACCCTGCTTGCCAATTTATGGCAGCCAGTGATGGTTTCGTCCAAACCGAAAATACTAGCGAACCAGGCAAAATAGTTGAGTCAGCCGTTAATTCTGGTTCACGCTGCGTACGTTAAACAAATACCATAACCACAATAGAGTTCAATAGAATCCAGCCCTCATCAATAATCTTGATTCTATTGAACTCCACCAAAACAGGCTACCCTATTAGCACTTGAACCGCTGTGCCAGACTTTGTAAATCAGCTGCCATTTGTTCTAGCTTTCTACTTGCTTGTGTGGTCTTACCTATTGCAGTCACTGACTGCTCCGCACCTTGACTAATTCGACCGATATTGATTGAGACCTCATCACTTACTTTACTCTGCTCTTCTGCCGCATTAACAATCAAAGCACTCATATCATTAATGGTCGTCACGGTACTGGTTATTTCATTAAGAACATCACCTGCGGAAGTAGCGCGCTCAACACTATCTTTAGTATAAGTACCACTTTTATTCATCACTGTGACCGCATTTTTCACACCTGCCTGCAGTTTCTCAATCATGCTTTGAATTTCTGATGTTGATTGCTGGGTACGTCCAGCTAATGTACGAACCTCATCAGCCACCACTGCAAAGCCTCTACCTTGCTCACCCGCCCTAGCGGCTTCAATCGCAGCATTAAGCGCTAATAAGTTAGTTTGCTCGGCAATTCCACCGATCACATCCAGAACGGTACCAATCTGATTGCTTTCATGCTCCAATTGCTGAATAACACTGATTGCATTACTCACTTCCGTTGATAAGGCATTAATGGAAGTAATGGTTTCTGTCACAATCTGACTTCCATGCTGTGCCTCTGTATCAGCATGCTTGATCGCAGTGGTCGTATTTGCAATACTAGAAGCAACTTCATGGATAGCAGAACTCATTTGCCCCATTGCCGAAGCAACCAGCTCAGTCTCCAGTTTTTGTTGATTAATATTTTCGCTAGATGCGCCTGCGACTGCATGTAAATCATGCGCTTCTGTCAACAAGTTCTCAGACGCAAGAGTCATATCATTAACCATTGCCTGTGTGGCACCAATCAATTCATTATATTGCTGACAAACATTAGCAATCTCATCGCTCCCACTTGCATCAGCACGAGTCGTTAAATCGCCTGCTGTCGCTTTTGCCAAGGAGCCACCAAAGTTTTTTAACCTTCGATTGATCCCATTAAATTTAACAATCATCAAAATAACAATTGCAATCAAAATTAATGCAAGAATAGCAACAATTTTAAGTGCATTCATTTGCCCTTGGTCAATAATATCCTGTATATCAATACTCACTTCAAGTACGCCACGCACATCACCTAACTGCCAATTATTCTTAGGCGTATCAGGGTGTGAGTTATGGCAATCCACACATGCTTGTTCAGTCATTTTATCTGCAATTGCCACCCGTACCGTTTGTCGGCCATTTTGTTGTTCAGTTTTAATAAATGGCTTATCAGGTGCCGTACTCAACATCTGCCAACTTTGTTGCTGAAAATCATCCAAATGTTGAGCTTGTCGGTTAGGAAAAGGAAAAGCACTATAAATTTTTAACTGCATACCTTTGCCAGCCATCTGATCACTCAAATCATGAATCATAGTGGCAGGCAAAGGAATCGTATTTTCTTGACCTTTATGATTAATACTTGGTTTAACTGCTTTCGATTTAAGCACTTTATTAATCACATTAACCGTGTAGTATTTACGTATCGTTTTAAAACTTTCTATCGTTTGTGTTGAGGAGTTAATAGCTTGCGCTATTGCATTTTCCTTCATGGAACTAGGTATATAAAAACCAATAAACACCAAACTTAATGTCAGCAAAATAATAACAGGCACTGCTAATTGCAATAAAATAGAGCGTTTAATAATATCCATAAAGGTTTCCTGTTAAATTTAGTTTGGCATTAATTGTTAGCGTCAGACAATGACATATCTTTAATATTTGTAACTACTCAGCGTATTTTTTAATCAGACACGGCATAACTTGCATGGCTAACTAGAAAACACCAGAATAATGCTTATACCTCTAGTAATTGATAAATCGATTACTTATTTTTCAAATTTACATACTAAGTAATTTCTAATATTATAATATTACCAATATATTTAGCCTGATGTTTTGAGTTATTTTTAATTCTAGCCTGCTTTACCAAATTTATAAATTCAAAATCATAAAGCAACGCGCTAATACTTTAAAAATGTGATGTCCATAGCACTTTTGCAAGCATATTTTTTGGGATAATACTTAAATCAATTAGCTTCACTTTAATAAGCCTTTATTTAACTTTAGTTGCAATAAAGTATATGATTTCAGTCATGTTATATATTTCCAATAGAGGGCCTCATTTAAAATGTTAGTTTTTTTTGTCGCCCCAAGAAAATTCATATCATTGCACTTGCTCATATACCTGCAGTTGTTTATTGTATTTTTCACTGGCTTAAGCCATGCAACACAAAACACTCCCCCTGCTGCAGACCTTGACCCCATAACGCTACAGCTTAAATGGAAACATGCTTTTCAATTTGCAGGGTACTACGCAGCCATAGCACAAGGTTACTATCATGCAGAAGGCCTGAAAGTAACCTTACAAGAAGCATCACCCGAAATCAGCCCGATCAAACAAATAGTAAGTGACCAAGCACAATATGCTATTGGCGATATTGGCATTCTTGCACATTACGCTAATGGCAAGGCCATCCGAGCCTTAGCTGCTATCTATCAACATAACCCACTCATCTTTATCAGCAAACAAGAGTCAGGTATTATTAGCCCTTATGAGATGCGTGGTAAGCGCATTATGATGGATACCACAGGGGGAGATGAGGCTCCACTCACAGCAATGTTAGCGGAAGCAGGACTTAACCGAAATAACTTCACGGTTGTAGCACGCTCATTCACAACAAAAGAGTTTATCGCTAACCAAGTAGATGTCATTTCGGCCTATATTACCGACATGCCATTCGAACTCAAAACCAAGAATATTGCTTTTAATATTATTAACCCACATAATTATGGTGTCGATTTTTATGGCGATATTTTATTCACCGGCCTAGAAGAAATACAACAACACCCGCAGCGGGTAGCTCGCTTTAAACGTGCCTCTCTAAAAGGCTGGCAATATGCATTAGCACACCCAGAAGAACTAGTACAACTGATTCACCAGCAATATAGTAGTAAATTAAGCATTGCACATTTACGTTATGAGGCCGAAATAACACGTAAATTAATGCTTCCGGATATTATCCCGATTGGTCAATTAGAGATACCTCGATTAAGACGTATTGCTGATACCTACACTAATATAAAGCTCGCCAAAAAACTTAATGATGCTGATTTAAAAAACTTTATTTATTACCCTCCTGAGTTTAATTTAACGTCTCAAGAGCGCTTATGGCTCAAACAGAACCCCGTTATTAGCTTAGCTATTGATCACAATTTCCCGCCCTATGAATGGCTAGATGCTGAAAATAATTACCAAGGTATTGCGGCAGATTTTATTCATTTAATCGAACAACGCTTAGGTATAAAATTTGCTCTTATTAAAGACAAGCAAACTTGGCACGAAACCCTCAATCAAGCAAAAAAGGGGAATATCGATTTATTATCATGTTTAGTTAAAACCTCCGAACGCGAACAATATCTAAATTTTAGTCCTGCTTATATTAATAGTTCAGCTGTCATTATTGCAGAGCGCTCACAAGGCTACATCAGTTCACTCAAGCAACTTTCTGGTCGTAAAGTTGCCATACATAAAGGTCATTTCACTCAAGAACTCTTGAACAGGCATCACCCTGATATCAACATCATAACTACCGATACTATTCAACAAGCTCTACGCCTAGTTGCCACAGGCAAGGCAACAGCCTTTGTCGGCGATGTCACCGCCGCCAGTTATGCCATAAAAAAATTAGGCTTACTTAATTTAGGCTTTGCAGGGCAAACATCTTACCAAAGTGAATTTCGCTTTGCCACAGCCAAACATCACCCTGAATTGCAGAGCATTATACGCAAGGCCCTCGCCAGCATTACCCCAACAGAAAAAGAAGCAATATTTAAACGCTGGCAAAAACTAGAAATAACCCAAGGCTTGAGCTATGCCACAGTCCTGAAATACGCCGCTATTATGTTAGGTATTTTGTTGTGTTTTGCTTATTGGGTTTACCGCCTTAAACAAGCTGAAGCGGCACGCAAAGACAGCGAAACCAAACTACATGCCATTCTGGATAATGCTCCCATTGGTATTTGGTTATCCAACACTAAAGGCGGCTATACATTTGTTAATAAAACTTTTTGTAATGCCGTAGGCATCCCTGAAAATGACTTTATCACCACCAGCAACCTTGCTGGTTTATTAGGTGCAGACTTAGCAGAGCATTGCCATACTTCTGACACTGCCTGCATGCATCAAGATGAACCCCATATTTCACACAAATTGGTCCCCTTTGCTGATGGACAACTACATAACTTGGAAGTCACAAAGACCAAACTTTTTGATTCTGCCGGACAATTGGCAGGTATTATCGGCATCTCTATTGATGCAACGGAACGTAAACAAACAGAAGAATCCCTACGCCTTGCAGCCGCTGTTTATAAACATTCAGATGAAGCCATGTTTATAGTGGACGCACATGACTTTATCTTGGCTACCAACCCAGCTTTTACACGAGTCACAGGCTATAGAGAAGAAGATGTACTCGGAAAGTGCCCAAAACTTCTACAATCAACACAGCACGGTAATCTTTTTTATAAAAAAATGTGGGTATCACTTAACAAAAAGGGCTCTTGGGAAGGGGAAGTGTGGAATACTCATAAAAATGGCAGCCTCTTTGCAGTCTGGCTAAATATTAATACTATCTATACCGATGACGGTGCAGTAAGCCAACGTGTTGCTTTATTTTATGACATTACCGAAAAGAAAAAATCAGATGAACTCATTTGGCAACAAGCAAACTTTGATTTGTTAACCCAATTGCCCAATCGACATATGTTTCAAGATCGCTTAGCACAGGAAATAAGCAAGTCACACCGAGAAAATCTGCCACTGGCTTTATTATTTATTGACCTTGATCACTTTAAAGAAATCAATGACACACTGGGGCATCAAATAGGTGATCTATTATTAACTGAGGCAGCACAGCGTATTGTTGCTTGTGTGCGTGATTCTGATACTGTTGCTCGACTAGGTGGCGATGAGTTCACTGTGATTCTTGCTAAATTAAACGACACCTTAAGCATAGAACGCATAACCCTTGCTATTATCAAAGCACTCACCCAACCGTTCCAGTTAGAGGAACATCAATCCTATATTTCTGCCAGTATCGGTATCACCTTATACCCAAATGACGGCAAAACGGTTACCCAACTATTAAAAAATGCCGACCAAGCCATGTACCTTGCCAAAAATCTGGGGCGCAATCGTTTTAGCTACTTCACGCCAGCCATGCAAGAAACAGCGCAAAAGCATTTACAAATCTTAACTGATTTACGCAGTGCCGTCGCAGAACAACAATTAGAGCTCTATTACCAACCTATTGTTGAACTAAGCTCAGGAAAAATATATAAAGCTGAAGCCTTACTTCGCTGGCACCACCCAATTCATGGCATGATAAGCCCAGCCGACTTCATACCAATCGCTGAAGAATCAGGACTCATTATTGGCATTGGCGATTGGGTTTTTAAAGAAGCTACCCGCCAAGTAAAAGATTGGATGACTAACAATGCAAAAACCATTCAAGTAAGCATTAATAAATCCCCGATACAATTTCAAGTTCCCGAAAAACCTACAGAGTGGGTAAATTACCTTAAAGAACAGGGTTTATCAGGTGAGCAAATTGTTATCGAAATTACCGAGGGAGTACTAATGGAAACCTCACAGCAAACGATTCAGCAATTGTTACATTACCGAGATATGGGCATTCAAGTCTCTATAGATGACTTTGGTACCGGCTATTCATCACTTGCCTACCTGAATAAGTTTGATATTGATTACCTTAAAATCGACCAATCATTTACTCGTAATTTAAGCGCCGATTCCAATGACATGATCCTTTCAGAGGCCATTATCGTTATGGCGCATAAACTGGGTCTAAAAGTCATTGCAGAGGGCATAGAAACCGAAGAACAACTGCGACTGTTACTTGCTGCAGGCTGCGATTATGGGCAGGGGTACTTATTTTCCAAGCCAGTGCCGGCAAAAGAATTTATTAAGCTTATCGATTGAGAGACAATTTCTATTGTTATCTGAAGTTTTCCAGTTTTTTGTCAGCTAAATATTAGGAAGGTCTAATTTTCGAAAAATATTAGCGACTACTAATATATGGGTGTAAATCACTTTAAAAACAACAGGTTGATAGTGAATAAGGCTGTATTTTGTAGTATAATAAACAGTGCTAACAAATTGATTATACAAACAAAAAAGCCTTATTCATGTTCATTTTACGCGATCTTCTTTCTCCTCTTCAATCACATTTTTCAGAAACCACACTCGGCAAAGAAAGAGCCTCGTTATTTGCCTATACGCTACTGTCGATCATTGTCCCGTTTACTTCCTCCATTAGTTCCAATTTATGGCGCAGCCTTGAAACGCTGTTCGGTATCAATATCAAGCGGAAACGATTTTACACATTCATGGCATCAACCAAATTACCGTGGCAAGGTTTATGGAAAACAACCTGGAACCTGGTCGACAACCCTGAAACGGACGACCGATTATTAATTGCCCTGGATGATTTCATCAACCCTAAAGTGGGCAAAAAAATCTTTGGTTGCGAAACCATTTATGATCATGCGGCCAAAGCCAATCAAAGCGACTACCCATGGGCACAAAACGTGGTAGCCATCGGTTTGCTCAAGCAAATAAAAAATCGTTGGGCCTGTTTGTTTTTAGATTTTCGCCACTACCTTCCACAGAAAGCGATTGATGCGCAATCCGATCGAGCGAAGATCAAAGGTCGATTGCAGTCGTTTGAAACCAAGATCGGCCAAGCTGCACAGATGATCATCGGGGTTGCAAACCATTTTTCCGGCAAGCAAATACTCGCGGTGACCGATAGTTGGTTTGGCAATGCAGGTTTGTTAAAGCCCGTACGCAAAGAGGTGGGTAGTCTGTTTGATATTCTATCGCGCCTGCGCTGTAATAGTGTTTTATATGATCTTCCCGAGACAAGAGAGTCAGGGCAACGAGGGAGACCTCGAAAATATGGCCGACGCTTGGGTTCGGCAACAGAAATGGCAAAATTCATTCGCCACGAAGCGACCGAATATCAGGTGACTCTTTATGGCAAGCAGCGTACGGTACTCGCTCATGAACGCATTGTCATGCTGAAAAGTTTAAAGTGCAAAGTACGCGTCGTGTGGGTTTTTCGTAAAACGCAATGGATCGCACTGTTTAGCACGGACTTGTCATTATCGGTCACGCAAATGATCGAGTTTTATGGTACGAGATGGAAAATCGAATCAGGATTCAAGGAGTTGAAACAAGACATCGGCAGTCAAAAAAGTCAGTGTCGTAATGCGCATTCCGTGACCAATCATTTGAATTTTTGTATGATGGCAAGTACGCTGACCTGGATTTATGCCGACCGTTTAAAGGCGGATCCGGAGCGTCGGCACAAAGTAAAAGGGTGTACCAGTTTTGCCTTTTCAGATGTGCGATGTATCATTACCGAGGCAGCATTGAGACATGATTTTAATCATGTTTGCCCCAAACCAAGCAACTCCCCGATAAATCCACTGGTTGCCGTACTGTTACGCATGGTGGCTTGATGATTTTTTTGGAAACTTCAGTTTATTTTTACTTCATAAAATAATCCCGCGAGTTTTAAATTGCTTTTCTAAATTTTTCACGTAAAATTCTCAATCCATTTCTGGTCCTGACGGAAGTTCACGCTTCTTGATGGTTAAAAGGGAAGTTTGGTGCGGATCTATTCCAATGCCAACGCTGCCCCCGCAACGGTAAATAAGTTTAAAGTCATCGAAAACCACTGTGCTTTGCATGGGAAGGTAATGATTTTTGTTGTTCATACTTATAAGCCCGGAGACCTGCCTGAATTGTTATTTGGTGCAGCGGAGGGCTGTTGACGAAATGAATTAGCCTTTCTTAGCTGTTTTTTCGTTTTTATTTCCTCTGTTGTGTTTCTTACACTTTTTTGCGCGGGCGGCGCAGAGGTTAATTATGAAAAAATTTTTTATTGCCAGCCCTTTCTTATTCAGCACTCTTCCAACAGCAGTGCATGCAGATCATACGGTAGCACTTGCACCTTTAACGGTAACGGCTACACGTAATCAACAAGATACTCGGCTAGTATCAAGCACCCTTATTACTCGACAAGATATAGAACGCAAACAGCTTAATAGTATTGAACAGGCTTTGCGTGGTGTTGCTGGTATCAATATCGCTAATAATGGTGGCTTAGGTAAAAATACGTCAGTATTTTTACGAGGTACCGAATCAGATCATGTTTTAGTTTTGATTGATGGTGTTCGTGCTGGCTCTGCCACATCAGGTGGTGCAGCTTGGCAACATATACCGATCAGTGAAGTCGAATCGATTGAAGTCATACGCGGCCCTAAATCCAGCTTATATGGTGCTGATGCTATTGGTGGGGTCATTCATATTCATACTCGTAGTGCCGCTGCATCGACATCGGCAATTAATCCTGAATTGTCTGTGGGTGGTGGGAATTATGGACACTATAAAGTACAAGCCGGCATATCAGGAGCTGTTGAGCAGGCTTGGTATAATGCCAACTTTAGTTATCAAGCCAATGAGGGCTTTAATTCCTGTGCAGGGGCATTAAGCTATGGTTGTTTTACCAATGAACCGGATAGAGACGGTTACCAAAATTATTCAGGAACACTACGTTTAGGCTATCGTTTTACCGATTGGCTGAGTGTGGAAGGCCATGCTTTGTATAGTGGTGGTCACACTGAGTTTGATGGTAGCTTTGTTAATGAAGGTGATTTTGCACAACTTGTTTATGGTGGTAAGGCGACCATTCAGGCTATGGACTTTTGGCGTATTGATTTAACGGGGGGTGAAAGCCGCGATGAATCCACTAACTTCTTGTATGACACACAAAAAAGTCATTTTGATACCCAACGTGTTTCATTTTCAGCACTGAATAATTTTACTTTGGCTCCTAAACAGTTACTGTCTTTAGGCTATGATTTTCAAAATGACAGTATTGATAGTAATGAGAATTTTGCAGAAACCTCGCGTCATAATCATGCTGTTTTTCTGCAATACCAAGGCCAGTTGGCCAATAATCAATTTATACTGGCTTATCGTAGTGATTTTAATCAACAGTTTGGCCAAAATAGCACCTGGAATGCATCATGGGGTTATGCCTTTGATAATGGTATTTTAGTCTCGGCTTCTTATGGCACCGCTTTTAAAGCACCAACTTTTAACGAACTTTATTTCCCTGGTTTTGGTAATAGCGACTTAAATCCGGAGAAGTCAGAAACTTATGAAATAGGCGTTAGTGGTGAGCATAATAACTGGAATTGGGCACTGAATGGTTATTTGACCTATATTGACAATATGATTGCTTATGACAGCACCATCTTTGCGCCGAATAATTTAAGCTCGGCGCGTATCATGGGGATAGAGGCGATGCTTGGTGCACAACTTTATGGTTTTGATCTGCAAGCAAATTATAGTGCCTTAGACCCGGAAAGTATGGATGCGGCTACTTTTGGTAATGTACTACCTAGGCGTGCACAACAGACATTTCGCTTTGATATCGATCGACAATTTGGTGCTGCCAGTATAGGGAGTACCCTTAATGTTGAAGGACGGCGCTTTGATGATTTGAAAAATACGCGAAGTGTCGATGGTTTTGTTACTTGGGACTTAAGAGCAGAATATCAATTCTATGAGCAGTTTACTTTGCAAGGTTCAATCAATAACATTCTGAATACTCAATATCAAACGGCAGCAGGCTATAACTCGCCAGGCATGACCGTTTTCTTTAATTTGCGCTATGCGCCGACACTTTAAGAGGTTTATATGAACTGGTTACAACAGAATACAAAATATCTGACTATTTTTGCATTGGTAATGTTGATGGCATTAACGCGCAGTGATCATTTTGGTAGTGCCATTAGTTTACCTGATGCCTCATTAGCCGCTTTTTTCTTGGCGGGAATTTTTACAGGCGGCATTGGTAGCTTTGTGCTGTTATTAACAGAAGCAGCATTGTTGGATTATATTGCGATTACTCATTGGCAAGTCAGTGATTATTGCATTTCGCCAGCATATGTTTTTTTAATACCTACTTATGCGGTGCTATTTTTTGCCGGACGTTACAGTGCACAGTATGCAACACTCAGCAGTCGTGATTTGGGTTATCAGTTTGCTTATTTGTTGCTAGCAGGCTCGATGGCATTTCTTATTTCTAATGGCAGCTTTTATCTGTTGTCAGGTAAATTTCCTGAGCTATCGCTTATTCAATATGCAGAGCGAGTGGCAAAATATTACCCCGCTTATATCAGCTCTACTTTAATCTATAGCTTGGCTATTCTGTTTTTTAGCAAGCTTATGCAAGTGCTTTACAAAGAAAAACAAAATATTGGGCGAGCTGTTTAACTGAAGTTTCCCAATTATTGAGAAACCAAGCTCAGTGATATATGGGCTGTATGATTTTAATTGGATTTTGCGTGTAATGTGGCAAACCCATTAATAAATGCCCCTATCCGCCTATATACCCCCCTAAAAACTGGGAAACTTCAGTTAGATATACCCGCTAATAATATTAGTTGGCCGATAGCGCTGCATAAACAATGTCATGTTGGTAATTGGGTTGAACGTGCAAAAAAAGAACAGGTTTTTGATGCAAGCTGGGTACAGAAACTGGATAAAGTACACCTGAAAATGCATGAGCTTGCTGATGAAATATTTAGTATTTATCAGCAAGGGCAAGTCGTTGAGGCACGAGATAAATTAAAAGAAATGCAAATAGTTTTTGATAAAATGACTAATGTCTTAGGTGAATGGGAGTAGTGATTCTATCGGTTTTAAAAAAAACGTCACCCCCGAAGTCTTTTATCGGGAATCCATTCGCGTAGTAGATTCCTGCTAAAAGCATGTAGGAATGACGGAATTTTTGAAGTTAGGGTATCAATATATTGGGATTGGTATTAAACAGCTGAAGTTTCCAAAAAAATCATCAAGCCACCATGCGTAACAGTACGGCAATCAGTGGATTTATCGGGGAGTTGCTTGGTTTGGGGCAAACATGATTAAAATCCGGGTTCAATGCTGCCTCGGTAATGATGCGCCGCACGTCTGAAAAGGCAAAACTGGCGCGCCCTTTTACTTTGTGCCGACGCTCCGGATCCGCCTTTAAACGGTCGGCATAAATCCAGGTCAGCGTACTTGCCATCATACAAAAATTCAAATGATTGGTCACGGAATGCGCATTACGACACTGACTTTTTTGACTGCCGATGTCTTGTTTCAACTCCTTGAATCCTGATTCGATTTTCCATCTCGCACCATAAAACTCGATCATTTGCGTGACCGATAATGACAAGTCCGTGCTAAACAGTGCGATCCATTGCGTTTTACGAAAAACCCACACGACGCGTACTTTGCATTTTAAACTTTTCAGCATGACAATGCGTTCATGGGCAAGTACCGTACGCTGTTTGCCATAAAGAGTCACCTGATATTCGGCGGCTTCGTGACGAATGCATTTTGCCATTTCTGTTGCCGAACCCAAGCGCTGGCCATATTTTCGAGGTCTCCCTCGCTGCCCAGATTGTCTTGTCTCGGGAAGATCATATAAAACACTATTACAGCGCAGGCGCGACAGAATATCAAACAGACTGCCTACCTCTTTGCGTACGGGCTTTAACAAACCTGCATTGCCAAACCAACTATCGGTCACCGCGAGTATTTGCTTGCCGGAAAAATGATTTGCAACCCCGATGATCATCTGTGCAGCTTGGCCGATCTTGGTTTCAAACGACTGCAATCGACCTTTGATCTTCGCTCGATCGGATTGTGCATCAATCGCTTTCTGTGGAAGGTAGTGGCGAAAATCTAAAAACAAACAGGCCCAACGATTTTTTATTTGCTTGAGCAAACCGATGGCTACCACGTTTTGTGCCCATGGGTAGTCGCTTTGATTGGCTTTGGCCGCATGATCATAAATGGTTTCGCAACCAAAGATTTTTTTGCCCACTTTAGGGTTGATGAAATCATCCAGGGCAATTAATAATCGGTCGTCCGTTTCAGGGTTGTCGATCAGGTCCCAGGCTGTTTTCCATAAACCTTGCCACGGTAATTTGGTTGATGCCATGAATGTGTAAAATCGTTTCCGCTTGATATTGATACCGAACAGCGTTTCAAGGCTACGCCATAAATTGGAACTAATGGAGGAAGTAAACGGGACAATGATCGACAGTAGCGTATAGGCAAATAACGAGGCTCTTTCTTTGCCGAGCGTGGTTTCTGAAAAATGTGATTGAAGAGGAGAAAGAAGATCGCGTAAAATGAACATGAATAAGGCTTTTTTGTTTGTATAATCAATTTGTTAGCACTGTTTATTATACTACAAAATACAGCCTTATTCACTATCAACCTGTTGTTTTTAAAGTAATTTGTACTTAAATATTAGTAATTGCTAATATTTTTCGAAAATTAGACTTTCCTAATATTTGGCTGACAAAAAACTGGGAAACCAAGCTCAGCGATATATGGACTGTATGATTTTAATTGGATCTTGCGTGCAATGTGGCAAACCCATTAATAAATGCCCCTATCCGCCTATATACCCCCCTAAAAACTGGGAAACTTCAGTTTTTATAATAGCCTATCGGAAAAAGATCGTCGCCGTTATGCAGCAATTGAGGCAACAAAATTAGGGTATGGTGGAGTCACTTATATTCGTTCTATTTTGCAGTGTGACGACCGAACCATTACACGAGGATTCCGGGAATTAAATGCAGAGCTTTCTAATGAGAATTCACACATTCGCCAATCGGGTGCAGGGCGCAAACTTATGCTGGACACAACAGAAGGGTTGGAGGATGCCTTTTTAGAAGTAATAAAAGAGCATACCGCAGGCTCGCCCATGGATGAAACAATCAAATGGACAAATTTGTCACGCCCCGAAATTTCCGAACAGATCATGAAAAAAGGCTATGCAGTGAGTGTTACGGTTGTTGATCAGCTCCTTGAAAAGCATGATTTTCGCCCTCGCCAAGCCTTTAAGGTTGAAGCAGGAAAAAAGAATATCCCCCACCGTGACGAGCAATTTAAAAATATTGCTCGACTTAAACAAGACTACACAGAAAAAGGACTTCCCGTATTAAGCATGGATGTTAAAAAAAAGAATTAATCGGTAATTTCTATCGTGCGGGGAAGCTCTATACGCAAGGTGTCATTCGTGTAAATGACCATGATTTTCCATCACAGGCAGAAGGAAAAATCACGCCGCATGGACTATATGACATCAAGCAAAACATAGGATATATCAGGCTCGGAACCAGTCGTGATACATCGGAATTTGCTGCTGAATGCATCCGCTTGTGGTGGTTGGAATATGGGAGGTATGAATACCCTGGGGTAAAGTCGCTCTTGTTGTTGTGTGATTGCGGAGGGAGCAATAATGCACGTTATTACCTGTTTAAAGAAGAGTTGCAAAAATTATCCGATGAACTTAACCTTGAGATTCGTATTACACACTACCCACCGTATACATCCAAGTACAACCCAATTGAACATCTCTTGTTTCCTCATGTTACAAAAGCATGCCAAGGTGTCATTTTCAAAAGTGTTGAACTGGTCAATCATTTAATGGCGAAAACCAAAACTTCTACGGGTCTAAAAGTGGTTACCAACATCCTGAATAAAACGTTTGAAACGGGTCGTAAAGTATCTGATGGTTTCAAGGAAAATATGAGGATTCAGTTTGATGAATTTTTACCTCAATGGAACTATACTGCAGTTCCTGATAGTTCAGTAGTTTCGGGTTTAATTAAATCCTGAGTCCTAAGTTGAATACCTGGATAATTGGCACGTAAAATATCTTCCGTCACATAACCTGCCACAACAGTAACCTGTTTATTATCCAATTCTTGCAAATCACTGATAAAAGCACTGTTCTTTCCGGTAACAATCACCATAGGGTAAATAATATGGGGTTTGCTAAAATCCAGGTATTCTTTACGCTGTGCTGAAGCCATAATGGCAGGTAATAAATCCAGCTTGTCACTACGTGCACTATTTAAAACATCTTGCCAAGTTTTATTTTTTTGGACAATAAATTCCAAGCCAGTTTTTTCAGCTATTAATTTAATATAATTAGCCCCCATTCCTGAATATCGCCCCTGTTTATCAAGAAATTCGAATGGTGGCCATGTCGGGTCTACACCTATTATGACTTGCGGATGCTGTTTAATCCATAATTGCTCTGCTGCACTTAACTGTAATGAGCTATCAAAAATTTTGTTGGGTTGATAAATAAAACCCTTTAGCTTAAAGTCTTTAGGTATCATTTGCAGCTGCTGGTAGGTATCGACAATTCTATCTATACGTCCTGCATCAATCGTTCCAAGAGGGATATGTTCCGGCAAAATAAAACGGTGCAATGCTTTAGCTTCATACTCTAATGCTGAGCGTGTTTTTTGGGTGGAGTATTTTGTTAAAATCAGCTCAATGATTTCATTGGAATTGGCTAAAGCATATTGCCAACCTTTTAAACTCGCCACAATAAAGTCAGATGTTTGTTGCGGATTATCACGTAAATATTGTTCGCTAGTAAAAATATTATTACCATAAAAATCAATACCATAATTGATTGGATCAATAATATTAAATTTAAACTGCCGCTCTTTTAAAATACCTAACTCATTGGTCGCATAAGCAGAAATAATATCAACCTCACCTTTAATGAAGTCATCAATATTAAAACTATGCTGTTTAAGCGTCATGCTCTGCAGCGACACTGACTCGATATTTAGCATCGCCATAATGGATGCATTATCTTTTTCGTGCGCAGACAACATAATACTTTTCCCCGCCATTTGTGCAGGACTAAAGATTTCCGAGTCACCGCGGCTAAGCAATATCATGGGGGAGTGTTGAAAAATATTAGCCAGTAATATGACTGGATAGCCTTGACTTTTATGGATAATCAGCGAGGAATCATTGACACCAAATTGTGCACGACCACTGACAACTTCATCCACTAAGTTTAAACCATCTTGATATTCACGCACTGTAACATCAAGCCCGATGTCTCGGTAATAACCTTGTTCAATCGCAGCATAAAAACCAGCGAATTCAAATTGGTGCTTCCACATTAATTGCAAAGCAACTTTGGTGAGCTGTTGGGCGGGAGGGGGCTCTGCACGGCTTATAGACAAACTCAGACAGAAAAGTATAAAAAATAATAATAACCCAGTATTTTTCATATTTTGAATAATTTTAGTTGCTTGAACTCAAGCATCCGGAAATAAATAAGTATCCATCATTTGGGCAAGATTTTGGTTTAACAGTCGCGTTTGAAATACTGACACATAGCAGAGGCTACGTCACTGTTTTCTGATGTGACTATGGAGCAAAAGAGCAAGTCAGGCTCGGGTATTATTGAACCCTCGTCCTTGTTTAATATAAGTCAAAAAATCATAAAAAATTACACGGTAATAACTGCTCAAATTCTGCAGCAGGAACAGGCTTAGAAAATAAAAACCCTTGCCCATAGTCACAGCCGGCATTAATTAAAATTTGCAACTGTTCTGTTGTTTCTATACCTTCGGCAATCACCTTTAAACCCAACTTGTGCGCCATAACAATAATAGCTTCACACAACATAAGTTCACTGGATTCTTTTGATAAATTTTCGATAAATGTCCTATCTATTTTCAAATAATCTATATCAAATTTATTGAGCTGAACCAATGCAGAATAGCCGGTACCAAAATCATCCAGCGCAACTTGAATGTTGTTATCACGAAAATACAATAACTGCTTTTTAACTTGCTCGGAATCATCAACCAGAAGGCTCTCGGTAATTTCAATAACAAGGTTATGACTACTCACACTATGTTGTTGTAAATAAGTGAGCCAGTCATTATTACCTTCTTGCGCTTGAAACTGAATTGAAGACTTATTAATACTTATCTGAAAATCAGGTGTAACCTGCGTTTGCCAATGCTTCAATTGCTGTACTGCTTGTTGAAATACCCAGTCCCCAATCTCAACAATTAACCCGGACTCTTCAGCTAAAGGAATAAATTCAGCAGGGTTGAGCATACCGCGTATTGGGTGGTTCCAGCGTAATAAAGCTTCTGCTTTAATCACGTTTCCCGTATCAAGGTTAATGATTGGTTGGAAGTAGAGTATGAATTGCCCTGCACTTAATGCATGCCGTAAATCTTTCAACAAAAGATGCCGATATTGAGCCGTCACCTGCATTGATTGAGTAAAAAAACTAAATTGGTTACGCCCATTTTCTTTAGCAATATACATTGCTTGATCAGCATTTCTAACTAACTCACTGATATTATCAGTATCATCAGGGTAAAAAGCGATACCTAAGCTAGCTGAGATATAGACCTCTTCCATACCTAATTTAAAAGGCAGGCTTAAACTATGCAATATGTCTTCAGCTATACGCTCTACTCGCAACGGGCCTTCTAATTCAGTTAAAATGACGGTAAACTCATCACCCCCTAGTCGAGAAATAGTGTCTGACTCACGCACACAACGTTGAATACGTTGCGCCGTTTCCACCAGCAACATATCCCCCTTATCATGTCCAAGCGTATCATTAATTTCTTTGAAATGATCAAGGTCAATAAAAAACAGTGCTAATGATTTCTTTGTCCGTTGCGCCGTTTTAATTTCATTGGCTAAGCGATCACCAAATAGGTTACGGTTAGGCAGGCCTGTTAATACATCAAAATTAGCTTGTTGCCATATTTTTTCATCAGCTAATTTTTTATTGGTAATATCTGAAAATAGGGCGACCCGCTGCGATAAATTACCTTTTTCATCGTAGATGGAATTAATAGTTAACGACTCTGCATATTCAGTGCCATCTTTTTTCTTATTCCAAAACTCCCCTTGCCACTGTCCTGTTGCATCTATGCTTTGCCACATTTTCGCATACAACGATGCACTAGACGGAGCTGATGCAAATATTTTATGCGGTTTACCTAAAACATCCTCAGAACTATAGCCAGTTAAATCAGTAAATGCAGGGTTAACGGCAACAATCAAATTATCAGCATCAGTCACGGTAATAGCTTGCGTGGTATTTTGGTAAACCGTTTCTGCCAGTTGCAGTTTCGTTTCTGTTGCTTTACGTTTTGTAATATCTTCGATCATACATAAATGATGTGGCTTACTGGCATCCTCAACCACTAAAGGTGCAGCAGTCATATTGATCCAAACAATTGTCCCATCTGGTTGAATATAACGTTTATTCATAGAGAACCCGTGCGTCTTGCCTGAATTCATTAATGCCATATTATCCAAATCTTCTTGTACATCATCTGGATGAGTAATTTTCATCCAGTTAATCGTTTTTAATTCTTCTTCAGATCGCCCCACCGTTTTCTCATAAGAAGGGTTTACTTCATAAATTTGTCCTGTTAAAGAATCAATGACAGCTATGCCAAGAGGTGCATCATTAAAAATCGTACGATACCGTTTTTCGCTTTGCTCCAGAACTCGCTCCAATAATTTACTCGCCGTAATATCACGCGCAATGCCAAATAAACCAATAACATTTCCTGCTTTATCTTTTATGGGATACTTGCGGTTATCAACCCAGCCAGGATGGCCATCATTATCCAGAGTTTGTTGGAGTTCATGTGCAATTTTGGTTTTTGCAGAAAAAATATGTTTTTCTAAGCGATAATAGGTATCAGCCAAAATTTCAGGAAAAACGTCATAATCAGTTTTCCCCAGTAAGTCTGTCCAATGCTTAGATGGCGAGGTGAGTGAAACTAAAGTTTGACTAGCTCCTGTGAAAACATGATTACGGTCTTTAAAATAGATATAATCATCGGTATTTTCCATCATTGCGGTAAAGTTAGCCAATAGCACCTGATCATTTACCGCTTGTTTTAAGGTCCTTGCATCTCTTAATTGTAACTGTAACTTTAAGCCCTTAGGTGCTTTATCAGTTAACTTTTGGTAACTGCCTTGTAAACAAATAATCTGTCCATTAGCCTTTCTACAACGAAAGTTGACTGTTTTAAGTTGCCGTTGTGGCTTGAGAGAGAATAATTCTGTAATGATATCTTGATCATCAGGGTGAATTAGCTCGGAAAAACTTAACTTTGCATTTAAGAATTTCTCAGCGTTATAGCCTAATAATTGCATGATACCAGCATCAACATGAATAACTTGCTCATCATGCTCCTGTAGCAAACAATGCAAAGAAATACTATTCGTTGAATTCTTATGTGCCATAAATTTTAATTCCGAATATTAAGTTAAGTGTATTTTGTAAAAAATTAAAATTGAGAAGTAGTCCTCAAAATTGAAACTTTTTTGATTTTAACACTTTTAATTCGTATTTTAAAAATTATAAACGGCTCAAGCCCGCAACCTCTAATGGCTAGACTGACTCATGACCTAGAAAGATATAGATCGTAATTTATAATAATCAAGCATAATAGCACGGCTAGGGACGAGGATTTAATCATACTCTTGCTTAACCAACCTTTTTTTCCTGAACACTTGAGAACTTAACTAAAAACTATTTTTCTGACAAAAAACACCTCCCTTTTAAACAAGCATATACCGTCAATCATTAAATTCTTATTGCCGTAGCTTTTTATGCAATACATGCCATAGGGTGCGTACATTCGTTTGTTGCTCATTTAGTAATAAAGTAATCACAAACTCCTCCATTGCGGCAAACACATAGATATACACCGAAATTCGAAATGGCCATGCCATATCCCAAAGAAACAAAGGGTATAAGGAACAGCCAATGACAACAGCTGAAATTTTGGTTCCCCAAGTATGGTAACTAGGGTAGCTACCAAATTTAAGTAATCCTAATGAAGCTGGAAGCAAATAACAGGCAATAATCGCATATAAATAAAGATCCTCACGGTGCACAATATCAGACCAGAGCCACCAAGTACCGAAACCAATCGTCAAATAAGTCACCAAATCTGCCCAAGTATCTAGCTTAGCGCCTAGCTTAGTCACTTGCCCTGTCATACGAGCGGCCATGCCATCCAGTATATCTGATAAAAAAGCGAGTGCCAGGACAGACATAAAGGCAAGACCATAGCCATGCCATGCCAAGCCAAATACAACATAATCGGGGCAGTAATAAAACGTATCCCCGACAGTAAATTTGGCAAGGTCAAATCGGGATGAATTCCTGTTAGTGCCCTATATTTAGCTTTCACTATGCCAGTATTTTTGTAGGATACTTGCAGACACTCGCCGATAAGCTACATTATCTAATTTAACCCAAAGGTTAGTCACAAAATACCCATAGGGCATAATTGGCCCCTGCTCGCTATAGGGTGTTGCATAAAATGCGGTGGCTGCATTTTTATGGTGACCGATATGCCGTGATAGACCAATCAATGCATATTCAGTGACCATAGACTGATTCACCCAAGCTAAAGTATCACCAGCCTTACCCTGCTCCAGTCCCCAGTGTTGATAATAATTAATACTTTCCAATAAGCGTATGCCTGCAAAAGCCTGATATAAAAAAATAAAGGCGGCGGCCCAACCAAATAGCATAAAAATCAGCAGTACCAATATAATCTCAATAATTAAGCCTTGTAGTACTGAATTACGCAGCATTTTATAATGATACTTGGGCAGTTCTAGCAAACCCAAGCGCTGTAATTCAGAATGCCATGCATATTGAAAATGTCCCAAATAGATCCTTTGCCAATAGCTGCTAAAGCTCTCATCGAAACGCGCAGTTGCCATATCGGTAGGTGTGGCCACACTATAATGATGCCCGCGAATATGGGCAATGACAAAATGTTCATAACAAACGCTATATAGTAATAAGCGCCCTAACACCCGTAAATGTCGTTTGGGTCGATGTATTAATTCATGAGCAACGATTAGCGCCGAACTACCCGAGGTGGTACCCACCAAAATTCGCATGACAACCAAGTTAATGCCAGAAGTGAGTATTGCTTGCGTAGAATTCCATTGCAAGCGACTAGCATAGATTAATAATAAACTGATAATGAGGAATTGCAGGAAGGCCAGCACATATAAAAGCGTGTCGTAAAACTGGTGTGTAAGCTGTGGTATTCGTATCGAGGGCTGTACTTTTGGACTGAACCAATCAAGTATAATTAATGCCCAAAGTGGTATGGTCCAAAGGAGTGCAGTCAATGCATCATGGGGGGCGGAGCTTAAAAACAAAACCACGGTGATTGGCAAAAAAAAGCAGGCCAAATAATTTAAATTTGAATGCATAAATTTTTATACCTCATTAATAATATAAGCCAAGCTCATCACTCACTCCAGGCCATGCTTACTTTTAAATTTATAAACAAAGTACGCAAACGGCAAACCAAATTTAAAGCGCCCTCCTACAAACCGTAATGCCGCATAGCCACTATAAATACGCCGCCAATGACTATCTAATATCGTTGTATTACTGGTACTCTGTTGCAAATCATCCATATAAATCTGAATCGATTTTTTAGCCAAAAAGGTATGTCCGCTGGCATAGTTATCAATAGAAATATGAATTTTGGCAATACTGGGATCAATACCCCAATAGTTCCAATCATCTACCAAGCGTAGGTAGCTTTTCCCTAAACCACTTAGTTCAATCGCCATATTTAAACCCAACAATTCAGGTAAAAACTCGACAGAAAAACTCGCTAATGCCAGCATAAAAACCGGCATATCAAAGGCGCTATTAATAAAGCCTTTATGCTCAATAAATTCTTGGCTGTATGCAGGCGGGACTTGAATAGCCAAGCTATCCAATAACTGTTGGAAAATATAGGGGTGATTTTGCGCTAACTGACCATTACCGACCTCATCACAATAAGTAGCAAATAAAATATCACTAATTTCAGGTGTCACATCCTGCAATGCCAAACTGTTTTGGATCCAACTACCATCAATCAATATCAAGGGAGCTATTTGCTCAAAACCCCAAATATAGGCAGCTTTGGATATTTTTGGTGCGCCTTGCAATGGTTGATAGCTAGCCACCTCACTTTGATAAATATTCTTTATATAAGCATCAAATTGTTGATGACTATAATGTTTAAATGGCAGTGGATTAAACAACCTGCACGCAAATAACAACTTGCGCACTTTCGCTTTTGCCGTAGGTAAAGCCTCTGGAAATAAATCTGCATTAACCAAATAATAATACAGCTCTCTAGTACTTAACTTCTTAAAATTCTGCGAGGGAATATTTTGTGCAACAGAGCTAGCCTTGCTGGTTATTATCGGCTCTATATGGGTAGTGGTGGGAGTAGCAATACCTTCTTGTAACCAGCCCAAGAGCGTATCTTGTTCTGCTTGATCCAGCACCCCAAACATCGGCCCGTTAAAGGCAAATAATTGCAACAAACGACTATTAGCAGGTTGCTGTTTATCCACATAAGCAGATTGCATTAATGCTTGTAAAAAATCTGCAGTATTATCAGGCAAGCCAGAAAACCACTGTTCTAGCGACCTGCCTGCTAGTTGGATTTTTTGGTGGTGTCCCATCGCAGCAATCACTTTATGCTGCAATAGCTTTGCTACTGCTTGTTGCCTATCGAATGGTTTTTGCAGTATGGCATGTACTTGCGTATGACCACCTTGCATTTGCAGTTGATACAAGTAAAAGCCCTTTTGCATGCGTTGCCACAATAGCTGAGATTGTTGTGGAAATAAATCCAAATAAGCAGTACTACATCGCAATAGTGGTGCTATTTGCTGTTGCAATAAATCTTGGCGCTGTTGCCAGAAAGTATCGACCAATTGCTGTTGCGGAAAAGCAACTTCAACCAGGGTCGGCAACTGACAATAAGCCAAAGTAAAACCAAGAATCTCAGGCAGAAACACCCGTGGGAACTTAGCTAAAGCTAATTGCACAGTAGCAAATTTCAACAGGTCTGCTGGCAATTCAAGTTGTTGGCTGAGATTATAGCTATGCAAGCTAGGCATTGTTATTCCCTGAGCTAATAACATCGCCTGATAAGCTTGCGGTAAGGCAATGCCCTGTGCGTTGTTACGCGTTAACTGCAAAAATAAGCGCAGCAACTGCGTGGCAATAAAGCTCTGACTGGCCACCGCCGGTGAAATATTTTGTAGCCACTGCGGTTGTGTTGCCAGCACAATCGTTGTCTGCTGCAAGCAAGTGTTTAAATTGGCGGCTGAACAAAGCGGCTCAGGAAAAGGCGTTATTTTTGCTACCTGCAAAGCAGCGAGTTTAGCGGGGCTGTACTCCGGCATAATGACCGTTGCGTAATGCTGTTGCACTTGCTGTAACTCTTGCTGTAGCAAGGCATAAGCCTGTGCCATACTTTTATCGGTGTATTCGGGTTGCTGTAATTGGTAAAACAAATCAGCTAATGCATTAACTGACCATTCAATAGGCTCACCATTTAACGATCGAGTATATAAACACGCCTGAGTAGGATCAAAAAAATGCATTGCCTTGCTCATGCGCGAGGCTTACGAATTAAATAATCATTAATCACCAAGGCATCCAATCCTGTTGTTAAAAATACCGCTATAGCGTCTTCCAGTGTATGCACCATCGGTTTACCCATGACATTAAAACTGGTATTTAACAACATCGGTATTTGCGTGCGTTGATAGAAATGATTGATTAACTCATAAAAGCGTGGATTCCATTCTTGCTTAACTGTCTGCAAACGCCCTGTTCCATCGACATGACACACCGCTGCCACTTGCTGTTGCCGCTCAGGATTGATCTGTAAAGTCTTATCCATATAAGGCGACTCATGATAATCAACAAAAAAATCAGCCGCGTGCTCATGTAATACCGAAGGTGCAAACGGACGAAAGCTTTCCCGAAATTTAATTTTTTGATTAATGGCATCTTTGGTAGTTGCACTACGTGGATCGGCCAAAATAGAACGGTTACCTAATGATCGCGGCCCAAATTCAGCTCGCCCTTGTATCCAGCCTAGCAATTGGCCTTGTGCTAAAAGTTCAGCAGTCACCGTACAAATACTATCGGGCAAGTGCTGAATATCTAAGGCACGATTATGTTGTATCAACCGCATAATCGACTGGTCAGCAATGCGACTGCCTAAGTAAGCTGAAAGTGGCAGAGTATTTTTAATCATCACCTCTGGTTGCTTATCTTGCAGTGCCAACCAGGCTGCGCCTAATGCAGTGCCATCATCAGCAGGAGCAACAGGAATAAAAACCTGCTCGAATGCAGTACGGCTTTTTATCTGGCCATTAAAAGCTGAATTTAAGGCACAGCCCCCAGCTAGAGTTAGGTTTGTACAGCCTGTTTGCTGCTGTAGATATTGCAATAAACGCGTCATTAATTCTGCAAAAAAATACTGACCCGTATAGGCTAAGTCAGCAGCATACTCAATGGGGTCTTGCTCAGCACGTTTAAACTTATCCAGCGCAGCAACATGAGCAAACAACTGTTTGGATTGATGCTGACAAACAAAGCCCTCTACCGAAATCGTCCCGCTTAATAATTGATATAGCTCTTGGTTTAATTTGCCATAAGGAGCCAAGCCCATGACTTTCCACTCCTCACCTTTAAGCCAATCAAAACCACACAGCTCAGTAATTTTCATATAGTAAAAACCAATACTGCCCGTGCCTTTACTTTCATACAGACACTCTAGTTTTTGGTCTTTAAAATGATAAAAAGCCATCGAGCCATTTTCACCAAAAGAATCAATCACTGCGCAGGCTGCTTCTGCATAGGGACTACTGTAACAAGCAGTTGCAGCATGGGTGAGGTGGTGATGGTAGTCGGTAAATTCAATAGTACAGTCTGGGTAATTTTCAGCAATAACCCGCGCTAAATTAAGCCCTGCACTGGTAATGCAATTGCGCTGACTGGCAATCATATGATGCAACTGATAATTACGTAGCGGTGAACGCAATCTCTTGATACCTGTTTTTAACAAACCGGGAGCAGTCAAGCAGCCTAAAGTCGCCACTACATTTTCGTATACAGGCCGACGTTTACGCCAATTAATTGCAATAACAAAACTGTCTGGATCGGGGCAATATTGATCTAATAAATCGGGGAGTTGCAACAATGGATCGGCGACACAGTTGAGCGCACGTTTATTTTGCAAATAGCGCTCGGTGGCTTCTGCAAACAACACCTTGCCTTGTGCATCAATGATCGCCAAAGCGGGATCATGATAAGTAATAGATAAGCCTATATAGTGCTTACTCATTGTGTACCTGCACTTGTTACGGGGTCAGCTTTAGCAGCTAATTGATCTTGCCACGAAAGCTGTTGCCAATCAGCATACTCCTTCCTGTACAAATGTTCACGTTGTACCTTAATTTGTGCCCTAAAATGCGTATATTGCCCACACAGCGAAAAATATTCTGCCAAGATAACCTGATAAGCTGGTGTATTAAAACCGCAACGTTGTTTGGCGATGCGCATTACTGCAGGTAAATAACGCCAATAAAGCAATGCATTTTTACGCGATAAAATCTTAATTAAATAGCCGCTACTATTATTACTGGCTCGGTGTTGGCTTTGTAACTCAGGGTCAATTAACTGCAGATGGCGCATCACGCGTACAAAATAAACTTTAGGTGCATAGATTGCTTCGAGAATATGCAAATAATTTTGCTCGGCCTGCTGAATTGAAAAATGATAGGGAATAAAATTAATGACTCCATCTGAGTTATTACCACTACTGGCTTGAATTAATCGGCCTTCCTTTTGCAGTCGCGCCATCAACGGCGTACAAGGTAATGCATTTAATAGTCCAGCCATCACTATTGGCGCATTACTGGCATTTACAAAATCAATAAATTCTTGCACCGAAGCATTGGTATCATGATCAAAGCCATAGATCATACCAAGCATTACCCCCGAACCTGTTTCGCTAGCAATAAATTTTAATTTTTCCACCAAACTACGTTCCCCACGCAGATTTTGGCGTTTATTAGTTTCCAATAATGAAGCGGTATTCGGAGTTTCTACCCCATAAAACCCATTAATGAAATTAGCTTTATGAAACCAATGTCTTAACTCAGCCATTATCGGCGATTCATCAGCCAAACGTAAGGTTAATTCTGTGTATTTAGGGTAGTGATAGCCAATATTCTCACCAATTTGATACAGCTCTTGCAATACTTGCAATGCTTTTTTAGGGTGGCCGATAAAATTATCATCGACCACAAAGACTTGCCCCGTCCAACCTAGCGCCTGCATTTGCCGAAAGGATTGCTCCGTTTTTTGCTGGGGGGTAACCCGATAAGCCTTACCAAAACGTGCAGGTATATCACAAAATTCACAGGCTTCAGGACAACCACGACTAATCTGCACTGCCATATGCACATAGTTCTGCATATTGATTGCCGCATAATCTGGTTGAAAAAACTGCTCAGGATCGGTAATGCCACCTTTATAATAGGGTTTGGCAGTGCCATTTTTTAGTCCCTGCAACAACTCGGCAATAACCCCTTCAGCTTCATTTTCTACAACATGATCGGCAATTGCTAACAAGGGGGATTGTGGGGTAATCGCCGTACCACCGACAATTAAAAGCTTACCCGCAGCTTTAACCTCACGTGCACATTTTAATAAACCCTGCTCCTGCGCCAGCATACCGCCCATAAAAACATGGTCGGCATCTGCGATAAAATCACTTAAAGGGCGTGGATCGATATTTTTGTCAATCAACAGCAGCTGCTCATAATAAGGTTTAAGGTGATTAAATAAGCCCATCAACCCCAATGGCGGCAACAATCGTTTCGGTAAGCCAAATTCACTGGCAGGTGCATACATTGCTAGACTTTTTGCATAGCTCCAGAAGGTATCTTGAGTATCAAACTCAGGATAAATAAGCACTGCCTTATAGCCAATCTTTGCATTCATAGCCGCCCTTTATTAAGTTTAAGCAACAATATTGGCTTGGTGAATATAGCCCTATAAGTACCCAAGTATAATTAATTTAACTAATTTTACGCAGGATTTTTTTTCATATTCAAGGCGTATAAATAGGCGCATAGCAGGCTACGCAACTATTTATGCAACGCGGAAAATGAAAAAAAAGACAAGTAAAATGTTAAAGTAATTTTGCTTGGGTACTTAGATAGCCAGACCGAAATAAAAACAGACATGGACAAATGTTACTCTAAACTCAATTTTATGCTGATATAGGTTTTTATATCAAGAAGGACTGACAAAATTTATTAGTATTAAAACCTAATTTAGAAATGTTTAGTCATTTTTTATCTGTACACGCACACGCTGAGTTATACCGCAAAGCAATGTATAAGGAATAGTATCCGCATAGTGGGCAATTTCTTCTACTGGCAAACCTGCTCCCCATAAGGTAACTTGCTCACCTACTGTTGCATCTGGATATGCACTCAAATCAACGGTCAACATATCCATAGAGACTCGCCCAATAATGGGCACTCGTTGTGCACCGATCAATACTGAGGCACCCTCACGAATATGCCTTGGATAGCCATCACCATAACCAATAGCAACAACACCTAAAAGAGTGTCTTCAGCAGCAGTCCAATGACCTCCATAGCCAACATTATCACCTTTACTCAGTGTCTTAATAGCAATAAGGCCTGCGTACAAACTCATCACAGGCAATAAGCCCAATTCTGCTGCACTTTTACCTAATATCGGTGCAGCACCATATAACATGAGGCCTGGCCTGACCCATTGCTGATGACTTGCAGGCCAAGCAATAATGGCAGCTGAATTAGCACTGCTTTTTTCGGCCAGAAAATCTTGGGTGATTGTATTAAATAATTGCAGTTGCTGACTTGTCATGGCATCTTGCGGGTCATCAGCATTTGCAAAATGGGTCATGAACTTTATTGAGTCAGCGACTACCGGGCACTGTTGCAAACGAGTCAAGATAGAGGCAAGCTGCTCAGGACGAATACCCAAGCGATGCATACCTGTATCAATTTTTAACCAGATATTAAGTTTTTTTGCTAAATCAGCTACTTCCAGCAACTCAACTTGCTGTTCGGTATGCACGACTATATCTAATTGATATTGTTGTAAAACCTGCAGCTCATCTAACTGGGTAATGCCTTGTAACACTAAAATGGTTCCCGTCACTTCCGCTTGCCTTAAGCGAATAGCTTCATCTAAACGCGCCACTGCAAAAGCATCAACACTTCCCTGCAAAGCATGTGCTATACGTATTAAGCCATGCCCATAAGCATTTGCTTTAATAACAGCTATTAACTGTGATTGTGGTGCATATTCGTGAACTTTTGCTACATTATGCTGTAATGCGCACATATTGAGTTCAATATGTGCAGCAACGGGTATCACTCAAAATCTCCCTCTGAATCTGCATAGGGATCATGCGCATGATTCTCAAAACGCGTGTATTTACCCAAAAAGGTTAGACGAACCGTACCAATAGGCCCATTCCGTTGCTTACCTATAATAATCTCAGCCATGCCTTTATCAGGACTGTCATCGTTATATACTTCATCGCGATAGACAAACATAATCACATCGGCATCCTGCTCAATACTACCCGACTCCCGTAAATCAGACATCACTGGGCGTTTATTAGGGCGTTGCTCTAAATTACGGTTCAACTGCGATAAGGCCACTACAGGTACATTAAGCTCTTTCGCCATGGTTTTCAAACCACGGGAAATATCAGAAATCTGTGCAACCCGGCTCTCTCCACTGGATGGAGATTGCATCAGTTGCAAGTAATCTAATACGATAAGTCCTAACTGCCCATGATCACGCGTTAAGCGCCTTGCTCTGGAACGCACTTCATTCGGCGTTAATGCAGGCGTATCATCAATAAATAATTTGGTTTCAGCTAATAAATTAATCGCTGAAGTTAAGCGCGGCCACTCATCATCATCCAAGCCACCTGTTCTCACCTTATGCTGATCAATACGGCCTAACGATGACATCATCCGCATTGCCAATGAATCACCTGGCATCTCCATGCTGTACACTGCCACAGGCAAACCACTACCTACTGCGGCATTTTCAGCCATATTCATGGCAATCGTAGTTTTTCCCATAGAAGGCCTACCGGCAACAATAATGAGATCACCTGGTTGTAGTCCCGAGGTCATTTCATCCAGATCAGTAAAACCTGTACTCACCCCAGTAACACTACCTTCTTGTTCAAACAAAGTTTCTATTTTTTCTACCGCAGTACTCAATAAATCCTTAATTGAGATAAAACCAGCCTGCCCTTTCTGGCGTTGCTCGGCTATTTCAAATACATTTTTTTCGGCTTTTTCCAGCAAATCTCCCGTGGTCATCCCTTCAGTATTAAAAGCCGATTCGGAAATATCAGTCCCCACATGAATCAACTGCCTTAATACCGAGCGATCGCGCACGATATTTGCATAAGCAACAATATTAGCAGCACTTGGCGTATCTTTCGCTAAGACACTTAAATACGCGAGCCCTCCCGCATCATCCAACTCATCATCTTTCTTGAGTGCCTCAGAAATGGTCACCACATCAAACGGCACACTCTTTTCCGCCAAATCAGCAATGACACGAAAAATAGAACGATGGTCTTTACGATAAAAATCAACTTCCGTGACTTTATCCGCTACCGTATCCCAACGCTCATTGTCCAGCATCAAGCCACCCAAAACTGACTGTTCAGCTTGAATAGAGTGTGGCGGTACTTTTAATGAATCTAATGCTCTATCACGACTTTGATATTCAGTATCGGCCATATGTTTATCTTAATATCTGGGTAAAGAAAACTTCCATAAAAAAAGGGCTGTAATCTTGCAATTACAACCCTTCTTTTGTATTCGACTATATTGTATTGACTACGAGCATGCCCATAATCAATGCAACATAACCAAAAACGATTAACGTTTTGAGTACTGAGGACGTTTTCTCGCTTTGTGTAAACCAACTTTCTTACGCTCTACTTTACGTGAATCACGTGTAACAAAGCCAGCTTTTCTTAATTCAGGACGCAATGTTTCATCGTATACCATTAGAGCACGAGTCACACCGTGACGGATTGCTCCTGCTTGTCCAGATGGTCCACTACCTTTAACGGTAACATTGATGTCGAATTTATCAGTTAAATCTAATAACTCTAATGCTTGACGTGCAACCATTTGGTCTGTTATACGACCGAAATAATCTTCAATCGTTTTGTTATTAACTGTAAATTTTCCAGAACCTGCTTGAGCATATACACGTGCTATTGCACTTTTGCGTCGTCCTGTTCCGTAATATTGAGCTTCTGCCATGATATTAACCTGTTAGTTGCCTAAAGTTCTAAAACTTTAGGTTGTTGAGCTTGATGACCATGTTCAGGGCCTGCATATACTTTTAACTTTTTGAACATTGCACGACCTAGTGGGTTTCTTGGCAACATTCCTTTAACCGCATTATTAATAATACGATCTGGAAAAGTTTGTCTTAATTTACCTAAGCTAACGCTTTTCAAGTTACCAATGTAACCTGTGTGGTGGTAGTACATTTTATCTTTTTCTTTATTACCTGTAACACCGATTTTCTCAGCATTAATAACGATAATGTAATCACCTGTGTCAACATGAGGCGTGTATTCTGGTTTATGCTTACCACGAAGGCGTCGTGCAACTTCAGTAGCTAAACGTCCAAGCGTCTTGCCTTCTGCATCGATCACATACCAATCGCGCTTCACTTCAGCGGGTTTTGCGCTAAATGTTTTCATAATTCGTATCTTTTTGTAAGATTTTAAGTTAGCCGTATATGATACTAAAATTGCTATTTTCTTTCAAGCTTATACAGCAAAATGATATTATACTAGCTAGAAACTTTCAACATATCTAATGCTACCGCCTCTGCAATCTTAATTCCATCCACTGCGGCAGATAAAATCCCACCAGCATACCCAGCTCCTTCGCCTGCAGGATAGAGCCCTTGGGTATTAATGCTTTGTAATGAATCCCGCTCGCGCTTTAAGCGTATGGGTGACGAAGTGCGCGTCTCTACAGCAGTCAATACTGCATCATGCATAGCAAAGCCTTTAATTTTCTTATCAAAAGCCGGAATGGCTTCGCGAATGGCTGTTATTGCATAATCAGGCAAGCAAGTACTTAAATCACCTAGTTTAACACCAGGTTTGTATGAGGGTTCCACACTCCCTAATACACTGCTCGGTTTATTAGCAAGAAAATCACCCACTAATTGCGCTGGTGCATCATAGCCAGAACCACCTGCAACAAAAGCATATTTCTCCAGTTTTTCTTGCAAATCTAGCCCAGCCAAAGGAGAACCTGGATAATCTTGTTCAGGTTCAATTCCCACAACAACAGCACTATTAGCATTACGCTCATTACGCGAATATTGACTCATGCCATTAGTCACAATATGCCCTTCCGCAGAAGTAGCTGCTACCACCGTACCACCAGGACACATACAAAAACTATATACCGAACGGCCATTTTTACAATGATGCACTAACTTATAGTCTGCAGCGCCCAATAGCTCATGACCTGCATAATCACCAAAACGACATTGATCAATCATGGCTTGCGGGTGCTCAATTCTAAAACCAATAGAAAAAGGCTTTGCTTCTATATAAACCCCTTTAGCAAATAACATTTTAAAGGTATCTCGCGCACTATGCCCAATCGCAAACACAACATGCTGACTCACCAAAGTTTCACCATCAGCCAACACCACACCTTGTATTTGCTGATTTTCGATTAAAACATCATCAACTCGCTGCTCAAAGCGAACTTCCCCCCCTAAGGATTCAATAGTAGCCCGCATTTTTTCTACCATTGAAACCAATTTAAACGTTCCGATATGTGGCTTGCTGAGATATAAAATTTCTTCAGGCGCACCTGCTTTAACAAACTCTTGCAAAACTTTACGCCCGTGATGTTTAGGGTCTTTTATTTGGGTGTACAACTTACCGTCAGAAAAGGTACCGGCACCGCCCTCGCCAAACTGCACATTGGATTCTACATTTAACTTACGCTTACGCCATAAGCCAAAAGTATCTACAGTACGTTCACGCACTGCCTTACCCCGCTCTAATATAATAGGCTTAAATCCCATTTGCGCTAATAGCAAGCCCACAAACAAACCACAAGGCCCCATCCCTATTACAATAGGGCGTTCGGCATTGTTTACTGGTGCCTGTGCGACAAATTTATAATCATCATCAGGTTTAGCCTTCACTTGCGTATCGTCAGCAAACTGCACTAACAAAGCCTCATTATTAGTCGTTTCTACATCCAGACTATAAATAAACAAGATATGATTTTTTTTGCGCGCATCATAACTACGTTTATAAACAGCGTAGCTTAATAACTGCTCTTCTTTAATTGCTAACTTGGTACAGATTACTGCACGCAATTCAGATTCGGTATGCTCCAAAGGGAGCTTGATATTGGTTAAACGTAACATTCAGGTATTCCTAAGCAGCTTTGTCTGACTTATGTAATAGTTGTTAATTTTGTAACTTACGATAAATATTTCCTGAGCTCAACTCTAGGCCATTACGCCAACAAAGTTCCCCTATCTCCAAACAAAACTACTGGAAAAACACATTATCTTGCAAATATTTAGCTTGAATAATTTTAATCATCATCTGCTCCAAGTATACGCAATATCGGCTCTAACGAAACTGCACGTTACCAATATCATTCTGGTGCACCCTGCAAAGAGACGAGAATTCGACAATACCTCGCCCTAAAAACGGTGCGGCTCCAACTGTATGGATTCCACCCGCCGACCCAGCATCACAATACGCGCATTATAGCGCTCGGCACCGGTAGCCGAAAATTCAAAATTATACACCCGTGCAATATGCCACTGCCCAGCCATATCTTTTTTCAGGGAAATACCGGTATGGGCAACATAACCATCCAGCATCTGCAGATCCATATTATGACAATGCCGTTGTGTAGCTACCAAAGCAATTTCTTTAACCTTTTGCGCACTCTGCCAATATAGAAATAATACCGTAAATAACATGATAACGAATATTTCTGTCCACATAATTAAATCTCCATTTCACCTTCTAATGCTAATGCCTGCAATTCTTGCAATGGCGGCATACCTGTTAATGAATCTAAATTAAAATAATCTAAAAATTGTTTAGTAGTTCCATATAGCGCTGGCCGGCCGGGCACTTCTTTATGCGCAATCACTTTAATCCATTCCCTTTCAATTAAAGTTCTTATCATTTGCGAGCTGACGCTTACCCCACGAATTTCCTCAATATCACCCCGGGTAACAGGCTGTTGATAAGCAATGATCGCAATAGTTTCCAAGAGTGCCCGTGAGTATTTGGGCGGTTTTTCCGCAAATAAACGCGCTACCCATCGTGCCATATCTGTTTTGACCTGAAACCGATAACCACTCGCCACTTTATGCAAGCCAATTGCCTGGAGGCGATAGTCATACCGCAAAGAATCAATTGCATCCTGGACTTGTTGCGGTTTGGGTGCCTCAATCTCTGGAAAGACTGCGCGCAATTGCTTCACCGTCATTGGCTGCTCAGCAGCAAATAATAACGCTTCAATAATGCGCTTAACTTTAGTATTTGCATCAACTGGCTCTTGAGGCATTGTCGCTATTTCTGCAAGCTGCTCAGGCAGTTGCTCTTTCTCAACATTTAATGTGGGCACTGCAACACTAAGATCTTCTATTATCACTGCTTTTTTCTTAACTTTAACAACTGATGGTTCTGGTTCTGGTTCTGGTTCTGGTTCTGGTTCTGGTTCTGGTTCTGGTTCTGGTTCTGGTTCTGGTTCTGGTTCTGGTTCTGGTTCTGGTTCTGGTTCTGGTTCTGGTTCTGGTTGGGATTTTGTTTCAGTCTCTAGAACAGCCAAGTCTAATGAGGCATCAATGTCAGGTATTACTGACTCTGATTCGGATGCGCAGTTCTCCGAAGGGTTCGGACTGGAGAATGTCGATGAGTCCTGCTTTGCTGAGTTCAAGAAGGGCAAGAAACGTGACAACAACCCCCGCTTTGCCTTCTTGGTAGGTAAAGAATCTTGTAAAAAGGAAACTACTCGAGCCTTCGAGTCTTCCCATAATGTCGGCCATTCTTTCACGGACTGATAACACTTCTTTAGTAATGGTATGGTGGCTTAACTGATCAACACGTCTCAGCACACCTTGTAATGCAAGCACAATATCTTGCAACTGAACTTCAGGTTGAATTTTATGCACATTCACAGTCGAGGTATCAACCTTGGCAATAAAAATATCACGTTCCATACGAGGTATTTCTGCCAACTCTTCAGCGGCCTTTTTGATACGCTCATATTCCTGTAAACGCCGCACTAATACTGCGCGCGGATCATCTTCTTCCTCTTCTGCAGTAACCTGCCTAGGCAGTAGCATACGTGATTTTATCTCCGCAAGCAAAGCCGCCATCAGCAAGTATTCTGCCGCTAACTCTAGCTGCAAATTAGTCATCACATCAATATAGCGCATATATTGCTTAGTAATTTGCGCAATGGGAATATTCAAAATATCCAGATTTTGCTTTCTGATCAGGTATAAAAGTAAATCTAACGGCCCTTCAAAAGTCTCTAAAAATACTTGCAACGCTTCTGGGGGAATATACAAATCTTTTGGTAATTCCAGATAGGGCTCACCCGCCACAATGGCAATTGCATCTGTGGCAGCAAGCTCAGTAGTCACGTTTGTACTCATTAACTAATTACTGCAAACCCGCAATTGCAAAAAAGAAATTTTTAACGATATTAAGCGGCACACCTAAAATAGTATCTAAGGAATTAGTCCACAATAAGAATAGCAACAGAAAAAAACCATAGCGCTCAAATTGGTTATAGTAATAACTTAAACGGCCAGGTAATGCCCAAGATAAAATACGACTGCCATCCAGAGGTGGAATCGGCAATAAATTAAGTAATGCCAACACCAGATTAATCATAATGCCGGCAATACCCACTAATGCCATCGGCACTGATATTTCAGGCATATTAATATATATCCCGATTCTGGCAAACAATGCCCAACCTAGCGCCATTAACAAATTAGCCACTGGTCCTGCTAATGCAACAATAGCCATATCATGTTTTGGATTTCTTAAATTCCTGACATTGACTGGCACCGGTTTTGCCCAGCCAAATACAAAGCCGGTAAAAGCCAACATTAAACCCGGCACCAAAATAGTGCCAATAGGATCAATATGCTTAAGTGGATTGAGCGTCAAACGCCCCAACATCCAAGCCGTTTTATCACCATATTGCTTAGCAACCCAGCCATGCGCAACCTCATGCACGGTAATTGCAAAAATGACTGGAATGACCCAAACCACAATTTTTTGTATTAACGTTAACCCTTCCATCTCACCTACTCAAATTAAGTAATTAAACACATCCAAATACACTGCAAATATTAACAATGCAGAATAGATATATTCTAGGGGGTTTTCAAGACAATGAACAGCAACTCTTAAATAGTGTTACGCCATATCAAACAAAAAATAGAGCAAAGCAAAAACTATCTGCATGTAATCTCCTTACCAGCTACCGTTAACGCCAAAATCAGCGACAGACAGAAATGACCCGATTTTTTTCGACAGCAAAAGGCCTAACGCTTTTGGCTGTCCGTTGATTTTTTTTATTATGTGTTTCTTGTTGTTTAAACACACCAGTATCTAAAATCGCTTTACAAAGAGTCTCTATAACAGGAACTGAAACACTATTACCTATAAGTTTCATCCACCTTGCTCTTGATTCTGGTAATTCAAAGGATTCAGGGAAACCTTGTATCAAACAAGCTTCACCTTTTGTGATTTTGCGATATTTCTCTGTTTTATAAATTTCTTCAATAAACTTCTTTTTATAATCATCTTTATTCGTAGGCGTTAGGGTTTCTAAAGTAATGTAATCATTAGAATCGCTTGCAACTAATGTCGGAAATATATCAGAGCTGGGCAAAAATATCCTATTTACCCCAAAGAGCCCTGTACTAATTTTTGTATTTTTAAATTCATAGCGAATCTCAGTGCACTTGATAATACTCTTTTCCTTTAGGCTTTCAATCGTTTTTAAAATGGGTATTCTATTGCGTTTTAATTCTCGATTTATTTTGAGGTCATCAATGACAAATTGATTTTCATCAATATATTCAAATAGTTTTTGTTCTGCTTCAGATAGCTCAGTTGTATAGCCATCATTTACGGTAAACAAATACTCTTCTATTTTAAAAATTCCAAGCTGTACCAGTTCGCTTAACTCTTCTACGGAAATAGTCAAATCAATGGATTGAAAATGCTCAAATGAAAGAGGATTTCCATCTAATTTACCATACACACTTTTTCTTCTATTTTTTAAAAGAATATAGCAAATGTCTTTTTGCCTTTTAGTTGTTTTTATAATATCCCATGAGTGAATAGTTGTATCACCATTCCGTAGATCATTGAATAAAAAATAGTCATTTAAGCCATTTTTATTCGATAAACTCATAGACTTGACAGGTATGGGGTCGCCAAATAAATCTTGTTGTAAATTCTCTTTTAATGGTGAAATATTTGGCGTTTCCACACCTAAAACATCTGCAAGATTTATTTTCTTATTGGAAGTTAGAGGAATATGAAATTTATTAAAATACTCCTTATCTTTAAATCCTATAATATAAACTCGTACTCTGCTTTGTGGAACACCATAGTTCTGAGAGTTGATAACATGATAGTCTGCATAATACCCAGCCTCTTTAATTCTATCTAAGATGTATAAAAGAGCATTTTTATTTCTTGGGTCAACTAGACCTTTTACATTTTCAAAAATAAATGCTTTGGGTTTTGAATGTTGAAGTAAATAAATGGTATCATTCCAGAGCTGCCCTCTATCATCATCAAAACCTAAGTTTCTACCTGCAATAGACCAACTTTGACATGGAACTCCAGCCGTTAATAGGTCATGTGACGGAAGGTCTTTAATCTTAGTAATGTCACCAAAATTATTTATATGACTTTCAGTAAAATTATCACAATAAGAGGCAATAGCATCTTTATTTATTTCGCTAAAACCTAAACTTTTTCCACCATTATTTTCTAAGGCTATTTTAAATCCACCTATACCTGAAAAAAGATCTATGAATGAAAAACATGATTTTTTTACACTCATTATTTAAGAACTCCTTCATCAAGAATTTCAGGCATTTCAATTCCTAAAAATTCTTTATAAATTCGCTCTTTGTATTCTTTCCCTAGAAGGTTAACTTCTTTAATAAACTTGCTATAAGTACCTTCCCCACCAATCAACTCCCAGAATTCATCGCCTATTAAAACAGACTCATCTTCTTGCATATTGAACCATCTTAAAGGGAAGCTCCACTTATAATCTTCTTTCTTTCCGTAGGGGTTATAAGGTAAGGCATAAAAAGCAAAGTCTACTTTTTTAGGTTGCATAGCCAAAAGCTTGAAAAGCTTTTCTTTGCTAACTTTGGTTTGGTCACTATTAGGTAGAGGCCCTTTTAGTTCAAAAGCATATTTTTTACCTGTTTTGGCACTATCAATAAAAATATCACAAACAACAGAGGTTGATATTAATTCCCCACCTCCTGCTTGTATGTATTCAAGTTCAGTTTTCCAATCAGGTTTAACTTTTTCCTTCCCTTTTTCTTTATGTTCTAACCTATTTAGGACTTCTTGAATTCGCCTTAAGCTCTCACTACCTACTGTACCAGTGATAGTAGAACCCATCTCACAATGTTTATGAGTTTCTGTAGCGACTACTCTAGCGAGCTTTTCCCAAACACCACCAAATGGGGTGACAAACCTTCTCTCGAAATGTGAACCTTTAAATATCTCATCTGGAACTAATGCAGCATAAAGAGGTTTAGCTGAATGGTGTTTTTCTTTGATGAATGGGTCATGAACAAGCACTTTATCCATAACTCTCTCCATTAATTCTGATATAACGTTTTTAATAGCCTTTGCTATATGATCCTGTTCATCTTCCATCATCAAAAACACTTTTTGTAAAAATTAAAGATAAATTATACCATTTGTGCTGAAATCTCCTAAAACACATAATAAAGGAGGTTACAGGCTAATAGCAATGCACTACGGAAAGTTTTTTACTTTTCCAACCAATAATTAATCACTTCAAATTCTTGAGCAGAAGCCTGATCTTTAAAAGTATATGCAAACAAGCCATAGTAATTGCATTCTTATCTCAAAATAGCATGGCATAATCTTATTCTTTTTTGCATATACTTTTGTATATCGCCAAATCACACAGTAAAATACTAGGTAATACAAACCCTACTTTACCTTTGCTTATGGCCATTCATGCAACTATCAATAAAATATCGCTTAATATTGCCAACATGGATCAGCATTATTATCACACCCATGAGCTAACCGTAGCACAACACCCATCAGAAACAGATTATCGTTTTATGATCCGCGTGATTGCATTTGCAGCTAACGCCCATGAGCAACTGTATTTTTGTAAAGGACTGGATGACGAAGATGAACCTGAACTGTGGCAAAAAAATCTCACTGATGATATAGAACTATGGATAGATCTAGGCCAGCCTGATGAAAAAAGAATTCGTAAAGCTTGTGGGCATGCTGATCAAGTGATTATCTACACCTATCATGAGCGCAAAGCTAAAACTTGGTGGGAGCAACACCAAGGGAAATTACAACGTTTTAAAAATCTGCAAGTCATGCACATTGATGCTGAAGGTGTCGACTCTCTAGTGAAACGTACTATGCATTTACAATGTAATATCCAAGATGATGTAATGTATTTAAGTGATGATGAGGAAAGCTATACGATCACATTGAATAAATGGGCACTTTAGATACCCAGCCTGCATAAATAGTGAATAATACAAACTAAAGCCAGCTCTATTTACCATTTATTTAAGAGCTGAAGCTAATCTAGCATGGGTGCTACACCTTTACCTTGTCGTACCACTTCAACTTCGCCACCAGTACAAGAAATAATAGTACTTAATTCAGATTCAATCACACCTGCATCAATGATCAAATCCAACTCATGCTCTAACTGCTCTCGAATTTCATAAGGATCACTTAACGCATAATCAGCATCAGGTAAAATCAAACTAGTACTTAATAATGGCTCACCTAATTCTTCGACCAAGGCTAAAGCAATCTTATTATCAGGAATACGAATACCAATGGTTTTACGCTTGGCATGCATCATCCGTTTGGGCACTTCTTTGGTCGCATCAATAATGAAGGTAAATGCTCCGGGAGTCAGGTTTTTGATTAGGCGATGTGCATCATTGCTAATCTTAACAAAGGCTGAGCTTTGTGCTAAATCACTACAGATTAAGGTAAAATTATGCTTATCATCTAACTGTCTGATACGTTTGATACGATCCAATGCTTGTTTATCACCAATATGACATGCTAAGGCATAGACAGTATCAGTTGGATAAACAACGACCCCACCTTTACGAATAATTTCTGCCGCTTGATAAATCAGGCGTGATTGTGGATTATCAGAATGAATTTCAAAAAATTGAGCCATAATATTACCTATACGTAAGGGAAAAACTAAGTGACGGGGTTATTAAACCTTCGCTCCTGCTTTTAGCGCGTCTCTTTCTAGTGTTGTTTTTGCTACTTTATCCCTTAAATACACAGGCATGGCTTGCCCAACAGATACTGCTTGTTGACGCTGCATACCTACTGCTCCTAATAATGCAATCTCTGCCGAGTGTGGCAAATAGTTGGCATCAAAGCCAGTGACTTGCTTTGCTAAAGGCTGCATTAATTCTTGCTCATACTTCTCCCATCCCGAGCCTATTCCATAACCTGTCAATTGCAAAGCATCGACTTCACTAGCAGGCTGTACTTTTTCTTGACCTAATAATTGCGCATAACCTTCAGGGTCACGTTGATATACAGCCCAATAGATTTCCTGCATGCGCGCATCGACAGCCGTAAAAATAGTATCATGTGTGGTTTTCTGTAGACAGGCTTGCGCAATGGCAGCTAAGGTAGATACAGGCACAACAGGTAAATCAGCACCATAAGCAATGCCTTGCATCACACCTGTTGCAATACGCACACCAGTAAAAGACCCAGGCCCACAACCAAACGCTATCGCATCTAATTGCTGCGGCCTTAACTCTGCTTCTGCCATTAAACTATCGACCATCGGTAATAATAGTTTGGTATGTTCGCGCGGGGCAATTTCAAAACGCTCTTGAATGTCCCCATCGATATACAGTGCTGCCGAACAAACTTCTGTAGCAGTATCAACGGCTAGAACTTTCATGATTTATTACCAATCTGCATAACACCTGTGCTACCCACGATGGGTTTCGCTGCCCGACGTTTCACGCCGTTACGCCCTACCCATCCTACGAGCTTACAAATCTTTAAGAACATCCAAAGCTTCATCGTAATTAGGTTCATGAGTAATTTCAGTGACTAGTTCCGTGTAAATAACACGATCATTTTCATCAATAATTACCACAGCACGCGCAGTTAAGCCTTTTAACATGCTATCCAGCATGCGTACACCATAATCATCTGCAAAGCTAGAACGGAAAGTTGATAAAGGAAATACTTCTTTTAAGCCTTCCGATTCACAAAAACGGCCTTGCGCAAAAGGTAAATCAGCTGAAACTAATAAAATGACCGAGTTATGAAAGCGACTGGCTTTTTCATTAAAAGCACGCGCCGATGCTGCACATACTGGCGTATCCAAGCTAGGTACAATATTAAGCACTTTCTTTTTGCCGGTATAAGTCGCTAGGCTTACATCCTGTAAGCGTCCATCAACCAAACTAAAATCAGGCGCGCGCGCACCTATTTCAGGTAATTCACCACTGGTATTAATAACAATTTCATCATTACCAGGTTTAAACGTTAATTGAGCCATTTTTTATCCTCTTAATCTTTATTTGCTATTGTGGGTACAACATAAAAATACCTGATACCCATAACCCTCAGCCATACCTCGTCATTCCCGCATGCTTCTAACAGGAATCTTGTCGCTTAAGCATAGATTCCCGATAAAAGACTTCGGGAATGACGATTTTTTTATAACATACTAAGGAACGTGCGTTAACGCCCACTCTTTTTATGTTTTAAAGAGATTTTTTTCTTTTTATGATGTTCCATCAAACGCTTTTTCTTATGCAACTGTCGATCGCTTAATTTATTTTTTACTTGTTTATATGGGTTTTCTGGCGATTTAAACACAATACGAATCGGTGTGCCTTCCAACCCTAACTTAGTACGAAAGTAATTCATTAAATAGCGTTCATACGCTGCAGGCAATAAATCAGTTTGATTGCCATGCACCACCACGATAGGCGGATTACGTCCGCCTTGATGCGCGTATTTTAGTTTAATTCTACGCATATTGACCATCGGTGGTTGATGCGCAGCAACTGCATCTTTTAAGATCTGCGTTAACACCGAAGTAGACATATCCACCATCGCTGCATCATATAAATTCTGCACGACATCAAATAAGGTGCCTACCCCACTACCATGTAGAGCAGAAATAGGATGCTTTTCTGCAAAATTTAAAAAGGGCAATTTAATGTCAGTTTGGCGTTTGATCAATTCACGCTGGTCTGCCGACAAACCATCCCACTTATTAAAGCCTATAATTAAAGCACGCCCTGCTTCCAAAACCATGCCCAATAAATGAGCATCTTGATCGGTAATACCTTCACTGGCATCAACCAAATAAATCACCACATTAGCCTTTTCCACTGACTGTAATGCTTTAATAATGCTAAATTTTTCAACCACTAACTTTACTTTTGCACGGCGACGCATACCCGCAGTGTCAATCAAAGTATAACGCTTTCCATTGCGCTCAAAGGGAATATACACACTGTCACGAGTCGTACCAGGCTCATCAAACACCACGACACGCTCTTCACCTAGTATACGGTTTACCAAGGTTGATTTACCTACATTCGGGCGACCTACAATCGCAATCGCCACACCTTGTTCTGCTAATTCTTCTACCGTTTCTTCCGTCTCTTCAGGTAATAACTCACTGACACGGAGCAATAACTCACCGACACCACGCCCATGAGTTGCAGCAATTGAAACTGGGTTACCAAGCGCTAAGCGATGAAACTCAACAGTCGCAATATCAGCGTTAATACCATCAATCTTATTAGTTACCAAGACAACCGGTTTATCCAACTTTCTCAGCATTTCTCCGATCGACTCATCAGAGCTATTCATGCCTTCACGCGCATCGACCATGAATAAAACCACATCAGCTTCGTCCAAAGCTAAGCGTACCTGCCGAATTGCAACCGAGTCAATCCCCTCAGTTGCATCGGTAATACCGCCGGTATCAACCAACAAATAAGGCTTATCACCGCGCATGACTCGCCCATACTTTCTATCTCGAGTTAACCCTGGGTAGTTAGCAACCAATGCATCCCGAGTACGAGTTAGATAATTAAAAAGTGTTGATTTGCCGACATTCGGGCGACCAACTAAAGCGATAACGGGTAATGACATAAAAATTCCGTAAAATTAAACCAATAAGCTATAGTAGGAAGGGCTTTTAGCCGCGAACTCAACTGGTTGCGGCTAAAAGCCCCTCCTACACATCTATAAAAAAAGTAATACAATATGTACGCTAAAATAATACCACACGCACTGCTGCCAATGTTCCATCACTAGCATAAACATAAACAATATCATCAACAACAACGGGCTGGGCAACAATCGGCTCATCAGTGATCTCGATACGCCCTAATAAGCGCCCATCTGTTATTGATAACCAATGCAAGTAGCCTTCAAAGTCACCCACTACCACATAATCGCCATAAACAACTGGCATAGATAAACGACGTTGATGCAAATCGGTTTGCTTCCAATAAGAAGCTCCATTGCGCTGGTCTAGTTGCCAAACATCACTACTGATGTCACTTAAATATAAATAACTATAATCAGCAGCCAATCCCTGTACTGCAGAAATTGATTCATTGCTCCATAATACTTCACCATCGATAAGCGTTAAGGCACTCAAGCCGCTATTAAAACTACTGACAAAAATAGTATCATTACGCACAATAGGCGTACCATTAATATCCGTCAAACGTTCTATTTCTGAACGCCCTTTAGGAATAGCGATACTTTTTTCCCAAAGATAAGCGCCATCAAGGATATTAACCGCGACCAACTTACCGTTTGCATAGCCAATAATCACATTATCATCAGCAACGACGGGCGCACCATCACCTCTTATACTTAAGGCAGGCGCAAGATGTTCAAGGGCCCAAATTTGCTTCCCATCTGTTCTATTGAGAGCAAGGTCTTTACCATCAATAGTGCGTATCAACAAAACATCATCAGCCACCACAGGCAATGCTAATACCGCACTAGAAACACGTTGTTTCCAGACTGCTTCGCCTGACTCAACCTTCAGCGCCAGTACTTCTGCTTTGCCCGTACCAACAAACAGCAGGTCATTATCAATCACCGGACCTGAAGTAATTGGCAAATCGGTTTCGACCTCCCAAAGCAATTCACCATCAGCTGGATTTCTTGCCTGAATTAAACCTTCAATATCAGCAATAATAATGCGACCATCAGCTATCGCAGGCACTAAATTAACTGCAAGTTCATCTGTGCCATCGCCATCAGATTCATCCCATAGCAGCTCCAGTTTTACTTCAAACTGATATTCGGTCAATTCAGCGGGTGGCTCAGAATTGTCTGAATCACTGAATAAATCACCGACTGCATCAGTCATGCCTGTTAACGTGGCACAGCCTGATAAACTTATAATAAATAATAAAGCAAGAATCTTACGCATTTAAAAACCGTATTACTGTAGGTTGAGAATAAAATGAGGGGGTTACCCAACAGATTATTAGCTAGCCATCAATACTATCAGCAGCTGTTAAATCATCTAATTTAAATTGCAATAGTGGCGACCCTTGACCAGCCTTTAGAGCCGTTTGATAAGCAGTACGCGCTTCCCCTACTCGCGCCATGGCAACATATAAATCACCTTTCAGCTCTTCATACACACTGGAAAAGCCGCCTAATGCAGACTGGTCAACATCAGCAATAGCTTGCAAGCCCTGCTCAAGCTCATTATTCGCTAGCAACACTCTAATCAAACGTGTCCGAGCAACATGTTTAATTTCAATATCACTCGTAGTCGTAATCGCTTGTTGCAAAAGGTCTTTAGCCGCACTTAAGTCTTGCGCTTCAACTTTTGCTTTGGCCTGAAATAATAAGGCATAGGCACTATAAGCGGTTGAGTCAAAGTTAGTCGTTAATTTGCTAGCAATAGCATCAACAGAGTCAGCTTTGCCGGCAGCTGAAGCAGTGATTAGTTGCTCATAGACTGTGGAAGCTTGGTTCATCTTATCAGCTTGATAATTTTGCCAAAAATTCCAGCCACCGACAATCACGACAGCACCGACCACGCCAGAAATAACCGATGACCCACTCGCTTTCCACCAGTCTTTTAATGCTGCAACCTGTTCTTCTTCAGTTTCGTAAATTTCCACTTTTATTACCTTATCTAGTGTTATTTGTTGTGTTATTTTAAACGCGTAATAGCTCAATCAATTCCGCAAAAGAAACGGTTTGCTGCTCGGCACTACTCCGCAAAAACTTAATGCTAATTTTATTATTAGCCACTTCATCTTCACCTAAAATCAACGCATAATCAGCACCAATTTTATCAGCCTTTTTAAATTGGCTTTTAAAGCTGGCGGAGCCACAGTGCATTTGTAAATGTAGTTTGGGTAGTGCATCTCTCACTTTTTCTGCCAAAATCATACCTGACTTTTCTGCAGCATCACCCACTAAAATCAAGTAAGCATCAACAGGTTTTGCTATCGGTAAATCATCACGATTTTCCAATAAAGCCAGCAAACGCTCCATACCCATGGCAAAACCCACGGCATGATTAGGTTTGCCACCTAACTGTTCAATCAATCCATCATAACGTCCACCAGCACAGACCGTACCTTGCGCACCTAATTCAGTGGTCACCCACTCAAAGACTGTTTTACTATAATAATCCAAGCCTCTGACTAAACGCTGGTTAATCGTATAATCAATATCTAATGCATCTAAAGTATCCGTCAGTCCTTTAAAGTGCGCCTTACTTTCTTCTCCTAAGAAATCCATTAAAGCAGGGGCATTGCTAACTAACTCCTGCATATCAGGGTTTTTAGTATCTAAAATACGTAATGGGTTACTCTGTAAACGACGCTTACTATCATCATCCAACAGCTCTATATCCACACTAAAATATTCTACCAGCTTATCACGATAGCTCGCTCGCTCTGCTGTAGTCCCCAAAGAATTTAATTGCAACTCCAAGCTATCGCGCAAGCCTAAGCGTTGCCATAAACGATGACTTAACACTATCAGCTCGGCATCAATTTCATGTCCTGCCATGCCATAGGTTTCAACACCCAACTGAATAAACTGGCGATAACGACCTTTTTGCGGCCGTTCATAGCGAAACATCTGCCCATAATACCAAACTCTATGCACTTGGTTATGTAGCATGCCATGTTCCAAGCAGGCTCGCACACAACCAGCAGTCCCTTCAGGGCGCAAAGTCAGCGAATCACCATTTCTATCATCAAAGGTGTACATTTCCTTTTCAACAATATCAGTCACTTCCCCAATAGAACGCTTAAAAAGCTCCGTTTTTTCAACAATAGGTAAACGCATTTCTGCATACCCATAAGCTCCCAGCACCTCTCTTAAGGTTTGTTCAACAAACTGCCAACGCGAAGTCTGTTCAGGTAACACATCATGCATACCACGAATTGCCTGAATATTTTTTGCCATATTATTTAGTACTTAAATGTTTTTAGTGTAAAGGGCTTGTTTACCCTTAAATGAATAAATTGCTAACAAGTCTATTACCTAGCCTTGGTGTAGCTCTGCGAAATCAAAGTCCAATTCATGCAATAACCAGACAAACCAACAAACGCCACACGCACTTATCTTGATTGCAAAAAAGCCGCACTTACCTTTGCAATGCTTCCGCTGCCTCCGAAAATGGATATGCCCGCTTCAATTTCAACTCATATTGTTCAACCATTACAAAATCCTGCAAGCCACGCTCAACTTTAATCGCAAGTTCCAAGCCTGCTAATGTCTTACCTGCACTACTAAAATAACGCTCAATATAGGCACGTGCCGACATTAAATCCTGTTTTTGGTAACGAATTTTTGCCATTTCCAGCAAGGCAAGTGCATAAGCATTATTAAGCTGCAGCGCCTTATAAAACTTAATCTCAGCGGGGCGCTGTAAATTATTTTGCAAATCATATAAACCCAGGTAAGTGTATGCAACCCACTTCTTCCGATAAAACGGCGCATTGATAATGCGCTCAAACTCTAGCAAAGCCTCTGCATCTCGTTGCTCGCCATAGAGAAACACAGCATACGAAGTAACAATATCAAAATTCTTGGGTGCTATCAGTAGTGCTTTATCAAAATCAAGCTGTGCTTGAGCAGGCTGATGCTCACGTACATTAATTAACGCCATTAATTGATAGGTCACCGCATTATTCTTATCAAACGTCAATGAGCGTTCTAAATTTTCTAATGCATAGGGGTATTTCCCCAGCTGGTAATAAGCCAAACCTAATTCAGTTAAAGACTTAGCTCGGTCTTCATTAGGGCGGTCTAAAACAACTTTTTTCGGTAGATAATACGGCTCATCACGAGCTGATGAAGTGCATGCCGCTAAAAAGCTAAGTGCTAATAATGATATGCATGCTTTACTATACTTCACACAGATAGTCCCATACGTTCTAAGCGTTCCGCTCGCCGGCTTTTATCCTTAACCTTACCAACCAATTGACCACACGCAGCATCAATATCTTCACCGCGCGTTTTCCGTATCGTGGTAACAATGCCTGCTTTGTATAATACATCCTTAAATCGCTCAATTGCTTCTTTAGAAGAGCAAGTATATTGTGTATTCGGAAAAGGATTAAAGGGAATTAAATTCATTTTCGAAGGTACATTTTTGAGTAGTTTTACCAATGCTCTTGCATCAGCAACTGAATCATTAATACCCTCCAGCATCACATATTCAAAAGTAATAAAGCCTCGTGGTGAGCCTTCAATGTACTTTTTACAAGCTGCCATTAATTCTTGTAACGGATATTTTTGATTAATCGGCACCAAAATATCACGCACTGTATCAGTCGGTGCATGTAAGGAAACTGCCATACTAATATCGCAAACCTCAGTCAATCGATACATAGCGGGCACCACACCTGATGTACTAATGGTCACTCGGCGTTTAGATAAACCAAAAGCAAAATCTTCGGTCATCAAATTCATCGCAGGCACGACATTATCAAAATTCAATAAGGGCTCGCCCATCCCCATCATCACAACATTAGTGACTCGACTTTGCTCACCAACACGCTCATTGGCAGCAATCAATTGGCCGATAATCTCTGCAGTCGTCAGGTTACGATTAAAGCCTTGCTGTGCAGTCGAGCAGAAAGTACAAGCCAAAGCACAACCTACTTGTGAAGAAACACACAAGGTAGCACGATTCGCTTCAGGAATATAAACTGCTTCAACCTTATTACCGCCGCCCATTTCAACCACCCATTTACGGGTGCCATCACTAGCGATTTGCTCAAAAATAATTTCAGGCGCGACGATACAACAATGCTCTGTTAAATAAGCCCGTAAGGACTTACTTAAATTGGTCATTTGGTCAAAATCATACTCACCCTCTTGATAAATCCATTTGATCAATTGGGTGGCGCGAAAAGGCTTCTCGCCAATTTTAACAAAAAAGGCTTGCATGCCTTTTCTGTCAAAATTGAGCAGATTTATTTTTTCTTTATTAACGGATGCGTTCACAAAGCTCTTCGTCAGAAAAGAAATAAGCAATTTCACGTGCTGCTGATTCAACTGCATCAGAACCGTGTACTGCATTTTCATCAATGCTAGAAGCGAAATCTGCACGGATAGTACCTGCATCTGCATCAGCTGGGTTAGTTGCTCCCATTAGGTCACGATTTTTTAAAACTGCGCCTTCACCTTCTAAAACCTGAACCATCACTGGACCAGATGTCATAAAAGCAACCAAGTCATTGAAAAAAGGACGCTCGCTGTGCTCAGCATAAAATCCTTCTGCTTTTTCTTTAGAAAGTTGCATCATTTTAGCGGCAACAATACGTAAACCATTGCTTTCAAAACGGTTGTAAATTTCACCAATATGGTTTTTTGCAACTGCATCAGGTTTTACGATAGAAAAAGTACGTTCTACTGCCATTTTTTTAAACTCCAAAAATAAATAAAAACTTGCCACTCCCGTTTAATTACTCAAACCTAGAATGACTATTAAATTAACTTGCAACCCACTATTGTAATATAAACAAAATAAAAATATAAGCCCTCGTTTTTCCAAGACAAATTACAGCAATGCCCACTTCTTGAAATATAAGCTTAATTCAAACAATTTATTATCAGCCCAACTATAATATATATTTATAATCGCTCTCTATGCCTACACAGCATGAGAAAGATAAATACCTGCTTTACCTAACTTGCATAATCAACGACATGGCCAACAACCCAACTGAAACAGTAGCAACAACGTCACTCTACTCCAGCAACCCGGCCAGCATTAAAGAACTCAGTTCACTAGCTAGAGGGCTGTTATTTGCCGAACTTTCCAAAATCTCCTACCATACAGAGACGCAAACTCGCGAGCTAGCCAAACAACTGAACTTCACAAAAGTCATTTTCTACGAAAAGGATGGTTCGCAAGCCTACTCCTTTATCAATGCCACTGACCATGTGATTGCCTGTCGCGGCACTGAACCACATGAATGGAATGATGTCAGAGCCGACCTAAATGCAGCTACTGCAGTTGCAGAAACGGTTGGTCGCGTACATAGAGGTTTCAAGAAAGAAGTAGATGACCTTTGGCCGGAACTGGAGCAAGCGCTGCAAGATAACACCAAGACGCTTTGGTTCACTGGACATTCCTTAGGGGGAGCCATGGCAACTATTTGTGCTGGCCGTTGCCTGCTAGCTCATATGCAATCAACTCCTGAGCAAATCCATACATTTGGCAGCCCCCGTGTAGGTAACAAACGCTATATCAATCATACCAAGGTAAATTATCTACGCTGGGTCAATAATAACGACATTGTTACCCAAGTTCCTCCAGCATGGGCGGGTTATCGACATACAGGCACACTGATGTACCTTAACGAACACGGCAAGCTTGCCAAGCTAACCCCATTACAATTAAAACAAGATCGCTGGTCTGGCTTTGTCAAAGGCTTGAAGCTAGGAAAAATTGATCATTTTCATGACCACCTCATCGACCAATATGTCGAATTTATTTATCAGGAAGCCAAGACAGCTGGTGAGCTGTAGGGTGGAATAGCTTTAGCGTTTTCCACCAAAGATAACCTAATACATCGACAATGTTATATAGACCAAAGAGCAAAGAGCAAAGTATTTATCGTGTCTCAGCTTGTCGGAAAACGTTATCTACGCTACGCTTGATAAGCTATTCCGATCTACGATTTATATCCGCCTTACGAGTTTCGCATCAATCTGCGGTTTCTCGTAGTAAGGCCATCATATCCCCCACCGACATCTTACCGCTCACCTCGCCGCCTTCTAATAAGCTACTAGCCAAGTCACGCTTATGCGCATGCAAATCAACAATTTTATCTTCAATGGTATCTTTAGCAACCAATCGATAAATAGTCACAGGACGCTTTTGCCCCATTCTATGTGCCCGATCTGATGCCTGATCTTCAACCGCAGGGTTCCACCAAGGATCCATATGAATCACATAATCAGCTGCGGTCAAATTCAATCCAGAACCACCGGCCTTCAAACTAATCAAAAACACATCCCCTTCGCCCGCCTGAAAAGCATTGACCGCTTTTTTACGCTTGGCAATCGGGGTACTGCCATCTAAATATTGATAATGAATACCTTTTTTATCCAACAATTCTTTAATAATCGCCAAATGCCCCACAAACTGACTAAATACCAGTGCCTTGTGACGATTCTCAATCAGTTCGGCAATAAGCTCTTCAAAAGCTTGTAACTTTGCACTACTTAAAGGGCTGTCTTGCATCACCAGTCTTGGGTGACAACATGCACGGCGCAGCTTCATAATTTCCGCCAAAATTTGCAGGTGCTTCTGCCCTGCTTGCTGCCCCTCTTGCTCTATTGCCTGCATGGCATCAACAGCATTGCGGCGCATGGCCTCATAAAAAGTACGCTCTTCTTGACTCAATTCCACATGCAAAGTAATTTCTGTTTTCGCGGGCAATTCTTTTAAAACATCATTTTTCAAGCGACGCAAAATAAAAGGCCGTAACAGTTTCTTTAAGCGTTGTTGTGTCGCATGATCTTTATCATTTTCAATCGCTTGTGCATAACGCTGATTAAATTTCTGTAGAGACCCCAATAAGCCAGGATTAATAAAATTAAATAAATTCCATAATTCACCCAAATGATTCTCAATCGGCGTACCCGTGGTAATCACTTTAAAATCAGCTTGCAAAGCCATTGCAGCTTGCGAACGTTTGGTCTGACTATTTTTGATAGCCTGTGCCTCATCGGCAACAATGGTATGCCATTGTTTATCAATCAATAACTCAGCTTCTGTTTGCAGCAAGCCATAACTACAAACAATCACATCAAACTCAGCCGCTTGTGCAATAATTTGCTGACGATTGCCAGGGCCAAATTGCTGTACATTAAGAGTTGGAGCAAAATGTTGCGCTTCATCTAGCCAGTTCATGCACACCGATGTGGGGGCTAAAATTAAAGTGGGCCCTTCTGTTGCTCTGGCTAGAATTAAAGCTAACGCCTGAATGGTTTTGCCTAACCCCATATCATCCGCCAAACAAGCTCCCGCACCCCAATGTGCTAACCGCGCCAGCCACTGATAACCCTCTAATTGATAATCACGCAACTCACCTTGCAAAGTTGAAGGTAATTCAGGTACTAATTCCGCCATGGATTCCAGTTTTTTCAGCTGGTCTTTCCATTGCTTCCCCGCTTTAACCTGCATCCCTTCCAAGGCTTCATTAAGAGCAGGTGCGGCCAATGTATGAAACTGTAGCTTTTTACCCTTTTGTTCACCTAAACCGGATATATCTTCCAAACGCTGCCGTAATTCATTGCTTAATGCAATAAACTGGCCATCTTCCAATTTTAAAAATCGCCCTGACGTTGCCTGCAACAAATTAATCAAACGCTGCATATCATAGACTTGCTCATCATCAATTTGCACTTGCCCTTCGACACTGAACCAATTTTTTTCTTTCCTGACAGAAAAGTGCGCCTGTCCTAAACCAGCCTCTCGGCTAACTTTTATTTTCTGACCTTTAGGCCATTCCAGTACCGCAAAATCACCCACATCTTGTAATTGCATCAATGCATCTAAAGCCATTTCTGGATCATCCAGTATCCATTTGGCATCTTTTGTTTGATATAACTCAGGGCACGCTTGTTGCAACTTTTTTAGGTACCTAGCTTCCACAGAAAAATTACGCATCGTCTGTAACTGCTTGCCTTCCACTTCTGCAAAAACTGTCGCACCACCCGCTTTGGGTTTATAAATCGGCCCTGTATCAGTAAATGGCTGTATAAACACTTCAATTTGCAAACCCTCACCAACTGGCTGTATATGCACATGCAAACGCGAATCCACTTCAACACTCGCAATATTTTGTGCAACACCTTCAATATCTGATTGTACCGTCAATGTTGTCGCAATCGCCGCAATGGAGTCAATGACTTGCTGTTTAGCCTTATGCGGAACCGATAAGCCTTTTAACCCTAAAATATTAGCAACCTGTTGATGTTGCTCGTTTATTTGGTAAACCAGCAGTTCATTATTAGCTGCCTTCTCAATCACAACCGACTTACCTTCAATTTGTGGATACAAGGAAATCAATAAATTCTTTGCTTTTTTGCTAACTAATAAATGTGGCTCTACTTTATTAATAGTGATCGGCGTATCATATTTATCTGCATGCGCCCAATAAATATTGGGGTGCCCTGCAGCGGCAATAATAGCGTCACCACCTAAGGAATAAACTTCGGTGCGATGATAACTGTAATAGTTATCCTCATAGTTCATTTCGACATGCGCACAGATACGCCGATCTTGGTCATTTAAAAAATCAAAATCCTCCAAGCTATTACGTAACCTTTTTAACGCAATGGGACGACCTTTAGTCCAACGCCCTGTTTTACCCATTTTTTGTTCACGTGGCTCCAGGGTCGCTCCGGCATCATGCAAAGTCAACAACCAAATCATGCGCGCATCTGCTGTCGCTGTATCAGTATTAACCCCTACGCCACTTAATTGAGTCAGTGCTTGTAATGCTCGCTCCCATTTTTCTACTTGTGGGATTAAATCGACAATATGTAAATAACTAGCACCTTGATATTTTTCCGCTATCGCTTTAATTTTAGGTTTTTTAATACCCAGCCTTTGTAATAAAGTCGCACTGACAGCTGCATAAAAATGATTACCTACCTGCTCAGCCTGTAAACAGGCATCTTCTATGAACTTTAGGCTAGTCTCTATTACCAACGACTGCTCATCAAGCCAATACAACATTAAATGCCGAAATAAAATCGCATAATATCCTGTTATTTTTTCAGGTAGGTAGCCTGCATCCTGTGCACTATATTGCGCTTGGTAAACATCAACTGTTTCAGATAAATAATGATTAAGCCGAGAAAAATACCCACCATCTCCTACTTTAATACTGATTTTCAGCTGCTTTTTTAAAAAAGCAATATTCTCTGCATCTCTGCTTTTTAATAAAGCCAAATTAAACAAGAATCCATGCATAGCAGGCAAACATACATTACGCTTCCTTGTCTGTTTTTTTATCAGTTTTAAGGCAGCATAATACAAAGCCAGTGCCTCATCATTACGACCATTCATAAAACAAATATCGCCTTGTATACTCAAGCCATATGCGCTCATATCATCACGAATTAATGCTTCGGCACGCTGTACTTGCCCTTGCACAAGGTAATGCTCTGCTAAGGTTTGGCGCAACCGTTCAATAGGCTCAGCTCCCTCATCTAAACTACTCTGCAATAACTGCACCTGTAAACTGTTATCTTGTAACTCAAACGCACTCTGCTCAACATAATTTGATAATACAAAATATCTAAATTCAGGTATTAATGACGCAAACCATTCTGCATCCCAAGCATTAAAAAACATAAAGTCCAACGCATCAACGCTTTGATCAGAAAATTGCTCCAGCAGTTCTAAAAATAGCTCTGAAAACTTATGATAATCATGACTATAGAGACAAAAACGCAGATCACGTACCATATAAAATATACGTAATTTATGGGTAACATAATCATGCTGAGCACTACGATATTGTACCAATTCAACAAATAATTCAGCTCGCTCGCGCAGTGCAATTTTCATCAGCACTTCGCTTAAATCACTATGGCAACGCCAGCCATCAGAGCTAATAACGATCAACCCAGCACTTTCCAGTTTTTCCCGTAATGGCCTAGCAACTTTCTTATACACTAATGGATCAATATGACTGGTCGCCCGTAAAGCTCTTTGCAATTGGGTCTGCCCTATCGGTACAAACATAATTGACAAAGCCAACAACACTTCTTGTTCAGTTTTATTTAATGCGTGAAATTTTGTTAATAATTTTTCTGTAGAAGTCATAAAGGCTAGGTATTAAAGGGAATATTATAGGTTGTTGCGAATAAATGGTTTTTATTGCTGTTGTTTTGCTGCATCTATTTTATTAAGTAAATCCACCATCACTTGCTGGTTAACTTTAAACAAACTGACTTTCGGCCTATCTAGGTCAATAATCAATAACAGAACGGCAGCAAAGGTCAGTACTAATGCAATAGTGACCGCAGGACTACGTCGCCCGTTCAAGCCCGAATAATAACCAAGTGCCCCCATAGACATTAAGGCAATAAAGTACAGAGTACCCCAAATAGTAGGCGCTATCCTATTCAGTAAAGCCACCCAAACTCTATGCACTTTAATATCAAAGACACTATTTAATGCCTGTATATACAGCTCTACAGTAAAAACGGAAGGATCTTGCCGAGCGACAGCGACAGCCTGTTGCCATAATAAATTTTCTACCACGCCTGAGCGCGCAAGAGCTTGCTCAAGTTTTACATAGTCTCCATTGCGCACATGCTGTGGTGCTTGTACATGCAATTCAATATACTCATGTAATAATACTTTAGCTTGTGTAGCATAAGGCTCGACTAGTAAGTCAGTACGTAAATAGGCCGTACCAATGGCATTCGCACTTTCAACCACCATTAATTTTTTAGCTGAAAAACGTGTTTCTGCTTTACCAAAAGTAAATGCCAACAAGAAAGTAAGCAAGCCCAAGGTGGTTCCCATAATGGCACTCACTTGCGACCTTTGGCCTTCTTTGGCCATTGCACTATTACGATTACCCAAGCGAAATCCTGCCTCGATAACCCCCAGAAAAACCAATAAGGTCAAAACAAACAAAACCCAAATAGGCAGCAAATCTAGTGCGTGCAGTAGTATATTCATCAGGCTTTCCTTATCAATTTCGTGAAAAATATAGCTTAAATTATTATAGCCTTATTATACCGCTGATATTTGCTATTTTTTATTAGCCTAGACGGCTCGACTAAAGTACCCTATTGCTAATTACTAAAAAGTTTTTTAGCTCATATAAGGATTTATTCATGTCAAACAGCCCATCAAAAAGATCCTACAAGGAAATGCTAACCACCTTGGGACCTGCCATTTTATTAACCATTACCGGCTTCTGGGTTGCCTACCAATTTGTTGCACCACCGCCGCCGAAAAAAATAACCATTACCACAGGCTCTAAAGCAGGTGCTTATTATAAAATAGCGCAACAATATCGTACCGAACTGGCTGCAGAGGGTATTGAATTAGAAATCATCACCTCTTCAGGTTCTAAAGAAAATATTAGCCGACTATTAAACAAACAAGCTGATATAGCATTTGTGCAAGGCGGCACAGGTAATGATGAAGGCAGCTTACAATCTTTAGGGAGTCTTTATTATGAGCCACTCTGGATTTTTATGCGCAAAGAAGTTGCCGCCCAAAAAATAACCGACCTAGCCAAGCTACGTATTGCCATTGGTCAAGAAGGCAGTGGTACCCGTGTATTAGCAACCGAGCTTCTAGAACTTAATCACCTAACCTCGGAAACTGCACAACTATTACCATTATCTTCAAGCGAAGCAGCTACAGCATTCATACAAAAGCAGATAGATGTCGCACTGATGGTCGCATCAGAAAGCTCTGCAACGATACAACAACTATTACATAACGAACAAATAAAGCTACTCGAATTAAGACGCACCGATACTTATACGCGGCTACTCCCCTATCTATCAAAAATAACTTTACCCGAAGGGATAGTTGATTTGGAAAACAACATCCCCAACCAAGCCATCAAGCTGCTAGCCCCTAGCGCCAACCTTGTTATTACTGAAGATTTCAATCCTGCACTGACCGTACTATTACTAAGAGCGGCCGACAACATCCATCATAATGCCACTATTTTTTCAGCGGCTGACAGCTTTCCCACCGATCAATTTATTGCCTACCCTATTAATGAAGTTGCCGAACGCTTTTATAAAGTTGGTCCTCCATTTTTAATGCGCTACCTGCCCTTTTGGCCGGCCGTTTTTATAGACCGAATGATCGTGATGATAATCCCTTTATTAGCATTGATACTGCCACTGGGAAAAATTATGCCACCACTGTATCGCTGGCGCATTCGTTCAAAAATTTATCGCTGGTATAAAGAGCTGCAAGAAGTGGATGACAGTATCCACCAACAACAACTATCAAGTGAACAGTTTGTTACCCTCAGTCAAGAATTAACAACGATTGAAAATGAAGTCAATAAAGTTAAAACCCCACTATCCTACGCAGACCAAGTCTATAACTTACTATTACACATAGATCTGGTGAAAAAGAAATTACAAGCCCAAAAAGAGTGCTAACAATTAATAATAAGGAACCAGCATGCAAGAAATATTAATCGGTGCTAATGATAAAACACAGGTCATAATGGATGCCGCCATGGGTAATCGCCACGGCATGATCTCAGGCGCGACCGGTACAGGCAAAAGCATTACCCTACAAATTTTAGCAGAAGGCTATTCTCGGCTTGGTGTCCCCGTGTTTATGGCTGATATTAAGGGTGACTTATCAGGTATTGCCAAAGCAGGGCAAAGCCATGAGAAAATTACTGAGCGCATACAACACATTAAGATTGATAATTTTCAATTTCGCGCCAATCCTACCGTTTTTTGGGATGTTTTCGCCAAAAATGGTCATCCAGTACGCACCACTATTTCCGATATGGGGCCGCTGTTACTAACGCATTTATTAGAGCTAAATGACACCCAGTCTGGGATACTCTATAGCTGTTTTAAAATAGCGGATGACCAAGGTATGCTGTTGCTAGATCTCAAGGATTTGCGTTCTATGTTGCTTTGGATGGGGGATAATGCCAAAGCACTTAAGTCTGAATACGGTAATATCTCCAGTGCCAGTATCGGTGCTATCCAGCGACGCTTATTAGTATTGGAAGAGCAAGGTGCCACGCATTTTTTTGGCGAACCTGCCATTCAATTAGATGATTTCTGCCGTACTGATTTTTCTGGCAATGGTGTGATCAGTGTTTTAGATGCCAGTGATTTAAGTACTAAATCACCGCGTTTATATGCTGCATTTTTACTCTGGTTACTCTCCGACTTATTTGAAACGCTCCCCGAAGTGGGGGATGCAGATAAACCTAAGTTGGTCTTATTTTTTGATGAAGCCCATTTATTATTCGACCGTGCACCACAAGTATTAATTGATAAGATTGAACAAATTGTGCGCTTGATTCGCTCCAAAGGCGTGGGTATTTATTTTATCAGCCAAAGCCCACTGGATGTGCCTGAAGATATATTGGGGCAATTAGGTTTAAAAATTCAACACGCACTAAGAGCCTACACCCCGAAAGACCGCAAAGTGATTAAAGCCGTTGCCGCTACTTTTCGCAGTAACCCTAAGCTAGATACCGAGCAAGTTATTCAAGAACTAAAAACAGGCGAAGCATTAGTTTCGGTATTAAATAAAGATGGTAGCCCAACTGCGGTCGAGCGCACGCTAATACGCCCACCAGAATCACAAATTGGCCCATTAACAACGGCTGAACGTGATGAAACTATTAGTCGATCGCCTTATAAAGATCGCTATACGCAAAGCATAGATAGAGAATCTGCTTATGAGTTGCTCAAAGTAAAAGCCGAAAAAATGGCTGCACAAGCTGAGCAACAAGACCAGCCCAAAGGCCGTGGCAGAAGCCGCCAGTCCGCAGGTGAGGCATTATTAAAAAGTGCGGCTCGTAGTATTGGCAGCCAAATAGGCCGGCAAATTATACGCGGTATTATGGGGTCATTATTTGGAGGGCGCAAGTAGCAGGGTCTATGGCCGCGACCTGTTAAATTCGCAGCCATAGGCTCCTCCTACATAAGCTGTAATTGCTCTAAGGTCGCAGGCATATCACCACCGCTAATGTCAGGAACGACCTGCAATTCCAAAACCATCATAGCTGCCAATTCAACTTGATGCTCTTCTATTTCAACAGTGGAGCCTGTTGGACTAAAATTCCACTGTTGCCGGGCAATTTCTTGTAATGGTTGGCTCATATCAGCCGACCAGTGCAAGCTGTATTCTTGGCTGCGCTCAACAAGCGTTTCTACAAATTTCAGCTTAATTAAACTTAATGCCTGTGGCTGGTCAAATAACAATCTCAATATCTGCTTTCCTGCACCAGCTGCTCGCCAACCCGTTGTACTATGTTCTGCCAATAAAGCAAATTCAATCGGATGTTCAGGGTGCTCTGAAGTAATTTCCACCTCTACCAGTGCTTCCAAATCTAGCCAGCCTTGCTCAGCTGAGGCAAGTTGTTCCTGATCAATAATACGCTTACGCATGTTAACCCCTATGCATTATCGTGATATTTAATTTGCATACCCTGCAAAAAATTACGCAAAATTTGATCTTTACATTCACGGTAATTTTTATGTCCAGGTTTGCGAAAAAAAGCACTTAACTCATGCTTGCTCATCAAGAAATCAGCCAACTGCATCAATGCCAGCACATCTTCATTCTTCAAATCTAAAGCAATTTTTAATTTACGCAGGATAATATTATTATTTAATACCTTGTCGGCCTGTGGCTGCTCACCTTCTTTTTTACCACGCCGATCATTAATTAAGCCATTCAGGAATACTGAAAATTGAGGATCTTGACAGGCTTTATAGGCATCGTCGTCATCCTTTTTCATCCAGTTACTAATTTGCTCGCGAGTCACTACCAAATCTGCCGCTGCAAAAATAGCAATCATCTTGTCATCATTAAAATCAAAGGTATAGCGGATACGGCGTAATATATCGTTATTGGTCATAAATAGAATGCGTGATTATTGTGTTAATTAAGTAAAAGTATTATATCGCTTCATCTGCTTTGCCATAGCCACCGCCACCAGGAGTCGCAATACTCAGCGTATCACCACCTTCCACGTTCACCTGACTTTGTCCATCTAATTGCACATAAGTGCCATTGGCACGATAAAGCTTATTAATACCCAGTTTACCAGCTTCTCCACCCGCCAGCCCAAATCCAGGCAATAAACGATGGCTGGATAAAATATTGATGCTCATGGGCTCTAAAAACTGCAGTCGTCGAATCGTGCCACAACCACCAGCAAACTTGCCTTGACCACCACTTGCAGTACGAATGGAAAATTCTTGTAAGCGCACTGGAAAACGCCACTCCAATACCTCAGGGTCGGTCATGCGTGAATTGGTCATATGCGTTTGTACCGCATCACAACCAGCAAAATCGACACCCGCACCCGCACCACCACAGATGGTTTCATAATATTGATATTGGGCATTACCAAAGCTGAGGTTATTCATCGTGCCTTGCGAAGCTGCTAACACACCCAATGCACCATAGAGAGCATCTACTATATATTGCGAGGTTTCCACATTCCCCGCCACCACCGCAGCCGGATATTGCGGATTCAGCAGGCAATGTTCAGGAATAATAATATTTAACGGCCGCAAACAACCTGCATTAAGTGGAATATCTGTAGCCACTAAGGTTCTAAAAACATACAAAACAGCTGCCTTGCAAACTGCAGCAGGCGCATTAAAGTTATTATTTTGTTGTGGGCTGGTGCCGCTAAAATCAATACTGGCTTGCCGCTGCTTCTTATCAACCTTGATATTAACCATAATTTGCGCGCCATTATCCATTATATAACTGAATTGGCCATCATTTAACTTGGTTAATACTTGCCGCACCGCCTCTTCTGCATGATCTTGCACATGCAGCATATACGCCTGTACAGTTGCCAAAGAATACTGTTGAATCATCTGTTGCAATTCACGCACACCTTTGGCATTGGCAGCAATTTGTGCTTGTAAATCGGCAATATTTTGCTCGGGGTTTCGTGCAGGAAAGTCACTGCTCTTGAGCCAATTCAACACCACTTGCTGCTGAAATTGCCCTTGCTTGACGATAGTTAAGCCCTCGGATAACAAGCCTTCTTGTTGAATGCGAGTACTATGGGAAGGCATGGAGCCAGGTGTCAAACCACCAATATCAGCATGATGACCACGCGAGGCGACCAAAAACAGCGGTTTCTGCCCTGAAAAAACAGGGGTAATCACGGTAATATCAGGCAAATGCGTACCGCCGCGATAAGGTGAATTGAGTAAATAAACCTCTTCAGGCTGTAGACTAATATCTGGACTGGCCAATAAAGCCTGCACCGAATCCCCCATTGAACCTAAATGTACAGGGATATGCGGCGCATTGGCAACCAACTCACCAACCTGATTAAAAATGGCACATGAAAAATCTAAACGCTCTTTGATATTCACCGAATAAGCGGTATTTTGTAACACAAAGCCCATTTGTTCGGCTATCGACATAAATAACTTATTGAAAATCTCTAGCATCACAGGATCGACCCTCGTCCCCAATACATTCTGCTGCACTAAAGGCTGGTAACGAGTGAGTATTAATTGTTGTTCGGTATTTAATTCTGCTTGCCAACCCAGTTCTAGTACGGTGGTACCTGTTGATTCCACAATAATCGCAGGTGCCTGAATCAAGCTATTCGCAGGTAACTGCTCACGCTGATAAACAGGGGTAACGTGCCATTTGCCAGCACAAAATATTTGTGTAGTCGTCACAGGCATTAATCGCGTATTAGCAGGTTTAGACAATACGCTATCGCTGAGCACTTGCTCCACACCAATAATTTCTACTGCTAACGATTCAATAATGATGGGTTTATCGGCATAGATAAATCCAAATTGTTGCCGATATTTGTCTTCAAAAGCGGTGCGCATGTCTGCTTTGTCTGCAAAAATAACGCTTAATGCAGTATCAGTCCCTAAATAACGCAACTGCAACTGGGACTCATGATAAATTTGATTCTGTTGGAGCCCTTGCGCCAACATTTCAGTATGCCCAGCTTGTGCCAAATCAGTGAATAAATGCTGTAATTCAGTACTACTCATTGCATCAATATTTTTTTCTAGCGCACAAGTTTTTAGCTGGCGGAAATCGGCCAGACCCATGCCATAAGCAGAAAGTACCCCAGCAAACGGGTGTATTAAAATACGTTGCATCGCCAAGCGATCCGCAACTTGGCAAGCATGCTGCCCCGCCGCTGCACCATAACTGCACAAAGTGTAATCAGCGACGTTATAGCCTTTTTGTACCGAAATACGTTTGATCGCATTAGCCATATTTTCTACCGCTATTTTGATAAAGCCTGCGGCAACTTGTTCCGCTGTTTGGGTTAATTGAGTCGTTTGGGCAATTTTTTGGCCCAGTTCGTTAAATAGAAGCTCTACTCGCTCACTGTCTAACGCTTGATCACCTTGTGGACCAAATACCTGTGGAAATAATGGCAATTTACCCAACATTAAATTCGCATCAGTGACGGTTAAAGCTCCACCTCGGCGATAACAAGCAGGCCCAGGATTAGCACCTGCAGATTCTGGGCCTACACGATAACGAATACCATCAAAAAATAATAAGGAACCACCACCTGCCGCAACCGTGTGAATGGCCATCATCGGTGCCCGCATTCTGATACCTGCTACTTCGGTTTCAAAGCTACGTTCTAATTCACCTGCATAATGTGCTACGTCAGTAGAGGTGCCGCCCATATCAAAGCTGATGATTTTTTCAAAACCCGCCTGCTTGGCAGTATTGACTGCACCAACAATACCACCCGCAGGGCCAGATAAAATACTGTCCTTGCCTTGAAAGCGTTGCGCAGCAATTAAACCACCACTAGATTGCATAAACAACAAACGGCAATTGCTAGACTTACTATTTTGTAACCCTAGGGCAACTTGATCCACATAACGTTTTAATAGCGGCGATAAATATGCATCCACAACAGTGGTATCACCCCGACTCACCATTTTCATTAACGGGCTGACTTGGTGTGATACTGAAATCTGGGTAAAACCCATCTCAGCCGCAATCGCTTGTAATTGCAATTCATGCTCTTGGTAAGTCCATGCATGCAGCAATACAATTGCCACAGCACGGATACCACGATCATAAACTTGCTGTAAATCAGCCATTACAGTTTGCGGATTAATGGCTTGCAACACTGCACCTTGCGCACTGACCCGCTCATCAACCTCGACCACGGTTTGATACAACAATTCTGGCAATTGAATATTTAGAGCAAAAATATCAGGGCGGTTTTGATAGGCGATACGCAAAACATCTTTAAAGCCTTTAGTGACTAATAAAGCCACAGGCTCGCCAGCTCGCTCCAATAAAGCATTGGTGCCTACAGTAGTTCCCATTTTTACCGCACTGATATGCTCGGCTTTATTGGCAGTAGCAGGTAAACCTAAAATACGGCCGATACCTTCTAGTGCTGCATCTAGATATTGCTCTGGGTTTTCGGATAATAATTTGAGTGTTTGCAAATACCCATCTGGAGCACGCGCTACGATGTCGGTAAAGGTACCACCACGGTCTATCCAGAATTGCCAATTGTTGTGGGTCATAGGGTGTGATTTTTAGGATGTTTAACTGTAGAAGAAGTATAAAGCAACTTCGATAGAGCGGCAGTAGTTTAATCGTTGTTAATTTATGGCCTGCGAGGCAATTCGTAACTATCATAGATATTATGAGGAATAGCAACTTGAACGTTTTGATTATTCTCATTGAAGTTACCCCCATTAGGAAAACATGAAAATTTACTGTTGGGTGTTACCTAGATCTGGCTATCATGCATAAAATGTATGTTATCTGGTTTAGTACATTTGAGCTTGAGCATTATGTTTTGCAATTATTCTTTCACTAGCGTATAAGATATGTGGGTATAGATAATAACTTGTTAGATTATTCTGAAAATATTCAACCTATGTGGTATAAAAAATATTTAAACAAAGGTACATAAATGCAAACTATTAATTTTGATATTAGTCAGTTATTAAAGAAAATACGGTCTGGTCATTTTTTGATACCTCAGTTTCAAAGAGACTTCACTTGGAAGGAGGGGCAAACGCGACTTCTTATTGACTCAATTGCTAGGAATTACCCAGTTGGATCTCTTCTTATTTTAGGTAAAAATGAAGCAGTACCACTAAAAGCTAGAACATTAGATGCACTTTATCCACCAAAAGAAACAGACGATGAAAGCTTGGTTGTATTTGATGAACCAACTAGTGAGTCTTATTATGTTCTTGATGGACAGCAAAGGTTAACTTCAATTGCACGAGTTTTTTTAGATGCGCACCCAAAAAGGAATTATTATTTTGACTTAAATAAAATGCATTACTTCTTTAAGGATGAGAATCCATCATGGATTGTCAGCAGAGCGCGTGGTAAGAAAAACCCACCGAGAAAAGATAATAACAGGCTTATAAGAACTGACGTGGCAATTGTTCAGGCGGAATGTGATGTGTATATTTCAGAATACCTTGAGGATTCAGGTGATTTCCCAGAATTTCAGAATGATAGAGGGGAGGCAAGAAAAGCAGCAGCAAGGCTAAAGGGAATTTTTGAAACTATAAGAAAGTTTACTATTCCATTTGTAGCATTGGAAAATGATGCTCCTCTGGAGTCAGTTTGCAGAGTATTTGAGACAATAAACTCTACTGGAACAAGGCTGACAACTTTTGATCTTGCGGTAGCAAGATATTATCCAGACCCAGATTTAAAAACATTATTTGAAAATTCTAAAGATAAACATCCAGTCATAAATGAATATGATATTGATGGGGAAAGAATATTGCAGATACTTTCACTATATCTCCTTAGAACAAACAAAAAATTTCCTGAAGCTACCCGTTCAGTATTACTATCCTTAAAACCAGACTTTGTAAAAGCAACTTGGGATAGTGCGGCTTACCATCTTGCAGAGGCGTGCGAATGGGTTGCAAGTCTTGGTGCTACTGCAAAAACACAGCCACCACATGGGATACTTGTATCTATTGCAACAACATTAATGTGTTTTCCTAGCAGTTTAGAAAATCCCAAATTTTCAACTACTCTTCGACGTTGGTATTTTTGTACAACATTATCTTCAAATTCAGGGCTTGCAAATAATTATAAGGTTGGTGATGACTTTAGACGGTTTTGTAACTTTTTAGAATCAGGAGAATTTCTTTTATATCCTAGGGTTCATTTTAGCATCGAAGAACTAATAAGTATTAAGCACACTTCTAATAGCAGCTATAAGGCTATTCAAGCTTTAATGCGCACGACAGTAAAAGAAGATTTATTAACTGGAAATACATTAAATGGAGACCTAGAAGATCACCATATCTTCCCGTATTCACTAAATAAAAGCGGATTATCTAAAAACAAACTAAATTCTATTGTTAATAAGATTCTAATTTCAAAAAATACAAATAGAAATATTAGCAATACAAACCCAGATAAATACCTTTTTGATGTTGCTAAATCTTATATAGATCATGGTAATGCATCTGAGTTTGATAGACGTTTAACAGCATGTTTTATACCTTATTCCTCTTCTGAAAAAGATTTTGAAAAAAAACTCTCAAAAGATATGTTTGATACTTTTTTGAATGATAGAGCAAATATGTTAATTTCACGAATACAAGAAGTAGTTGGTGATTCTTGGCAAAAAGCATCTTCTGCTGAGGTTAACCTTGAAGATGATGAGTTTGTTACAACATAATCTAACCAAAAAATCCAGCTGACCATTTAAAGCGTCACGGTTTTTGCTATTCGCAAAAAGCCGTGCCACTTTAAATGGCATCTGATTTGGTCGTTGAACTAAACTGCTGCTAATGCAGCAGAGAAAAGAAGATTGGTTAGCTTTCCCCATAGCGGAGAAATGCCACGTCCAGTTCAACCAATAGATCAAGTCAGAAAAAATCAACGACAAAAAAAAGAGTATCCTCTGCGAGAACCTCTTTTTTTGTCGTTGATTTTGCTGCTTATCTAAGTGTTAGCTTGAGTTTGGGTTTGGATTTATAAAAAATAAGAGGAATAGTTAGTAATGATATCTAAGTTGAGTGAAATTGGTGTAATTGGCATGGGGCGCTTTGGTACTCTTATATCGAATATTTTCCAAGAAGATTTTGATGTCTATTGTTACGACCCTGAGCAAGGCAAAGGAACTAACGTTTTCAATATGGTTTCACTGCAATATGCAGCATCTAGAGAGATTGTAGTTTATTGCGTGCCAATACTTAAATTTAAAGAATCAGTTTCTGAAACTGTGCCATATATACGCAAAGATGCTCATGTTTTAGATGTCCTATCTGTTAAAAAATACCCGTATGAGGTTATGACCAATTTATTACCTGATACAGTTAGTATTCTTCCAACTCATCCTATGTTCGGTCCAGATTCCATTAAAAACGGACGTGATGGGTTACCTTTCGTATTATGCCCAGAAGAAAAGACAAACAAAAAAACATTAGCTTTTTTTCCCAATATTTACAAGGAAAAGGGTTTTCTATATTTGAAACATCTTGTGATGATCACGACCAAGTAACTGCAAAAAGTTTATGTTTAACTCAGTTAATAGGACGAGCTGCAAAACCATGGGGTCAGCCAACTTGAAATAGCAGAGTAAAAGTAAAAACAGATAACTATCAAGTTTTTATAACTTGGCAATCAACTTGCCTCAATTCTTCTAATGCAAAGTTTATCTTGCTGAAAACAGTACAGCTTCATGTGCAGTCCTGACGCTGAGCACAGCAAGTTATTTTAATGTTATGTTTCTGAATGGAATAAAAATATCTATGGCTCTATTTGATAAATAGTATCAATAATGATACTGTTACACGATGAGTGGTATATCAAAAATAGTAGAAGAAATGAAAGCGAATCCCAAGGGAATTCGTTTTAGTGAGCTTCAAAAAGTTTGTGAGCTTTATTTTGGTAAGGCTCATCAAAGTGGAAGTAGCCACTGTATTTATAAAACACCTTGGTTAGGAGATCCACGAGTTAATATTCAAAATAGTAAAGGAAAAACTAAACCCTACCAAGTAAAGCAAGTTCTGCTTGCTATAGAAAAAATGGAGGTGAGCAATGGCTTATAAATTTGAAAAATATACATATAGAGTTACTTGGTCAGAAGAAGATGAAGAGTTTGTGGGGTTGTGCTCTGAATTCCCAAGTCTTAGTTGGCTTGCGGAAACTTCTGAAGAAACATTAAAAGGTATTCACTTAGTAGTAAAAGGGTGTCTTGAGGATATGCTTGAAAACGGAGAAGAAATACCTACTCCAATATCTTCGCGGAGTTATAGTGGTAAGTTTATGGTTCGTATTCCTCCAGAGGTACACAGACATCTAGCACTAGAAGCTATTGAAGCAGGAGTTAGCTTAAATCGAATAGCAAGTGCAAAGTTGGCGCATTAAATAAAACATAAATCGGGTAAGGGCTAGTTTCTCTCCAGCCCTCCCCACTCCACCCTGCGTGCGGCTCCACACAGGGCTCTTCATCGCCATTTGGAATAAAGTAAGCTGGAGAAAAGAATAAACTGATGTGAAAAAAAGAAATCATGGGGTCAGCCAACACGAAAAATTAAAGTCATTTTGAATTTGCCAAAACCAAGTTGCCCCCCTTGAATTTCTAGTTATTCAGACACTTGGCTTTCAGTAAGTGCCAGCAGTAAAATATGTTTTGCCAGCTCTGCTGCCAAAGCTTGGGATAATTCCGCATCTAGTTCTTTCAGATAATTATACTGAATCCAAAACAACATTGCTTGGCAAACATATTCGCTGCTTGGTAGTACCATTTCACGATGTTTTCTCAATTTTTTATTAGTTAAGTAATTGATGGCTGAAGTAGAACCAAGTGAACGTTATAGTTCTGCTTGTAAACGCTGATAAATCCCGCCAAAACTACCATTACTCATTAAGAGGAAATGTGTATCTACAGCGACTTCTTGTTGTAATTGGCTAATAATGGCATCTATCGAAGTGCATAGCTGAATATTATCTGCGTAGTTATTGAGACCACTTAAATCCCAAGTCAAATTATCAGGCTGATAAATAATGGCTCGATCTGCTAATGCTAAAGATTGAGCAAGTGTTTCTTGGTGTACCCCCATGCGCATGGTATTAGATCGCGGTTCAAGCACCGCAATAATTTTTGCAGAGCCTACATGCTTACGTAAGCCCTCTAAGGTCATTTGAATGGCGGTTGGATGGTGGGCAAAGTCATCATAAACGGTAACACCTTTTACTTGTGCAATAACCTCCATGCGCCGTTTAACATTTTTAAATTTTGTTAATGCCGCAATGGCATGTTCAGGTAATATGCCAATATGCCTTGCTGCGGCAATCGCTGCCAGCGCATTATAAACGTTATGCACACCAGTCAATTGCCAGTCAACTTGTCCCTGCTTCTGTTGCTCAAAGGTAACCGAAAATTGACTGCCATCTTCTTTATTTAATTCCGCCTGCCAAGTAGCTTGTTGATCAATGGCCGTTGCTTGCACAGGTGTCCAGCAACCCATTGCTAAGGTATCTTGTACATTTACATCAGCTTGCGGGGCAATAATTAAACCATCTCCAGGTATGGTACGTACAAAATGATGAAATTGGCGCTTAATAGCCTGTAAATCATCAAAAATATCAGCATGATCAAACTCTAAGTTATTAATAATCGCAGTACGCGGTCGATAATGTACAAATTTGGAGCGCTTATCAAAAAAGGCAGAATCATATTCATCCGCTTCAATAACAAAGAAATTCGACTCCCCTGCACGGGCTGAAAGGCCAAAATTCATAGGAATTCCACCAATTAAAAAACCAGGGTTAAATCCGTGATACTCTAGAATCCAAGCCAGCATACTGCTAGTTGTTGTCTTACCATGTGTGCCTGCAACCGCTAAAACCCACTTATCCTGCAAAACATATTCAGATAACCATTGCGGCCCTGAAGTATATTTCAAACCTAAATTTAGTACCGCTTCAACTTCGGCATTACCACGTGACATGGCGTTACCAATCACCACTAAGTCAGGTTTATTTTGCAAATTTTCAGCACGATAGCCTTGCATTAATTGTATGCCTTGCTCAGCTAATTGAGTGCTCATTGGTGGGTACACATTTTGATCAGAACCACTAACCGTATGCCCAAGCTCTCTAGCAATCAGGGCAAGCCCGCCCATAAACGTACCGCAAATACCTAAAATATGGATATGCAAAAAGATCTCCTAAAGTAGATTAAGGATAGGGTTTTAATATGACTAGAATTTACCAGCCAAGATATTATCTACTTTTTTAAAGCACTCTCAATCTTCATGGTTCTAATAATCGTTTTAAGCTCTAAATGCTGTTGCTTCAGTGGTGCTATCTCAGCTTCTAAACCTGCTATATTTTCAGAAATACTCTCTTTGGAGCCACTAATTTTACGCAACATTTGCAAACGACTTTCAATTTGCTTTTTATGGTCTTTAATTTGATGCATTAACGGCGAAAGCACACTATGACTCCAAGTCATCGCATCTTTGTTAGCTCGCGCTAAAACTTCGCGCGCTTTATAAATAAGAGTACTATATAATTTTTTAACTACCATGCTTTGCTCGGTCATGGTCGTCTTAGTACTAGAGCGAAACATTTCACCCTCTTCAAAAATCTGTTCTAATTCAAACTGGTATTGCTTAATTGAAAATAAATGTGGTTCAATTTCTTTAAACCCATATTCATCTCTAAATTTCTTATGAATTGCTTTTACTAATCTTCTGGTTTCGTTAGTTGTATCCACTGCATCTTGCAGCAAATCACGCAACTCATCAAATAACTTACGAATATTTTGTTTCATGCCGTAAGTAGTAAGGCTTTTAGCCATGTCTTCCCGAGTACGTTGAATAATATCATCAATGGAGTCTTGTGAGAGCGAATCTACCAGCATTTTTGCCTGCACACTAAAGACACGCCGACTGGCTTGAAAATTTTCAACATTGGTCATATAGGCATTTTGTCGATCCCGAGTTTCAGCCATTAATTTGCCTGTCATATCGGTATTTTCAAAATCTATCTTTTTAAACTCTTCTAATTGGCTGATTGAGTTTTTATATTTGGCCTCAGTCAGGTTCAACGACTCATTAACCAAGAAACCAATGGTACGCACCACTGTTTCCATTAAAATCTGGCGACGATGGCTGAGTATGTCATCCGACAAATAATTTTCCAAACCACCTAAGCGGCTTCTGTGTAACAACTCATCATCTGACTTAATTTTAGCCAATAATGCTTGCTTCGCAGACACAGGAAAAATCAGTTTTTTATTAACCCCTAATATAGTGGCCGAAGTATCTATTTGCGATTCAATTGATTGCTCATAGCCCTCTTCACCCGACAAATCATCCCACATAGAGTCGATTTTATTCATAACCACGGCAAGCCCCTGCTTGCCTGAACCGCGCGCTACACTAATATGGCTACGCCACATTTCTAAATCACTTTTTGTCACTCCAGTATCTGCCGCCAACACAAAAATAATAGCTTGCGCGCTTGGCAACATATTTAAGGTTAGCTCTGGTTCGGTTCCTAACGCATTTAACCCAGGAGTATCCAGTATGCAAAGTCCTTCTTTCAATAAAGGATGCGGAAAGCTAATTAAAGCATGCCGCCAACAAGGAACTTCTACGTCATCAGCATCAAGATAACCTAATTCAGCAGCTTCGCGCTCATTCCATAAACCCAGCTTTTCGGCTTGATCTTTAGGCACTTTTTTAACGGCAACCAACTCCTGAAAGGCTTTCTGCATCTGTGTTGGAGAGTTACAATCCAAGTCTATTTGCGTCCAACGCTCAGGGCTCTCTTTATATTCAATTAACGAAATATCTTCTAAACGACTTTCAATATTTAATAAACGAATATAGCTTCCCGACTCATCATAGAATAATTCGGTTGGGCACATGGTGGTACGCCCAGGAGCAGAAGGCAATAATCTAACCCCAGTTTCTGCAAAGAACAACGAGTTAATTAACTCGGTTTTGCCTCGTGAAAATTCAGCAGCAAATGCTAAGGTAATGCGATCATTCCCCAAGCCATTGAGCATATTTAAGATAGTATCAGTACTATGAGGATCATTTAAGCCGTAACGAATGCGCCACTCACGATACATATCAATTGCCTGGACAATCTCTTCTCGCCATTGCGAATATTCATGTAATTGTTCTTTAAATTCCATATATCCTGTGCCCTACTGCATATCTTGATAGCAACCGTATTTCTTATCAAAAGAAAACATACTCAATAAGTAAAACGACATTAACTTCTGTTACTTTTTTTCCCCATCAACTGAATTGTAGACTAAAAACCAGCATCTGTTAAAAAATAATGTATATTTATCGTGCTTATAATACCAACCATAATCAAAGCCGCGTAAAAATCAAATCCCAGACTCCATGCCCTAAGCGCAAACCGCGCTGCTCAAACTTGGTTAAAGGGCGGTAATCCGGCCTTGGACAATACCCGTTCTGCTTATCGATACTTTGGTTTTTAAATGACTCGGTAACTGTCAATATCTTTAACATATGTACTGCATAGTGTTGCCAATCGGTCGCCGCATGAAAATAAGCCCCGCTTTGTAACTTCTGCGCAATTAATTTCATAAAACTTGGACGTACAATTCGGCGTTTATGGTGTTTTCTCTTATGCCATGGGTCAGGGAAAAATAAGTGCAATCCTGCCAAACTATGTTCAGGAATACATTTCTCCAGTACCTCAATCGCATCATGATAAAACACTCTGACGTTAGTAATATCCTGCCTTTCCAACTGCGCTAATAAATTACCTACCCCAGGTTTATGCACTTCTATACCAATATAATCTTTATCTGGGTTATTCGCCGCTGTTTGCGCTAAACTTTCTCCATTACCAAAACCAATTTCCACAATAACAGGCGCTTGACGACCAAAGACTATTGAAAAATCACACACTTGCTCATGATTCAAGCAATATTTATCCCAGAAACTATCTAATGCAGTACGCTGTGCATCAGTCATTCGTCCAATGCGTTGCACAAAACTCTTAATACGAGGAGCCTCTTGCCCTTCTTCCAGCAAAACCATTTCTAATTACCCAATCATGCCATCCAATGGCGAAGAAGCAGAAGCAAATCGTTTTCTAGGCATCCGTCCTGCCAAATAAGCCTCACGCCCTGCTTGAATACCTTTCTGCATAGCAGATGCCATTAATACCGGATTTTGCGCTGCAGCAATCGCAGTATTCATTAACACTCCGTCACAACCTAATTCCATCGCAACAGCAGCATCTGAAGCAGTCCCTACTCCAGCATCAACCAATATAGGCACATTGGCATTTTCTACAATTGTTAAGATATTATAAGGGTTGCACACACCCAAGCCTGAGCCAATAGGAGCAGCAAGTGGCATAACTGCCACACAACCAATTTCTTCCAATCGTTTGGCAACAATAGGGTCATCATTAGTATAAACCATCACATCGAAACCATCTTTAACCAACAGTTCAGCCGCACCTAGCGTTTCCACAATATCAGGTAGTAATGTTTTTTGATCTGCTAATACCTCTAGCTTCACCAACTTATGCCCACCCAACAATTCGCGAGCCAACCGACATGTGCGTACGGCATCATCAGCAGTAAAACACCCGGCCGTATTAGGCAAAATAGTGTATTTGTCAGGTGAGATAACGTCTAGCAAATTAGGCTCACCAGGATTTTGACCAATATTAGTGCGCCGAATTGCAACGGTTACAATTTCTGCTCCACTCGCTTCAATTGCTAAACGAGTTTCTTCTAAATCTTTATATTTACCTGTGCCAACTAATAGTCTTGATTGAAATACTTGGCCTGCAACGGTGAAACTATCTTCCTGCCCACCGCCAATCGCTTGCACTACTTCCAAGCGATCTTCTGCTTTAATGGCAGTTTGCGCATACTCACCAAACGGTAAAATTTCCTTATTCAATTCAACAGCAATTCGTTTATTTACCAAACCTAACTCACTAACAATATCAGCTACCGTCATATCACCTGAGTATTGCTTGGTTTCGCCATTTACATAAACATTCATTCTTTTATTCCTGTTAGTTTTTTACAGTTCGTCTACTTTGTACCGCAACCGCTAAATTGTGTAATAATTTTTCGGTATCATCCCAGTCAATACAGGCATCGGTAATACTTTGTCCATAAACCAATTCCTGCCCAGCGACCACATCTTGCCGCCCAGATTTCAAATGGCTTTCAATCATCACACCCATAATACGTTGGTCACCACCAGCAATTTGTTCCGCAACATCTTCAGCAACTAATAATTGACGCTGACATTGTTTTAAACTATTTGCATGGCTCAAGTCCAACATGATATTCGCTCTTAAATCAGCTTTTTCCATACTATGCGCTACTTTATCAACGCTGACTGCATCATAATTAGGGCCATCACTCCCCCCACGCAAAATCATATGCACATCTTCATTGCCAGTAGTCGAAAAAATAGCAGAACTGCCCTGACTGGTTACCGATAAAAAGTGATGTGGGTTCATCGCGGCCTTAATAGCATCAATCGCAATGGTTGTCGTGCCATCTGTTGCATTTTTAAAGCCTACAGGGCAAGACAAACCCGACGACAGTTCTCGATGGCATTGGCTTTCGGTCGTACGTGCACCAATCGCCCCCCAAGCAATTAAGTCAGATACATATTGCGGGGTAATTAAATCAAGATACTCAGTTGCTGCCGGAATACCTATCGCATTTAAATCCAATAATAGTTGTCGAGCAATTAATAAACCTTTATTAATATTAAAGCTGCCATCCAAATCTGGGTCATTAATAAGCCCTTTCCAACCAACAGTGGTGCGTGGCTTTTCAAAATACACACGCATGACAATATTTAAATCAGCATCTAACTCATCTTTAACAAGTTTCAGGCGTTGTGCATATTCATGCGCTGCTTTCGTATCATGTATAGAACAGGGGCCCACGATAACTAATAAGCGGTCATCATCACCGATTAAAACATCATGAATTGCTTGGCGTGCATCTATAGTAGTTTTCGCCGCTGCTTCAGTCAATGGCATTTCATCATGAACTTCGACAGGTGCCATCACCGTTTTTGTTTCACGAATTCTTAAATTATCAGTATTAAATTGACTTTGCATGGTTTACCAGAGTAACGATTATCACTAGAAAGATATTTTTTCAATCGGGCATTTTAACCTAAAAACTATTTTTTTTCTAAAATTCAAATTTCTCCATGCTTATCTACCAGACACTAGAAGCCTAAAAGAAGAACCGTTATAATGATATTCTACCTTATCGTCGTTTAGGAACAATCATGCAACATACCCAAAATCTGGTTCATGATGCTGGTCTTGGCTTACGCCGCTCTTTTATTGAAGAAGCTATCAGCACACCGTTACAAAATGTCAGTTTTTATGAAGTTGCACCTGAAAACTGGATGACTATAGGCGGCAAACTAGGTAAACAGTTTCGAGAAATGACCGAGCGCCATCCTTTTATATGTCATGGGCTTTCCTTATCGATTGGCAGCACGGATCCATTAGACGAGGACTTTGTCAGAAACTTAAAAAACTTCATGAAGCAACATCAAATCAAGTTCTATAGCGAACATTTAAGTTACTGCAGCAACCAAGGCCACCTCTATGACCTAATGCCGATCCCCTTCACCTCCGAAGCTGTATTACATGTAGCCAAACGTATCCAGCGTGTGCAAGATATTTTGGAACAAAAAATTGCAATTGAAAATGTGTCTTATTACGCAGCACCTGGCCAGGAAATGACCGAGATAGACTTTTTCAATGCCGTTATCGCTGAAGCAGATTGCGATGTATTGCTAGATATTAATAACATCTACGTCAATAGCGTCAATCACCAATACGATGCCGAACAATTTTTACAATCAATACCAGCCGAACGCATCAGCTATGCACATATTGCAGGGCATTATGTCGAAGCCGAAGATTTCTTGGTAGATACTCACGGTGCCGAAGTCATTGACCCTGTCTGGCAATTATTAGGCAAGGCCTACCAACTTTATGGCGTATTCCCAACACTGCTAGAACGGGATTTTAATATTCCCAGCGTTGCCGAACTACAACGCGAAGTAAGCACTATTCAATCTATCCAAAACACATGGCAATCTCATAATGAGCAACTTTCCGCATAAAGTCGATTTTAAAGCCAAGCAAGCTGAATTTTCTGCCTACATACGTAACCCGACAACCAACCCACGGCCAACAGATGTAGACCCAAAACGCATGCAAATGTATCGTGAGTTATTTTTTAATAATGTCGAAGGTTTCTTAGCCAGTAACTTCCCGGTACTAAAGCAAATTTTAAACGATAGTCAGTGGCAACAACTCGCACAAGACTTCTTTGCCAACCACCACAGCTCCACCCCCTATTTTTCTGAAATTCCAGAAGAGTTTATTCTATATTTGCAAAATGAACGCGTAGAAATTCCTGGTGATTACCCCTTCATGCTGGAACTGGCACATTACGAATGGGTAGAAATGGCACTCTCCATTAGCCAAGATAGTTTACCCAATATACTTGTAGAGCAAAGTATCCAGCTAACACAACACATCAGTTTATCGCCTTTATGCTGGTTACTGGCTTACCAATATCCAGTACATAAAATCTCGCCAGATTACTTGCCCACCGAACCTCCTGCGCAAGCAAGTTATTTAGTGGTTTATCGTAATGCGGAAGATCTCGTAAAATTCGTTGAGCTATCACCCATGAGCTTTTACTTATTACAAACCCTACAAGATAAAGAACTTGGCTCTGTTAATGATTTTTTAGCGACCGTATTATCTGGGCAATTAAATGACTCGCACCAAGATTCTGCATTAGAGGCCCTGCAGCAATTTATGGACAAGCAAATTGTTTTAGCAGTTGCTTAAAAAATACAGCTTAAGCTACAGCGCCTGCTGACTCCTCCCGCCCCTTATTTCTAAAACTTTTTATAAATCTCACCAATGCAAGTAGCACTCTTAGCCGGCACCCAATCAGGCTGTGGTAAAACCACCGCCATGCTAGCATTATTACAATATTTACAAACGCAACAATACAATATAACGGCATTTAAAGCAGGTCCTGATTTTTTAGACCCTTTATGGCACCAAGCGATTACCAACAAAGTGTCTTATAATTTGGATACCCGCATGATTGGCACAGAAACTAGTCAGGAGTTACTTGCGCAACAAGCCATGCATACTGATATTGCCTTAATTGAAGGAGTAATGGGCTTATTTGATGGCCGCTCAGGTGTCGGCGGCAGTGGTTCTAGCGCAGAACTGTCAAAAGTATTACGGGCTCCCGTTTTTTTAGTCGTCGATGCAAAAGGCATGAGTGGTACGATAGTGCCTTTAGTCAGCGGTTTTTGCACTTATGCTGCCAATATGGGAGTCAACATAGCGGGCATTATTGCCAATCGAGTGGGTAGCGCGCACCACGCTAGCTTATTAGCAAGCGCCTTACAAGAGCACCAACAGCCGCCCCTGATTGCTTGGCTAGCTAAAGACGCCCCCTTATTACCCGAGCGACATTTAGGTCTAATGCAGCCCTCTGAGGTGCCGTTACCAGACCTTTTACCCTATTTGCATATTGAGCAGCCTGATTTCATCGCTTTATTTGCTAATATTATCTGCACCACACCAAGTAACCATACAAAACAAACATTATTAGAGCACAAGAAAATAGCCATCGCCCGCGATACAGCTTGTTGCTTTATTTACCCTACTAATCTAGATTTTTTACAACAACAAGGTGCTGAGTTATTATTCTTTTCACCTATCGCAGGCGACCCAGTACCAAAAGCTGCTGATGCCATATGGCTGCCTGGAGGCTACCCAGAACTATTTGCCGAAGAACTCTCTCACTCTGCTACTTGGCAATCTCTGCAAAATTTTATTACTGCTGGCAAACCTGTGTTAGCCGAATGTGGCGGGGCAATGTTATTAGGTGAGGCATTAATAGATCACAATGCACAACAATGGCCAATGGCCAATATATTACCCTATCGCTCGACAATGCAAACCAAGCTTGCTTCATTAGGCTACCGAGAAGACATTTCAGGCATAAAGGGACATGAATTTCATCATTCTGTACGCAAAATGACGCAACCGATGGATACTTGTTTTCAGGTTAGCAGAGGCGATAGTGGTATTCGTTTTAAAAATGTACGTGCATCTTATATCCATTGGTATTTTGCCAGCGCGCCAGATATTATTACTCAGTGGTTTAGTGGAAATTAAATGAAAACAAGAGAGAATCGTCAAGGCATCGTGCTGGTTAATACTGGCGAAGGCAAAGGTAAATCATCCAGTGCCTTAGGGATGGTATTTCGTGCTGCAGGCTGGGGGATGAAAGTATGTGTTATCCAATATATAAAAGGTAAATGGCAGACAGGCGAACAAAAAGCCGCCGAACGTTTCGATAATATCGAATGGCATGTTCTAGGGGATGGCTTTACTTGGGATACTAAAAATCCAGAACAGGATATTAAGACCAGTAGGGAAATCTGGGAATTTAGTAAGGCCAAGATTCTCTCGCAAGAATTTGATTTTGTGCTGTTAGACGAAATTAACTATTGCTGTGGTTATAATTGGATTGCCGGACAGGAAATTGCCGATTTTATTAGTGAACAAAAGCCGCCTTGGATGCACTTGGTATTAACCGGACGTAATGCTGCACCCGAAGTCATCGAAGTTGCACATACTGTTACCGAAATGCATAAACTTAAACATGCCTATGCACAAGGCATTAAAGCCGAACAAGGTGTAGAATTCTAATTTACGCTATTTTTATATTTTTTAATGCTTACACATACCAAGAACACCCCACACTAATAACTGTAAAGTGAGAGAACTGCAACATGAAGTCGCTGTACCCCGATATTGAACCTTTTCATAGCTTTTTTCTGGAAACAGAAAGCAAACACTCGGTTTATGTCGAGCAATCAGGCAATCCTGATGGAATACCTGTGGTATTTTTGCATGGAGGCCCTTGCTCAGGCACACGGCCTAGCCAACGTAGTTTTTTTGACCCAGAAAAGTATCATATTATCTTATTTGATCAACGCGGTAGCGGCCAATCGCTCCCTTTTGGTGAATTAGAAAATAATAGCACTTCATATTTAATTAATGATATGGAAGCCATTCGCCAGCAATTAAATATTAAACAATGGCTACTATTTAGTGGCTCTTGGGGCAGCACTTTGGCATTGCTATACGCACAGCAATTTAGCTCATGTGTATCAGGTATTATTATTCGTGGTGTATTTTTGGCACGCCAACAAGATTTGGACTGGTTTGTCCGTGATGGTGCCAGCCACCTTTACCCTGCACAATATCAGTGTTTATTGGATAGTTTGCCGGGACGTAATATTGAACTACTCTATGAAACCTTATGGGGAGCTGATGAAATTGCAATCCGTCGTGTAACAAAAGCATGGATGCAATGGAGCTCACAAGTTGCTTTAGGGGATGACTACCAAGCAGAACAAATCCCTGAACGTATGACTCAAAAAATGGTTGCACAAGTAAAAATGGAGCTTAACTATGCTCGTCATCATTACTTTATTCGGGAAAATCAAGTGTTGGATAATTGCGCTATTTTACAAGAAATTCCGATCATTATTGTGCATGGTCAGCATGATTTTGTGTGCCCCATGGCCGCAGGATTTAGTTTAGCCAAAGCATTACCTCATGCTGAATATCGCGTTTTAAACCAAGCGGGGCATGTGGCCATTGGTGAACAGATGATCGATGCATTAGTCACCGCTACTGACCAAATGTCAGCGAGATTAATTTAATGAGTAGTATGCAGAAAAAAAGATTAGTCATTGCTATGACGGGCGCGACGGGCGCAATATACGGCGTACGTATGCTACAAATTTTACAACGGCAAGCAGACTGGGAGTCACATCTCGTCATTTCTAGCGCAGGTCTGGTTAATCTGAAATATGAAATGGATATGCCACGCAGTGATTTATATGCATTAGCGGATGTCACTCATGGTATTGATGATATTGCTGCCTCTATTGCCAGTGGTTCCTTTAAAACAGAAGGTGTCATTATTGCGCCCTGCTCCATGAAAACGTTAGCAGCCATTGCACACGGCTTTGGTGATAACTTAATTTCTCGCTCTGCCGATGTCGCCTTAAAAGAACGCCGCCGTGTGGTGATCATGCCACGAGAAACGCCATTAAACTTGGCGCATATTCGTAATATGGCCAGTGTTACCGAAATGGGCGGAATTATTTTTCCACCTATGCCCGCGTTTTATAATAAATCTAACTCTATTGCAGCAATGGTTGATGAAGGTGTTGGGCGGGTATTAGATATGTTTGGGGTGGATATAGAGGGGTTATTTACACCTTGGGAAGGGCTGTAGTTTACAGCCGCCAATATTTTTCTATATTCTGAATTCGCATAATAGAAAAGGGGCGACTAGAAACTAGCAATAAGAAATGCATTATTCACCACAAGATACGCTTCGTTCCCCAGCACATCCTACACTTCTAATACAGAGGGAAGGCTACAAATATAGCCTCCTTCTCAGCATTGACAAAAATAACCTGACCCGATTGATCTGGTTTCCGTACATCAATCTAACCAATCGACTCAGATTATGTTGAACTATACAGCTATTTTTGCGTGCCTCTAATAAGTTCAAATGTTATAGGTGTTGCATTAATTAATTGAAAATCTGCCTCATATGTTTGGCCACTATATGCACCTGTATCATCAAAAACATCAAGATTTGGAATATGTACGACACCATTTTTATCATCATACTCGGTTCTTGATTCCTTTAAGCTACAAGTTGGGCACGCCAAATAACCAATACTTTCAATAATTTCTGGACCACCACCTATGAGATCAATATACCGTGTAATTAAAAGTTCATTGTTAGCTGATGTCATTGCCAATACAATCGTTCCAGTAGAACAAGTACCATTAATTATAGTTTCCACAAAAATAGCACCTGCACTGTTGCCAGACTGGTAAGTCAACTGTGTATTGCATAAAACAGTAATGGCAGTAGCGGTAACTGTGGTGGTATAGTGAGTCGCAGCATATACACCGTTGTTCACTTCAACCTGAATACCTCTCACCGTGGTACTGGGAGAAAGACTATTGTTTAGCTCCCCCTCCCAGATTCCTCCTATTTTGTCTATTAAATCTGCCTTTACTATCTGTAGGTTAGTTAATATTACGGTGGTAAAAAGAAATTTCATCAAGATTTTCATTTATTTCCCCTATATACATATTAAGTATAATGATTTATTTATTATTATAATAATAATTAGACAGAATACCTTACTATCTTAAAATAGATCCATTCCGCCTATCCTAACTCTGATAATTTAAAAATTTATCTAAGCACTTAATGACTATGAACTTCTCTGTACATAACAAAAAATCCAGCACCTACTTAGGTCGGATAAATATCAGATAGCCTTGACTGTAAATGGACTAGATGAAACACGCTATCACACCAAAAGGTGTTGCCAAGGACGATAATCATCTTACCTTACAAACGGCGCTAGTGTATAAAGAAAAATGCAAACGTAACGGAATACATAGCTACTTATAGAAATGAAAAATTGACTGTACCCTGCATTTCCGTACCACCCTAATAAACCTGTACTATACCAATAGGTGATAAAATTAATCTGATTCGCACCGCCTGTGATGACCATTTTTTTGATAAACTTGTTTTAAAATATCAAGGAAATATCAACAATCAATCTGGCTGATCTTAACACCATCTTAATCAAAAAGTATTAATCATCATCCCCTACCGCCATAAACACACCTTGACGCGGCGTACCACCCGTATGTACGGTTCTGGTAACCGTTAGTGTTTCTAAATTCAACTCATAAAAAGTACCACTATCACTAGCAAAAGCATAGAAATTCTCAGCAGCAGGATCTACAAATGAGGTGTGTGATTGTAGAATCTGACCATTTGCCTGTGGCGGGCTCACTTCTACATCGGCTATTTTGGTATGGTTATCACTATTAATAACGGTGACAAAAGTATCTTTATGGTTAGTCACTACCGCCAAACCTTTGCTCGGTACAAAGCGCGTATGCGCACAGCCAATACCTGTTTCAACCACCGAAATGACTTGCATACTTTTTCGATTGATAACAAACATATGCCCTTCAGTCGAGCCTACATAAATATAGGTGCCCCCTGGATGCAAATCGGCATGATGAGAACCCATAATGCTTGCATCAAAGCCGCTCAAATCAGCCGTTCTTTTCAATTCAATCGTGTCATCTTTAACGATAATCTCTAAAATTTTGGGCGCAATATCATTAGCGGGCGAACCTTCTGCAAGGGCATAATAAACATATTTATCATTACCATGCAGTGCAGCTCGATTACGTGCTACAAAATGATGTACTGAGGTTGGCGTATCGACCGCACCAAGAAGTTCAGTAGTAAAGCCAGTGGCACGCTCTCCATTTAGCTTATAGAGCTTAATACTACGATTGGCACGATCAATAACAGCAAATTTACGCTTTGAAAACCAGAATGGGTGCCCGGATGCCAAACCACCACCATAATCACCATTGGGTGTTGATATATCCGTTGAGCCTGCAGTCGCCAGCACAGTATCAGTGAATGGATCAATAATACTGCTCATTGGTTTATCAGCCCCTGCAATAATTTGCACGGTTAAATCAGCATTATAGGCTGCTCCTGAACGCGGCTTATGCTCTAAAGCGATACTGCCGGTATTCTCTAGTGTATCAGGGTTAATAATGTCGACTGAATCTGCACCACGCGTAATAGCATAAATCTTATTTAAAGGCCCTGCTTGGTCTACAGGGTAAGGTGTTGCTGCGGTTGCAGTACTGCCTGCTTGTTCCATAGCGGGTATATCGATAGCAACAACACTATTAGTTGAAGGGTCGCCGTAAAATGCACGCTTTGAATAAGTATTATCCATATCTGCCATGCTGGCAGTTGCTTCCGTATTTTCAACCCCGCCAATTATTTCCCAAGTCCCTTGCTCTGTTATTTTAAAAGACACATCCTGATAGTGCCCCAGCTTACCTGGGGTATTAATGCTGGGAACAAATAATACATTATTATCAAATTCCGGACTTTGCTCTGCAAAGGCAGCACTTGGCAAGGCCAATATGGCCAGCATTGCGATATTCATTTTAGATAAATTCAATTTAAACTCCATTGTTGTTAATAATAAAACTGTATGATTAAAAGCCCTTTTTAAAAAGCCATCATTAGGGGGGCAATTTAATAATAGGTCTCAAGTTCATGTGCTTATAAAGCTGTCATGTCACTCTGTAAACTACTGACCGTGGCTGGCTCTGTCTGCCCTAACGCAGGATAAAAAACCAACTTAAATACGCCATCTTGCTGGTGAAAATATTTACCTGCATACATCGCTTCGCGCAAAGTCGTTAAACTATCTGCTTGAAAATAGACCCTTGTTAATAATTGTTCTTGGCCACCCTCTAGTTGATACAAATTATGCTGGAACTCCACTAAGCCCTGTGCAGTATTAACAAGACTATAATTGACGGTGTATGGGTGATCATCTAATTGATAGGTGGCTGAACGCACATCATTATTGATCTGAGCAAGCATAACAGGACGTATCATTTGAAAGTTAAATTTTGGAACCAAGGTATCTTGAATAAAGCGTTCATTATCAAGCGCTGCAACGCGAAAATTTGCCTGCTTATTAGCATCAAAAGTAAACCTTATATCAACAGGATCCCCCTCAATATTAACAATAAGTCCAAATACGCCCATTTTTTTAAAAAATCGCACATTATTATTGGCAAAAAATAGGTACCCCAATTTATTGTTTGCCATATCTTTGATAGTGACATCTAAATTAGCGGGGTAAGAACGATTACTCGGTAATTTTTTATAGTTAAGATCAAATTGATACTGCTTACCAGCATCACTGGAAAAAATAAAATTAATGCTGGTTCTCCCCTCTCCAACATCGCTTAGCTGCAAATTCTTTTGGATATTAATACCCGCGCCATGAATGTTTAAATTGAAGGGTAATGTCTCAGCCACCACTATTTGGCTACAAGCAAACATAAGGAGACTAAATGCTAATTTTTTCATTACTATTCCTATGTATTGAAAATGAGTGAAATTTTTAAAATTAAAGCCGACTAAAACTAAAGAATGTAAATTCACAATACTACCTGCCCCATAAAAAGCGACAGACATGGGCAAAAGGTCTCATACGGTAGGATTTAATCCTCGAATACAACCAAGCTTGGGAAGCTGAAAGCACTAACAACCAAAGCAATTCCTTATGTTTTTTAGATTATTTATATATAGATATATACCGATATAGAAGACCAACAAACAGCCTCTTGGAAAATAAATTGTCTTAATTAAACTAAGTATAACGACTAGTTAATAATAATTGCAAGTCAATTACATTAAATTTTGAAGGGTAAGAGTATAAAACTCAATGATAGTTTTATAGAAAGCACCGTCAACCTGCTAGACCTACCCCTGATTAACGGCCTACGATAACCTACTATTTATTGACTACACTCTCTCTCAGTATAGCCAACTACTTCACTATCACTGCAGGCACTACAAGCACTAGGATAAGTTTTAACTGCCCCCGCTTGCTCCACTTCAGCACAAACTGGCTTAAATATCATGGTACAAACTTGCGGCCTTGGCTCTGTACACGCAATAAAGCCAGCGGGTCGCTCAGGCACATTCTGACAAGCAGTCAACAATAACGCTAACAAAACAATACTATTTCTAATTTTCATTGTAATTTCCTAAAAACACCTTAGGCGACTGAAAAATAATACACTTTACTTAGTCTTGCTCAACCAACGATAATTTAAGCACCACCCCAAAGAATGGGTGATCTAAATAGTGCACTTCATTTAACATTACCCGCCGTTTTTCGGTAATACGATAAAATAAAGCGTCTCCTTCAATAGTTTCGGTTGGCCCAAACTCTATATCAGCGAGTACATGTAATAAATTACCACGCTGAATTTTCAACCACCCATGCAAGTTTTCTGCTTCATCAGTAATATTGATCGGTAAACTAATACGGTCACTTTTTACAGGCACTCGCCAAGATTGATAACTAAAGGGCTGATAGCCCCCTGCCCTGCGTAAGCGATTATATATATTTTGCAAACTCTTGGAGCCGGGTTTGACGGCAGCATAAACGCTAACAGGCTCAAGTTCTGCTTCTACTTGATTAAACAATTCAGTATTAGGTGCGCTTTGCTGAAACACAATGACTTCAATTTGAAACCAACGCTCACCAGCCTGAGCCGTGTAATTAAATAAAAAAAGTGCCGTAATTAAGAGTAGCTGCAAGTGCTTATTCATGAATCATCCGTTAATTGAGTTAATAACGTGCTAATAAACGCTATTTTATCATCAGTAGTGGCAAATTTTTGGGTAAAGCGCAGTTTATCGCCGCCCTCAAACTTATATATATTGGCTTGTGTCTGAATCAACATTAATAATTGTTGCATATTCAATTTAGGGTCAGCGGCAAATAGCAAACGCCCACCTTCTCCATGTGCATCAATTTTCTTCACCCCAATATCACTGGCTTGCTGCTTTAACTCCGTCACTGCAAACAAGGCCTTAGTTTGCTCCGGTAACAGGCCAAAACGATCAATCATTTCAATCTGCAATGCCTTTAATTCATCTTTACTATCAGTACTGGCAATACGCTTATATAATACCAAGCGCGCATGAATATCAGGCAAATAATCTTCAGGAATCAAGGCAGCAGTCTGCAAATCAACCTCTGTCCCTGTATGCATGGGTGCATCCAGTTCTGGTTGCTTACCCGATTTTAAAGCATTCACAGCTCGCTCCAGCAATTCAGTATATAAAGTAAAGCCTATCTCCTGAATTTGTCCACTTTGACCATCGCCCAATAACTCCCCTGCTCCGCGAATTTCCATATCATGAGTTGATAACAAAAATCCTGCACCTAATTCACCTGACGTTTCTAAAGCCTCCAAGCGTTTTACCGCATCTTTACTCATCAATTTTTTAGGCGGGGTAATGAAATAAGCATAAGCTCTATGGTGCGAACGCCCTACTCGGCCACGCAGTTGATGCAATTGTGCTAAACCTAATTTATCAGCACGGTTAATGATAATCGTATTGGCTGTCGGAATATCAATACCACTTTCAATAATCGTAGTACTCAATAACACATTAAAACGTTGGTGATAAAAATCCAACATAATACGCTCTAGTTCACGCTCAGGCATCTGCCCATGTGCTATTTCAATACGCGCTTCTGGCACCAGTTTTTCTAATTCACGCGCCATTTTATCCATAGATTTAACATCATTATGCAAAAAATACATCTGCCCACCACGCTTAATTTCTCGCTGACAAGCTTCCTTAACTAATGAATCAATCCATTCTGAAATAAAAGTACGAATCGCATGGCGGTTAGGTGGTGGAGTCGCAATAATGGAAACATCACGTAAACCTGACATGGCCATATTTAAAGTCCGCGGAATCGGCGTTGCCGTCAAAGTTAATAAATCTACTTCCTGACGTATCGCTTTGAAATGCTCTTTCTGACGCACCCCAAAACGATGTTCTTCATCAATAATGACTAAACCCAAATCACGGTACTTAATCTCTTTGGAAAGCAGTTTATGCGTACCAATCACAATATCAACTTTACCATCAGCCAATTCAGCAATAATAGCTTTCTGTTGCTTGGGGGTTTGAAAGCGCGATAATACTTCAACTCGAAATGGCCAGTCGGCAAAGCGGTCACGAAAATTTTGAAAATGCTGCTGTGCCAATAAAGTGGTTGGCACTAACACCGCTACTTGCCGACCACTTTGCGCTGCAATAAAGGTCGCCCGCATCGCCACTTCAGTTTTTCCAAAACCCACATCACCACAAATTACCCGATCCATAGGCTGACCTGAACTCATATCTTCTAAAATACTATCAATCGAAGTTTGTTGGTCTGGGGTTTCTTCAAAGGGAAATGCATCCGCAAATGCTAGGTATTCGGATTGTTCATATGCAAATGCATGTCCTTTATTCAAAGCACGCTTTGCATGAATATCCAGTAATTCAGCCGCTACATCATGAATTTTCTCTAACGCTTTTTTCTTCGCCTTACTCCATTGATCACCACCCAAACGATGCAGCGGTGCTGTATCAGGATTAACTCCAGTATAACGCCCAATTACATCTAGCGCTGATACCGGCACATACAACTTATCTTCGTTAGCATATTCCAGCGTTAAAAATTCAGCATCAATATCACCAAATTGTAAAACCTGTAGTCCTAAGTAACGCCCCACACCGTGCTCCTGATGCACAACAGGTGAGCCTACCGTCAATTCATTCAGGTTATTAACTATTTTTTCCAACTCATGCGCGGCAGATTTTTTGCGCCTACGTCGCTGTTGTGCCTTATCACCCATTAACTGAGTTTCGGTAATAATGGCCAAACCAGCTTGTTGTAAATATAAACTATGATCTAAAGGCGCAACCACGATACAAGGTGAATTTTCCTGCTGTAAAAACTGCTGCCAGCTGTCTACCTGCTTGGCTTTAATTTTAAAAGAGCGTAATTTATCCTGCAATGCCTCACGATGCCCCGCTGTTTCTGCAGCAAACAATACCCGACTCTCGGTATTCGCCAAAAAAGCTTTTAAACGACTCGCTGGATCTTTTAAGCGCGCATCAATTGTCACCTCAGGCAATGCCACACTCTCAGCGAGCCATTCTACGTGCTCGGCTTGTTCCGCTAGCCCACCTAGCTGAATACGACGGAATTTATGTAACTGCTCAACAAATTCATCCGCTTGTATATACAATAATTCAGGTGCTAATAATGGCCGCTCTAAGTCATATTTTCGCTGCTCAAAACGCTCCGCAATTTCAGCCGAAAATTGCTGTGTTGCTTGTGCAATCGTTTCAGGCAAAATAAAGACAGTTTTGGCAGGCAAATAATCAAATAAAGTATCGGTACTCTCAACGAATAAAGGCAAGTACGCTTCAATACCACTCGGCGTAATCCCTTTACTCACATCTTGATAAAGTGTATTTTTTTGATAACTATCAGGAAACGCCTCTCTAAATCCTTGGCGAAAATAATTAATCGCCTCATCGGTAAAAGGAAATTCTCGTGCCGGAAATAATTCCACCGCCTCTACTTTACCCAATGAACGCTGAGTTTCAGGATCAAAAGTGCGAATCGACTCCACATCTTCATCGAATAATTCAATCCGAAATGGGTATTGGCTCCCCATTGGAAATAGGTCAATAATCGAGCCACGCACTGCAAATTCGGCATGTTGCACTACTTGTGAAACGCACTGATAACCAACAGCTTCCAGCTTAATTCTATTTAATTCCAAATTAAACTGGCTACCATTATTTATCACAAAGCTATTCGCTAAAACATGCTCCCTAGGTGCCAAGCGATGCATTAGAGTCGCTACCGATAATACTAAAGCCCCTCGAGTCACCTCAGGTAATTTAGCCAAAGATTTTAAACGCTCTGAAACAATTTCAGGTAATGGCGAAAATACATCATAAGGCAGAATTTCCCAATCAGGGAAATGCAGAATAGGATACTCATCCTGCAAAAAGAACGATAACTCATGCTCCAGTCGTAAAGCTGTTTGTGAATCTGGGGTTAATACCACAAACAAACGCTCTTCTGCTTTAATTGCGGTTGCAATCGCTAAGGAATCGCTACAACCTTGCAAGCCACTCCAAAATACGGGCTGTTTTATTTTATGAGGGATTTTAGGGGTAAAAATGGCTTGAGTGTCAGACATGGTAACAAAGAGATAAAGTATATATTTAAAGAGTAATGCACAAAATACGTTAAATACTCGTATGAGCTATTAAAGCATATTAGTTTATGAAGTAGCTGAATTTTGTGAAGCATTTACCCCTATGCGTAACGTGGTAATGGGGCGAACCTGTCGTTTTTCTGGAAGATGGCACTTGTGAATTTTGGGTATCAATATATTGGAATTGGGATTACTTACCCTGACTCAACAAATCAAACACCACCCGTGCAAACCCAGCAGCCTTTTCAGGATCAGACAATAACTGCAACATTTGGTTTTGGTGCGCCTCGTTACTACCCATTACCGCATCATCAATCGCTTTAGGAAAGTCACCCAACATGGCTTGCTCTGGTGTATTGTTAGCAATTTGGCTCATCACCAAAGCATTCTCACTCAGCTTATCTCTAACAGTATAGGCATAGTTAACCAAATCTTTATCGGTCAATTCATCGGTAATAAATAACTCATTTAGTCGCCCTATAATCCGTGATAAAAACTCTTCTTTTTTATCTTTGGGTTTTGCTGTCCCTATTTTATCGCCTGGTGTTAGGTACTCGCCAGCCTCTTCTTGCAGTTGAATGTCCTGCTGGCGTATTTTTGATAGGCGGTAGTGGCTTAGTACTACACTATTTAAGTCAATCTCACCTTCCTCAAGCAATGCCTCACGTAGCATCGGGCGTAAATTTCTGGCATAGAGACTTAGCTTTTCTAAATCCTTATCATCGTAATCCACGATTTGGGACATAAATTCATAGAACCGTACAAAGGTACCCAAGTCCTTTTTAAAGATTTCTAAGGCATCTTTTTCCTGCTTACATTCCTTAAAGCTATTTTCTGCATTGGCTATCAGTACTGCATCCGCTGTTTTCTTGGTACGCTCAAACAGTTCCTTGGCTAGCTTATAAGCCTCGATAGCTGACTTATACCGTTTCTGCCAACGCTCTACTGCAGGTTTACAAATATTGGCTATTGCAGCATTGCTTTTGCTCTTTTGTAAGAAGGCATGACAAAATTGCTCGACTTCTTGCCATTGAAAGATACTTGCTGCGCGTAGCTTATCGAATAAATCAAAGATTAAGTCAGGATCGGAGACATCATCCAGTTCAGCGGTTTGATAATACGGCTGGAAAGCTTCCAGAATCTCATCGGGATCATTAAAGAAATCCAGGATAAAAGTGCCTGTTTCAGCCTTACCTGGATAAGTCCGATTTAAGCGTGATAGCGTTTGTACACATTCCACCCCGCCTAATTTCTTATCCACATACATGGCACACAGCTTAGGTTGATCAAAACCTGTTTGAAATTTATTGGCCACCAGCATCACTTGATAATCATCACTATCAAAGGCTTTACGCATATCACGACCTTTAAGATTGGGATTCATATTATGTTCGGTATATTTCTCACCGATTAAGCCAGCTGCATTCGGGTCTTTCTCATTAAATTCCACTTCACCAGAAAAAGCCACCATCGCATGAATCTTTTGATAGCCTTTTTCAGTGATGTATTTATCAAAGTACAACTTATAACGCACCGCCTCTTTACGTGAACTGGTGACTACCATGGCTTTGGCTTGCCCCCCTAATAAGCCCATCACATTGTTTTTAAAATGCTCAACAATCACCTGTACTTTTTGTGAGATATTGTAATCATGCAAACGTACCCATTGATTCAATTTAACCTTGGCTTTTTTACTTTCTACCTCTTGGTCTGAACCTTGGACCTGCATCGCCAAGTTATAAGCGACTTTGTAATTAGTGTAATTTTTTAACACATCCAAAATAAAGCCTTCTTCTATCGCTTGGCGCATGCTGTAGACATGATAGGCTTCTGGCTTATTTTTCTTAGACGGTGCTTCATTGGGATTGGGTAAGTGTCCAAATAATTCTAGTGTTTTGGTTTTAGGCGTTGCAGTAAAGGCCAAATAACTGAGATTAGATGAAGCCCTGCGTGAAGCAACCGCAGCATCTAATATATCTTCCGTTGTTAATTCTTCATCAGTGCTATCCACCATCAACACTTCTTTTAATTGCCGTGCGGTCGAGCCTGTTTGCGATGAATGCGCTTCATCGGCAATTACCACATAATTGCGCTCTTTTAAGCTAATGCTGTTTTCTATGGCTTTTAAAACGTAAGGAAAGGTTTGAATGGTGACGATAATAATGGGCTGTGAGTTTTCTAAGGCATTGGCCAGCTTTTCTGATTTAGAACCTTCGCCTTCTTCATTATTAATCCGTCCGACCACGCCCTCAACACTGGTAAATTGCGAAATGGTATCTTGCAACTGAGCATCTAATACATTTCTATCGGTGACAATAATAATGGAATCAAATTGTTTATTACCACTGGCATTATGTAAGGATGATAATTGATGTGCTACCCAGGCAATGGAATTGGATTTACCTGAACCCGCACTATGTTGAATCAGGTATTTATGCCCAGGCCCTTCAGTGCGTGCTGCATCGACTAATTTAGTCACCACATCCCATTGATGATAACGCGGGAAGATTAAGGTTTCTTTTTTGTACTTGCGGCCTTCCCAATCTTCCAGTTCTTCAATCTGTAAATGTACGAAGCGAGCAAGAATCTTTAACAGGTTGTCAGGCAGTAATACCTCATTCCATAAATAATCAGTAGCATATTGATCCACATTATCAGGTACATCATTACCCGCGCCACCGTCTTTAGTGCCTTTATTAAAGGGTAAAAAGAAAGTGTCTTCGCCTTCTAAGCGAGTTGCCATATACACTTCATATTGACTGACCGCAAAATGGATCAAAGCACCGCGCTTAAAGCTTAATAATGGCTCTGTTTTTTTAGTGGCTGGATCAATGGCAAAGCGAGTGGTCTTATATTGTTTAATGGCCTGTTGTACTGCCTGCTTAAATTCAGACTTTAACTCTAAGGTGGCAATAGCTAAGCCATTTACAAATAACACTAGATCAATACGCCAAGCCTTAGCTTTAGTGCCTGTTTGCGCTAAGTGCTCTGCTGTTGCCCAAGGACTATAAACTAATTCAGGCACAACACGACAACGATTTTGTTGGTATCGCACCAAGGTATCAGGGTTTAAGTCATGTTCGGGTTTAAACTGGCATAAACTAAAGCGTGTGCCTCGATCCCTTAATTCATGCCTTAAAACACCCAAGGTGCCAAAGGTGCGCATTTCCTTATTAGCTGCATTCGGATCGGCTTTATTCAGCTGAGTGGCTACCCGTTCTAAAAACTTTTGCTCAGGGTTATTTGGGTAAAGTGCGCAGAACTTTTGCCATTGCGCCTCTTGGGTTTGTTTAACAAAGCCTAAGACATCATCTTCATACAAGGCCAGCTTGCGGTTGTAGTTTTCAGGGCTGCCTAACAGCCAGCCATTAGCGACTAGCTGATCGATTATATCGTTTTGAAATATACTTTCTTTTGCTTTGTTATCCATTTATTTCAATCCGTAGGATGGGCAAAGGTCTTTTTCGTGCCCATCTTTATTCGTAATAATCATGATGGGCACGGGATAAAGCCCCTTTGCCCATCCTACATTTTTATTCATGACCTATACCATCAAAATCATCTTTTATTGAAACATTTGACTCATACCACCCATTATCGACTGCTTTCTGAAATGAGCTGTATGGCCAATCGCCAAGCGTATCAGCATAACCATGCTTGATGGGATTAAAATGAATATAGTCCATATGTCGCCGCCAATCTTCCTCATTGCGAATACAATGCTCCCAAAAGCGGCGTTGCCAAATACCTTTCTCACGTTTTTTTATTTTAGATAGATTTACAGTCGCTCGAGGTAAACCTGTTGAAAAATAACGTTTAATAACCATCCAACGCGTGGAAAAATCCGCATCACCTTCGGGTAGCCGCCATGTTGTATGTAAATGGTCAGGCAAAACAACTATCGCTTCAATTTCAAACGGGTGTCGCTCTCTACAGACTTTAAAAGCAGCTCGTAATCTATCAATATTTTCAATTAATAACGGCTTACGGTTTGCTGTAACCACCGTAAAAAAATACCTAGCTCCAGGCTGATAAAAACGTCGATATTCCATATTTAACCAAAATGTAGAAAGGGCAAAGCGATAGCGTATCCATCTTTTGTGTTATGAATTGATGGGCACGGGATAAAGCCCCTTTGCCCATCCTACAATACTATTAAATTGTATCTAATGCTTTACGCCATATTAGGACTAAATCACCCATCACCGCATAATTCTTTTGTGTAACGACCGCTTGTACAACACCATCATTAATATCCAGATAATCATGCACTAGCACATTACGAAAACCGATAATCTTTAACAACTCATTATGCTGCTGCAATGTTAAATCGCCTCGATTTTTTAACTCATCAATCGCTTCACGTGATTGGCTGAGTGATAGCTGGTATTTTTGCTGAACAAAATACCGAGCCATACCAATAAAGGATTCAATATAAATCTGCAATGCACGTTGAATGGCTAAAAAATCTCGCTCTGTCCAGGTATTGACATCTTCAGTGCTATATTCATCAAGAATACGACACATTTTTTGTTGATGTCGAATAATAGACTGCTCACCGCAAACTCTCTCATAATCCTTTTCCCATTTGGATAATATACTTTGTTCAACGCGTCTAACATGTGGCACGTTTCGATCAAACCATTTAACCGCCGACATGATAATACTGTACTGTAAATACATCGGCGCAGTTTCTATATCCACCACACTTATTTGTTTATAAAGCTTTAGTTCACGCTCAAGTTCAGCTTCTAATAATTGCGGACGTAATGCTCTAGCACTTAAATCGTTTTCATAATCGGTAAATAATACCGCAATATCCCAATCACTGTCAGTATGCGCCGTTTGTTTAGCGCGAGAACCATAAAGGTAAATGGCATCAACCTTTGCATATGCTTGAATAAGTGTTACTAGCTGCTGGGTTTCTAAGTACTTGCACATAATTATTCTAACATTTTTGATTTTAAAGTTTCGTGTAGGATGGGCAAAGGAGCTTTATCCCGTGCCCATCAAATGTAATGCTCATAAAGGTGGGCACGTCGTACCTCCTTTGCCCACCCTACAATTTTGTTAAATTAATTTTTGTTACTTACTTATCAGTGCCATAGCATTATTCCTTATTTTCTAAGCGCAATTTTGCATTGATAATAGCTTGCTGTAATTTCTGTTCTAGCTCCTCTTTTGGTGGCAATACCGTTAAATATTCGGCGACATGAATACCGTTTTGATCCAATTCCAATAGCTCGATTTGCTCCTGTTTTTTACCTGCACACAAAATAATGCCCAACGGTGGATTTTCATCCGCTTCTTGTTCATGTTTGGCTAACCAGCGTAAATACAACTCCATTTGGCCTTTATATTCGGCTTTAAAACGCCCGACTTTTAAATCAATCGCCACTAAGCGTTTTAGTTTACGATTGTAAAATAACAGATCAATATAAAAATCATCTTTATCAATTTGTAAGCGTTTTTGCCGTGCTATAAAAGTAAACCCTGAGCCTAATTCTAATAAAAACTGCTCTAACTCACGCAATATCGCGTCTTCCAGATCTTTTTCCAAGTAGCTGTCATTTAAGCCTAAAAAGTCCAGCACATAAGGATCTTTTAAAATCAGGTTTTGATTGACTTGCCCCGAATCGCGTAATAATTGTAATTCCTGGCTAATGGTTTGCTCGGGCTTTTTTGAAATAGCGGTGCGTTCAAACAGCTGTGAATCAATACGCTCTGCAAGCGTGCGGACTGACCAACCTTCTTGCATTGCCATAGTGATATAAAACTCACGTTTTAGAGGATCAATAATGTATACCAGCTGTTTTAAATGCGACCAGCTCAATTGTCTCCACACTGTAGAGACAATCTGATTATCAGGAAAAACCTCAGCAAAACGTAAACAGTGCCTTAATTGTTGACTGCTCCAGCCTTTACCCACCGACTCGGTTAATTGTTTTGCCAGTGTTTTAATCACTTGTTGACCGTATTCTGCTCGCTCACCTTTCAACACCTCATCGGCAATCCGTTTACCCACCTGCCAATATAACAAAGTCAATTCAGCATTGACTGCTACCGCCGCTTGCTGTTTGGCTGATTGAATGAGGTCTTTTACTTCAGCAAATAATTCGGTGTTGTTTAAAGGTTGGTTCATGCGCTAGCTTCCTTATTATCTTTATTAGGGGCTTGCCAGTTTCTTACCTCACAAATCGGCAGGGATCGCCGATTTGGACAGTGCCAATACTTATAATTCATTATTATCACCCATTATTGTATTGGCACTGCCCGTAGGGTGTGAGGTATGATGCCGAACATCAATTTTTCCTGTGACGGCGGCGGAGATTAGGGCTGTTCGGCGTTCTTGCATTAAATTTATAGCAACTTTTGCTTTGCTTTCAATTTCATCAAATTTATTCAAATTAATGTCAATTATTGCAACAATTTTTTCTTGCTCTTCAATGGGGGGCAATAATATAGACATGTCACTTATAAATTCAGCTGAAGCTCTCGGCATCTTTGAACCATAAGTTGAACTGTTCACAATAGAAATAAATGTTTCATTTATCATCTGATAAAAACAATACCTGCCAACAATACTTACACCTGGCCTATAAACTAATAAATCACCAAATGCCACTCCACTTTCCTTGGAGAAAAAAACTTTTGCTAAGTAAGGTCTTAACTTTCCAAATAAAACATCACCTTCTTTAAACTCAACATCTTCACCAGAATAACTAGATTCAGTTTTAATATATTTTCCCGACCAACCCTCAATATTCTCTAATGCAATTACCTTTTTCTCACCTATAGCAATTTTATTATTAATAAATTCGCAAACAAATTTCAAACTTTTAACTTCCCAATGCGCAGGCATCTCACCCAACCACTCAACACCTGAGTCGCGCATAGGGACGCTGGAATTTAAACCTTTGGTCACTGCATGGCTAATCACGGCCTGACGTTTTTCTTTTAGCAGTTTGATCAGCTGTTGTTGTTTTTCGATCAGGGTATCGATTTTGGCGGTTTCGTGGTCGAGGAAGTTGGTTATTTTCTTTCTCTCAACTTCTGGAGGAAGAGGTATTTCAAAACTATTTAAATTTCCTGTCGTTAGTTGATTAATGGTAGCAGTAAGAAATGAACCAGATTGAGACTCAAAAAGCGGTGAATTAAAAACTTTCGAAAGGTAATTGTTATATGGGCTTCTAAATATCGACATAAATGCACCAAAAGTCATGCCTGCCGCATGATCATCAATTTGAGCATTCTTCCCAATTAATGCTCGACTCCCATTTCTGGCACAGAGCAATATATCTCCTGTTTGTGTTACCAACTTTGAAGGTACTTTCTTATTAACATAGACATTATCATCGTATGCTAACTGTTTTTTTTGTACATTCGATGATCTTAATACTAAAACACCTTCACCTTCATCAACAACTTCATCAGGTGAGTAGGTTAAACCTATTAGTGCATCACCAAGATACTTTAGCCTCTTAATTTCCCAGTGGTTAGGTATCTGATTTAACCATCCTAAGTCTGCTATCTTGTACTCCCTATAAGTCTGATATTTCATAACTCACCCGCCAATTCATTCTCAATCTCTTCAATACTGGGTAATTTAAATTGCAGGTTTTCAGGCAAAGATTGCGTACTGTGATATTCCGAAACACCAATCGGCTTTTGTATATCACTCAAGGCATATTCTGCAACCAGTCGGTCTTGGTTTTTACACAACAATAAAAACTGTAGGATGGGCAAAGGAGGTACGACGTGCCCATCAATGGTAATACGCTGATTTGATGGGCACGCTATCGCTTTGCCCATCCTACGTGCTTTGCCTTCACGCTGCCATAAACCACTTTCTATTTGATGGGTTAATACGCTACGACTCCAGCCATTATCTAGCGTGTTTTGTACATAGTACACTGCCTCTGCAACGCTTTGGCATTTGGCAATAATCTTTAAATTGTGCCCCCAGGGAATCTGGACTAATTGCGAAACAGGCTGTTGCGCAATTGCTGAAGCTGATGACCAGAACTGACACCACTTGCGGATTTGTTCTAGGTTACGTTTGGAGAAGCCTTTCATTTCTGGGAACTCTGCCATTAAGTCTTGGCTAAGTTGTTTTAAAAAACCATCACCCCAACGTGCTTGTTTTTGCCTTTGGACAATTTCTTCGCCTAATTCCCAGTAGAATTCTAGCAGCGCACTATTAACCTTAACCACGGCTTTAAGCTGTGACTGTAAGACGTTTTTCTTAAGGTCTTTTAGCCAGTATTTGTATTCGTTATTTTGTAATAGTAAGTTATCCATATCATCCTTTAAACAGTTGGTTATGACTGCCTAATCTAACTAATTTTATACTTATTTCGCCTACTTGATAAATTAACAATAAGTCTCCTGAGATATGGCACTCTCTAAAATCTGCCCACTCTCCGGTCAAGGCATGATCCTTAAATTCTAGGGCTAAAGGTTTAGCCTGCGCTAGACAATAAAGTGCTTCAATCAATTTTGTGAAGTGCTTATCACTTATCGTTACTTTTTGTTCATCACGCTTAAATGCCTTAGTTTTTCTCAGTATCATTTTGTTAGCTGAGCTTTTAAGTCTTCAATCGTTATACTTTCCATATCACGGTCTGCACGAGCGTCTTCCATTGCTTCAATAGTTTCTGCATTTGGAATTTTTAATTCAAACGGGATCCCTCTATTCATTTTCACTTGTTCAAAGAACATGGTGATGGCTTGCGTTGTCGTGATGCCTAATTGGGATAAAATGGCCTCTACCTCCGATTTTAACTCTGGTTTTACACGGGCATTAATAATAGCGGTTTTCATGATAACTCCTGTTGTATTACATTTGAAATACAATATTATACGCCATTTACGAATGTACCTCGCGCAACAGCTCCATAATCTCAGCACTGACTTTATCTAAATCAGCATCAATATCCACTAAATCACGCGGGGGCTGATATTGGTAGAAATGGCGGTTAAAAGGAATTTCATAACCGACTATACCAATTTCTTCATCTTTAGCATCTTTCTTACTGGCATCTATCCAAGCATCAGGCACATGTGGTTGCACTTCTTTTTTAAAGTAGGCTTCGTTGATGTCGTTTACACTTTGGCTAGGGTCAAGGGCGACATTTTCATTATCGCGTAAATCACCATCGGGTTTGTATTCTATGCTTTGGCCGTTGACCGCAAACAAACCGTAAATTGGATTGGCTGAGGTCTTGTGAATTTTCTTAATGACTTTTTCAGCCTCTGGGTTTTTCCAACTGACAGCAGCAGTAACCTTCTTTTTTTCTTTACTATCAACGGACACAAGTAATTTTCTACAGGCATCCATGACTAAACCATCGAAAGTATTCATATCATCATGCTGCTGTGTGCCAATAATACCTTGAAGTTTTTTTACTTTTAAAAAGAGCTGACGATGTTCTAACCAAGTTAGAGGGTGGAGAATATCTTTAATCTGCTTTTCTTTTAATCCACTGAAGTGACTTTTAATATGTTTACGGATAGCCTCTTCATCTTTGCGTAAATCACCATAATGCTCACAGTCTTCATCATCCGACCAGTTAGATCCATATTCAGCATACGCCCACTTCATCACTGCATTTAACGGCTTAGGTGCAAAGCACAATTCCGCAATGCGTTCATCACTAAATTGGTAAGATTCTCTGAGTGGGCGTTCTATAGTGATACGACGATAGCCAAACTCATGGGTATCAAAGATTTTACTGGAGAAAGTCTTGGGTGCTACAGTTTTTGGATTAGCTGCTTGACGACCTCGGTTGCTCTTTTGTTCGGCAGGTTTATCTAATTCTCTGGTGACTGTTGCAAAATCACCAAAGCTGTGGGTAATGATAGCAATGTCGGTTTCATCCATGACATTGCGTTTGGAGCCTAAGGACTTACGCATTTTACCGCATAGGTTGACCCCATTAATCAATTGCACTTTACCTTTACGTTGTTCAGCTTTCTTATTGGATAACACCCATACATAAGTGGCTATGCCCGTGTTATAGAACATGTCGGTCGGCAAGGCAACAATGGCTTCCAATAAATCCGCTTCGAGTATGTAACGACGGATTTCTGATTCACCTGAACCTGCACCGCCTGTAAAAAGTGGCGAACCGTTAAGGATAATGCCGATTCGAGCACCACCTTGTTCAGCACCGCGTAGTTTGCTAATCAGATGTAACAGGAATAATAAAGAGCCGTCTGATACTCTTGGTAAGCCTGGACCAAATCGACCAGCAAAGCCTTTTAAGCTGTTTTCATCTTTAATCGCTTGCTCTATCTTTTTCCAGTCCACACCAAAGGGCGGATTGGAGAGCATGTAATCAAATTTATCTGCGTAGAGTTGGTCATTAGATAAGGTATTACCGAGTTTGATATTGCTAACATCTTGACCTTTAATCAGCATATCGGCTTTACAGATAGCGTAACTTTCTGGATTAAGTTCTTGACCAAAAGCACGCATTACTGCTTGCGGATTTAGCTCATGTACATACTCCATACCAGCTGACAAGAATCCACCAGTACCAGCAGTAGGATCATAAATAGTGCGAATAATACCTGCTTTGGTTAAGGCATCATCGTCTTCCATAAAGACTAACGATGTAGTCAGTCTAATAATATCTCTTGGGGTAAAATGCTCTCCTGCGGTTTCATTGGAGCCTTCAGCAAAACGACGGATCAGTTCTTCAAACACCAACCCCATATCATGATTGGAAATAGCGTTAGGGCTTAAATCGGTTTGTCTTACTTTCTGGACAATTTTGTAGAGTAGATCGGCATCATTAAGCTGGCCGATAAATTCTGCAAAATTAAAGTATTCAAAAATCTCTCGGGCATCTTTGGAAAAGCCTTGGATATAAGACTCCAGATTATCTTTAATGCCTGACTCACCCAACTTGGATAAATCCATTTTGGAGGTATTGAAAAATGCTAGCCCCCCTGTTGCCCGCAAGATCATTTTCTCTTGCGCTACTTCAGGTAAGCCCATTGCCTGGACTTTTTCATATTCCGCTAATACATTTTCCTTACTGTCGTCTAACACACCTTCTAAACGACGTAATAAAGTAAAGGGCAAAATGACACGGCCATACTGACTTTGTTTAAAGTCTCCGCGTAGTAAATCAGCTAGGGACCAAATAAATGCGGCGAGGTTGTTGGGTGCTTGAGTGACCATAGGTATAGATTCATTAGGTTAGGGGCTGTTTGCTTAAAGGCAGTACAATCTTAAAAAGATTATGCGGGTTACCACCATTTTACTTTTGATAAGTTTTTATGGCTCTTTAGGGAAGCTGGGACGAACATGTTGTTTTCCGTATAATTAGAAGTATGACATGTTATCAAGAAATTCACTGTCCACAGTGGTGATAGTACTAAAATAATAAAATCTGGTAAAAGTGCGGAAGAGGCACCCGCTATTTATGCCAAAACATACTCAGACATTTATGCAGAATTATTGCTATAAGGCTTGTGAGCGGGGTATGACTGAAAAGATTGTCAAAATGGAGATAAATTCACGTGGAATTCGGGATACCGCCTAGCCTCTTAAGATTAATAAAAATACCATTATCAATACGCTAAAAAAGGAAAGCAGCTTTGTTAAAGTAAATCCCAATTTCCAGATTGCAACGGTAGATATGACTACACTTTTTACTGGTTTTTTACCGTATTTCCTCGGACATCTACAGGCATAAAAAAACCCTTGAAGCTGTTCAGCTTAAGGGCTATCGGTCTTTTTCGGACTTATTCGTTTTCTTCAATGGTACCGAGGGCCGGAATCGAACCGGCACTTCCGAAGAAACCGGATTTTGAATCCGGCGTGTCTACCAGTTTCACCACCCCGGCATTGAAGAGCTAACTATTATATTTAAAATATTTTTATATTGCTAGAGAATTCTAATAAAATGATAGTTTTTATTAAACCTCCTTTAGCAATCAATATAAGATCCATGAAAAAAAGTGATTTTTACTATGATTTACCTGAAGCATTAATTGCCCAACAACCGTTGGCAAAACGTAGTGCCAGCCGATTATTATGCCTTGATAAAGAAACCGATAGGATTGTTGATCGCCAGTTTGTAGATTTGATAGACCTACTACATGCGGATGATTTATTGGTGCTTAATAACACTAAGGTCATTCCTGCGCGTTTGTTTGGACATAAACAATCAGGGGGTAAAGTTGAGATTTTAATTGAACGCGTTATTAGCACACAAGAAGTGTTGGCTCATATGCGCTCTAGTAAATCACCTAAAGCTGGTACAACTATCGAACTAGATGCAGGTTTTCAATGCCAAGTTCTAGGGCGAAAAGAAGATTTATTTCATTTACAGTTCCAAGGAGAGCAAAGCTTAGCAGATATTTTAGACGTTATTGGGCATATGCCATTACCTCCCTATATCGAACGTGTTGATGATGCAAATGATCAAACTCGGTATCAAACCGTATTTGCTCAACAAAGCGGAGCAGTAGCCGCACCAACAGCTGGGTTGCATTTTGATGATGAACTGATGGCAAAAATTAAAGCAAAAGGAATTCAGGTTGCTTTTGTCACCTTGCATGTTGCCAGCGGCACTTTTCGACCTGTCAAAGTAGATGACTTGAACGATCATATTATGCATAAAGAATATTTTGAAGTACCAGAAGCAACCGTCACTGCAGTCATGCAAACTAAAGCTCGTGGCGGCCGGGTAATAGCAATTGGAACGACAGCCGTGCGCTCTTTAGAGTCAGCTGCTCGAAAAGGTACTTTACAGGCATGTAGTGGGGATACTAATTTATTTATTACCCCAGGTTATCAATTTAAGATAGTGGATGCCATGGTAACTAATTTTCATTTACCTGAGTCAACTTTATTGATGTTAGTCTCTGCTTTTTCTGGGTTTGAACGCATGCAAAAAGTATATCAACATGCTATTGCAAAAAAGTATCGCTTTTTTAGTTATGGCGACGCGATGTTTATTCAGCAGCAGCAACAAAAAACTACGCAACTTATTGGCAATACAGATATTTAATATTTTTAAAAAATAAAAATACACCTCGTACCAATGCAGATGCTCTTACTTTCGACTACACATAAATCCCGATAAAAACCCTAGAAAGGAAAGGCTGCTCATGAACCCACAATTTATATACTACTAAAAACCAAACACCCACCCTATGTCAGAAAATTTTACACTTTATTTTACAACTAACTTTAAATGCTAGATTAAAAAGCGGGGTAATTTTCCTTTACCTTAACTTAAGTACCACCAACAAAGCTATATATACCATATCATTATAGTTATTCAAAGTAGGCACCTAAACTTCCATTGCCCTATAGTTTTAAAGTTAAAGACATAATTTTTATGTCAGTTTTTTTTACATACCTTTGTTCGTTACATTACCTATTAAATATAATATATTGTTTTTTAACAAAATAAATTAATTGGTATTATATTTGCTTTTAATTAATTACTACTAATCAAACAACTATGCTTAGTAGAATAATGGCACTTATATAACCTACACCTGGACTAAGTATGAAAAAAATTATCACCAAAACTGCACTCGTTACCTGCCTAGCACTGCCCTGTATTACTATCGCAGCCCCAATCACCATAGAGTCGACCACAACACAAACTCAAGACTTTACCTTTTCCACATTATCTGAGAGCACAATATTAACTTTTGACGGCTTTGACTCAACACTAGGAACACTTAATGGTGTTCATTTTGAGTGGACAACAGACAAAACCCTGATTAGCCAAGTATTAAATCTTGGAGGCACAACACAATCAATAGGTACCCCAACACCTGTCACTGCAACCTCAACAACAAATTTTGCAGGCCAAGGCATAGCAGTTGACTTATCCGATAGCAATGACTTGACCACCCCTGGCTATGTTGGCAGTATAGCGCCATCATCATTTACAATTGTCAACGGCACCATCATCCCCACTCCATTTACTATTGGATCAGTCTCAGAATCTTCTTCCGGGTCTATTTGTCTTAGCAACCATGCTGACGTCTCATGTGGATCTGGCCTAGACGACTTACAGGCATACGTGACGAATGCACTACTTAGTTTTGATATGAGTGTTAGCAATACAAGCAGTATATTCGGCTCTGTAAACGGCATTTTTATAACCAACAATGGAACTGTCGATGGCTCAGTAAGCATCTACTATGATTACTCTGCTACTACCCCCCAAAGCGGCAACGGAGTTCCTGAGCCTGCAACCACCTCACTAATGGGACTAGGCTTGTCATTATTAACCATGCAAGGCCTCATTCGCAGAAGAAGACAAAGCAAATAAAACAAGATTTTCTCCCCACCCGCCACAAAACCGCTCCTTTGAGCGGTTTTTATCTTAAACTACCCCAGAAAACATCCCTAAAATACGCAGAATCAGCCAATTCTGCTCCAATCTTAACACCCAAAATAAGTATTTAATTAAAATACTTAGTTCCTATATTGTAATTTAAAAAGTGTAAAATTTATTGACACTCTTATATTTATAATCATAACTAACTGTATTTAACCAGCAATTATCAATTTAGGTTTTTTATGTTTCAAGGATAGGAATTTCCAGCCCTTTCAGCATAAACTCCATTAATTGTTGCCGGCTATCAAAATACATATAGCGAGTGAGTGCTCTTAAGTCATTAAAAAATGTTTTCCTGCTTGCCAACTCATTACGTACCAGCCTATAACATTGGTCAAACCACTCAAGGACTGTATGAACTAAAAAAGCCAGAATATTTAAGCTCGCCAACAATGAAGATAAATGTTGTTGTCCATGACCATTGTATGCTTAAAGTTATATCCTTTTGTTTTTAAAGTATTATTGTTTTCATTTTCTATTTTCCATCTCGTGCGACCTGCTTCTACAATTGACTCAATATTAACACCCTCCAACGGATAATCTGTGGCAAAAGCATTGCGATAAATAATAGTATTCTTTTCATCATAAATAGTAAGCTCACACCAGTTAACAAATAAGGCATCATCCGTATTACGTAACGGTACCTGATTGACAAAACGATACTGCTTTTTTAACTTTCTCTTTCCCACTCGTTCGTGAAAAATAACGTCTTCCACTTTCCCTAACCGCTCAAAGTCATCAACCCACTCGTACAACGTTTTATGTGAATCAGGCTTACAAACTAAGATAAAGTGTTTTTCCATTTGTATGAGTTGCTCACAAAAAGGTTGTATTATCGGGTAACCCACTTGCTTCTTTTTCTAGCCAGCGTTTTGAGGCAGCCAACTCATAGCCTTGTTTTTCACTACCATCCTGAGGGCTAATAAATTCAGGCACTAAAGGGATTACCGAGGTCTGTTGGGGAGAAACAACAACAGGTGTGACAGCGATATGTGAATAATGTATTTTTCCATTTTTTAATTCTTTCGTTGAGCAGCATTCACAATAAATACTCTGAGAGCTAAAATATTCTACGCCATCAATAGCAACTAACAGCGTGTTATTCAGCACCTGGAACGTCTCTATTTTTCCGCTTGTTTGTAAACCTTTAAATATCTCTCTATACAGTGGTGCAAGGGTTTCAGCAGGCACAGGATCAAGAAGGTTTTTGATTTGATTGGTGCTGGGTATTAAATGAACACCAAACAAACTATTCGCATTACTTTTTCCTCGATCTTTTTCCATCATTTTTTGATATTCTAAAAAAGACGGCGACTGCATAAAAAATGCTGAAAACGCACTAAGAGCAGCATCTGACATCTCATATTTTTGATAGGTGCCATCTCCAGTGCGCATATCGGGTAGAGCTGTAAAAGTCCGTTTAATTTGACCAATTAAATTTGTTTGCGTAAATGTCGAAATTTCTTCTACTGGATCTATCACTTATTTCTTTATTTTAGTTGAGACTATCTTTGAATTTTACCACTTAATCCTAAATTGATAATTGCTGCAATTTGATAGTAAAACAGGCAAAAGCCTGCTTTTAGGGTACATAATAAAGTAACAGGGGTTGGTATTAGTGCCCCGTATGCCTCCCACTTGATTCTTGTTGCTCACGTTTGGCTAAAGTGAATTTCTTTGGGTTATTTTTCATATCTGCTCCACCATAGCTAAGCATGATAAGAATTTTATCATTTTTTATACGAAGTTTTCGAATGCTTGAATCTTTACGCAATGTTAAAGTGACAATACCAGATTCATCATCCCAAACATACTTACCCTTTTCATAAAATTCTCTAGAAGATTCCTGCGCCTTTTGGGTGACTAATAGATAATTATTTCTAGTTTTCAGCGATAGAGTTGCTGCAGTTCCTGGACACTGTTCACACGGAAGCACACCATAAAACACACCTCTAAACTGTTGGGTTTTCTCAGTATGCTTGTCTGAACCTGCCATAGCAGGACTCAAAATAATAGCAAGTAAACTGAGAGATATCAGTATGTGTTTTAAAGATAGTGTTAATGCAGTCATATAGATTATTACTCACAATTAAAAGATAAAAGAATTATTGAAACTGTATGGAGAGGAGGATGTAGAACTCTTTAAATGACCAAAATTGATTACAATCGAATCTACCATTCAGCCTATCAACTTTATTGCTGTTGGTAGCTGTTGTCAATGATATAAATGAAAATCATATCATTAGAGCCAGGCTCGATAATCAGCGCTCTAATTCTGTCTCCAAAATCAAGCAAAGAGACCACGCTCTACCTTTTAAAAAACGAACTGATATGCGGTTTAAAAGCCTGATAATGCACTTTTAAACTAGCCATAAAACCAGCCTCGCCAAAATAGTCTAATTTAAGTTGTAGTAACTTTGCCCGTATCACTAAAATGTGGGATTTAATATAAACATGAATGGCAGAGGCCTTAAACCGCCCTATCCAAGTCATGACAAAATCATACGCTGCTGCCAGCCAGTGAAAAGTCATTAACTGCGCCTTGGTTAGATCAAAAAGCCAGAAGGTAAAAGCAGCAACAGGGACTTTTAAAGCATAAACAGTCACACCCAAAATGATATTGCCATTCACAAAGCTATAGCCTGCAAAAAAGCCCATCACCTCAGCCACAGCTAAAATAACTACAAACACCATGAGTAACAGATAACGATGCATCCCTAAAAATAGTTTTTGCAGAGGCTCTATGGCAATCAGGCTTTTGCAGTACCGATAAATCGGCTCGGCAAAGATATTCCAGATTAATTCTTCAAACAAGATATAGCCAATAACCAAAATGCTTTCTAAGGTTTTGGCTGCGAATGCTTTTGCTTTATTGTTATTCATACTGCACTCCCTTAAATTTATTTGTATTATTGTTACGCAAGACATAATGACCCTTGCATAACTCAATAGTCGCTAATGATTATAAATAAACTGTTCTGGTTTTATTGATCTTATAGTTTTTTCTTTCAAGTCTTCTGGAGTCAGCTTTATTACATCGCCCCGTTGCTCTGTAGCAATCCCGCCATTTTTGCTCAATACTATAAGTACACGAGCCCTTGCTACAAGCTTTGCCTTTATATATTTCCCAAATAGTTCTTTTCCACTTTTTTGCAAAATTTACATTTTTTGCTGTCTCTTTTTTTTCTTTTACCTCGGTCATTTTAATTAGCTCTTTGCTAACACTAACCAAGTCTTGTTTAGTTTTTTCATAAAAGAAGTTTTGATAAAAACCTGCAAATAAGAAACCACAGCCCATAATCAAAACGACACAAATAGTGGGTACCCAGTATCGATTACTTTCACCAACACGCTTAAACTCACCTTCTTCAATACTTGCAAAGTCATCAGCTTTTATAAGTTGCTTTTCCATATTAATATCTTTTTTTTCATTACAATATTGATTGTAGGTGTCATCTAAAAACTTGTTTTGATATTTTCTTTTTTGCCTTTCTCGCTCAGCATCCTTTAATCTTTGCCATTCCTCTTCATTGTACCTACTCATTCCACTCTCCTTAGAGCTTGACGGGCTAATTCAGCTTTTAGCCCACCCATTACAGTTAAATCATTTTATGCATAATCTTAGTTTTCTATTTGCTGTCGCACATATGCCATTACATTAGCAAACACCTCATCATCTCCAGTATAAAAATTTCCTGCATCCGTTTCTCTGCGTAACCAAGTAAATTGGCGTTTAGCTAATTGTCTTGTTGCGGCAATGCCCTGCTCTTGCATCGCTGCTGCGCTAATTTCTCCTGCTAAATAAGACCATACTTGGCGATAACCTACTGCACGCACTGCCGGCATGTCTACTGTTAGGTCGCCCCGCTGATACAAAGCCTCTACTTCAGCAATCAGTCCCTGCTGCAACATCTGCTGAAAACGCAAAGTAATTTTCTCGTGCAATACCGCGCGCTCGCGTGGCGCAATTATTAGCTTGATTTGTTGATAGGGAATAACCTCTGCTTTTGCTTCGGCATGTAATTGCGTAATAGGCTTGCCAGTTAATTGGTAAACTTCCAAGGCACGTTGTACTCGTTGCGGGTCGTTGGGGTGAATGCGTGCAGCAGCCACAGGATCAATTTGCTGTAATTGTGCATACATGGCGATTTTGCCAATCTTAGCGGCTTCTGCATCTAATTGCGCACGTAATGCAGCATCTGCAGTCGGCAGTTGTGCCAAACCATAATACAGTGCATTAAAATATAGCATGGTGCCACCGACTAATAGTGGCAATTTACCACGCGCGCTAATATCTGCCATTAATGCTAAAGCGCGTTGCCGAAATGCGCCGGTAGAAAAACTTTCTGCTGGGTCTAAAATATCGATTAAATGGTGCGGGATACCTGCGCGTTCACTTAGCGTTGGTTTTGCAGTACCAATATCCATGCCCTTGAAAACCAAGACAGAATCAACACTGATAATTTCTGCATTTAATTGCTGGGCAAGCTGTACTGAGAGTGCCGTTTTGCCTGAGGCAGTTGGCCCCATTAAGAAAATAGCAGGAGGATAACTGATGCTGGTCATATTTTTATTAACCTTAAATACTCAATATTATTGTAGGAGGGGCTTTTAGCCGCGAATTATTAAGGTCACGGCTAAAAGCCCCTCCTTCATTCACTGGCCACGTAGAAATAATTGGTCCAATTCTTTTTTTGTTAATTCCACCCAAGTTGGCCGACCATGATTACATTGCCCACTACGTTCAGTTTTTTCCATATCACGTAATAAGGCATTCATTTCAGGTACTGTTAAATGCCGATTGGCACGTACTGATCCATGACAGGCTATAGAAGCCAAAATCTCATTACTGCGCTGTTCAATACGCTGACTCATACCGTGTTCAATAATATCTGCCAGAACATCTTTTATTAACATGCCAATATCCGTACCAGTCAATAAAGCAGGAATCGCCCTAACCACGATGGTTTCTTCCCCCATGCGGTTGAGTTCAAAACCTAAACTCATAAAAAAAGCTTGCTCATCATCAGCCAAGTCAGCTTCCATACTACTCACTTGCACTTGTACTGGTAACAATAAAGGCTGTGAAGGTACTGATCCTGCATGATATTGCGTTTTAAAACCTTCATATGTAACCCGCTCATGTGCTGCATGTGCATCCACTAAAATAATACCATTGGCCGTTTCAGCAAGGATATAAACATCATGCAAATGGGCAACTGCATACCCTAGAGCAGGCGATGTTTCTGCTTGCTCTTGCAGAACAATATCGGCGGCAGGTGGCTCTTGTATATCCAACGGTTTAGTCGGTGCAACCAATTTGGTATAGGCGGCAACCTGCGCATCGACATCTAAAGGTAATGATGATTGCCGTGGCGCAGCACTCGGCTGATAACTTTGTCGTACAATCGGCTTTTCGGTACTAGCAGGCAACGGCTCAAAATCAACAACCTTCTGTACAGATGGTGGCGTTGGTGTTGTGACTGCTGCATCAATATCAACATGTCTCTCTACAGTAGCAACCTGAGTATCCGGGCGCACATCGGCTAAAGAACGGTGTAAGGCTTTAAATAAAAAATCATGCACAGTACGCCCTTCACGGAAGCGTACTTCTAATTTTTGTGGGTGTGCATTAACATCGACTAAGCTTGGATCTAATTCTAAATATAAAACATAGACAGGATGCCGGCCATGAAACAAGACATCTTGGTACGCTTGTTTAATCGCATGCGTGACCAAGCGGTCTTTAATTAAGCGGTCATTGACATAGAAATACTGCATATCTTGCTGACTACGTGAGAACGTCGGCAAACCTACCCAGCCATGCAGACGCATACCTGAAGCACTGAAATCAATCGTGACTGCATTCTCTAAAAAACTGGCTCCAAAAATATGAGCCAGCCGTTGCTCTTGCTCTGCTTGTGTCTGCGCAATTTTAAATTTATAGATTTCGCGTTGATTATGTTTGAGCTCAAACGCGACATCAAAGCGACTTAACGCCATGCGTTTAAACAAAGTATCAATATGCGAAAACTCAGTTTTATCGGCTTTTAAAAATTTACGCCGTGCCGGGGTATTATAAAATAAGTCACAAACATCAATCGTGGTTCCTAAGGGGTGTGGATCTGGCTGTGGGTCTAACTCTTCCTCAGATCCATCAGCTTGTACGCGCCAAGCACAATCTGCTGCAGCAACCCGTGAAATTAAATTTAACCGCGATACTGAGCTAATACTCGGCAAAGCTTCACCCCGAAATCCCATGGTGGCAACTTGTTCTAAATCATGTAATGACTGAATTTTACTGGTCGCATGTCTGGATAAGGCTAAGGGTAAATCTTCTTTATCAATACCACAGCCATTATCACGAATCCTAATCAGTTGTGAACCACCCTTTTCAATCTCTACGGTGATTTGACTAGCACCCGCATCAAGACAATTTTCAACCAATTCCTTGACCACTGAAGCAGGTCGCTCGACCACTTCTCCTGCGGCAATCTGATTCACTAATTGGGCGGGTAATGCATGGATACGCATAGATAATAACTCATTGTTAATTTTAAAAAATGGCAACCCTCTGTTGGGGTTTGCGCCTCACCCGCAATCTACACGGTCATGTACTACTATTATTGGCCACTTGAAGCAATTAGATCTAAAAATAGCTGTTCTAAACGGTTGGATTTATTCTTCAAACTCACTACTTCAATTTTTTGTTCTGATAAGCCCTGAAATAACTGATTCAAGCCTAATGCACTAGGCACAGAAACACTCAATTGCTGTGCATTGTCTAAACTTATCGCATAGCCCTTAATTTTGGGCGCCATGGTTAATGGACCTTTTATATCGCAAACAAAATGATCCTCATTTAAGCGCGCTAGCAAGCTTTGCATATCAGTGTTTTCTACAATTTCACCGTGATTGATAATGGCTATATTGCGGCATAAATTTTCAGCCTCTTCCAGATAATGAGTGGTTAAAATAATGGTAGTGCCTTGTTCATTGACACGTTGCATGGTTTCCCACATAGAACGGCGAATTTCAATATCAACACCAGCAGTCGGCTCATCTAATATCAACAAACGCGGTTGGTGCACGAGTGCACGTGCAATCATAACTCGACGTTTCATACCACCTGACAAGCGCCTAGAAACAGAATTGCGCTTATCCCATAAATGCATCAGTTTTAGGCAATGCTCAGTTTGCTTTAGTGCTTGTTTTCTGGACAAACCGTAATAACCCGCCTGATTCATAACGATATTTTTTACCGTTTCAAACTGGTTAAAATTAATCTCTTGTGGCACTAAGCCAATATAACTTTTTGCCAACTGCTGCTTGCGTTTTAAATCAGCATCAAAAATGCGCACTTCACCACTAGTCGCATTTACTAAAGAACTGATAATACCGATAGCCGTAGATTTACCAGCACCATTGGGACCTAATAGCGCAAAGAAATCACCTTCTTCTACATCAAGGTCAATACCTTTTAGTGCCGTCAGGCCATTAGCATAGGTTTTTTTTAAATTACGAATAGATAATGCTTTCATTAATAGCGTTTTACTCAAAAAAATTCAATTCAACTGACATCTGCACTTAACGTAGACTGCCAAATGCGGTACATTAGCGTCTTACGATATATTTTGTTTAGGTAAGACAAGTCGTGCCGGCTCGAAAACAAATTTTAGCAGATAATCTACCAACTCTATAAAACAAATGACCACCATCAAAAAACAAGAACAAGCTCCCGAACTTGTTGCCGCTGTTGATCTAGGCTCCAATAGTTTTCACATGATTATTTGTAGTGTCCAAGACGGTCAATTACAAACCATTGACCGCTTAAAAGAAATGGTACGCTTGGCATCAGGTCTTAATCAAAAGAATATTCTTGATGAAGTCACACAACAACGTGCACTTTCCTGTTTAGAACGCTTTGGTCAACGTATTCAGAATTTTCCGGCCAGTAACGTACGCATCGTTGGCACTAATACCCTACGTACAGCAAAAAATGCAGTGCAATTTTTAAATAAGGCTGAGCAAGCGATTGGCTATCCCATTCATATTATTTCAGGGATTGAAGAAGCACGACTTATTTATCAAGGGGTAGCGCATAGTTTACAAAGCAACGCTAACCGCCGGCTGGTGATGGATATTGGTGGCGGTAGTACTGAATATATTATTGGCACTAATTCACTACCTGCACAAAAAGAAAGTTTACGCATGGGCTGCGTGACTATCAGTAACCGCTTTTTTGCTAATGGTGAAATCAGCCCGCAACGTCTGCATAAGGCCGTTATTTACGTTAAACAACAACTGAGCGGCTATAAAAATCTATTTGGCCGTAAGCACTGGGATGAAGCTATTGGCGCGTCAGGCAGTATCCGCTCTATTCGCAAAGTATTACTAGCAATGGAATGGAGTCCTGGCGGCATCACCCCTGAAGGGCTGGAAAAATTAAAAAAATACATTCTTAGTTGCCAACATACTTCAGAACTTAAATTAGCAGAACTAGACCCAGAAAGAGAGCCGGTCTTTATTGGTGGTTTTGCCATTTTATACGCCACTTTCAAAACCCTTAACATTGAAAAGATGAGTGTTTCTGATGGTGCTTTACGCGAAGGCCTGATTTATGACTATTTAGGGCGTAGATTTAATCATGATGTACGTTCAGAAACTGTAAAAATGTTAACTGAACACTATCATACCGACTCGTCACAGTCAGACCGTATCAAAAATACCATTGCCTATATGCTGGTACAGCTAAAACCATTTTTGGGCGCGCAAACCAAAGTGATAGCTCAATATTTAAGCTGGGCAGCTGACCTGCATGAAATTGGCCGCAATATTGCACATAGTCAATACCATAAACATGGTGCTTATGTAATTAGGCATGGTGATTTAGCAGGCTTTTCCCAACAAAATCAGAACCTGTTATCCACCTTAGTACTTGCGCATCGCCGTAAGGTTCCTAACAAGCAAATTGGTAAACTACCTCCCCCTTGGCATAAAAGTGCCATCTACATGGTGATTATTTTACGACTCGCCGTATTGCTACTACGTAACCGCAGTCACACCGCTCTACCCGACTTTAAAATTGGCTTAGATCACGGTAAAGTAAACTTACAATTCCCCGATGATTGGCTAGACAATGCTCCGCTAACTCAGGCAGACCTTAAACAAGAAGCTGATTATTTAGCAAAAGCCAAGTTCACTTTACAAGTCAGCTAAAGCTAATGTTACTCCTGCTACGCGCGCTACTCTATTTAATAGCAATCCCGATCATCGTCATTGCTATTATTATCGCGCTGAGCACCAGCAACCAAAAAGCTGCCTTACCGCAATGGCAGCTCACTAATAGCGACATTCAACGCGCGCAAAATATCCTTTATGCCAACCAACAAGCTAATGATAATGTTATCAACCTAACACTGACCGAACGTGATCTAAATATTGCCTGCGCTTATTTACTTAACCTATACACAGATAGCCAATCACATATTCAATTAAGCGCTGATTTTATTAGCTTCAAACTGGCTTTTACCTTAGCCGATAACTTATTTGGGCGCTATGTTGATATTAGCTTCCAATTACATATCCCGCCTTTTAGCCGCCCACAAATCAAAAAACTGCAAATAGGTAAAATAGCCATTGCGGATATGTATGCAGGCTTTTTAATAGAAAAGGCTATCGAACATACCCACCTAAACCAATACCTAATACTACTAAACCAACACTTAAGAGACATTCACATAGAAGCACAGCAACTCCAGCTAAAATACCAACTGCCTGCCAGTGCAGTCAGCCGTATTCAGCAACTGCTTGCCCCACCCATTGATGCACGTGCTTTAGCACAATACCAAGAGAAATTAGCCACAACCCTTAGCCGACATAATACGGTTTGGCGCTTGTCACTTGCCAACTTGTTGCAACCGATGTTTGCCCTTGCCCAACAGCGCTCTACTATCAGCAACGCTATAGAAGAAAATCGCTTAGCCATTTTTGTTGTCAATCACTACGTCAACCATTACCAGCAATCTCCTACAGAACAACATTATTATCCCGCTTATTTATATCGCCGTACTGATATGGCACAGCACTTTATGTTATCTGCTTCATTATCTGCCATTGGCAATAGTCATTTAGCGCAAATCATTGGTCAAGAAAAAGAACTTAATGATGCCAAAAAAGGCAATGGCTTTAGCTTTATTGACCTTGCTGCTGATAGAGCAGGCGTTTACTTTGGAAAATATGCGACTGCAAGCCCTGAACAAGCACTAAAAATCCAAGAAAAAATGGCTAATATTAAAAACTATCAAGCCTTTATGCCACAGGTAGGCGACTTACCCGAAAGATTGGGAATTGATGCATTTGCAGCACGCTATCAATCTATTTATAGCCCCGAATATCAAGAGATGCTTAAAGAAATTGACCAGCGCATTACTAGCAGTGCAATTTATCACTAGATGGTAAAATACCCTAAAATTTATTAGCAAACCTTTGCAACCCTACAGCTCAAATAGCCCATGCCTTATATCTGCCCCATTTGCCAAAACCCACTAATGCAACACCAGCCTTCTAAAGGCTATTACTGCACTAAAAAACATCATTTTGATATGGCCAAAGAAGGCTACTTAAATTTATTACCCGCACAACATAAAAAATCTAAAGAGCCAGGGGATAGTCGTGCCATGATGCGTGCGCGGCGCAACTTTCTTGAGGCTGGATTTTACCAAGATATAGCTAAAACAATTACTGCCATGATTGATCAACATAGAACTGCTGATGCCATGGCTCATATTTTGGATATGGGCTGTGGGGAAGGCTATTACAGCCGTCAAATTGAGTTGCATTCTAAGGATAGCGTGCATTTAGATTTACATGGTATCGACATTGCTAAAAATGCAATTTTAGCTGCTGCAAAAAAACAAGCTAACGCTCGCTTTATTGTTGCCAGTAGCAAACGCATGCCTTATGCCGATCATTACTTTGACCTACTATTGAGAGTCTATGCCCCCTCAAATGACGCAGAAATTCAGCGCCTGTTAAAACCTGAAGGGCTACTCTTAATTGTTACCCCTGGATCACGGCACTTGTGGCAATTAAGGGAGTTTATCTATAAGGATGTTAAAGCTCATAATACCGACATTGCTCTACCTAAAAACTTCAGTAAAATCGACAGTCAACAAATTAGCTATAAAATTCAACCCGACCAAAACCAACGCATGGCACTATTACAAATGACACCTTTCGCTTGGCGTGCTACTACTGAGATGCAAGCCATGATTAAACAGGCTGATGCTTTAGAAATAGAAGTAGATTTTGTGTTGACCTTAGCAAAAAAAGGCAGCTAGTTCTGCATGCTATCCAGTCAAGCTGGGCACAAGCTTTAGCAGGAACCTCATGGATAAGCATAGATTCCCGATAAAAAAACTTCGGGAATGACGGTATTAGGGTAATTATTTACTGGGATTGGTATTACATTGTTTCTGACATAAAAAAAGGGCGAGATAATCGCCCTTTTTTTATAGATTATCTAAATTAAAGCTTACTCTCTAATGGAAACCCGAGTACCTTCCCGAATACCTTCAATAACAGCGCTATAATCAGCTTGGCCTAATGCTTTTGCAATATTGGCTTGCGCTAACTTGGCCTTTTCTTGATCTTCCATCGCGCCACCTTCAGCAACACTCATTAAATTTACTATTGTTTGTCCGCCTTGTGGCAAGTCAACAACGACAACTGTAGGTTTGTCTGCAAGTGGTTTAGCCGCTTTAAATACTGCTTGATTAACTTGCCATGCAAGCTTACCACCCTCACGCGTTAAACCTTCTGCCTTTTCAACGCTTAAGCCTTGCTCTTTAGCAACATCAGCCATTGCTTGTCCAACAAGTAATTTTTGCTTGATAGCTTCAGTCACTTGCTTAGCATTATCCTTAGCTTGCTGCACTCGAATTGATACTATAATTTCGCTCTTAACAGCATCTAACGGCTTGGTTTCGGCTGGTTGATGCTCTAGCATCCGTAACACCAATACACGCTCCTCACCAATTTCTACAGGCTCACTATTATTGCCTTGTAATACAGACTCAGAAAAGGCCATATTCCTAACCGCCTCTTCACTAGCAATATCATCACCCGCAGTACGTGCAAATGATGTTGTTTGCTTAATCTGTAATCCCAACTCATCAGAAACAACTGCCAAGCTATCTGAATTTTCAAAGCTCACCTCGGTAAGCAACTCACTCAACTCATAAAAAGTAGTTTCTGCTGCCGCCTGTTTCACTGACTGTGCAACGTCTACAGCAACCTCACTATAAGGCTTAGTAGCGGCAGGAGCGAGTTCGGTAACTGTAATCAAATGATAACCAAAGGCCGACTGCACTGGCGCAGAAACTTCCCCTAAAGCCAACTGAGATGCAGCCTCTTCAAAAGCAGCTTCCATAACTCCCACCTCAAATAAGCCTAAATCACCACCATTCTTAGCCGTCAAAGTATCATCCGATAATGCTTCGGCAAGCTTGGCAAAAGATTCTTGCTCTAAGCGCTTAATAGCGGCTTCTGCTTTAAGCAAAGCTTGTTCTTCTGTTGTATCTTTGGTTTTTGCAAAGAGTATATGACTTATTTTACGGCGCTCTTTAGCTGAGTACAGCTCAATATTATCTTCATAATAAGTCTGTAATTGTTCTGCTGAAGGTACGACATCAGTCATTAAGTTAGTTAAAGACAACTCTACGTATTCAACCGACACTTGTTCAGCTGTCTGATAGTCACTAGCATGCTGTTGATAAAAATTATTAATTTCATCGGCACTTGGCTCCGTAGTAACTGGTTCTATTTTAACCGTAACATATTCAATATTACGTGTTTGGTTTTGAATCTTAAAAAAGCGCTGCATATCTTGCTCTGATATAAAGCTGGTTTCTGTTACCGCCTTTTGATACTGCTCCATGACTAAGGCTTTGCGAATCCTATGTGCAAATTGTGCAGAACTCATACCTTGGCTTGCAAGCAGAGTTTCATATTGCTGCTTATCAAATTTACCATCACGCTGAAAATACTGTAAGGATGCAATAAATTGGCGCGCACGTTCATCAGTTATGACTAATTTTTCGCTCGTCACATGCTGCAATAAAAGTTCATCACGAATTAGCTTTTCGGTTGCTTGCTTTTGCAAAATTTCTTCAGGAATTTGCATATCTGCATATTGCTGTTTAAATTGGGCATAGGCTTGATTGACTTCACGCTGCCCAAATTCCTTATCTCCAACAATAACAACCGCTCTTTCTGACCCGCCATCCGTATAATTTTGTAAGCCCCATAATGCAAAAGGAACACATATTAATATCAAAATTACCCAAGCAAAAGTACCTTGTGTTTTTTCTCTTATTTCTGTCAACATATGACTAGCCTTAATCAATTGATAATTTAACTGTTTGACACCCTATATGACATATAAAGTACCCTTGGAAGAATCATTAAATCTCTTCCATTCCCTGCAAATATGGGCTTGTTTAAACTAGGAACGAGAATGCAATATTATCCTCAATTCTAACCATAAATTTTAAACAAAAAAAAACCCCGAACCAAATGGTCGGGGTTTTTAATATGGCGGAGCGGACGGGATTCGAACCCGCGACCTCCGGCGTGACAGGCCAGCATTCTAACCAGCTGAACTACCGCTCCAAGTCTCGTGGTGGGTGATGAGGGGATCGAACCCCCGACCCTCGCCTTGTAAGGGCGATGCTCTCCCAGCTGAGCTAATCACCCCACTAAAGAAATGATAGTATAAACTTGTTTTCTAAATTACGCAAGCTTTTTGATAAAAAACTTATCATCTCTTTTAATCTTTAAATATTAACGCTATCTTTCAAGCCTTTACCAGCTTTAAATGAAGGGATTTTTGCTGCTTTAATAGTAATCTCTGCACCTGTTTGTGGATTACGTCCTTTACGCTCTGCTCTATCTTTAACAGAAAAAGTCCCAAAACCTACTAATGCAACAGAATCATCGCTTTTTAAAGCATTGGTAACAGATGACATAAATGCATCAAGCGCGCGCCCTGCATCGGCTTTTGTTAGTTCTGATGCATCAGCCATTGCATCGATCAGTTCTGATTTATTCATTTACTCTTCTCCATAGGAAATTAACACAAGATAAAATATTTACGCTCTGCCGAAACATAAAACATTACTAAAGCGAATGTCTTTATACCAACTACATCCTAGTCCTGTCAAGCGTTACAGCCGTATATATCCAATTAATGTGCTCTAATAGAGCTATCTGTAGATTTTACCACCTGCGCTTCGGATACTTCTGCAACTTTTGCTAGCGGCTCAGGCTGATACTGTAAGGCAACCTCCAACACTTGATCAATCCAACGCACAGGCTTGATATTCAGATTTTGTTTAACATTATCAGGGATTTCCACTAAATCCTTTTCATTATCTTCAGGAATAAGTACCGTCTTAATTCCCCCACGATGAGCAGCCAATAACTTCTCCTTCAAGCCACCAATAGCCAACACCTCACCACGTAAAGTAATTTCTCCGGTCATCGCCACTTCCGCCTTAACTGGCACCCCTGTTAATGCAGAAATAATAGCCGTACACATACCCGCCCCAGCACTTGGACCATCTTTAGGGGTAGCTCCTTCAGGCACGTGGATATGCAAGTCCTTACCCTGAAAATCCTCAGCTTTAATACCCAACACTGCAGCACGAGCACGCACCACAGTCACCGCCGCTTCAATTGATTCTTTCATGACATCACCCAACTTACCAGTCATGACTTGCTTACCTTTGCCTGGCATAGCAACCGCCTCAATAGTAAGCAACTCACCACCCACTTCAGTCCAAGCCAAGCCAGTCACCTGCCCTATTTGATCCTTATCTTCCGCAAGCCCATAACTAAAGCGCCGCACCCCTAGATAATCCGCCAAATTATCCGATGTAATAGCGACCATTTCTGACTTTTCTTTCAATAAAAGCTCTTTGACAACTTTACGGCAAATCTTAGATACCTCACGTTCTAAACTACGCACGCCAGCTTCACGCGTGTAATAGCGCACAATATCCTGGACTACTTCTTCAGCAATTTGTACTTCTGCCTCTTGCAACCCATTATTTTTAAGCTGCTTAGGCACCAAATAACGCATTGCAATATTAATTTTTTCATCTTCGGTATAACCCGCCAAACGAATCACTTCCATTCTATCCAATAATGGACCAGGAATATTCATGGTATTAGCCGTTGCCACAAACATAACATCCGACAAATCAAAATCGACTTCTAAATAATGATCCGCAAAGGCTTTATTCTGTTCGGGATCCAATACTTCCAACAATGCAGAAGCAGGGTCACCACGAAAGTCTCCCGACATTTTATCAATCTCATCCAACAAAAATAATGGATTACGCACTTTAATCTTAGACAAATTCTGCAAAATCTTACCTGGCATAGAACCTATATAAGTCCTTCTATGCCCACGAATCTCAGCCTCATCACGTACACCACCCAATGCCATTCTAATATATTTTCTATTCGTGGCTCGCGCAATAGACTGACCCAAAGAAGTTTTTCCCACCCCTGGAGGCCCTACCAAACATAAAATTGGCCCATTCAAAGATTTAACACGCTGCTGTACAGCCAAGTATTCCAAAATACGTTCTTTAACTTTCTCTAAACCATAGTGGTCGGTGTCTAAGATTTCTTCAGCCACTTTCAAATCATGACGCACCTTGGTTTTCTTTTTCCAAGGCACATTCAACATCCAGTCTATATAATTGCGTACCACCGAGGCTTCAGCAGACATCGACGACATCATCTTAAGCTTATTTAACTCAACCCCCGCTTTATCTTTTGCCTCTTTGGACATACCCGCTTTAGATATTTTTAGCTCAAGCTCTTCAACCTCGCTTAAAGCATCATCCATATCGCCTAGCTCTTTTTGAATAGCTTTCATTTGCTCATTCAAATAATATTCGCGCTGGTTTTTTTCCATTTGCTGCTTTACACGCACACGTATATCTTTCTCTAAAGCAAATAAATCAGCCTCACTTTCCATGAATAGCATCAATTTTTCCAGACGCGGTACAATATCCGCCATTTCCAGCAGCTCCTGTTTTTCAGAAACCTTCAGACTCATATGTGCTGCCATAGTATCTGCAAGCCGCCCATTTTCTTCAATACCAGATAAAGCATTCAGTACTTCAGGTGGAATTTTACTATTCAACTTTACATACTTAGCAAAGGAATCCATCGTCGCCCGTACTAAAACATCCACCTCTTTATCCGATAAGGTTAAAACATCGGGAATTTCTTGAATTTCCGCAAAAATACAACCGTCTTTTTCATGATATTTAGTGACTTGACTACGCTGCTCTCCTTCTACCAGTACTTTTACCGTACCATCTGGCAATTTCAACAATTGCAGAATATTAGCTAACGCCCCTACCTTATATAACTCATCAAAACTAGGATCATCGAGCTCGGCCTCTGTTTGCGTCACTAGCAAAATCTGCTTATCTTCACGCATCGCTTCATCAAGCGCTTCAATTGATTTTTCACGACCAACAAATAAAGGAATCACCATGTGCGGATAAACAACAACATCCCTAAGCGGTAGCACAGGAACCAAACCATCATCAAAAAGATCAGTCATTTTATTCATTTCCATTTAAGGAGCCTTCACTAAATTTTAAAATATATGCACTATAATATAAGGGTGTCCACATTATTTAACAAGGCAGTAGACATAAAAAAAGGCGGGTGCTTAATAAACACTCGCCTTTTTAATATAAAGCAAATTGAGCTATTCCACTCTTCGCCTATTCAGATGAAGCCACTTTTGGTTCCTCTTCATAAACAAAATAGGGATCATTTTCGCCTTCAATAACCATTTTATCAATAACCACCTTAGCAACATTATTAGCCGAAGGAATCTCATACATAGTATCTAATAACACATTCTCTACGATAGTACGCAATCCTCGTGCGCCCGTTTTACGTTGCATAGATTTTTGTGCAATTGCATGCAAAGAATCTTTACGAAATTCAAGCTCAGTACCTTCCATTTCAAATAACTTCTGATACTGCTTAGTTAATGCATTTTTAGGCTCGGTCAATACCTGAATAAGCGCTTCCTCACTTAATTCTTCTAGGGTTGCTACTACAGGTAACCGCCCTACAAACTCAGGAATCAAACCATAGCGAATTAAATCCTCAGCTTCTACTTCAGCAAATAACTCACCGATATTTTTAGTATCATCCTTAGCTTTAACTTCAGCAGAAAAACCGATACCGCCTTTTTCAGTACGTTGCTGAATCACCTTATCCAACCCTGCAAACGCCCCACCGACAATAAACAAAATATTGGCCGTATTAACCTGCACAAACTCTTGTTGAGGGTTTTTCCTACCACCTTGCGGCGAAACCGAAGCAACCGTACCTTCAATCAATTTCAATAAGGCCTGCTGCACACCTTCTCCAGAAACATCCCGAGTAATTGAAGTATTTTCTGATTTTTTAGAAATCTTATCGATTTCATCAATATAGACAATTCCTGCCTCAGCTTTTTCCACATCGAAATCACATTTCTGTAAAATCTTCTGAATGATATTTTCTACATCCTCACCCACATAACCCGCCTCGGTCAATGTGGTTGCATCAGCAATAGTAAAAGGCACGTCCAGAACTTTAGCTAACGTTTCCGCCAATAAAGTTTTGCCTGAACCTGTCGGGCCAATCAATAAAATATTACTTTTCCCCAACTCAACTTCACCACCCTTCTGAGTGCGGTTGTATAACCTTTTATAATGATTATAGACAGCAACCGACAATATTTTTTTTGCCTGCTCCTGACCAATAACATATTCATCTAAAGCTGCTTTTATTTCTTTAGGCTTAGGTAATGCCTGTTCTTCACTGTCATCTTTGCCATCATTAGCAAGCTCTTCTTTGATAATGTCATTGCAAAGATCAACACACTCATCACAAACATAAACGGAAGGGCCTGCGATAAGCTTTCTTACTTCATTTTGGCTTTTACCACAAAATGAACAATACAAAATTTTATCGCCATCACTCTCTTTGCTCATTACTTAACCTTACAATTAATGATTTTGAGTTACTATGCAGACTCACCACGACTTGTTAGAACTTTATCAATTAAGCCGTATTCAACAGAATCTGTAGCACTCAGAAAATTATCTCTATCCGTATCCTTCTGGATTTTTTCTATATCCTGCCCTGTATGATGCGCCAGAATTTTATTTAACTTCTCACGTATCGTTAAAATTTCACGCGCATGAATATCAAAATCAGAAGCTTGCCCTTGAAATCCACCTAAAGGCTGATGAATCATGACTCTTGAATTCGGCAAACAATATCGCTTACCTGCTGCACCACCTGCCAACAATAATGACCCCATGCTGGCAGCCTGACCAATACACATAGTACTGACATCAGGCTTAATAAACTGCATAGTATCATAAATTGCCATACCAGCAGTCACTGAACCACCTGGGGAATTTATATACAGATGAATATCCTTATCAGGGTTCTCTGATTCTAAAAATAATAATTGCGCCACAATCAGGTTAGCCATGTAATCTTCAACTTGACCGACTAGAAAAATAACTCGCTCTTTTAATAGGCGCGAGTATATATCATAAGAGCGCTCACCGCGTGCGGTCTGCTCTATGACCATAGGCACTAAGCCGCCCGCTGCTTCAGGAGAGATAATACCTCCTACTCCAGCACTTCCTATTCCATTATGGCTATTCATTATCATCTCTTATTGCTGTCTTGCTGATTCCATAATTTCAGAAAATGATACCGGCTTATCTGTGATTTTTGCTTGCGCCAACACCCATTCAACTGTTGCATCTTCCAGTACCATTTGCTCAACTTCTGCCAAACGCTTTTCATCACCGTAGTACCAATTAACAACTTGCTCAGGCTCTTCATAGCTTCTAGCCATATCATCAATCACTGTACGAATTGCATCTTTATCAGCCTTGATTTCATTTTTCTGAATGATCTCAGCCAAAATCAAACCTAATGCAACACGGCGCTTAGCTTGCTCTTCAAAATTTTCTCTAGGTAGATCCAATTCATTAACATCCATATTACGCTGTTTCGCATTCTCGTAATAAGGCTTCATCAAGCTTTCAATCTCTTGATCAATCATTACAGTAGGTAAAGCAACGGTTACATTTTCATATAAGCCATTCATGACTGCATTTTTCAAATCACTTTTCAGTGCCTGACCTAACTCGCGCTCCATGTTACCCTGCACGTCAGCAAGAAACTCTTCTTTATCGCCACTATCAATGCCATATGCCTCGATAAACTCAGCATTAATCTCTGGCAGCACTGACGATTCAATCTTCAATACTTCAACATCAAACTCAGCAGGCTTGCCAGCTAATTTTTCATTGCCATATTCTTCTGGGAAATTAACTGCAAAAACCTTAGTTGCCCCTACCGCTAGTCCAAGCAAGTTATCCTCAAAACCTGGGATCATTTTCTTAGCACCGATTTCAACATCAAAATTATCTATCGTGCCGTCAGTAAAGTTTTCGCCTTCACTCACACCTGAAAGTTTAATAGCCAGCTTATCACCTTCTTGCGCAGCCGACTCAGATTCTGCCCATGTCTTTTTTTGCTCACGCAACTTTTCCAACATCACATCAACATCTGTCATCTCAACACTAGCAACAGACTTACTTACCTCAATACCATCAATGCCATCTAAAGTAAATTCAGGATATACTTCAAAGTTAGCCACGAAGGTAAAGCCAGTCTCAACATCTGCAATTTCAACTTGCGGCATACCTGCGGGACGCAAGTCATTTTCTTGCAATGCTTGTACATAGTTAGCTTGAATCAAATCACCAGTAATTTCTTCTCTTACTCGCGCACCATACATTTTTTGAACAACTTTTTGAGGCACCTTGCCTGGACGAAAACCGTCAACTTTGACTTCACGAGCTAATTTTTTTAAACGCTCACTAACCTTTCCCTGAACAACATCTTCAGAAACGCTAACTGTCATTTTTCTGCTTAATTCCGATGTCTTTTCGACAGAAACTTCCATTGATTTACCTCAAAAAATTTTATATTGACTACTAATTGTATAATTACTACTTAGTGACTAATAAACAAAGATTACCCACGATGGGTATGTAACTTGGAGAATTAACGATGACTATCGTTAAAAGCTTATTTGATTTTTAAGTGGTGCGAGCGGAGAGACTTGAACTCTCACATCATAAGATACTGGTACCTAAAACCAGCGCGTCTACCAATTCCGCCACGCTCGCCTACTTAAATTTGAATCACGGATTATATACATTTATACACGCTTACGCAAACTAAAATTAACCTAAAACTAAAATCACCTACCCATTAGGTCACTCATTTTAGCCTCGCTAGAAAGAATAGTACTTTATTAATCAATATTGTACAATTGATCACAGATTAAAATCACATAAGTTATAATAATGTCATTACAGTTATTTTTTTACTGAACTTGCTAATCTAGGAGAACATCATGGGCATTTCACCAAGTAGCAGTGCCATTCAACTGGTCAATACTTCAATGCAAAAAGCAACCACTGCAGCCGAGGATATTAACAAAGCATCCATACAAAACAATGAAGTGGGCAGTAGCACTTTTGAACAACAAGATATACTCAAGCCAATATTAAGTTTAACAGAAGCCGAGCTTGAAACGTCTGCTGCCGTTAAATTATTAGAGGCCGACACCAATATGCTTGGCTCGCTATTAGATATTAAAGTGTAAACACGCCTCTTACTCAATGGCACAGAGACAACTAGCTCTGCTCTTTATTATGCCTGATAATAAAGCTACGCCCTCGTCCCTCCTAAAATAGGCGTTAAACCACTTAAAGATTTACTCTACCCCTACCGTATAAATCTCATTCAGGTATACTCTACCCCTTTTTAATTATTTTAGAGACCAACATGAGACCTAGCGGACGCGCGCCCAACCAACTTAGAGACGTTAAATTCACCTGCGGATATACCAAACATGCCGAAGGTTCGGTATTAGTAGAGTTTGGCGAAACACGCGTGCTTTGCACTGCCAGTGTCGAAAACCGAGTACCACGCTTTTTGAAAGGCAAAGGCGAAGGCTGGGTAACCGCTGAATACGGCATGCTCCCTCGCTCAACACACACTCGCATGGGGCGCGAAGCAAGCAAAGGCAAACAAGGCGGTCGCACCCAAGAAATTCAGCGCCTAATTGGCCGCTCGCTACGCGCTGGAATCGACCTTGCCGCACTAGGCGAGCACACCATTACTATTGACTGCGATGTCCTGCAGGCTGACGGCGGCACACGCACAGCATCGATAACAGGTGGCTTTGTTGCACTTTCCATTGCCATCCAAAAGATGCTCAAACAAAGAAAAATCAAAAAGAACCCGTTACACGGCCAAGTTGCCTCGGTTTCTGTTGGAATCTATAACGGCATGCCCGTATTAGATCTAGACTATTTAGAAGATAGCAATGCCGAAACGGATATGAATGTCGTGATGAACGATGCTGCTGCTTTCATAGAAGTGCAAGGCACCGCCGAAGGGCACGCTTTTAGACAAGAAGAACTCAATGCCATGCTAGAACTGGCAAAACTAGGCATTACAGATTTATTAGCAAAACAAACCGAAGCTTTGGCAACACAGCAATAGCAAAACATAAATACTTTAACTTAGGAACGTTTTGTAGGTGTAGATTTAGCCGTAAAGTGCAGATAAATCTGCACCTACATATTATTCAGCACCGTAGGTGCAACACCAAGCATCTCTACTTTTTACGCAACGCTTTAAACGGCAACACCAACATCTGCAAAAAACCAACTTGCTCAGGCTTTCTAAAAGCATTTAAACCTATATCAAATTCAGTTTGTGGCTTTTGTGGCTCAGCAGTATAGGTCTTAAACAGTCTATCCCACCAAGACACCGAAAATCCATAATTACTATCCATCTCACTCTGCACACAAGAATGATGAATTCGATGCATATCTGGGGTAATAATAAACCAACGCAAGACCTTATCTAATGCAAGCGGCAATTGCACATTACTATGATTAAAGGTAGCTGCACCATTCAATAAAATCTCGAAAGCAATGACGGCAATAGGATCAGCCCCTAACGCATAAATCACCGCTACTTTAATAACTAAAGAAAAAATAATTTCCAAAGGATGAAAACGCACTGCTGTAGTTGCGTCAAAATCTAAATCAATATGATGCACCTGATGCAAGCGCCACAACGGCATCCACATATGCGCAATGCGATGTTGAAAATAAATCACCACATCTAGCACCAACAAGGTAATTAATACTGCCACCCAATTAGGCACCTGCACCAAATTCAACAATCCCCAGCCATTCTCCAACGCATCGATAGCGCATAAATAAGCAATGCCTCCCACCGTTAAACGAATAATTGCCATATTCAAGACAGCCAAGCCTAAATTGACTGGCCAGCGTTGCTTTCTCGTTAAACTTTGTACGCGCCTAGGTAAAAAATACTCCCAACTAATTATCACTAAAAAAATACCCAGCGATGCTACCAAACGAATCGTGGCCTCCATTAAATATACCTCATTATTTGATTAACAATCCATCGATACAAAAACATTTCAAACCCTATACTTTTAATAAATCTTCAGTTTGCCCCACTATCGCAATGGCATAACATTCATCCAAATTTTCATGCACAATATCAACAACCATTTCATCGATCTCCCCCTGCGCTACCATTTCTTGTAAAATATCCGCAATCTGTAGTGGTGACAACGATTTACGATAAGGCCTTTTTTGCGCCAAAGCCTGAAAAATATCAGCAATTGCAATAATACGCGCTTCAATACTAATATTTTCTGCGTGCGGCCGAAATGGATACCCCGTTCGATTAAGTCTCTCATGGTGATAACCAGCCCACTCGGCAATATCTTCCAGACCTGGAATTTTCCTTAAAATCTCATAAGTTTCAAAACTATGCTGATTAATAATGGCTCTCTCTTGGTCAGACAGCTCCCCATCTTTTTCGAGAATTTCATCAGGAATGCGCAACTTACCCAAATCATGCAATAAACCTGCAATTTCCAGCTTGATACAAACAGCCTTACTCAAACCATATGTTTCAGCAATAAAATAAGCCAAAGCAGCAACATTAATAGAATGCTCAGAAGTAAACTTGCTCTTTGCATCAACAATAGTAGCGAATATTTTAGCTAAAAATTGAATATCTTCTAGCGAGACATGCATTTGCTTCTCAACCAAAGCCCTGTCAGCAATAAAACTATAAAGATACCTACCTTCCATCGCTATCCAAAATGCAGGGCTTTGGGCAATATCTAAAAATGCTTGAGTAATGGATGGATTAAAATGGCACTCCCTATTCACAGCAATTTCGGAGCAAATATAGTCAGATTTTTCTAAAATATTCCTACCATAATAAGGTGATGCCAAAGTATTCACTTTATCAGCTAAATGAATAATATTTGCAAAGCGCTTATGTCTTGAAGATAACCTAATATGCTTTAGTTTTTCCCACGGCGTATGGTGATGCAGAATGGGCTGTGCATATTCTGCCAAAGGCGGGTAGTCCTTTATTAACTCAAACCCTACTTGGCAATGATAATTTTCATCGTCCCACTCAAACTCTTCGATCAAGTGTTTATGTACAGAAGTTTCCGAAACACCAATATCATGAATCAAACCTATTTCAAATAGCTCATTACACGACTCTTCATCTAATCCTAATCGACGCGCGCACTGCACGGCAATATAGGCAACTCGTTTCCCATGCTGCACCTCATCAACACCTACCAAGTCCAAAGCATCAGATAATGCAATAACAGCTTTACGTATATCAATGGTAATAATTTGATTCATAGTTGATATTTTATATGTTATTTTTGTTATTATTTTTAATAATACCCATAAAAAGTTCCCATTAAGCACAAAAAACCTTGAGTTTTTCAAATAAAAACCATAAATACAGAATGGATATATTTTCTTACACCAGTTGAACAGACCCAACAAGCATTAGCAAGAGACCGTTACAATAAGCCAAAAGTCTACTTCACCTTTTTTACCTAAATATTTATCTTTGCAGCTTGTTAGCAAAAGCTGAAATGACCAAAAACTCATATCTGCAGCACCTGACAATTAATGATCATCAGGTAATAATACCCATAGTTTTTTTGCTGTGCTATGATTTTCTTAAGGAGCAAGGAATTAATATAATCTAAAAGCATGACTCAAGACCTTTGCCATACAGCCATACCAAGAAAGTAGACACCCAGTTTTTAATTCATGCTGCTTGTACTATGCTTTCTAAATAGACATTCTTCAAAATCATCGCATGACTGGTTTAAATATACTATGCAAAATTGGGTCAATAAAATCAAAAATAACCTTAGCTACCATAATAAGTCTGACCTTACTGACGCATGCGCAATTGACCTCAATTTAACAGCAAAACAATTAGACCTCTCGGAAAAAGCCGAGACTGCCGCTGCCAACAACCTACCCGCTCAAAATGCTATTAGCCCTGATGGTAACGAACGCGAAATACAAAGCTACTTTGAAACCAATATGGCCAATATTAACCGTATCGTTAATGAAGGCTTAAGTTTTCGCAATACATCTATAACCGATACCAATTTACAAGATGAGCGTGCTTTAATCAGCAACCATACTGAACATTCAAAACTTGCCGTAAAAAGCCTGATGGCACGTGAATTTCGCCTACTGAAACACCTCAAAGAAGATCTAGATAACATTCAACAAGAGTTCCACGACTTCCAATCTCAACAGCATTTACAACGCACTCCGCACTACCCTGACTCGCAGTTATTATATTTTGCAGTCATACTACTCTTCTGGCTATTAGAATCGATCGGTAACGGCTATTTTTTTGCCGAAGGTTCTGAACTAGGCTTATTAGGCGGCATCGGTCAGGCAGTCATTATTGCGGCTATCAACATATCGACTGCTTTTCTATTAATGGGCGGGCTATTTCGCTATAAAAACCACCATTCTTTAGGTAAACAAATACTTGCCTACCTAGGCTTAACTGCTTACTTACTCTGTGCGCTTGGCTTTAATCTATTGGTCGCTCACTATCGCGAGTTCTTTGCCTTACAACCTGAAGCAGCAGGCAATCTGGCCGTGCAACGCTTTATGGCAGCACCTTGGCATTTATCTGAGTTTAATTCTTGGATATTATTTGTCATGGGGCTGTTATTTGGCATATTTGCCTTTATTGATGGCTACAAAAGAGACGATGCTTATCCAGGTTACGGTAAATTACACCGCCGCCTACAACAACTACATGAAGAGTACGAAGAGCATCGTGATGACATCGTCGAACAAGTCGAGGACATACGCCAAGATTTTTTACATAAGCTAGAAGAAATGAAACAAGCCGTTTTACTTAAACACACCCGTTTAGTCCATTTGGTAGAAGATAAACAAGCATTTGTCGCCGAATATGAGCAAGGTATTGCCAACTTTACGGCAGCAGCTAACGCTGTAATTTTTCGTTATCGCGATATTAATATGAGTGCCAGACAGGCACCTCCCCCGCGCTATTTTTCCGAAGATTGGTATTCAAATAATCATTTTGTAGTCCGCGGCGCACATGATGATATTGCCTTAGTAGAACAACAAAAACAGCTTTTTAAAGACTTCCCGCAATATTGCCAACAAAGAACTAACGAGATTGAAAAGCTATATGTACAGTTTTTACAACAATTACAGCTTATCGACCCAGATTTTAAGCCCGCAAAAATTGACATAAAGTTAAACCAAGATCATGCCTAGATACCGAAAAAGAAAACAAGCCGCAAAACGCAAAAACCTATTAGGCTTATTGCTGATTCTTGTGGTCGTGGCCGCATTAGCCGTGCTGGCGATATTTCGTTATCAATTACAAAGCGAACAACTTACCTACAACCCCGAGACTCTATGTCCTATCGGGGTGTCCAGCCCAAAATATGTCGCGCTGGTTTTTGACAAAAGTGATAGCTACAATAAAGTGCAGCAACAATTTCTCAAACGTTTTTTAAGTGAGTTTAAAGCAAGACTACAAGCAGGTACGCGCATTTCAGTATATGTGATTGATGCCAATAGTGATAAAGCGATTGCACCTGATTTTATCGTCTGCGCGCCACGCACTGGTGCTGATGCCAATGCCTTTTACGAAAACCCTAAACTTATTCGCCAACGCTGGCAGCAAAAGTTTGAACAACCTTTAGATCAGGCGATTGCTGGTTTTATGCAGCCTAGCAACGCTAACTCCTCACCTATTATCGAAATTTTTCAAACTATTGCCCTCAGCGCTTTTCCAATTGGCAATAGCATGGCCGAGAAACAAATTATCCTCATTTCTGATATGTTACAACATACGCCTGAATGGTCACATTATCGCGGCCAAATGGACTTTAGTAGCTTACAAAAAAGCAGCTATTACCAACATATTAATACCGACCTGCAAAATGCGGAAGTGACTATTTTATATGTACGCCGCGCAGGTCAAGAAAAGTTACAAAATAAACGCCATGCCTTTTTCTGGGCAGATTTTATCCAATCAATTGGCGGCCGCGTCACCTTGATTGAAAAAATTGACGGCTAAGCCCATGAGTTATCAAAAATTACAACAAGGTTTAATTCGCGATGTACGCAAGATATTTGTCCTTGCGCTGGCTGGGGGTGTTTTAGGTGTTTGTATACCGCAATTTTTTAATACGCCACTACTCGCAGTAATATTACCGCTACTTTGCATGATTCTCTATACTTGGCGTGGTTACCTGCTCAGCGTCGACAGCTCTTTTATTGAACAGTTTGCTGACAGTGTTTATTACTTGGGCTTTCTGTTAACACTAGTTGCCTTAGTGGTTTCGCTATATTTCTATCAAAGCGATAGCCTTGAAGCTGGCTTATTAACCGCTAATTTTAGCCTGGCTTTGATCACCACCATTTTTGGCTTGGCGGTCAGAATATTTATCAATAACTTTCAAATTGATCTCAACAGCATTGAACGCCATGTAATGAGTGAAGTAGAGCATGCTGCCAATGAATTGATTAGAAAAGCCAAACTGATTTCCATGCAATTGGATGTCTCGCACGAAGAAACCCAAATAGCTATCCAAAAATCAGTTACCGTCGCCGCTAGGAGCATGCAGGAAATGACTGCAGTTGTTGATAAATATACCGAAGCTAGTGCAGAAACGTTACAGAAAAACACCCAATTGACCACCCAATCCATTAGAGGTGCGGTCACTGCTTTTGAAAAAAATATCCGCAATACCAAGTTACCCGAGGATATTTTTATTGAACAATTAAATCCTCCCTTAGCATTACTGCAACAACGTTTAGATACCACCCAATTATTACTGCAAGAATTTAATAGTAACCAAAGTGAGATAACGCAAAGTACTCTGGCAATTAGCAGAAACATGACCAGCAGCTCAGGAAAAATGGATACCTTAACCCAGTCCATTAGCACTTTTAATGAGCAGCTCTCTGCAAATAGCCAAATCAATACCGAGTTTGCGCAAGTAGTTCAAGAAATAGCTTTATTGGCCAAGAAAACACAACAGATTTCCAGCAATATTGAACAGCAAACCGAACAATCTAGTTTAGCGATGCAAAACTTCTCCAAACTAATGAACACCGCTAATACCTTACCTGATGATATGGCTACTTTATCACAGAAAATAAAGCTATCCGCAGAGCAGGTGGCTACTGCCTTTCAGCCTATTGGTGAACACACTCAATCAGGGATCAAGATAAGCCAAGATTTACAGGAAATCAGTACAGCATTAAGCAATACCCGCGCAACAGTGCAACAAATTTCTGATTTCAGTATTCATGTGACATCGGCAGTAAAACGTGTGGAAATGTTTGACCAACAAATGGAAAAACATGCGCAATTATTAGCAGATATTGGCGGCATTGCTCAGCAGGACTTGGAACTAGCCAAACAACACCAACTGGAAATGGCTGAAATTTTACAAAAATCGAGAAGCGCATTGGCACTACTACAACAAGACTTAATCCAAAGCATGCAAAATGCAAATCATTCAGCCGCTAAATAATTATGGCTTCTAGCGCAGGGCGACGCTCTTTTTTATTGGGCATTACCCTTAATGAGCTCAGCTTTATTATGTTTTTTTTGTTAATGTTAGTCAGTACCGCAACACTACAAAAAACTAAGCAGGAATTGGCCGATGAACTTGAACACACAGCCACACTTGCAGCTGAAATTGTTAACATAAAACAGAGTAATGAGGAAAATTTTAAGCGTCTACAGTTATTAGAAAGCAGCCTAATGCATGCTGGCGGCTATGCCGTACCACCAACTCAAACACAACTCAATCAACTATTCTCTAAATTATCTGCGGCATCCAACACAGACTCTTTAACGCAAACTACTGCAGAACTGCAACGTCAACTACAAGCTTACCAACAACTCAGCAAAGAGCTGGAAAAACAAGGATTGGCAACAGATTCAGCCAGCGCAATTGAGCAGCTGCTTGCGCAAATACAGGCAACTCAACTAGAACAACAATCTTTACAAGGACAAGTCGCTTATCTACAGAAAAAACTTAAAGGTAATGGCCTTGATCACCCTCCCTGCTGGGCAGATGCTCACACAGGTGCAGTTGAATATTTATATGCCATCACCCTATATGAAAAACAGATGCATATTACAGCAGCTTGGCCCAAACACCGCTTAACTGACTTACAATCTATTCCTAGTGCTCGCAACCTAGCAGGAAAAACACTCACCCAAGCGCAACTTGCTCAACAAGTGCAACCTATTTTTGCTTGGAGCAAAGCTCACAATTGCCGCCATTTTGTGCGTATCAAAGATGATCAAGCAACCTCAAAAGCAGCGTTTAAACAGCAAATGTTAGCAATTGAAGCCTATTTTTATAAATATTTGCAGCGTTAAAATTTATCGTTAAAATAGCCACCCAAAATCGCTATAAACCAGCAACAGCAACCACTAAAGAACCCATAATATTCCTTAATATTACTAGATTCTTATACACTATTATAATGTCAATGAAAGTGAGCATTTTATTAAGGTCAAAATAGGTATAAAATGCATAAGTCATTTAATTATATGATGCCGAACATTGAATATGCCCAATGCTTGGCCAATTTAAATTTATAAGGGCATGGAGAAAATAAAATGAAGAAGATTATTGCTGCTTTAGCACTAACATTAATAAGTACTGTTTCATATGCCAAACCATATACATGTACTGGCTACCTTGATGGTAAAGCTATTGGTGATCCAATAGTCGTTAACGCATCAAAAATGCCTATAGCTGAAGACAAGGCTTATGACCGCCTGCTTTATAAAGGTGGCAAAAAAAGTAAGGAAGGGCTAGATTACGTAAAGTGTAAATAAGCAGCCAACATAAGCGCGACCATATAAAAATAAAAAACGGCGCCATTATAACAGGCACAAAAAAGCCTCACTAACTTACGCTAGTGAGGCTTTTTTAAAAGCGTAGACTTTTGCCGGCTTACATCATGCCGCCCATACCGCCCATACCACCCATGCCGCCCATATCAGGCATGGCAGGTGCAGCACCTTCTTCAGCTGGTGCATCAGCAACCATCACTTCCGTAGTAATCATAAGACCCGCAACAGAGGCTGCATTTTGTAATGCTGCACGTGTTACTTTCGCAGGATCCAAGATTCCCATTTCAATCATATCGCCATACTCGCCAGTAGCCGCGTTATAGCCGAAGTTACCTTCTCCTTTAGCCACTTCATTTAGCACGACAGACGCTTCATCACCAGCATTAGTTACGATTTGACGCAAAGGCGCAGACATCGCACGGCGTAAAATATCAACACCTACTTTCTGATCATGGTTGATGCCTTCAACACCGTCTAGTGCACTAAGCGCACGAACCAGAGCAACACCACCACCCGCAACAACACCTTCTTCAACTGCTGCACGTGTTGAATGCAATGCATCTTCTACGCGTGCTTTTTTCTCTTTCATTTCAACTTCAGTTGCCGCGCCTACTTTGATAACCGCAACACCACCCGCTAATTTAGCAAGACGTTCTTGTAGTTTTTCTTTATCGTAGTCAGAGCTTGCTTCATCAGCTTGAGCACGAATTTGTGCAACGCGGCCTTTGATATTGTCCTCAGAACCCGCACCGTCAACAATCACTGTATTTTCTTTGCTGATTTGAATTTTCTTAGCTGTACCAAGTTGTTCCATTTCAACTTTTTCTAAAGATAAACCGATTTCTTCAGAAATAACCGTTGCGCCTGTTAATACCGCAATATCTTCCAACATTGCTTTACGACGATCACCAAAGCCAGGTGCTTTAACAGCCGCTACTTTAACAATACCACGCATGTTATTAACAACCAAAGTCGCTAATGCTTCACCTTCTACATCTTCAGCAATGATCAATAAAGGACGACCTGCTTTCGCAACGCCTTCTAATGTAGGGAGCAAATCACGGATGTTAGAGATTTTTTTGTCGAACAATAAGATGAATGGATCATCTAATTCAACGCTCATGCTATCCTGATTGTTAATGAAGTAAGGAGACAAGTAACCACGGTCAAACTGCATTCCTTCAACAACATCTAATTCGTTGTCTAAACCAGTACCTTCTTCAACAGTGATAACACCTTCTTTACCAACTTTTGCCATTGCATCAGCAATGATTTCACCCACTGACTCATCAGCGTTTGCAGAAATAGTTCCTACTTGTGCAATTGCCTTGTTATCTGTACAAGGTGTTGCTGAAGCAATAATCGCTGCTACTGACTTAGTTACCGCCAAATCAATACCGCGCTTTAAGTCCATTGGGTTCATGCCCGCAGCAACTGATTTCAAGCCTTCATTAACAATCGCTTGTGCTAATACTGTTGCAGTTGTAGTTCCATCACCTGCTACATCAGATGTTTGTGAAGCAACTTCCTTCACCATTTGTGCACCCATGTTTTCGAATTTATCTGCTAATTCGATTTCTTTCGCAACTGAAACACCATCTTTAGTAATGGTTGGTGCGCCAAAGCTTTTATCTAAAACAGCATTACGACCTTTAGGTCCCAAAGTTGCTTTTACTGCATTTGCCAGAATATTTACACCGTTTGCCATTAATGAGCGTGCGTCATCGCCGAATTTTACTTCTTTTGCTGCCATGTTATTTCCTAACCTGTATGTGTTAAATTATTTTATGAATCTCAGTGTATTTCGGCTTAACCCAAAATACCCATGATGTCTTCTTCACGCATAACAATTACTTCTTCGCCATCAACTTTGACTTCTGAACCAGAATATTTGCCGAATAATACTTTATCGCCAACTTTCACTTCCAAAGCACGGACTTCACCGTTGTCTAATTGCTTGCCATTACCGACAGCCAAAACTTCTCCTTCGCTTGGTTTTTCAGTTGCTGAACCAGGTAAAACAATACCACTTGCAGTAGTCGTTTCTTCTTCAACACGTTTAACAATTACACGATCGTGTAAAGGGCGTATATTCATTAAAATATCTCCTAACAATAATAAAAAAATAAAATTAAAATTTTATTAGCACTCACTCAATACGAGTGCTAATAATAATCTGCTTTTGCACTCTGTCAAGTATTTTGGCATCATTGCCATTCCACTTATCTCACTTTATACCATAATGAACGACAACCAACTGCTACGTTATAGCCGCCAAATCATGCTTCCTCAAGTTGATATAGAGGGGCAAGAAAAGCTGCTAAATACACATATATTGATCATCGGAGCCGGCGGCCTTGGCGCACCCGCGTCACTTTATCTTGCAGCAGCAGGTATTGGCACACTGACTATTTATGATGACGATGAGGTTGATTTATCCAACTTACAACGACAGATTACGCATTACACATCCGATATTGGGACGGATAAAGTCATTTCAACCCAACAAACCTTAAATAAAATAAATCCTGATGTTCAGGTGATTGCTGTTAAACAACGTTTAGCTGGTGAGTTGCTGGAGAAAGAGGTCAGGCAAGCAGATGTGGTATTAGACTGCTCTGATAACTTTAGTACCCGCTTTGCCATTAACAAGGCCTGCGTAAAGCATAAAACACCACTAGTATCGGGTGCAGCCATTCGCTTTGAAGGTCAAGTAAGTATTTTTGCTACAGACGATGACTGTCCTTGCTATAACTGCTTATATGCAGAAAGTGGGGAAGAATTGCAAAATTGCGCCACTAATGGAGTTTTATCCCCTGTCACGGGAATCATAGGTAGCATTCAGGCACTAGAAGCCATGAAGTTAGTTATGGGCATAGGTGAGACCCTAACAGGGCGTTTATTACTGTTAGATGGCTTAACAATGGAGTGGCAAAGTATGAAATTGAAAAAAAACAAGACTTGTCCAACCTGCTCTTAAGGGACGAGGGGTTGTAGTGGTTTAATAATGCCCGAAAGTATGACACAGGATTTTGGCTGTACGACTGTGTTAGAAAGACAGTCGTACAGTCAAAAGACAAGTCAGACTCGGGTATTATTGAATTCTCGTCCCTAAGCCTCAAGAGTTGTTGGGTTAGATTTTAGTAATACAGCTAAAAACCTAACCATACATATATTACTATTATTTCTTGCCTAATTTAGCTTTTATAGCATTCACAACTTGCTCAGCCACATCCAATACCTTAGACTCGCTATCGCCATGTGGCTCAGTTTCGCCAAATGGTTCACCACTCTTCATGGTATACATATAGATAAAATAGCCTAATGGTGCAAATGCAGCGACAGCAACAACCCACATCATAATAATCATCCAAACAATATCACCAACCATAACCCATCTCCAAAATTTATTATTTTTATCTTTACGAACTCCAAATATAACGCTCTCTGCACATTCTCACAAGCATATTATGTGTATTTATCTAATTATCTTTGTTGCCAAAGTAAAAACTTCATCGTATACTGCGAATTAGCTTACTTGATCAAGCTAGCATAAGAAAAATTAAACACAACTCCGGAGGATATTATATGAAATGGGAAACACCAGCTTACACTGACCTACGTTTTGGTTTTGAAGTAACTATGTACATCTACAACCGTTAATCATTCGGCTGCAGATATAAAAGGGCTCTTCACGAGCCCTTTTTTTTGCCTATTTTTTCCCTTTACAGACTAAATTATATTATGAAAATAAGAGTTCTCGGTTCAGGTGCAGGCGGCGGCTTCCCTCAATGGAATTGTAGCTGCCCAAACTGTAAATCCGTCAGAGCAGGCGCCATCAAAGCCTCCACGCGCAACCAATCTTCTATTGCCGTTTCATCTGATGGTGAACACTGGGTACTATTTAATGCATCTCCTGATGTACGTGCACAATTAGAAAACTTCCCGGAAATTCACCCCAAAAATAAAGTCCGTGGCACAGGCATAGAAGCTATCGTTATCATTGACTCGCAAATCGATCACGTAACGGGTCTACTTATTCTACGCGAAGGTGATCCACTCAATATTTATTGCACGGAAATGGTGAAGCAAGACCTGAGCACTGGCTTCCCTATATTTAATATCTTGGAACATTTTTGTGGCGTGATTGACCACCCTATTCCATTAAATGGAGACTCCTTTACAATTCCCAATATAGATGATCTTGAGTTCACGGCACTCCCTCTGAAGAGCAAGGCTCCACCTTACTCTCCACACAGAAATGACCCACACGAAGGCGATAATATAGGCATTATTATTCGCCAAATTTCAACAGGGAAAACAACCTTTTACGCACCTGGCTTAGGAGTGATAGAGCCACACGTAGCAAAAGCGATGTCTGCAGCTGACTGTATATTAGTAGATGGAACCTTTTGGACCGATAACGAACTGGCCTCTGTCGGCCGCCCATTATTGGCAAGAAAAATTGGACATATACCGCAATCAGGTAAAGATGGCATGATTGAAATTCTAGATACAATGGAAAAACCGCGCAAAATTTTGATCCACATCAATAATACCAACCCGATTCTAAATGAAGAATCCAAAGAACGCGACATACTAAACCAGCACGGTATAGAAGTGTCATTCGACAACATGAATATAGAGCTGTAAATATGACAGAACAAGCACCTTGGTCTCGTGAAGAATTTGAAGCGCAATTGCGCGGCATGGAAAGGTTTTACCATATACATCACCCCATGCACACTTTGATGAATGAAGGTAAACTAACTCAAAAGCAATTACAAGGCTGGGTCGCCAATCGGTTTTACTACCAGATCATGATCCCGATTAAAGATGCCAACATCTTGGCTAACTGTCCTGACCGTGAAACACGTGCTATGTGGACACAGCGTATTCTGGACCATGATGGTCACCCAGGCGACCCAGGCGGTATTGAGGCATGGGTACAACTCGGTATCGCTGTTGGCATGACCCGCGAAGAAGTAACCTCTCTAGAGCATGTATTACCCGCTGTGAAATTTGCAGTAGATGCTTATGTAAACTTTGCTCGTAAATCTGATTGGCACGAAGCTGCCAGCTCATCATTAACAGAGTTATTTGCTCCTAAAATTCACCAACAACGCTTGGATAACTGGCCAGAACTTTACCCGTGGGTAGAGCAAGAGGGTTATATTTATTTTCGTAAACGCTTAACGGAAGCACGACGTGACGTGGAACACGGTTTAGAAATCACCCTAAACTGGTACGAAACTCGCGCTCAACAAGAACGTATGATTGAAATTCTGCAATTTAAACTAGATGTTTTATGGTCTATGGCAGATGCAATGTATATGGCCTATATCAATGATATGCCCCCCTACTTCAATATTGAAACATAAAAGCACCATTACTTTGTGGGGTGAGCATATCTGACTCACCCTACTTCTTTCAGCATTGCAACGTTTATTTATTGACCACTGCTATATTACGCTTGTAAAATTAAACAAGTTTCATCAGCAAATCATCCATAATAATCAAGATGAGCATTAACCCTAATCAAAAAATTCAATTCTCCCCCATGCACCGCTTGCAATGGGAAGAAGCACAACAAAAAGATGTCATCCTCTATCCCGAAGGCATGGTTGAGCTCAATCAAAGCTCAGCAGAGATTTTAAAACTCTGCGATGGCACACGCGACTTAGATCAAATCGTAGTAGATCTCGAACAGAAATTTGCAACAACAGGTTTAAAAAACGATATTACTAGCTTCCTAGACGTGGCACTTAATAATGGCTGGATCAAACAAAACTAACATCACCCCTCCTCGCTGGCTACTTGCCGAGCTTACTTACAAGTGCCCGCTGCAATGTCCGTACTGCTCTAACCCATTAGATTATGCGAAGCACAGCGAGGAAATCAGCACTGAAGATTGGAAAAGAGTACTCTCAGAAGCACGCAAAATGGGGGCAGTACAACTCGGTTTTTCTGGTGGCGAACCTTTAACACGCCAAGACTTACCCGAGCTGGTTAAACACGCACGCGAACTGGGTTACTATTCCAACCTAATTACCTCGGGATATGGACTCACTGAAGAAAAAATCATTCAGCTAAAGGAATCAGGCTTAGACCATATTCAAGTCAGCATACAAGCCAGTACCCAAGATCTGAATGACCATTTGGCTGGCACTACTTCGTTTGCCCATAAAAAAGAAGTTGCTCATTTAGTCAAGAAACATGGCTATCCAATGGTTTTATGCGTGGTGATCCACCGTGAAAACATTCACCAAATGCCAGATATTTTAGCAATGGCAGAAGAATTAGGGGCAGACTACCTAGAACTTGCCAATACCCAATATTATGGTTGGGCACATACAAATCGTGACTTATTATTACCCACCAAAGAGCAATTTGAAGAAGCAGAAGCGATAGCACAAGCCTTCAAAGAGAAAGTGGCTGGTAAAATGAAGATTTATTATGTAGTACCTGACTTTTACGAAGACCGCCCTAAAGCGTGCATGAATGGTTGGGGAACTACTTTTTTGACCATTGCCCCTGATGGTGTCGCTCTGCCCTGCCACTCAGCACGAGAGCTACCTGGTTTAGATTGTCCTAATGTAAATGATGCCAGTATTGCAGATATTTGGCATGACTCTAAAGCATTCAACTTTTTCCGGAATAACGACTGGATGCAAGAACCCTGCAAAAGCTGCGATGAAAAAGATAAAGACTTTGGTGGCTGTCGCTGTCAAGCGTATTTATTAACAGGCGATATGTATAAAACTGACCCAGTTTGCAGTAAATCACCTGATAGGCAGGTTATACAAGACGCAATAGACTCAGCAAGAAAAAGTGCATTAACAACTGATGAAAAACCACTTATTTTCCGTAATAGTAAAAATTCTGCACGCTTTTAATTTTACTATCTCAACGAACCCATCACATCTAGAGTAGCCCATGCAAAGTATAATCACACTCCCCCATAAACATAAGTTTATTGCAAAATTAAATTATCTAGTCATTGCGACTAGCTTGCTTGCATTTAGTAGCACTATAACGGCCGCAACTTATGATGCCTTTGACTCACAACAAAATAGTAACAATACCCAAGATGAATTCTTTTCATTAGATTTAGACAAAAAAAACCTGTCTTTAGAAAATAATACGAACAATCAATCAAAGCTAAATGAGTATAAACAACAATATCAGGATATTTTACAAAATATAAAACAAAAACAATATACTGAAGCTGATCTCAAAATTACGAAGGTTCTAAAAGAAAACCCTGAAGTAGCAGAATTTTATAATTTAAAAGCACTACTTGCTGCACAACAAAAAGATTACAACACCGCAAAGCAAAACTTCAATAAAGCACTTAAGCTCAAGCCCAACAATCAACGATCACTACTTGGCTTGGCGATGCTGGCTATCGAAGAGCAACAGCTAAATGAAGCAGAAGCGTTAGCTAATAAAATCATTACTATTAACAAAAAAGCGACTCCAGCTTATTTAATTATTGCCAATATTGCAGGCAAACAAAACAATCAAGCAAAGGTCGAAAGCACTCTTAAGTTAGCTTATCATAACGTATCAGGTAATATTAATAGCGAAGTTAGTATTGCAGCAAATCTGGGCAAACTATACATTATACAAAAAGAGCCACAAAAATTTCTGGATTTAGCGCAAGACCTTGACCGACAACACCCTAACAGCAGCAGAGTACTCGCATTACTTGCAAGCGCGCAAATTGCCAACAATCATACAGAGGCCGCCACAAAGACTTTACAAAGGCTCACCAAAAAAGAAAAAAATGATGCAGTTCATCGCGTTCAACTCGCTAAATTATTATTAAATAAACCTAGCAATGAAAGCAAAATCATCAAACTACTTGATGAAGCATCAGCTATAGCACCGAATAACCCGCGTCTCATGCTACAAAAATCTGCTTTTTTAATCGCACTTAAGCATTATGATGCCGCCTTTAAAATAGCCCTTAAATTAGATCAATTAACCCCTAAATCAGGAGTGGGTCAGATATTACAAGGCGATATATATTTAGCGCAAAAAAAATTAGACCTTGCACTTGGTGCCTATCAGCAAGCGTACGGTATCAAGAAAAACAACCAAGTTCTCAATAAAATAGTTGATATCATGATCGTGCAGAAAAACTCTGCAACAGCCATTGATTTCCTAAAAAAAGAGCTAAACAACAATATAGCAGCCGAATTTAAACTTGCATCAGTCTACCTACAACACAAGAATTTTCCAGCAGCCGAAAAACACTATTTGAAAATATTACAAACAGCACCAAACAATCCTTTAATCTTAAATAATCTGGCATGGATTTATTTTCAACGCAATAACCCCAAAGCCGAAGAAACCGCTAAGAAAGCCTATACCTTAGCACCCAAATCAGCAGCCATTATAGACACTTATGGCACAATATTAGTTAGCAATAACCGCCTCGAACAAGGCATCTCCTTACTTAAACAAGCCATTAGCCTTGCGCCAAATGCTCCTGATATTCAATATCACCTAGCTGATGCTTATACAAAAAATGGCAATAAGCAACAAGCTATCAAAGTGCTTAAAACAATCGTTAACCTAGATACAAATTATAGTGAAAAAGCTGCCGCAACTGCTCTATTAAACCAACTCCAAGGCAATTAATACCAATCCCAGTAAATAATTACCCTAATACCGTCATTCCCGAAGTCTTTTTATCGGGAATCTATCGCGTAGTAGATCCCTGCTAAAAGCATGCAGGGATGACGATATTTGTGAAGTTAGGGTAGCCATATTTCTGACGCTGCGGTGAAGTCAAAAGGCAAGTCAAACTGAGGTATTATTGAATTCTCATTTTTAGCCCTAAAATATGAATTATTTAAAGGCTAAGACCATTTAAATTACATAGTTTCCACACCTGATGCTTTAGCCACTAATACTACATCAGCTGGCCTTAAACCAAAAATACCAACAGTAACCACGCCCGCAAGATTATTAACTAATTTTTCTAGCGCCAAAGGTTCCATAATTTCCATATTATGCACATCAATAATTTCACAACCATTATCAGTAAGGTAATTTTCACGCCAGATAGGCTGGCCACCTAATTTAACAATTTCACGAGCAACATAGCTACGTGCCATAGGAATCACTTCAACAGGTAATGGAAAGTCACCTAAAACTTTTACAACCTTACTTTCATCAACAATACAAACAAATTCTTTGCTCGCACCTGCAATAATTTTTTCGCGCGTTAGAGCCCCCCCACCACCTTTAATAAGCTGTTTTAGCGAGTTAACTTCATCCGCACCATCTACATAAACATCCAAGTTGCCAGACTCACTTAACTCCATGACAGGAATACCGATTTTTTTCAGTCTTTCTGTGGTCGCAATAGAACTAGAAACAGCACCTTTAATATCACTTGTTAGGTTAAAATCTGCCAAACAATCAATAAAATGATTAACTGTAGATCCTGTGCCCACACCTAAAATAGATACATCTTTAATATACGGTAAAGCCGCTTCTGCTGCTAGACGTTTACTTTCATCTTGTGTCATGAGTATTTTCCTAATCGATTTACGTGCTACTCAGTTTATTGCCAGAATAGGCTTAGGAATGAGAATTCAATAATGCCCGAGTCTGACTAACTACACTTTTTCAAGTAGCACCCCCATACTCAACATCTCATATGGGTTACTTTATTTAAGGGGAGCTATAGTCAAAACCATCAAATATCACCTGATCACTTTGACTATAGCTAATGTCTTAAATGCTTATGCGTTTGCTAATTCTACGCGCATTTCATCAATGACTTTTTTATAGTCAGGTTGGTTAAAAATAGCAGAGCCAGCAACAAACATATCTGCACCAGCTGCTTTAATGTCACGGATATTATCCACTTTAACACCACCATCAATTTCTAGGCGGATATCAAAGCCACTATCATCGATACGCTTTCTTGCTTCACGCAATTTATCTAAAGTCGCAGGAATAAAAGATTGTCCGCCAAAACCTGGGTTAACAGACATCAATAAAATAATATCTACTTTATCCATCACATAATCAAGGTAATGTAATGGCGTACCAGGGTTAAAAACTAAGCCTGATTTACAACCTAGGTCACGAATCATTTGCAAAGTTCTATCAATATGCACTGATGCTTCAGGGTGAAAAGTAATCATGCTTGCCCCTGCTTTTGCAAAATCAGGGATGATGCGGTCAACAGGCTCAACCATTAAATGCACATCAATAGGAGCCGTTACGCCATGTTTTCTAAGCGCTTCACAGACTAATGGTCCAATGGTCAGGTTAGGTACAAAGTGATTATCCATTACATCGAAATGAACAACATCAGCGCCTGCCGCTAAAACATTATCTACTTCCTCGCCTAATTTAGCGAAATCAGCAGAAAGAATAGAAGGTGCAATCCAGTTTTCAGTCATGTCATTAGTCCTCTTTAATTAAAAAAATTTATACAGTAAATTAAAAATTTAAACTCTTACTTTTCTTGGCTCAAAGCTTTTACCAATTTTTTTGCCGGCATATAGCCTGGAAATACAGTCCCTTTAGGGGTAATCATCATTGGCGTACCACGCACATCAAGCTCACCACCTAGTGCCATATGTTTATCAACAGGGTTATCACAAGATTTACTTGCTGGTGGATTATTACTTGATTTAGCCGCTGTTAACGCAGCATTACGATCATCTGCACACCAAACAGAAACTGCTTTTTTATAAGCATCTGAGCCTTTACCAGCCCGTGGAAAAAATAAATATTGGATAGTGATGCCTTCCGCTAAATATTGATCCATTTCAGAATGTAATTTACGACAGTACCCACAATCTATATCGGTAAAAATATTAATCACATATTTTTGCATGGGCGCTTTGAAGATGATCATTTCAGACTCAGGCACTGCATTAATCAAAGCAGCCCGAGCACCTTTTAATTTTTCTTCGGTTAAATCTTTTTTAGCTTCCAAGTCAAACATACGCCCTTGAATAAGATATTTACCATCCTCAGAAACATAGAATATATTCGCACCAACCATGACTTCATATAAGCCTTTCACTTCTGAAGGCTGGATATCTCCCACTGTCAATGAAGGCATTCTTTCCGCTAAAATCTCTTTTAACTTCTCTTTATTTGCATGCGCTGCTGGTGCTAGCAATAGACTACCTAATAACAAAGTAGATAAACTGCGTTTAATTTTTTTCATTACTATTCCTTAGAGTTTGATATAAATTAAGATTTAAGAAGCGAAGGTATTATTAAATTCTCGCCCCGAAGTGCCATATATTCTTTATGCAATGACAGCAATACTGAGAATAATTATACTTTATTGGAATAGCCGCCCTATATCCAAAGTAACAGCTAGAACCATTAACGCAAGTAAAGCCGTCATGCCAATTTGTTGAAATACTATTTGGATATTTTCAGCAACAGGACTGCCTTTAATGGCTTCAATCGCAAACATCAGCAAATGTCCACCATCTAAGACAGGAATAGGTAATAAATTCAAAACGCCTAGACTGACACTCACAATTGCCAAAAATTTAAGAAATGAAACCAAGCCCATTTCTGCAGACTTGCCAGCATATTGGGCAATACTAATAGGTCCACTTAAATTATCTACCGAGGCTTTACCAACAAACATATAACCCATCATTTTCAAAGTTGCGCCTGAATAATACCAAGTTCGCTCTACAGCAGCAGTTAGCGCTTCTAATGGGGTTAACGAATATTCAATCATCAGCATTTCACGCAAACCTTTAGGAACTTGTACACCAACGCCAATTTTCCCTATTACTTTTTCATGCTCAATCACACCTGCGGGTGTTAATGCAAGCAACAAAGTAGCCTCATTACGCTCTATCAAAACAGACATAGTTTGATCTGCACGTGTCTGTACATATTTAACCCATGCTAACCAATCTTTAAATTCGGTATCATCTGCGCTTAAAATCAAATCACCTGTTTGTAGACCCGCTTGCTCAGCAACACTCCCTTCTATCACTTCACCTATGACAGGTGGAATGTTAGGCTGCCAAGCTTTTAAGCCTAGCTCTTTAATGAGCCGCTCTGGATCTTGGCTAACTTCCAAAGGAATAATAAGAGTATGAGTAATAATTACATCATCTTGGTTTTTAACTTGTATAGGCAAACCACCTTCCGCATCCATCGCAGAAGCAAGTAGTGTTTCCATGGTCTCGCGCCAAGTTCGGGTATCAATATCGTTGACGGCAACGATTTCCTCACCTTCAACAAAACCTGCTTGTGCTGCTAAAGTATTAGCGGGCACAACGCCAACAATGGGGCGCATCCCTGTTTCACCCATCATAAATACCAGCCAATATAAGATGACTGCTAAGATTAAGTTGAAAATGGGGCCTGCTGCAACAATAGCCGTTCTAGCCCATAATGGCTGGCGATTAAACGCATAAGGCAAGTCTTCACTTGCCACATCACCCTCGCGCTCATCTACCATTTTGACATAGCCACCAAGAGGAATCGCAGATAAAACATATTCTGTTGCATGACTATCTTTCTGTGCCTTCCAAATAACCTTACCAAAGCCTATCGAAAAGCGTATAACTTTTACACCCGTTTTTCTAGCAACCCAAAAGTGTCCGAACTCATGAATTGCAACTAGCAACCCAATAGCAACGATAAAATAAAAAACGGTCTGTAAAATTTCCATTAAGCCTCTAACGATTTAATAATTTCTTCAGCTTGTGCACGTGCCTGTTGATCAGCCTCTAAAATAAGCTCTAGTGTTTCAGCAGGAGTTGCACTAAATTTAGCCATACTTTGTTCAATAACCACAGGAATATCAGTAAAGCGTATTTGCTCGTTCAAAAAGGACTCAACGGCAATTTCGTTGGCTGCATTTAAAACTGTCGGCATAACCCCACCAGCACTAATCGCTTCCATAGCAAGGCGCAAACAAGGAAATCGCTGCAAGTCTGCAGGTTCAAAATCCATATGCTGCACCGCAAAAATATCTAAAGGTGCAACCCCAGAATCAAAACGTTCAGGCCAAGCCATTGCATGGGCAATAGGAATACGCATATCAGGGTTACCCATTTGAGCCAAAACAGTACCATCAACATAATCCACCATAGAGTGAATAATGCTTTGCGGATGAATCACCACTTGAATTTGCTCAGGCTGCATATTAAATAACAGGCAAGCTTCAATTAATTCCAAGCCTTTATTCATCATGGTTGCCGAATCAACAGAAATTTTTCTGCCCATACTCCATTTTGGATGCGCAACTGCTTGATCAGGTGTCACTGACTCTAACTGATCTAAAGGTGTGACTCTAAATGGACCACCTGAAGCCGTTAATAAAATACGTCTTGCGGTAGGCGCATCATGTCCCGTCGTATAATTTGCTGGCATACATTGAAAAATGGCATTATGCTCACTATCAATCGGCAACAATACCGCGCCAGAATCCTTTATTGCTTGCATAAAAATATCACCCGACATAACCAGTGATTCTTTATTCGCAAGTAATACCGTCTTACCTGCTTTAGCTGCTGCCAGTGCAGATAATAATCCTGCCGCACCAACAATAGCTGCCATGACCGAATCAACACTATCAAGCGTAGCAACTTCCACCAAGGCTTCAGCCCCAATTAAAACCTGCATATCTGCAAGCTCGGTACCTGCTATCTTAGCCTTAAACTCAGCACCTTTTTCTACATTAACAACCACAGCATATTGTGGCTTAAATTCTAAGCATTGCGTGTATAAAGTCTCAATATTGGTATTCGCAGTTAATGCGATTACCTGATATTGGTCTGCATGGCGCTTAACGACATCTAAAGTACTAACACCTATAGAGCCAGTTGCTCCTAATATACATATACCCTTCATGAATACATCCACCGTATAAACCAAACACCCGCATAAAACACAGGAATTGCTGCAATCATGCTATCCAAACGATCTAACAAGCCGCCGTGCCCTGGTAAAATCGTACCACTATCTTTCACGCCACGAATACGCTTAGCAGCACTAAAAAATAAATCCCCATAAATGGAAACCATTACTGTAATAATTGATAACAAAATAAAATCAATAATACTTAAAAAAGAAAAGCCAAAATATAAAGTAAAACATAAGCCCATAACTACTGCTGAGGCTATCGCTCCATACATTCCTTCAACGGTTTTCCCAGGACTAATTTCAATAGCTAATTTGGTAATACCAAATTTTTTACCAGAAAAATATGCGCCAATATCAGCTGCCCAAATCAACAAAAATAAGTATAAAGTCATCGAAGGTTCTTCAAGAACGATTAAGCGTGACAAAAACAGCCATGCTGAAACCAATACAAAACCACCGATAAAAAGCTTTTTTGTCATACTCAACTGTATCTCTAATAGCTCAGCACCACCTTTGCGAATACGCATCATCACCCAAACCCAAAATAAGATGATAGGAACCATTAAGAACTCAATCACACCTGAATAATTCCTAATTTCAGGCCAATTACTGACTTGTGCCAATGCTTCCAATACCTGGGTCCAGAAATGCAAAAAAAGCATGGGAACCAGCATGGCAAATAAAAACAATACTTTAATTAGTACCGATTTAACCTCGGCCAAGTTCGCCCATTCCCAAGCAGCGATTAATAAAATAACACCCCAAAGTAATGAAAAATAAGCATGTGGTAACTGAAAGATAGCCAACACCACCAAGGGTGCCAAAATTGAAGCTGTGATAACGCGTTGTAGTAACATATTTTTATTATTAGAAGGGTTATTTTAAAAGTAGTGCGATGCGCGATTGCTTAATTAGCTTGCGGCGGCATACTCTGAACTTGTTCGCTAGTACGCCCAAAACGACGCTCTCTCGTTAAAAAGTCATCTATTGCTTCCTGCATGGCTTGCGCATTAAAATCAGGCCAAAGCTTTTCAGTAAAATGAAATTCTGCATAAGCAAGTTGCCACAAAAGAAAGTTACTAATGCGTTTTTCACCACCCGTCCTAATAAATAAATCAGGATCAGGCAAGTCAGGAATAGACAGTTCTTTGGCAATCATTGCTTCATTGATGTCTTCAGGAGATACACGCCCCTCTTTAACTTCTTTAGCAATTGACTGCATTGCTAAAGCCATATCCCTATGACCACCATAATTAGCAGCAACCACCAAAGTCAAACCAGTATTATTTTCCGTCTGCCGCTCACTTTCAGCCATTTTCTGTTGTAACTTATCAGAAAATTCACCACGCTCGCCAATAAAACGTAATCGAATGTTATTTTTATCAAGGCGGTTGACTTCCTTTTGCATGGTGCCCATAAACAAGCCCATTAATTTAGAAACCTCTTCCTTAGGTCGTCGCCAATTCTCACTACTAAAAGCAAATAAAGTTAATACCTGTATGTCTTGCTCAGCACAAAACTCCACAACACGCTTGACAGCTTTCACACCAGCAGGATGCCCCATGACTCGTGGCAAATGACGTTGTTGCGCCCAACGACCATTACCATCCATGATAATGGCTATGTGCTTAGGATAATGGGTCTTATCCGTTGCGCCTTGTTCAGCTTGCATAATGATATGCCTTATATAGACAGTAAATCAGCCTCTTTTTCTTCTAAAAGCTTTTCTACCTGTTTGATGTATTGATCAGTGATTTTTTGCACTTTTTCTTCGCCTGCATGTGCCTCATCTTTAGAAACCATTTTTTCTTTTAAGGCTTCTTTTATTTCCGAGTTAGCATCCCGACGGATATTACGAATAGAAATACGCCCGTTTTCAGCTTCGGCTTTAACAATTTTAACCAAATCGCGGCGCCGCTCTTCAGTCAGCATAGGCAATGGTACGCGAATGATATTACCATTAGTTACTGGGTTCAAACCCAAGTCAGAAGACATGATTGCTTTTTCAATAGCTTGCATCATATTTTTTTCCCAAGGCGTAACCGCCAAGGTACGAGAATCATCAACGGCCACATTTGCTACCTGTGACAGAGGCGTATCAGCACCATAATAAGAAACAACCACTTGATCTAATAAACTGGGGTGAGCCCGCCCTGTTCTTATTTTTGTAAAGCCTTTCTTAAGAGCATCAATACTCTTTTCCATCCGGCCAGATGCATCTTGTTGAATATCGTTAATCATTATTATTTTCCTCGCTCTATCAGAGAGCCTATATCTTCACCTTGCATTAAACGCATGACTGCGCCTGGCTCAAAAATATTCATAACCCGCATAGGCATATCATTATCTCGACAAAGCACTAATGCAGTGGTATCCATCACATTTAAACGCTGATCAAGTGCTTCATCATAAGTTAGTTTTGCATAAAACTCTGCATCAGCAACCTTCTCAGGATCAGCTGAATAAACGCCTTTCACCTTAGTTGCTTTAATCATAAGCTCTGCATCTATTTCAATAGCACGTAAGCTAGCAGCAGAATCTGTGGTAAAAAAAGGATTACCTGTCCCAGCAGCAAAAATGACCACCCGTCCTTTTTCTAAATGCCGAACGGCACGCCGTCTAATATAATCTTCACAAACCTCATTAATTTGCAAAGCACTCATCACCCTAACCTGCTGCCCCAAGAACTCCAGTGAGTCTTGCATAGCCAAAGCATTCATAACCGTAGCCAGCATTCCCATTTGATCGCCAGTCACCCGGTTTAAGCCTTCAGCCGCTTGCTCTGCACCCCGCAATATATTACCGCCACCTATGACTAAACCAACTTGAATGCCTGCATCACATAATTCTTTTACCTCAGTCGCTAAGCGTTTAACGATTTCAGGGTCGATACTACCTCCCTTTTCACTCATTAGCGCTTCACCACTTAATTTGAGCATAATTCTTTGGCAAATAAGCTTAGTCATAAATCCTATCTCTCTTAAAGTTAATGATAAAAATGTCACTATTTAGATAAACCAGCCCACATCCAGTTTAAGGCACTTAAGTTCATCATAGTATCCAAAAGTTGTGAAAAATATCTATATTCGCATTCACAACACTGACAATCCAAATACCTCCATTGCTCATAGCTGACCTAGGAACGAGAGTTTTATAAAACCCCCACTCTTAAAAAGCTCCCAGCATGCAAAACATACCGAGAGCCCCATCAAGTCAAAGCTTAAGCCGCATTAATTTGCGCCATCACTTCTGCTGCAAAATCACCTTCGTCTTTCTCAATACCTTCACCTACTTCTAGGCGAATAAAACCAAGAACTTTATTATCTTGACCAGCAACTAATTTACCAACAGTGACTTTGTCATCTTTAACAAATGCTTGACCTTCCAAAGTAATTTCAGCTAAAAATTTTCTGATACGGCCACCAATCATTTTTTCAATGATTTCTGCAGGTTTACCACTTTCTTCTGCTTGCGCAACAAAAATGGCTTTTTCTTTCTCTACTAATATAGGGTCAACATCTGCTTCAGAAACACAAACAGGTTTGCTTGCTGCAATATGCATAGCAACATCTTTTGCTAGTGTGTCATTCGCTTTAGCCAAATCAACTAATACGCCAATTTTTTCACCGTGCAAATAAAAACCAGTACCACCTTCAGTAGCAACACGCTGAAAGCGCCTTAAGGTAATATTCTCACCCAGCTTAGAAATCAAACCACGGCGTGTTTCGTCAATTGTTTTGCCATCAGCCAGTTTCAACTCATGCGCTGCTTCAACAGTGCTAACATCTGCAGCCAAAATTGCAGCCGCAACACCATTAGCAAAGTCTTTAAAGACATCACCTTTAGCAACAAAATCAGTTTCACAGTTAATATCAATAATCACTGCATTTTTAGTATCAGTGCTTTGAGCGACGGCAATGCGTCCTTCAGCCGCAATACGTCCTGATTTTTTATCCGCTTTTGCCAAACCTGCTTTACGCATGTTTTCAATCGCCAACTCCATATCACCATCAGCCGCAGCTAATGCTTTTTTACATTCCATCATGCCAGAACCCGTTCTTCCACGTAGCTCTTTAACCATTGCAGCAGAAATACTCATGCTATTAATACCTTTCTTTCTTTAATTCTATAAAAACGCCCCCAGATGGAGGCGTCCAAAAACATCATGCAACTACAACGAGTTGTTGATGCTATTTATCCAGCAAAGCTAAAATCTATTCAGCGCTAGGTGCTTCTTCTACAAATTCATCAGCTTTTGCAGAAACATCTAAACGTGCTGCTTTTGCTTCTAAAATTGCAGTTGCAGCCGTTTCAGCATACAACTTAACAGCACGAATTGAATCATCATTACCAGGAATAATGTAATCAACACCTTTAGGAGAGTTATTCGTATCAACGATACCAACAACAGGAATTCCTAATTTTTTCGCTTCACTTAAGGCATTTTTCTCATAACCAACATCCAGTACAAAGATCACGTCAGGAATACCACGCATATCTTTAATACCACCCAAGCTACGCTCAAGTTTTTCCATTTCGCGTTCCATGCCTAACGCTTCTTTTTTACTAAATTTTTGCGCTAACGAACCATCAGCTTTCATTGCTTCTAACTCTTTTAAACGATTGATTGATTTTTTAATCGTTTTAAAGTTAGTCAACATACCACCTAACCAACGGTGATTTACATACGGCATACCACAGCGAGCAGCTTGCTCTGCAACCACTTTACGTGCAGACTTCTTTGTTCCAACAAATAAGACATTGCCTTTATTGGCAGTCATTTGTCCAACATAATTCATTGCATCATTAAACATTGGTAATGTTTTTTCCAAGTTAATGATATGAATTTTGCTACGTGCACCAAAAATATAAGGTGCCATTTGTGGGTTCCAATAACGAGTTTGATGTCCAAAGTGAACACCAGCTTCTAACATTTGACGCATTGATACTGCGGCCATTCTTTTCTCCAATATATATAATTTTCGGATTACTCACCCGAAAGGGTTACGCCACCACCCACCCCAATTGGAAACCAATTTAATAAAAAATCGGCACCCTACCAACTGTGACGATAGATGTGAGTTTTGTTAAATGAACTTATCTTTATACCATATTTATATTCCTACAACAATGAAAAATCTGTTAAAATTTAAACATCATTACTTTTTATTCTTACACTTCAAGCGACTACCCAACCATGTCAATCATCATAAAAAACGCTAGTGAAATCGAAAAAATGCGCATTGCAGGTAAGCTTGCCGCAGAAGTATTAGAATTCATAGAGCCACACATTATTCCTGGCATTACCACCAATGAAATAGACCAGCTCTGCCATGATTATATTGTTGATGTGCAACAAGCCATTCCTGCCCCGCTAAACTACCGCGGCTTCCCAAAATCAATTTGCACCTCCATTAATCATACGGTTTGCCATGGCATTCCCAACGATAAAAAAATAAAAAAGGGTGACATTATCAATGTTGATATTACCGTGATAAAAAATGATTATCATGGTGATACCAGTAAAATGTTCTACGTTGGCGAAGCCACTCCACACGCAAAGCGCCTATGCACCATTACCCAAGAGTGCTTAATGCTGGCAATTGCAGAAGTCAAACCAGGTTGCACCCTAGGTGACATAGGTTATGTTATCCAAAAACATGCCGAGTCTAACCGCTATTCCGTTGTCCGCGAATTCTGCGGCCACGGCATCGGCAATAAATTTCATGAAGAACCACAGGTTTTACACTATGGCAAGCGTGATGAAGGCTCAACATTGGAAGCAGGCATGATCCTTACCATTGAGCCCATGATCAATATTGGCAAGCGCAATATTAAGGTCTTAAAAGACGGCTGGACGGCAGTCACCAAAGATCGTTCATTATCTGCCCAATGGGAGCACACCATTCTTGTCACACCCACAGGACATGAAGTACTTACTTTGCGTCAAGAAGAGCTCTGAAACTATGAACAGCTTAAGCAGCGCATTACAAATCAAACAGGCAATCAAGAAGCACAATACCTATTTAAAAAGCAGCTTCTCACCAGATAAGCCAATTACAAGCTTCCTGCTTGCTAAATCAAACTTTATTGATGAACTACTCCGTGTTCTGTGGAAACAATTCATCAAGCAATCACCAGATAATTTTTCCTTGATCGCAGTAGGAGGCTACGGCCGCCAAGAAATGTTCCCGCACTCCGACATCGACATTCTGGTTCTGTTTGCTAACGACACCACCGACACCGATAAGCAACAACTAGAACAATTATGTACCGTTCTTTGGGATACCGGCCTAAAATTAGGCTTAAGCGTACGTAGCAGTGCAGAGTGCATCCAAGCAGCTCGTGACGATCAAACCATCATGACCAACTTGCTGGAATCACGTTTCATTACTGGCAACCCGGCAATAGCCTCAGAACTAAACACCTTAATAAAAGACCACCAACTTTGGGCATCTGAAGATTTTTATATGGCCAAGCGTAAAGAGCAAAGCCAGCGCTACAATAAGTTTCACGACACAGCTTATAACCTAGAACCTAATATAAAAGAAAATCCTGGCGGCCTACGTGACATCCAAATTATTGGCTGGATATTCAAATATCATTACAACGCCAACACCTTACGTGAATTAATTTATTACAAGCTGTTGCCACAAGCCGAATATGATGAACTCTTTGCAGCACAGGAACTCTTATGGAAAATTCGTTTTGCCTTACACTTACAAGCCAATCGTTGTGAGGATAGGCTCCTTTTTGACTATCAACGTGACTTAGCTGCCTGCTTCGGCTTTACCGAACACCAAAATAACGCAGATATAGAGCAGTTCATGCAGCATTACTTCCGCACAGTAATGCAACTGGAAAGACTAAATGAAACCTTATTACAATCATTTGACGAACACTGCCTGCCACACCCCGAAAAAACATACAGGGTACAAGTCATTGATGATAAATTTGATAGTATTGCTGACTATATTGCCGCCAAAAGCGTCAATATTTTCCAAACGCACCCACGCGCAATTTTAGAAATTTTCTTATTACTACAAAAAACTCCCTCACTAAAAGGCATTAGATCCACCACCATTCGCCTGATAAGAAGCAATCTACATCAAATTAATGACGACTTTCGTCAAGACCCACTTGCACGGCAACTGTTTATAGAAATATTACGCCAACCCCGCGCCATCAATAGCGTTTTACGCCTAATGAATCGCTATGGCGTACTGGCTGCTTACCTGCCCAGTTTTGATAATATTGTTGCCCGGATGCAATATGACTTATTCCATATTTACACCGTAGATGAACATACTTTATTTGTTATTCGCAACTTACGTCGCTTCGCCTTAGTCAAGCACAATAAAGAACTCCCCTTTTGTAATGATATTTTTCTACTCATCTCCAAACCTTATATCTTATATATTGCAGGCTTATTCCATGACATCGCCAAAGGTAAACAGGGCAGTCATTCAGAGCTAGGCGCAGTCATTGTGCAACAATTTTGCATAGACCACAAAATATCAGAGCACAATACCAAGCTCATTACTTGGCTGGTCAAAAATCACTTAATCATGTCCTCAACGGCACAACACAAAGACATTAGCGACCCAGATGTTATTCACGAATTTGCCGCTCAAGTTGGCAACCCCGAATACCTGAACTACCTCTACTTACTCACTGTTGCCGATATTCGCGCCACCAACCCCAAGCTATGGACATCATGGAAAGACTCATTACTGAAAGAGCTCTATATTTCAACACTGAATGCACTAAGGCGCGGCCTGGAAAACCCGATAAAACAGCAGGACACCATTAAGCAAACTCGGGATGAAGCACAGCAAGAGCTATTACGTAAAGGGTTATCCAGCACCAGCATAACAACAGCATGGCAACACATCTGTCCTGATTATTTTCTCAGCTATTACCCTGATGAAATTATCTGGCACACTATCGCCATTCATGCCGCTACCGATAAAAGCCTGCCTCTGATTTTACTACGCCCGCAAAATCAACGCGGTAGCGCCGAAATTTTTATCTATGCGCACCACAAACGCGAAGACTTCATCTTTTCACGCACCACCTCGGCGCTTGACAACCTCGGCCTCACTATCTTAGATGCCAGAATCATCACCGCCAAAGACCAATACACACTGAACAGCTTTCAAGTACTAGAGCAGTCAGGTAGCTCCATTAGCGACTTAGGCAGAGAAGTACATATTTGTGCTATTGTTAAACAACACCTAAGTGAAACGCACACATTCCCACAAAAGAACTTACACCACCAATCGCGACAAGCCATACATTTCCCAATCCGCACTAAAGCTTATTTCCACGCCGACCCACAGGAACGTTATAGCATTCTTGAATTGGTCACTACCGACCACCCTGGCTTATTAGCCAAAATGGGCAAAATTTTTAGAGAGTACCACTTTAATATCATTAGTGCCAAAATCAGCACTATCGGCAGTCGCGCAGAAGATATGTTCTTCCTCACAACACAGGACAAACAACTAATCAATGCAGAACAACAACAAAGTTTTATTACCCAACTAAAACAAACGTTGAAAGACACTGAAAACTGAGAATTTTATAAAACTGGGGCGCAGGCTTTAACCTGCACTTGTCACGATATAAGCAGGCTAAAACCTGCGCTCCATAATTGTTTTTTATCGGCTGAATACTCGATCAAACCATCGACCCAACAGGTTTATACACTATGACTTTAAACCAAGCAATACGCTTTAAACTCAATTTATCAGCCGATCAATATCTAAAGGTCTATCAAGGACTTGCTAAAAACATCACCACCGTAGCAGATGACGGGCGGCGTATTACTTTCCCTGCTCAGAATATCAAACAATTCCTCAGCCATGAGGGCATCTATGGCCATTTTGAAATGGAGCTGACTGCGGAGCACAAGTTTATTGCTATCAAAAAAATAGCCTAACGCTCCACGTCAAAACACATCAAACTCGATATTCTGCGCACCATTCAACACCATAAAATGCTTACCCCGTGATCGGGAAATCAAAGTCACCCCTGATAATTGTGCCATTTCCAAGCCCATTTGCGTGGCTCCTGAACGTGATAATAAAACAGGGATCCCCATTTGCGATACTTTTATGACCATTTCCGAGGTTAATCGCCCTGTAGTGTAAAAAATCTTATTATCACCAGAAATATTATTGAGCCACATATGTCCGGCAATGGCATCGACCGCATTATGCCGGCCAACATCTTCGACAAATAACTCCAGCTGATCACCTAAATATAAGGCACAACCATGTACTGCACCAGCTTTTTTGTAGACTTCATTATGGGCTTTGACTGAATCGAGTAGTGCATATAAAGTAGACTGGCGGACATGGTTTTCAGGCACGCGAATTTTTTGTAATTTCTCCATTAATCGACCAAAAACCGTACCTTGCCCACAACCTGTGGTCACGGTTCTACGCTGCATTTGCTCAGAAAAATCGCTGGCTTCTCCAGCGGTAACTACTGCAACCGATTCGGTTTCCCAATCAACTTGTACTACTTTTATTTCCGCAATTTTCTCAAAAAAGCCTTGGTTTTTCAAATAGCCTAACGTCAATATTTCAGGATGCGAGCCTATGGTCATTAAGGTAACAATTTCTTGTTTATCAACATAAATAGTCATCGCGCGCTCACCGACTAATTGGATTTCGCGTTCTTGCCCTGTTTCGTCAACGCCTATGGTTGCTTTGGCAACACTGAGGCCTGCATCGGTCATTTCTGGTTGCATCATAATTCCTTGCTTGCTAATTCGTTTAATTCCACCATAGTGTTAATATTGGCAAAATATTCAGGGTGAGCACTTAGGTCAACTTTTACCCAATGGTGCTGATCAAACCAACGATCGATCTTGCGTTCACCTGCTGCCAGATATTGTTGCAAACTACTCTGTAATGATGTTTTTAATGCCATAAATACGGGGTGAATACGCTCACCATCAAAGGCAACCGCAATATCGGCATCAAGTCGCTCGCGCTCAGCTAATAAGCATTGTAAACCTGTACTAGTCATAAAGGGTGAATCACAGGGCATCACTAATAGCACTTCATTGTTACCATGGCTTAAGGCAGCGGCAACACCCGCTAAAGGCCCTGCAAAATCATCATTTTCGTCAGTAATAACAGGGTAGGAGAAGCTTTGGTATTGCTCAATATTGCGGTTGGCATTAATAAATAGCTCTGCGACTACTGGCGCAATCGCTTGTATTGCATAACTAATCATCGGCTGTTCTTTAAAGTTTACCAAGCCTTTATCTTGTTGCTGCATGCGACGCGCCAAACCACCCGCCAAGATAACACCGCTTACTTTCGCTTGCTTATTCATAAATGCTAAAATGTGTCATGAACCAAATTGCCATCCTAAAATACCTTTATCTCATTGTTGTTAGTCTATTATTTGTCGGCTGCACGATAACACCAGCAGGCGAGTATGTACCATTCTATCAGGCTGCTACTGAAAAACCTTATGAAGATGTGCTGGCTGAATTAGAAATTGCTATTTCTGAACATAATTTTAGAATCACGGGGCATAGCCGAGTGGGCAAAGTGATTCGAGAGCGTGGCACTGCTGATTTTCCTGAGTATGATACTATCCAGTTTTGCAACTTGACTCATGCGAAAACTCTACTACAAATGTCACCGCATGCGGTACGTTTTATGCCCTGCAATGTGGTGACTTACCAATATCAAGGTAAAACCATTGTGCGCACTCACCTGATGCCGACTGATTCAGAGAATGCAGAACTTAACGCTTTTGCGGCAGAGATGAATAGCAAGCTGAAAGACATTGTTGACTTTGCTGTCGAATAAACCAAGATCATTTAGACAAACCTTACTCTATGGACTATTTAATTTGGGATTTTGATCCTGTGTTAGCCAGCTTTAATCATATTCGTATTCACTGGTATGGTGCAATGTTTGCGCTAGCACTATTGAGTAATTACCTATTTATGCATTGGGTGTACTCGCGTGAATTTGGTGATACCGACGATGTGGATCGTTTACTATGGTACTGCATGGGCGGCTCGGTTGTTGGAGCACGACTAGCACATGTCTTATTTTATAACTTTGCTTATTACGCAGACAATCCTGGCAAAATATTTGCTGTGTGGGAGGGTGGACTAGCCAGCCATGGTGGCACACTCGGCGTGTTGATTGCGCTTTATATTTATCAACGCAAGGCGAGCTTTACTTATTTTTGGATATTAGATAGAGCAGCGATTGCAGCCTCTTTTAGTGGTTGCTTGGTTCGAGTCGGTAATTTTTTAAACTCAGAAATTGCAGGCACCGTTACTGACGTGCCATGGGCAGTTATTTTTCAACGTATTGATACCCTACCGCGCCATCCAGTACAACTGTATGAAGCTTTTAGCTATCTCAGTATTTCTACTTTTTTACTAACCCTCTATATAAAAAGCCCAAGCTTTAACTTACAAGGACGTTTATGTGCATGGTTTTTAATCCTTATTTTTAGTGCTCGCTTTTTTCTAGAAACCTACAAAGTTAACTTAGTTAGCCATATACAAGAGCCCTTACTCAGCACAGGACAAATGCTCAGCATTCCTTTTATTCTCACAGGGATTATTATTTTATATCGTAGCCATACTGCCTCTAAAAATTCTGATGCCTAAATTAGCGCCTTTTAAAATACAGCTGGCAACACGTGCTTTACAGCATGGAAAAATTATTGCCTACCCAACTGAAGCTGTCTATGGTTTAGGCTGTGACCCATTAAATGCATCAGCAGTACTTAAGCTACTACAGTTAAAGCAGCGGCCTATGCATAAGGGGCTTATTTTAATTGCCTCTGACTTTTCGCAATTGCAGCCGTTTATAAATCCTACACCTGCAATGCTACAGCGCATTATGCCTAGTTGGCCAGGCCCTGTTACCTGGATCATCCCTGCACAAGCTTGGGTGCCTGAATATTTGACTGGGACTCATAATTCACTAGCTGTCAGAGTCAGTTCCCACCCATTAGTACAACAACTTTGCTCTACTTATGGCGGAGCAATTGTTTCTACTAGTGCCAATATCAGCAAGCAAGCCCCTGCACGCTCAGCATTGGCAGTACGAAAAAATTTTGCTACCAATAATTTATTGATATTAGCTGGAACGACGCACAAGAATAATCAGCCTACTGCCATTTATAATGCAGCTAATGGTCACTGCGTACGTGCATCTTAAAGCGTACCTTTAAAATAGCAAGATACGCTCTTTAATCAAATATCTACCTATTACATATGTACATGCTCAGCAGGTTCACTTTCCTCAAGCTCTTGGAAATCTGTCAGCCCAAATTGAATTTGGCTTGGATTAGAGAGCAATTCAAATTTTACCGATCCCCCTAAGACAATATCCCCATTCGCATCTTTGACATAAATAGCTGGCACAACCAATTCTGCTGTATTCGCTGAAAAAATAGCCGGCAAATGCTTTTCAGGAAAGCCTAAAGCCTGCCAGTTTTTTAACGCTTGCTTTTGTTCATCGTCCAACTCAGGCAAAGGGCTAAAAGAAGGTGGCATATTACCCAACATGACCGCGCGATTAACTGCCTGCATACCATGCGCTACCGCTTCCGCATAAGTGTCAAAATCAACATTTGATGGCGCGCCATTTCGACTCCCCCCTGTTAATTCTGACGAATGACATGCCAAGCAGTTTGTTGCAAAAACCTTAGCACGAATACCATCATCACCTTCATAAACAGGTTCGATTGCCAAGGCTTGCCCCATAACAAAACTAGAAGCGATGAATACAAGTAAATTTTTTGTTTGCATTTTATATCCTTAAAATTAGCCCATCATTTTTTATAATTACTATTCACTAGGTCACCAAGTCATACGCCCTCTGGACAGAAAAAGCTCTACTCATGATATTCATAAGTGAGTCCAATTACGCACGAAATAATTATTAAAATCATATAAAAAGAATTACTATATATGCCAGTGACAGAATCGTTAAATCATTTTAGTTGAAAACGAATTCAAAGTTTTAGTCGTAAGTTTATTTCATTCCTTACAATTAAATTTAATAAAAGCACAGGGCAGTCCTGCACGAAATAACATTGCGAGCAAGAGTAAAGGCTATACTCATCCAAACTGAGAGTAACTTGGCATTTTAAATAGCAATATTTAAATATGATCACAGGTCATGAATTCAATTTGAATCGATGCACTTGCAAGAGAGCTTGTACGAGAATAGAAATATGAACTTTTTAAGCAAATCCATAAAATGCTATCTAATTTGTAGCGTATTTTTTATACCCCCCATCACTAGTTATGCCGCACGGACTACCCAAAACAATAGTGAATGGCGGACAGCTAATGAACAGGATTTACTTTTTACTCAAGATCAAACAGCTGCCACCAATTTCACCGCAGAGGCTCAAAATGAAAAAAAGGCAACTGTCCAAACAACACCTATTGCCCAACAAAACGTCAGCGACCTGCCTTACGAAATAGTGATTTGGGATACTGACTCAGAAACCAAAGATGTTATCTGGCAAGATAAAGATACAAGTGACGCACAGTCCTTGCTAGAGTCTTTCCAAGGACTATCAGTACAAAGGCTAAGCAACTCTGCCAACAATAATGCCATACAGCAGCTTAATAAATATACTGAGCCATGGAACCCTAATGTTTCAACCCATGACATCCCCTTAGCCTTACAAATTGAAGATACTGATGAATACCTTTCTTTTATGCGGCTTTGGCATCAATATGGCAAAACCATCATTACCACCCTATTAATCTTAACGCTATTACGCCTCCTTATTTGGCCAATTTATGAAGAGTTCAAGGATAAAAGAAGGCAAAAAATTAGACGTAGCATGAACAAGCTTAGTCATAGCACTCAGCTGAAAAACAATCTTCCTAAAGAATCTAAAGTTCAAACCAGCCCCCAATCATTATCCAAACATGGCCAGCTAATTAAAGAAAAAAATGATATGGACATGCCGTCGACCACCACACAATCTAAAAATAACGCCAAACATAGCCGCCGTAAAAAGAATAAAAGGCCTGCCAACGCGCAATTATTATCCACTCATGGCAGAGTGCTTGGCCTAAAACCCAATAAAACTCAATCTAAACATAGAAGCAGTCGCCACCACTATGGGCGCAGACACAAGCCAAAACCACCGTTCTTAAAACAAATTATGGATATTTTCTTTTACAAACCTGACGCATAAATAAACAAGCAAGCAAAAAAAAGGCCGCTAATTAGCGGCCTTTTCATAAAACTAACAGCTAAGCACTTATTTCAACAAGCCTTGCAATAAACCATTTAAATTATGTACAAACTCAGCAGGGTCATCTAACTGCCCTCCTTCACTCAAAATAGCTTGGTCAAATAAAATACGTGTTAAATCAGCAAAACGCTCATCGTCTTGCTCTTCTTTAAGACGCGTCACCAAAGCATGCTCAGGATTAATTTCAAACACTGGCTGACTACCGCCCATGCCCATCATATTCATATCTTGACCTGCTTCTTTCATGATACGTTCCATATTTAAGCTCATTGCATCTTGCTCAGTCACCAAACAAGAAGGTGACGCAGTCAAACGATGACTTAAACGCACATCACTTACTTTATCTGTTAATACTTCTTTAATTTGAGTGATGACAGACTCAAAGTCTTTTGAAGCTTCTTCTTGCTCTTTTTTATCTTCTTCAGTATCAAATTTATCTAAATCTAACTGACCTTTAGCAACCGATTGCAATACTTTGCCATCAAAATCATTGAGGTTAGAGATTAACCACTCATCAACACGATCAGATAATAATAGAACTTCAATGCCTTTCTTACGGAAGATTTCTAAGTGTGGGCTATTTTTAGCTGCCGTAAAACTGTCTGCGGTCACATAATAGATTTTGTCCTGATCTTCTTTCATGCGTCCGATGTAATCTTCCAGTGATACATCTTGCGTTTCCGTATCAGCATGAGTTGATGCAAAGCGTAATAATTTAGCAACACGCTCTTTATTTTTGACGTCCTCAATCGGACCTTCTTTCATCACATTACCAAACTCAGACCAGAAACTTGCATATTTTTCCGGATCATTTTTAGCAATGCCTTCAAGTAAACCAAGAACCTTCTTAACAGCACCCGCTTTGATGACATTAATTTTTTTACTTTGTTGCAAAATCTCACGCGATACATTCAGTGGCAATGAATCCGTATCAATCACACCACGCACAAAACGTAAGTAACGCGGCATTAATTGCTCAGCATCATCCATAATAAAGACTTTACGCACATACAATTTTATGCCGTGCTTTGCATCTCTATCCCATAAGTCAAAAGGTGCACGTGCTGGCACATACAATAGCATGGTGTATTCGTTAGTGCCTTCAACCTTGCTATGCACATGCGCTAAAGGGTCTTGAAAATCATGACCTACGTGTTTGTAGAATTCATTGTAAGCTGCATCATCTAATTCATCTTTAGATTTAGTCCACATAGCTGAAGCACTGTTAACCACTTCATCTTCTACTTTAGCTGCTTCAGTTTCGTTACCTTCTTCGTCCGTTACTGCCGGAATTTCTTTATCCATAATAATAGGCAAAGAAATATGATCAGAGAATTTTTTAACGATATTGCGCAAACGGTAGTCATCTAAAAACTCCGTTTCTTCTTCTTTTAGGTGCAATACGATGTCAGTACCACGACCTGCTTTTTCAACAGTCTCCAATGTATACTCACCTTCACCAGCTGATTCCCAAGTAACCGCATCAGTCGTGCCTGCTTTACGTGTTGTTAAAGTTACTTTATCAGCAACGATAAACGCAGAATAAAAACCAACCCCAAATTGGCCGATTAATTCGCTATCTTTCGCTTGGTCGCCCGTTAGTGCATCAAAAAATTGCTTAGTCCCTGATTTTGCAATAGTACCAATATGCTCCTGCACTTCTTCACGAGTCATCCCAATACCATTATCACTAATAGTTATGGTCTTCGCGTCTTTATCAAAGGCAATACCAATTTTTAACTCACTATCACCTTCGTAAAGCCCATCATTTGATAGTGCTTCAAAACGTAATTTATCAGCTGCATCAGAGGCATTTGAAATTAACTCACGTAAAAAGATCTCTTTGTTACTGTACAAAGAGTGAATCATTAAGTTCAATAAATGCTTAACTTCAGTCTGAAATCCAAGCGTTTCTTTTTTAGCTTCAACGGTCATTTATAAGTTTCCCTAAAATAAAATTAATTATGAATTCGATATTGGGACAAAGATTGTATTTTCAAGGAAAAAAAATAGTATACAATTAATATTAATTAAAGAATCAAGTATGCCTCCCCTTGGATTTGCTGCTACCTACTTCTATGTCATGCTAGACTTAAAATCAAAAAATATTTTACTGATCGAAGACTATCCTGCCATGCGCAAAGCCATCAGAGATATGCTTTACTCACTTGAAGTTGAATCATTAGTTGAAGCTGAAAATGGTCAAAAAGCCATCGCCGCCATGCAAACCCATAAATTCGATATAGTACTATGCGACTATAACTTAGGGGCTGGGAAAAATGGCTTACAAGTCCTAGAAGAAGCACGATTTCGTAAGCTGCTTCCTAGTTATGCCGCCTTTATTATGGTGACTGCTGAACAAGTGCAAAGCATGGTACTCAGTGCCATGGAAAATAAACCAGATGAATACTTAACCAAGCCGTTTACCGCACAGCTACTCCTAACTCGCTTAGAGCGCACCTTTGAGCGCAAAAATTTTTTTAAAAAAGTCGATGCCGCTATTGATAGCGAAAATTATGTGCTAGCCATTAAGTTCTGCGATAAATTACTAGCTGAAAGCCCAAAAAAACTACATACCGCAACGTTAAAAAAACGTGCAGAACTTGCCATTTATGCACATGATTACCCGACTGCACAACATATTTACCAAGATATTTTAGATCAAAGAGAGCTTAATTGGGCCATGCTGGGGCTTGCTCAAATTCAATATTTACAAGGTAATAGTGCAGAGGCTATCAGTATTTTTCAGGAAATCATCAGCAAATACCCAATGACCATGGAAGCATATGATTTGCTTGCACAATCTTACGAATTGGCTGATCAAAATGTTGAGGCGCAGGAAACCCTAAATCAAGCTGTTGCCCTTTCGCCACAAACTATTTTAAGGCAACGCAAGTTAGCCACTATTGCCAATAAAACTGGCAACCTGGAAATTGCCGAGTCAGCCTGCAAATCAGCAGTCGAGCTAGGTAAATACTCAGTACATAAACACTCCAGTGATTTTTCTAATTTAGCTCAAGTTTTTAACAAGTCGGAAAAGCCTGATGATGCTTTGGCAATATTGCAAAGTATGCGTACCGAGTTCCCCAATGACCCGAGCACTGCATTACGAGCCGTGATTCATGAGACTGAAATATTTAAAAGTACAGGGGATAACGAAAAAGCAGAAGAAACTTTTGTGGAAGCCTTGGAACTGACAGAACATCACAAACAAAATTTAGATAAAGAAATTCTCTTAGATATGACTAAAGCTTGCTACCTCAATGAGCATGATCATGTAGCAGATGCCCTATTAGAGCAATTAGTAAAAAGTCATGTCGATGATGATGAATTTATAGATAATATCAATGCAATGCATAGTGCTATTGGACGAGAAAGTCATGCAGAAGCACTGATTAACACCGCCAAGAAACAGCTCATTCATATTAATAACGAAGGTGTAAAGCTTTATAAACAAGGCAAGTTTACTGAGGCGGTAGCACTATTTGCGACTGCGTTTAAATCTATGCCCAATAATAAAACCATTATTCTTAACATGACAAAAATCATGTTACATGGCATCCAAGCTTCAGGCTGTACAAAAGAGAATATGGCTGAAGTTAAATATTATATTAATAAGGCCAAAAAATTGGGCGTTGCTCCCTACAAACTCAATACAATTCAAATGGAATATGCCAAATTGGCACTTAATTTTAAAAACAGCTTAAAAAAAGGTTAACCGCTATGTCCAGCTCATCTATAGCACCCACTGATTTCGCCTCAATATTAGCTGCATCTGTTCATGATATGAAAAATTCATTGGGCACAATACGTGACCTTATTAAGCAACTCAAGCAAAGCAATACGCCTGATAACAATCTCATGCAATTAGAGTTTGAAGCCAGCCGTATGAATAATAGCCTGATGCATCTGCTCGCCTTATATAAAATTGAGCTGGAAAAATTCAATCTGAATATTGACGAATATAGTTTGAATGAAATATTGAATGATATTCAAGCACAGCAATCTGCACTGTTAGATTTGAACTCTATCAACCTAGAACTTGAATATGATGCTGAAGAGCAACTCTGTTATTGTGATTTTGATTTAGTGAGTAATGCCATAGGTTCGATACTTAATAATGCTCAACGTTATAGTGAAACGCAGGTGATCCTCTCAGCAGGTAAACAGAATGGCTATCGTTATTTTAGTATTGAAGATGATGGTGCAGGTTACCCTGAAAAACTAATGACTAACAAAGAGATTGACTTTCATGAGGGCAATACTGGCTTGGGTCTTTACTTTGTTTCTATTATTGCTAAGTTACATAGCACCGCTAATAAACAAGGCTATATAGAAACATCAAATACCAGTCGTTTAGGGGGAGCTAAATTTACATTGTTTTTGCCTTAATCTATGCAGAACAACACACCAATTATTAGTCCTCTCAACCTAAAGGCTCGAACGAGTACCAGCCATTACAAGCAATCAAATAGTTGATCTCCAAATTAACTTTAGACAACTTAGGAACCTGCATAGAATAACACCCCGAAGTTATAAAGTAGGATTTTCACACATCACGCTATTTTCTATGAATTAGTAGGGATGGTGTTGCATAATTTATCTAAAGGGAGCCGTAAAGAACGTTTTGTATTGTTTTTGGTAGGATAACCAACACGAAATAACATATGAAATACTTCATTTTCCTGTAAATCCAACAAATTTCTGGTTTGTTTACTTACCTGCTCAGCTTGCTGCTGCAAATCTTTGGGCACCACACCATCTTTTAACCTATTCATTTGGTCAGGCACTACGTAATAAGGGTGCACAGCAATTCCTTGCTCATTTAAATCTATCCAAATACTCTGCATTAATTGTCCCGCAGATAGCGTTTCCCGAAAGCCCGCTTGGCCAATAATGGCAATTATAGCTGGTGCTGACTTAACTGGCATACTGTCAACCCAAGACATGAATTTATGAGTACCTAAAAAATTCATGGCTTTCATTCTACGCCAATCACTAATAAAACGCATAAACAAAGAACCTCCAGGAGGTAAATCCAATGTTGCAACATCTAAACCATCACGCGTCTGCATTGCTTGCTTACCAAAGCGCAAACTCCTTCCAAGCCATTCGTGAATCTCTTGGGTTTGAAACCGTATTTGTGAAGCATCCTTCACAAGACTGGCCATATCCCTGATTTTATTATTATCTGTTATCACAACAGCTTTAGCATACTCAGTTTTTTTTGCTACTACTGCATCAATTATCTGAGATGGAATTTGTTTTTTTTGAAAAGGAAACCGATATGTATGTCTGCTAAATAGCGGATGATTTGCAAACTCTGCTTCATTTATATTTAAATTACCCTCTTTTAACTGGGCTTCAAAGTATACGGGATTGTCAGGGTTAAACGTTTCAGGGAAATTCCACTGAAGAGTAACCTTTACTTCACGACACATTTGATTAAGGTTTTCTAATAATGCCCCTATAGATAAATAAGTAGCATGTGCATCAGGCTTAAATGTTTTGTTTAAAACACGTTTAGAATCGTACATAACTGAGAAGGTTGATGCCTTTGTAACAAACAACCAAGGTTGAGAGTTATCTGCTGAAGGCGTTGCTTGGCCTGCCTTTATAAGTATATCTGAAAGTGTCATATGGATTAATATCTCGAATGAGTCAGGTTTCTAAATAATTAAGGTTGATTTTTACTTAAAATAACCTATAGTCGAATTATAGTATAGTTAAAAATTTCTTGAACTCAAAATAATAGGTTCCTCTCTATGATAGAAAAAAGTAAACCATTGAAATTAGATTTAGAGACTTTGATTCTTATTGCTGGAGGCCATACTGCATTTCAACTTCTGTGGGCAGGAGTTGAATTAGAACTTTACGAGCATCTCTCAAAACAACCGCAAATAACACAAGAAGTAATTGCAAAAAAACTAAACTTAGAATTACAACCCACTCGAATTTTATTAACAGGTTTAACATCGTTAGGCATCATAATTAAAGAAAACGACCTATATTCAAATGCTCCCTTAACTGAAGAAATATTGGTTGCCAGCAAACCAGGATCTGTAGCAAAAATTTTAGGATGGCAACGTTATATTGTCTATGAAGGCTTAACTGATTTTGTTAAATCTCTTAAAGAAAACACCAACACGGGCCTAGCTCAATTCCCTGGATCTGGAAATACACTTTATCAACGCCTAGAAAATGACCCATTTAAAGAGCACGTTTTTCAAGAGGCAATGGAGGCATTATCTAAGCAAGCCAACTTTTATCTACTCAACTTCCCTGAACTTGAAAAAATCAATCATTTAGTGGATGCAGGTGGAGGTAATGGCACTAACGGAATTATGCTATGCCAGAAATATGCAAACATGACTGTCAGTATTTTTGACTCTGAATCTGTTTGTAACTTGGCGACAAAGAATATTGCAAATCAAGGAATGTCTGACCGCGTAAAAACATGGCCTGGAAATTTTCTAAATGACCCATTCCCTAAAAATATTGATGCGGTTCTTTATTCACATATCATGACCATTTGGTCTCCACAAATGAATATCGCCCTGCTAAAACGCACATATGACGCACTAGCCGACGGAGGAAAAGTTATTATCTTTAATATGATGGGGAATGATGATGATACTGGCCCTCTAAGCACTGCACTTGGCTCACCTTATTTCCAAGCAATTGCCTCAGGTGATGGCATGCTATATTCATGGTCTGATTATGAAAACTGGATGATTGCCGCAAACTTTAAAGTTGAACGTTACGATAATATGCCACTTAGTCATGGCATATTAATCGGCACTAAGTAATCAGCTCAAGTAAACTGCAAAATTAGATTTAAATTGTAAAATTGAATATAAACCCTATCCCGCCAGAAGTTCGTAATTATAGTGCCTCCAAAACCCACAGCTGTCAGACAGGCTAAAATGCTACATGCAAGCTACCAAAAATGGAAACAATCCTCCAGCATCAGGGCGACATCATCAATCCTTTATGGTAGCGAGAATTTATTTTATCAACGGAGTAACGGGCACCTCTTCAAAAACATAAAACAGCTTACCAACCTCACTGGACTTTAAAGAAAAATTTACGCTTTTTGGAGAAATCCACTATACCTCCGAGTAAACATTATTTGGGAAGTAACCGAAAAAACTAAACATAGCACTTGAACTCTTACTTACGACTCTGACTCTATGCCTGTTGAATTTTTAGGCTACCAACTTAAGATGGGACAAGTATTAAATCTCAAAAGCAGGCTAAAGGCCTGCTGGTAGTTAAATTGTCCCGTCTTAAGTTGGCAGCCAATATTTATGGCAATAGTTATGAGAAGGCATAACGTACCACACCTGTTATAGTGATGAATGTAAATTAATCCCTATAACAGTTTGAAAAAATTCAGCAATAAATCAACTTAATAGCTCCACCCCATCACCTCACACTTGACAATTTATTTTCAATAATTGAGGGCGTTTGATTTGTCAAAACCACTCACCTAACACTTTGCTATACTGCATTCATATAAAATAAAATGAGGACAATATGGAAGATTATAATTATGATGTAGCCTTTTCTAGAAATAAAGGCTTTATTAGTACTGATGAACAAACTAAATTAAGAAACACACGAGTTGCAATCGCTGGCCTCGGGGGAACGGGAGGGGCTCAAGTTGCCGCATTAAGTCGCTTAGGAATTGGCCACTTTCACTTAGCCGATTTTGATGAATATGAAGTAAAAAATTTCAATCGTCAGTATGGTGCAACTATGTCGACAGTAGGCAAAAAGAAAGCTGATGTTGCCAAGAATATTGTTCTAGACATCAATCCAGAAGCAGAAACCCACCTATTTGAATCAGGTATTAATGAACACAATATTAATGATTTTCTTTCAGATGTAGATATTGTCATAGATTCACTTGACTTTTACTGCTTTAAAGAACGTTTTTTATTGTACGCTGCAGCCAGAGAGAGAAACCTCTGGGTATTAACCGCTCCTCCCATAGGGTTTGGATTTACCTTGTTATGCTTTAACCCAGAAGGCATGACTTTTGAAGAGTATTTTAACTTTAACCTTGATGATGATGAATTTGAACTATCTGTATCTCTCATTGCTGGTATTACCCCAAAGCCCTACATGCTGAAATATTTAAACCAAAATGATATTGACATAAAGGAACATCAATTACCTTCAGTATCACCTGCCCCTTTTATTATAGCGGGCGTTATTACAACTCATATATGCAACATCCTCCTAAGTAAAGCCCCTCCTCTTGCTGTGCCTACTGTCATTCAATACGATGCACTCATAAACAAATACAGAAAACACCGCTTTATATGGGGAATGAAAAGTCCGCTACAAAAACTAAAAAAAATAATTTTACGTAAGAAAATGGCAAAAAAATAATAAGCACTAGAACTTCTATACATAAATGAAGCCCATAAAATAGGGAGAATCACCATCTCGCTTTTCAGGCTCCTCATTAGCACCATGCAACGAGACAAAAATTTACTTACGCACACCTTGACAAGCCACAAAAAGACAAGTGACTATATTTTATATGTAAATGGTATAATTTAGTAAGGAAGGCCAAATAATTTCAACAAAAAAAGCCTTAACCTCTATTAGCAAAGGTTAAGGCTTTTTTAATTAGACATCACGATATCTAATTAACCTAAAAGTAAACAGGATAAGTCTCCTTATATAGGCAAGGAGACTTATTCTATTTCAATAATTACTAATATCTAGCAACTTATACTTTGATTTTTTTGCGTGAAGCAACAACACCCAATAACCCCAAGCCCATCAAAGCGATAGATGTTGGTTCTGGAACGTTAACTTGAAAATCAAAATCACTTCGTGCAATATAAGGCCCTGCTAAGCCAGCACCACCCAAAATATCACCTGAACCAACAATATCAGTAAAATTATCACCGCCTGGAACAACAAACCCAGAAAGTGGGCTAAACTGCTCCTCAAGGATATACCCTGTATCGTTATCAAGAATTGATAAGGCATAATTTGCAACACCTAGCTTTGTTACAGCGGGCAGAGCAGCAATTGCAGTAATATCAGCAGTCAAGCCCCCAGGGAATGCAGGACCAGCAACCCAAAAATCATCAGCATCACCGAAGCCAGCTACCATCCAACTATCGCCATTAGTTGCATCTGCTTCACATGCAGCTTGTGTAGCACAGCCCATATCAAGATCAGGAGTACTATCTGCAAACATCGCAACCATTGCCCCTAGTCCATAAGTAGCCTCAAAACTGGCACTAGGTTTGAATACGAAATCGCCACCTGGACCTATCGCAGCTATCTCAATCTCAGAGATACCCGTCAATTCTGCAGTTTCAGTTAGACCTAAATTTTGAAACACAGAGTTATCTGGATTAGCAATTGCCTGAAAAGAAACGACAGCACGCAACCGGTCGCCAACAACTAAAGCACCTGACGTTTTAACATTACCAGAAGCATCTAGAACTAACTCTTTATTATCATCCTCAATAATCGCTATACCATTAGGCAAGTTAACAACAAAGGCTGATGCCGGAGCAGATATAAAGGATGCAAGAACCGCAGCTCCTATTAAATTCTTTTTAATATTCATAGTTTTTCCTATTATTTTCTCAAAAATTGTAGATTAGGATAAATTTAATCTTACGTAAATAACAAAGCAGGTATCATGCCAAATTTGAACGTCATGAACTTATCTCTGTGTAAGTAATACAGCAGGTATCATGCCAAAAACAAATAACACCAGTTGACTCAACCTTACATACAAACAATGCAATTAGCATACCAAAAACAAAATAACCTTCAATCAATTGATTTACATGAACTTTAATTTCATTTTATTCTACTCAAAAATAGGCATGTAAAAAAACCTGACAGTCATTAAGCCAATAAACCAAGGTGTGCTTAAAAGCGTGGAATATTCCATAAATCTATTTTTCAACCTAATAAAGTCAAATAGTTATACGTCAAAAGTAATGAATTCGTATTTTGTAAGCTATTGATTTTTTATTCCCCACACAATTTCAACCACCCCACCACCCCGTACCTTCACTAGGCTTCTCCACACTTATTATAATACGAACCTTTCAAGACTTCACCACTTAATTTAAAGGGTTAAAGCTTAATACTCAGCCCTCCTCCCCCAAAAAATACCCTCCATCTTATTTACATACTTACTAAACTAAATCACACCTTACTGTAAAAATACTTGACACAACAATGCAACTCTGTATGCGCGCTAATTAACTCTGTAATTTTTTATTTTGAACTTCTCTTACTTTGCTCATCGATCCCTCACCCCTTAATAACTACCGCACTACCTAAATTTTTAGTAAAAAAACTTCATATGCCAATTTACCTAATACCAGAAAAGGATATTTATTAGCGACGACTTTATAAACCTTTTAAATAGAGGAGTCTTAGACTAGAATAGCACTAAAACCTGACACAATTGTCAGTCCCTCTGACAATACTGACATGTCACCACTGTCAGACAGTCTGACAATTAATGATTAACCAGATATACGGCGCTTTTATGCTTGAAAATTCAATTTCACTCGAGTCATTGTTGGAAACGCATGAATTGCCATTTATTATCATCAATGCGTCACTAATGATAGTCGGTTTAAATAAGGCCTGGGAACAACGCTTCAACGTATCTAGGTCTGAGTACATTGGTAAGCCATGCTGCAACAAAGCACCCAACTGTCGGCATCATAATTTATTTCTTAATCTTGAACCGTACGTCTCCACAGATATTATCAACGAAGAAATGGAACTTACCGTTCGCGGCTACCCTCTACTAGATAATGATGGCACTGTCTATTTAGGAGAGTCCATCACCCAAAGCACACCATTACTTAATACTGGTAACACCGCAAATATGCTCGGCTCCTGTGATACCTTTATTAAATATAAAAATAAACTACTACAAGCTGCAAAAACCCGCGCACCAACTTTTTTAATGGGAGAAACGGGGACAGGTAAAGAATTAGCTGCAGAATTTATTCATAACCACTCCAAACAACGTGAACATGACTTAGTCGTTGTTGATTGCACGGTACTCAGTGAAGATTTATTTGAAAGTGAAGTATTTGGCCATGAAAAAGGAGCTTTTACAGGAGCTAATGGCACAAAAAAAGGACTATTTGAACTAGCCAATAAAGGCACTCTATTTTTAGATGAAATCGGTGAACTACCTTTATCGCAACAGCCCAAATTATTACGTGCATTGGAAACTGGGACATATAGGCGCGTAGGAGGCACTTCTTCAAAGCAATCTGATGTGCGCATCTTATGTGCCACTCATAGAAATCTTGCCGCAATGGTGCAGGCTGGCAAATTTCGTGAAGATCTCTATTATCGCTTATCAGTCTTCCCCATTCAGGTGCCGTCCCTACGTGAGCGTATGCATGACATTCCAGAATTAACCAGCCACCTCATTAAGCAAATAAGCCAACGCGATGGCGAACAATACAGCATAGATAAACCAGCATTAATTAAACTACTAAAACATACTTGGCCAGGGAATATCAGAGAACTAAAGAACTGCTTGCAACTTGCTTGCAGTATCTGCCAAAACTACCATATAACTGAGCATGATATTTCCTATATGCAGCAACATCAGCCTGCAGAAATACAATATTCAGCACAACCTACTGCTACCATGGTAGAACCTCAGCAGGCTAATACCAATCCGCTAATACAAATGGAAAGTGACATTATTCGTACCCTGCTCGCCAAACACCAAGGTAATCGTAAATTGATAGCTGCTGAAATGGATATTAGTGAACGTACCTTATATCGCAAACTAAAACGCTTCGAGCTTAATTAAGGTGACTGTTATGAACCCATCATTAATCAGCTGGACTTTCAACTGCATCGAAGCCAATAATAAGTCGATAGATCCCCCTATAAACCTTAGGGAAACAATCAATAGCATCAAAGAATTACCGCCATTACCTGGCATTGCGACCAGAATAATGAAGCTGGCAGCTGACCCACTTGCCGATAGCAAAAAATTGGCCGCAATTATAGAGCTAGACCCGCTATTAACCACACAAGTCATTCGCTGGGCTAGCTCATCGCTATATGGCTATAAAGGTAAAATAACCAGCGTGCAAGATGCCATCAGTCGGGTTTTAGGTTACCAGTTTGTATTTAACTTAGTACTTGGCTTGGCCGCACTCTCGCCTTTAAAAGCTCCTGTAGAAGGCATTATTGGTACGCGTGCTTTTTGGACACACGCTTTAGCCAGCACCCATTTAATGAAATCATTAAATGAATTACTGCCAACCGAAAGTAAAATAGAGCCGCAAACTGTGTTTTTAGTAGGCTTGATGCATAATATCGGCTTACCATTACTAGGCGATCAATTTATTAACGAGTTCAAAATATTATCTAATTTAGCAGAAGCAAATCCGAGTTTGAGCCTTTATAAATTAGAAAAATTTGCCTTAGGAGTTGATCATGGCGAACTAGGCAGTTGGTTACTAAGAACTTGGAATATGCCTGCCTCTGTGATTGATGTTGTCTACCATCACCATAACCCACATTACAAAGGGGCTAACTACCAACTTAACTTACTAACCTATTTAAATGACAGCTTGCTTGCACATATTGGTATTGGTGATGCACATGAGAAAAGCAGTGTCGAGTTGCAAGCAATAAAACAGCTGCATTTACAACATTCTGATTGCAATAAAGCATTGCAGAAACTGCAAGATGAACTGGAAGGTATTAAAGGCATGGTTGAAATTTGTACGAATGCAACATAAGCGCCCTGATGACACTATGCTTTTTGACTACGTGAGAGCAATTATTCTACTGTATGTGACTACTGCGGCAATTAACCGCCATTGAATCACATACAGTAACAAGGCTCACCTAAATCACTACAGTCTGTGGAATAGACTTTCTCTTTGAAAAAGTAAACCCCAATAACCCCAAACCCAACATTGCAACGGTTATTGGGGCAGGTACATTTGCCGCATTAGCAAGAGATTCACTATACTCAACAATATAGCCAATATGTACGTTTGTGTATTGCGGACCACCCCAATCATTCCAGCGTCCCGTTCCACGCTGCCAATTCAATGCCGCATAATCTTCACCCAGACGATTATAGTCATTAGGTTCTCCAGGAGCCCAGAATGAATATATAAGTTCTTGCCCAGCCTCAGGGCCATCCATCCACTCCCAAATACCTTCAGTCAAGTTATCACTTGCACCAATCCATGCTCGACTTCTATCAGCTAAGCTTTTAACAAAATCCTGTTCTTCTTGCGATAAGATAGTCACTAAATAGCCACTATTCCCAGCATGCTCCCTACCTAACGCATCAATACGAGCATCGGTAATGTATGTCGGCGTAGAAACAAATTCATACCAATGATTATTTTCAGCCCACTGTACTGGTGCTGCCTGTACTGAGGAAGCAAGTATTAAAGTGACTGATGCACATATTTTTTTTATTTTCATAATAAAGAACCTATTTAAAGTTGTGAAATCTTGTCATGATGCTTAGAAGAGACGACTTAATAATACCTATCTCAGCGTAGGGTATTATTGAACTCTTTCTCATTCTTAAACCAAACACCCAAAATAACTTTCCTTGCGGATACATTTATTACTATACAAGTTTGATGCCAACTCCCTATACCCTGTAAAGGTAGGGGCGATACTGAATAAAAGTAAGCCATATTGTCAATTTGACCTGACAGCAGTGACATTTATGACAAAGTCATGTCATTACTGACAGGCAAACATTTAATGTCTATAATTGAGAGCGCGAAATACATACCTTCCATTCATAGCAAGCCACTTCTAGCACATGACAACCCCAACAACATACTCAAAAAACTGCCTTTGCGGCTCACTACTACCTTATGCTAATTGCTGTGCATTACTTCATGCTGGAACAAAAAAAGTCACAACAGCCGAGGCTCTCATGCGCTCACGGTTTACCGCTTATGCAATGCATAATGATAGCTACTTATTACAGTCATGGGACACTGCCACCCGCCCTGCTAATATTGATTTTTCCAAGGAAACCAGTGAGTGGACGCGCTTAGAGATCGTTGCAACTAAAAAAGGGCAAGCAAAAGATAGCAAGGGAGTCGTAGAGTTTAAAGCTTACTTCACCCAAGATGGAGAGGAGCAGGTGCTCAGTGAAGTCAGTCGCTTTGTAAAAAAACAAGGGCAGTGGCTATACCTTGATGGCAAAGTCAAATCAATAGGTGCTAATAGTGGCCCTGTTAATCAGGGACTCAATGCCCCGTGTCGTTGTGGTAGCGGTAAAAAATTTAAACGTTGTTGTGGTAAATAGCCTAGCTGGCAATATAGCCCGCAGGTTCATCTATGACAGGATTACTTAAAGTACCAATCTCAGCAATTTTAATGGTCACAGTTTGCCCAGCCAACATATAGCCTCTCGGTTTCATCTTAACTCCCACACCTGCAGGCGTTCCAGTAGCAATCACATCACCTGGCTCCAAGGTCATCGCTTGACTTAAATAACTAATCATTTCATAGCAATTAAAAATCATATGCCGGGTATTGGATGACTGACGCAACTCATCACCCACCCAAGTTTGTAACTGCAAATTATGCGGATCACTGACTTCATCAGCCGTTACCAACCAAGGCCCCATCGGACCATGCGTATCAAAGGACTTACCCAACATCCAAGTGGGTGAGCGCATTTGCCAATCACGCACGGAAACATCATTCACTATGGTATAGCCAGCAATAACCTCATCCGCCTTATCTAACGGCACATGTCGACAACGCTTACCAATGACCAAGGCAAGCTCACCTTCATAATCTAACTTTTCAGAAACAACTGGACGATGTATTGCCTCACCTGCAGCAATAACACAGGTACTTTGTTTGGTAAAAAAGGTCGGGTATTTAGGTTTGTCTAAAGCCGTTTCAGCAATATGATCTGAATAATTCAGGCTGATAGCCAAAAACTTGCCTGGCCGTGGGACGGGGGCCAATAATTGCACAGCACTCAATGGAATGCGCGCTTGTTGACTATCAATAAGTACTTGTAAAGCTTGTATTGCAAGCTCTCCAGCTTCTAAAAAAGCCTGCATTGTTTGCGGTATGCTCTCCTGCCCTAAACTATCCACAACGTCTTCAGCAACGACTACTCCGACCCTACTTATTCCATTATGGATAAATGTTACCAACTTCATGACTTACGCACTCAATAATAATGTAAAACAGGCATCTTAACACCGTCAGCTTTGCAAAAGGAGAATAGCGTTGAGATTGGGCTATCAAATGCAATACGATAGCCTAATCTGGTCAGCTACTATTATGGATAGTAGTCATGTCCTATAGAGCAAAAATTTAGTCCTTCTTATAAATTTTCAATTTTCTGCTGTGTCAATCCTGTGGCCGCCATAATGATGGCTGTTGCAACTTGTTGCTGCTTCAAAACATATGCAACTTCCAATTTCCCTTCTAGCTTCCCTTCATTAAAAGCCGTCTCTTTAACGCTATTAACTTCCCAGTATTCAATTAAACTTTTTTGGTAAGTTTCATATTGATCAGGGTTTAAATGCGATATTTGTGCAATATCGAAGCCTTTATTAAATATAGGTTCATTAAGAATGGCCGGAATATGATCAAAGCTTTCCAAGTTTTTGAGAAAGTAGCCCCATTTATCAAAATGGCTTTCTAATTCATGTGCTTGTTTATTAAATAACGGCATTTGCAAAAATTTAAAATGTAGCTTGTCATAGAAAATATCATCGTCTTGGTCTTTTAAACTCACATCACGCCTGAATTTACGCTCTTCTTCTTGTTCGTCGTAATGAAAATCAAGAATGGCGATGAAATAAATAGGCAGTAACTTAAAGTCCCAATCACCCTTTTCGGCTTGCCCTCTAATCGGAAAGGTAGAATAAAACAAGGAGCGATCTTTGAAATAGTTTACTTTCGCCTTTTGCATTTCAACAATAAACTTGGCACCATTTTCTGCTTGGCAATAAATATCGAAAATAGCCCGACGCTCTTTGGCAGTATCGTTAAAATTTTCAGGATTTTTAAATTGTAACTCTACAATTTGATGATAGCTAGGTAACAATTGGTTTAAAAAGTCTATCAATAAATCTTTGCTAACTTCTTCACCAAAGAGTTTTTTAAAGCCAAAGTCAGTGTAAGGATTGAGGTATTTTGGTTTCATGAGGAGTCTCATTTTTTTGCTATAGAGAACTATAACAAGAATAGTAGATTTAAAAAATCTAAATAACCAATGTGTGAATTTATGAATTACTACGCAAAAGATTAACATAGGAAGCGCATCAATCACCGAAAGATGCGCTTCGTTCCTCAGCTCATCCTATGCTCCCCTTAGCTAAGAGGTAAAGCAGGAATAAGCCAGCCCCCTACTAAACCTTATGGTAAACCTCAGCACCTTCATCAAGGAATTGCTGTGATTTCTCATCCATACCTTGCTTTAGTGCTTCTTCATCTTTAATGCCTTTTTCTTTGGCATATTCACGCACATCTTGTGAGATCTTCATTGAACAAAAATGCGGGCCACACATAGAACAGAAATGTGCGATTTTAGCCGAATCTTTTGGTAAAGTTTCATCATGGAATGAACGTGCTTTTTCAGGATCTAGTGCAATATTAAACTGATCTTCCCAACGGAATTCAAAACGTGCTTTCGACATGGCATTATCACGTGCCTGCGCGCCTGGATGCCCTTTAGCTAAATCAGCAGCATGTGCAGCAATTTTATAGGTTACGATCCCTTCACGCACATCTTCTTTATTAGGTAAACCCAAATGCTCTTTTTGAGTCACATAGCAAAGCATCGCACAACCGTACCAACCAATATTAGCAGCACCAATGACCGAAGTAATGTGATCATAACCTGGCGCAATATCTGTGGTTAGTGGGCCTAAGGTATAGAAAGGCGCTTCATCACAGTCTGCTAATTGCTTAGTCATGTTTTCTTCAATCATATGCAATGGCACATGCCCCGGGCCTTCAATCATGGTTTGAATATCATGTTTCCAAGCAATTTGGGTTAGCTCGCCTAAGGTTTCTAACTCTGCAAATTGTGCTTCATCATTGGCATCATAGATTGAACCAGGGCGTAAGCCATCGCCTAATGAAAATGAAACATCATAGGCTTTCATGATTTCACAAATATCTTCAAAATGTGTGTATAAAAAGCTTTCTGTATGATGTGCCAAGCACCATTTTGCCATGATAGAACCACCACGTGAGACAATACCAGTCATACGTTTAGCCGTCATCGGAACATGTGCTAAACGCACACCAGCATGAATAGTAAAATAATCCACACCTTGCTCGGCTTGTTCAATCAAAGTATCGCGGAAAATTTCCCAGGTTAGGTCTTCTGCTTTACCGTCTACTTTTTCTAAAGCTTGATAAATCGGTACTGTACCGATTGGCACTGGTGAGTTACGCAAAATCCATTCGCGGGTTTCATGGATATTTTTACCTGTTGATAAATCCATAATGGTATCGCCACCCCAGCGAATACCCCACAGCATTTTTTCCACTTCTTCATCAATAGAAGACGTCACCGCCGAGTTACCTAAGTTACCATTAATTTTTACCAAGAAGTTACGCCCAATAATCATAGGCTCTACTTCCGGATGATTGATATTTAGTGGAATAATCGCTCGGCCACGCGCCACTTCATCACGCACAAATTCAGGGGTAATCTCTTCAGGAATAGAAGCACCAAATGAATTGCCTTTATGCTGACCTTTATATAGGTCACGCATTTCAACCATATTTTGATTTTCACGAATGGCAATATATTCCATTTCCGGCGTAATGATGCCTTGGCGTGCATAATGCATTTGGGATACGTTTTTACCTGCTTTAGCTCTGCGTGGTTTACGAATATGATCGAAACGCATATCAGCTGTCTCAGGGTCACTTAAACGTTCTTTACCAAAATCAGAAGTAGGCCCTTCTAGCTCTTCGGTATCATCACGTTCAGTAATCCAAGCAGCACGAATGGTAGCTAAACCTTTTTGTAAGTCAACGTCAACATTAGGGTCGGTATAAACACCAGACGTGTCATATACGAATAATGGCGTGTTTTTTTCTGCACCAAAGTGTACAGGGGTATCTGAGAGCGTAATTTTACGCATGGGTACTTGGATATCGGGGCGACTGCCCTCGATATAAACTTTCTCTGACGCGGGATAAGAATCAATTTTTACACTATTCGTATCCGTCGAGGTAGTATCTTTAAGGACTGCGCTCATGTATCTCTCCAATTTCAATAGAACAAGGCGCAAGGAAGTGCATGGGCTTTCCTACGCCAGTATTAGCTGGTCTCAGGTTCAAAGGGTTTTCTCTCAGCTTCGATTAAGGAAGCACCCCTAGCCTTTTTAATAAACAGTACAACATAATAGAAATTGCTCAGTTTTGCAAATTTTATCGCTATTTAGACTTAAAAATTTACCAATAAAACTAAGCACCTTTATTCTTGTTAAGGGACAAAGTAACATCACCTCAAACTCATTATTACAATTGTCATATTAATGTCATATTACTACCGTATCATGTAATTTTTTTTGTTATTATGGCTCGCGACCATAATTATAATAACCAACCTTTAAGAGAAAATGTATGGATGTTAATCAATTAAATTCCGTAGAAAACCGAGGCGCAAAAATACGCCTGGAGATACTTAAATTTGGAGGAGCCTTACTCTTTCTAGTGGCTGTTGGACTCTTTATTAGCACCTCGATGGGCCATGTTCCCAATCATACATTTCTAATTGTTTCTGCGGTTATTGGCGGCTACATGGCACTTAATATTGGTGCTAATGATGTTGCTAATAATGTCGGCCCTGCCGTAGGCTCGAAAGCCATTACCCTGATGGGAGCCATTCTGATTGCCATGGTATTTGAATCAGCTGGCGCACTGATTGCAGGCGGTGAAGTGGTTAGTACCATTAAAAAAGGTATTATTGACCCCTCATTGATTAACGATTCAGATACCTTTATCTGGCTAATGCTGGCTGCATTATTGGCTGCTGCTATCTGGCTCAATATTGCGACCTTTTTTAATGCCCCCGTGTCTACCACACACTCTATTGTTGGTGGTGTGTTGGGAGCTGGCATTGCAGCAGGTGGCTTTGGTATTGCTAACTGGCCCGTATTTGGCAAAATTGCAGCCAGCTGGGTTATTTCTCCCGTATTAGGTGGTATCATTGCGGCACTTTTCTTGTACCTCATTAAACGCACCATTACCTATCAAGAAGATATGGTTGCCGCAGCCAAACGTATTGTTCCTATCCTAATTGCCTTGATGGTTTGGGCTTTTTCAACTTACTTAATTTTAAAGGGCCTGAAAAAAATCTGGAAAGTTGATTTTGCCATTGCTGGTTCTATTGCTTTCGCCATTGCTGTAACTTTATATTTCGCTATTCGCCCTTTAATTAATAAAGCGGCTACCGCACTAGATAATTCAAAAACCAGCGTTAACGCCTTATTTACGCTTCCATTGATTTTTGCTGCTGCTTTCCTAAGCTTTGCGCATGGCGCAAATGATGTTGCTAATGCAGTAGGTCCTTTAGCGGCGATTAATGATGCCATCAATAGTGGTGGTATCGCTAAAAAAGCAGCTATCCCCATTTGGGTTATGTTAATTGGAGCTTTAGGGCTTTCAATAGGCTTAGCTTTATACGGCGCAAAACTTATTCGTACTGTGGGTAGTGAGATCACTGAGCTTGATAAAATGCGCGCCTTCTGTGTATCAATGGCTGCTGCAATTACCGTTATTATTGCTAGCCAATTAGGCTTACCTGTTAGTTCAACCCATATTGCGGTGGGCGCTATTTTTGGGGTAGGTTTTTTGCGTGAATACTTAAAACGTACCGATGCCAAGCGTTTGGATGAAATTAGGGAACATCATGAACACTTAGACCCTGAAGCAACTGATGCCTTTTTAGATGCCTTTAAAAAAGCAGATATTGCCACAAAATCTAAAATGCTGAACGAGCTAAAAGCACAAAAACAAGGCACTGAATTTACTAGAAAAGAGCGTAAGAAACTTAAGAAAGTTTATAAAGAACAATTAGTCAAACGCTCACATGTTTATAAAATTGCAGCCGCATGGGTTATCACCGTGCCAACCTCTGCCTTTATGGCTGCGTTTTTATACTTTACTATTCGTGGTATGTTGATTCCTTAAATAAACAGCATAGGAAGGCATAGCAAAGCTTCTTTGCTATGCCTTCCTATGGGCTATCGGCTAGGCTTACACCACAGACCCAGCTATAAAGGTACGTAGTGCAAGCCCAACTAAGCCCGCACCCTAATTTACACTGCCTACTCCTCTATTATCACCGCTTTACCCCCGACCCCTTCGTTTTACCCACACCCGCTAAAAAAATACCCGCAAGCTTTCCCTCTCGTGACCTACTACATATAATTAAGGCGAGATACATAGGATGCGCTGAGGAACGAAGCCCATCTTCCTGAGACTGTTTGCTCCTCCTATCGCCATCACCCTACTGCCCTCTCCTTACATAAGTTTTCATCGAGACTGTAGTGGTCAAGTAAATCCCTACCTTACAAACGAGAATTCAATAATACCCGAGTCTGACAGAGCTTTTAACTTCGCGTTACCCACAAGTAAAAACGCATAAATAATTGAGACTCACTCATCTGTTAATAATGAGAAGCTACTCCGCAACCAAGTAATACCAATCCCAATATATTGATACCCTAACTTCAAAAATGCCGTCATCCTACATGCTTTTAGTAGGAATCCACTACGCGAATGGATTCCCGATAAAGCTTGTGCCCACGCTTGACTGGGTAAGACCTCGGGAATGACGGTATTAGGGTAATTATTTACTGGGATTTCACTACCGTACACTTTTTCACCTCCTCACAGCAATGCCTTGCCCGATAATGTGAGGCAGAATTGAGGGAGTATTTTTCCTTCTCTCAGCAGGCGCTTTAATAACCGCACTCCAAGAGTAAACAAACTCAAATCACAACGATCTTTGCGATGAATAATTTTATCCCAGCTCTTAGTCAGAGCAAGCTCCCCTAAATAAACCATCCATATATAAGCTAAAGCCGCTGCCATAATAAGTCGAGAAACTCGCTCAGGAGCCCTTAATCCACTTTTCTGCAAGTTAAACCCTCGACCTTTAAGGTCTGAAAACAGCGTTTCTATACGGAAACGTTTGCGATACCAGTTAAATGCTTCACCCCCTGTGGGGAAATTAGTCACTAGATAAATAGGGTCATTATATTTTCTCCCCCAATAAACAACCGCCCTTACTACAATGCTACGTTTACGAGTGAATTCAACCGCCGATATTTCAGTCATGCTTCCTTGTTCGGGACAAATATCTTTAAATGTAAATTCATCTCCATTCTCATACAATATCGCATTATTTGCCGTTCGGCAGGCATACTTCCAGCCATAACTACTAATGGTTTCCAGCCAGTCTGCTCCATCAAATTCCCCGTCACCCAAACAAATGACCGACGTACCTTCCGGGATTATCGCCTGAACGGATTTAATCAATTCGATATGCATATCTTGAGGAAAATGCCCCTTTTTACCTTTACGGGTTACCCACAGCAATGGCAGAGCTCTACCTTTATAAATCATACTGACCATCAAGGTAATACAGCCTTGCGCTGTCGTGCTGCCATCAATAGCAAGTACTAGCGTTTGTTTGGCTAAACACCGAAGAAGAACCTCTATAAAGGGTAAATAAAATAAATCGACACCCACTTTTTCATTTTTCAGCCAACGGCGAAATTGCATGATTTGGCTTTCTTCTTTACCTGATCCTAGAATCTCTCCTGCCACATTAGCTAACTTAACAGATTTACTTTGTATAATACCGCAGATAAACCCTGTCAGGATATTTAAGCCGTTATTTTGACGTTTGCTGGGATCAAAATCCCAGAATTTTTGAAGGCCGCTATGAATGGTGCGATAAATCTTGTAAGAATCTGACAATGTAGGGTATTTTCAATGTAAATCGTCCACATTACCATTTTTTCTACTCTTCGCAATACCTGCTTTAAAAAGTGTACGGTAGTGAAACTGGGATTGGTATAAAATTGCTGTCAACCAATTTATTTTAATTTTTTGAGTTTACACACAATTATTTTTCTGAAAAAAATATCTTGGTTGCATAGTGAAATTAGTGGCAAAAAAATAGCATTTGACTTACATAAGCACATGATAAATATATAATAAATTCATTTGCTGCTATTTTGTACAATTTAACAAACAGGCAATAAAATCAAGGCTTACACTCACTTTTACTCGCTTTATACACAGAGTTATCCACAGCTTTTGTGCATAACTTTTTTTCTATAACCGTGATAAGGACTTAGCGTTTTTTTATCGAATTTTCATCAAATAAAAGCCTTAAATTAAGCATCATAAAAATATTTTTTTCGCTCCTCCTTCTTGCTAAAATTAACCAATGTATAATTCTTTATACCCCTAAAATTCAATGGTTAAATTTCTGCCATATAATAACAACTGTCAATCAGTTTATTTTTATATATTTACTTTACACACAATTATTATTCTGAATAAAATGACACGAAGCCACAAAGGGTGACGCGCCAGAAAAACAAAGACAGACTTACATAAGGTACTGATAGATAAGATTAAACCTTATTTCCCCTTTATATGCAAACTGAATAAGCAAACAATAAAACCAAGGCTTCCAGCCACTTTTCCTCGCCTTATACACAAAGTTATCCACAGGCTTGATGCATTACTTTATTGTTGACAATACCGATTAACACCCAGCACTTATATGACAAATTTTAATCACATTAAAGGCTCAAATTGACCAGCTCAACAAGAATAATTTTAAGCGTTGCTCTGCCTATTCCCATCAATCGTTTATTTGACTACCTACCGCCAGAAAACTGTACGCTTGCTCAGCTACAAATTGGCATGCGCATCAAAGTTCCCTTCGGTAAAAATACTAAAATTGGCATCATTTTAGAATTGAATTCTGACAGTCCCGTTGATACCCAAAAACTAAAGCAAGCTGAAGCGGTCATTGACACCTACCCTCTATTGGCCAGCCAAGACTTGCAGCTACTCTATTGGGCACAAACCTATTATCACCACCCTATTGGCGATGTTTTTATGAGTGCCTTACCTACATCGCTACGCAAAGGTAAACCTAGTGAACTGAAGAGTGCGCGTTATTTCCAGTTGACCACTACTGGTAAAGCTATTGATACACAAACCCTACAGAAAGCACCTAAACAGTTGGCTCTATTTGAATATTTAAAAGCCCAACAATCCGCGTTAAGTAGTGCAGAAATTGCCAGCCATTTCAAACTGTGGCGGCCTGCTCTACAAGCATTGCTCACAAAAGAATTAGTAGAGGAAACCAGCAAACCTAGAGCACAAGCAGCAAAAATCACCCAACAGGAGCCACTACAAGCCAACAAGGAGCAACAACAGGCCATTGATACTGTTACTGCACAACTGGATAAATTTGCCGTGTACTTATTAGAAGGCGTAACAGGCAGCGGTAAAACGGAAGTCTATCTACAAGTTATTGAACCTATATTAGCTGCTAATTTACAAATATTAGTACTGCTCCCTGAAATTACCCTAACACCACAATTAGAAGCACGCTTTAAGCAACGCTTTGCCGTTGCTATCGAAACGTATCATTCCAAGCATAATGATACACAGCGACAGAATGCTTGGTTAAATATGCAAAAAGCTAATAGTGCGATTTTATTAGGTACTCGCTCTGCACTATTTACTCCCATTCCCAATCTAGGACTTATTATTTTAGATGAGGAGCACGATAGTTCATTCAAACAACAAGAAGGCTTTCGCTTCTCGGCTCGGGATGTTGCCGTGGTACGCGCAAAAATGCTGAATATTCCTATTATCTTAGGCTCAGCAACACCTTCATTAGAAAGCCTCTATAATGTCAGCCAAAAACGTTACCACTTATTACGCTTACCCAAACGCGCTGGCAATGCTAGACCACCCAGCTTAACGTTATTGGATGTTAGAAATCAAGTAATGCAAGAAGGCTTATCACCGCCCCTGATTCGCGACATACGCAACACATTAGCCAAAAATGAGCAAGTACTGTTATTTCTAAACCGGCGTGGTTTTGCGCCAACATTAATTTGTCACGGCTGCGGCTGGGTCGCACAATGCCCCCGTTGTGATGCTAATTTAGTTATTCATTACCAACAACAAAGAATACGTTGCCACCACTGTGCTAGTGAGCACCCCATACCCAAGCAATGCCCAGCCTGTAAAGCGACTGAATTAAAACCACTAGGCTTAGGCACCGAACGCGTGGAAAATGTTTTACATAGTTTGTTTCCAGAGCATACTAGCGTGCGTTTAGATCGTGATAGCACCCAGCGCAAAGGGGTATTAGAACAACACTTGCAAGCCATCAACCAAGGTGAGATAGATATCATTCTCGGAACACAAATGTTAGCCAAGGGGCATCATTTTCCTAATGTCACCCTAGCAGTATTGTTAGATGTAGATAGTGGCTTATTTAGTATTGATTACCATGCCCCTGAAAAGTTAGCACAGCTAATTATTCAGGTAGCAGGCCGTGCTGGGCGCGCTGAAAAGAAAGGTCGTGTAGTGATGCAAACTAGGCAACCTGACCACCCATTGCTCAATACACTGATTCACCAAGGCTATCAAGCTTTTGCACAAGCGGCTTTAGCAGAGCGTAAAGAGGCAGAGCTCCCACCGTATAGTTACCAGGCTTTACTGCGCGCCAATGCACATGAACAACAACTCCCTTTAGATTTCTTACACGCCGTCATTGAACTGGCAAACCAGCACAATAGTCATGATGTATTGATTTTAGGCCCTGTGGCAGCACCTATGGCTAAGCGTATCGGTCAATTCAGGTTTCAATTATTGTTGCAACATACGCAACGTAAGCACTTACATATATTACTAAAAGAATTACTGCCAAAAATAAGTAAGCTCAAGCAAGCTAGAAAAGTACGCTGGTCTTTAGATGTGGATCCGATTGACTTGTATTAAAGGCAAGCTTTAGCCTGCAAGCATTTAATTTACATAGAGCGAAAAAAGCTATTTTGAGCTTAAATCACAATTGGCGAAGGCATTGAACTAGAGATGATAATAAGTTTAAATGATGGTATCACCCCAAAAAACCAGTGCGGATAACATGATTACCCCAACAAAGATTGTAATGACTCTCTATCCAAAAGCGCATTATCCACTTTTAAATAAATCACCTGCTCACTATCTTGCAAGGTTACACTAGCAACACCCGTCACAGCTGCAATATCTGCAATAAGTGCATCTAACTTATCTGCTGCAATCTCCTCAGTAGAAATTAATAGGTTAGCCAAGTACTGTGGTGGGCTCATAAAGAAAGCCACTAATAACCATGAGGCTGCCGCACAAGCACAAAACAAAAATACATAACTTGCGCCCCACTCACCATAAATCCAGCCACCAATCGTACCTCCGATAAAAGCTCCCATAAACTGTGCACTAGAATAAGCCCCCATTGCAGTACCTTTGAGATTACCTGGTGCTGTTTTAGAGATTAACGATGGCAAAGTGGCTTCCAACAAATTAAAGCCACAAAAAAACACCCATAAACCGGCAATTAAAGCGTACAAATTAAAGTTAAAGAAGTACATGATAATATTGGCAACCACTAGCGTTGCAACAGCACCAATAAATACGCCTTTCATTTTTCTTTTTTTCTCTGCCAATATCACAAAGGGAATGATCACCGCCATTGAGGTCACTAAAACGGGCAAATAGACCATCCAGTGATCCGCTGCCACTAAGCCCGCATCCCGTAATAATAATGGCACAATAATAAAACTAGCGGTTAACATTAAATGCAGAATAAAAATACCGTAGTCCAACCGTAATAAATCTTTATTTTTTAATACTGTGCTGAATTGCTCAGGGACTAACTCTGCATCACGATGTACTTTGGTATGCTCTGGATTGGGTACGATATATAAGACCACAAAAATAGCAAAAAACGACAATATTGCAGTTAGCCAGAAAATACCTTGAATACCTGCAAAGCCAGCAATAATGGGGCCTAAAGTCATTGCTACACCAAAGGAAGCTCCAATACTAGCCCCAATCATTGCCATGGCTTTAGTGCGATGCACTTCTTCGGTTAAATCTGCGACCAACGCCATAATCGCAGCGGCAATCGCGCCACTACCTTGTATAGCGCGTCCAATTAACACCCCATAAATTGTCGTTGATAACGCAGCAACGACACTGCCGGTAATAAATAATATCAAGCCGATAATAATAATCTTTTTCCGGCCAAAATGATCTGATAATAGGCCAAAAGGTATTTGCAATATAGCTTGGGTTAGACCATAAATACTAATGGCTAAACCAATCAATAAAGGCGTTGCACCTTCTAATGATTCAGCAAATAAAGAAAGAACGGGTAAAATCATAAACAGACCCAGCATACGTAAAGCATAAATACTGGAAAGTGATAGGGTTGCGCGTCGTTCCAATGACGACATTGGGCTCGTTATATCCTGAACGTGTGACAAATCTGTAAACTCCTGTAAATAAATAAGGTATTTTAGACGTAGGAGGGGCTTTTAGCCGCGACCAGTTAAATTCGCGGCTAAAAGCCCCTCCTACGACAATCTTGCAACAAACTAGATTAATTTTAATATTTTACCAGTTTTAAACTCATAATTTATCTTTATTCAACGCCAACCACTGTATGGCTATTATTGGAATTGCCGATTCAATACGTCCATCTTCTACCATTTTATAGGCTTCTGCAAAGCTGACAGTCGATACCAGAATATCCTCATGCTCCGCATCCAAACCATGAATACCACCCACCTCTGCCGCATTAATACGCCCATAGAACAATGATATACGTTCCGAGGTCCCGCCAGGTGAAGTATAAAATTCATTAATTAACCGCATTTCCTGCACAACGCAGCCAGCTTCTTCCTCCGATTCTCTATAAGCCACCTCTTCTGCTGTTTCGCCCTCTTCTATTGCACCCGCTACAATTTCCAATAACCACGCACGTTCGCGTACATCTTTCTGCCCCATTGGCCCCATGCGAAATTGCTCAATAATTACCACCTTATCCATATCTGGGTCATACAACAATACCGCCACACAATTGCCACGCTGAAATAACTCGCGCTTTAATACGGCACTCCAGCCCCCAGCAAATAATGTATGTTGTACTTGATAACAATTCAAGCTAAAAAACCCAGCATACTCAGTATCCTTAGCAAGTACTTTAAATTCTTTTTTCATACCCTCACCTTAATTAATATTGCAATTTCATCTTATTAACACCACTATATATAATTCATGCAGTCACGACTGCGCAAAGTATACCAAACATACTAACAATATTTAGGGAGTACCCAGTTCATGTTGCGAATTTTTCTTTTTTTAGCGACTAACGTTGCCATTATGGTCGTCATTAGTATCGTCTTCAGTGTTTTAGGCTTAAGCGGTACTTTAGATGCTAACGGTGTTGATTTAAATTTAAATGCCTTACTCATCATGTCAGGTGTTATTGGCATGTCAGGTTCTTTTATTTCCCTAGCCATCTCAAAATGGTCTGCCAAGCGCGGTATGGGTGTACATGTTATTGAACACCCACAAAACCAAACCGAACAATGGCTAGTTGATATTGTTACACGTCAAGCAAAAACAGTCGGTATCGATATGCCCGAAGTCGGCATATTCCAAACACCTGATGCCAATGCATTTGCCACAGGCATGACTAAAAACAGCTCGTTGGTTGCTGTCAGCACCGGCTTATTGCAATCCATGTCGCCTGATGAGGTAGAAGCGGTAGTCGGCCATGAAATGTCGCATGTTGCGAATGGTGATATGGTGACCATGGCACTGATGCAAGGTGTCGTAAATACCTTCGTCTATTTCTTTGCTTCGATTATCGGCCATGTCGTTGACCGCGTTATCTTCAAAACGGAAGAAGGTCATGGTATTGGTTATTATGTGGTACAAATGATAGCGCAAATAGCCCTATCCTTTTTGGCTTCGATATTGGTTATGTGGTTCTCACGTTACCGTGAATTCAAAGCGGATGCTGGGGGTGCCAACTTAGCTGGAAAAGAAAAAATGATTGGTGCGCTACGTGCCTTACAACGCGCCCATGAGCCTCAAGAATTACCTGGCCAATTTGCGGCATTTGCTATTAATGGCGGCGGTGTTAAAAAATTATTTATGAGTCACCCACCATTGGAAGAGCGTATTGCAGCATTGCAAAACCAGCGTTAGTTTCAAGAACTAAAAGGGGAGGAAAACTTACCCTCCCCTACTTCAAATTGTAGGTGTGGCTTTAGCCGCACTATGCAGATAAATCTGCACCTACAATGCCGCGAGAGAAATCAATTTTTTCATCAAAGCAGCCTGATTATGTACGCCCATTTTATGCATAACACGTTTAATATGGTTTCTGACCGTATTTTCAGATCGACAGTTATTTGTAGCAATGTCGACTATTGAGGATGTCTGCATAAAATCCAATGCACATAAAGCCTCACACCGTGAAAGCTTATGAATATTAATAAGCCGTTCAATCATTGGGTTTTTTTGAGTATCATGGGTAAAAACCAAAATAAATCCCTCTTTAAAACACTCCCAGTCATAAAGATTATCTAATGATGTCACTGGCACTAACGTAATCATGCAAGTATCACAGACATTATGCACAGATGCCGATTCATTATTACTCATTAATAATGTTAAGTGCTGCTGCACGTCATGATTATTAAACATAATATGCTGGCCGCTGATACTGATGCAGTGAAACTTATCAATAATGGCTATACAAGTCGAATCAGAAAAAAGAATATTTAATGCCTGATCAATAATGACATAACTATCAATATGATTATGAGTATACGGTAAGATTTGGCTATATATTTTTTGTTGTAAATCAGCCCGAATTGCATCTTCTAGCGGAGTGACAATTGCTAGTAATAATTCACATATATATTGCAGATCCTGCTCAGAAAAAGCCCCTCTGCGATTAACACAAAGATTAAGGCTATGGTGAGAGTTGCAAGGAATAGCAAATCCGCAACGATATTGAAAGCCTGAATCATCAACATCAATATCTTCACTTATAGCCGTATAGTGTGCTAATTGACTACAAAAAACCTGGCGTGGACTTTGCGATAATAAATAATTAAAAATATCTAATGTATTAAACTTACTGACATATAAATCTTGCTGCTGCTGGGAAATATTGTGGCTAAATAGAAAGTGCGTCTTTTCCCTGTGCATAAGATCAGTGACTAAAATATAACCACTATCACACTCAGCCAGTTCAGTTAGCCGTTCAAAAAACTTACCCCACAGCACTGGGTTTCCTGCTGTACTAGCAAGTATATCCTCAATCTCGGAGTATCCACTATACTGTTCCATGCTGGCCTCGTTGTTTTTATTATTTTAACCATTGGGAGCACTACTTTATAAACATATCAAGTATCAAAGAGGTAGACACGATTGATTAACCCACCTATTTCATAATACCACTAAACTAAAAATGGCTAGTGATCGCAGCACATTCTGATTACTAGCTACAAACACCATTATTGCCAAGCACCTTTTAAAGCCTGCAAAGGGCTACCAATAGACTGCATACGAGCCAATCTAGCTTGGTTCATTTGCCGATGGCTCATAAACGGCATAATGCCTTGGCCAATAATTTTTTCGATGGTATTATCATTAAAACAAACTTCGGCACAAGGCTGTAGTTTGCCTCCCTCAGGTGAGGGAAGTATATAGGCGGGTAAGTCAATAATATCCAGATAATCTCCAGGCTGCATTTGCCAGCCTTGTGCGACAAAGCTTTGCCCCAGCAATAAGGCGCAATGAAATGCACCATTGCCCCACAACAAGGCCTCATGCTCAGTTATATCTGCCAATTCATCAAAGTAAAAGCTCTCCACAGGATCCGTATCAGCACCGTAGGGCAAACGCTGCAATACTCTGGGTAAAGTCAAACCAATCCAAGGCGCAACATCACTTTCCCTGAGTGCTTGCCAGCGACTTTGCTGCTCAGCGCTGCTGACAGGCCAATCTTGATAATCTGTTTGTGCCATTAAGTTGTCAATCCCCAAAAGCAAAGGGTCTGCTGCTGCAATAAATGGCCCGCCAGCATGTGCAGCCAAATCCCCTAATGCAGCCAATAATGCCAAATCTACATCACTGCCATCAAAAATAAAATCACCAATCAACAACGACCAAGGCTGTTCACCATATACATTCACACCATTGGCAATCAAATGCGCATAACAATCCGTATTACTCAACTGCTTACCTGAGCTCACCATGTCATCAAATAACTGAGTTTTACCAATATCCAACAGATGTAAAGATAAACCTGCATCAGCTTCCAATTCGGAAACCAGCAAGTATATGGAGCGCCATGCAGCTTCCAACGCTTGAAAATCAGGATGATGCAGTATTTTGCGCATCAAAGCACTGACCGCTTTATCAATAGCTTGCAGGCATATGGCTAGTTGCGGTGCAACATCAACAACAATATGCTCATTGATCATAGTAGCAATGTAACGCATAATCTGACCTTCTGCATTGACAGTGCCAGCCTGTACAGGCTGGCCAAGCAACCGCTGTAAGGTATCTGTATTGTTTTCGATAGTATCAGCTTGCAGTACAGTCCTAGGCACTGCCCCATCAACACTAAAATTGAGCAATTTTTGCAAGTCACTGCTTGCTTGCTGAAAAGTTGCCGGAGTGTTCAGTTTTTGCCTTAAACTAGAAAATTCATTAAATAAAGGTACATTCGCAAACAAAGCATCCGGATGAAAATCTTCTAACTCACGAATGCTGATGGGCACCTTCGGTAAATGTGCATCTAAAGCCAAATTCAATTGCGGATTAATTGTCGCTAGAACATCCTCAAAATTATCAATATCAACTTTTATATTGGGCTTAAGACCGACTACAGACGCATGTTGCCTACTAAAGTCGCCTAAAATCAGAACTCGAAAAGATGCTTGGGCTTCAAGCCTATGTGCTACATCGCTTTTAGGTTTGCTCGCCGCAAGTACAACTTTAGTATAATTACTCATGCTATTTCCTAATAAAGGGATAAGGATTTAACCTGAGGCATAAACCCATAACATACCTATGCCTACAGCCCTATATTAAACGAGACTTATTTCGATACTCTGGTATTGGATTCTATACGCATTAATACCAAGATAATAACAAAGAACATAAAAGCAATAAATGCGGAACCAGCCATCATAAGTTTTTTTAAGGCGTTAGCATTATCTTGTAGTGCATCATGCTGCTCTTGTTGTATACGTTCATGTTCAAGTCTTAATTGCTTTTTTCGTTCAAAAAAGAACCATTCAATTGAACTCACCCATGTAGGCCTTCTTACATCAGATTTCCCCAATTTCACTAAGTTATTGGCATCGTCAACCAAGTCCTCAACAAAGTTATCTAGCTCGGCTATTGCCTCTAAACTTTGTTGGTGAATAGCTATTTGCAATAAATCATTACGCACAGGGTGTCTTGCAACAGGGTCATCACCTACAATTTTCGCATACTCATTCAAATTCAATTCTATCTCGTGGTAATACTCATCAAACTCTTTCTCAAATTCAAGTTTTTCGCCATCTATAGCAAGCTGTTTTTCCTTTTTTTCAGTGACTGATAAGCCTGTTTGCTGTTGTTGATACTTCTGCTCATATTTACCTTGGAGTTCATCTTTGTATTTTACATAAGAAATCTCTGGCTCAGATATACCTTCATCAGCAGAGCTCATATAATCAATAACACTGACCAATAAAGACATAATAACAACTAGTATTGCAACAGTTGCCACGAACATACAAAACTTTCTAATAACAGAGAAAAATGCAACCTCAAGGTCATCCGGCAATAATGACCTATATTTTCCAGCAACACCTTTAAATTGATTAAAGGCCTCAGCGCCCTCTATTTTTAAATTATCAAGCTGTTCTTTAGTTGAATTAATGTCCATTACCATTCCTACTAGTTATTTTTTACAGTAAGTATAGCTTATTCTAAAACAAAAAGTTTCTCTGCTTTTGAGGGAAAGCATATTAGCTAACTCTAATTCATATGATTGATACTTAAAGATTTTTTATAAAAAGACAGACTAACAAAACATGACACACAAAACTCATTACCGACAATAAAAAAGACCTTAGTAAGGAACGTACATAAAATAACCTCCCGATTTCTAACTTCGGGAAGTTATTCCATGCACATTCCTAAACTAGACCTTCACTCCTGCCATCATCAAAGTAATGCTCAAGATACTTTCCCAACAATCCCCTTCCTGTTCACCTTTAATTTGTCGATCAGCTTTGGCCGCCACTAATAATGCGGCTAATAAAGTAGGTCGTTTAAGTTTATTGAGCGCATGAGACACCAACTGCTGACGCTTACCCCATACTTGATGCTTCATAAACACACCATTACGCGCTTGACCTGCCGCGATTTTTTGCTGAATATGAATTAGGTTACGTAGTTCACGAGTCAAAGCCCAAAGCACGACAGGGGCAGCGATACCTTCATGTTGCAACCCTGTTAGAATTTTAAGTACCCGTTCAACTCGACTGGAAAGTGCTGCATCAACTAAGTTAAACACATCATAACGCGAGCCATCAGCGACCGCTGCTTGAATTTGCTGTTCCGTTAAAGCCCCTTGTCCATAAAGTACATATAACTTTTCAATCTCTTGTGCAGCTGCCAACAAATTGCCTTCGACACGCCCAGCAATAATGCGTATACCTGCATTATCAGCACTAAGCCCGCGACGTTGTAACCGCTGTTGTAACCATTGAATCAAGTCCTTGCCATCTAAAGGCCAAACTTGCACAGCAACACCTTGTTGCTCCAGTGTACTGGCCCATTTTGATTTTTTGGCCGACTTTTCCAGTTTGCCTGCAGTAATCAGTAATATGGTATCTTCAGGCAAACGAGCGCAGTAGTTTACCAAGACCTTGCTGCCTTCTGCACCAGGCTTAGCTGAAGGTATGCGTAAATCAATCAGTTTTTTCTCGGAAAAGATTGATAATGAATCAGCTGCTTGTAAAAATTCTGTCCAACTGAAATAAGTATCAACGGTCAATACTTCACGCGTGGCATAACCTGCTTTTTTAGCTGCTAGGCGTAATGCATCAGCAGCTTCACCTAATTGTAGAGGTTCGTCACCGCTGAAAAAGTAAATAGGTGCAAGCTGCTTGGTTTTTGCCAATGCTGAGGGAAATTGCTCTGCTGTTAACCACATGACTTACGGCATTGCTTTATTGAGTGCAGCCCGCGCCCTTTCCACCACAGAACGTACTGCCTGTTGATACAATTCCTTACGCAATAAATTCTCTTCATTGCCTTTAGAAATTAAAGTATCCCCGCTTTGCTCATTATAATAAGTCTTGGAAGCATCGACCGTCTGTTCTGCTGCCAAGATATTGCCTTTATTGTCTTGCAGATCAAAAGTCAGTCGATACACCAATTCATATTCATTCGAGTAACCGGTATTGCTCAGTGAAATAGTACGCCGCTGATAGTCTTCATGAATTACATTTAAAATCATGCCCGCGTCGCTTGGTGTTGTAACTAAGGAACCTGATGCAGACCTAAAGGTATAAGCTATTGCCTCCACCAATTCTGGTGAAGCACCACGCACATAGAATTTCTTGAGTGCCTCTGGCAACTCGATAGCTCCACGCAAATGATAGCCACACGCACTCAGTAGTAATGCTAGCAATAAAATAAAATTTATTTTATTGCTAGCTAACATGGCTGCTGACCTAGACAACGATACTCACCAGTTTTTTCGGGACAACAATTAACTTTTTAATCGATTTACCTTCTAAAAAGCGAGCCACATTTTCTTCAGCAATAGCCAACGCCTCTATAGACTCTTTACTAGCAGTCGCAGATACCATAATCTTACCGCGTAATTTACCATTTACTTGCACTATCATTTGTAACTCATCCTGCACTAATGCACTCGCATCAACAGTAGGCCATCGATAATTAATATCCTCCGCCTTACCTAAACCTTCCCATAGTTTTTGACACACATGTGGAACTATCGGATACAACATTAGGGTAATTGCTTCTAACGCTTCTTGACGGACGGCATCAGCATTAGTGCCATCTCCTTTAAATTTGGTTAAAGTATTTAGCAATTCCATATTGGTAGCAATCGCGGTATTAAAATGATGCCTACGCCCAATATCATCACTTACTTTTTCAATGGCATGATGAATATGTCTACGCAGATCTTTTTCAGCTGCCGTCAAACTTTGCTTATCCATTGCAGCCATTGCGCTACCCGCATCAACATGCAAATGTACTTGTCGCCATAAGCGTTTTAAGAAGCGAAAGCTCCCTTCAACACCACTATCTGACCACTCTAAAGATTGCTCAGGAGGTGCGGCAAACATAATAAATAAACGTACTGTATCTGCACCATACTCAGCAATTAAGCCTTGAGGATCAACAGTATTACCTTTCGATTTCGACATTTTAGTGCCGTCCATTAACACCATACCTTGGGTTAATAGATTTTTAAACGGCTCATCACAAACCAGCAAACCTTCATCACGCATTAATTTGGTAAAAAAGCGCGCATACAATAAATGTAAAATCGCATGTTCAATACCACCAATATATTGATCTACAGGTAACCAGTATTTCGCACTGGCATCCAGCATCGAATCAGCTTTACTGCTGGCATAACGCGCAAAGTACCAAGATGACTCCATAAAGGTATCAAATGTGTCAGTTTCACGTTTTGCAGCTTTGCCACACTTAGGACAATCAGCATGCAAAAAAGCCTCATGAGTGACTAACGGGGAGTTAGAGCCATCTAATACCACATCTTTAGGTAATTCAACGGGTAGCTCAGCCTCAGGAACAGGCACTGTGCCACAATCATCACAATAAATAATAGGGATAGGTGCGCCCCAGTAACGCTGCCTAGATACGCCCCAGTCATGTAGACGAAAGTTAGTTTTGCGTTGACCTTTGTTTTCTTGCTCTAATTTATCTGCAATTGCACTTACTGCTCCAGCAGAACTCAAGCCATCAAATTCTGCCGAGTTTTGTAGTACACCTTTCTCAGTAAACGCTTGCTCAGCAATACTATCATCACTATCATTTGCAGAAAAAATAACCTGTTTAATGGCTATACCATATTTTTGTGCAAATTCGTAGTCACGTTGATCATGCGCAGGTACTGACATCACCGCACCCGTGCCATAGCCCATCAATACAAAGTTGGCAATCCATACCGGCACTAATTCACCAGTCACCGGATGCTTTGCGGAAAAACCCGAAGCAATACCTTTCTTTTCCATTGTTTCTAAGGCAGCTTCAGAAGTTTCTGTATGGCTACATTCTTCTAAAAACTCAGCAATATTGGCATTATCTTTGGCAGCAGATAGTGCTAAAGGGTGTTCAGCAGCAACAGCTAAATAAGTGACTCCCATTAAAGTATCTGGACGCGTAGTATAAATCTCCACTGCATCCATGCCCTCTACCCCAAAACTCATTTCCAAGCCTTCCGAACGTCCAATCCAGTTTGCCTGCATGGCTCTGACTTGCTCAGGCCAGCCTTGCATTTTATCTAGCGAAGTAAGTAACTCATCTGCATAGGCAGTAATGCGTAAAAACCATTGTGAAATCGCTTTCTTTTCTACAGCCGTATCACAACGCCAACAGCAACCATCAATCACTTGCTCATTGGCTAATACTGTTTGATCATGCGGGCACCAGTTTACTGCCGAGGTTTTTTTATAAACTAAGTCTTTTTCTAATAATTGTAGAAAAAACCATTGCTCCCACCGGTAATACTCAGGATCACAGGTTGCTAATTCACGGCTCCAATCATACCCAAAACCCAATTGCTTTAATTGGTCACGCATATAATCAATATTTTCATAAGTCCATTCTGCAGGATGGACATTATGTTTCATGGCCGCATTTTCTGCAGGCAAACCAAAAGCATCCCAGCCCATTGGTTGCATAACATTTTTACCTTGCATACGCTGGTAACGGCTAATCACATCACCAATGGTATAGTTGCGCACGTGCCCCATATGCAGTCGACCACTAGGATAAGGAAACATTGACAAGCAATAATACTTCTCTTGGTTCTCGTCATCAGCAGCTTGAAATACGCCTGATTGCTCCCATTGAGTCTGTACTTCGGACTCAATTTCTAGTGGTTTATAATTTTCTTGCATTGTTACTCGTCAATTTGCATTCAAAAGCGTTAGAATACCTTACAGTGAAGTAAATCTAAAGCCTTTTTAGGGAGCAATTCTTATGAGTGAAAATAAACTAACCAAAGCCTACAACGACTTCATGGAATACATGTATGAAGCAACCGATGATACTATCCATTCTATCGCTGATAATTTGGAAATAGCAAAAGAAAAAATCAGTGAGATAGGTGGTTTATCACAAGATGAAATTAGCCATATTGCTGACTCTGTTTCCAGAGACGTACATCATGCTGCCCATAACACCGCAGATGATAGCAATGACTCACTAACTGAATGGCTTAAATTCGATATTGAGTTATTAGAAAATTTTGCATTGGACTCATTCCGTAATATCGCTGATAAAACGCGAGTTGAATTAGCAAAATTATCGCAAACAGCAGAACAGTATAGTCACCCATATAAAACAGGTGATGTTACAGCACCAGGTACATTGCATTGCAAAAAGTGCGGTAAAGTTATCGCCTTTAAAAGTACCAGTATCATTCCAGAGTGCCCCGAGTGTGGTGCCGAAACTTTTATACGGTCATAATTTTACTTATATCATATAATAATACTTTAATTATTAGATTTATTGGGGAACAGAATGCGCAGGGTCATCTTTAATCAAAAAGGCGGAGTAGGAAAATCTACCATCACATGTAACTTAGCTGCAATTAGTGCCATGGAAGGTAAACGTACCTTAGTTATTGATTTGGATATACAGGGAAATGCTACCCAATATTTATTAGGCAGCAAAGTAACGGATTCAGAAAAAACCATTGCCCGTTTTTTTAGAGGTTGCTTAAGTTTAGGACTTTTTGGCGGGCAAAGTGGTGGCTTAGAAGAAGTTATCCACGAAACCCCCTTCCCTAATTTATTTGTCCTACCATCACACCCTGAATTGGAACCCTTACAAGGTCGTTTAGAGTCGCGTTATAAGATTTTCAAATTAAAAGAAGAGCTAGATAAACTGGAAGGCTTTGATGAAGTCTATATTGATACACCACCAATTCTCAATTTTTATAGCCAATCGGCACTAATCGCTGCTAATAAATGTTTAATTCCATTTGATTGTGATGCCTTTGCGCGTGAAGCTCTATACACGCTAATGCAAGCCTTAGCCGAGGTCAAATCCGACCATAATGCTGACCTGGAAATTGAAGGCATTGTTGTTAACCAATTTCAAGCCCAAGCACGCTTACCTAGGCAACTGGTTGATGAGCTTGTTGAAGAAGGCTTACCTGTTTTAAATAGTAAAATATCACCTTCAGTAAAGGTTCGCGAATCACACTCTGCCTCACAGCCGTTGGTTCATTATCTGCCTAATCATAAATTAACTAATGAATTTAGAGAATTACATATAGAGATCCATACTTAAAAATAAGTAATTACTTGATTGTAGAGTTACGTTTATTTATAAACAGAACTCTACAAATTAAGAATTTATAGCACTACCTACACTCAAAACTTAAACTTTTACTCTAATATTTAGGTACTTATTAAGTGCCGCTCCTAGCAACATTAATAAAACTAATGCAATAACAGGTTTATCTCCCATACGCGCATAAGGTGTTAAACCAGTCATAGGCGGAATATCGGCAGTTATTGTATACCGCTCTCTAACAGGTGCCCGCTTAATTATTTTACCTTTTGCAGAAACAATGGCTGTCACCCCGGTATTAGTCACCCGTAATAAATATCGCCCAGATTCCAGTGCTCGCATTCTAGCAATCTGCATATGCTGATAGGGTTCAATCGAACCATCAAACCAACCATCATTGGTAACATTCACTAGAAATTTTGCCTGCTCTATAGAGCGAATGCTCTGCTCTCCAAAAGCATCTTCATAACAAATAGAAGTCACAAATGCATGTCCTGCTGCTTGTAATAAGGTTTGCTCAGGCTCTCCAGCACTAAAGTTACCTAAGCGAATATCCATCAAGCCTAGCACATAACCAGATATTGGTTGCCACGGCAAATATTCGCCAAAGGGAAGTAAGTGCATCTTCTTATACATTGCCCTATTTTTACCTAAGACTAACACTGAGTTATATAAGCGACCCTCGGTATCTTTATAAGGTAAACTGGTAATAATATCAGTATTGTGTAGAAGCGCTTCTTGCTCTAAGGGCAGTAAATAGTCATCTTTAACATCACTATAATAAGCAGGAATTGCAGTTTCTGGCCAAATAATAATGTCAGAATCCCAATACTCGGCACTATCATCATAGTATTGCTTTAAAATTATATTTCTATTTTCGAGTGCCCACTTATCCTTTTGTGCAATATTTCCTTGGATTAAAGTAACTTTAATTAACTCCCCTTCTACCTTAGTCCAATTAATATTGTTTAATAACAGCCCTACTAAAAAAAATAGCATAATTGATAATAAACATAGCTTTCTATGTCGCGGCATTAGCCATATTTCAGCCAAAAGTGCAGCAATAATCACCGTTATAAATCCTGCACCATAAACACCCACTATTGGAATATACGTGGCTAATGGAGTATCTAACTGACTATAAGCAACTTGCAACCAAGGAAAACCATTTAAAACCCATTCTCCACGGATGAACTCAACAAAAACCCACACTGTAGCGAATAACAGCCAATCATAACTGTTATTTTTTTGTAGTTTTATATAAAGGTATGCAGCTAATGCTGGAAAGATAGCCCAAAAACTACAATAGAATAATGTCATTAAGGCAGGCATGATAAAACTTGTTTGATCATTAACCACCATACTAACAAACACCCAAGACACACCACTACCAAAAATCCCCAAGCCAAATAAAAAACCTCTTAATAATGCTTGCTGCACATTCAGTTCAATAAGTAATCGCCTAAAAATAGCCAAGGCAACAAAAACTAAGACGGGAAGGTCAAAAGGAGAAAAAGAGAGTGTAAATAAGATACCCACAATAACCGCAAAAACATGCCCCCACGCAGACTTAAATAATTTTTGCATAATGCTGATTATCTCGCATCCATTATTATATTTCTACAAAACTTATTCTTAGACATAGCCACAATCATATTTTTCAACATGGCACTTATCTATACCTAACATGTTTATTGTTAGCTTATTAAGGTCATTGCACTTTGGACCTAACCATACTTGATGTATAACTTGCCCTATTATGACTTCTTCCCCTCGAAATTTAAGGATACCTTTACCCCATAAATATTTTTCTGTATATGGAATTATCAGATTTCCTGAAACTCGATTTTTCATTTCAGTACGATCTACTGCTAAAATCCCACGAATCTCTTGCTCACTTTCAAATGAACTATTTTTTAAATTCATAGTATCTTCAACAACCTCTATAAATTTTGATTTATTTTCAACAACCCATCTATCAAAATTTTCCAAACTCATCTCACTGAACTTTTCCCAATTTTCAGCTACAGATTTAATAAACTGCTCATGCTTACCCGCTAGAGCTTCTGCAATTTCATCGTGATCACTATATATGCATTCTTTGTATTTTACACCTGCATCCGCTAAAAGCTGCTTACTAAACCCAATAGCTACTCCCTTACCATCATCAGCATATGCCCTCCATTGACTTAATATTTCATAAGACTTTGATAAACTGACTATACAGTACCGAGTGTGCCAGTTGTGAAAGTCAAACCCTAGCATAAACGACTTTTGTTCCGCCGCAGAGAAATGAGATAAAAGACTTGTTAGTCCCTTTTTAATTTCATGCTTATCATTCAAAAAAGCATGATCTGTAAACCATAAACTTTTTGAGTTTATGATACCCATTAGTCCCACAATATTTGTATAGTGATAGTAGTAATTTTGAGCTGCCATAATTTAAATACTTGAATTAAAACTTTAATATTTTATAACAAAAATTCTAGGCAAAAAAAAACCCATCCTCATACGAGAACGGGTTTTTAGAATAAGAGCTTGACGATTCCCTACTTTCACATGGAAAAATCCACACTATCATCGGCACTAAACGGTTTCACTTCTGAGTTCGAGATGGGATCAGGTGGTTCACGTTCGCTATGGTCACCAAGCAATCGGTGTTGATTGACCGACTTGCGTCGTCAATCGTCTCTTGCTCGTGCTTGCTTCATTGCTGAAGATTTTGCTCGAACATCAGGAAATCTGTTGGTTGGTCTTTTCGAGTTCTTTCGTTCTCTTACAGTAAAAACGATTGTCGCTTCCACTACAACACCAAACGTATTGGGTGTTATATGGTCAAGCCTCACGGGCAATTAGTACAAGTTAGCTTCACACATTACTGCGCGTCCACACCTTGCCTATCAACGTCGTAGTCTTCGACGGCCCTTCAGGGAACTTAAAGTTCCAGTGAGATCTCATCTTGGGAGGGGCTTCCCGCTTAGATGCTTTCAGCGGTTATCCTGTCCGAACGTAGCTACCGGGCAATGCCATTGGCATGACAACCCGAACACCAGTGGTTCGTCCACTCCGGTCCTCTCGTACTAGGAGCAGCTTCCCTCAAATCTCAAACGCCCACGGCAGATAGGGACCGAACTGTCTCACGACGTTCTGAACCCAGCTCGCGTACCACTTTAAATGGCGAACAGCCATACCCTTGGGACCTGCTTCAGCCCCAGGATGTGATGAGCCGACATCGAGGTGCCAAACACCGCCGTCGATATGAACTCTTGGGCGGTATCAGCCTGTTATCCCCGGCGTACCTTTTATCCGTTGAGCGATGGCCCTTCCATTCAGAACCACCGGATCACTATGACCTACTTTCGTACCTGCTCGACACGTACGTCTCGCAGTCAAGCACCCTTATGCCATTGCACTAAACTCCTGATTTCCGACCAGGATTAGGGTACCTTCGTGCTCCTCCGTTACTCTTTGGGAGGAGACCGCCCCAGTCAAACTACCCACCATACACTGTCCCCAACCCCGATAAGGGGCCTAGGTTAGAACTTCAAACATACCAGGGTGGTATTTCAAAGGTGACTCCACCACAACTAGCGTCATGGCTTCAAAGTCTCCCACCTATTCTACACAAATAGGTTCAAAGTCCAGTGTAAAGCTATAGTAAAGGTGCACGGGGTCTTTCCGTCTAGCCGCGGGTATACGGCATCTTCACCGCAATTTCAATTTCACTGAGTCTCGGCTGGAGACAGTGTGGCCATCGTTACGCCATTCGTGCAGGTCGGAACTTACCCGACAAGGAATTTCGCTACCTTAGGACCGTTATAGTTACGGCCGCCGTTTACCGGGGCTTCGATCAAGAGCTTCTCCGAAGATAACCCCATCAATTAACCTTCCGGCACCGGGCAGGCGTCACACCCTATACGTCCACTTTCGTGTTTGCAGAGTGCTATGTTTTTGATAAACAGTCGCAGCCACCAATTTATTGCAACCCTCTTCTGCTCCACGAGCAAGTCGCTTTACATACCAAGGGTGAACCTTCTCCCGAAGTTACGGTTCCATTTTGCCTAGTTCCTTCAGCCGAGTTCTCTCAAGCGCCTTAGAATTCTCATCCCACCCACCTGTGTCGGTTTGGGGTACGGGTCGTCATAACCTGAAGCTTAGAGGTTTTTCTTGGAAGCATGGCATCAATCACTTCTTGTTTCACAAGGAAACATTCGTCATCACGCCTCAGCATTAACAAGTACCCGGATTTACCTAAGTACTCTGCCTACACGCTTAAACATACATATCCAACAGTATGCTGATCTAGCCTTCTCCGTCACCCCATCGCAGTTATAACAAGTACAGGAATATTAACCTGTTTTCCATCGACTACGCCTTTCGGCCTCGCCTTAGGTCCCGACTAACCCTGCGTCGATTAGCGTTGCGCAGGAAACCTTGGGTTTTCGGCGTGGGGGTTTTTCACCCCCATTATCGTTACTCATGTCAGCATTCGCACTTCCGATACCTCCAGGAGACTTCTCAATCTCCCTTCGCAGGCTTACGGAACGCTCCTCTACCACCTCCGTTAATAAATTAACGTCGATCCGTAGCTTCGGTACTATGCTTAGCCCCGGTAAATCTTCCGCGCAAACCGACTCGACCAGTGAGCTATTACGCTTTCTTTAAAGGATGGCTGCTTCTAAGCCAACCTCCTGGCTGTCTGGGCCTTTTCACATCGTTTCCCACTGAGCATAGATTTTGGGACCTTAGCTGACGGTCTGGGCTGTTTCCCTTTTCACGACGGACCTTAGCACCCGCCGTGTGTCTCCCGTGCTGAAACTTGTTGGTATTCGGAGTTTGCAACGGTTTGGTAAGTCGGGATGACCCCCTAGCCGTAACAGTGCTCTACCCCCAACAGTTATACACGAGGCTCTACCTAAATAGATTTCGAGGAGAACCAGCTATCTCCGGGCTTGATTAGCCTTTCACTCCGATCCACAGCTCATCCGCTCATTTTTCAACATAAGTCGGTTCGGTCCTCCAGTAGGTATTACCCCACCTTCAACCTGGCCATGGATAGATCGCCCGGTTTCGGGTCTAATCCCAGCGACTATGCGCCCTATTAAGACTCGCTTTCGCTACGCCTCCCCTTTTCGGTTAAGCTTGCCACTGAGATTAAGTCGCTGACCCATTATACAAAAGGTACGCAGTCACAGAACAAGTCTGCTCCTACTGCTTGTACGCATACGGTTTCAGGTTCTATTTCACTCCCCTCTCCGGGGTTCTTTTCGCCTTTCCCTCACGGTACTAGTTCACTATCGGTCGATAAGTAGTATTTAGCCTTAGAGGATGGTCCCCCTATCTTCAGTCAACGTTTCACGTGCGTCGACCTACTTAATATGTCGAAATGGAGTTTTCGTGTACGGGGCTATCACCCTTTATTGCGAGACTTTCCAGACTCTTCCACTAACTTCATTTCGTTCGGCTGTTCCCCGTTCGCTCGCCGCTACTTAGGGAATCTCGGTTGATTTCTTTTCCTCGGGGTACTTAGATGTTTCAGTTCTCCCGGTTCGCCTCTTGTTCCTATGTATTCAGAACAAGATAATCTGTTTATACAGATTGGGTTTCCCCATTCGGAAATCCGCGGGTCAAAGTTCGTTTGAAAACTCTCCGCGGCTTATCGCATCCTACAACGTCCTTCATCGCCTCTTATCGCCAAGGCATTCACCGTATGCGCTTATTCACTTGACCATATAACCCGAATACGTCTCCGTATCGGTCATATGTGTCAGCTGACATTTTCGCTTTTTTCTGCTTGAGAACTCATTTATTTCTTGGTCACTTCACTTGCGTGTCGTTTCCATTTTTTAAACTCGTTTGAAACTTTTTTGGTTTTTTTCTTTTCGGCTTTGACGATCACACGTTTATAAATTAATATGAACATGCCATCTTCTTTTCCGATCAGTATTAAACTTTTTTAGTTTACTTTACAGATTTCCTAATTTTTAAAGAGCTATCGGTTTAAATAACCAATTCTATAATCTCTCGTGTCATGCTTGGGACACAATGTGCCTCTTCATGCAGAGTTTATAGAATTGATGTTTTTCCAACAGTGACATCAAGTAGTGGTGGAGCCAGGGAGGATCGAACTCCCGACCCCCTGCGTGCAAGGCAGGTGCTCTCCCAGCTGAGCTATGGCCCCAGTACTGGATGTCGTTGAGTCGATTCCCGATTTTTGTGCTGATCAAGGCAAAATCTTGTGTCGCGTACCGTTGTACGTGAGCAATATTTTAACGCTGAGCAGTGCAAAAATTGGTGGGTCTGGGAGGATTTGAACCTCCGACCTCACCCTTATCAGGGGTGCGCTCTAACCAACTGAGCTACAGACCCGATATGCCAGGTCAGACTCGATGTTTTTAATCAAAATAATTTGTTGTGGATACTCATAAAGCATTGACATGCTTTGTAAGGAGGTGATCCAGCCCCAGGTTCCCCTAGGGCTACCTTGTTACGACTTCACCCCAGTCATGAATCACAAAGTGGTGAGCGCCCTCCCGAAGGTTAGACTACCCACTTCTTTTGCAACCCACTCCCATGGTGTGACGGGCGGTGTGTACAAGGCCCGGGAACGTATTCACCGCGACATTCTGATTCGCGATTACTAGCGATTCCAACTTCATGCAGTCGAGTTGCAGACTGCAATCCGGACTAAGATCGGCTTTCTGGGATTAGCTTACTCTCGCGAGTTTGCGGCCCTCTGTACCGACCATTGTAGCACGTGTGTAGCCCTACCCATAAGGGCCATGATGACTTGACGTCGTCCCCACCTTCCTCCGGTTTATCACCGGCAGTCTCCCTAGAGTTCTCAGCATTACCTGCTAGCAACTAAGGATAAGGGTTGCGCTCGTTACGGGACTTAACCCAACATCTCACGACACGAGCTGACGACAGCCATGCAGCACCTGTCTCAGAGCTCCCGAAGGCACTCTACTATCTCTAACAGATTCTCTGGATGTCAAGGGTAGGTAAGGTTCTTCGCGTTGCATCGAATTAAACCACATGCTCCACCGCTTGTGCGGGCCCCCGTCAATTCATTTGAGTTTTAACCTTGCGGCCGTACTCCCCAGGCGGTCAACTTAATACGTTAGCTCCGCCACTAAACCTGTATATAGGCCCAACGGCTAGTTGACATCGTTTACGGCGTGGACTACCGGGGTATCTAATCCCGTTTGCTACCCACGCTTTCGTTCCTCAGCGTCAGTTTTAGTCCAGGAAGTCGCCTTCGCCACTGGTGTTCCTTCAGATCTCTACGCATTTCACTGCTACACCTGAAATTCCACTTCCCTCTCCTAAACTCTAGTTTGCCAGTTTTAAATGCAGTTCCCAGGTTGAGCCCGGGGCTTTCACATCTAACTTAACAAACCGCCTACGAACGCTTTACGCCCAGTAATTCCGATTAACGCTTGCACCCTCCGTATTACCGCGGCTGCTGGCACGGAGTTAGCCGGTGCTTCTTCTAAAGGTAATGTCAAGGGACGAGATATTATTTTCGTCCGTTTTCCTCCCAATTGAAAGTGCTTTACAACCCTCAGGCCTTCTTCACACACGCGGTATTGCTGGATCAGGCTTTCGCCCATTGTCCAATATTCCCCACTGCTGCCTCCCGTAGGAGTCTGGGCCGTGTCTCAGTCCCAGTGTGGCTGATCGTCCTCTCAGACCAGCTATAGATCGTCGCCTTGGTGAGCCATTACCTCACCAACAAGCTAATCTAACGCAGGCTCATCTATTAGCGCGAGGTCCGAAGATCCCCCGCTTTCCCCCGTAGGGCGTATGCGGTATTAGCATGGTTTTCACCATGTTGTCCCCCACTAATAGGCAGATTCCTACGCGTTACGCACCCGTCCGCCACTCGTCAGCACTAGCAAGCTAGCCTGTTACCGTTCGACTTGCATGTGTTAAGCATACCGCCAGCGTTCAATCTGAGCCATGATCAAACTCTTCAGTTTAAAATCATTTTGTCACTCAATAAGATGAGTAACCAATCTTGGCTCGATTTTCAGAATTATTGTTAATAAAATTAACAATGGATTCTTATATCGATTATTTATATCATGCACAATAATCTCTACAAGTACCCACAACAAATTATTTCGATTACATTTTTAAAGAGCGAGAGAAGAGTGAGCAGCAAAGCCGTTCAATTCAACCCTATTGAGTCCGACTATTATACAGAGTCAAAACTCATTGTCAATGTTTATTTTCAGAAAGCTTTGAGAGACGAAAGAAGCAAAACCCCAAACACCCAAAACAAGATAAAAACAACATCAACCGAACCCGAAGATTCAAACCCCAACCTTCGTTGAAGAGCTGACCATTATAACCGAAGTCATTAATGAGTCAAGCTTTTATTTCAAAGTTTTTTTCGAATCCGTTTCGAGCAATCAACACAAGACCAAAAAAAACTAACCGATCAAACATTTAAAACCAAAACGAACAAGCCAGAACCAAAAACAAAGAAGGAATAAACCCCCCCCTCACATCAATCCTGAAAACCTTGCCCTTCATTGCGTTAGCGTTGAAGAGCTAGCTATTATACATCCACATCTTTCTCCGTCAAGCTTTTATCTTAACTTTTGCGAATTTTCTTTTACCCACCTGAAATACATGCTCTGCACCCACCGCAATTACTAGCTTTGCATCCGATATTTTTTCACCATCAATTTTTACAGCACCTTGCTTTACCATCCGATTGGAATCCGACGTACCTGATGTAAGCCCTGCATTTTTTAATAATAAAGCTAATCCATAACCCCCATCTGTAGCAATCAACTCAATTTCAGGAATATCATCTGGAATTACACCTCGCTTAAATTGTGCTTCAAAATCTTCCAGCGCCTTAACTGCATCCGCCTCATCATGAAATCTAGCAATAATCTCTTGAGCGAGCTTTACTTTATAGTTACGTGGATTAGCACCTTCCTTGCATTCTTTTTCCCATTCCGCAATCTCTTGCATGGGCCTAAAGCTCAATAATTCAAAGTAACGCCACATTAGCTCGTCAGAAATCGACATGATCTTACCAAACATATCCTTCGGCGCATCCGATATACCTATATAGTTATTTAAAGACTTAGACATTTTTTGCACACCATCTAACCCCTCTAGGATCGGCATAGTCATAACTACTTGCGGCTTCATACCATAATGTTCTTGCAATTGCCTGCCTACCAATAGGTTGAACTTTTGATCTGTGCCACCTAGCTCCACATCAGACTTCATTGCAACCGAATCATACCCCTGTATTAAGGGATATAAAAACTCATGTATTGCAATGGGCTGTCCACCTTTATAGCGCTTATTAAAATCATCGCGCTCCAACATGCGCGCAACAGTATGTTTTGCAGCCAATTGAATTAAATCAGCTGGCGACATCGCATTCATCCATTCCGAATTAAACATTATTTGTGTTTTTTTAGGATCTAGAATTTTAAAGACTTGCTCCTGATAGCTCTTGGCATTTTCAATAACCTGCTCTTTAGTTAATGGCTTACGAGTCACATTCTTGCCCGTAGGATCACCAATCATGCCAGTAAAGTCACCTATTAAGAAAAGCACTTCATGACCCAGATCTTGAAATTGCTTTAATTTATTAATTAATACAGTATGTCCTAGATGCAAATCTGGTGCCGTAGGATCAAAACCAGCCTTAATACGCAATGGTCTCCCCTCAGCTAATTTCTTAAGCAACTCTGCTTCAACTAAAATTTCATCCGTTCCACGCTTTAGTTCCGCCAATACATCTTCTTGCAATTTCTTCACCTTTTGTACTATTTATTATTAAAATCTTTGTAAATCTTACTTTTAGTCTTTTTCATAACTATTTTGCCGTAATATAATATAGGCATTGGCAAAAAAAACACCTTATAATCTGTAAATGCAATATCAAAACGAATTATTTCAATCCACCAATCCACCCGAAAACAGCAGTAAAAAACACCGAAAGCCCTTACTAATAGGTATTTTCAGTGCCATCATTGCCATGGCAAGCTATACATTCTTTAGCCCAGAGTCCGAGCAACTTACCCCAGAAAATATAACCCTCACCATCCCTGATATTGCAGCAACAATCGATGCACTAGAACCAAGTGACGCATTAAATACCGTTATTAGTTATGATTTAGCAAAAATTCCCACTCTACCTGTACCCGAAAAACCTGAAGCGCATAGCATGCAAAGCTTTTCTACCGTATGGCAAGAACACAAAATAAAATCAGGGGAAAGCCTTTCCGTCATCTTTGCCAAAAACAAACTCAGCAAGTCCGACCTGCATAAAATTGTACACGCAAACGACATTAGCTCTCAATTTGCCAGTATACGCCCTGGCAAGTCATTAATGATTGGGCATAATATTTCTGGCCAACTCAGCCACTTAATTTACAAGAAAAACAGCTACGACAAACTCAAGGCAACCCGCCTTGATGATGGTAATTTTAAAGTGGAGCACCTTATCAGAGAAGCAACCCCACAAATTGCCAGCGCATCAGGCACTATCCATACATCTCTATTTATTGATGGTAAAAATGCGGGACTTGCCGACAAAACCATTATGCAATTGACAGATATTTTTGCATGGGACGTAGACTTTGCACATAGCATTCGTGATGGCGATAAATTTGCAGTCATTTATGAAGAACTTTATATTGATGATCACCTTATCGGCATGGGCAATATTTTAGCTGCCGAATTTCTTAACCGCGGCCATACGTTTAGATCAATCAGATATGAAGACGCATCTGGAAAAGTTAACTATTACTCGCCAGAAGGTAACAGTATGCGCAAAGAATTCCTGCGCACACCTATCGATTTTGCACGCATTAGCTCACACTTTAACTTAAGGCGCAAACATCCAGTTCTGAATCGCATTCGCGCGCACAAAGGGGTTGATTATGCTGCTAGCCGAGGCACGCCAATCAAATCCACTGGAGATGGAAAAATCACCTTTCGGGGCCGCAAAGGCGGCTACGGCAATGTCATTATAATCCAGCACGGCCAAAGCTACAGCACCTTGTATGCACATATGTCTAAATTTAAGAAAGGCTTACACGTTGGCTCACACATTTATCAAGGTCAAGTCATAGGCTTTGTTGGCAAAACTGGACTTGCCTCAGGCAACCACTTACATTATGAATTCCGCGTCAACGGCGTACATCGTAACCCGCTTACGATAAAATTACCGAATGCCAGCCCTATCAAAGCTAAATATAAAGAGGATTTTTTAGCAAAGTCTAAATCATTACTCAGCCAATTAGAACAACTTGACCCCACCGAAGTTGCTAGCAGCGTTCAAGCAAATGACTAATGAATATTACATAGGCCTCATGTCTGGCACCAGCCTTGATGGTATTGATGCTGGCCTGTATAGCTTTACAGGTAATAAAATAGAGCTTATCCACTTTTACTATCAAGCCTATACAGCAGGTATTAAGCAAAAAATACTTAAGCTCTGTAATATTGATCAAACTATTTCTTTATCAGAGTACGGCGCACTAGATACGCAACTAGGCCTACTCTACGCTAAAGCTTGTTTAACACTATTAGCACAAACAAAAATTAATGCTTGCGAGATAAAGGCCATTGGCAGCCATGGCCAAACCATTCAACATTCACCTAATATAACCCATCCTTTCACCTTGCAAATTGGCGATCCTAATATTATTAGCCAAAAAACAGGCATTACCACAATAGCTGATTTCCGTCGTAAAGATATTGCTGCTGGCGGGCAAGGTGCGCCACTAGTACCTGCATTTCACCATGCTATGTTTCATTCCGATAGTATCAATAGAGTCATCGTTAATATTGGCGGCATTGCCAACATTACCATTTTACCCAAAGACACCAACAGCAAAATCCAAGGTTTTGACACGGGGCCAGGCAATACCCTTATGGATCACTGGATCATGACACATAAAAATTGTGCTTACGACCATAATGGCGCATGGGCAGCAACCGGTAACATCAAAACAGACCTACTTAAAGCTTTAAAAGATGACCCTTATTTTTCCTTGCTACCGCCCAAAAGCACAGGTACCGAATATTTTTCAACGACATGGCTATCTGAAATATTGCACACCACTCCTAATTACGCTCCTAAGGATATACAGCGCACTTTATGTCAGCTAACAACAGAATCCATTGCAGAGGCAATCAATAAATTTGCTCCTAATACAGAGCAAGTATTCCTTTGTGGCGGCGGCACTCATAACCTGATACTGCTAAATTCATTAAAGCAACTACTTAATATAGACGTCAATTCGACCGATGCCATTGGAGCACCGCCCGACCAAATAGAAGCAATGGCTTTTGCTTGGCTAGCCAAACAGACATTAGCTGGATTAACAGGGAACTTACCCGCAGCAACGGGTGCAAATGAGGCGGTAATTTTAGGTGGGATATATCAAGTCTAAATGCATACACATTATTATCTAGCTTGATTGCAGAAATTAGATTTTTTGGCTTTACCAAAAAACCTAATTTAAGGATTTAATTAAACAGAGAACGAAGACCCGCAGCCACAAGTAGTGGTTGCATTAGGGTTACGAATCACAAACTGGGCACCTGAAAGATCTTCTTTGTAATCAATTTCAGCTCCAGTCAAATACTGAATACTCATTGAATCGACTAACACCATCACACCGTCATTCTCTACCTGCGTATCATCTTCGGCAACTTCTTCATCAAAAGTAAAGCCATATTGAAAGCCTGAGCAACCGCCACCTGAAATATACACTCGTAATTTCAAATTATCATTGCCTTCTTCCGCAATTAAAGCACCGACTTTTTTTGCAGCACTATCACTAAAAATAATTGGCTCAGCCATATAAATAACCCCTAAGTAATTGTTATCGCATGATTATGACTATACCAAGCATTTTAGTCAAGATTTATGGGTATAAGGCTATTGTCTGCAGACCTTGCTTCTCATTAAAAGCAAACATCAAATTCATATTTTGTACTGCTTGTCCAGCCGCTCCCTTAACCAGATTATCAATCACTGAAAGTACCACAACTGTACCACCCCCTTGCGGCACTAGCACCGATATTTGGCAATTATTACTGCCTCTAACATTACGCGTATCGGGATGCACGCCTGCAGGCAACACATCAACAAATACCTCACCCATATAACGTTTTTCGTATATCGCTTGTAATTGTGCTGCTGAGTCAGTTTTCAATTGCGCATACAGCGTTGCCTGTATACCTCGAATCATAGGCACTAAATGCGGCACAAAAGTTAAACCAACCGATTGTTCTGCCACAGCCGATAAGCCTTGGCGAATTTCCGGCAAGTGCCGATGTCCTGATGCCGCATAAGCCTTAAAACTCTCACCCGTTTCACTCATTAAAGAAGACACCGCAGCCTTACGCCCTGCCCCACTAACACCTGATTTAACATCCGCAATTAAATGCTCGACACCCACCAACCCCTGCTCAATTAAAGGCAAAAAACCTAACTGCACAGCGGTAGGATAACAACCTGGACATGCAATAAGACTTGCGCCTTTAATTTTACTGCGATTTATTTCAGGCAAACCATAAACAGCATCCGCAATTAGCTCAGGACACGCATGCTCCATGCCATACCATTTTGCCCATTCAGCCGCATCTTTAATGCGAAAATCAGCTGATAAATCGATGACTTTGACGTTTTTTGCCAGCAACTGTTCCGCCATTAACATCGCCGTACCATTCGGCGTCGCAAAAAACACCACATCACAACTTGCCAATGAATTAACATCTGGCTTGGTAAAGCACACATCAATACTACCACGCAAACTTGGATACAAAGCATCAACACGCATGCCATCATCAGAGCGCGAAGTCACCACAGCAACCTCAACTTCATTATGTAATGCCAAAATCCGGAGCAACTCCACTCCTGTATAACCAGTACCACCAACAATACCTGCGCGAATCATATCTAAACCTAATCTAATTTTGAAAATAAAGGAGCTTTTTAACTGAGAAATAAAAGCTTTAAGCTCCCATCGTAAAACAAAAACTCTACGCTTTCCTACTAGAAAAACGCTCGTACCCAAAATACACACAAATTACCAAGCTCAACCACATTGCCACCATCGGCCCAATGACTCCATCATAAGGGCTAATTAAATAGAGCAAATCTGAACTATAATTCACCTCAGTAATTTTATGAGCCATTTTTATTTGCCATACCCACGCAGTATGACAACCTATACACCATGCCAAACTTAATTGTAATCGCGTGCGCATAATGGCCAAGAAAATGCCAACCATTAATAAAGCCCAAAAAGCACCTAAGTGCTCAGCATTCAATAAGTTCTGAAAAGCTTCTGCCATTAACGCAAAGCTATCGGTAATGCTGACGCTCTCTATTGGTATCACTGTTTTAGTCTTAATAAAGTGTAGTATTGCATAATAAAATGAGCTGACAAAAATAGTAGCCGCTACCCCAATACGCTTTAGATACGCTGTTATTAAAATACCTCGGAACATTGGTTCTTCTAGTAGTGAGATCAACACTGCCAATAAAAAAGTGACCAGCAAACTAGTCAGCACCTTGCCCAAATGCCAGTTAACAGTCTCATCAAATACAGTGATATCTAGAGCGTAACTTAATAACAGCACTGGCAATAAAGTGACTATACCAAGTGCCGCACCGCTTACCAACTGCTTTATAAAAGGCTTAAAAGTGACAAAACCTAAGTCTGCCGCACTATTGTTAAGCCAGCGCATGACAGGATAGATACTTAAAATTAAAACTACCTGTGTCGTGCGGCTGATTAAGCGGCGTAACTCTATTGCTCCATCAAGTAATAGAAATAAACCATAACCAATAAAACAGGCAATGAATGAATACAGCAACAGCATTGCAAAAGGAATAAATGTAATGGCTATTTTTTTAAGCACCCAAATCGCCCCATAATACTTGCACCGCAGTCAACGCGGCTAATGCAGCTGTTTCAGTTCGTAAAATACGCTTACCTAATTGTACGGGTACAAAGCCCGCGTTTTTTGCCAACTCACGCTCTTGCCCTGCAAAGCCACCTTCTGGCCCTGCTAGTAAGGTAACTCTTCCTGCATCAGGTTGCAATTGATGCAAAGTTTGCGTAGCAAAGGGGTCTAAAAATAGCTTCAAACCTGACTGCTCAGCAAGCCAATTCTCAAGTTTTGCTATATTTTCTATTTCCGGCCGAACCGTGCGCCCACTTTGCTCAGTAGCATGCTGGGCTATTTTTTGCCAATGACGTACTTTATTTTGTGCCTTATCTGTAGTCAAACGCACCACACAACGCTCTGTTTGTAACGGCGTAATTTGTAATACACCTAATTCTACAGATTTTTGCACTGCAAAATCCATGCGCTCTCCACGCGATACACCCAAGCCTAAAACTACCTGCAAATTTGACTCTACATTACGCTCTACAAAGGCCAGTATTTTAATTAATACCTGCTTACGCGAGACTTCAACTAATTCTCCCCGGTATTCACCCCCGTCTCCATTAAATAAAACAATTTGCTGTGCTTTTTTTAATCTTAAGACACTACGTAAATAATGTGCACTATCGGCATCCAATTCAATTATGTCATGCACTGTTAGCGGCATGGCCACATATAATCTTGACACTCTCATCATATTTCCTGGCAAGCAATAAAAAAGGCAGACAAAACATAAATGCCTTGTCTGCCTTTTAGGAACTCGTATGAAACATACCTCCCGATTTCTAACTTCGGGATGTTATTCCATGCATGCTCCTTAGTAAACCCAATACATTTAATTTAGTCTAAGTTTAAATTATTCCAAACAGCTAAAGTTGGTTTTGATTGATTCATGGTGTAAAAGTGCAGCCCAGGGGCACCGCCATCTATTAACTGCTGACACAATTTAGAGACTACCTCTTCGCCAAAAGCGAGAATAGAGGCACGATCATCACCAAAACACTCTAATGTCCTGCGCATCCAGCGCGGAATATCAGCACCACACATATCTGAAAAACGGAATAATTGTGAATAGTTCGTTACCGGCATAATACCAGGGACGATAGGGATATCAATACCACTCTTTGCACATTTATCCAGAAAATAAAAGTAGGCTTCTGCATTGTAAAAATACTGAGTAATAACCGCATCAGCTCCTGCATCAACTTTGCGTTTAAAATTAGCAAAATCTTCATTGGCATTATTTGCTTGCGGGTGCACTTCAGGGTATCCAGCCACATGAATTTGAAAATGATCACCTGTTTCTGCGCGTATAAATTCAACTAATTCATTAGCAAAACGAAATTCACCTGCCGACATCATTCCCGACGGCAAGTCACCACGCAAAGCAACGATTTTAGAAACGCCATGCTCACGATAATTCTGTAATATATCTCGAATATTTTCCTTAGTAGAAGCAACACAAGATAAATGTGGCGCTGCTGCCACACCCGTTTCTTGAATTTTAACCACGGCATCATAGGTTTTATCACGAGTTGAGCCGCCCGCACCAAATGTTACCGAAAAGAAATCTGGGTTAAGCTTGGCCAAGTCACGATGCACTTGCTCTAAATTATTGGCACCCTCTTCCGTTTTAGGGGGATAGAATTCAAAGCTAAATAAGTCAGCATTAGTTGTTGTATTGGTCATGATATTATTTACACAGGTAGTTAGCTATCATCAGAGCGAGAATTCAATCATACCTCGCCCCTTAATCAGAACTTAGCGATCTATTAATAACGGTAATGATTTGGCTTATAAGGCCCCTCAACAGGCACACTGATATAAGCCGCTTGCTGATCTGTAAGCTGTGTTAACTGCACACCTAATTGCTCCAAATGCGCACGTGCTACTTTTTCATCTAATTTCTTAGGCAGAATATACACTTCATTTTTGTAATCGGCAGCATTTTCCCATAACTCCATTTGTGCAAGCACTTGGTTACAAAATGAATTAGACATGACAAAACTTGGATGCCCCGTAGCACAACCTAAATTGACCAAGCGGCCTTCAGCTAAGACAATAATTTTTTTACCATCAGGAAAAATGACATGATCTACCTGTGGTTTAATATTTTCCCATTGGTATTGACGCAATGCCGCTATTTCAATTTCCGAGTCAAAATGACCAATATTACAAACAATTGCATTATTTTTCATAGCCGCCATATGGTCATGATTAATAATATGATAGTTACCTGTTGCCGTAACAAATATATTTGCTAGCGGTGCCGCTTCTTCCATCGTAACAACACGAAAACCTTCCATAGAGGCTTGTAATGCACAAATAGGGTCAATTTCAGTTACCCATACTGTTGCACCTAGGCCACGCAATGATTGTGCACAACCCTTACCTACATCACCATAACCACAGACAACGGCAATTTTACCCGCAATCATGACATCAGTTGCACGCTTAATGCCATCAACTAAAGATTCGCGGCAGCCATATAAGTTATCAAATTTTGATTTAGTCACTGAATCATTCACATTGAATGCAGGCACTTTTAAAGTGCCTTTAGTCACCATTTCATACAGACGCAATACACCTGTTGTCGTTTCTTCAGATAAGCCTTTAACATCAGCCATCAATTCAGGAAATTTATCATGCATCATGACAGTCAAATCACCACCATCATCCAAAATCATATTAGGTCGCCAACCATTAGGACCAATAATTGTTTGCTCAATACACCATTCAGCTTCTTCTTCGGTCTCACCTTTCCAAGCAAAGACAGGAATACCAGCCTCAGCCATTGCAGCAGCAGCATGATCTTGAGTAGAGAAAATATTACATGAAGACCAACGTACTTCAGCACCTAATGCCGTCAAGGTTTCAATCAATACGGCAGTTTGAATAGTCATATGCAGACAACCTGCAATTCGTGCGCCCTTGAGAGGTTGAGCAGCACCATATTCTTCACGAAGCGCCATTAAGCCAGGCATTTCAGTTTCAGCAATATTAGTTTCTTTACGACCCCATTCAGCCAAAGACATATCGGCTACTTTGTAATCTTGTTCACTCATAATTATTTATCCTGATTATATTTTTTATAGGCCCGTAGCACTTTTTAGTGCATCTACTTTATCTGTTCTTTCCCAGCTAAACGACTCTTCAGTGCGTCCAAAGTGTCCATAGGCAGCAGTTGGTTGGTAAATTGGTTTTAATAAATCCAACATGGCAATCAAACCTTTCGGTCTAAGATCAAACACATCTCGTACAATCTGCACTAGGCGGTCTTCACTAATTTTGCCTGTACCAAAAGTTTCAATACTAATAGAGGTAGGTTCAGCCACTCCAATAGCATAAGAAACCTGAATTTCACAACGTTCTGCTAACTCAGCTGCCACAATATTCTTGGCTACATAACGACACATGTAGGCTGCTGAACGATCCACTTTGGAAGGATCCTTACCTGAAAAAGCACCACCGCCATGCCTAGCCATACCACCGTAGGTATCAACAATAATCTTACGTCCTGTAAGGCCGCAGTCACCTACTGGCCCACCGATAATAAATTGCCCAGTTGGATTAATAAAATATTGAGTATCTGCATGTAACCATTCTTTCGGTAAAGTCGGCAGGATAATTTCATCCATAACCGCCTCTTCTAAAAGCTTGCCACCCATTTCTGGTGAATGTTGTGTCGATAAAACAACTGCATCAATGGCAACTGGCTTGTTATTTTCATAACGAAAAGTAATCTGACTTTTTGCATCGGGACGCAACCATGGCAATGTGCCATTTTTACGTACCTCAGCCTGACGCTTCATCAAAAGATGTGAATAGGTAATAGGAGCAGGCATCAATACACCGGTTTCATTACTTGCATAACCAAACATTAAGCCTTGATCACCAGCACCTTGCTCATGATCTTCACTATCATCAACACCCATGGAAATATCAGCTGATTGCTTGCCAATTGCATTAAGCACGGCACAACTGGCAGCATCAAAGCCTATATCAGAGCTGTTATAACCGATGTTTGCAACCACCTCGCGAACAACTGCTTCGGTATCAACCCAAGCATTAGTGGTAATTTCACCTGCAATAATCACCATGCCAGTTTTAACTAGTGTTTCACAAGCCACTCGCGACTTTGGGTCTTGCGTAAGTAGTGAATCTAAAATAGCATCAGAGATCTGATCGGCAACTTTATCAGGGTGCCCTTCTGAAACCGATTCAGATGTAAAAATATAGTTATTGCTCATAAATATGGTCCTTCTTTAGCAAGGGATAGATATAAACCTGAATTACATCATATTTATTGCATTAATTCAGGTATAAAAAAAGGCTGCATAAAAGCAGCCTTTCTATGTATGGTGGGCCCTCCCAGACTCGAACTGGGGACCTGCCGATTATGAGTCGGATGCTCTAACCAACTGAGCTAAGGGCCCTAAAATTATAAGCTTAATGTATTAGTATACAGTTACTCTGCATCTAAAAAGCAACGCAACTGATCTGAACGCGAAGGATGCCGCAACTTGCGTAAAGCCTTCGCCTCAATTTGTCTAATACGCTCACGAGTAACATCAAACTGCTTACCCACTTCTTCTAAGGTATGATCGGTATTCATATTGATACCAAAACGCATACGTAATACTTTCGACTCTCTGGCAGTCAAGCCAGCTAATACATTCTGAGTCGACTCCTTTAACCCTTCAATTGTAGCAGATTCCACAGGAGAAAGCATCTTAGAATCTTCAATGAAATCGCCCAAATGTGAATCCTCATCATCACCGATAGGAGTCTCCATTGAAATAGGCTCTTTAGCTATCTTCAGTACTTTACGCACCTTATCTTCCGGCATTTCCATAAGTCCAGCTAACTCTTCAGGCGTTGCTTCTCTGCCCTTTTCTTGCATAATCTGTCTAGAGATACGATTTAATTTATTAATCGTCTCAATCATATGTACAGGAATACGAATAGTTCTAGCTTGATCAGCAATTGAGCGCGTAATTGCCTGACGAATCCACCATGTTGCATAAGTAGAAAACTTATAACCACGACGGTATTCAAACTTATCAACAGCTTTCATTAACCCAATATTACCTTCTTGAATCAAATCCAAAAACTGTAAACCACGGTTTGTATATTTTTTGGCAATTGAAATAACCAACCTTAAGTTGGCCTCAATCATATCTTTTTTAGCACGCCTAGCTTTCGCCTCACCAATTGAAACTCGCCGACTAACATCCTTAATATCAACAATGGGCAAGCCATTATCCTCTTCAGCTATCCCCAATTGAATTTGTGCTTTTTTTATGACTTTATCTTTGCTTTTCAATATTAAAGCAGAATCATCATCTTTGCGCATACGCCCATTAAGCCATTTCGGATCACTTTCTTTGCCAACAAAATTTTCAATAAAATCTTTACGTTTTATCTTAGCTTGTCTAACACAGATATCCAAAAGCAACCTTTCGTGCTTGCGAACGTTTGCAGTCACAGCATGAAGCAACAATACTTGTTTTTTAAAATATTGTGGCGCCCACTTAATTTCCAAAAATCGGTCTGCAAGCTCGTCCATTGCCTGCTCAGTTTTTTCATCACGATAGCCTTTCTTTTTTAACGCGATCTCAACCTGTTGATATGCTTTTTGTATACCCGCGACTTTCTCTTGCGCCTCTTCTATCGTTATCCCAGTTGGCTCAACTACTTCGTCATCATCGTCGTCACTGTCAGCACCTGCAACAACGGCAACTTTTGAATCATCATATTCTGGCTCATTCAAATCTATAAAATCAGTCAAAATATCAGTGACACGCAAGCCATTTTCTTCACCAACAGTGGCAAAATCAGAAAACAAAGTTTCAACAACAATCTTTGAACGAGAAATTGCTCGCACTACTTGGCGCTGTCCTTCTTCTATTCTACGTGCAATCGCTAATTCTTCTGCTCTAGTCAACAAGCCCACTGAGCCCATTTCTCGCATATACATTCTGACTGGATCAGTAGTACGCCCGAACTCACTATCAATCGATGCTAATGCTGCAACTTCCTCTGCATCATCATCATCCGTAGTGACTTCATTATTAGATAAATCTTCATTATCCTCAGGCACAGTCTCATGAACCTTAATCCCTAGGTCATTGATCATGCTAATAATATCTTCAATTTGCTCAGGGTCTACAATATCATTGGGCAAGTGATCATTGACCTCCGCATAAGTGAGATAACCTTGCGCCTTACCTTTTGCAATTAATTGTTTAAGTTGAGACTGTTGCTGTTCTTGGTTCATTTTTTACTCTTAAAACACTATACCCCGACATCAGATATAGAAAATTTGTTTTACTTACGACTTGCCAACATATGTAACAATTCCTTTTGTTCATAATCACTCAAACCGCTAGCCCTCTCCTTTGCAATTAACTCTTCAAGACGAAGATTCTCCCCTTGACTAATCAATCTATCAATAGCACCCGAAAACTCCTCTTTCAACTCATCACCCGAGATAAAAAAGTCATGATTCATCATGATTCCTATATATTTCTCTTCTTTCTGCCCTCTAAAGCACTCCATTAACCTAGGCAAATTAATATTGGGGTGCTCAGTAATTATTTCAACTAATTTTTTTAGCAAATCCATTCCAGGCATTGCCAAATGCGCCCAATTTACTTCTCTTTGTTCCAGCACCTCAATCAAGCCAGGATTTTGCAATAACAAAGAAACGGCAATTCTTGCGGGTGAAAGCGTTACATCCTCTTGCTTCCGCTTATAACTCAATTTTTTAAGTGTAGCTGGCTTTTCTAAAAAATCCAATGTATCTACTCTAGCCAATTCCTTTAGCTTAGCCATCATTAACTCTTGAAAAATACCATTTGGTATCTTTTGCAAATAACCTCGCGCTTTGTTTACCAAACTTGCACGACCTTCCATATCGTTTAAATTCAGACTTTGGGTTAATCGCTGAAAAAAATAATCAGATAATGTTTGCGCCCCAATGACGCATTGCTCAAATCCTGCCAACCCCTGCTCTCTTACTAAGTCATCAGGATCCACACTATCTGGCAATTCCATAATCCTGACCTGCCGACCATCACGCAGGCTTGGAAGCGCAGCCTCTACAGCTCGCCACGAAGCAGTTCGACCCGCCTTATCACCATCAAAGCAAAGTACAATTTCAGAACTGAACCGAAACAATAACTCAAAATGCTCTTTAGAAGTTGCCGTACCTAATGTCGCCACTACATACCCCAGACCAAACTGAGCTAATGCAATCACATCCATATAGCCTTCAACAACAACAATACGCTCTGGCTTAGAGTTTTTCGCCAACAATTCATACAAACCATAGACTTCACGATTTTTATGAAACACGACCGTCTCAGGTGAATTCAAATACTTAGGCAAGGAATCATCCAAGACTCGCCCACCAAACCCTAAGACCCGCCCACGCTTATCTCGAATAGGAAAAACAATTCGTCCACGAAAACGATCATAAACATTGCCTGCCTGAGACAATGGAAAACCAGCATCAATAAGTTGCTGCTTACCAAAGCGCTTAATCAGTTCCCAGTTATTTGGCGCAAAACCTAATTGAAACTCACGCGCCACCTCTCCACTAAGCCCACGCGATTTAAGATAATCAACAGCTGGTTTGGCCGCATCAGCGCCCCTTAACTGTTCCACATAAAAACTAGCCGCTTGCTCAAGTAGCTGAAAGATTTCTGCAGTATTATTTTTTTTAGGTTGATACCCGCCTGACTCTCTAGGCACTACCAACCCAACAAAGTCTGCTAAGTCCTCAACGGCTTCAACAAAATGTAGATGACTATAATCCATTAAAAAACTAATGGCATTACCACCCGCACCGCACCCAAAGCAATGATAAAGCTGCTTACTTCGCGTTACTGCAAAGCTTGGTGTTTTTTCTTCATGAAAAGGACAGCGCGCTACATAGCTACCGCCCGATTTTTTTAAAGGAACAAAGGAATCAACCAAGTCAACGATATCAACCCTGACCAGTAAATCATCTATAAAGGATCGAGGAATTTTTCCAGCCATAATCTAGCTAAAAAAGCCAAATACCTATGCTAACATCGCCTTTATTTTTGCACCAACGACAGCCATATCTGCTCGCCCTTGCATAGCAGGCTTTAAAATACCCATAACCTTACCCATATCCTTAACAGAACTGGCAGAACTATCTGTAATTACTGCTTGTATCATTTCGGCAATTTCGGCTTCAGTCAACGCCTGTGGTAAGAAATCCTGAATAACAGTAATTTCCGCTTCTTCCACATCAGCTAAGTCCTCTCGATTAGCAGCTCGGTACTGCTTAATGGATTCCCTACGTTGCTTTAGCATTTTGTCCATAACGACGATAACTTGATTATCATCCAAAACAATACGCTCATCTACTTGTATTTGCTTAATAGCAGACATAATCAAACGGATAACACCCAAACGCGGTTTATCCTTACTTCTCATTGCCTGTTTCATTTCGTCTTTAAGACGATCTTGCAAAGTACTCATCTTTATAACTGTGGACGACCACGACGTAAATTTTTCAACGCGTAACGCTCACGTGATAATTTTTTAAGGTGACGCTTTACCGCTGCAGCTGCTTTACGTTTACGTTCTGCAGTTGGTTTTTCATAAAATTCGCGACGACGTACTTCAGATAAAACACCTGCTTTTTCACACGAACGCTTAAAACGACGGAGAGCAATATCAAATGGTTCGTTTTCTTTCACTTTAATTGAAGGCATAAATTTTTCCAATTTGCTAAAATTCAGTTTTTGAATTCTATTGAGTTTAAATTCTATTTGGCTAGCTAAAGCTATATGTCAGCCAGCGAAACCCTCGATTATAGCAGTATTTTTTTTAAAATCAAAAACGAATGTACATTTTAGGTATTGAAACATCATGCGATGAAACCGGAGTCGCCATCTATCATAGCAAGCACGGCCTTATTCAACATGGCTTATACAGCCAAATTGCCATGCACAATGAATATGGCGGCATTGTCCCCGAGCTTGCATCTCGCGACCATATTCGCAAACTTATTCCACTCATAGATGAATGCCTGCGCAACAGCCAATTAAAGCAAAGTGACATCCAAGGCATAGCTTATACGGCAGGACCAGGATTAATTGGCGCATTACTAGTTGGTGCAGCAACTGCCAAAAGCCTAGCTTGGACTTGGGGCATTCCCGCACTCGGCGTACACCACATGGAAGGTCACTTACTAGCCCCAATGCTGGAAGAATCTCCACCTACATTTCCTTTCATCGCCTTGCTAGTTTCTGGAGGGCACACCCTATTAGTTGAAGTCACCGACATAGGTCAATATCAATTATTGGGTGAATCTCTCGACGATGCTGCTGGCGAAGCTTTTGATAAAGTCGCTAAAATGCTTGGCCTCGCCTACCCAGGCGGCCCATTGCTATCCAAGCTCGCCGAACAAGGGCAAGCCAATCGTTTTAAATTCCCACGCCCAATGACCGATCGCCCTGGGTTAGACTTTAGCTTTAGCGGGCTAAAAACATTTACCATGAACACTCTAAATGCTACCGAACAAACCCCACAAGATAAGGCAGATATTGCGCTTGCCTTCCAACACGCAACCGCCGAAACCTTAGCGATAAAATGTAAGCGCGCACTAAAACAAACTGGCTTAAAGCGCCTTATTGTTGCTGGCGGAGTAAGTGCCAATACCCAAATAAGACAAACATTAACCAAGATGGTTAACAAAGAAAAAGCTGAAATTTTCTTTCCCAGACCTGAATTTTGTACTGATAATGGCGCAATGATTGCCTATGCAGGCTGCCAGCACTTATTAGCACAGCAATCTGACACCTTAAGTATCAATGCAAGGCCTCGCTGGCCCATTAATGAGCTCTATAACACTCAATAATTACCAAGCATCATATACTTAGTATTTACCTTGCCTCATCGGACGACGTTTTTTTATGCTTCACAACATTAAAGCGTTGCTCGACCTCAGGTTTCCTCACCAGCTAATAAACGCTGAATATTACTTTTATGTCGCCAAATCAAAATAACCGACATCAACAGTGCCACATAAACCAACGCCTGCATACCCATAATAAAATACACATAGACTGGTGCAAACAATGATGCAACCAAGGCAGATAAGGATGAGATTTTAAACAGCTTATAAACCGCATACCAAGTCAGTAATACCGCGATGCCAACCATCCAGTTTGCGCCCAGCAACACACCCAAAGAAGTCGCTACACCCTTACCACCAGCAAAACCAAAAAAAATCGGATACAAATGCCCTAAAAAAGCAGCCAACACCACACCCGCCAACACCAACGGATCAACATTCAAAGCCTGAGCAAGCAACACCGGCAACAACCCTTTCAGCATATCACCCAATAATGTGATCGCCGCCGCTTTCTTGCCGCCAAAGCGCATAACATTGGTTGCCCCTGGATTACCAGAACCTTGCTCACGCGGATCTGGCAAGCCCATTATGCGACACACAATAATGGCGCTGGAAATAGAACCAAGTAAATACCCTAAAGGAATTAACAGCCATTCAATCATTTTTATATCCTATTTTTTATAAATTTTAAGTACACTACTTGTATGCTAGAGATATTTCCCTGATACTTACCCTAATTTGCAACTATTATAATAATAACTGGAACCTTAATGGATATAATTTTTTTAGGTGGTTTACAAATCGAAACCATTATTGGCATTTATGACTGGGAACGCGAAACCAAACAAACTGTTATTCTAGATATAGAAATGGCGCATGACATCAAAAAAGCCGCTGCTACTGATGATATTGAAGACACCCTTGATTACAAAGCCGTTTCTCAACAAGTCATTAGCTTTGTTGAACAAAGTGAGTTTTTTCTGGTAGAAAGATTAGCCGAAGAAATTAACAGCATGATTCGTGAGAAATTTAATGTGCCTTGGGTCAAGCTCACTCTCAACAAAAAAGGCGCAATAAGTGGTGCAAGTGATGTCGGCATCATTATTGAGCGTGGGGCAAAATAAATATGCCTCTATGTTATATTAGCATTGGCAGCAATATCGACCGAGAGCACAACATCAGCTCTGCTCTCGGCATACTTGACGCAGCCTTCGGCACATTATCCCACTCCAGCTTATACGAATCAGCAGCAGTAGGCTTTACCGGCACCGCTTTTTATAACCTAGTCAGTGCCTTTCACAGCGATCACGATCCCATTCATATCAATCGCAAATTAAAAGAAATCGAAACCGAGCACGGCAGAATACCCAACAAAGAAAAATTTTCAGCACGTACCTTAGATATTGACCTATTGCTCTATGATCAAGATATCATTCATACCGAAAGCATTAAAATTCCGCATAATGATATTCTTAATTATGCCTTTGTATTAGAGCCATTAGCAGAAATTGCCCCCGAACAACAACACCCAATCAAGCAAATGAGCTATGCGCAATTATGGGCAGACTTTGATAAAAGCACTGTACAACAGCAAAAAGTGAACGACCTCAATCTAGAGAGCCTAAGTAAATAAAGTGCGCCCGCCATCAACAGTAATAACTTGTCCCGTTATATAGGGCGCATCAAAAACCAAAAAACTGATTGCTTTAGCAATATCTTCAGGGCTGCCAATACGTTGCAAGGCAATCTTAGCTAATATTTCTTGCTTTTGCGCCTCAGGCAATTCATGATCGGGCCATAAAATAGCACCAGGAGCCACTGCATTAACGCGCACTTGTGGCGCCAACTCCTTAGCAAGCACCTTTGTCAACGCCACCAGGCCAGCTTTTGCAATGCTATAGACAGGAAAGCCTGCTATGCCACGTTCAGCATGAATATCGACAAGGTTCACCACACACCCTTCCTTTTGCTGTAGAACAGGCAGTAACTTCTGCAAAAGAAAAAAAGGCGACTTTAAATTACTTGCCATTAAATCATCCCACTGCTCTTCAGTTACCTCACTCATATCGGTTGCATAAAAAGCAGATGCATTATTAATTAACACATCAATCCCCCCCCATGCTTGCTGAGCAACATTCGCTAATTCTTGCAATGCTTGTGCATTATTTAAATCAGCTTGTTGCAATCGCACTGAATCAGCTCTTTGTCCATTTAACTCATCAGCCAAAGCCTGCGCATCTACTACAGAAGATCGATAATGCACTAAAACATTACAGCCTTGAGCATGCAAGTAGTGCACACAATGCGCTCCCACTCGTTTTGCTCCGCCTGTAATCAAAACATTTCTAGACATTTACTGATAGGTTTTACCATTATGCTTTAGCCAGCCTGAAGCATGTCTTCTTTGCGGATCTCGGTGCGTCCAATGAATTACCCCGCCTCGATCATTCCATTCATATTCACCATAAAATTCAACGCGATCCCCCGCACGCAAGCCACCAATTCTAGGTGCCAAATCAATATTATGTGCAACCAACACTGTTTGTCCACTAACACGCAAAATAAACTTCTGGTGCTTGGAGCCCTTTAGGTCATCACGTAGTACTTTTTTAACAATACCAACACCCTGAATCTGGAGATCGCTCTGCCTATTTGCAAAAGCTGCTTGCAAGCTACCTACTTGCTTTGCTTTGGAGGCCTTAGCGACTACTTTAGCCTCTGCAGAAGAACCTTGCTCTTCGACTGCTTCATATATTGATAGCGCAGCAACTATAATAATTAACAGGATTTTTTTCATCTTTAAAATTTTCCGAATGGAGTGATATAAATACGACGTACTTAGGGTAAGGTTCTGTGCAGTAGAATTATCGAATACTTATGGCGGTATTAAGGTAATTTTTTACTGGGACTGGTATTACTCTTTATCTAGCCCTATTTGCCTAGGTTTTTTATTTCTAACAAATAAACGCGAAAACAATAAACCCGCTTCAAATAATAACCAAATAGGGACAGCCAATAAAGTTTGTGAAATAGCATCAGGCGGCGTTAAAAACATCCCAACAATAAAAGCACCCACAATAATATAAGGACGTTTTTCAGCTAGTTGCTGTGGTGTAAAAAGCCCAACCCAGACTAAGACAATAGTAACAATAGGAACTTGAAATGCCATGCCAAAAGCAAAAAACATGGTTAAGGTGAAATCCAGATATCGAGCAATATCCGTCATTACCGTGACACCGGTAGGAGCTGCGGCCGTTAAAAAGCCAAAAACCAAAGGGAATACCACAAAATAAGCAAAGACCATGCCTAATGCAAATAACAGAGTACTCGCAATAATTAAGGGTGCAATCATACGCTTTTCATGCGCATAAAGACCTGGTGCTACAAAAGCCCAGAACTGATATAAAATGATAGGAATAGCAGCAAATATTGCAGCAACCAACACCAATTTAAAAGGCGTTAGAAAGGGTGAAACCACATCAATGGCTACCATAGAAGTATTTTCAGGCAACAATTGCATTAACGGCTTAGCAAGAAAACTGTAAATTTCATTAGCAAAGGGAGTCATAGCCAAGAAAACCACTAAAACACTTAATACGACTTTTAATAAGCGATTACGCAACTCAACAAGATGCGAAATAAAGGGTAACTCCTGCTCTTCACTCTCCATTATGCTTTTCTTCTTTCACTACGCTCTCTTTGCCTGTATCTGATTTTGCATCTAGAAAAGCCTCGGCGCGCCCATTTAGATTCAAGCCATTAGTCAAAGAATCAATATGCGCCTGCTGCTCCTTCAACAACTGTTTTAACTCTTCTTCCTGAAACTCTTCTTTGATTTCCGCCTTTACCGAAGCAACCATATTACGTGTTTTGCCCGCCCAAAAGCCAGCAATACGTGCAACTTTAGGTAATTTTTCTGGCCCAATGACCAGCAAACTAACCAAAGCAATTAAGCCTAGCTCCCAAAAACCAATATCAAACATACGTTACACTTTGTCTTGTTTTTTTGCAGTCACTTCACCCTCAAGCACATCCTCATCTTGTTCAGACAGTGGCTTGTTACTTTCCTCGCCATCTTTCATCGCAGAACGAAAACCTTTGATAGCTCCACCTAAGTCTCCACCGATATTACGCAAGCGCTTAGTACCAAACAAAACCAAAACAATCACTAACACAATAATTAATTGGGTAATACTAATTCCCATGACAAAACTCCTCTTAAATTACTTTTGACGTTGCGCCTTTTCTTCTAGTCCGGACAACCCAAAGCGACGCTGTAATTCTTGCAACACATCATCAGGGCTTAAGCCCTGATCTGCTAATAACACCATACTATGAAACCATAAATCAGCCATTTCATAGATAATCTGTTCTTTATCACCACCCTTGGCAGCAATCACTGTTTCAGTTGCCTCTTCGCCTATTTTTTTTAAAATAGTGTCTAAGCCTTTCGCATATAAACTGGCCACATAAGAAGAATCCGCAGATTCTTGCTTCCGCTGCTCCAGCACTGCGGCTAACTGTGTTAATACTTCACTCATTTATCGAAGATTCCTAGTTAACAATTATTTTTGATACATCTCGGCAGGATCTTTTAAAACGACAGAGTTTGTTTGCCATGCTTGCTCAGCATCTAAAGTACGATAAAAACAACTTTCGCGGCCAGTATGACAAGCAATACCACCCTCTTGTTCTATTTTCAATAAGATCACATCTTCATCACAATCAACAGAAATAGACATGATTTTTTGTCTATTGCCAGATTCTTCGCCTTTGCGCCACAACCTTTGCCGTGAACGTGACCAATAGACAGCATAACCACTCTCATTACTTAATGCCAGTGATTCACGATTCATCCACGCAAACATAACGACTTTACCTGTAGCAGCTTGTTGCGCAATAACAGGCACTAAACCATCATCAGTCCAACGAATGACATCCAACCAAGCTTCGGTCATGCTAAACGCACCTCAATACCTTCGTTTTGCATATATTCTTTTGCTTCCTGCACACTGTATTCAGCAAAATGAAAAATACTGGCAGCCAATACAGCATCCGCCTTGCCTTCCTTCACACCAGCTGCTAAATGCGATAAGTCACCCACACCGCCAGAAGCAATCACCGGCACCGAGACCGCATCACTAATGGCTCGCGTTAATAGCAAATCAAAACCTTCACGGGTACCATCGCGATCCATACTGGTTAATAGTATCTCACCTGCGCCATAGTCGACCATTTTTTTAGCCCACTCTATCGCATCAATACCTGTTTCTTTACGTCCACCATGGGTAAAAATTTCCCAGCGATTGGCTTCACCTTCAGCACTTACTTTTTTAGCATCTATGGCAACCACAATACATTGTGAACCAAACTTATCAGCTGCTTCTTTAACAAATTCAGGGTTAAACACAGCGGCACTATTAATGCCCACTTTATCTGCTCCTGCATTCAGCATGCAACGTATATCTTCCAATTTACGAATGCCACCGCCAACAGTCAAAGGAATAAAGACTTCACTCGCCACCTGCTCAACCACATGCACAATGGTATCGCGATTATCATGGGTTGCGGTAATATCAAGAAAAGTAATTTCATCAGCTCCTTCTCGATCATAACGCCGCGCCACTTCTACCGGATCGCCAGCATCGCGAATATCAACAAATTTTACGCCCTTTACCACTCGGCCATTATCAACATCCAAACAAGGAATAATACGTTTAGCTAAACTCATAACTGTCCTTTAAGAAAATGTTTCCGCAAGCTTTTCTGCTTCCGCAAAATCTAAAGTCCCTTCATAAATTGCACGCCCGGTAATCGCCCCCATAATGCCATCATCAGTAACTTTACCTAAGGCATGAATATCATCCATATTGGTAATCCCACCTGAAGCAATCACAGGAATATTGATAGCACGTGCCAGTTTTGCAGTCGCTTCGACATTGACCCCATTCATCATGCCATCACGCGAAATATCAGTATAAATAATAGCTTCAACCCCATGTGCTTCGAATTTTTGTGCCATATCAATCACATCATGATGCGATAATTTTGACCAACCATCAATGGCAACTTTACCATCTTTAGCATCCAAACCGACAATAATATGTCCAGGAAACTCCACCGCAACATCGCGTACAAAATGCGGCTCACTAACGGCTTTAGTACCAATAATGACATATTTTACGCCCGCGTCTAAATAGCCTTGTATAGTATCTTCATCACGGATACCACCACCAATTTGTACTGGTACATCAGGATAAGCTTCAACAATTTGGTGAATAATTTCAGCATTTCTAGGCTTACCTGCAAAGGCACCATCCAAATCTACCAAATGAATACGCCGCGCACCTGCTTCCACCCAACGACCCGCAACTTCAACAGGGTTATCAGAAAACACCGTATCATCTTCCATACGTCCTTGGCGTAAACGCACACATTTACCGTCTTTTAAGTCAATCGCAGGAATTAACAACATTTTTTAGGCCTCACAAACTAACAAATCAATAAAAAAGGGGAGCAATCAGGACTGACCATCCCAATGCAAAAAGTTCTGTAACAATTGTAGACCAACTGTCTGACTTTTTTCAGGGTGAAACTGAGTAGCAAAGACATTATCTTTTGCCAAAGCACAAGCAAAAGCCTCTGGATATTCTGTCGTACCTGCAATAGACAAGGCATCATCAGGCATAGCAAAATAGCTATGCACAAAATAAAACCGACTATCTTGTGGAATATCCTGCCATAAAGGATGACTATGCTGTTGCACTTTATTCCAACCCATATGAGGTATTTTCAGGCGTTCGTCCTGTGCATCACGCAAACCATCTGCAAAATGCACCACCTTACCTGGAATCAAATCCAAACAGTCAATACCTGCATTTTCAGCACTATGGCTTAACAAAGCTTGCATACCTAAACAGACACCTAATAGAGGTTTAGTCGCAGCGACCTGTAAGATCACCTCATTTAATTCCGCTTGCTGTAGCGCATGCATACAATCACGTATCGCACCTACACCAGGAAAGACCACCCTATCAGCGGCTAAAATGGATTGTTTATCAGAAACAACACGGACATCTACCTCAGGGGCAGCGTGTTGCAAGGCTTTGGCAATGGAATGCAGGTTGCCCATTCCATAATCTATAACGGCGACGGAAGACATTTGAACAAATTAATATCGGTTGAATAAAAAATAACTATGAAAGAATAGCATTCTCAAATAATGTTGGGTTACGTTATCTGCACTACGCTTGATAAGCTAACCCAACCTACATTAAGCTTATAGCACACCTTTGGTGGATGGCATCATACCTGCCATACGGGGATCTTCGGTAATTGCCATACGCACAGCACGCCCCATGGCTTTAAATATGGTTTCGGCAACATGATGCGCATTAATACCTTTAAGGTTATCAATATGCAAGCTAACACCCGCATGATTAACAAAACCTTGAAAAAATTCACGAAATAAATCAACATCAAAACTGCCAATCATAGCGCGTTTATATTCGACATCGTAATACAAGCCAGGTCTACCAGAGAAATCAATCACCACCCGTGAAAGCGACTCATCTAATGGTACATAAGCATGCCCATAACGATACAGGCCTTTTTTATCACCTAAAGCCTGTGCAAAAGCTTGGCCGAGAGTAATACCAATATCTTCCACCGTATGATGATCATCTATTTGCAAATCACCTTTGCAGACAATATCCATATCAATTAGGCCATGCCGAGCAATTTGATCCAGCATGTGCTCTAAAAATGGCACACCTGTATCAAATTTTGCGGTTCCCGTACCATCCAAATTTAGGCTGATACGGATTTTTGTTTCTAATGTATTGCGTTCGACGCTCGCGGTTCTATCGGTCATCTTTTTATATTCTCTAGATCAAGCCTATTGATGCGAGCATTACACACCCAAAAAGCTACTTCCATAGTGAAGAGTTAAACATTCAACAAACAATGGGGTATACCGTAGGTTGGATGAGCTTATCTAGCGTAGCGTAGATAACGAAATCCGACATTTTGACGAATCCCCACGTGTCGGATTTCGTTTTTTAATGCTTCGCAATAAAAAATCTCATCCAACCTACGTCATGGCATGACTACTTTGAACGTTTACGTGCTATTTCAGTTAATAAAATTTTACGTAGACGAATTGATTTTGGTGTTACTTCCACTAATTCATCATCACCAATAAACTCTAGAGACTGCTCTAAAGTCATTTTCTGAATCTTGGCACAGGTTAAACTTTCATCTGTTCCTGACGCACGCACGTTAGTTAACGGCTTAGGTTTAGTTGGGTTAACCACTAAATCATTAGTACGCGAATGAATACCCACCAACATACCTTCGTATATCTCATCACCATTAACGACTAATAACTCACCACGCGCTTGTAGAGGAAATAAAGAATAATCGACTGCTTTACCAGCCGCCATAGAAATCAATACACCACGCACTCGGTTACCAACCTCCCCTTCTTTCATTGGTCCGTAATGGTCGAACACATGATAGAACAAACCTGATCCAGAGGTCGCTGTTAAAAATTCTGTTTGAAAACCTAATAAACCGCGCGAAGGCACAATATACTCTAAACGAATACGACCTTTACCGTCTGGAACCATATCTTTTAAGTCACCTTTACGGTCACCCAGTTTTTCCATAATGGTACCCTGATGTTGCTCTTCAACTTCAATGGTCACATACTCATATGGCTCAGATTTAACACCATCAATTTCTTTGATAATAACTTCAGGGCGCGAAACCCCCATCTCAAAGCCTTCACGGCGCATATTTTCGATCAACACTGATAAGTGTAATTCACCACGCCCTGATACTTTAAATTTATCAGGATCATCGGTTGCATCAACACGCAACGCGACGTTATGTTGTAGTTCTTTCTCTAAACGATCACTAATTTGACGCGTAGTAATGAACTTACCTTCTTTACCTGCAAACGGTGAATTATTGACATGAAATGTCATGCTTACCGTGGGTTCATCAATCGATAACTTAGGTAAAGCCACCACATTTTCAGGGTCACACAGTGTTTCTGAAATTTGTAATTTCTCAATACCACAGAAAGCAATAATATCACCAGCTTGCGCTGTCTCTACTTCAACACGCTCCAAACCACTAAAACCATATAGCTTCAACATACGGCCATTACGCGTGTTACCTTCATTATCAATCAAGGTCAAAGGCATATTGCGCTTAACAGTCCCTTGCTGAATACGGCCAATACCAATGATGCCAACATAAGAGTTGTAATCCAAACTAATCACTTGCATTTGGAACGGCGCATCAATATCAACTGCAGGTGGAGCCACTTTCTCGACAATCGTCTCAAATAATGGCGTCATATCGCCACCAGACACATCACTTTCCAAACCTGCGTAACCATTGATAGCGGAGGCATAAACAATAGGAAAGTCTAGTTGTTCATCAGTTGCCCCTAAGTTATCAAACAAATCAAACGTTTGATCCACAACCCAATCAGGGCGCGCACCTGGGCGATCAATTTTATTAATGACAACAATAGGATTCAAACCCAGTGCAAATGCTTTCTGGGTTACAAAGCGTGTTTGCGGCATAGGGCCATCAACGGCATCAACCAGCAATAGTACACAATCAACCATTGATAAAACTCGCTCAACCTCACCACCAAAGTCAGCATGCCCAGGAGTATCAACAATATTAATGTGATAGTCATTCCAATCAATTGCAGTATTTTTTGCCAGAATGGTAATACCACGCTCTTTTTCAAGGTCGTTGGAATCCATCATTCTTTCAGAGGTTTGTTCGTGCTCTGCAAAAGTACCAGACTGCTCTAATAGTTTATCAACCAAGGTAGTTTTACCGTGATCAACGTGCGCAATGATTGCTATATTTCTTAGTTTTTCTATCACTTTATTTGTACTGTTAAATTAATATGAATATTCTGTGTATTTAGGATACGAGAATTCAATAATACTCGCCCCATACTGCTAAGCCTTAACCTTGTTGCCAAGGCAACTGACTAAAACGCCAGCCACCAAGATTACCGCGATGCTTATTTTCATCCAAGCTGCCTTCAAATCCATCGAGGATATTTATCAAATGGGTAAAGCCGACATCTTCCAAAGCCTGCGCTGCAACAAGAGAGCGCTGACCACTACGACATAACAACAAAACTGGCACTGAAGGGTCAACCACTACTTGTTTAACTTGGGCAACAAACTCCGTATTTAACTGCCAGTCAGGTGCCTCCTTCCAAGGTACGTGTATAGCACCAATAGGGTGACCAACAAAACCATGCTCCATTTTTGTTCTGACATCAATCATCACTGCTTGCGGAAACTCCTGCATAAGTTGCCATGATTGTTGCGGTGTTAAATTATCTATCATCAGTCAATTGCTTTGAAATTATTAAAAGTGCCGTCCGAAACCTGTCAAGCCTTCTGCCCTATAAACTGCGCTTCATTTCTTAAGCCATATTGCAGCGCACCTAAACTCGCATTCTCTCGATAATAAACCACCTTTAAGGCAGAAAATAAATCTAATAATTCATTTTCAGCTAATAAAAATCGAGGATTTTTAGGACCTTGTGTAGAAGTTTTATGCTGGGTATAGGTCTGATAAAAAAGCAAACCTTTAGGCTTTAAACTCTCCATTATCGCATTACTAATCGAACGGTCAAGGAATCGACTCACGACAATGACATCAAAAGAGTCAGGCGTAAAACTATTTTCACTAATTTCATGTACGCAGGTCTCTATAGACAAGGCGTGCGTCTCTGCCTGCTGCTGTAATTTATGCATAGCAATATCAGAAATATCCCATGCTTGTGTGGTCATGCCTTGCTGAGCCAATAAAAGTGCATTTGCTCCTAAGCCACTTGCCAAATCTAAGGCTAAGCCTGATGTTGGTAGCAAATACAGGTTATCCACCAACACTTCTGCGACAACCGAAATAATTGTCTCAGACTGATAAATTCGATTCCACTTCTCTAGCAATGGCTTATTCATTAAAGGCAGAGCGCGTTTTCAACCAATCTTCCAGAAACTCTAAAAAAGTCCGCACTTTCGCAGATAAATATTTTCGATGTGGGTAGACCGCGTGGATATGCATAGGCTCTAAAGCATAATCATCCAAAACAACACGCAAATGTCCCTTTTCTATATCCCTGGCAACAATATATTCAGGCAACATCACTAAACCCAAGCCTTTTTTTGCTGCAATCCGAATCGGATCAGCCGCATTAGCTTGCATACGTCCAGACACGGTAATTTGCTGCATCCCTTCCAAGCCCCTAAACAACCATTTGTCACGCGGCGGAATTGCCCAGTTCACCAAACAGCTGTGATGCTCTAGATCTTCGGGCACCAGAGGAATGCCATACTCATCAAAATAAGCACCCGCCCCACACACTAATAATGGCGAACTTGCCATTTTTTTAGCAATTAAACTGGTATCTGCCAAAGTACCAAAGGTAATGGCAATATCAATACCTTCATCGACCATATCACCAAAAGTGCTTTGTAAAATCAAATTAACCGACAAATCTTTATTCTGTGCTAAAAACTCAGAAATGGCAGGAGCAACATATAAAGAACCGATCACACTGGGCGCACTGATTTTTAACTTACCTCTAGGCTCGGTATGTAGCTGGGTAACAGCGCCTTCCATCTCTTCTATTTCAGCCAACACAGTACGACAGCGCTGCAAATAAGCGCCACCAACATCCGTTAAGCTTAAACTGCGCGTGGTACGGTTAAATAAACGCGCGCCTAAATAGCTTTCTAACTGACCAATATGTTTGGTAGCCATCGCTCGCGAAATGCCGAGTTCACGCGCTCCGCCCACAAAACTACCCGCTTTGGCAACACTAGAAAACACTTGCATCCCTGTTAATTTATCCATCGCTCTAATACATTTTATTGAACATCAAACAAACCTTAATGCTTTATCTTATCGGTAATAAAGGATTTCATTTTATAGGCCAATTTACTCTGCTCTTCTAACTCGCGCAAATGCGCTTCTTCAGCTTCTTTTAAAGCCAATTCACGCTGCTCCGCCTGTTTAATTGTTTGCAGTTTTTTACGCAAACCATCACGGTACTCATCGCTCATTTCCACTTTAATAAAGGTATTTTCTTGGCGCAATAAATACCGCGCCAATTGATCTAAAAATTCCGTATTGATAGCTTCTGCTACATAACTCTCAGAAAAAGCAGAAAAATTCTCATAATTATTAATGAGTAACTTAATTAACGACTGCTCATAATCCACTACAAAACGTACTCGCACTGGGATCTTGCGCACAATACTAAACTGAGCGAACTCATCACCATGAACACTTTGCGCCGCCCTGTGCATTTTTGAACTCAGACGCTTATTGTGTAAAAAAGCAATTTCTTGCTCAATAGCAGCTTTAGTATGTACCGCATGTCGAAACTCACCTGGAGCTTCACAATAAAAAGTGAGATTAATTTGCACCAATTTTTCAATCGCAGCAAAACCAACATAGCCATCGGTATTAATTTTATAATCCTTCTGCGCCAAAACTCCCAATTCAGGGTACTTAGCACTATACTTCGCTACCTGTATCGGCACTTCCAGATAATTTAAGTGCTCAATCAACTCCAATAAATATTTTAGTACTTCTTGCATTTTGGGCAATATTTGCGTTTTATAAAGCTGCTCATGCTGCTGTACTAACTCAACTTCCTGTTGCTCAGATGATTTCTTTTGGTCTGCCTCTTGCCTTAACTGCTCCAGCACGCCCATGACTTACGCCCCTAATCGTTGCCGATAAATCTCATAAATTAAAACGCCAGCAGCCACCGACACATTCAAACTATCAACACTACCCTGCATTGGAATTTTCACCAAAAAGTCGCACTGCTCACGCGTTAAACGACGCATGCCCTTCTCTTCAGCTCCCATCACCAAAGCTAGCGGCATATTAACATCCATTGCATAAATATCTTGCTCCGCCTCACCAGCAGCCCCTGCAATCCAAATGCCTTGCTCTTTTAACCAAGAAATAGTGCGACTTAAATTAGTCACTTGATAAACAGGCACAGTCTCTGCCGCACCACTGGCGACTTTACACACAGCAGGGGTAATACCCACAGCCTGATCTTTAGTTACAATAATACCTTGCACACCTGCTGCATCAGCCGTTCTTAAACACGCACCTAAATTATGTGGGTCTTGCACATGGTCTAAAATCAACCAAAATGGTGTTTGTTCACTAGCAGTCACCACCGACTTTAAGTCACTCTCTGAGCGCACAGACGGCATTTCAACTTCTAAAACAATCCCTTGATGGTTGCCGCCCTTAGCCATATTATCCAATTTTTTACGGTCGGCTTTTTCAATACTGATATTGCGTTTTTTTAACCCTTTCACCAAGGACTGCAAGCGCTCATCTTGGCGTTTTTGATCCACCCAAGCCTGACTAATTTTTTTCGGTGAATAATCTAATGCCGATTGTGCTGCATGCACACCAAACACTTTTGCTAAACTCATTTCTGCTCCTTCTTATGTGTTTTAGCCCTTTTCTTTGCTTTACTATGCTTATGTTTACTTTTTTTCTTCTCAGGCTTGCCTTCTTTAACTGATTTGGCTTTCTTTTTTGCTTTAGAAGGCGGAATATCTGGCTGCCCTTGCGTTATACGTCTTTGCTTTTTTTGCATGCCCAATAACTCAAAATCAATTTTCTTATCATCCAAATTAACACCAGCCACAATTACATTGACACTATCACCCAAACGATAGGTCTTGCCAGTACGCTCACCTCGTAACTTATGACTCACTGGGTCAAACTTAAAAAAGTCTTGTCCCAACCCCGTCACATGCACTAAGCCTTCTACATATAAATCAGCCAATTCCACAAAAAAGCCAAAGCCAGTGACCGCTGAAATAACCCCAGCAAAGGACTCACCAATTTTATCCTGCATAAATTCGCACTTAAGCCAACTGACGACATCACGAGTCGCCTCATCGGCGCGGCGTTCATTAGAAGAACAATGCTCACCTAAAGTGGATATTTCTGGAAAGCCACAATAAAAACTCTCGGGTGACTTACCTTGTAAACAATGACGAATCGCACGATGCACCATCAAATCAGGGTAGCGGCGAATCGGCGAAGTAAAATGAGTATACGCATCCAAAGCCAACCCAAAATGACCTTTTGTCTCTGGGCTATACACCGCTTGCGACATCGAACGTAACAACACCGTTTGAATCAAATGCGCATCGGGGCGACCTTTTATCAAACTAGTCAGATGCATATAATCCACTGGTGTCGGCTTATCGCCACCACCCATTTGTAAACCAACTTCACCTAAAAAGGTTTTTAAAATGCGAATTTTTTCATCGGATGGCCCTTCATGAATACGCAATAAACGAGGCATTTTCTTACGATTCAAAAAACGCGCCGCCGCACTATTAGCCGCAATCATAAACTCTTCAATCAGTTTATGCGCATCATTACGTTGCGTCGGGACAATTTTTTCAATTTTACGATCTTCGCCAAAAATAATTTGCGTTTCTTGAGTATCAAAATCCATCGCGCCGCGCACTTCCCTTTGGCCACGCATGGCTTGGTATAGCGCATACATTTGTTCTAAATGTGGCACCACAGCGCTGTATTTTTTACGCAGCTTCTTATGATCATCCTCCAAAATAGCCGACACTTTATTATAAGTAAGCCGTGCATGTGAACGCATCACCGCATCAAAAAAGCGCGAACGAGTCACTTGACCTTCTGCATTAATAATCATCTCGCAGACCATACATAAACGGTCTTCATCTGGGTTTATCGAGCACAGGCCATTGGACAACACCTCAGGCAACATCGGAATCACTTGCTCAGGAAAATACACCGAAGTACTGCGATTTTTGGCCTCCAAATCTAACGCCGTGCCTGGCTGTACATAATGCGATACATCAGCAATCGCCACCAACAATTTCCAGCCCTTCGGAGTCTTACTACAAAAAACCGCATCATCAAAATCACGTGCATCTTCACCGTCAATAGTGACTAATGGCACATCACGCAAATCAACCCGACCTTGCTTAGCCTCCTCGGCGACTTCCTTTTTAAATGGCTTAACCTGCGCTAGCACCTCGTCAGGCCAAACACTGGGTAATTCATAAGTACGAATGGCAACATCAATCTCCATACCAGGAGCCATATGCGAGCCCAAGACTTCCGCAATTTCACCAATCGGTTGGCTACGCATAGTCGGTTGCTCGGTAATGGTTGCCACCACCATCTCACCTTTTTTCGCGCCGTTACCCTTCCCTTTCGGAATAAGAATATTTTGGGTGATTTTTTTATTATCAGGCTGCACAAACTGCACCCCATGCTCTTTGACAAAGCGACCCACAACTTCTTTGGTATTGCGTTCTAATACCTCAATAATTTTGCCTTCACGCCGACCTTTGCGATCAAAACCCGACACCCGCACCAAAGCGCGATCATTGTGTAACACCTTGCGCATTTCACGCGGGGAAATAAATAGATCATCACCACCATCTTCTGGCTGCAAAAAACCAAAACCATCGGCATAACTTAAAATACGCCCCGGAATCAGATCCTGATTATCCACCAAGCAATATTGCTGCCGGCGATTAAACAACAACTGGCCATCGCGCTCCATCGCGCGTAGCCGGCGACGCAAAGCCTCCAACTGATCATCCGACTCCAAGGCAAAAGCCTCGGCAATATGCTTGCGCCCTACCGGCTTGCCCGTCTTTTCAATCAGCTCTAAGATCAGCTCGCGGCTAGGGATAGGTTGCTCATATTTTGCTGCTTCGCGTTGGGCAAAAGGATCAGTGACGGCACTGTAATCCAGGCCATTTTCAGAGTTGTCGCTCATAAATTTAACAATAATATTCAATAAAGGTGTACGCAAATTACATACATTTTGCTAATCATAACGCAAGATAGCCGCAACGGGGCAAAAGTTTTGGAGGAATAGCGTAAATCAACGCCTGCTAAGCTTAAATGGCTATAATCTGCTACCAATAAACTCTGCAAAGTAATACCCCCAGCCATACAAAATGCATGCTTATCTGAACCGCATCACGCCTTGCCACTTCGTCCCTCAGTGTCCGGCATGATAGCTACTTGTCTGTATTACGGCTCCCGCCGCCTGTGCTGAACTTAATGACCTAGGACAAGTCGAAAGCCAGTGCCGTTACCACGCTCAGCCGGCGAGCTGTGGCCACGCATCGCAGAACGCACGTCCCCGCCAAAGTCGGACCACGAGCCACCACGAATAACCCGGCTATCGCTAGCTAGTAGCTGTTCACTAGCTGCCTCAGTACTTGGCCAAGGATCAGTCTGTACTGCAATGCCTAAGTACTCTTGCCAAATATCCGCACACCATTCCCAAACATTACCATGCATTGCGTACAAACCCCATGCATTGCTAGGGTAACTTTTTACGGGGGTCGTTGCTTGTTTAGCACCCTCTCCCCATTTCGAAAAATCATCCCATGTACCACGGTAATTAACTTTTTCCAAATTTAACGCCCCTGCAAAATTAAAGGCACTGGTAGTCCCTGCTCGGCAAGCATATTCCCATTCAGCTTCCCAAGGAAAACGTAAGCTTAATGCAGGGTAATCAGCATGAATTTTTGCTATAAATGCCTGTGCATCCTGCCAACTAACCTGTTCTACCGGCAAGTCATCCGCTGCACTGTCTTGAAAAGAACTAGGATTTTCACCCATGACGGCTTGCCATAAAGCCTGAGTCACTACGGTATCCGTCAACCAAAAACCACGGCTGATAGTGACCACATGCGGATCTTCATCATCATAACGCCCTTTTTCATCTTCAGCAGACCCCATAGTAAATTTACCTTTGGGTATCCAACGAAAACACAGTGTTTGCTGGTATATGCTTATTTCTAACCAATAGCCGTTGTGGTCTTGACCATAAGCAGAAGCCCAAGTGGGCGGGAATTCTTGCGGGACATCAAGGTAGTTGGGTTGATTCATACTCTCACTGCTTCGGGACGCTGGAGCGTCCATAGATGAATTCCCACGCTGGAGCGTGAGGAACTATAAAGCTTATCGTTCCTCACGCTCCAGCGTGGGAATGCAGCCCGTGACGCTCTGCGTCACCTAACAAAAACCGGCAAAACAACTATAGTTAATAATACACCTCATCACTCACCCCATCACCAGCCTATGGGCAGAAGCCGCTACCTGATTACCGAACCTAACCAACCCCACTTTATGACCTGTACAGTCATGGAATGGCTGCCAGTCTTCACTCGCCCCGAAACCGTACAAATACTACTAGACTGCTGGCAATATCAACGTGAACAGCAAGGCCTACAACTCTATGGTTATGTGATTTTAGAAAACCATCTACATTTGGTCGCCCAAGCCCCAAGGCTGGATAAATGCATCAGCAGCTTTAAATCATTTACCGCCAGACAGATTATTGATTATCTAACGGCGCAACATGTCTCCCACCTATTAGAACGCTTACAATTTTCTAAACGCGCCCATAAAACGGATAGGCAATACCAGTTTTGGCAAGAAGGTATTCATGCAGAAATGGTGTTTAATGCAGATATTATGCGACAAAAATTAAAATATATACATGAAAATCCGCTGAAGCGGGGTTATGTCAATCGAGCTGAGCACTGGCGTTATTCCAGTGCCAGTCATTATGAAGGACAGGCAGGCTTAATTGACATAGATCCGTGGTAAAGCACCGTTCCTCACTCACAGCTCATCGTTCCCTACGCTCCAGCGTGGGAATGCAGCCTATGACGCTCCTGCGTCACGCATTACTACAGCAGCCATACCGTTTTCTTGTCACACTGCATTTTAATCCACTCGTACTGTTTTGTTGCCACGGGACGCGGAGCATCCATAGATGAATTCCCACGCTGGAGCGTCACTGCCATTAAGTTAAGAGATATTTCTTTTAAAAACAATGCTTTTTCTGCCGCTTATGAAAATTCAGCAAGCGCCTCGCAGATGATTTTTTACGAGGCGGGTTGCGGTGCTTTCGTTCAATGGTGGGATTAGTTAAAAATAGTGCCGTCAGCTTTTCCTCTATGAAGTTGGTCTCAGTGTCTCCAAGCAATAAATCGAACGCATGATTTTTGATGGCATTAAACGATACCGAGCGGTTAACGATCTGTGGGTATTTTGTTTCTTTGGCATCTAGTTGTTTCTGTGCAGCATCCGTTAATATTGACTCAAGCCCCGTTAAATATACACTTGAATGAAAATCCTGCTTCACTGCCTCTGCCTGAGTTCCCGTAAAATTTTCCAGCCCTAACCGAGTTTTTAACAACCCATAAAAGGTTTCAATTCCCCAGCGCAAATAATATAGCTCAGCAAAATCAGCACTCGGATAGTACTTTTCATTATGTAAGGAAGTCACTAAAACTTCATTTTCACCAGTACTCAACTTAACCCGTACAAAGCGTACCTTAAGTGAAACAGGTAGGCCTAATTTACGAATAATGGACATTTGCTCAGCACAAGGCTTAAGTGTTGCCGTTTGGCTTTCTTTTCCTTCACCTTTTAGCATTTTTCTTGCTACTGCAAACGAGGCCGCCGAACAACGAATAACATAATCTCTCCGAGATTGAGTCAATTCAGCCAGCATTCGATAAGATGGGTAGTTCCTGTCCATCGTCAACAAATCTTTTGCTTGTGTATGAGCTAAATGCTCAACCGCCAAATCAATTTCATAAGCTCTCGCTCTGCCCAAACGTGCATCAATTGCCACTCGATTCAATACATCATAGAGCACCGAGGCGAGTGCATAGGGATGCTGCCCTATTATTTCACTATCCTTGCCATTTGAATAAGAAATCGTGCCAAATTCTTCTCGGACATCTTCTGTATTCGGCAAAACAACTTTTGAACCATCAATTGCCAAGACCCGAAAACCCCAGAATTTATGATAGTCGCCATCACCACCATACACCGTTTCAACTATAGCGGTTTGGTTGAGTTCTATAAATGCAGTGTGCTTAAGCTTATAACGTGCTTGCGAATAAGCACTGGCCGTTACAGGTGGTAAATCTAGCCAGCTCATCGCTTCATTCACTACATTTTGCACTGATTTAACACTTTTTCTCATCATTAAGACCATTAATAATGCAAACGGCAAACTACGATTTCGAGTAAAATCCTTTTCCGAAACTCGGTGACTTTTTGTAAATGCTTCATTTTTAAGTTGAACTCGACTTTTATTTATTGCTTGACTTTTTTAACCATTATTATCATAAAATGCCTATATTATCCTTGTTTTTTAACAAATTTTCCTTAACTTAATGGCAGTGACGCTGGAGCGTGGGAACTATGACGCAGTGCCGCACCCTGTCCACCAGCAGGCCTCTCGCTGCGTCCCTCCGCGAGTGCCTACCGGCTGCCAGGGCGCTCTGGGCTTGACTGGCACTTAATGACCTAGGACAAGTCGAAAGCCAGTGCCGTTATAACGCTCAGCTGGCGAGCCGTGGCCACGCATAGCAGAACGCACGAGCCAGCCACTGTCGTACCACGAGCCACCACGAATAACCCGGCTAATGCTACCTTCCTCCGTTAATGGATTAATTACCTCATCACTGCCAAGATCATCCTGATATACATCTGCACACCACTCCCAAACATTACCGTGCATTGCATATAAACCCCATGCATTTGCCGGTAATGACTTTACCTCAACTGTTGCTTTTCGAAACAAACCTTTTTCAGCACCAGCATAAGGATAATTACCACCATAATTAACCTGCTCGGTAGTAATATTGACCCCAAAAGAAAACACCGTTTGCGACCCTGCTCGACAAGCATATTCCCACTGCGCTTCAGTAGGCAGTTGCACCTGTAATGTTGGAACCAACTTATTCAGTTTTTCAATAAATATTTGTGCATCCTTCCAGCTTACCCGCTCTACAGGGTGATTGGCACTTAGCTTAAAACGACTGGGATTTTCACCCATGACTACCTGATAGAAAGCTTGAGTCACAGTAGTATCAGCCATCCAAAAACCTTTAGTTAAAGTCACTTGATGCTGCGTTTCCTTTCCCCAAGGCTCTCTTTTCGGCTCATCTGCTGGTGAACCCATCATAAAAGTCCCTGGCTCTATATAACGAAATCGTTGGGTGATATTTTTTATACTGAGATCGGTGTAGAGGCCGTATTGATCGCGGGCTATATGTTCCGTGATCTGTAATAGTGCATGTGATACAAGTGATAATCGTGCAAAATACAGCACTTCCACATCACTAATAAATGTGACATCACCTTGACTGGGTAATGGTATAAAGTCTGCCGCACCCAAAAGTAATACCGCATAATTTTCATTATTCACCCGCACTTGCACCTGTTTTGAGCGCAAGCGAATCAATGCTAATGGACTGTTAAAACCTTTTATATCATGCATAATACGGCCTTCATTAGTAACATAAGGCAATAAATACAGGCGTTCACCTTGCTGAATCAACACCGCTTGTTGTTCAGGTTCAGCACTCGGTGGTAAATTACGCGGGTCAATATTTTTAGCCTGTGCATGTGCGGTATCTTGATGTACAAAATGACTAATTCGCTGTAATTCAGTTGATTGCGCTATGCAGTGTTCAGGTATTCGCCCTTCTAAGCGTTTAAACCATGCCATTCTCTCTTTGGACATTGCCAAACCAGCCTGTTGCTGTGCTTGTATGCTTAATTGCTGAAAATAAGCCTGCGAGTCCTCTATATCTTGTTGTATACCCGCTAGTTGCAAAACATTAGCACCAAGACTACTCAGCTCTTCAAACCAAATTTGTTCTGGCAACGGTGCGCCTCGCCATGCTTTAATCACGGCAAGTGCGGTCTTTTGTTCTTGAGCAGGCAGTTGTGCAAATTCATGCAGATAATATTTGCGTTTAGCCGCCACCCAAGTTGCCGCGACACTATGCCGATCTTGTATTGCCGTATGTTGCCAAAACAAAGCTTCTATCTCTATTGGCAAGGCTTGATATTGAGTACATTCGGGGTTGCCTGCAAGAGCCAAACGCATCTGTCGTATTAAACTGGGTTCCATACGTATACAGGGTGCTAAAGCCGTCAACAAATATTCGACTTGTTGTAATGGCTCAGTACAGCCTGTTTGCACATCACTACTTGCTTGCCAGCTTACTAACTGAAATAGGTTTTTGCAGCGCGGATCACACCGCTCTATTGCACAAGGGAGCAGCACGACCACCTTACATTGCTGCCGTTGTAACTGCCGACCTAGTATTAGCCATGTTTGCAGTTGTTGGGCATTATTCGCATTTAAACACGCTAGGTCGCTTAAAATAACCACAGTACTTTGCTTGGCAGGTAATTGCCATTGCTCCATCCCCGTATCAGTCAGCAACTTGGGCTGCTGCTCACCTTCTAAAAGTATCGAACGCGTATGTTGGGTGTCGGTATAATTTGCTTGCAAGCAATAACTCACTGCCTCATTATCCAGCCAATAAGGCGTAAGGTGGCTATGTCGGTCATCAATAATATGTATCGCGCTGGTTAGCTGTTTTTTGCTTTGCCGAGCCAGTTGCGTAATATGCTCACCTTGGCTTATTTTTTTAACCAACTGCGCCACTGCAATCCGCCGTCCTTGAACTGGTTTAATAAGATAAGGCCATAGGCGGGCAATAATTTCTTGGGGCGTTGCCAGCAACACATGCTGCGGTTGTGTTTTGGGCTGGTTACGCCAAATAACTTTTTTTGGCTTTATTAATTGTGGCTGGTCGTTTAATTTTAATGGCTGTAACTGCTCGCGTTGCTGTAAATACCAAAATTCTTTGGCTGGTCTTACGTTAGCTTCTTCAGTCAACGTTATGTTTACATCTACTGCACTGACTTCCGTACTACTTAAGTGTATTTCAGCTTCAAACCTAGGAAAAAGTCCCCGTTGTGATTTTAAGCCTAATTGCCGAGCAACACATTCAGCCACCTCTGCATCAGCATTGTCCCAAGCGCGCAATAAATCAGCACGCCCCAATTGTTGTTTGCCTTGCCGCTTCACCCTAAGCCCTATCTGCCCGTGGAAAATCCGGGTGCTTTTGAAATGTATATTCACGCACACATTGCATTAGCTCTACCAGCGTGCCTCTTTTTTGCGCATTCAATGTCTCGATACCGCGCAATAAGTCAAAATATTCTGCTTGGCCGCATAAAGGGTAAAGCTGGTTAGTTTCAGCATATTGCCGGTCTGTAATTAACAATTTAGCCGCCAAAGTAAGAATATTATCTTCTGCTGCATTATCAGGCAGCCCCACGATAGACTGCTTTAACTCGGGGAAATTAACTTCTCCGCGTTGCACTAAAAATGCACATTGCTTTTCGGCATCGTCAGGAAAACTTAAGTGCAAAGACAAACACCGGCGTAAAAAAGCATCGGGCAACTGATGGCTATCATTGGTGGTAATAATGACTAGCGGCGGTACACCTTCCGCTTCCACGGCTCGGTCTAAACCTTGTGGGTGAAAACGGTTTGCGCCTAATGCTTGTAATAATCCATTCGGTACACTGGTATCGGCTTTATCAATCTCGTCAATTAAGACAACGGCTCCATTTTTAGGATGACACTCGCCTGTATAAGCGGGGGGTTGGTAGCGATAAAGGCTATTATCATCACTATCTTTCCCCGTTGTTACCAGCTGCTCTGCATTCTTCCAGTTTAACGCCCACCACAAAGCCTGCGGAACAATAAATTTCTGCATTGCCAATGCGTCTTTATCTATATTATTGGCATTTTGTATTTGTGCTTCTGCGAGACGTGCAATCGCATCAAAATGCCAGAGTAAATCACGCGATTCAGTCTGCGCATCAGCTACAAAGGGAATAAATACACGGTTTAGCTCTTGAGCAACTGCTTTAGCTAGCTGGCTTTTACCAATACCTGGTTCGCCCCATATTAATAGTGGCCGGTTGATCGCTAGTGCGGCGTTAACAGCATCTTTGGTTTGCTTATCAAAGATATGCTTAATCGTTGTACCGACATCATTGACGATTTCGGTTTGTTTGAGGTCTGCGGCTAAGAGCTTGACTGTTTCTGACATAATAATAATTTATCTAATCGTTTTTAATAATTAATGGCCGAGTGCATTGTATTAAAAAGTTCATCTTCAGCCTCTTCTTTTGCATCATTCTCATCTTCTAGCTGCAACACTATGATTTTAGGGTAATGTTCCTGTATTTCTTGCGCAAAATTATTCCATACATCGCCTTTACCAAAGGGCATAATCCAATAATAATGCGCTGGTGCTTTTGCCAATGCGCTATTAATGCGTCTTTGCTGTACCGCATTAGAATAAGTCTTACCAGGCCTAGTCCGAACAAATGCTTTAAATAAATGATTTTGCATGAGTAACGTTGAAGGCTCATTCGAGTCACCTGTTAAATTTTTTAAATGCTGTTCCATATCATTTGCTAATGTTTGTGTCATATTTTCACCGCTCTCAGGTGGCGAACCTAAATGATATTTTCCTGGCATTGACTCATCAAAGCCTCCTCTAGTTTGGGCTTTTTTAACATAAAGCTCTAACTCACGACTATCTGCGGAAGCCATCAGTACTTCAGCGGTAACAGGGAGCGCATAAGGAATTTTCACCATATTGGCACTCTCTCTTTGCGCTTTAAAAATAGACACATAAGCTGGATCAAATAAAAGAGGCAATAGCAGTTTTAACAGTTTTGCTAAAGACTGCTTATCTGCAAGGCTCTTTTGTGCTCCTTGAACATTGGCAATTATCTGTAATAAATCAGCGGGATGCCCATCGACTAAGCAGGCAATAATCTTTGCGTCTGTAAGGCCAACACTATTATCGCTTATCTGCTCTTCTAAAGCGGTTTTAACACGATCAGAACACGTAAGTAAATGCTTGATAGCCTCGTTAAAAATAGGATTACTTGCACAGGCATTAAAATAACATTGCTTACTCCATTGAATGGTTTCCGCAAAATCTTCATTATATAAATTATCCAAGTGATAAGCTTGATCAAAAGCAAAACAGCTAAAAATGTCATCGTAGTTATCAACAATCGCTTTACACTCTATTTCTGAGCCATACTCTTCAGCATACGTCTTATCACACTCCACTTCGTCATATGGCTTTTTCCAGTTGGTATAATTTGTTTCCCAGTGACTTTTTAGTTGTCGCTGTTTATCATCCAAACGCACATCATCCAGAAAAATTGAGAAAACACGCTTCTTATCTTTTACATTGCCACACTCCATAATCCGCGTAAGTTCCAACATACAATAAAACGATTTGAAATAAGCCTCACTAAAGATAACAATAATGCAGTCTGCTTTACCTATTTCTGCAATAAAATCTTTAAAGGATTTTCGTGGCTGCATGACATATTCATCAACTTTGAGACTGACCCAATCTGCTGCAAATGCCTGATAAAGTTTTGCCACAGTCCCAAATTGCTGCTCATCCTTTCTTGCATAAGACACATACACCGATGCACCATAAGCTTTATTCATAACAATACGCCTTAGGAAAACTGATAAACCAAGCACAATAAGCCCAGCAACCCCAAATACACTGGCCATGTCCCCCAAGAAAAAAGGCCTTTACGCATTTGTGCAGGTATTGAGCCATCAGCTTGTACCACAAACAAGTCAGCAAGAAAAAATGTTGAAGTATGAATTTTTTCTGCACTGGCATTAGCAGCAGCACGAAATTTGTTTTCTAGTCCTAGATAATAAGCATCTAAAAACCAGAAGATCATGATAGGCACAGCACCTAACCAGGCAACATCGCCTTTGCCTTTATCAATGACAAAAGCTAAAAAAGCTGACACCAAAACAATGCTCCAGTTTTTACAGGCTGAACTATTATTGGCCATTCTATTAATGATATTTTGATACTGGCTCATATGCTGTAGAACGGCGGCATCATTATGATCTAAACGCGGATTGGTGGAGTCTTCTGTCATGGCATTGCCCTACTAAAACTGAATAAAGCTAACTATAGCAAATAATAACGGCTCTAGGGTTTAGTTTTAGCTGCATTGATTTAGTACAGCGGGAGAATTAACTAATGAACTACGTATAAATTTACTGCATAATGTCAAGCATTTCACTACGTTTATTAGCCTAAATGCCTCATTTAAAATACCTCTCTGGTTATTCGAGTACCGTACAAGAGCAAGTCCAATCACTGATTAATAGCGGCAAACTGACTGATGTTTTAATATCCAAGTATCCAGAAATGCATCAAGTCAGGAGCGATAAGGCTTTATATCACTATACTTTGGATATTAAGAATCAATTTATGCGTAAGTCGAACGCATTAAATAAAGTGATTTATGACGACAAGCTGGATGTCTTGCATCATGCTTTGGGTTTGCATGCGGTGGTTAGCCGAGTTCAGGGGAGTAAATTAAAGGCTAAGAATGAAATTCGTATTGGTTCGGTGTTTAAAAAAATGCCTGTGGAATTTTTGCGTATGATTGTGGTACATGAACTGGCACATTTGCGTGAGAAACAGCACAATAAGGCGTTCTATCAATTATGTCTGCATATGGAGCCAGAATATCATCAATTGGAATTTGATGTACGTTTGTATCTGACGCAGCTTGATTTGCCTTAGTTGCCACGGGACGCGGAGCGTCCACGGATGAATTCCCACGCTGGAGCATCACTGCCATTAAGTTAAGAGATATTTCTTTTAAAAACAATGCTTTTTCTGCCGCTTATGAAAATTCAGCAAGCGCCTCGCAGATGATTTTTTACGAGGCGGGTTGCGGTGCTTTCGTTCAATGGTGGGATTAGTTAAAAATAGTGCCGTCAGCTTTTCCTCTATGAAGTTGGTCTCAGTGTCTCCAAGCAATAAATCGAACGCATGATTTTTGATGGCATTAAACGATACCGAGCGGTTAACGATCTGTGGGTATTTTGTTTCTTTGGCATCTAGTTGTTTCTGTGCAGCATCCGTTAATATTGACTCAAGCCCCGTTAAATATACACTTGAATGAAAATCCTGCTTCACTGCCTCTGCCTGAGTTCCCGTAAAATTTTCCAGCCCTAACCGAGTTTTTAACAACCCATAAAAGGTTTCAATTCCCCAGCGCAAATAATATAGCTCAGCAAAATCAGCACTCGGATAGTACTTTTCATTATGTAAGGAAGTCACTAAAACTTCATTTTCACCAGTACTCAACTTAACCCGTACAAAGCGTACCTTAAGTGAAACAGGTAGGCCTAATTTACGAATAATGGACATTTGCTCAGCACAAGGCTTAAGTGTTGCCGTTTGGCTTTCTTTTCCTTCACCTTTTAGCATTTTTCTTGCTACTGCAAACGAGGCCGCCGAACAACGAATAACATAATCTCTCCGAGATTGAGTCAATTCAGCCAGCATTCGATAAGATGGGTAGTTCCTGTCCATCGTCAACAAATCTTTTGCTTGTGTATGAGCTAAATGCTCAACCGCCAAATCAATTTCATAAGCTCTCGCTCTGCCCAAACGTGCATCAATTGCCACTCGATTCAATACATCATAGAGCACCGAGGCGAGTGCATAGGGATGCTGCCCTATTATTTCACTATCCTTGCCATTTGAATAAGAAATCGTGCCAAATTCTTCTCGGACATCTTCTGTATTCGGCAAAACAACTTTTGAACCATCAATTGCCAAGACCCGAAAACCCCAGAATTTATGATAGTCGCCATCACCACCATACACCGTTTCAACTATAGCGGTTTGGTTGAGTTCTATAAATGCAGTGTGCTTAAGCTTATAACGTGCTTGCGAATAAGCACTGGCCGTTACAGGTGGTAAATCTAGCCAGCTCATCGCTTCATTCACTACATTTTGCACTGATTTAACACTTTTTCTCATCATTAAGACCATTAATAATGCAAACGGCAAACTACGATTTCGAGTAAAATCCTTTTCCGAAACTCGGTGACTTTTTGTAAATGCTTCATTTTTAAGTTGAGCTCGACTTTTATTTATTGCTTGACTTTTTTAACCATTATTATCATAAAATGCCTATATTATCCTTGTTTTTTAACAAATTTTCCTTAACTTAATGGCAGTGACGCTGGAGCATGGGAACTATTACACACTGGAACGTGAGGAACTATATTTATCGTTCCCTACGCTCCAGCGTGGGAATGCAGCCTGTGACGCTCCTGCGTCACGGAAGACTCTTTTTGCAACGACCAGCTATACAATGACAACAAACCCGCAACAAAAAAATATTTTAGTACTATACCATGCGGATTGCATGGATGGCTTTGCGGCCGCATGGGCGGCTTGGAAAAAATTTGGTAATAGAGCGCGTTATCAGGCAGTGCGTCATCACAGCCCTTTACCTAATTTCCCAGCAGGAATAGAGCTGTATATAGTCGACTTTTGTTACCCAATTGCTGAGTTAGTTGCAGCAGCAGATAGGGCTAGCAAAATTATTGTTTTAGACCACCATATCAGCGCACAAAATGATTTGGTGGCGTACCAAAAACAGGCGAGCATTCCCACTAATCTAGAATTTACTTTTATCCAAGAGCACAGTGGCTGCATGATCGTATGGCAATATTTTCAAGGTAATGCCGAGCCACCTGCTTTATTATTACATATTGAAGATCATGATTTATGGCGACACCAACTTCCTAATACAGAGGCTATCTGTAAAGCTTTGTATTTGCGCTTGCCAGTGAATTTTGCAGCTTTTGAGAAAATAAAGCTAGGAACTTTGCAACGCGAAGGGGTGATATTGCTTAAACAACAGCAATTAAATGTGAGTCGTTTATGCAAAACTCGGCATACGATTAAACTAAATGCCAGTTCTGGTTTGGCAGTGAATGCGCCACCAATGTTTGCCAGTGACTTGGGACATATTTTAGCCGAAAAATCGGGGACATTTGGATTAACTTATTTTTATCATGGCAAACGCCAGTGCTATGAATGTGGTTTACGCTCTATCGGTGATTTTGATGTATCTGAGCTGGCGCGTGCTTTTGGTGGTGGCGGGCATAAAAATGCAGCGGGGTTTAGTGTCGATCGGGCTACTTTTTTGGGTTTTATGTAAGTCCATTTATTGGGGTTCCTGCATCACCCACAACCTACAATTATTTGGCTATAAACTGTCCTGCTTGTTTGTCTTTGCTAACCTTATCCCAGTTGAATACCTGACCATTCATGGTTAGGTAAATGCCTTCTGGTAATAATTGTACCGCGGTTATGGCACAGCCTAAATTGAATAGAGCATCGGAATTATTAATAGTATAAGGTACCATCGCACCCACTAAGACGATAGTTTTATCTGTTAAGGTCGCTGCAAGAGCTTTAGCGGTATCTACCATGGTATCTGTGCCATGGGTAATAACAATCTGCTGGGTAGTTGTCGCAAGACATGCTTGATAGATAGCGTCTCTATCGACATTTTGCATCTCCAAGCTATCTTTAAGCATAAGCTGCTGAGTCTCTAACTCGGCAGTACAACGTGCTTGTTGTATCATTTCCGCAATATGTGTTTTTGGAAAATCTAGCTCACCATTGAGTTCATTGTATTGTTTATCAATGGTACCGCCGGTGATAATAAGTTTGATCATGATAATTTTTGTAATCTGGCACTGGCGGCTGGTGCTATTCCGTCCTCAGCTTTAGCAACAATACGCTGTAGCACCGATATGCTGGGTTCTTCTAATAATGCTATTGCGGCAAGGCGTACCGAAACATAATGAGCGCGTAATGCGGCCAATTCTCTTAGATAAACACTGGCTTCACGCAGTTCATGTAACATTAACTTTTCAGGGTCGCTGGTGAATAGTTCGCGTACTAAATCACCATAGCGCGTTTGTTCACGCACTAAATCACGCGGGTCTACTTTGGGTATTTCTGTGGGATCACTGCAACAATTACTCATGTTTTTGCCCTCGATATTATTTTATCTGTGATATTGGGTGATTTTACATGTTTAATTTAACACTTAAAGGGTTGTATCCGTTGGTTTCGTGACGCGGGAGCCTCACGAGATGCATTCCCACGCTGGAGCGTCACTGCCATTAAGTTAAGAGATATTTCTTTTAAAAACAATGCTTTTTCTGCCGCTTATGAAAATTCAGCAAGCGCCTCGCAGATGATTTTTTACGAGGCGGGTTGCGGTGCTTTCGTTCAATGGTGGGATTAGTTAAAAATAGTGCCGTCAGCTTTTCCTCTATGAAGTTGGTCTCAGTGTCTCCAAGCAATAAATCGAACGCATGATTTTTGATGGCATTAAACGATACCGAGCGGTTAACGATCTGTGGGTATTTTGTTTCTTTGGCATCTAGTTGTTTCTGTGCAGCATCCGTTAATATTGACTCAAGCCCCGTTAAATATACACTTGAATGAAAATCCTGCTTCACTGCCTCTGCCTGAGTTCCCGTAAAATTTTCCAGCCCTAACCGAGTTTTTAACAACCCATAAAAGGTTTCAATTCCCCAGCGCAAATAATATAGCTCAGCAAAATCAGCACTCGGATAGTACTTTTCATTATGTAAGGAAGTCACTAAAACTTCATTTTCACCAGTACTCAACTTAACCCGTACAAAGCGTACCTTAAGTGAAACAGGTAGGCCTAATTTACGAATAATGGACATTTGCTCAGCACAAGGCTTAAGTGTTGCCGTTTGGCTTTCTTTTCCTTCACCTTTTAGCATTTTTCTTGCTACTGCAAACGAGGCCGCCGAACAACGAATAACATAATCTCTCCGAGATTGAGTCAATTCAGCCAGCATTCGATAAGATGGGTAGTTCCTGTCCATCGTCAACAAATCTTTTGCTTGTGTATGAGCTAAATGCTCAACCGCCAAATCAATTTCATAAGCTCTCGCTCTGCCCAAACGTGCATCAATTGCCACTCGATTCAATACATCATAGAGCACCGAGGCGAGTGCATAGGGATGCTGCCCTATTATTTCACTATCCTTGCCATTTGAATAAGAAATCGTGCCAAATTCTTCTCGGACATCTTCTGTATTCGGCAAAACAACTTTTGAACCATCAATTGCCAAGACCCGAAAACCCCAGAATTTATGATAGTCGCCATCACCACCATACACCGTTTCAACTATAGCGGTTTGGTTGAGTTCTATAAATGCAGTGTGCTTAAGCTTATAACGTGCTTGCGAATAAGCACTGGCCGTTACAGGTGGTAAATCTAGCCAGCTCATCGCTTCATTCACTACATTTTGCACTGATTTAACACTTTTTCTCATCATTAAGACCATTAATAATGCAAACGGCAAACTACGATTTCGAGTAAAATCCTTTTCCGAAACTCGGTGACTTTTTGTAAATGCTTCATTTTTAAGTTGAGCTCGACTTTTATTTATTGCTTGACTTTTTTAACCATTATTATCATAAAATGCCTATATTATCCTTGTTTTTTAACAAATTTTCCTTAACTTAATGGCAGTGACGCTGGAGCGTGGGAACGATAAGAGCTAGGGGCTTAGCTACTTATTTTCAGCTTCGCCATCAGCACTGTGACAACCAGTACATTTATTATTCCAAATAGGATTTTCTCGGTCATCTTCATGCAGTTTTACTTTGTCTTCAGGGTAAATATGCCAAAATGACTCATCAATTTTAGCATTATCATAATCTTCTTTATTGCCATGGTTGAACGGACACCACCAGTTTTCAATGACTTTTACTAAATATGCATGCCATTCAAATAATCCGACACTGACTGGGCAATACCAAGTACAGTTTAAAATCCAATATAATCGGGTTCTAGCAAGACTTAAAGAAAAGGTGCCATCCATAGTAATTTGATTTTTTAAGTTATAGCGATGTGTTTCACGCTTTGGTAGAAAATCAAATAAAGTTTTTAAGTTTTCAGCACCGACCATTTTTAAATGGTAATACGATAATAATCCGCTAATCAGTACAAAAGGCCAAGTAAGAATGGGTAAGTACACCAGCATTAAGCCGATAGCACGCCGCCATACAGGTACATTATTATGATTGCAGCCAATATTGACGCGATGTTCCTCTTTAGTTTGTGATGACTCACAAGATTTCATTTTTTTACTCCTATAGTAAATTTTTGGGTTTGATGAATTTATTATTGTTATTTTTACAACAAGTGCATTTACTATTGCTCACTATAAAAGCAAGCAATAGTAATGCATTTCATGCTTCAGCGTAAGCTATTTTAAACAATTATTTTTTAACAAATTTTCGAGAGTTGACGCTGGAGCGTCTGTGGAGGCATTCCCACGCTGAAGCGTGGGAATGATTAGATCTTACTGCAAATTATTAAACGCATAATAAAACATCAACACCTGCGGCAGGGCACAGGTGAGTAACAGGAATATCTTCTTTATTTTTCCATGCAGCAACAGCATCATGTTTGGCACCTGAAACAATAAAGATTAATTCAGCTGTATTGCTTAATGCTTTGGCGCTAATGGAAACACGGTCAGAAGGTGGTTTTGGCGAGTTATGTACCGCGTGAGTCAACTCATCCAAGTTATGCACATGGCCTGGGAACAAACTGGCAGTATGGCCATCTTCACCCATACCCAAAAGCACCAAATCAAAGACACCCGCAGCAGCCACATCGCCTGCATATGCCTCGGCACCTGCTTCAGCCCCTAACTCCGCTGGAATACGGTGAATTTGGTTTTTAGGAATCGTCACCAAATCTAACCATTTTTGCTCGGCGACCAAGCTATTGCGTTCAGCATCATCAACAGGCAAACAACGTTCGTCACCATAATAAATATGCCATTTACTCCAATCTTCTTGTTTATCCGCAAGTAATTGGTAAGCTTTAACAGGTGCAGTACCACCAGCGAGCACTAATTTAAACGCGCCATTTGCGGCAATCGCTTTGGCTGCTGCATCCATAACACGCTGACAAGCGGCTTCAGCCAACGCATCAATTGAATCATAAGGTTTCCAGTTTACAACTTGTGTCATTTTTCTTCCTGTAAGGTATTACGCCAGTGCTGGCTTTCTTTTTCAAATAAGCGGCGTTCATTCGGCCCCCACGAACCCGCAGGATAAGTCTCGATATAATCGCGGTCTACTGCCCATTTATTAATGATGGGGTCTACAATTTTCCACGCATATTCTACTTCATCGTAGCGCAAGAACAAGGAGCGATCACCTTTAATGACATCCAATAATAAATCTTCATATGCATCAGACGGTGCTTCGTCTTCGTTACGGAAGCTGGCATTAAGATTACTGACCCGAGTATCCATTTCCAAGCCGGGTACTTTAACGGTCATTTCCATGCGGATACATTCTTCAGGCTGAATACCAAGCAATAACCAGTTCTGTTTAATTTTCTTCGCTTGCTCATGCCCAAATAGTTGCGATGGCGCATGTCGGAAACAAATTGAAATAGTGGACTGTGCTTTTTCCATGCGTTTGCCGGTACGCATATAAAAAGGCACACCGCGCCAGCGCCAGTTATCGACAAAAAGCTTCATCGCCGCATAGGTTTCGGTCACACTATCGGCAGGAATACCTTCTTCCTGTAAATAGCCATTAACCTCTTCACCATTAATTTCACCTGGCTCATATTGCGCACGAAATGCATGTGCATGTACCGCTTCTTCTGGAATGGGGCGAATAGATTTTAAAACTTTTACTTTTTCATCACGCAAGTCCTCTGCTTCCATAGAAACAGGCGGCTCCATTGCAACCAACGTTAATAATTGCAATAAATGACTTTGTAACATATCACGCATGGCACCAGTATGGTCATAATAGCCACCACGACTACCAATGCCTAGCTGTTCAGAATGGGTAATCTGAATATGATCAATATAGTTACGATTCCATAACGGCTCTAGCATCGCATTGGCAAAACGATAGACCAATACATTTTGCACCATGCCTTTACCTAAGTAATGGTCGATACGGTAAATCTGGTCTTCATTTAAATACTGACCAATTTTATTTTGCAAAGAGCGCGAACTTTCTAAGTCAGTGCCAAATGGTTTTTCAATCACTACCCTACGCCAGAACTGTTGCTCTTCTAGCAAGTTTGGTTTACTCAAGTGTTCAATAACATGGCTAAAATCAGAAGGATTAATCGCCAGATAAAAAGCAAAATTCTGTGGGAATATATTGGTATCTTCTAATAACTGCCCCAAGCTGCTGTAACATTCAGCCTGCTGCATATCGCCTTTGTGATAATGCAAACGGCCAATAAAACGTTTGAATACTTCCTCGTCAATACCACCACGTGCCTTGGCTTCCAACATCTCATGGACTTCAGAAATCCATTTTTCATTATCCCAGTCACGGCGACCGATAGCGATAATTTTGGTGTCATCGTCTAAACGGTTTTCAATATCAAGATGATATAAAGCAGGGATTAATTTAATACGCGATAAATTTCCCGTCGCGCCAAAAATCACATAAGTACAGGGATCAGTCTTCACTCCGAACTCCTTCATAAATTTTAATTAATTTTTATTATTGCTGGCTCACAGCAATATCTTCAAAAATATCAGTTAATACCAGCTCTAGCTCTAAACTGGCAATAGCACAATTTTCTTCCGCGCCAGCAACATGTAGCAACCAATCATTATCAGCTGTACGACGATAGCATTCAACTCGCCGCGCCTTAATATCAACTAATAGGTATTCTTTTAAACTGGGCAATTGCCGATAAGCGGCAAATTTATCACCGCGATCAAAAGCCTCGGTTGCAGCAGATAAAACTTCAACGATGAGTATTGGGCTGGTTAAAAACTGCTCAGCTTGTTGATCTTGAGTAGAGCAGGACACCATGACATCAGGAAAAAAGTACGCATCCACTTGTTCTATGCGCAGTTTCATATCTGAAATATAAGTCTGACATGGAGTACCACGTAAGTGCTGTTTTAATACAGCAAAAACATTACCTGCAACCACCGCATGTTCACGCCGAGCACCTCCCATCGCAAAAACTTCTGCTTGATAATATTCGTATTTATCTTCTTGCAGCTCTTCCCAAGCAAGATAATCTTCGGCACTAAATACTAAAACTTCAGCTGCTTGCATAATTTTAAGGGCTCTGGTATTAACAAGAATTGAAAACAAAATTGCTTAGGTGCAGCATTGGGGCGCAGTTCTTTAAGCGGCTTAGCACTTGTAGGTGAAGCATGAACCCCAACAATCATAGCTAAAGACACCATTGATTGTTGGGATTCGCAAGCTCACCCCAAGCATAAGCTACGCTATTACTAAGCAGTATAAGTTGTAGAAGCCATTTTACCACCAGTACCTGTCCAATCAGTATGGAAGAACTCACCACGTGGTTTATCTAAACGCTCATAGGTATGTGCGCCAAAGTAATCACGCTGTGCTTGCAATAAATTAGCTGGCAAACGTGCACTGCGGTAACCATCGTAATAAGCCAATGCTGAAGCAAATGCTGGAGTCGGTACACCTAATTGCACACCCAAGATAACTGCATCACGCCAGCCTTGATCTGCTGTGGTAATTGCATCTTTAAAATAGTCAGCTAGTAACAAGTTATCTAACTCAGGGTCAGCATCATAAGCAGCTTTAATATCATTTAAGAACTGACTACGAATAATACAACCACCACGCCACATGAGTGCTATGCCGCCGTAGTTTAATTTCCAACCGTATTCTTTTTCTGCAAAACGCATTAGGCCAAAACCTTGCGCATAAGAGATAATTTTGGCAGCATAAACCGCATCACCAATCGCTTTAATCGTCGCAGCTTTATCGCCAGAGAATTTTGTAGTGGCTTGTGGCAAGATTTTCGATGCTCTAACACGTTCTTCTTTTTGTGCTGATAAACAACGCGCAAATACTGACTCGGCAATCAATGTTAATGGCGCACCTAAATCAAGTGCATTAATACCTGTCCATTTACCTGTGCCTTTCTGGCCAGCTGTATCTAAAATTTTATCAACTAAAGGCGCACCATCTTCATCTTTATAGGCAAGAATATTAGTGGTGATCTCAATTAAGTAAGAATTTAAAACACCTTTATTCCACTCCGCAAAGATTTCCTGAATTTCGTCAGCACCTAAGCCTAAACCTTCAGATAATAATTGGTAAGCTTCACAAATGATTTGCATATCACCGTATTCAATACCGTTATGCACCATTTTCACATAGTGACCAGCACCTTGCTCACCCACCCACTGACAACATGGCTCATCATCTACTTTCGCAGCAATTGCTTGAAAAATAGGCTTAACTGTTTCCCATGCCTCTTTATTACCGCCTGGCATAATAGAAGGGCCATTACGCGCACCTTCTTCACCACCTGAAACACCTGAGCCAACATACAAGAGGCCATGCTCTGCTAAGGCGTCAGTGCGACGATTAGAATCAGTATACAAAGAGTTACCACCATCAATGATGATGTCTCCTTTCGATAATAAAGGTGTTAATTTATCAATATATTGGTCAACCACGTCACCCGCTTTAACCATTAACATCACAACACGTGGGCTTTGCAGGCTATCAACTAACTCTTCCAGTGAAAAAGTTCCAGTCACTTGTGTGTCTTTTGCAGGACCTGCAAGAAAATCATCCGTTTTTCCTCTAGAACGATTAAGAACCGCAACTTTAAAGCCGTGATCGTTCATATTTAAGACCAAATTCTGTCCCATTACCGCCAGGCCAATTAACCCAATATCCGCTTTCATTTTTTGCTCACTTAAATTATTAATTACAACAGTGTGTGACTATTTTCGTCGTAGCTAATATACAGCAAAATTGATTTTTCAGCATTGCAAATTAAGTCTTAAGTTTTTACTATTTTTTTATAATGGTGGCTATAGAAGAGTCAATTAAGTAGCGAGCATTTTACGCACCATAAAGGAGCGCCCAATTTTAGTGCATATAATAGACATCTACGGCACAGAGCAAAACTTATCACCCTATTTCTCGTAGGTAATTTTCTTATTGTCAGGCTATTTTTACTGAAAAAAGGCACCGAAATAGTGCACAGAGCGACTTATATTGTTTTTACAGCAACCGAAGTCTCAAACGCAGAAAGGCCGCAAGCATGACCCTATAAAGCTAACCCGCAGCTAAACGTGACAGTGCATGGAAATGCAACACTCTTGCCTCATCACACACCACGGCACCAAAAATATTAACTGGCAAATCCAAAGTATAAATTTGCCATTGTTCTGCTGGGGTACACTGCTCAGGAACCGCTAAAAAAGTACCCAACCCTGCTGGATTTACCACGCACTGATTTAGCCCCAAAGTAATGCCCTGCCCTACCGCTTTGACAAACGCCTCTTTTTTGACCCAAAACTGATAAAAGACTTGGCCACGCTCAGTCGCATCCAAAGCATACCAATAATCAACCTCTTGCTGAGCAAAACACTTGTTTACCAAACCACTCCAAGTATTGCGCTGTTTAAAGCATTCAATATCAATACCTAAGTTGCATTGACTGCTAATGGCAATTGCCAAGCAATCTCCCGTATGCGACATATTAAAACTTAACTGCGGAAAATCAGCTAAATATGGCTTGCCGTATGCCGTCTTCACAATACCTAATTGCGCTGCTGGCTCGCCCACCCGTGCAGCTAGCAGTTCTCTGAGTATGCCATGACAAATAATATAGCGTTGCTTAAGTTCTGCAAATTTAAAGCGTAGTGCTATCTGCTGTTCTTCTGTATCTAATAAAGCAAAATACTCATTTAGCTTATCCGTATAAGCCAGCACCGAACCCGTATAAAAAACATCAATACCAGTATCAGTCATTGATTTGCTGCACGCTCGCCCAACCTACACCACGATGATCACTAACTGCTGATAAGTCACCCTGATCCAATTGCACTGCTTGCATATTGCCGTAGTGATAGCTTTGCTTAAGCTGGTGCCCTAACGCTTGCAAGCCTGTAATTTCTGCTTCCGTTAAACCCTCTTTTTCATATAAAATTTGATCAGGCATATATTGATGATGAAAGCGCTGTAATTGCAGCCATGACTCAGGTGAGTTGCCTGCTGCAAAATCCAACGCAGCCAATAGCACCATAGAAATAATACGGCTTCCTCCGGGCGTGCCTAAAACAGCCACCTTGCCATCTACCTGTAAAAAAGTAGGGGTCATACTGGATAACATCCGCTTTTCCGGCGCAATCGCATTGGCATCACCACCGACTAAACCATAGCCATTGCCAGTATTCTGCGCACTGACAAAATCATCCATTTCATTGTTTAATAATACCCCCGTGCCTGATGCCACCATGCCCGCACCAAAGGGGTAATTAACACTTAAAGTTGCGGCAACTCGATTGCCTTGATTATCAATAATAGAAAAATGCGTGGTATTACGTCCGCCTATTTTTGCTGCCGTTTGTCCTGTCAAATAAGCACTAGGTAAAGCTTTATCATCGCGAATAGTACTGGCTAAACCCTGTGCGTATTGCTTGTTTAATAATCGTGCTACAGGGACTTCAATAAAATCGCTATCCCCTAAATAAAGCGCGCGATCATGATAGGCACGACGCAAAGCTTCTACAATAAGATGTTTACGCGTTAATTTATCAACACTTTCTAAATCAATATTTTCTAGGATATTTAAAGCTTCAATTAAAACAATACCCCCCGATGATGGCAGAGCAGCACTAGTAATTTGCACTCCTTTATAGCTACCCATTACCGGCTTACGTTCCACAATTTGGTATTTTTCCAAATCCTCTAAGCTCCAAATACCACCGCCCTGCTGTACTGCTTGTACTAATTTATCAGCGACTATACCTTGATAAAAACCAGCTTGACCATGCTCTGCTAACTGTCGCAAAGTCTCTGCTAAATCAGCTTGTTTTAATAGATGCTCTAATGTTGGGATTTTACCTTTAGCTAAGAAAATAGCGGCGGTCTCAGCATCCTGTTGCAATACTGATTGCCGAAAAGCTAATAGTTTTTGATGGCGCACATCAACTTTAAAACCTTGTTGTGCATAACGAATCGCAGGCTGTAAACTTTCTGCCAAACTCAAATTACCATATTGTGTGGACAAATGCACTAATGCAGCAGGCATACCAGGTATGCCTGCTGCTAAAGCACCATTTAAGGAGCTTATTGGATCAGCAACAAACATATCTTTACTGGCTGCCAAAGGTGCTTTTTCACGACCATCGACCATAATATCTAAGCCATCACTTTCCCTGTGTAATAACCAAAAACCGCCACCGCCCAAGCCAGACCCAGAAGGCTCGACCACTGCCAATGCGGCTGATACCGCAACCGCCGCATCATAGACATTACCGCCCTTTTGCAATATTTCAAAACCAGCTGCAGTCGCCAAGGGGTGTGCTGAAGCAATCGCTACTTGCCGAGGGGGCGTTACACTACAACCTGTTATACTGAGCACTAACAACAGCATACTAATACTCTGCATTATTTTATTTTGCAGCAACAAAGAATTTAACATGACGGCACCTTTTACAAATATACACGCACTAATCATCGATATGGATGGCGTATTATGGCATGGTGAACAAGCCATTGCTGGGCTAAACGAATTTTTTCAGTTATTACGCACACGCGCCATGCCCTTTGTGTTAGCGACCAATAATGCCAGCCATACCAATGCTCAGTACATTAATAAACTGGCACGTATGGGCGTTACCGTTGCCGCAGAAGAAATCTTAACCTCAGGTATGGCAACCGCCTTATATCTAGCTGAACATAAAGACCCTGCCAATACTCGCATTTTTGTTTTAGGCGAAGATGGCGCGCGTTTGCCATTATTAGAACAAGGCTTTACCTTAACTGACTTATATCAATTAAATACTGCGGAAAACCCTAATGCAGGGGCTGATATTGTGGTCTGCGGTAAAGATGAAACCCTTAATTGGGATAAGCTCTCTACCGCCACGTTGAATTTACAAAATGGTGCCGAATTTATTGCTACCAACGCTGACCTCACCTTACCCACCGAACGAGGATTAGTGCAAGGTAATGGGGCAATTTTGGCTGCTTTACAGGCGGCGACGGGGCGCACACCAACAGTTATTGGCAAACCTGAACCCATTATTTATCAACAAGCCCTTACATTACTAGGCACGTCTGCCGAGCAAACTATTGCAATTGGTGATCGCTTGGATACCGATATTTTAGGAGCCGTACGCACAGGCATGCGTAGTTTAATGGTATTAACTGGCGTATCTACCGTTACCGATATTGCTCAGCTAGATTATACACCTACATGGATACTGCCTGATTTACAGGCTGTTACAGAGGCGTTACAAAAGCTATAACAACAAGCGAAGCCAACACCTACTTCCCAGGATGCTTTCTGAATTCTCGTAGGTGCAGATTTATCTGCACATTGCGGCTAAAGCCACACCTACAAACCAACTACATACCTTAAAATATGAGCGATAATCACAGCGGATTTGTCCATAAGTCTTACCAATTACTGTTTATCCTGTATGCACCCGTTGCGCTTATTTCCATACTAGTCAAATTTCTCTCCGACTCCAATGTCAATTATGTCTACCTAACAGCTCTCATTACCGCAGGATTTTCTGTGGTGATCGGTCTGATCATGTGCATTCAGTTTTGGCGACATCGAGAAGTCATAGCCCGCGATAAAGAAGCACATATACCTTATATGATTCGCCACCGGTTTATGATCATGTATATCCCGATTGTGATCATCTCCTTACTTATTTCTTCCTATTACATTTTTGATAAATTCGTTAATAAAGTCGAGTTTTATAAAGACCAACACCGCACCCAAATTGCTTTATTATTTCCACTCAAAAATGAACTGGACGTACAATTTGATGATACCCAACAAGTACGTTTAGGCTTTGGCGCATTCTTTACTAATTTCCCTGAATATAGCAACCAGTACCACTTAACGATATTCGATCATAAGAATAAATATAACCCAGCATTAGAAAAAGAAGTACTGGCTAAAATCAATACAGGCACCCGGTATTTTATTTGTGCTTATAGTGATGTTTGCAGCCAGTTAGCCAATAATTTTGATAACTTATTAGAGCAGTCTACTTACAAGGAACGCCCGATACTCATTACCACACTGTCTTCCTCAATGGCTTTACCACTCGAAAAAGATAAGTTTTACCGCTTTTTTGTGCGCAATCGTGAAGAGACGCGTATTTTGGCACTGAAAGCTTATACAAAAGGCATTAGGAAGGCCTCATTTATTGCAGCAAAAGATGCCTATGGCACGGATGCCGCACAAGTTTTTATGGAAGCTTGGCAAGATCTAGGCGGTGAATTAATAGAAGGGGTTTATATAGACCCAAGTTTAAGTACCGAAGTGGTTGCCAATAAAATACAGCAAAGCAAATTAACCCAACTGCAAGATGCGGCAGTTTTTGTAGCACATTACCAAAATATCAATAAGTCTTTACAACAGCTACCGAAAGGCACGCATTTTTTACTCAGTGCCAATTATCAACAAAATGCCATTAATGAGTTAGCCAAAAATATTCCACACCCACACATCAGCTTTGCCCTACCCAGCTATAAAATAGCCAACCCGAAACTAAAAAATACTGCGGCCGCTTTTGTTTATATGACTCTGAGTAAACTTGTCCATGCAGATATGCAATTACAAAATGAGGAAGGTATGCTATTTCATACAGCTTGGCATCAAGCAGATTACCCTGCATTTTTGGAGTTTAGAACCGATGGTGTTGCTGATTTTAGAATTGCTATGGATGCTTTTAATTATGGGGAAGATATTTATCAAGAGCAGTAGCCTAGCCCTCAAAAAATATCATACTCACCGATAGGAGTAACATTTTCCTTAACAGACTGGCTATTTTTTTGAGAGTACTCCCTTCTATTTGTTCCTACCGCACCAACACTTCTCCGCGTCAAAGTCGAAGCAGGTACTAGCTGCACACCATAAGTAGCCATTTTATATAACTCATCTTGCAATACTTTGAGGGTATTTGGTCGAGGGTGCGCAATACCTAATGCACTCCCTTGCCGCCGTGCCAACACTATTAGTTTCCTAAATTGCTGGCGTATAATAGTCATATCAGGATCATCGTGATCAAGGAAAATATCACGCGCCCTACTGCTAATACCAAACTCCAATGCCACTTGTCGAGCAACACTCTGCACAGTCGTCTGACTATCAATAAAGTACAAGCCATTACCATAGGTATCTGTCAGCACTTGCATCACCTGCTGCATGCTTGCGTAATTTTGCGTTAATAAGCTGCCTTTATGGTTATTAACCCCTGCAATATAAGGAACCTGCCGCAACTGCGCCTGCAACAACTTTGTTAACTCAGAGTGACTCATAGATGTCGTTAACTCAGCACTCTCCCACTCCTCAGGCTTAATCGCTTGCATAGGTATATGCAACATTAACTCCCTCCCCTGAAAATAAGCCATTTCAGCTAATTGCTGAGTATATGGTGCAAAGGGCAAGAATGAATAAGTAACAGCTCCAGGGAGCCGCAATGCCGCTACACCTAAAGCTTGCTGCTCCCCCATATCATCAATAATCAATGCTATTTTAGGCTGAGCTAGCAAAGCCGCTGCAAAACCAATAAGCATAAAAAAAACCAGCGCTCTGTAATACACAAAGCTAACTGGTCTTTTTAAATTCATGAATCGATACTATTTATCTATTCAGGATAGCAATTCCTTTTAATAAATTTAATGCCTCTTTAAGCGGATAATCACGCATATCGACACCTGTTTTTTCACTCTCCTTATCCTTATCAGCTTTTTCTTTATCTGCTTTTTCCTTATTACCATTAGTCAAATGGCGTGATAAATCCGCCTCTTTAATCGGCTGAAACTGTGAGGCTTCCAATGACTCTAACTTAAGACGTTCTAGCTCAATATCCGGTTCAATACCTGTTGCCTGTATAGAACGTCCTGAAGGCGTAAAGTACCGAGCAGTAGTAATTTTTACGGCACCGCCACTACCAGTAGGCAGAATAGTTTGCACTGAACCCTTCCCAAAAGACTTGGTTCCCATAATGATGGCACGATTATGATCTTGCAAAGCACCGGCTACAATTTCAGAGGCCGAAGCTGAACCTGCATTAATCAATACAACTAAAGGCGCACCACCCAATAAATCACCTGGTGTCGCATTAAAGTCCATTTGCGAATTCTTAATACGTCCTTCAGTAAAGACAATTTTACCCGCATTTAAAAAAGTATCACTGACGGCTACCGCACCACTCAATACACCACCCGGATTATTTCTTAAATCCAGTACCATGCCTTTTAACTTACCACCGTTCTCTTTTTTCAACGTGATAATGGCATCTTCTAGCGCATCCCCTGTAGGCGATTGAAAACTACTAATACGCACATAACCAAAACCTTCTTCTAAAGTACGGCTACGTACACTTTTCACTTTAATAATATCCCTAACCAAAGTGACTTTAAATGGCTTATCTTTACCCTTACGCACCACCGTCAGCACTATCTCGCTGCCAACTTCGCCACGCATAATTTTTACTGCCGCATTTAAGGTCATCCCTTTGACAGGCTGTTCATCTAGCTTGATGATAATATCACCTGACTCCATACCGGCACGCTGTGCAGGCGTATCATCAATTGGTGAAATCACTTTCACAAAACCATCTTCCATCGTCACTTGAATACCTAAGCCACCAAAACGGCCAGTTGTGCCTACTTTTAGCTCCTGATATTCTTCAGCATTCAAATAGCTTGAGTGTGGATCTAAACCAACCAACATGCCACGAATAGCACTTTCTAATAATTCTTTATCGGTCACAGGCTCTACATAATCTTGCTTAATGCGCCCGAAAATTTCAGTAAAGGTTCTTAACTCTTCAAAAGGCAAAGTAACCTCTTGCTCGTCTGACTTATTAGCCAACACAGAGCCTGCCGTAGAGATCAAAACCCCTAGCACGCACCCTATAAATAACATTACAATATTTTTTTGTTTCAACACGCCTTATAAACTCCGTTATCTAAATTCCTGCCAAATGCTTTATTAGCTGTATTCTATATCAATATTGAGGCTAAAAAAGCTAATTCAATAAAAATATAGACACATATCACACGCCAAGGGACGAGGGTTTAATAATACCCGAAAGTATAACGCAGGATTTTGGCTTCACAGTCACGTTAGAAAAGCAGGCGCATAGCAAGCTACGCAACTGCTTTTCTAGTGCGGCCGTGAAGTCAAAAGACAAGTTAGACTCGGGGATTATTGAATTCTCGCTCCTCATTAACTTAATTCCTACTTACGCTGATTGCTACACCATTTTTTTGGATTCTGCGGCTTACCTTTTTTACGAATTTCAAAATATAAGCCCGCTTTATCTTGACCACCACTATTACCAACAGTAGCAACCACCTCTCCAACCTCTACCCAATCCCCCAGCTCTTTATCTAAATTTTGATTAAAAGCATACAAGCTCAGATAAGATTTATCATGCTTAATAATAAGCAAAAAACCATGTCCTTTGAACCAGTCGGCAAACACGACTTGCCCATGTGCAATAGCCCTAACCTTTGTACCCTCTTCTGCTCTGAGCAATACCCCTTGCCACTTACTATCAGAACGACGACTACCAAATGAACGTACTATTTTGCCACGAACAGGCCAAGGTAATTTACCTTTTAATTGCGCGAAGGGTAACGCAGGACTATCGCTAAGTACCCTATTTTGCGTATTTTTTTGCAACCGTGTGACCAAGCGCTTCAGTTGCCGCGCATTTTTCTGCAGCCTGGATAATTGCGAACTATTCTTTTTATAAGCTTGTTTAATTTTTACCAGTAACTTTTTACGCTGCTTTTTGGTTGCCGACAATTGACTTTGTTGCGCTTTCTTATCGGCCAGAAAACCTGCAAGCAACTGCATTGCCTGCTGCTTTTCTTGCTCTAAGGCATTTAACAGCTGCAAACTGGCATTAATACGCTCTAACTTCTCTAAACGCGCCTTATTAAAGTATTGGTAATACATCATAATACGGCTAGTACGCTCAGCCTCTTGCTGATTAAACCATAACTTTAGCTGCTCTTGCCCCCCCAAAGCATAAGCAGCTCTTACTTGACCCGCCAACTGTGTTTTTTGGGTTGCCAACCAGCTTTTTTGTACCTGAATATCTTTACGTATACTCTCTATTCGTTGCTGCTTAATCTGCACTTGCTTTGCTAACGCCCTCACTGAGCGCGCTAACTTACCATACTGTAATTCTAGCTGCTTTAACTCAGCACTAGCCTGATTGGCTTGTTTTTTTAAGCGCGATAATTGCTTGGAAACTACTTTAATTTCAGTTTGTACCTCACGTAACTCTTTGCCTTTATCACCTGCAGCCATAGCAAGGCCATGACTGCAAAATAATACTATCAATACAAATATAAAGGCTTTACTACTCAAGCTTTAGCCAGTAATGATTTTCCATCCATTTCTACAGGCTGTTCAATACCTAAAATAGCTAACATCGTAGGTGCCAAATCCTTTAAACTCCCCCCATCAACCAAAGCTTGCTCACCTCCTACGTATACTAAAGGTACTGGGTTAACAGTATGTGCAGTTTGTGGCCCACCTTGTGCGTCACGCATTTGCTCAATATTGCCATGATCAGCGGTTAATAACATCTGACCACCAACACTCCCCAAAGCCTCAACAATAGCCGCAACGGAAGCATCAACAGTCTCCACAGCCTTTAATGCTGCATCCCATTTGCCAGTATGTCCGACCATATCGCAGTTGGCATAATTACAAATAATGACATCATATTTTTGCTCGGTAATGGCTGCCACCAAATGCTCGGTAACTTGCGCTGCATGCATTTCTGGCTGTAAATCATAGGTTTTAACTTTAGGTGAAGGCACTAAAATACGTTCTTCACCAATATTAGGCTCATCCACACCACCATTCATAAAAAAAGTGACATGCGCATACTTTTCAGTTTCCGCTAAGCGTAATTGCAACAAACCTTGCTGAGCCAACACCTCGCCCAAACTATTTTTAATTTCCGTCGAGGGGTAAGCCATAGGGTAATTAAATTTTTCATGATATTCAGTCAAAGTAACAAAACATCCTTGGTGCCCAGCATGCCTACGCTCAAAACCAGAAAAATCTGCATCGGTGATTGCTTGACTAATTTCACGCGCCCGGTCAGCACGAAAATTCATAAAAACCACACTATCTTCTGCTGCTAATACAGTCGCTTGACCTTCTGCATCCAAAATGGCGGTTGCCGCAACAAACTCATCAGTCTCATCCCGCTGGTAAGCAGCCTGCAAAGCCTCTACTGCAGAACTCGCGGTATACTCCCCCTCGCCCAAAACAATTAACTGGTGCGCTTTTTGTACGCGCTCCCAACGGTTATCTCTATCCATGGCATAAAAACGCCCCACAATAGAAGCAATACGTCCTACACCGAGCTGCTTTATTTTAGCCTCTAGTTGCAAAATAGCGCTTTCTGCACTTTTTGGAGCAACATCACGCCCATCTAAAAAAGCATGTACCACAACCTTATTTAAACCTCGCTTTGCAGCCAGCTCCAACATAGCCAAAATATGTTCAATATGGCTATGTACGCCTCCCTCAGAAAGCAAACCTAAAATATGTAAAGTCCCTTGCTTATTGATAGCCGTATCAACAGCCGCACAAAGCGCAGCATTTTCAAAAAAACTACCTGATTCAATGGCATCACTTACCCTTGAAAAATTTTGGGGTACATAACGTCCGGTGCCAATATGCATATGCCCCACTTCCGAGTTACCCATTTGCTTGTCAGGTAGACCCACAATTCGTCCGGAGCAGTCTAACTGTGTCATCGGAAATGTCTTTTGCAAATTATCCCAACAGGGCGTATTTGCCGCAGCAATTGCGTTATAGTCGGTCTCAGCTCTTAGGCCAAAGCCATCAAGAATAAGTAATACTAAAGGTTTTGGTGTCATCATATTGCCTCCGGGGTCTTGTTTAGTCGCTAGAACCAAACAATCATTATTAATAATCCAAACTTTTTCATTTTATACCAATAAAATTTAGTTTGATTGATAATTATCATTGCTAAAACAATAATTAGCATTCTGAAAATTGATTTTATTGTACTTAAGAGTTTCCTAATAAACTTAAATAAGCTAAACTATACCGTGATTGCAGTCGCTTTAGTATAAAAATCATATAGTCTATTCAGCGACCTATACCGCAATCCACCATTACCATACATTTCTTAGTGTTTTATGCAAAACTAGAAATATAGATTTTTTTCAATGAAATCACTTTTTACACAATAAATCAGCATATGGAAAATCAAGAAGTCAACCCTTTATACGCAGATGCAGATATTGATCGTGCAGCTCGCTGCCTAAAAGCAATGTCGCATCCGCTACGCTTAAAAATCCTTTGCGTTCTAGGCACTGAAGCCATCAGCGTTCAGGATATCGTCGAAAAAGTAGGTACTAGCCAGAGCAATATCTCACAACACCTTGCCATTTTGCGCGAAAAAGATATTTTAAATTTCAAAAAAGATGCAAACCGTGTTTTCTATTATATTGACGATCCGCGCATGCTTAAGTTAATTGAAATGATGCGGCAAATTTTTTGCAATCAGTGCTAAAGATATTAGCTCTATATTGATAAGTATCAATATAGAGCACTTACCGACGCAGGGTACGAACTTAAGATGAAATATTGCACTAGGATGCGCACCGCACACCTTTAGCCTAAATATTTATAATACGTAACCATATTCGTGCATATTTACAAAAATGGTTGCCATTGCTGTATTGATAACATTTGTTGCCAACTATGGGCTACAGGCGTTTTGTAGCAAAACTTAAACATAGCTAAGGTAGCTCAAGCTCTTCAGCAATAAACTGCCTCATAATACTTAAAAGATCAAACGACAAGATATCTGGCACTCGAAGTATAACTTGCTAAGCTCCCACTTCCCCCCTTAAAATACACAGTTAACTTTTAGTTATAGTAGCGAATCCACTCCGCTCATTTCCCTCTCAATACACTAAACCAAATAAAAGACTCATGATGGATCAATATATCGAATTCGCCACTAACCACTGGATGCTAGTCGTAGCATTTATTGCAGTTGTTTATTTTTTAATTCAAGATATTGTTGAAGCAAGCCTGCGTAAATATCAAACCATTTCCCCAATGCTAACCGTTACCAAGCTAAACTCAGGTAACCCCATTATTATAGATGTGCGTGAAAAAGGTGAATTTAGTAAAGGGCATATTTCTGATGCCATTCATATCCCAGTCGCCAGCATAGAAAAGAATCTTAATAAAATTGAACTATACAAACAAGATGATGTCATTATTGTTTGCCACACTGGCACGCGCTCAGCAACAGCTTGTCAACAACTCACTAAGCTAGGCTTTGAAAATATCTTCTTAATGACAGGTGGAATGCAGTCTTGGGAAGAAAACAAATTACCTGTCGTTGTCGATAACAATAGCAAAGGTAAAAAAAGATAAGTTTTTATCCTTTACATATCAGTTCCTTTTAACCTAACCACACAGAACTATGGCTGAAGCAAACGCACCACAAGAAAAACAATTTTCAATTCAAAAGATTTTCACTAAGGATATTTCTTTTGAATCACCAGGCACTCCTAAAATCTTCACTACCAAGTGGGAACCTGCTGTTGATTTCAACCTAAGTACAGATGCCAATGGCATGGATGACTCAATGTACGAGGTTTCTTTAACTGTCACCATCACTGTAAAAACAGGCGATGAAGTGGCTTATCTAGTAGAAGCAACACAATCCGGAATTTTTAATTTAGCAGGTTTTAATGACCAAGAAATGGGACCAATGCTAGGTAGCTTCTGCCCTAACATCTTATTCCCTTATGCACGTGAAGTGGTTTCTGACCTTGTTGCCAAAGGTGGGTTCCCACAATTACTACTAGCACCCGTTAACTTTGATGCTTTATATCAACAGCACGTACAACAAGCACAACAACAGGCTTCTAGTACTAACACTTTAAATTAAACTTAAGCGATGACCAGCAAAATCAGTGTATTTGGTGCAGGTTCATGGGGCACCGCCTTAGCCATTCAAGCAGCAAGAAATGGCAACCAAACGATGCTTTGGGGGCACAACCCGAATCATATGAGCAACCTGAACCAAGATAAGCAAAATAAACGCTACCTTGCTGGTCTTACTTTCCCTGAATTACTACAAGTTACCGACAATCTGAAGGTCGCCGCTCAATATAGTGAAATACTATTAATTTCGGTACCAAGCCATGCATTCAAAGAAACGCTAGAAAAAATTAAACCTTTCGTTGCCAAGAATGTCAAAATTGCTTGGGCAACCAAAGGTTTCAACCCAGAAACAGGTGAGCTACTGCATCAAACAGTCGCCAAGGTTTTCTCTCCGGGAACACCTGCTGCTATCATTTCAGGCCCCTCTTTTGCACGGGAAGTTGCTGCTGACTTACCCACGGCTGTTACCATTGCCGCAACACAACAAGCCTTTTCTGATCAGCTGGCTGCTATCATGCACAGCCCACGGTTTCGTACCTACACCACCACAGATATTATCAGCGTACAAGTCGGAGGCGCCGTTAAAAATGTATTGGCTATCGCAGCAGGCATTGCTGATGGCATCGGTTATGGCGCTAATACTAGAGCTGCCTTAGTCACACGCGGCATAGCGGAAATCATTCGCCTTAATACCGCACTAGGTGGTAAACAAGAAACTTTGATGGGTATGGCAGGCTTAGGAGACTTAATCCTGACTTGCACTGACAATCAATCACGCAATAGACGCTTTGGCTTAGCCTTGGGCAAAGGCCAAGATCGAGCGGCCGCCATTAAGGAAATCGGCCAAGAAGTGGAAGGCATTTCTGCAGCACGAGAAACCTACCGACTTGCTAAAGAACATAATATTGACATGCCTATAACTGAGCAAACCTACCATGTTCTATATGATGGCTTAGCACCCATGAGTGCCGTACAAAACTTGCTACAGCGCGACCAAAAGTCGGAAGTAGTTTAGGAAATTAAACCTCTGCAACTGTGTAATGGTTTAATAAAGCACGCACTTTTACTCTTAATTTACATATACTTCGCCTTTTTACTCACAATCAATTACTTACCTAATTTTAATTTACTGGCAATGATTGACAAAGTACTAATAATTTCATATGATTCTCAGTCTTTTTACCCAATTTTTTCACCTCTTATTTAGGATCCAAGGAGCCTTACAATGAAAAGAACTTTCCAACCCAGCAAAATCAAACGCGCTCGTGTGCACGGCTTTCGTGCAAGAATGGCAACCAAAGGTGGCCGCAGAGTATTAAACGCTCGTAGAGCTAAAGGTCGTCACACACTGGCTCTATAACAATTGACACAGAAAGTCGCTAGTTTTCCACCATCCGTACGGTTAAGAGAACCCGCAGAATTTAAACGTGTTTTTGCTAAACCGGAAAGATCAACCGATAAGTATTTCACAGTACTGGCCATTGTTAATGAGTTAGAGCACCCGCGTTTAGGGCTTGCTATAGCGAAAAAACATATCAAACGTGCTGTTGATAGAAATAAAATCAAACGATCTGCCCGGGAAAGCTTCAGATTACAACAACAAGACATTTATCATCTTGATTTTGTTATTACTGCACGCAGGGATGCCGCGACAGCAGATTCTAAAACACTACAAGCTTCTCTCAATAAGCATTGGCTTAAACTAATCAAACGATGCGCACCCTGCTCCTAGCCCTACTCAGATTTTATAAGTATTTTATAAGTCCTTTGTTGGGAAGCAATTGCCGCTTTCACCCTTCTTGTTCGAGCTATGCCATGCAAGCCATTACGCTGCACGGCGCAATTAAAGGCTCCTATCTCACAATAAAACGATTACTCCGCTGTCACCCTTTTCATAATGGTGATATGGATGATCCAGTACCCAAAAAAGTTGGTAAGTAAAAATGGAGAATATAAGGTTTGTACTCATCGTCATCTTGTCGATGATTTCATTAATGCTATGGGAAGCATGGCAAACAGACTATGGTCCTCAACCTGAAGGTGTCGTTCAAACGGTAGATGCGAACGGCAACCCCATTAATACGGGTACAACAAATGACTTTAATGAGTCCGGACTTCCTTTTGATGAGGTTGTTGCTAACAACACCATCACGGTAACAACTGATGTATATCAGCTAGAAATCGACACTAAAGGCGGAACTTTAAGCAATCTAGATCTTTTAGGTTACCCGACCGTTAAAGGTGAAGAGGAAAAAGTACGCTTATTGAATGGTGCAGCAGACCAATTGTTCTTAGGGCAGAGCGGCCTATTAAGCACAGGCACATCAACAAAACTACCTAACCATAATGTTGACTTAAGAGCTGCCAAAAACGCATACACATTACCACTGGGTGAAGATACGCTAGTTGTGCCTTTAACATGGACCGACAATAACGGCTTAAACTACACAAAAACCTACACATTCCATCGTGATAGCTATGTTATCGAATTAGCACAAAAGGTTACAAACAACTCAAGTGCTGACTGGACAGGTAGACAATATACCCAATTACTCAGAGTGCCACACTCAGACGGAAAAGGTAACACCTTTATCCGCACATTCTCAGGTGGCGTTGTTTACACAGAAGAAGACAAGTATCAAAAAATTGAATTTGAAGACATGGCCGAAGAAGACCTAAAAGTCACAACGGTTGGTGGATGGTCTGCGATGATTCAACATTATTTTGCTACCGCATGGGTTCCTCCTGCCGCAGAAGAGCAGCATTACTTCACCAAAGAATTAAGTAATTCACGCTTTGTTATCGGCTCGTACTCCAATACTGTCACTGTTCCTGTTAATGGCAGCATTCAATTTGATAGCAAATTATTTGCTGGCCCTAAAATTCAGCCAATGATGGAAGCTGTTGCACCTGGGCTAGAATTAACAGTTGATTACAGTTGGTTAACCATTATTGGTAAACCTATTTATGCATTGCTTAATTGGATTCATGATAATATTGTTGACAATTGGGGCTTTTCCATTATGGGCGTAACGCTTTGTATTAAAGCGATATTCTTTCCATTATCAGCGGCCAGCTACAAGTCCATGGCGAATATGCGCAAATTGCAACCACGCCTAGCTGAACTAAAAGAGAACTTTGGTGAAGACAGACAACGCTTTAACCAAGAAATGATGGATCTGTACCGTAGAGAAAAAGTTAACCCAATGGGCGGCTGTTTACCTATCATGGTACAGATTCCAGTCTTTATTTCGCTATACTGGGTATTGATTGAAACGGTTGAGTTACGACAAGCACCTTTCATCATGTGGATACAAGATTTAGCGGTTAAAGATCCGTATTTTGTACTGCCTGTGATCATGGGAATCACCATGTATATACAACAACGCTTGAACCCTGCGCCTGTAGACCCATTACAAGCCAAGATCATGCGCATGTTCCCGATTGTATTTACGGTATTCTTCTTGTTCTTCCCAGCAGGATTGGTTTTATACTGGGTGACTAATAACTCATTATCTATCATGCAGCAATGGTATATTACCAATAAGATCGTTGGTAAAACTTAGCGTTAATAGCTAATAACTCCATAAAAAAGCCGAATCTAGCGAAAGCTGATTCGGCTTTTTTGTAGGAGAGGCTTTTAGCCACGACCACCGCAAAACACCACCACCCTAACTCCTTCCACAACAGCATGCACATCACTCACCCAGACACCATTGCCGCCATTGCCACCCCCCCTGGAAATGGCGGCGTAGGCATTATTAGAATATCTGGCACCAAAGCCATCAGCATTGCCCAACAACTACTCAATAAAAAACTGCAAGCCCGCTATGCTCATTACGCCTCTTTTTACGATGCTCAAGGCGAAGTCATAGACTCAGGACTGGCATTACTATTCCCCAACCCTGCCTCATTCACTGGTGAAGATGTTATTGAAGTCCAAGGGCATGGCGGCGCAGTTATTCTAGACATGCTGCTTAAGCGTATTCTTGCCTTAGGCTGCCGAATGGCCAATCCAGGTGAATTTTCCGAACGCGCTTTTCTAAATGGTAAAATTGACTTAGCGCAAGCTGAAGCAATTGCCGATTTAATCGAAAGCAGCACCGAACAATCCGCTCGTTCTGCACAGAAGTCCATGCAAGGCATTTTTTCCAAACAAGTTAATGCATTTGTTGAGGAACTGATAGAGCTTCGCATTTATGTCGAAGCCGCCATAGATTTTGTTGATGAAGAAATAGATTTTTTAACTGACGGCGTAGTCGAAAATAGAGTAATACGTTTGTTAGATGCCATTGAGGCTATTCTAGCAACGGCTCAACAAGGTCGCTTATTGCGCGATGGCATGACCGTAGTCCTTGCTGGCAAGCCCAACGCAGGCAAGTCTAGCCTACTAAATGCCCTAGCAGGCCATGAAGCGGCTATTGTGACTGATATAGCAGGTACAACCCGTGACGTGCTGAAAGAGCGCATCCAAATTGATGGCATGCCTTTACATATTATTGATACCGCAGGTTTACGCGATTCTGATAATGCCATTGAACAAGAAGGCGTACGCCGCGCTCATGCTGAAATACAAAAAGCTGACAAAATCCTATTACTCATTGATGCCAATAACCCTGAATCAGAAAGTATTTTAGCTACCTTACCTAAAGGTATTAGTGTCACAAAAATTTACAATAAAATTGACCTATTAAATATCCAGCCCGAATTAATTGAAAATCAACATGGTACCCAAATATACCTCTCCATAAAAAAGGGCATTGGCATGGATTTGCTCACTCAACATTTAAAACAAAGTGTGGGTTTTGCTGGTGCAGCAGATAACGTATTTATTGCCAGACGTAGGCACATAGAAGCACTCAACAAAGGTTTAGAATATGTACGAAATGCGCTAATGCAATTGCAACAGCATCAGGCAGGTGAACTGGTTGCCGAAGATTTAAGGCAAGCACAAAATTATTTAGCGAAAATTACTGGGGAATTTAGCTCTGATGATTTATTGGGTAAAATTTTTAGTTCGTTTTGCATAGGTAAGTAAAAGCACCAAAACGAATAATTTAAGCAAAATAAATAAGTTTTTTAAGATAAAGTTATTTAATTTCAGAGAAAAATCTAGAGATAAGGCTAAGGGTTTTAGCGCTTAAAGGGAATAAAGTTTTGCCTACAGATGACAAATAAACTGAAATAGGATAAGAAATAGCCTATTTAAAACGATCAAACTAAGTTGCAACTATAAAAAATAGTACGATAATGAGCCCCAACCAATATAGCAAGAACTCATTACCGCCTCCAAGACAGCTTAAAGTAAAAACACCTTATAAGCTATAATGAAAAAAACTATCTAAGCTTATTTAGCTTTACGACGAGCTGCGCCAGCACCGATCAAGCCAACAGCAAGTAGAGCAACTGTAGCAGGCTCTGGAACAGTTGGAACAACATTTGTACCAAGAGCAGTCACTGAAGAAGACCAGCTAGCTGTACGGTCTGAAGTACAAGAAGTGCCGTTAGCAGGACCTTGACATGAGCCATTAGCAGTATAAGTACCTGAGAAAGCAGTTGGATCAAAACCACCGCCCGTTACACTACCTGTAATATCTAATGCCGTACTATCAACACAAAGACCAGCCCCATCACAAGAAATAGCATTTGGCGCTAAGTTTGCAGTAAGCAATAACTCAAATGTAAAGGCACCCGCTGTAAAAATAACAACGTTAGTATCACCAACAGAAAAAGGATTAACTCCTGCAATTCCGTTTGATCCAGTTAGGTCACCAGTAGAGCCACTTGCTAATGCAAGAACATCTGGAGTAAAAGTTACTAGTGGTGAAACGATATCACCCAAAGTAGTTGCATCAAGGCCACCACTAAAAGATATAGAACCATTGATAAAAGCTGCGTTTGCTTGAGCACTTAGGCCAAGCGATAGTGCTGCTGCACTAGCAATTAATGCTAATTTTTTCATTATAAAAATCTCCTAATTAAAAGTATTGCACGTATTTATTTGTTAGGTGCAAACATTACAAAGCAGACAGTATGCCAAAATAACAATAATCAATTTAAAACAATAGCTTATAAAAATATGATCTACACGTTTTTTCTTCGTTGTATAAATTCCTGACACTTATAGCTAAATAAGTCATGCAATAATAGCGATTGCTATAGCTCCCTTTTATTTCAGCATGTTACAAACAATCAACACACACTAAAGCACCATATACTTCGCTCCAGAAACCTATAAATACATTCTATCTCCGCATAAAAACAATCCCCCCTCAAACAAAGTGTAAAAAAATCTGACACTCATTTCAGCCCCCTTTCCACCCTCCCCTACATAATACAACCACTTAACATAAGGTAACAGAACCACGAAGCCCCACCGATTAATAACACCACAAAAAAGCTCTCAGGAATCTCTGTAAAAATAACTGACAACCTCAGCACTAAAGCCATTGACCTAATCATTAAAGAACCAACACAAAGGTAACTTATGTCTGATAATATAGGTGCTGCTCATTACCATATACACACCTCACTGTTGCAACCACGCACACAAGCAGCCTCCTCATTGCAAATATGACAATGGATACTACACAAAAACCGAAATTCAATTATCAACAACCTAAATTACAGCTCTTTGAGCTTTAACTTCCAATAAATCCCCCGACATTACAATCACCCAGCATACCTAAACTACCCCTCCTATATTTAAGTGTCAGCTATTTTTACATATTACCTTGTTACATAATATAGTCAGACATTTCTCCCACTAACAGCTAACTTACAAACTTTACCTATTACTTATATAAACATCCTTGCTATTTTTTTATTCTTAAAGTTTTAAGTGAAAAAACGGCCTACCACACCGACTGCCAAACAAAGCTACATAATAATAGGCATTAATACATTCATCTTATAAGCTAGGAAAGCACGACTAAGTAGTGTCAAATTTTTATACATGCCGTTAAGCACCCAATAGCACCATTAATATAAGTAATTGTTTTATTAGATATATCTTCATAATGGAATGAAAGATGCTATTAATAATTGTGTCTATAAATATTTTAACTTTTGACTAGGCACTTACACATCTTACTTAGGAGAGTACTAATGAAAAAATTAGCATTAATTGCTAGTGCAGCAGCACTATCGCTTGGTTTAAGCACTCAAGCAAACGCAGCCTTTATTAATGGCTCAATGTCCTTTAGTGGTGGACTCGACGCAAGCACACTAGGTGATATCGTTTCACCATTAGTGACATTCACTCCTGCTGGCCTCGTGCTAGCCAGCGGCTCTACTGGAGATCTAAGCGGCTCAGATGGCCTTGCAGATGCGTTTACTTTTTCAGTCGGCAGCAGCAACATTATCATTTTCACAGCTGGCGCTTTCACATTTGAGCTATTGGTCGCTGAAAATTTAGCACCAAATGCAATTTCATGTGATGCTGCAGGCCTTTGTACTGACAATACTGCACTAGATATCAGCGGCAGCGTAACAGGCGGCGGTTTTGATGCAACCGCTTTCGCTGGCACCTACACCGCAAACGGCTCTTGTCAAGGCCCCGCCAATGGCAGCTCTTGTGACTCGAACCGTACTGCCAGCTGGTCTTCTTCAGTGACTGCTCTTGGCGTAGATGTTGTTGATCCAATCCCAGAGCCTGCTACTATTGCGTTACTAGCTGTTGGTTTAATTGGCGTTGCAGCTCGCCGTAAAGCATAAGACAAGCTTCAGCTTTAATTCTATAAATGAACGCGCTGAATTAAGCCCCCCCCCCTACCCATATAAAGCAAAAAGGGAGGGGGGTGCGTAAGTCAACGAACACTACCTTTCTCTACCAAGGAGCAAATCAGGCTACTTAACAAGGGTCATTGGCACTATAATCGATCAGCATAAAACTTATCTTCAACCATCCACTGCCTTTTGCGCCCCTCTGCCAAGCCCCCCCCCCCCCCTCATACGCGACATAACATTGCAAAATACTAATTATTGCTTAATCATGTTAGCAAAATTCACAAAAAGCACTATAATTCACTGTTCAATACATTTTCAAGCAATATCTAGCCCTGAAAATGACAGACTTATAGAGCGCACCTAATAAATAATACCTGAAAGTATTATTGAATTACCTCTATAAAAGCAAACTAGCATTAAACTATGCCCAAGGGACAACGGACACACCCCACATGATGCAAAAAAACCTACCCAACTCTAGTAGCTTATTGTACGCTTTCCCCCTTTATTGACATTGAGGTGTTATTTTAAATAACTGCCGTTCCTTACTTAATTTTATTTATGAAAATCAAAAAAATAGCACTTATAACCAGCATTATTTTTTCTAGTAACTTGGCCGTTGCTGCAATTTCTGAAGTGCCAAGCGACCTACAAAGTACAACGGAGTTTACTTCCCCTCTATCAGAAGGAGCAGATGACTTCATTGAACCTGAATTCTCTACATCTGGCCAAGCAGGATTAATAGAAGGAACATACAACAATATTTTCAAACTATTAAAAACTGGACAACTTGAAGAAGCGGCTAAGCAAATTCAAGTATTTAAGACGCAAAACCCTACTGAGCCCGATGCTTATAATCTACAAGCACTACTGAAATCAATACAAAAATCATACACATCTTCCATACAAGACTACCAGCATGCACTTAAACTAGACTCCAAAAATTTAAGAGCAACTCTAGGCCTAACGGCTGTTTATTTACAAACCGAGCAACTAACAAAAGCAAAAGAATATGCAAACGCCTCAATATCCATTGATGACAAAGCGATTGCTGCTTATTTTTTCTTAGCTGAAATAGCCGCAAAACAAGGACGCAATCAAGATATAGAGAGCTTACTTTTAACGGCTCAAGGAAAAACTCATGGACATATAAAATATGAGCTAATGACAGCCAATAAACTGTCAGAGTTTTACGTAGATCACAAGCAACCTGAAAAATCACTGAAATTAGCACAAGACATTGCCAAGCGCTACCCATATCACAGTTCCGCACTTGCCTTTCTGGCAAAAACTCAAATACTAAACCACCAAACAAGTAATGCAATCAGCACACTAGAAGATTTAGTAAGTAACGATAACAATGACAGCTTTCACCGGCTATTACTTGCTGGGCTATTAGCCAAATACCCTGGCAATGACCAGAAAATACTACAGCTAATGCAGGAGGCTAGCGTCATATCCCCCAATAATTCTGAAATTCAAATAAAAAAAACCGTTTACCTAACACGTCAAAAAAAGCTATCAGCAGCACTTGATTCAGCTAAGACAGTTAGACAATTAACACCCAATAGCGGCAAAGCTGAATTATTAGAAGGTGATATTTATTTAGCGGAGAAGAAATTTGACTTGGCACTGGCAGCTTATCAAACTAGTTACAATCATAGTGCCAATACCTATACTCTAAATTTAATTACTCAGATTTTAGTTGCTCAGAAAAAACCTCAGAGCGCCATTAACTTCCTTGAACAACAATACAAAAATCCTCCGCAAAGCCTAAAAACCGAGAACCCCAACAATGTTGTAGTGATAAACAATTTAGCTTGGTTATATCACTTACAAAATGATCCTAGGTCTGTAAGCTTGGCTGCTGAAGCCTACAAAGTAGCACCACAATCAGCTGCTGTCGCTGATTCATACGGAGTCATTTTAGTTGCACATGATTCAATATCTAAAGGCATCAAAGTACTTAAAAAGGCCAGCAAATTAGCCCCAAGCAACTACGATGTTAGTTACCATTTAGCAAATGCCTACGTATTAAATGGACAACATAAACAGGCAATTGCAATATTGAAGCCTATCGTTAACTCAAATCAAAATTTTGCAGAAAAAGCAGCGGCCACTAGCTTGCTAAATAAACTTAAATAAATGGCATTACAGCCTTTTCCTTAAGAGCAAAAGCTTACCTGATTACCCATAACCCTCAGCCATATTCAAGAACGCTCGTCATCCTGCATGCTTTTAGCAGGAATCTATAGGCCTAAGCAATAGATTCCCGATAAAAAGACTTCGGGAATGACGAGGTTGGTTTTTTATAAAATTCTGATATTAATATTTTTTCAAAATGGCTGAGCCTTGTACGTAATCAGGTATGCTTAAGCCTGCAAACAAGTCAGATCTTAGCATTATTGAATGCCTATTCTTTGCAAACTTTAATCACACCCAACCAACTGCAACGACCTGCTAGCTTTGAGCCACTGCTCCCAACTCCTCATCCCTACACCCGTCTTTGCAGATAACCGTATTATTTTAATACGTGGATTGACCTGCCTAGCATATTGTAAACAGAGATCAACATCAAAATCGACATAAGGTAATAAATCAACCTTATTTAAAATCATCAAATCAGCAGCATAAAACATATCAGGGTACTTTAAAGGCTTATCCTCACCCTCAGTTACCGACAAGATAACAACCTTATGCGCCTCACCCAAATCAAAACCTGCAGGACACACTAAATTACCTACATTTTCGATAAACAAAAGGCTATTTGCTTCTGGCTTAAGGTTTTCAAGCGCATGCCCAACTTGGTGAGCATCTAAATGACAGCCCTTACCCGTATTAATTTGTAACGCCTTTACGCCTGTCGCTCTAATACGCTCCGCATCATGAGTTGTTTGCTGATCACCTTCAATCACGCTTATTACTAACGAATCTTGCAGCAATGCAATCGTTTCAGTTAATAATGTGGTTTTTCCAGACCCAGGACTAGAAACCAAATTTAAAGCCAAAATTTCATGCTGCTTAAAATAATCACGATTAGCGGCTGCATATTGATTATTTTTACCTAAAATATCCTGCTCAATCTGCACCATTCGCGCCTGACTTAACCCTGGCGCATGCGCATGTGCTGCACCTTGCCCATAATCATGCGTATGTTCATGGTCACCATGATGATTATGCCCATGCTCTATTGTAGTTTCGCCTTCACCACAGCCACATACCGTACACATTACTCTACCTCCAGTTCTTTAATTCGCATTTGCTCACCGTTATTTATTTGTAATTGATAATTTTCACAAACAGGGCAAGCATCATAACGCTGCTCAATAACCACATCCTTAGCACATTGCGCGCACCATGCACGACCTTCTATGTTAATAATTTCCAACCGCGCCTTGCTTGCCAACGAACCTTCCATCACAACATCAAAACAAAAACGCATCGCTGCCGGCTCCACACATGACAAAGCACCAATTTCTAACCACACCACTTTTACCAGCTGATATTGTTGCAGGCCTGCCTGCTGCTCCAATATATCTAAGATGCTTTCACACAACGACATTTCATGCATAAGAGTCTCTTTACCTGTTTATTTAAGCCTTATTATACAATAGAGCAATGATATTCAATAAAGTGTAAATTTATCATTTCTATATCGCTTTACTTTGAATAGGAGTGAGGTTAGTCACAAATATCCTCCCTAACGCCTTCCCTTACATACCGATCATACATACACAAACAAATATAATTTGATCGGTACTTATTTAGGTAATGAGCAAGCACTTTTCATCATCACTAATCTCATAACCTGACCATTAACACAATGATTTAAATCACAGTTTATTCATATTTATCATTTATTTTACTGCCCTATCTTTATATTCTATCAATCAATGCCAAGCTAAGTTTGTAGTGCAAAGACCACAATATAATTATATTCTCTAGTAAATTTTTTTATATTCCCCTATAATGAAGTTGTTACAGATTTTGTTATTGGCATTTATGGTTGTTCCCTCCGTGTTACCCCCCTTGGATTCTACGTTTCAATACCTGTACGCAACACCCTATTTATTTAAATTTATTATCAGGTAAGAAAAAATGGCTACAGGCACAATTAAATGGTTCAACGAAGCTAAAGGTTTTGGTTTTATTTCTCAAGATGACGGCGGTGCAGATGTATTCGTTCATTTCAGCGCAATTCAAGGTACAGGATTCAAAACTCTAGCTGAAGGCCAAGCAGTTACTTATGAAGTAGAAAACGGCCCTAAAGGCCCTCAAGCTACTAGCGTTACTGCTAACTAAGCAAAACCTTATCGGATAAACCGGTACGTAAAACCCTGCCTTGGCAGGGTTTTTTTTTGTGGCTTAAGTCTTTAAGCCACCCACAGCAAAGGACACCTGAATTGAAAAAACTATTTGTTGGCAATTTACCACCTAGTACTACCGAAAATGATATTACAACACTATTTTCTGAGTTTGGCACCGTGCGTTCACTTAATCTAGTAACGGATATCTTTTCTGGCCAATGCAAAGGTTTTGCCTTTATCGAAATGGAAGGGCATGAAGCTCGCGCAGCCATTGCAGGCCTAGACGGCAAAGATTGCAACGGCAAGCCAATGAAGGTTAACTTTGAAACACCTAAAGCAGGCCGCAGAAGGTAATACCCACCTCCTCCAGCCCCTTTTATCGCTTTGCTAAACCTCAATAGCAGTCTCTCTCAATTTCTGCTAATATCACTCTATCAGGGCATATTGCCCTGAGGGCAGTTAAGGTCACAGTACAAGGAGAGCAGTCGTGAAAATATCACCATTCTTTTTGGTAGGTACAATACTTACCAGCACTCTTTTTACGAGTGTCACTAATGCTGAGATGCGTTGTCAAACTGATTCATTTGACAATAAAACTTGCCAAGATAGCAACGGCATTACTTGGTTTGGGCGCAAAGACCTTTCTGGCAATTATCTGTGGCAAGATCAGCAAGGCAACACCATTAGGTCTGAAACTGACTCTTTTGGAAATACAAGCTACCGCGACCAATCTGGTAAACTTCGGGGTCTAAAAGATTCATTTGGTAATGAAACATGGAAAACTAACGCTGGAGAAAGCATTAAAGGTAGAACTGACTCATTTGGCAATACCATCTACCAAAATGGCTCAAATAGCAATATTAATTGCTATACAGACTCGCTAAACAATAAAACCTGCAAGTAACAAACTCTCACACCACAGCAACTAATAAGAATTATCTTATTCTTATTAAGCTGCCAAGAACTCTTCTAAACTTGCACTTGCCTGCTCACACGAAATAAGTGTCTGCTCATTACCCAAGAGATAATGCGCAAAAAAATGAATACACTTCCAGTTATCAGAATGATTTATAAATTCAAATGCTCGCGCAAACAAGAGTTGCATTCTTAATTCTCGCTGCTCAGCATCACTTATAAAATACTCCAAATAACGCTGTGCCACCTCTAAATCCGAATGCCCACCATAATTTGTTAAGGCCGCCAGATTAATTAGCTGTGGATTAAAAATCTCACCATCACATAAAGCTACAAATTTTGCCTCAGCTAAAGGCCCCACCAATAGGTTAACTACATCTGCCTCATAAGCCCGTTGCAAATCTTGTTTATCAGCCTCTGTATTCAGGTGCTCATGCTCAATCTCAGTAACTGGTAAATTTTCGACCAACCTCCCTCCCTCAATTTTGGCAAAAAATTCAGAGTGTTTTTGATGATCTTTATTGATAATAATTTGAAAAAAGACAGGCGGCAGCTTTAATTGCTGATTTCTAAGGTAAATTGCAGCTACATGCCCTGCCTCATGAAAAGCAATATGCTTATGTAATTCTTGGGGAGATGTAAATAAATTCGGGGTAATATGAGAAGTTCGTTGCATAATCTTGACTCTTAAAAAAAATGCGGCCATGACAGCCGCATAGAGGAAGGAGATAGCTCTAGCCCCTAATAATTAAGGGGGACGCATTCAAGAGTTAGGTACAGTTTATGGAAGTTATTACCTATTGAAAATGTGACATTTTGACGCGCGACAATTTGACGCAGAAAACGGCATGAGTATTGCTGTATTTAAATGTTTTGCCTATGGAAACCACGCTAAAATGCAGTTTTGAAGCATTTTTTTGCTAGCAAATAAGTTATATGCCTTATTTTAATAAGGCATATAACTTATTTGGCTAAAATTATAAAATACCTACCTTAATACCCGCTTTATTTAAATATTTTCGAACCGCATTACTTGCACTAACATTCTCGCTTTAGAAACTTTATTCATGAAAATATCCCTGATCATCCCCACTTATAATCGCTGCACCTCTCTAAAAAGAGCCTTAAATTCAGTTTTACAGCAAACCTTAGCGCCTGATGAAATTATCGTTGTTGACGATGGCTCTACAGATGACACTGCCACAATGATAAAAGCTAACTTCCCGCAAGTCACTTATCTATGGCAAGCAAATAAAGGAGTAAGTGCTGCGAGAAACAAAGGCATACAACACGCAAAATCAGAATGGCTGGCCTTTTTAGACTCTGATGATTCGTGGCTAGCAAATAAATTAGCCTTACAAGCTCAGACCCTTAAACAAGCACCAGCACTCAAGGTTTGTCATACAGAAGAAATTTGGATTCGCAACGGCGTGAGGGTAAATGCCATGAACAAGCACAAAAAAACAGGGGGCTGGATTTTTAAACACTGCCTACCTTTATGTGCCATGTCACCCTCATCAATCATGATTCATCGCTCTATTTTTGCGGATATTGGGCTATTTGATGAAGACCTACCTGCCTGTGAAGACTATGACCTATGGTTACGCATTACCGCCAAGTATCCCGTTATTTTTATCGAACAGGCCTTAATTAACAAATATGGCGGCCACGAAGACCAGTTATCACATCAATACTGGGGTATGGATAGATTTAGAATACAAGCACTAGAAAAAGCCATAGAACACTCAAATTTAAGCATTGAAAACCAGCAGGCAGCCATAAAGATGCTGCTAAAAAAAGCTCGCATCTTTAAAAAAGGGGCATTAAAGAGAGATAAAGTTGCATCTGCACAGCATTATCAACAATTAATAGACAAATACGCCTCATTATAATTAATGCCGCTTAAAAGCAATCTAATCAGCTAGCTGCCCTATCGCATTAACATGACTCACTTTATCCAAATCCGAAAGCCGCTCAAAAGGCAACGCCAACAACTGCCCCACCCTCCTCTCTAGCGCATGAAATGTCTGCGTAAAAGCCTGCTTGATTGCCTGTTCTGAACTTGATACAGCTGCTGGATCAGGTAAGCCCCAATGCGCCCGCAGTGCTGACTGCAACGCAACAGGACAAACCTCGCCTGCCGCATTGTCACAAACCGAAATAACCATATCAATCTTTATATCAGCAAAATCATGCCATGACTGACTACTGAATACTTGGCCGTTAATGCCTTGCTCACTAAGCTCTATTAATGCATTAGGGTTGACTATGCCTGTTGGGCTACTCCCTGCTGAATATGCTTTAAACCGAGCTGGTGCCAAGTGATTAATTAACGCTTCCCCCAAAATACTGCGACAGGAATTTCCAGTACATAAAAAAAGTAACTTATACATAACCACCTCATGACAAACTAACGATATGCAAAAAGATAAATCTAAAGGCCCACAGAAAAAATGCTACTTGGGAGCAAGGCCTTACCTTAACCTAGGAACGTGAGTAATCATTATTCGACTACCAGACCTGCTTTAGCTTTAATACTTATCTTAGTCGCAATAATACATACTTCCTTACCGTGTACGCAGCCCCGTTTCATCAGAAAATTTCCACGTCCTCGTAATAACCAGCACATCAAGCTCTTGCAACAGTGCTTTAGGTAAACGTGGAAATGGCGCACTTAAACGTACAATACGCTTTGCAGCTTGGTCTAATGCAGGGTAGCCCGATGACTTTCTAATTCGTAGGCTATAAATACTACCATCAGGCTTAATTCCCACATCCAAAGTCAATGCAGAAGAAAAGCCCGCCCGCTTAGCCACCGAAGGATAATTTAAATTACCAGTACTCTCTACTTTACGCTGCCAATCGGTAATATATTGCGCAGCCAAATATTTATGTGCACTCACAGAGTTGACATATTTAATCCTATTTTGATCACTACTGGGTTCTTGATAACGAATTTTTGCACCCAGTTCAGCCACTTGCATGCGCAATGCATCCATGGATAATTTAGGTCGCCTTTTCTCGGTATTTTTTGGAGCTTGTTCAGTTAAGTGAATTTTTTCTGGCGCAGATTTTTGTGTTAACACCCGCTGACGTCGGGTACTTTGCTGTTGAACTATTTTTTGCTGTGGTGGTTTTTTTAAACTAGCTCCCGAACTGGGCAATACCTGTGCTGCTGGACTGGGCTTATCTCGCTTTTCTCCAGCACCTATTTGATTATTTTGCGCTAAAAACTCTGCCTTTTTAGGGGCTTTTCTAGCAGTTTTCGTCACCAAAGTAATTGCAATTGATTTACTATTGGTCACTGCATCAGGCTTACTAAAATTAACCCCTAAGATAATAACAACATGGAATATCGCAGCAATAAAAAAAGCGGCCAGCAAAGTATCATTATTAGATAACGGCGTTGAATTTTGAAAAACAGACTCAGACATACACGTTACGCAACTTTTTGCGTCATTATTTCAATATGATCCATAAGTTGCGCACAAATGTTAATGCCAAACTGGGCATCAAGTTCCTGTACACAGGTCGGGCTCGTCACATTAATTTCGGTCAAATAATCACCAATGACATCAATACCAACAAAGACCAGGCCTTTTGCTTTTAGTACTGGCCCTACTTGATTGGCGATCCAATAATCCCGCTCTGTTAAGGGGCGACCTTCAGCTCGCCCACCTGCCGCCAAATTACCTCGCGTTTCGCCTTGAGCAGGAATGCGTGCTAAAGCATACGGAATGGGCTCACCATTAACCAATAAAATACGCTTATCACCATCAATAATTTCTGGCAAATACTGCTGCGCCATCACATGACGCGTTCCGTGCTCGGTAATTGTTTCAATGATAACGCTTATATTTGGGTCATTATGACGCAACCGAAAAATAGAAACCCCTCCCATACCATCTAAAGGCTTCAAAATAATATCCTGATGCTCTTGTAAAAAACTGCGTATTTTATTAGCACAACGGGTTACCAATGTATCCGTGCAACACTCAGGAAAATTAGCGGTAAATAACTTTTCATTCGCATCACGCAACGCTTGCGGCTTATTCACTACGTAAACACCCTGACTCTCAGCATGCTCTAAAATATAAGTTGCATAAATATACTCCTGATCCACAGGCGGCTCTTTGCGCATAATAATGCAGTCTAACTGCTGCAAAGCAATATCTTGTTCACTCACGACCGTATACCAACTCTGCGGGTCACGCTGCACTTCAATGCATCGAGTTTTGGCATAGGCTTTTCCTGCACGCAGATATAAATCCCCCAATTCCATATAATATATTTCCCAGTCTCGCGCCTGCGCCTCTAACAGCATCGCAAAACTGGTATCTTTGTTAATATTAATATGCTGAATTGAATCCATCACCATGCCAAGTTTCAGTGTCACAATATTGCTCTCATAATATAGTTGTTATGTCGTTATTTAATGCGATTAATTAACTTATTGCAAGTTTAATAATATATTATTGTTTACCTTACTTAAAAAGTTTGGTATAAAGACGGGCTAACTTTGAAAAACAGGCACATTAGAGGTGAATCATGTCCAAAATTTGTCAAGTAACGGGTAAACGACCTATTACTGGAAACAATGTATCGCACGCGAACAATAGAACAAGAAGACGTTTTAATCCAAACTTGCACCACCATAAATTTTGGGTGGAAAGTGAGAACCGTTGGATACGTCTAAGATTATCTGCAAAAGGTATGCGTATTATTGATAAAAAAGGTATAGACGTTGTTTTAGCGGATATACGTAGTCGTGGCGAAAAAGTTTAAGGAGAAGTATCATGCGTGACAAAATAAAATTAGTTTCATCTGAAGGTACAGGACATTTTTATACAACTGATAAAAATAAACGTACTATGCCTGAAAAAATGGAAATGAAAAAATACGATCCTGTGGTTCGTAAGCATGTGATGTACAAAGAAGCAAAAATCAAATAATTTCTTTGATTCTCTTTTGGTTGCCATGTGTAACCTTCCGTAGTTTTTACATTCACACTAGCTACGTAAGTACGACAACCTCATTTTTCATGAGGTTGTCAGCTTGCTTACTCTAACTTGGCTATTTTGATTCCTGCAGCTTATCCAATACCGCCTTCAGCCTTTCAGTTTGCTTAAAAAGCATTCTATACTGCTTTTTAAGACCTTCCAACTCACTCGTTAAGTACTTATTTTCCTGCTTAAGGTCTTGGTTTTCTTGTTGTAAGCCAGCATTTATCTCACCACTCTCCTCAAAAGTTTCTTCAGAGACGGGCGCCATCGTTAATTCAAGTTTTTCACTAGGTACACCTTCTGACTCATCAGCTCGAGAAAACACCCCAGTCTCCACACCACTTTCATCTATCGCAAAGCTTGACTTATTAGAGCTTTCAGCCTCACTAGGTACGCTCCCCATGCCACCCTTTAAAATCAATGCATCTAATTTATTTTTTATAAGAAAAAAAGCTGCGGCAGCACTTAAACTTCCATCATCACAGACAATCACAATATTCGATTCTTTTTTAAAATCTTTCACACGCATACGCAAAGAAAAGAACGGTATATTTTCACTACCTCTAATATGATATTCGTTATAGGCATCAGCGGGGCGTATATCCAATATGCTCATATTATTTTGATTACAAATATCAGCGTAATCTATATAAGTCAGCACAGGATCTTTGATTAACTTAATAAAACGCTCTTTATCAATACGAGATAACACCATATCTCCCATAGCAGTAACCGTCATGCTACGTGTCTCACCAGAAAGTAATGCATCCTCACCAAAGGTGTCAGGTGCACATAACTCAAGTAACTTTATTTCTTTTGCGCGCGCGGAGGCTTTACGACTTAATGCACAACGCCCTTGTCTAATAATATAATAATAATCTCCAGAATCTCCTTGGCTAACAATCATCTCACCTTTTTTATAACGAACTTCTTCTAGACTTATTAAAATCTGCTGCAAATTCATGGCAGGTAAGCGCTGAAAAATAGGTGATTTTAATAAGACCGACATCCAATCATCAGGCTCGTCAGTTTCTAAGTCGTTACTTTCTGCCATATAAGTACTTTCCTTTTCTTCACTACCTGTCACTTGTTTGTCAAAAATATTGAGACTTAAACTGACATAGCGTACATTATCAATAGCACGTGCTGATATTTTACGAGGAAATTGGTGGGCTAATGCAAATTTTGCTGCCTCAGTACTGGCAGTAATAGTTTCAATTTTAAAATCATGCGCTTCTAATGAGACAGCCCCTTCAATAAGATAGAAAAAGGCATTAGTAGTATCGCCATTTTTAAATAAAAAATTACCCTGAGATACTTCAATTACCTTAATTTCCGAATATAATTGCTTAAACTGTAACGCAGGCATTGTGATAAAAGGAATCAATTTACGTAAGGCCTGACTTGCTTCCAGCTTAGGGTCTGCAGCCATTAGAGGGTCTTTAGAAGCAAAGGGGCAGCAATACCCAAAAGTATGATATTAGATCTTAAATTCATGGCGACACCAAGAAAACAGACACATAATAAGCTACACAACTGTGTTTCTAGTGCACCTACGGAGCCAAAAGGCATGTCAAACTCGGGTATTATTGAATTCTCGATCCTTAGCATTCCTTTTAAACAAGATGATAGAAATATGATTATAGGGTTCAAAGTTGTCTTGTGCTAGTGAAAGTTTTTTGTTTTACTGCTACTAAAATATATATTTTTCCTTTAACCAATAAATCTGGCGTATATTATGTCGCAAACTAAAAAACAATTTATACCACTAAATATAGCAGTATTAGTCATATCTGACACCCGCACAGCAAAAGATGATGTATCAGGCGACACTTTAGTAGAGCGCTTAGAAAAAGCAGGACATACTTTATACACCAAAGTCATTGTTGCTGATGATATTTATCAAATTCGTGCCACAGCCTCGCAGTGGATTGCTAATATTGATGTAAATGTCATTATCAGCACAGGCGGAACGGGGGTCACTGGAAGAGACGGTACTCCAGAAGCAGTTGAACCATTATTAGATAAAACCCTAGCGGGCTTTGGCGAGGTTTTTAGAATGCTATCCTATGATGATATTAAAACATCAACCATTCAGTCACGCGCTATCGCAGGCGTTGCCAATGCAACTTATATTTTTTGCTTACCTGGCTCTGCTAGTGCCTGCTGCACTGCATGGGATAGTTTAATTAACGCCCAGTTAGATTTTAGAACCAAACCTTGTAACCTAGTACAACTTATGCCTCGACTACTGGAAAAGTAATGCACCCATTATTTCTTTTATTAAGCGCTAGCTGCGCGCTACTTGCTGTTGCAATGGGTGCTTTTGGTGCGCATGGTTTAAAAACCATTTTGTCACCTGAAATGCTTGCTGTTTATAAAACGGCCGTCACCTATCAAATGTGGCATGCCTTCGGTTTAAGCATTGTCGCGCTATTAAGAGCACAGAACCCTGCCGCCCAATTATTAATTTATGCCGGCTGGCTGATGTTTGCAGGTATTGTTTTATTTTCAGGCAGTTTGTATCTACTCAGCATATTAGGTTTATCATGGCTAGGCATGATTACCCCGCTAGGAGGTATTTGTTTTCTAAGTGCTTGGTTGCTTATTATTATTTTTGCCTACAAATCTTACCGAGCCGACTAAAATGGAAAGACGACCCCATAAGGCTCCCAGAAAAACTTTGCATGAGGGACATGAAGAGCTACCAGCTGAGCATGAAGACCTTTTTATAAAAGTGCTCCACAGTATCATTCATTTTGCAGTACGAATATTGGCAGTACTGATGGTAGCCCTAATACTCTGGAGTGTTGCTGATATTGTGCTCGTTCTTTATAAGCGTTTAATGGCACCGCCATTTATGCTACTGACTATGGCTGATATACTAACCTTATTCGGCACCTTTTTAGTCGTGCTGATTGCCATTGAAATATTTATCAATATTACCCTATATATTCGTAAAGATGTTTTGCCGGTAAAACTGGTCATAGCAACAGCCTTAATGGCGGTTGCTCGTAAAATAATAGTCTTTGATTTTACCCAAATTAGCCCCTTATATATTTTTGCAACTGCCGCCGTTGTTTTAGCATTAGGCATAACCTATTGGCTGGTATCATTAAAACCCAAACAATTAGATAGTGAACATAATGAGTGATAAGAAAATGCCTGAAGCGAACCCACAAACAATTTACCTGAAAGATTACCGGGTTCCTGAGTATTTAATTCCCACCATTGATCTAAATTTTATTCTTGAGGCAGAAAATACTCGTGTTGTTTCTCGATTAACCATCACCCATAACCCCGAAAATAAAAACAACCATGCCCCTCTAGTATTGCTAGGGGAAGATTTAGGCCTCATTAGTATCTCTTTAGACGGCACTAAGCTAACTGATCACCAATACCAGTTAAGCGATGAATCACTGACCATAAAGCATGTCCCACAAGACAAAACCTTTACCCTAGAAATAGAAAATACGCTCAACCCAAAAGCCAATAGTGCTTTAGAAGGGTTGTATGTCTCTAATGATATGCTGTGCACTCAATGTGAAGCACAAGGTTTTAGAAAAATCACTTATTTTCTGGATAGACCTGATGTGATGAGCCGCTTTACCACCACATTAGTGGCAGATAAAACCCTCTACCCTGTCTTGCTTTCTAATGGCAATAAAATTGAGCATGGTGAATTAACCGATAACCGCCATTGGGTAACATGGGAAGACCCTTTTAAAAAACCTTGTTATTTATTTGCTCTAGTTGCGGGGCAACTTGAGTGTATAGAAGATCACTTTACCACCATGAGTGGTCGCAATATTACTTTACACATTTATGTCGAAGCACATGATATTGATAAATGCGCTCATGCCATGCAATCACTCAAAAATGCCATGCACTGGGATGAACAAACCTATGGCAGAGAATATGATTTAGATTTATACATGATTGTTGCTGTCGGGCACTTCAATATGGGTGCAATGGAAAATAAAGGGCTGAATATCTTTAATACCAAATTTGTATTGGCGCGCCCCGACACCGCAACCGATATGGATTATGAGCATATTGAAGGCGTTATTGGCCATGAATACTTTCATAACTGGACAGGCAACCGCATTACTTGCCGTGACTGGTTCCAGCTTAGTTTAAAAGAAGGCTTCACTGTCTTTCGCGATCAAGAATTCACTGCCGAGCAAACCTCTAAAGCCGTAAAACGTATTGATGATGTCAATATGTTGCGCACGCGCCAGTTTGCAGAAGATGCAGGACCTTTAGCTCACCCTATTCGCCCAGAAGCTTATATAGAAATTAATAATTTTTATACTCTGACAGTTTATGAAAAGGGGGCAGAAATTGTACGCATGTTACAAACCTTATTAGGTCAAGACAGCTTTAGTAAAGGCGCTGACTTGTATTTCCAACGCCACGATGGCCAAGCAGTCACCTGCGAACATTTTGTACAAGCAATGGAAGATGTCGGTAATAAAGGCTTAAGTCAGTTTAGGCGCTGGTATGCACAGGCAGGTACCCCAACAGTCACCGTGCTGCAACAATATGATACAGATAAACAATGCTTATCATTAACGCTGACTCAAACCATTACTAACCAAGCTAACCCGGCAATATTACATATTCCGATTAAAGTAGCCCTCTTTGATGAACAAGGACAACAATTAGTCCCTTACGTACAAGATGTAACCACTATTGCCAATGAAGTCACCTTAGAACTAACCGAACAAACACAAAACTTCTTATTCGAGAATGTTCCTAGCACTCCTATCATTTCAGTTTTACGCGGATTTTCTGCCCCCGTTAAACTGGTCATGCCACGGCCTTTAACTGAGCTCGCCTTTTTACTACGCCATGATAATGACAGCTTTAATCGCTGGGAAGCTGGCCAGAAATTAAGTACCAACGTTATATTTAAGCTCATCACTGCGCTTAAACAAGACCATGAACTCGTTATACCTAGCATTCTTATTGACGGCTTTAAAATTAACATGGAGCAATCCTGGGCTGACTTATCCTATTTAGCTTGCTTACTGAGCTTACCTAGCGAGAATTACTTAGCTGAGCAAATGGCAGTCGTTGATGTGGAAGCAATTCATCAAGCTAGAGAGTTCCTTAAACTGAGCTTGGCAAAACAATTAGCTCCTCAATTTAAGGTGCTTTATCAAGCCAATCACCAAAATGAAGCAGGGGAATTAACGGCATCAGCAATCAGTAAGCGCAAGATTAAAAATATTTGTCTGGATTATTTAAGTCAATTAGAAAGTACCGATAGTTACCAATTGGCAGACCAGCAATTTGCTACAGCAAAAACGATGACTGACCAAATAGCTGCTTTAGCAAATATTGTTAACAGTCAAAACCCTGCAAAAACGAATGCTCTTGAGCATTTTTATCAACAATGGCAAGCAGAAGCCTTGGTCATCGACAAATGGTTTAGCATTCAGGCCAGCAACTCAGCAGCAGATACTTTTACCGTTGTGCAATCATTATTACAACACAGTGCTTTTGATTTAAAAAACCCAAACCGAGTACGTGCATTAGTTGGTGCATTTAGCCAAGCTAACCCCATTCATTTTCATGCAAGTAATGGTCAAGGCTATCAATTTTTAGCCGATCAAGTCATCATTTTAAATAGTCTTAACCCGCAAGTGGCTTCACGTATGGTGGGTGCACTGACTCAATGGCGCAAGTTTGACAAACAACGCCAAGCGCTTATGCAAACACAGTTAAAGCGTATTATTAATGCTGAAAATATATCTAAAGATGTGTATGAAATTGCCAGCAAAAGCCTGATCTAAAGAATAATAGAACCTAGGTGCAGATTTATCTGCACCATTAACAAAACACCACAGCCTCCGAACCTTCAAGCCACTGCGGATATTTTTCCATCGTTGCATTAAATAGCGTAGAGTGCAGAAAATAGTCTAGCCAGATTTGTAAGTGTGGATAAGGTGATTGTATAAACCAAGCATTATCCACATGTGCAAATTGGCGAATAAAAGGAAAAATACCAATATCAGCTATTGATATTTGTGTACCCATTAAAAATTCTTGTTGTTGCAATCTCTTTTCCAACACCTCTAAAAACAGCTCTCCCTGAGCACGATAATACTCTACCGCTTGTTCAGGATAACGATCAGGGTATTTATACCTATCCAAATTATTTTTAAATGCAAAATCATTCTGATCCAACAGCTCATCAATCAAGATACCAGAAGATTCATGCTGTTGTGGCAACCATTGCTCAGGATCATTCTGCTGCAAAGTCCACAACATAATTTTCCGACTTTCATCAATAATGCTCCCATCAGCCAACACTAAAACTGGTACAGTGCCTTTAGCTGAGCTGGTGAGCAATACAGCGGGTTTATCACGTAAAACGACCTCACGTAATTGCACCGCAACGCCGGAGTATTTTAATGCCATCCGTGCACGCATTGCATAGGGACAGCGCCGAAATGAATAGAATATCGGCAAAGTAGAAACTTGAGTAGGACTAGGCATTTTTAAATTGAAATACAGAGTGATGACATGACTTAACTATTTTGCAGCAGGACTGTCTAACTGGCTCAGCCAATAAGCACTTTCAACCAGCTGTGATAAGCCTCTTTCTTTAAAGTACTCATTTTGTTGCAAAGCATCATCTTTAAATAAACACTCAACCGCATAATCTGCACCAAATAATACCTGTACTTCATCGCTGCTCACTGAAAACGGAGGCCCTGACATTTCATCCTGATTATATTCTAGTGTCACTAATAAAGTGTGGCTTAGTGATGGGGCTATTTGGCGCAAGTGAGCAACATATTGTTGGCGCATCTCTATTGGCAAGGCAATTAAGGCTGCTCTATCATACACTGCATAACAGCCTGCTAAATCAGCACTACTTAAGTCAAAAAAATTACCCTGCAAAATAGTCAAGCCATCTACTTGCCAACACTGAAAAGTCCCTTGAGCTGTCACTTCTGCGCTGAGGCTATTATCTACAAAGAAGCTTTTAACGGCAATCGGACTAAGCTCCACCCCGATGACTTGGTAACCTAAAGAGAGTAGCCATAACATATCGCTACTTTTACCACATAAAGGGACAAAAATTGTACTGCCTACAGGAATATTAAAGTTATCCCAAAAATTTTGCAAATGCGGATTAATATCTTCCTCATGAAAGCCAATTTGGTTTTGTTGCCAGCGTTCTAGCCAAAAGTCTGCCTGCATTATTTACTCCTAGAAGTTATTATTAAATTCTCGTTTAAGCTATTTTAACTGCCAACCGCGCCAATAAGAATATACGGCTGGAAAAACAATTAATACCAATATTAAGGTTGAGGTCATGCCACCCACCATTGGCGCAGCAATCCGTTTCATAACATCAGCACCAGTACCCGTTTGCCATAAAATAGGCGTTAAACCAATTAAGGTGGTCATACCACTCATGAGCTTGGGCCGGATTCTACGGGCTGCACCTGCAACAATGGCTTCAGTCAAATCTTGTTTTGAATTTAAACGATTATCTGCTTGGTATTGACGGTAACTTAAATCGAGATATAGCAACATTAATACCCCCATTTCGGCAGCCACCCCCGCTAAAGCAATCATACCTACCCACACCGCAATACTGAGGTTATATTCTAATAAATACAGTAACCAGACAGCACCAATCAATGCAAAAGGAATCGCCAATAAAATAATTAACGTCTCACCAATGGAGCCATGATTAATATAGAGCATCAGAAAGACAATCAATAAAGTAATCGGCACCAGTATTTTTAAAGTCGCTTTGACGCGTTCATAATATTTGAACTGCCCTGCCCATTCAATTCTTATCCCTTGGGGAATATTAACTTGCTCACCGACAACTTGTTGCGCCAAGTTCACATAGTCAACAAAACTAATATCTTTTACATCAACAAAAACAAACGATACTAATTCGCCAGATTCAGTGCGTAACATCGGCGGGCCTTTAATAAACTCCAAGGTACTTAATTGACCGAGAGGAATTTGTGCGCCACTAGGCGTGGAAACTCGCACTTGCTTTAATACTTCAGGGTCATCTCGAAAATCCCGCGCATAGCGTAAATTAATAGCATAACGCTCACGACCTTCAATAGTTTCGGTAACTGTTAAGCCTCCAACAGCGATACTTAATGCTTCTTGAACATCATCAACCGTCAACCCATAACGGGCAATTTTATCTCTATCAACTGTAAAATCCAGATAATAACCTCCTGTTAGCCGCTCGGCAAAGGCACTGCGGGTATGTCCTGCAGTACGCTTATCTTGCTGCAATACTTGTTCGATACGTACCGCACTGGCTTCAATCTCCGCCAAGTTATCTCCGAATACTTTAATACCTAGCCCAGAACGAATACCTGTAGCTAGCATTTCAGTGCGAGTTTGAATCGGCATCCACCAAATATTGGGCATACCTGGATATTGTAATTTGGCATCCATTTCGGCAATCAAGTCATCCCAACTTAAACCAGGCCGCCATTGATCTTTAGGCTTTAAAGTAATAACCGTTTCGACCATGGACAAAGGTGCAGGGTCGGTTGGACTGGTAGAGCGACCGATTTTGCCAAAAACTCGCTCCACTTCCGGAAAAGTCTTTAGTTGTTTATCCATAGACTGCAGCACTTGCCCTGCTGCTGCAACCGACATCCCAGGCAATGTTGTAGGCATATATAAAATACTACCTTCATTAAGCGGCGGCATAAACTCACTACCTAGTTTGAAAAAATAAGGGACTGTTGCCACTAGGGCAATCATTGCAATGACAATAACGCCTGCACGAAAGCGAATTGCAAAGCGAACAATGGGGCTATAAATAGCAATCATGGCTCGGTTCAACCAATTTTTAGAACCCCGTATTTTGCCGCGAATCAAAAGTACCGCTAGTGCAGGAATAAGGGTAATCGCTAACAATGCAGAAAAGCCCATTGCATAAGTTTTAGTAAAAGCCAGTGGCTTGAATAACCGCCCTTCTGTGCCTTCCAAGGCAAAAATGGGTAAAAATGAAACCGTAATAATTAATAAGGCAAAGAAAATACTCGGCCCTACTTCTTGCATAGCCTGAATAATCACTTGTCGCCGCTGGGTATCGGATGGCTCGTTTAAATTCTCCAACCGATTATGGATATTCTCAATAATAGTAATGGCCGCATCAACCATTGCGCCAATTGCTACTGCTATACCGCCAAGAGACATAATATTAGCGGGTAATTGCTGGGCTGACATCGGAATAAAGGCTAATAATATCGCAATTGGCAATGCCAAAATAGCAATCAATGCAGAGCGCAGGTGTAGCAGAAACAAAATGATAACCAGAGAAACTACCAGCATCTCTTCTGTCAGCGTATCTTGCAGGGTTTGAATTGCATTTTCGATCAAGCTGGAACGGTCATAAACAGTAATGATTTCCATGCCTGAGGGTAAAGATTTTTTAACTTCTTGCAAGCGTTGCTTAACGCGCTGAATTACATCCAGCGCATCTTCGCCATAACGCATAATGACAATACCACCCACCGTCTCACCTTCACCATCCAACTCAGCCAACCCACGCCGCATGGCCGGCCCCAGAGTAACTTGCGCAATATCACTGACTGCAATCGGCACACCCTGTTTATTAACATCCAAAGCAATACGCTCAATATCGGCAATCGATTTTATATAGCCTCTGCCACGAATAAAATGCTCATGCCCAGCAATTTCAAGCACTCGCCCGCCGACATCATTATTAGATCGGCGTATCGCTCGCGCCACTTGCTGTAATGAAAAGCCTGAATCAGCTAATTTATAGGGATCTACCGTAACCTGATATTCCTTTTCAAAGCCACCAATAGAAGCAACTTCGGCAACCCCTGGCACTGACTCCAACCAATAACGTAATTTAAAATCCTGAAAACTACGCATGTCTGCCAAGTTATTCTTACCAGATTTGTCGACTAAGGCATATTGAAATACCCAGCCTACTCCCGTTGCATCAGGCCCTAGAGTTGGGCGTGCATCTGTAGGCAAATCAGCAGCTGCAGTCGTCAAATATTCCAGTACCCGTGAGCGCGCCCAATAAATATCAGTATCATCTTCAAAAATCACATAGACAAAACTTAAGCCCAGAAAGCTTTGCCCGCGTACTGATTGTACTTTGGGAGCTGCCAGTAATTTACTGGTTAAGGGGTAAGTTATTTGGTCTTCCACCAAATCAGGACTACGCCCTGACCATTCAGTATAAATAATAACTTGTACATCAGATAAGTCAGGAACCGCATCCAAAGGCGTATTAAGTAAGGCACGATAACCACCGAAAGCACAAGCGAGAATAATAATTAATGTAACGAAAGCATGCTGGGCGCAATAAGCAATGATATATTGAATTGGGCCAGTATTATTAGTTGGTGAGGGGGGATTCATATCTCTAAGACTTGTTCAAAATATTAAAATCGAAAAACATTCACTACCATGCTTATAAGTACCCACTAAACTCCTATATCATTTTAAAAACTCATTTACTTATGCTTCATGCGACTACCACGACAAAGACTAGAAGTGCCATACCTGAGGAATAATCCATAATGCAATACAACACACTAACACACTAAGCGGCAAGCCTAATTTTAAATAGTCACTAAAGCGATAACCACCAGGGCCAAAAACCATTAGATTAGTTTGATAACCGATAGGGGTGATAAAGCTGGCCGATGCAGCAATCATGACTGCGACAGCAAAAGGAGCCATATTGACCCCCAAACCTGCAGCACTACTCATAGCAATAGGAAACATCACGATGGCTGCAGCATTATTAGTAATAGTCTCTGTCAATAAGGCTGTAGTTAGGTAAACTAAGAGCAGCATTATCCACGGGTCACCATTAGCCAATAGTAATGCTTGTTCTGCGATCAGGTCAGCAAGGCCTACTTTTTGTACCGCAGTACCTAAGCCAAAAGCACAGGCAATCACCATAAGTACTTTATAATCAATACTATTGCGTGCATCTTCCATATTTAAACAGCCAGTCATAAGCATGGCCCCTGCTGCCAGCACTGCTGCTGGTAAAATATGCATGGTCTCAGTAATAATCAAGCCAATCATTATCAGCATAATACTCAAGGCCCAAGGAGCACGCTCATGACGCACAGGGTTAGAGTTAGCGAGCCGACTAATCAGTAAAAAATCACGGCTATTACGAAATTTAAACAGAAAACCTTTTTGCGCCTCTAATAGTAGTGTGTCTCCAGGCTGGAGTTGAATATCACCGACTTTACCTTCAAGACGCTGCCCATTCCGAGCAACTGATAAAATAACGGCATTATAACGATGCCTAAAGCGTGCTTTACGAATATTAAGCCCATTAACAGGGCTTTCTGCAGAGATAACAGCCTCAAATAAACGGCGTTCATGATCTCGCCCAGCTAGTTTAAAGACTTGATCAGAAGCTAACACTAATCCACGAATACGACGTAACTCTACAACTGAATCAACAGCACCAGCGAAGACTAAACGATCATCAGTTTGAATAATCGTTTGCGGCGACACTGCCGACAGAATTTCATTTTCACGAATAATTTCGATTAAAAAAAGCCCAGGCAAATGCCGTAACCCTGCATCTTGGACAGTTTGCCCTGCAAGCTCACAGTCCGATTTGACTAACATTTCAACTAAATACTCACGCACATCTCCAAATTTTTCGATTGCTCCCACTCTATTAGGAATCAGGTAAGGAGAGAGAATCACTAAATAGAGGCAACCGACAAGAGTAATAGGAATACCAACTGCCGCAATTTCAAATAAGCTAAACCCAGGAGCACCAGATTGCCGCATTAAACCATCTACCACTAAATTAGTACTAGTGCCTATCAATGAACAAGTACCGCCCATAATTGACGCATAGCTAAGCGGTAATAAAAAACTTGAGGGGGTAAATTTACTGCGCTTACACCAGTCTTGCACTGCAGAAGTAAACATAGCAACAACAGGGCTATTATTAATAAGGACACTGATGGTAGCTGCTGGAACTAATAAGCGTATTAATGCTGTTGTTATATTTGCAGGTTTACCTAATAAAATGCGACTAAGCCATGCAATAGCCCCTGTCCCTTTCAAGCCTGATACAGTGACATATAATACTGCAATAGTAATCATGCCAGGGTTAGATAATCCAGATAAAGCTTCTGTAGGGGTAAGGATCTTGCTCACTAAAAGTAGTGCTAATGCACCTAACAATATAGTATCAGCAGCAAACCGATTGCTAGCGAGAAGTAATAGAGAGCTAAGCAATATGAATGCAACTGCGATAAGTTCAACTAGCATTTAGGTAGTATTGTCCTTAAAAATTAAATGACTTAGGGTAATATGGTGAAATTAATAATAAAACAGGTGTAAGTGTTTTGTTCTCAGCAAAATCCACATACAGCAGCGTACAACTATGGTCGCACAAACTATATTTAATAAGTCTTACATTCTATATCAAGTTTCTCAGCAAAGTTATAAAAATAAACTATAATAAGTATTCTGACATATTAAGTTAGGGGATTTCCCTCGGTTTTTTGTAAACACTCCTATAGTTTAGCTTCTTTATATTATTAAAGAGCCTTATGTTACTGGCTAAAATAAACACAATATATGAGTGTTTCTGATTTACTGTCAGCATGACACTTTTGTCATGCCAGACTGACAAAAGTGTCATGCAATAAACAATAAATATAATTAGGTATGTAGGGTATAAGCAAGTAAGCATATTGTGGCATATATATTGCAGCAATTGACTTGTCATATTTAATTTTTCAACCAGCAGGATGGGTTAAAGTAATGAAAAAAATAATTTCTTCGATAATAGGCTTAAGTAGCATCGTTTTTGTGAGCAACGTACAAGCCAAGGGACTTTCTTCAATAAATCCTATGGTTAATAGTAACGACCTAGCAGAACCTGGTACAGTATTTGAAGGCTTAGTTAACGCACCAATGCACAGTACTGCCATATTAGTTATAGCAGGCTTGATCGGCGTTTACTTTGCTATAAAACACCATGAGTTCGCAAAAAAACATCAAGAGTTACATAGCAAACGCCTAGGTTAATTTAAAACGTTTTTGTGCCTACCTCTTAAGCCTATCGTAAATCTTCAATTAACGCAGAGGAGGTAAGACATGAAAATATGGATAGATGCAGATGCATGTCCTGTAGTCAATAAAGAGATACTGTGTCGAGCTGCCGAACGCACAAAAATATTAATTACCTTTGTGGCAAACCAGTTCATACGCTTGCCACCTTCGCGTTATCTTAAATTTATCCAAGTAGCTCGAGGCTTTGATGTGGCCGATAATGAAATAGTACTCAGGGTTAGTGCCAATGACTTGGTTATTACTGGCGATATCCCACTGGCAGCAGAAGTCATTGAAAAAGGTGCGCTAGCTCTAAATCACCGTGGTGAACTGTATACCGCCAGCAATATTAGAGAATGCCTGAATATGCGTGATTTTATGGACACTCTACGCTCCAGTGGTATCGAAACAGGCGGCCCTTCCGCTTTAAGTCAAAGTGATCGTCAAGCTTTCGCCAACCAATTAGATAAAATACTAGCAAAAATGTAGCAGAAGCCTATCGCCGCTACCGATTTAGAATTGCGACATAGGCTCACGTACAGACAAATTTCACTCTACTCTTCAAATAAAGCATTAATGACATGCAGTTTTTCAATTAGTTGCGTGTATGCTAACTCAATTTTATCTAACATTTGCATCAAGAAGACAGTTAACTCATTCTCGGTCATATTTTCTAACACACCAAAAAACTGCACTTCTAGCTCACTAATCGGATCCAAATCAACCACTTCATCTAGGTATACCAGCGCATCCGACTCTTGTATATAATCAGCCAATGTACTATCTTGATACTCGGTAATAGCCGTTAATAATTCATCTACGGCAATATTGATAGCCTGTAACATCTCTTGTAGTGGCTGCAACATAGTCACTTCAGTCACTAAGGCATTTAAAGTATTTATCAAGTTTTTGGCAGCTACGATTTCAAGCTGCACTTGTTGCTTATCCATACTTCCCCCCGTGTTATTTGATTTGTTTTAATTATCACACAATATAGAGCATCAATGCTAAAATCATAAGTCCTGCCTTACTGTACGCATAAATTGGATATGACTGATCAGCTAAAATTACCGACTAGCGCTTTAAAACTACAAATATCTCCATCAGACTACACTAATATAACTGATAACCAAGATACTCAAATTGCTAATATTCTTGGTCAAGAAAGAGCGCAATCGGCACTAGGTTTTGGCGTTGCTATGCAAAATCCTGGTTACAATATTTATGTCATGGGTGAGCCAGGAACGGGGCGTTTGTCCATGATTACCAACCACCTTACCCCCATTTCTCAAAGTCAGGAAACACCACCTGCCTATGCCTATGTCGAAAACTTTGAAAATAATCGTGAACCGGTCGCGATAGAACTACCAGCCGGTCAAGCACAATCCTTTTGCAAAGACATTGATACTCTGATCGATAATCTAATCGCAACCTTTCCGGCAGCCTTTGAAAGCCCAAGTTATCAGCAAAAAAAGACCGCTATCGAACGTGTATTTACTCAGCGTTACAACAGCACTATTGACCTAGTAGAAAAAGCAGCAAAAGAAAAAAATATTGCTTTATTTCGCGATACCGATGCGATTACTTTCGCACCGATACGCGAGCAAAAGGTGTTAGATGAGGAACAATTTAACCAGTTACCTCAAGATGACCGCGATACTTTCCATAAAGACACTGAAGCTTTGGAAGATTATTTAGGTGATGTGCTAATTGAATTGCCACAATGGCGACGTGCACTGGTAGATAAAAACCGTCAATTAGATAATGCGACAATTCGCTTAGCAATCTCACCATTATTTAAAGAGCTGCAGCAACAATATCAGAATATTGATAGCGTCATTACCTATCTGAGTGAAATAAAAAAAGATATTAGCGAAACCATTAAAGACCTGTTTGTGCAAAATCAAGCAATAGAAAGCCTGAGTGATGGCATTAAAAAACAATTATTAAAAGACCAATACCACCCTAATATTCTGGTTGATTATAAAGAAGCGATTGGCGCACCTGTTATTTACGAACCTAACCCGACCTATCAGAACCTATTTGGTCGTATTGAATATAGCAGTGAACAAGGTGCACTCACTACTAATTACCAGCTTATCCGTGCAGGTTCACTGCACAAAGCCAATGGCGGTTATTTAATCTTAGATGCAGACAAACTGCTAGAGTTCCCTTTTGTTTGGGAAGGCCTGAAACGTGCGTTAAAGTCAGGGCGTATTGAAATTGAGTCACCTTATTCTGAGCTTGGCATTAATACAGTAACCTTAAAACCCGAAGTCATTCCGCTGAATATAAAAATTATTTTGGTTGGTTCCCGGGAAATTTATTATCTATTGCAAGATTATGATAGTGAATTTAATGAAATGTTTCGTATCTTGGCTGATTTTGATTACGACATTCCACGCACTATACCTAATATGCAAAGCTTTGCGCTGCTGATGCAGCAACAAGCTCGCGACTCGGGAGCAAAAATACTGACTGAAGCTGCTATCATCAGCTTATTAGAGCATAACTGCCGCCTAGCCGAACACCAACAACGTATTTCAGCACATATCAATGATGCTTTGGAGATTATTGGCGAAGCTAATTTTCTCTGCTCTGCCACAAGCATTGACCAAGAACATATTGAGCAAGCTCTTAATGCTCGCGAATACCGTAACGGTAGAATTGCGCAAAGTATTTTGGAGGACATGCTGAGTGACACCATCCTGATTGATACCTCTGGCAGTACTGCCGGAAAAATTAATGGACTCACCGTACTAGAAGTTGGCGGCAGTAGTTTTGGCGCACCCTCACGTATTACCGTGACTGTTTACCCTGGCTCGCGTGGTATTGTTGATATTGAGCGTGAAGCTGAATTAGGGCTTTCCATTCACTCCAAAGGGGTAATGATTTTAACGGGCTACTTGGGAAGCTGTTATGCGCAAGAGTTTCCACTCGCCATTTCTGCAAGCATTGCCCTAGAACAATCTTATGGTCATATTGATGGTGACAGTGCCTCACTCGCTGAATTGTGCTGTCTTATTTCCGCCTTAACCTCAACGCCTATCAAGCAAAGTTTTGCCGTCACTGGCTCCATAAATCAATATGGTGAAGTGCAAGCTATTGGTGGCGTGAATGAGAAAATTGAAGGTTTTTTTAAACTGTGCAAAGGTCGTGGTTTAACAGGCGAGCAAGGTTGTATTATACCTAAAGCCAACATCCGTAATTTAATGCTCAAACAAGAAATTATTGATGCCGTAGCGGCAAATCAATTTGCTATCTATGCGGTAGCCACTGTTAACGAAGCATTAGGCATTCTTACTGGTGTTGAAGTTGGTAATAAAGATAGCCAAGGCGAATACCCTGAAGATAGCTTAAACTTTAAGGTCATTTCCCGGCTTAAAGAGATTTCTGATTTAGGGCATGATAAGGAAGATGAAGAGCATGAAGAAGAGACTGAATCATAACAGTAGCTTGAACTTTATAGATTGGGGCTTGTACCCCACCTCAGGCTACCGACTTAAATAATGGCAAATTAACATGCGCGCCACTTCACAGCTAAAGAGTCTATTCATATGTATCCTGCTGGCACTACCCTGCGAGATTAATGCGCAGCAACAGCAATTCCCTGCAGGCAATATAACGATTACCCAGATTCTCAATGCACCAGCGCACCCATACTATAATACTGCTCTTACTCAACACGAACGCCACTCATTACAAAGCCTATACCAACTCAATCTAAATCAATTACTGTGGTTTAATACTGATCATCCTATCAATAGTATCAATCAATTATTAGCGCTATTTAGCCAAGCACCGACCCATGGCCTGAATAGTAGCGACTATGCGACTGAACTACTCACTAAGCACTGGCACACCTTACAACAAAGCACCCCCAGTTTCTATGAGTTTGCAGTATTTGACAATGCCTTAAGTTTATCTTTGCTACGTTATTTACATGATTTGCATTATGGTAGGGTTGACCCACAGCAACTAGGCTTCCATTTGCCTTACAAAAAAACAAGCAGCTTTAGCAGACTCATTTTTAATGCCGTGCAAACCAACTCACTTAATGCCCTGATTGCTGATAATGAGCCTAAACTCATTCCTTATCAACAATTAAAGGTTGCCCTCGCAAAATACCGCCGCCTAAATCAGCACTTTATTAAACAACCATTTTTTCATTTTGAACAATCTCTTCGCCCAGGTGACTGGTCTACCCAAATCAATGCCTTAGAACATTACTTAGATGCATTTAATACTGATCTAGAACATACGATAGCTCCACCACAGCCACAAAATAACACTTATACTGAGAGTATGGTCAGAAAAATTCGCCACTTCCAAACAGCGCATGGCCTGCAGAGTGATGGCATTATTGGCAAACAAACACTTGCAGCCATAAACACGCCTATCAGCCAACGTATTGCGCAAATAGAACTAGCCATGGAACGCTTACGCTGGCTACCTGACGAATACCAAGGGTCAGTTATTCTGGTCAATATCCCCGCGTTTCAATTATGGGCTTATAACTCGGCAGAACCACAAGATAAGGTGCTGACCATGAGTGTTATTGTCGGCAAGGCCAAAGCAAAAAATGAAGAGCCTGAGACAGAAACTATCTTACAAACCCCCGTGTTTGCAGCAAAGCTCAATTACCTAGTATTTAGTCCTTACTGGAATATCCCTAAAAGTATTTTAAACAAAGAAATTCTACCGCTATTGGAGAAAAACCCTGATTACTTAGAGCGCAATAACATGGAAATCGTGGCACGTTTCGCACATAATGCGACAGTACACCCCGCCAATGCTGAAAACATAGCACGCTTATATACTGACGAATTAAAATTAAGGCAACGCCCGAGTGCACGTAACGCCTTGGGGCGACTTAAATTTATTTTCCCCAATAACTATAAAGTCTATTTGCACGACACCCCTGCACGCAGGTTATTTAATCGTACTAAGCGTGATTTTAGTCACGGCTGTGTACGGGTTGCCAACCCGCAAGCATTAGCGCAATTTGTATTAGATAATCAACCTGAATGGGATGGGAAAACAATTAAAGAGGCTATGCGAGCAGATGCACCCATTATTGCCAGTGTTAACAAGAAAATACCTGTCCTCATTTTTTATACGACTGCATTAGTCAATAAAATGGGACTTTCTTTTTATCCAGACATCTATGGGCACGACCCAGCACTACAAGCTGCACTGAGTATGCGTAGTCAAAATTTGGCTAAAGCGGTATTATTACCAACGACGGACACGACCAGTATCAATATGCACAAAGTTGGAACGAGTGTAAAGCCCGACACCGCCACGCGCTAAACTCAGCGCAGCGGCCTGAATAGTTTGTGCCTCAATACCAGAAACACGAATATCAATTGCCTTACCTTGCATATGCAAACTTTTACTAGCAACTCCTTTGCTCTTTCCATGTAAGGCCGCATTAGTTTTTGGCGAACGATAACCTGAAATAACCTGAAAAGGTTGCTCAGTACCGAGTACTGTTTTCAAGTCATAAAGCAAATCCATTAACAAAGGATCCATCACTGAGACATCACCTGTCCTATGATCACGTAGTAAATAATTAATGTCCTGCAAAGCCTCAGCAACATAATTACCCTGCTCAAAATAACTCAGTGATACTTTTTCTTCTGTGTGCAGGTTATACAAACTTAAACCTTTCGTCTCAACAGGTTTAATGCCTGCAAAAACGTTTTGTGGCAAACTAGCCGCCACAACCATGCCAGCAGCATGGCTTAAGAATTTACGACGAGTTATATTTTTTACTACAGTATTCATGTTCAGTGATTGTTATCAATTAGATTGGTGTACAGACACCCTTAGTTACAAAAAGTTGCACCTTAACTCATATATTCTAACGCATTTGTTGTTTAAAACAGCATATTTTGATAGTCTTTGACATAGTCCACACTCTTCAAAGTCACAACCCCCCGTTATAACTTGCTCTGCCCTGCTTTACACTCCTGCTCAAATTGTTCAGCTGGTACCGGGCGACAAAAATAATAGCCTTGGTATTTTTCACAGCCCTTTGCTTGTAAAAACTGTATTTGCGCCTCGGTTTCTACTCCTTCAGCAATAACATCCAAATTTAATTTATGTGCTAAAGCAATAATCGTCTCAACAATCACCGCATCAGATACATCACTACTAATATCACGCACAAAACTTTGATCTATTTTTAATTGAGTTAATGGCATCTGTTTTAAATACGCCAACGATGAATAGCCCGTACCAAAATCATCAATAGAAATGGCAATCCCCATTGCTTGAATCTCTCGCATTTTAGCCACCGTATCGGCAATATCATCAATTACGATGCCTTCCGTCAGTTCCAGCATTAAGTACTTGGCTTCAATGCCAGCAGCTGTGATTGCCTTCCTTACCTGAGCAACAAAATCATCCTGCCTAAACTGTCGTGGACTAATATTAATGGCTATATGCTCAAAGTAAAGCTCTGCTTGCTGCCAAACCTTAATTTGCTGACAAACACTTATTAACACCCAAGCACCAATTTCAACAATGAGCTTACTTTCTTCGGCAATGGGAATAAATTCAGCAGGAGAAACCAGCCCTTTACCAGGCAACTCCCAACGCAGCAATGCCTCCGCACTTAGCACCTTGCCTGACACATCAACTTGCCCTTGATAGTACACTACAAACTGTTGTTGGGTCATTGCCACACGCAACTGTCTTTCCAGTGCTATTTTGTTATTATATTCAGCCTGCATCTGCGCACTAAAAAAACTAACCTGGTTACGCCCTAATTGCTTAGAACGATACATTGCGGTATCTGCCTGCTCCAAAATTTCTTCAGGTTGGTCTATTGCATCAGGAAAAACAGCTACACCAAGACTGGTAGAAAACTGCTGTATATTTCCTGCCAAGTCTATCGGCTCATTAATAACTTGTCGTATTTTCTCAGCAACCAAAGCGGCATGTTCAATAGCCTCCGGCAAACTCTTATCATGCTCGGCAATTAATACTACAAATTCATCTCCCCCTAGGCGGCATGCCGTGTCCTCCTTCCTGATAACACAAGTAATACGCTTAGCAATCTGAATTAATAGTTCATCACCAATTTGATGTCCCAACGTATCATTAATTGTTTTAAAACGATCTAAATCCATAAAAATAAGGATTCCAAACGTTTTATGTCGCTTAGCATTGACAACAGCCTGATCTAAGCGATCTAATAATAATCGTCTGTTGGGCAAACTGGTTAAGGGATCAAAAAATGCCAGCTTCTTAACCTCCTCTTCACTCGCCTTCTGCTGGCTAATATCTGAAAAAATGCCCACATAATGGGTAATCTGCAAACCATCATATACCGCAGTAATGGTCAACCTCTCCGGATAAATCCCCCCATTTTTGCGTTTATTCCACAGCTCACCAGTCCAGCCTCCCTTCTCTGTCAAAGCTGCATACATTGCCACAAAAAAATCTTTATCATGCCTGCCAGAACTTAATATTCGAGGATTTTTACCCAAAACCTCCGCAGCAGTATATCCCGTAATATCAACAAACGCCTGATTGACGCGCAATATGGTATTGTTGGCATCTGTAATCATGACCGCCTCATGTGATTGAAAAGTACTTGCAGCAATCCTCAATTCGTCCTCTGCCTGCTTCCTCTCAATAGTAATCGCCGTTAAATCAGCAATACGCTTGATAAACTGCAAACCTTCCAAGGCAGGTTTCTTTGGTTCTCGGTAGTACATAGCCAAAGTGCCAAGCACCTTGCCACTTGCCGACATAAGGGGTTCAGACCAACAAGCAAACACGCCGGCCTGTCGCGCAAGTTCTTTAAAATCTGTCCAATAAGGATGACTCATAATATCTTCGACGATAACTTGCTCAGCACTATAGGCAGCCGTACCACATGACCCTATTCCATCACCAATAGCCACGCCATCAATGGCGGCAATATAAAAATCAGGTAAACTAAGTGCTGCTCCATGCCTTAAATGCTTGCCTGTTTCATCCAACAAGAGAATTGAACAGATGACCTCCTTATCCAACTCCTCAACTGCCGCTACAATTTTGGTCAAGATAGCCGTAAACTCCTCGCCCTTGGCTAACAACTCTAAAATTTCACTACGCGATTTTTGCTCCGCTTGTAGTTTTTGCCTTAACAAGCCTTCCTGTTTAAGTAATTTATTAGCTGTACTTAAGTCTTTAGTCTTGAGCTCCACCTGCTCGCTAATATGCGCTGTTCTACCTGTCAACACCAACAAACCAATTGCGGCAAAACTGGTCAACATCAAACCACCAAGCAATGTCCACCAGACATGCCACGAAGTTTGACTAGCCATAAATTCGGCAGAAGGTCGATATGTTATCTGCCACTGACCTCCCGCTGTTTTTACAACTTGGCGGGACTGTAAAGAAACAAATGAAATACTATCCGCTATTCCATTGGAAAAATTGCTATAAAAAACTTCTTGTTGATCTTTGATTTCTATTAATAGCTGATTATTAGACAATGCTGACAATGCCTCTGTCTTATAATCCTCTAAAACAAACACTACTGCTACTATGCCAAGTAAATGTTGTGTTCGTTCCAGTTCAGTTTGTAACGAAACATTTTTGACATAAACGGGAGCATAAATAATAGAAGTTACACGATAATGCTCTTCATCCTGAATTAAATGTATCAGTCCGGAAAAAGATGCTTCACCTGTGCGTGTCGCTTGTAGCACCGTTTTCAATGCCAACTTATTTTGACTAATATCATAGCCTAATGCACGCTCATTTCCTTGCAAAGGCTCAATATATTTTATTGGAAAGCGAGCGATATTCCCTACAGAGATGGGCAAATCAGGCTGATCTAAAACCCGGGGAATCCACTCGATGGCAATAATATCAGGATGGTGCTGCAAGTTTGAGCCTGCAACTACCTGAAATCCTGTCGCAGAAACATAGTCACTCGCATCAAAGTAAGCTTTCATATTCTCAGCAATATGCTTATGCGTCAGCATTTCTCGCTCAATTGCCTCTTGTACTCGCTCAACGCGATGCTTAAATAAAGCCTGTATCCGTATAGATTCTTGCTCAGTTGAATAAGAAAACACCAGCACCAAAACTAATAGCAAAAACAATAGTGGGTTAGCAACCGTTTGCCGCCGTGGCTGCCAAACAGTTTGCTCTTGCGCAAAAAAACAGAGCAGTATCGGGGTAAAAATAAGCACGCCCACCATATCACCAACCCACCAAGTAACCCAAGCCAAAAGGAAATCACTCGCCGAAATAATGCCTTCAATATAGAATAAGCTAATACATAAGGTAGGAGCGAGCATACAGCTCAGCACAGCTCCATAAAGAAAGAATAATGCAATTTGCGAAAAATCTAGTAATACATCGAACTGTCTTACCAAATGTTTAATTAAAAATGCCCCTAAAATAGCTTGCGCTGTGGAGGCAACAGCTTTGTAGCTGGTAATAAAAAAATTATTGACCAGAACATCAAGATGAAAGCTATCAAAACTAACATACACTTGCGCAAAAAAAACACCTATCAATAAGCCAAAAACTACACGTTTGCCATAGATAAGCATGACCGCCAAGGCCACTCCGGCAGCAGGCCAGACAGGTGAAGAATTGCTCGGTTCAGTTGCTAATAAAGAACCTACTACACCACTCATAAAGTAAGCAAGCGCAACTAAGGAGTTTAGTAAAAATCTTTGGGCAATTGGCATGAGAAATTCTATAAGCAACAATAATATCGATTATAGTCCTATTAATCATAAATAACGATTTTAAAACCTAACATAAAACTAACATTATATCTGTACTGCAAACAGATACATCAATGTGATTACAGGGATAAATTTACAGTTTCAAATACAGCCACTTTCCAATACAGGCAACACCCAATACTGTATCCCGGAACCTGCGAAGCAATGTTTTAATTGCTTTAGCAAGCTACTTAATTGCTGTTGCGATATATACATTTGGAAGCGGATTTGCTTTTGCCTGCCCGTTACTTGTTCGGCTAACGACAAGTCTTTATGGTCGCTGGTGTGTGCATACACAGCCAAGCTACTAAAGCCATCAGCAACATCGACCGAAAGCAAGCAATCAACAACAGCCTCTTCTAATATAGGTGGTGCATTAATGGTTACCAAATATTCTTGCTCATTCATACTTACTCCTGCGGGGCTTCCCCAAATATTTTATATAAAATCGGCAATAAAATTAGTGTTAAAAATGTTGAAGAGACTAAGCCACCAATCACGACTATCGCTAATGGCTTCTGAATTTCAGAGCCTGGCCCTGTTGCGTACAGCATGGGCAACAAACCAAAAGCAGTTAAGCTTGCGGTCATCAAAATTGGCCGTAAACGCCGTTCTGAGCCGACAACGATCACATCGGTCATTGCCATGCCCGTGGCACGTAACTGGTTAAAATAACTAAGCAATACCACGCTATTGGGCACCGCAATACCTAATAGAGCAATAAAACCAATTGAAGCAGGCACAGATAAATACCCACCTGATAGCCATAAGGCAAAAACACCGCCGATCATTGCTAAAGGAATATTGGAAAATACTAAAGTTGCTTGCCGAAGCGAACCAAAGGTTGTAAATAGCAGTAAATAGATCAGCAATAATGATACAGGAACCACAACAGCCAAACGCGCCGCAGCACGTTGCTGATTTTCAAATTGACCGCCCCACTGTAATAAATAGCCTGCTGGTAATTGCACTTGCTGATTTACCCGCTGCTTGGCTTCATCAACAAAACCCACTAAATCACGCCCTTCCACATTACTGCGCACCACCACAAAGCGCTGACTAAACTCACGCTGAATGGAGACCATACCGTCTACTTTTTCCAACTTAGCGACACTAGAGAGTGGCACTCGCCCACCTCTAGGTAAGGTAATTTGCAAATTTTCAAAGTTGGCACTATTACTATTACCCTTCACTACCAAAGGTGTGCGACGTATGCCTTCTTGAATAATACCTACGGTTATGCCTTCTATTTGTGCACGTAATATTTTTTCTATTTGTTCAATATCTAAACCTAAGCGCCCTGCTGCCAACCGATCTATTGTTAATTGCAAATACTGCATGCCTTCATTTTGACTGGTAAAGACATCACTTGCACCCCGCACCGTTTTTAAGACTGTTTCAATTTCTGCTGCCTTGCTGTTTAATAAGTCCAAATTAGTACCAAATAATTTCACGGCAACATCACCCCGGGTACCAGTCAACATTTCTGAAACTCGCATTTCTATCGGCTGGGTAAAGCTATAGGCGACTCCTGGTGTACCTGCCATCACTACTCGTATTGCGTCTATCAACTCCTCTTTAGTTTGCATGCGCCATTGATCTTTAGGTTTTAGCTCTAAAAAAGTGTCAGTGTCATTGAGACTCATGGGGTCTAGGCCCAACTCATCGGAACCTACGCGTGCAATAATATTTTTTACTTCAGGGACATGTTTTAAAATATTTTTCTGCACTCGCATATCGAGTGCCACCGAATCTTCCAAGGTTATAGAAGGTAACTTTTCTAGTTGCAATACAATATCGCCCTCATCCATAGTCGGCATAAAAGTACTTCCAATTTGCATGAAAATAACCATCGTTAGCAGTAGCATAGCAGCCGCTGTTACAAATACTTTTTTACTATGTGCGATACTCCATTTAAGTATTGGAATATACAGTTTGCGTAATTGTCGTGCCAACCAAGGCTCTTCTAGAGCGCCATATTGTAGTAAATAGGAAGCAAATACGGGAATTACAGTTAATGACAACACTAAAGACCCTGCCAAGGCAAACACAATTGTTAGTGCTACTGGGGTAAATAACTTGCCTTCCAAGCCTTGCAAAGCCAGTAAAGGTAAAAATACGATAATGATGATTAAACTACCTGCAATAACAGGTGCTGCCACTTCTCGTGTCGCCCGATAAATTATATGTAAGCGTGGTAAACGTGCCGATTTTTCTTTATGTGCAAACTGGCTCAAAACATTTTCCACCACTACCACTGCCGCATCGACCAGCATGCCAATGGCAATTGCCAAGCCGCCTAAACTCATTAAATTTGCCGACATATTCATGGTGCGCATTAAAATAAAAGTCACTAACGCTGCAAGAGGTAATACTAAAGCCACTACTAAGGCGGCACGTAAATTACCTAAAAATAACACCAATAAAACAATCACCAAGCCTATCGCTTGTAATAAGGCGTTAGTGACCGAGGAAAGCGCTGAATTAACCAAATCACCACGATTATAAAAAACTTCCAAGGTAACGCCCGCTGGTAAACTGCTGCTTAATTCAGCAAGTTTTTGTTCTATATCCGCAACTGTCTGCCCTGCATTCGCACCACGCAAGCTAAGTACCAAGCCTTCAACAACTTCACCTTTGCCATTTTTGCTCACTGCACCATAACGTGTTAATGAACCCAACTTTACTTCAGCAATATCACTCACCATAATAGGAATATTATTACTATTGCCTACCACAATGGCCGCCACATCAGCTAAAGTTTTCACGCGCCCCTCGGCACGTACTAATAATGCTTCTTCACCTTCATTTAAACGCCCAGCACCATCATTACGATTATTACGTTGCAACGTATTGATCAATTGCTGCATGCTTATATTTCTAGCGGTCATCAGTTCATTATTAGGCACCACCACAAAAGTTTTGACTAAGCCACCTAAACTATTAACATCAGCAACCCCAGTTATCGTACGTAATGCAGGACGAATAACCCAATCTAATAAACTGCGCCTTTCGCTCAGGCTTAAATCGCCCCCCTCAATCGTAAACATAAACATTTCACCTAAGGGGGTTGTCATCGGCGCAATGCCGCCTTGCACACCAGCAGGTAAATCAGCCCATACAGCATTCAAGCGCTCCGCTATTTGTTGCCTGGCCCAATAAATATCTGTGCCTTCGGCAAAGTCGATGGTAATATCAGTCAATGAATACTTGGCAATTGAGCGCAACATGGTTTGCTGCGGGATACCTAATAACTCAACTTCGATAGGTGCGGTAATACGTGCCTCTACTTCTTCAGGCGGCATGCCAGAGGCTTTGACGATCACTTTAACTTGTGTGGGTGACACGTCAGGAAAAGCATCAATAGGAATTTGTTTAAAGGCAGTGTACCCACCACCGATCAATAACACCGTCAGCAGTAGCATTAACAAGCGCTGCGTTAAGGCAAAGCGAATTAAAGCAGCCATTACTCATCACCCCCTAAACCAAGAAAATTCGCTTTTAATGCTACCGCGCCACGAATTGCAATTTCACTATTCTCAGGCAAATCCCCTGTAATAATAGTACCGTGCTCTTCTCGACCAATCACCAGAATGTGTTTAGCTACAAACCCTGTTGCGGTACGCACAAACAAAAAGTTTTCGCCAGCATATTGAGCTAATGCGGTATTAGGCACTTTAAACATGGTTTTAGCACTACTTTGCCTGATTTTGGCACTCACCGTTTGTCCTGGTCGAATTGCCTCTATCCCTGTTTCAACTTCTGCCCTCGCTAAAATAGTTTGATTTTCCTCATCAACACTTTTACCTATTAAAAAGATCTTTGCACTCACACCCAAATCTGTAATGAGGACTTTATCGCCAATACTGATATGCTGAATACGTTGTTGCGGAATACTAATATCTAGCCAAAGTTTATTTAGATTAGCAACTCGAAACAAGGGAGCCAAAGCATCGACCCGCTCACCTGTCGTGACCAAACGCGCCAAAACCACACCAGTAATAGGGGCAACAATTTTCAGTTGGCTGCTCAACTTATGACTTTTTTCTAATGCCTTGATATCGATAGTTGAAAACCCCGAAATTTCTAATAACTGTCGGGTTTCATGCATATGTGACTGAAAAACTTGATAGTTACTATTGGTTTGTAACCAGCGCCTATCCGCAATAATGCCTTCATCAAATAATTTCTTATCTCGGTCATAGTCTGCTTGTGCCAAGCGCAAATCATTAATAGATTTCAAGTGATGCAACTGTAACGCTAATAGCTCGGGGCTATTGAGGTAAGCCAGTAGCTGCCCTTGCTTTACCTCATCTCCAATCTCAACATTTATCTGGTTAATCAAGCCTAAGTGCGAAGTGCTCACCATGTATTCATTTGCAGGTGGAATAATCACTTTTGCAGGTGCGGTAAACAATGGCGCCGACTTAATAGGCGTTAGCTTGCCCAGCTTTATCCCTAAATTATAAAGCTGCATGGTACTTAACTTAATTTGCTCATCTGCCAATAAAACACTACTGTTAAACAAAATAGCTATCATTAATAATGCTTTCATGGCATAACTCCTACAGCTTGGTTGTACAAAGCAATATCGCGCTGTAACTTAATAGCACTTTCTTCGGCATTTTTTATCGCTTGCAGCGAGCGTTTCTGAATTCTTAAAAAATCCATTAAGTTAATCTCGCCCGCCTCAAAACTCAAATTAGCCATCTGCAAATGCTCATATGCATTTGCTTGCATTTGTTGCGAATTTGCTAATATTGCCCGCTCAACTTCTAATGCATGCTCTGCTTCATGCACTTGCTTTAATAACCCACGATATAAGTGTGCTTTCTTCACTTGTGCAGCGACATATGCTTTATTACTTGTCGCAATTGCAGGTGCATTATAAGCGCGGCCACCAAAAGGAATAGAGACCGCAAAAGTAATACTATTCACTGAACTTTCTGACCGAGAAGGCCTTTCGGTAACGCCTCCCATACCTATCGTAGTCTGTCCCGAGCCTTTTGCTTTTATCCATTCCATCTTGGCTTTTTTTGCTGCAATAGTCGCATCAATGGCCATCAATCCAGGGTGGCTAGCAGCCAATTCAACTGTACTTTGTTTTTCGTTAATTTCTGCAGGCATTTTAGTATCTTGTGTTAAAAAGTGAAAACGTTTGCGCGCATGCATCAACTTTGCCTCTGCCTGCATTAACGCCGTCTTGTTCTGTAAAAGCTCACTTTGTGCTAATAAAAAATCAGTTTTCGGCAAGTCACCAAGCTCTACTCGCCGACCCACTGTCTTAGTCAGCTGCTTAGTTAAGTGATATGTTTTTTTTGCCATATGATAACGCCACTCTTCAAGCTTAAGTTCCCATAAAACTTTACGCACCAAACCAGCTACTTTTAGTTTAATAGCTTGTTCTTGATGGCTAATACTCTGTTGTGTTTGATCTGCCAATTGCAACCCGGCTTCACGCTGTCCCCAGTTCCAAACAGGCACCGTAACACCCACATCGACTTCATATGCCCCCGTGGCAGAACCAGCAAAATCATCTTTATAATAAATAGATGCCGTTGAGGCTCCTGCAAACCAACGGCTGCCACGCTCTTGCAAAGCATCACCTTCTTGATGCATTGCTGCTATCAATTGATGATCAGGGTATTTTGCTAACGTTTGCTTAACTAAATCAGCCAGGCTCAATTGAGGATCTACATTAATGACATCGACATGACCAACAAGATGTTCTTGCTCGGCTCGAGCCATAGGAAAAGCAATCATCCCGATAAAAAGAAATAACAGGACAAAGAGTTTTACGGACATTTTTGTTCCTAAAAGAAAGTAAATAAGGTGTATTTAAGAAAAATCACCAATAAGCTCAAAAAGATAATAAGTAATTCGGCATAATAATCAAATCACGACTTATTAAGAAAAATATTGCGGGTGCAATAGCATGACTTGCAAAGTATATCTTTAACGCAAAAATAACCTTAGAAAAAAGGTTTAAAGAGAGGTTTAAAAGAAGGGAGGTGCTCGCGGCGCGGCAATCGGGTCTATTAAGGCGGGTTTAAGAAATCCGCTATGTGGAGAAAAGGCAATATATTTGTCAATACTGGGGGTCTGTAGGCAGGCAATGTTCAAGCTTTGCCATGCTTGCTCCATATCCAACACATTTGGTTGCTCTATGTCAGTATGCAGGTTATTCTGCACACCACTGCAACCAATAATATCAGGCGATACAACAATAGGTGCAGTATCAATATCAAGCTGATACATATGAATATGAACTTCCGAAACATCCCCTGTCGATTGCGCATGCACATGTACCAAGGGCGAAAAGCCTTGTAACAGCAATAGCAACATTATAATAAAGCGTCGGACAAATATCATCAGCCAATGATAGGCTAAATAAACTGAATATTCAATACTATCCGTTCAGCATCGCAGTATCTTAGTTTGAAACCTACTTCGTTTGGTAGTTCTTATAATTAATGGAAATTTTTAAGCCTGCAAACCGTCCAGCCATCCGTGTCATTTCCTCAGTACTTTTAGCAAAGCTTAATTTGACCACACTTAAAGCGCGATCTTCATAGCCTTTTTTAATATCGTAAGCTTCCAGTTTAAAATGATAGACATAAACTTCTTGCTCAATAGTCTCTTCGATAAATAAAGGTTCGCCTAGCTGAGCCAATACTGCTAATTTTAAAGGTAAGTCTGCACTAATTTTGCTTATTTTATCGGTATCGACTTTTAGTCGCCTATTTGCTTTATCAATTTTACCGCTACCTAGGGAGCGAAATGACAGCTCCAAAAATTCAGGCGGGGCAATTTTCAAAAATAGTTCAGAAAAAGAAACGCTCGTTACCTTGTTGTCTGCATTAATATCTAGTTGGCAATAAAATGTGGTTTCAGGTAATAGAATATTTCCTGCTTGATCAACTTTGCGAAATATATATTGCCACTTCTGCCCTGTCTGCGTATCTATTTCTTTACTTGGGCGCAACTTTGCCAGTGTTATTATGTCATCACCCAATAAGATAGGCTGCTTAAACCGTACCGAAAAGTCCTCAGTAATACTAATCGAAAAGTTGTCATCAAACTCACCCATTTGCAAATACGTTTGATAAGCGCGCCACCAGTAAAAGCAACCTGTTAGTGATATCATTAAACTACCGATAATTAATAGGCGTACTAAGCTATTCATCCTATTTTTCATGTAATATGTGCACAAATGACTAGCGTTCGGCTTCCAACGCCTGAATGACTACGGCTGTATCAGGTCGAACTCCCCGCCAAAGATAAAAGGCTTCTGCTGCTTGCTCTACCAACATCCCTAAGCCATCCAAACTATGTACTGCATTATGCTCTCGCCCCCAACGTACAAATGCGGTAGCTTCATTCGCGTAAGCAAGGTCATAACAACTGCCCTGCTCAGCCAAAATACCATCCGCTAATGGCGGCAACTCACCCGTTAAGCTAGCTGATGTTGCATTTAAAATTAGATCAAAGCTTTGTCCTACCAAATCAGGATAACCACAGCCAGTTATTGATCCTTTATGATTAAATTCATTAGCAATTGTTACTGCTTTTGCCTCGGTACGATTAGCAACAGTAATAGAAGCTGGCATTTGCTCTTGAATCGGCAAGATAATACCACGTGTTGCCCCGCCAGCCCCTAAAATAAGAATTTTTTTGTGCTGTAAACTAATACCATGGTTCTCAGTCAAATCCGTAACCAAGCCAATACCATCAGTATTGTCCCCCAAAATACTGCCATCCTGTTGCTTTACTAGAGTGTTCACTGCCTTTGCTAATTGCGCCCGCTCAGTTTTGTTAGCTACGTACTCCCAAGCAAGTTCTTTTAGTGGCACGGTACAGTTCAAGCCACGCCCACCCGCAGCAAAAAAAGTAGTCACAACTAGTGTAAATTCTTCTACTCCCACTAACTCAGCAGTATATTGTAGAGCTTGTCCAGTTTGCTCAGCAAAGAGTGTATGAATACGCGGTGACTTACTATGCTTTATTGGTGAACCCAGTACCGCATAACTATCTAAAGAACTCATTATTGCTCCTTGAGCCAAGTAGCAACTGCTTTGGCATAATAAGTTAAAATGGCATCACTGCCCGCACGCTTAAAAGATAACAAAGATTCCAATACCACTTGTTGCTCATCTAACCAGCCATTCAAACTGGCTGCTTTTAACATGGCATACTCACCACTTACTTGATAAGCAAATACAGGCACACCAAATTCATCTTTAACGCGCCGAATAATATCCAAATAGGGCATACCAGGCTTGACCATCACCATATCAGCACCTTCAGCTAAATCCAACTGCACTTCACGCAAAGCTTCATCTGAATTGGCAGGATCCATTTGATAACTATATTTATTACCCTTGCCCAAATTGCCTGCCGAACCAACAGCATCACGAAAAGGCCCATAAAAACTTGATGCATATTTAGCAGAATACGCCAAGATTTGAGTATTAACATAGCCTACCGCTTCTAATGCTTCCCGAATTGCGCCAATACGACCATCCATCATGTCGGATGGTGCGACTACATCGGCACCCGCTTCGGCATGCGATAAAGCCTGCTTTACCAATACCTCGACTGTCGCATCATTGACCACATAGCCTTCAGCATTAATTAAGCCATCTTGCCCATGCGAGGTGAATGGATCTAAAGCGACATCTGTCATCACACCTAATTCGGGGCAAGCTGCTTTAATTGCCCGCACTGCTCGCTGTGCTAGACCTTCAGGGTTGTACGCCTCTGCAGCATCATCTGATTTGACATTTGCTGGTGTCACTGGAAATAGAGCTAGCATGGGAATACCCAAGGCATAACATTCGATTGCCTCTTGTACCAATAAATCAATACTCAAACGCTCTACACCAGGCATTGAATCTATGTTTTCTCTGCTATTTTCTCCTTCAATAACAAACAAAGGGTAGATTAAATCTGCGCTAGATAGCTGATTTTCCGACATCAAACGCCGAGAAAATTCATGGTAGCGCATACGTCGCATACGTGTTTTTGGAAAATTAATGCTATTATTCATTCTGTTTATTTATGCAATATGTTTTCATAGGATGGCTTGAGCACTTTTTAGCCAAGAATTGCTAGGCAAGTTAGACCAAAAGTGAGAACTCATTAAACTGATGTACTTATTGTTATTGTACAGAAAATTACCCATTATATTAATACGGCCTTAACCATGACCACACCAATAATACCCCGCTTTATCTTGCTGAGTTGTTTATTTTTTTTTGCCAACCTGACAACAGCTGCTACAGAAAGCTTACTTGCCCCACAAAAAATTATTGATAATACATCACAGATGCTATTAGCAAAGCTAACCGACCCTGATTTTGCGAGTAACAAAAAGGAAGTTCGTACCTTTGTTGATAAAAATATTTTTCCAAATGTTGATACTGTGCGCATGTCGGCACTCGTTTTAGGTAAGCACTGGCGTAAAGCGAGTAAGCAACAGAAAAAACAGTTTATTGCCGCCTTTAAAAACCTACTGGTTAATACTTACAGCTCAACCTTTACTGAACAGTTCAAGGACTGGACCATCCAATACTTGCCCTTAAAATTAAAAGAAAATGCTAAAAAGGCATTAGTTAAAACTAAAGTACAACAGACTGGCAAACCAACATCTAGCATTGATTATTCGATGATACTGCACAATGGTCAGTGGAAAATCTATGATATTAAAGTCGAAGGTATTAGCTTGGTTATTAGTAATCGCACCTCTTTTAATCAAATGATTAAAGAAGCAGGTTCTTTAGATAATGTGATTGTCCAACTGCAAGAGAAAAACAAGGGCTAGTCAGTGCCTTTGCTTGCAGTAGATCAGGCGGATAACATATGCCCGATCTACTAACACGTATTTAATTGCTAGCCTAACCAATTATGAGGTTGCAAATACTCCTCATACAATACAGCCTCTGGACTCCCCTCTTCTGGCTGCCAATCATATTGCCAATGCACAACGGGTGGCATCGACATTAAGATTGACTCGGTACGTCCTCCTGATTGCAAACCAAATAAAGTGCCGCGATCATAAACCAAATTAAATTCCACATAACGACCACGCCGATAGAGTTGAAAATTGCGTTCGCGCTCTCCGTATTGAGTATCTTTACGTTTTTGCACTATTGGTAAATATCCCTTTAAGAAGTGCTCTCCGACGCTTTGCATGAAAGCAAAACTTTGCTCAAACCCAGGTTCGTTTAAGTCATCAAAAAATAAACCACCAACACCACGCGTTTCATCACGATGTTTTAGATAAAAATACTCATCACACCATTTTTTGTATTTTGCATAAACATCTGTGCCAAAGGGATCACATGCAGCTTTTGCGGTAGTATGCCAAGCTAAAACATCCTCTTTAACTGGATAAAAAGGCGTTAAATCAAAACCACCACCAAACCACCAGATAGGTTCTTCACCCTCTTTTTCCGCAATAAAAAACCGTACATTAGCATGAGACGTGGGCACATGCGGGTTATGTGGGTGAATCACTAATGATACTCCCATAGCCTGAAAATCACGCCCTTCTAGTTCCGGTCGTTTTGCAGTCGCAGAAGGCGGCAGTTTTTGTCCAAAAACATGCGAGAAATTAACCCCTGCCTGCTCAAAAACAGCTCCATTAGTCAATACTCGCGAGCGACCACCGCCGCCCTCATTTCTATCCCATGCATCCTCAACAAAGCGGACACCACTATCTGCATTTTGCAGGCCCGCACAAATATCATCTTGTAACTGTAGTAAAAATGCTTTGACTTGCTCAATTTGTTGATTACTTATATCCGTCATAATATTGGAGTTTCCTTAATTAAAATAACTTACTTACCTTTAAATACGTACAAAAAGCATAATTTTAAGTAAAATTAGCTCTCTATTTTTATGCTTACCAAAATGAATTCACAAAAAGATACTTTATTTTCCAGTCCGCTCGGTGAAGTTGATGGCTTTAAATTTGATAACAGCGTCGTCGATGTCTTTCCCGATATGATACAACGTTCAGTGCCTGGGTACAGTGCTATCATCTCAGCTATTGGCTTATTAAGTAGTCGCTTTGCACAAGCCGATAGCAATTGTTATGATTTAGGCTGTTCATTAGGTGCTGCTACACTGTCTATGCGCCATAAGATTACCCAACAAAATTGCACTATTATTGCTGTTGATAATTCATCAGCAATGCTGTCACGCTGTGAAAAAATCATTGCCAGAGACACCGCGAGTACGCCTGTCAAATTAGTTTGTAGCGATATTCAAGACATCAATATCGAAAATGCATCGGTGGTTGTATTAAATTTTACCCTACAATTTATTCCAGTCAAAGACCGCGATACCTTCATTAAAAAGATATATACGGGGCTACGCCCTGGTGGCTTGCTGATCTTATCAGAGAAGTTAATGTTTAATGATGCCCGCCAACAAGCACTACAAACGGAAATGCACCATGCCTTTAAAAAAGCCAATGGTTATAGTGATATGGAAGTTAGCCAGAAACGTGCATCCTTGGAAAATGTATTAATCCCCGAGTCTTTTGCACAACACCAAACACGCTTATTACAATCTGGCTTTGATAATACCGAAGTCTGGTTTCAATATTTTAATTTTGCCTCTATGCTTGCTTTGAAATGATTAATTATCAACCATTATACCAAGAACTTATTGAGCGTAATGCGGAGCATTGGGCTGCCTTATTACCCAACCATATTTATCAAAAGCTTAATCCTGCAGCACATGGCAACTACACGCTATGGAATGATGCAGTCAATACATTACCCACACCTGAAAATCATAGTAAGCAACTTGATGACAGTACTTTTAGTATTGGTCAAGCAAACCAACTATCTGCCGCCGACCAACAACAACTTGAAATAGGACTAAAGGGACTATTCCCTTGGCGCAAAGGCCCATATGACTTATTTGGCATCCACTTAGATACCGAATGGCGCTCTGACTGGAAATGGGAGCGTATTAAAGAGCATATTAGCCCACTCGCTAATCGTGTCGTATTAGATGTAGGCTGTGGCAATGGCTATCATTGTTGGCGCATGTATGGCGCAGGGGCAAGAATGGTTGTGGGCGTAGATCCTGTGCAATTGCATGTTTTACAATTCCAAGCAATACGGCGCTTATACGGCGAAGCCCCCGTTTATGTATTACCGCTTACCTTAGAAGAAATACCTGAAAAAACCAATGTGTTTGATACGGTTTTCTCTATGGGAGTACTGTACCATCGGCGTTCACCGATAGATCACCTAATGGATTTGCGCAATCGTTTACGCAGTGGCGGTGAATTAGTCATTGAAACCTTAGTCATTGATGGTGAACTAGGCGAAGTTTTAGTACCTGAAGGTCGTTATGCACGTATGCGCAATGTTTGGTTCTTACCCACTTGTGCCACGCTTATGAGCTGGATGCAACGTTGTGGCTTTAAAGACATGCGCGTAATTGATATCAACCAGACTAGCATGCAAGAACAGCGCGCAACGCCATGGATGACTTTTAATTCATTGCAAGATTTTTTAGACCCGAACAATCCGGATTTAACAATTGAAGGTCACCCGGCACCTAAGCGAGCAACCATTGTTGCTACGATTGATTAACCGCAACTAATTTTGGGGGTGGAAAAATCATCCCCCCCCGATTGATATATCACATGGCACTTACATTACTAACCACTTCGCTTGATGCTAACTCAAGCCCTAGCTTATAACATTCACTAGCCCGCTCTTGATCGCCCTCTTCGGCTAAGAAGTTACCAAGTATACGATAAGCCTCAACTGTTGGCTCGATGCCTATACTTTGTGCCAAGTATTTTTTTGCTTTTTCAGCAAACTCACACTTGATAGAAATCTTGCCGAGAACACGTAATAAAATAGGATCTGTACCATGCTCAATCAGCCATTTTTCAGCCATTTCTAACTGGCCACGAAAATCAATTGACTGCACACTACCAAATAAAAATAATAAGGTCATATCCCATTTACCATTTAATGCTTTTACTAAATCCTTTTCAATTTTAGCACCAGCACCCGCTTCAATCATGGCAGCAAAGTAAATCGCAGGTATACCTGGCATGGTTTTGACATGATCAGGTACTGACTGCCAAAGCTCCTCAATCTCACCCGCATTTTCATGTTCAGCAGCTTCTTTCAATAAAACACTATAAGTTTCAACTTCTAGTAGTTTTACCTCGGCTTCCATAAACACTTTATTTTCATAAAAGGAAGGTAGTAGTGTTTTAATCGCTTTCCAATCACCTAATTGCTGATAAGTTTGATGCAGCATTTTCAACACACTAGCATGTGAAGAATCCAGTGAATGTAACTTAGTCAAAGTCTCTAAGGCTTGGTCAAATTGTTTCTGCGATAAATGCAGCTCAGCTTGAGTCAAACCAACGGCTACTTCAGAACCTGGTGCATCTTGCGTCGCACGCCTTAAATATTCATCACGCTTATCCATTGCACCACGTGAGTGTGCAGCTCGTGCAGCAGTTAAATAATGAATTAATGGCGCACCACTGTTAGAGGCATGCTTGATTAAGGTTTTTTCAGCTCGTTCCCAATTCCCTTCAGCTGAGTCAACTAACCCAGCAATTAAAGCATCTTGTGAACGGTTGAACTTAACCGACTTACCACGCATTCTAATTTTACCCGGCAATCGTAATAACCACCCCAACCATCTAAATAAAACATAAAAAACAAAAAAACCGATAATTAAAGCAACCACAAAAATAATTAGCGAGGTTTCTAAAGCCCAATGCCCAATACCTATTAAAACATAGCCTGGGTCATCATACTGTAGTAGCCATTCATGAACAATAAAGGCAAAAAACAGTGCTGATACAAGTGCTACTAGAAAAAATAAAATATTCTTCACGTTCCAAACCTCTTGTTTTTATTTTTGTTCAGCTGGTACAGTAGGCTGCATTGCCTTATCAGTTTCCAACCTTAACTTTGCAATATCTCTAAGCATTTTAAGAGACTGACTGATATCAGGAAAGTTACTCCGAATCTGCACGGCTTTTAACATATCTAATTCGAGAATGAAACTCTTGTATGTTGCATCTTTAGTAAAATTATTAGATAACCACTGCAATACATCTTTAATTGCAGCTTGATAAAGTGCATCATCATGTTGAACTAACGCAAGCTTAACAATTGCCAATTTAGTACTTAGCTGTTCTTTAATAAATATCTTCTGTTCAGGTGTAATAATTGAATTAACTGGCTTATCTAAACGCCTAATAGTAACAATTCCTTCAATTTCAACTAAGGCATCATCTAAAGAATCATTGATATCCTTATCTGTCCCATCAACAGTAGAAGAGCTTGTTTGGGTTTGCCCTTTCCCTGAATAAGGTAAAAATAATTTTAATTTATCAACATCCTCTTCCAGCATTTCTAAAGTAGAATACATACCGACTACATCAGCAGTCTTCACTTTTTTTACTGCGGCAATTTCTTTTGCTATTTGACCCCTTATTTTAAAGCCCGCAGTATCACCACTTTCACGCAACCGATGATCAGCTGCTTTTAATGCCTCAATGGTAGTGCTGATGTCTCCCATCAAATGCAGGCGACGATTAGCAACGCTCAATAAATATTCAGCATCAGCTACCAACCAATCACCACGTGTTTTACCTAACTGCCTTTGTAAACGCTGAATAGAATTTTTCAAATGATCAGAAGTGGTATCTAAACGCTCACTATGCAGGTTACTAACCTCATTTAAACGACGTTCATGCTGTATATCCCTATTACTAACTTGAGAATTCAAATTTGCCAACTGACTTTGAATGGCAGCCAACTGCTCTTGATACCCTGAAATCTGCTTGGTCAACTCAATTACATGCTGAGTATCTTTACTAAGTTCACCACCCAAGTCTTGCTGTTTGTCGCGCAACTGTTGATATAGCAGGAAACCAGCACCAGCCAAGCTTAATATTATCAATATAATAATAAGCCCAAACCAGATACCATTTCCCGATTTCTTGGTAGTAGGCACAGCCTCTTGTTGCTTTTGATTTTCAGTTACTTCTGCCACATTCTTCCCCATTCAGTAATGCATTTATCATTGCTTGATCAGATGCTTCATCAGCAATAATAATCTTCTTAAATCCAATTTGTTCAGCTACAACAAATACCCGATGACTAATAACAACCAAAGGTATTGCCAGTAAAAGTTTATTAATATTATCTTTAGCCAATATTTGTATTAAGTGGCGCAATGCATCAGCACTATAAATAAATATTGCTGCTAGCGCATGATTAAGCACAAATGTTTTCACCGAACTACAATCATTATTAACAGGTACCCCCCGTTGATAAAGTTCCAAATAATCAACAGTTGCTCCACGCTTACGCAAAGTATTAGCAAGTAACTCTCGTCCACCAATACCTCGGACGATTAAACAATTCTTATTATTTAGTATTTGCAGTTCTGGCATTGCCAATAAGGCTTCAGTATTTGACCCAACAGTCGGCACAATAGCACTACCAATACCACAATCAGACAAGGTCTTTAACGTTGCAGCCCCCACAGCAATGCAAGTTGCTTGTTGTAAAGTAACTATTTTGCCATTAAATACCTGTAGAGCAAAATTTACAGCGTTGGTACTAACAAAAAATATATACTGGTATTGCTCTATATTCGCTACATATTGCTTTTCTAATGCAGATAAGGCCCTTGCTTTAATTTCAATAACGGGAAAACGCACTGGGTGTAAACCATACCGCTCTAACAAACAACACACATTTTCAGACTGATGCTCGGCTCGCGTTACTAAGATTTTTTTTGCACTAAATTTTGACATCCAATCAAAATATATAAACTAAGAATACAAAGCCTTTAAGACATCACCAGCACCACTTGCCAATAACTCATCCGCAACAGCCCTTCCAATCTCCTCTGCTTGATCAAGAGAGCCAATCATTTCAGCACGATACATCACAGTCCCATCAGGCTTACCTACAAGCCCCCGCATAAATAACTTACCATTTTGTAATTCAGCGAATCCGGCAATCGGAACCTGACAGCCTCCATTTAACCTTGCATTCATGGCACGTTCAGCTCTAACCCTAATCGTACTATCTTCGTCTCGTAAAGGAGCAAGTAAAGCATTCATTTCCGCATCATCAATACGGCACTCAATACCTACTGCACCTTGCCCTATCGCTGGCAAGCTAACATAGCTATCTAAAAGCTGCGTAATTCTATTCGTAAATCCCAGTCGTTTAAGGCCAGCTGCTGCCAAAATAATAGCATCATATTCACCCGCATCAAGTTTTGCTAACCGAGTGTTAACATTGCCTCTTAATGAAAGAATTTGTAATGTTGGAAAGCGTTCCGCTATTTGGCACTGCCTACGTAAACTAGAAGTCCCTACACGTGCATTAGTAGGCAAGTCAGCAATATTTTGATATTTATTAGACACAAAAGCATCGCAAGGATCTTCTCTAGGCAAAACTACAGCCAAATGCAAGCCCTCGGGGAACTCAACAGGAACATCTTTCATAGAGTGCACGGCAATATCTGCAATCCCATCTAACATGCCTTGCTCTAACTCCTTAACAAATAACCCTTTCCCACCAATTTTGGCCAATGGAGCATCTAGAATCTTATCTCCTTTAGTAACCATTTTAACTAATTCAGTAGTAATATGTGGATGAGTTTTCTCTAATCTCTCTGCAACATACTCCGCTTGCCAAAGTGCCAAGGGGCTTTGACGTGTTGCAATTCTTATTATTCGCTGTTTCACTAATATACCTAGTATTCCATTAAATATAACTTAAGCTATTGTACCTGTTTTAGCTTATCATTTTAGTACATTTGCATATCAATAAAATCAATTCTCATCACTATATCCATAGCATGAAGCGATGCAACCATATGCCAACAAAACTATGCTCCTAAAAGTGTTAATTAACAAATTTTCAAAAAATAGGACATATTTAAGTTATTAGCAAGGCTTAATTACAAAGCAACAAACACATAACATATACTGCACTAACTAAAAATAAGGAAAAACAGCCACTAACAAAAACTACTTTAAATAATACATCGGTTTATAGAGTGACTAACTTGCCCAATAAATAAGAACAAAAATTAGGCATAAAAAAACCAGCATAAGCTGGTTTTTTTATGATTGAAAGGCAGGAATTAATCCTCAACTACTTCCAATTCAGGTCTATCTACTAATTCGACGTAAGCCATAGGTGCTTTATCACCTGTGCGAAAGCCGCATTTCATAATACGTAGGTAACCGCCTGGGCGATTAGCATAACGTGGACCTAACTCATTGAATAACTTTGTAACCACATCACGATCACGAAGCTTAGCAAATGCTAAACGACGTTTTGCAACTGTATCATCTTTTGATAAAGTAATAAGTGGCTCAGCAATAGCGCGCAGTTCTTTAGCTTTAGGTAAAGTTGTTCTAATTAACTCTTCTTTAAATAAAGAAGTAGCCATATTGCTAAACATAGCTTTTCTATGACTAGAATTTCTATTTAATTGTCTTCCAGACTTACGGTGTCTCATACTAATAAACCTTGTGTGTGTTATAGAATCGCTTGAGATTGCTCTACGAGATTTTCAGGAGGCCAATTTTCAAGGCGCATGCCTAAAGACAAGCCTTTCAAAGCCAATACATCTTTAATCTCAGTAAGCGATTTTCTGCCTAAGTTAGGTGTTTTTAATAATTCAAACTCGGTACGCTGTATAAGGTCACCGATGTAATATATATTCTCAGCTTTAAGGCAATTAGCTGATCTAACAGTAAGTTCTAAATCGTCTACAGGACGAAGCAGCGTTGGATCTATCTGCTCTACAGGTTCAATAACCTCTTCAGCCACTTGCTCGTTAACCTTCTCAAAATCAACAAATACAGATAGTTGGTCATGAAGAATCGTAGCAGCAAGCTTAATTGTAGCTTCAGGATCCACAGTACCATTCGTCTCCAACTCAATAATCAATCTATCAAGATTAGTACGCTGGTCTACACGCGTAGTTTCAACGCTATAAGCAACCTTAAGTACAGGAGTGTATGACGCATCAACCTGCAAAGCCCCCATAACACCAACCCCAAAACCTTCAGTGCGTACAGTTGAAGGTTCATAACCACGACCACGCTGAATGTTAATTTTCATGGAGAGCACACCCTCATCAGTCAAATTAGCTATGACCAATTCAGGATTGATAATCTCAACATCATGTGGCAAATCAATATCAGCAGCTGTAACAGTACCAGCGCCAGACTTATTCAGCGAAAGTGTAATTTCATTTCCAGAATGTAACACTACAGCCAATTGCTTAATATTCAATAAGATATCAATGACATCCTCATGAACACCTTCAATTACCGAGTACTCATGCTCTGCTTTTTCAATTTCAGCACTTACCACTGCACAACCAGGTATGGAAGAAAGAAGAACTCTTCTTAAAGCATTTCCAAGCGAATGACCGAAACCTCTTTCAAGAGGCTCAATAACAATTCTTGAATGGTAAGCTGATTTGTTTACAACTTCTACGAGCTGAGGCTTTAATAAACCAGTAACAGCACTATGCATTTAAAACCCCAGATTATTATTTAGAATATAATTCTACGACTAACTGCTCATTCATATCAGAACCTAGATCTGCACGATCTGGCAAAGAATTAAATGAACCAGAAAAGTCCTTTGGATTAACCTCAACCCACGTAGGGAATCCATATTGCTCAGTAACAGTTAAAGAATCAGCGATTCTAACTTGCTTCTTTGCTTTTTCTCTAATAGAAACTGTATCTCCAACAGCAATCTTTGCTGAAGGTACATTTAAAATAGAATCATTTACAAGAATAGCCTTATGAGTCACTAACTGACGCGCTTCAGCCCTTGTAGAAGCAAATCCCATTCTATAAACAACGTTGTCAAGTCTAGTTTCTAAAAGGTTAAGTAGATTTAAACCCGTTGCACCTTTTTGTAGATCAGCAACTTTATAATAATTTCTAAATTGTTTTTCTAAAACACCATATATACGTCTAATACGCTGCTTAGCTCTTAACTGTGTCGCATAGTTTGAATCTCTTGCACGCTTTGTACCGTGCTGCCCAGGGCGTTGATCAAGCTTACATTTCCCTTCTAAAGATTTACCTCTGCTTTTTAAAAACAGATCGGTTCCTTCACGACGACTTAATTTACAAGTTGGTCCTAAATATCTAGCCATAATATACTCCTAACTATACCCTACGCTTTTTCGGTGGACGACAACCATTATGTGGTATAGGCGTAACATCAACTATATTACCTATTTTAAAACCAAGGTTGTTAAAAGATCTAACTGCAGATTCACGACCAGGGCCAGGACCTTTGATCATAACATCAAGATTTTTCATACCGAATTCTTGAGCAACTTTTCCCGCTCTTTCAGCAGCAACCTGTGCAGCGAAAGGTGTACTTTTTCTAGAGCCTCTAAAACCAGAGCCCCCAGAAGTAGCCCAAGACAAGGCATTTCCTTTACGGTCAGTGATTGTAACTATGGTATTATTAAAAGTTGCATGAATATGTGCAATACCATCAGCAACTTCTTTTTTAATTTTTTTCTTTGTGCGATTTGAACTAGCCATTATATATAACTCTATTTATTATTTTCTAATAGGTTTACGAGGTCCTTTACGAGTACGAGCATTCGTTCTCGTTCTTTGACCGCGTAATGGTAGTCCACGTCTATGGCGAATACCACGATAACAACCAAGATCCATTAAACGTTTAATGTTCATAGACACTTCACGTCGAAGATCACCTTCTACAACAATCTTAGCAATAGTTACACGAATAGATTCTAACTGCTCTTCGGTTAACTCTTTAATCTTAATTGTCCGTTCGATACCAACTTCTTTACAGATATTAATTGCAGTTGGTTTACCAATGCCATAAATTGCAGTCAATGCTATCTCTGCATGTTTATGATCTGGTACATTAATTCCGGCAATTCGTGCCATTTAGATACTCCCCTTACGGTACTCTAAAGTTAAGCGCTCAATTATAGCATTACTGCTTTATTAAGCAATAAAAATTATCCCTGACGCTGTTTATGACGTCCATCTTTGCAAATCACCCTAACAACACCAGCTCTTTTTACAACTTTACAGTTACGGCATATTTTTTTAACAGAAGCTCGTACTTTCACAGCTCACCCCTTTTTAAGTAAATTATTTTTTTAAATTTGCTTTATTCATCAATCCATCATATTTTTGTGACATAAGATGGGTTTGCATTTGTGAAACAAAATCCATGACAACCACTACGATAATCAATAATGATGTTCCACCAAAATAAAACGGTACATTCCAATAAACAATCAAAAACTCAGGTAATAAACATACAGCAGTAATATAAAAAGCACCGATCAGCGTTAGTCGCGTCATTACTTTATCTATATAAGCAGCCGTCTGCTCACCTGGTCTGATTCCTGGCAAAAAAGCACCAGATTTTTTTAAATTTTCGGCAGTTTCTTTTGAGTTAAATACCAGTGCAGTATAAAAGAAACAGAAGAATACAATCGCAACAGTGTACAGCATCACATAAAGTGGCTGCCCTGGCGAGATCGAGGTAGCAATCTCTTGCAACCAAGAAAACCCTTCACTACTACTAAACCATCCAGCTATTGTGGCAGGAAATAGAATAATACTTGAGGCAAAAATAGGAGGTATAACACCCGCCATATTTAGTTTAAGTGGCAAAAAGCTACTCTGGCCAGCATACATTCTTTTACCCTGCTGTCTCTTAGGATAATTTATAACTATTCTTCTTTGGCCACGCTCAACAAAAACAACTAAAGCAGTTACTGCAACACTCAGTAAAAATAAAATAACGATAAAAGCGCCATTTAACTCACCCGTTCTTGCCAGTTCAAGCGTACCACCAATAGCAGAAGGCAGCCCCGAAACAATACCAGCAAAAATAATTAGCGATATACCATTACCCAGACCTCTTTCGGTAATCTGCTCTCCTAGCCACATTAGAAATATAGTTCCAGTAACCAAGGTAATTGCAGTTATTATTACAAACTGAATCCCAGGATTAATCACAACAGATAAACCACCAGCCGTTTGATTCTGCAAGGCAACAGACACACCTACCGCTTGGAATGTAGCCAAAACAACTGTTCCATAGCGAGTATATTGTGAGATCTTTCTTCTACCAGATTCGCCTTCTTTCTTGATCTGCTCTAAAGCGGGAATGACAATAGTCATTAACTGCATAATAATAGAAGCAGATATGTAAGGCATAATACCTAAGGCAAATAAACTTAACCTTTTTAAAGCACCACCCGAAAACATGTTGAACATATCAAAAATGGAACCTTCTTGTTGCTTAAACATAAGCGCCAAGGCTTGAGGATCAATCCCGGGAACTGGAATATGGGCTCCAACCCTATAAACAAAAAAAGCACCTAATACGAATAATAATCTGGAGCGCAGCTCTGAAAAATTACCTGCTTGCTCTCTCATTTGTGCGCCTGATCTACTCACTTTTAATCCTCTATTTTGCCACCAGCGGCTTCTACACTAGCTTTAGCTCCAACTGTCGCTTTCAAGCCTTTCAAAGTAACTGCTACACTAATATCACCAGACTTAATAACCTTAGCAACCTTAGTAAAAGCAGGAACTATATTAGCCTTAATTAAATCTTCAAGCGTTACAACATCAAGCTTTAAACTAGCAACTTCATTTAATCTTACTTCAGAAGTGTATTTTGATTTTCTTGAAGTAAAACCTACTTTTGGTAAGCGTCGCTGCAAAGGCATTTGACCACCTTCAAAACCTACTTTATGAAATCCACCGCTACGTGATTTTTGACCTTTATGACCACGACCACATGTTTTACCGAGCGTTGAACCAATACCTCTTCCAACTCTTTTAGAGTTTTTTCTTGATCCAGCAGCAGGCTTAAGAGTATTTAAATACATTATATTTCCTCTACTTTAACCATATAAGAGACTTTATTAATCATCCCTCTATTCTCAGCAGTATCAATAACTTCTACAGTATGGTTAATACGTCTCAGACCCAAGCCTTGTAAACAAGCTTTATGCTTCTGTAAACGCCCAATACTACTTTTAGTCATTGTGACGCGTAATTTTTTATCTGCCATGTCAATTACCCTGTAATATCTTCGACTGACAAACCGCGTTTAGCAGCAATTTGCTCAGCATTATTCATATTAGCAAGCCCATCAATTGTAGCTCTAACTACGTTAATAGGATTGTTAGTTCCAATACATTTAGCTAGTACATTGTGAACACCAACAGCTTCAAAAACAGCCCGCATTGGCCCACCAGCAATGATACCGGTACCTTCAGTAGCAGGCTGCATAAAAACTTTTGCAGCTCCAACTTCTGACATGATTGAATATTGCAATGTATCCCCTTTCAAAGATACTTTATGCATATTTTTTCTAGCTTGCTCTAATGATTTTTGTATTGCGATAGGCACTTCTTTAGCTTTACTAACTCCATACCCAACATTTCCATCACCATCGCCTACTACCGTTAAAGCAGTAAAACCAAATACTCTACCGCCCTTTACAACTTTTGCGACTCGTCTGACAGAAACTAATTTTTCCTGCAAACCATCAGAGTTCGCTTGTTGAGGTGCATTTGCCATTTTATATCCCCTAGAACTTCAAGCCAGCTTCACGAGCAGCGTTAGCCAAAGCTTTAACACGACCATGATATTTAAAACCAGAACGATCAAAAGTTACTTCGGTAATACCTGCAGCGATTGCTTTATCTGCCACCAACTTACCTACTAAAACTGCTGATTCAATATTTCCAGTACTCTTTACTGCTGATTTAATTTCAGCCAGAGTAGTTGAAGCACTAGCTATTGTTTTAGTTCCATCTTCTGAAATTATTTGTGCATAGATATGCTTGGATGTTCTGTGAACAGACAAGCGGCTACTGCCAAGCCTTTTTATGTTTGATCTAAGCTTTAAAGCTCTTCTCAAACGAGATACTTTTTTATTCATTTTGTTAGCCTATTTTTTCTTCGCGTCTTTTCTAACAATATGCTCATCAGCATACTTAACACCTTTACCTTTATAAGGCTCAGGCGGTCTATACGCCCTAATATCTGCAGATACAGCACCAACTTGTTGCTTATCTATACCTTTAACAATTATTTCAGTTTGACTCGGGGCTTCAATTTGAATCCCTTCAGGCATTGTAAAATTGACAGGATGAGAGAAACCAAGACTCAAATTAAGTACTTTTCCTTTTACTTGAGCCCTGTAACCAACACCCACCAAGTTTAACTTTTTCTCAAAGCCTTGAGTAACGCCTACAACCATATTTGCAATGTTTGCACGTGCCGTGCCAGCTTGAGCAATGGCTTTTTTATTAGCTTGATCCCATTTAATACTTACTATGGAATCCGACATATCAACCTGCACTAAATTATGCAACTGCATTTCCAATTGTCCTTTGCTTCCTTTTACAGAAACCAACGAACCATTTATTTTAACTTCAACACCTGCCGGTATTGTTATTGGGCTTTTTGCTATTCTAGACATAATTCCCCCTTAACAAACTGTGCAGATTACTTCGCCACCATGACCAATTGCGCGAGCTGCGCGATCCGTCATAACACCTTTAGAAGTAGATACAATAGCCACACCTAAACCACCTAATACTTTAGGCAACTCATCTTTTGACTTATAAACTCGCAAACCAGGTCGGCTAATTCTCTTAACCTTTTCAATTACTGGCTTACCATTATAGTATTTAAGTTCAACTGACATAGACACATGCGTGCCATTTATTTCAGTTGAAAAATCTTTAATATAACCCTCATCTTTTAAAACTTTTGCAATTGCAACTTTAAGTTTTGATGACGGCATATTAACGTTTATTTTTCCTGCAGACTGCCCATTTCTGATGCGCGTAAGCATGTCTGCAACTGGATCTGTCATGCTCATATTATTTTCTCCAAATATACAACAAGTCGTTTACCAACTAGCTTTTACTAAACCAGGAACATCACCACGCATAGTAGCTTCTCTAAGTTTATTTCTGCTTAAGCCAAATTTACGGTAAAAACCGTGTGGCCGTCCAGTAATATTACATCTATTACGAACTCTAGCCGCACTAGAGTCTCTTGGTAATTTCTGTAATGCTAAACTTGCTTCATCCTTGTCTTGTATTGAAGAATTCGGATCCCTAATAATTTCTTTTAAAGAAGCTCTTTTTGCTTCATATTTTTTTACTAGCTTAGCTCGTTTTTGCTCGCGAGCTATCATTGATTTTTTAGCCATAACTGTTAGCTCTTAAATGGAAAATTAAACTGCTTTAACAACGCCAAACCTTCTTCGTTTGTCTTAGCAGTTGTAGTGATGCATATATCCATGCCACGTAATTTATCTATCTTATCATAATCTATCTCAGGAAAGATAATTTGCTCTGTGACACCCATGCTATAGTTACCACGACCATCAAAGCTTTTAGGGCTCATTCCTCTAAAATCACGAATACGTGGAATTGCAACGCTAATTAGACGATCCAAAAATTCATACATTTTGTCTTGTCTAAGGGTTACCTTGCAGCCAATTGGCATATCATCACGAATCTTAAATCCAGCAATCGATTTTCTTGACAATGTCACAACAGATTTTTGACCACTGATTTTTTCCATATCACTAACAGCCGCTTGCACGACTTTTTTATCTGCTACCGCATCACCCAACCCCATGTTTAAGGTAATTTTGGTGATTTTTGGTACTTGCATTACTGATGTGTAACCAAATTCTTTCATCAGTGCAGGCAATACTTTTTCTTTATAATCTTTTCTTAATCTAGCCATGATTATACCTACACATCAATAATTTCATTATTAGATTTAAAGTATCGGACTTTCTTTCCATCATCCAACGTTTTAAACCCTACTTTATCTGCTTTCTTTGCTGCTGCATTATACAGAGCAATATTAGACTTATGAATCGGCATCTCTTTTTCTATGATGCCTCCTTCAACGCCTGCATTAGGATTTGGTTTTTGGTGTTTTTTAACTTTATTAATACCCTCAACCAAAATCTTTTCTTTTATAAATTTACTGATCCGTCCTCGTTTGCCCTTATCTTTTCCGATAAGAACAATGACTTCGTCACCTTGTTTAAGTTTTTGCATTTTCTATGACCCTTACAATACTTCTGGCGCTAGTGAAACAATCTTCATAAATTTCTCATTTCTTAACTCACGCGTTACAGGACCGAAAATACGAGTTCCTAGCGGTTGAAGCTGAGCATTTAAAATAACTGCTGCGTTACCATCAAATCTTATAAGTGACCCATCTGCTCTACGTACACCTTTTTTGGTACGCACAACCAATGCATTGTAAACCTCACCTTTTTTTACTCTGCCACGCGGGATTGCATCTTTGATACTAACTTTAATAATATCTCCGATTGCAGCATAACGTCTATGCGACCCACCGAGAACTTTGATACACATGACCTTTTTTGCACCGCTATTATCAGCGACGTCAAGGTTAGTTTGCATCTGAATCATTATATAATCCTAATTTACTATTTACTTGAAATTCAACAAAGTTGATTATTTAGCTTTACTTACCACTTCAACCAATTTGAAAGTTTTATTTTTTGAATAAGGACGGCATGATGTAATTAATACCACATCACCTTCGCCACAAACGTTCCCTTCATCATGAGCAAGTAATTTTGTAGAGCGTCTAATATATTTACCATATACTGGATGCTTTACAAGACGCTCAACTAATACAGCGACTGTTTTATCCATTTTATTACTAACTACTCGGCCAGTAATGGTACGTAGTTTTTCTGTATTATCACTCATTATGATTGTCTCGCCATTTCATTTACGACCGTCTGCACACGCGCAATATTTCTTCTAACCTTTTTTACTTGGTCAGACTTAGTTAATTGCCCTGTGTTTTTTTGCATACGTAAATTAAATTGCTCACGCCCCAACTCAACTAATGTTGTATTTAATTCTTCTGCACTTTTCTGACGTAATTCACTTACTTTCATTACAGTACCGTCCTAACAATAAACTTGGTTTTCACAGGTAGTTTTGCTGCAGCTAAAGCAAATGCTTCACGCGCAGTTTCTTCTGAAACTCCTTGTAATTCATACAACATAGTGCCTGGTCTAATTTGAGCAATCCAATATTCAACACTACCTTTCCCTTTACCCATTCTTACCTCAAGAGGTTTTTTAGTAATCGGCTTATCAGGAAATATTCTAATCCATAGTTTACCATCACGCTTACAGTGCCTTGTGATTGTTCTACGAGCCGCCTCAATTTGTCGAGCTGTGATTCTGCCTCTCTCAACTGATTTTAGACCGTATTCACCAAAACTGACTGATGAGCCACGAACAGCAATACCTGTATTTCTCAATTTATGCTGTTTACGAAATTTTGTTCTTTTAGGTTGAAGCATCTTATTTTCCCTTCACCTATTTTTTAGATTTAGTTTTTTCAGAATTTTCTAAGGATGGGTTTGCGTTAAACACCTCTCCTTTAAAAATCCATACTTTAATACCGATAATACCGTATGTTGTGTTTGCCTCAGCAACACCATAATCGATATCTGCCCTTAGTGTATGCAGAGGAACTCTTCCCTCTCTATACCATTCACTACGCGCAATCTCAGCTCCATTCAGACGTCCGCCCAAATTAATTTTGATTCCTTCAGCACCTAAACGCATAGAATTCGTCACAGCACGCTTCATTGCACGTCTGTACATAATTCTTTTCTCTAGTTGCTGCGCAATACTTTCTGCAACTAATTTTGCATCTAACTCAGGCTTTCTAATTTCTTCAACATTGATTTGAACCGGAATCCCCATCATTTTAGAAACTGCTTTACGCAACAAATCAATATCTTCGCCTTTCTTACCAATTACAATACCAGGGCGCGCCGTATGAATTGTAATATGTGCGTTATTAGCAGGACGATTTATCTGAATTCGACTAACAGAAGCATGCGCTAGTTTCTTTTGAATATAGTCACGCACTGTTAAATCTTGATGCAAAAAGACCGGATAATCTTTACTGTTTGCATACCATCTTGATGTAAAATCCTTAACGATACCAAGACGTATTCCTGTTGGATGTACCTTTTGACCCATTATATTGCCCCTACTCGAATTCTGCGACTTTAACTGTGATATGACAAGTACGCTTCAATATATGATTTGCACGACCTTTTGCTCTTGCCTGGAATCTTTTAAGCGTTCTAGACTCATCTACAAATACAGTTGAAACTTTTAACTCATCAATATCAGCACTTTCATTATGCTCTGCGTTAGCAATAGCAGACTCAAGTACTTTTTTCATAATCGCAGCTGCTTTTTTAGTACTGAACTTAAGTACATTTAAAGCTTCTTCGACTTCAAGACCTCTAATTTGATCTGCAACCAAACGCGCCTTTTGCGCTGATAATGGTGCATTACTTAATTTAGCTGAAATTTCCATCACCACCTACCTTGACTTTTTATCAGCCAAATGGCCTTTGTATGTACGTGTAGGTGCAAATTCACCCAGCTTATGCCCAACCATGTTTTCAGAGATCAGTACTGGCACATGCTGACGGCCATTATGTACAGCTATCGTCAAACCCAACATCTCAGGCGTTATCATTGATCTTCTAGACCAAGTCTTAATCGGTTTCCTACTATTGCTACTTACTGCATCATCTACTTTCTTTTGTAGGTGATGATCAATAAAAGGACCTTTTTTAATTGAACGTGGCACTTTATTAATTCCTCTCTATCGCTTGTTACGTCTTCTAACAATCATTTTGTCAGTACGTTTATTCTTTCTGGTCTTATAACCTTTAGTTGGCATACCCCAAGGTGACACGGGATGCCTACCCCCTGAAGTCCTACCCTCTCCACCACCATGCGGATGATCAACTGGATTCATAACAACACCACGAACTGTAGGTCGCACTCCACGCCATCTTGACGCTCCAGCTTTACCTAACGACCTAAGGTTATGCTCAGAGTTTGATACCTCACCCATCACCGCTTTACAGTCAGCTAAAACCTTGCGCATCTCACCAGAACGCAATCTCAATGTGACATGAGCACCTTCTTTCGCAACTAGTTGCGCAGAGGTTCCAGCACTTCGAGCTATTTGAGCACCCTTACCTGGCTTTAATTCAACACAGTGAACAGTAGAACCTAGCGGCATGTTGCGCAATGTCATGCAGTTACCAACCTTTACAGCCGCGCTTTCAGAAGAGATAATCTCTTGTCCAGCCACAACCCCTTTAGGTGCAATAATATATCTACGCTCACCATCCTTATATAGAACTAATGCAATATTTGCAGTCCTATTAGGATCATACTCGAGCCTTTCAATAACGCCCGGAATATCAAGCTTATTACGCTTAAAGTCTATAATACGGTAGCTTTGCTTATGTCCGCCACCGATATGACGCGTAGTTATGCGCCCATTATTATTACGCCCACCACTTTTACTTTTTTTACGCAGTAAAGGTGCAAAAGGTTTACCCTTATGTAAATCTTCATTCTTTACTCTAACGACAAACCTAGAACCTGGCGATGTCGGTTTTGATTTTACAATAGCCATTTATCTTACCGAATTATATTCTTTTATTTTCCAATTATGCTGCAGAGAAATCAATATCATGACCTTCTTTAAGCTTTACGTAAGCTTTTTTCCAGTCAGACCGTTTACCCATAAAGCGACCAAATCTTTTTGTTTTCCCTTTAACATTTAATAGTTGAACTTTTTCAACTTCTACATTAAACATCAACTCAACAGATTTTTTAACTTGTAATTTTGTAGCTTGATTTGCTACTTTAAATACGAATCTATTATCTGTTTCAGCAGCAACTGTACTCTTTTCAGAAATTACAGGTGCTTTAATTACATTTGAAAGGTTAAACTCTACACTCATGATAACTGCGCCTCAATTGCTTTCAATGCTGCTGGAGTGGCAATGACATTTTCCGCAGCAATTAACATAACAGGATCTAATTCACTTGCAGTAGTAACGTCAAGATTTATAATATTTCTTGAAGATAAGTATAAATTCTCACTTAACTCATCAGCAATAATTAAAACCCGACTTTTACCTAAATCCTTCAACTTTGCTACCAACTCTTTTGTTTTAGGAGTTGTCGGCATAATATCTGAGCTTGCAGTTAATCGATTTTGGCGCACTAACTCCGACAAAATCGAACGAATTCCTGCGCGATACATTTTCTTATTCAGCTTCTGATCAAAAGATCTTGGCTGCGCAGCAAATGTAGTACCACCGCCTCTCCAAAGTGGACTGCGTATTGTACCAGATCTTGCGCGACCTGCACCTTTTTGTTTCCAAGGTTTAGCTCCACCGCCACTGACAGCCGATCTATTTTTTTGAGCTTTTGTACCTGAACGCAAGCCAGCCATGGTCTTAGTAGCCAACTGATGTATTAGGGTTTCATTGTATTCTCGCCCAAAAACATCTTCGCTTACCTCTACATCACCCGCAGAGTCTGCACTATTAAGTGCTGGTATTTTCACACTCATGACTTATCCTTTATTTTTTTGCTTTACTGCTGGCGTCAATACTACATCACCACCTTTTGCACCAGGTATTGCACCCTTAACTAAAATAAGGCCTCTTTCAGTATCAATCGAATGAATCGTCAAGTTTTGAGTAGTTACTTTTTCATTACCCATATGCCCAGACATCTTCTTACCTTTAAATACTCTTCCAGGTGTTTGACACATACCAATAGACCCATTTGATCTATGTGATATCGAGTTACCATGAGTTGCATCTTGCATAGTAAAATTATGTCTTTTTATACCACCTTGAAAACCTTTACCTATTGACGTACCTTGCACATCGACAGTTTGTCCAGTAGCAAATAGCTCAACAGTCAACTCAGAACCAATCGCTAGATCTTCGCCCTCGCTGCCGTTTAATCTAAATTCCCACAAGCCACGACCAGCAGTCATATTTGCCGCAGCATAATGACCAGCCATTGCTTTGTTTATTTTTGATGACTTTTTATCGCCTACAGCAACTTGTACTGCACGATAACCATCACTCTCAAGCCCTTTGACCTGAGACACTCTATTTGAATCAATCTGTATTACAGAAACAGGAACCGACGTGCCATCTTCACAAAAAACACGTGTCATTCCACATTTACGACCAATTAGACCTAATGCCATAATTAAACCCTCTAATTATTTAAGCTTAAATAAGCTTAATTTTAACGTCAACACCAGCCGCCAGATCTAACTTCATCAGCGTATCAACTGTCTTATCGGTTGGCTCGATAATATCAAGCAAACGTTTATATGTTCTCAATTCGTATTGATCACGCGCATCTTTATTTACATGCGGTGATGTCAGAATTGTAAAACGCTCATGTTTTGTTGGCAAAGGAATTGGGCCTTTAACTTGCGCACCTGTTCTCTTTGCTGTTTCAACAATTTCACTTGCAGATTGATCAATTAACTTATGATCAAATGCTTTCAAGCTTATTCTAATAGTTTGACTAGACATATATATTACTCAACAATTGTTGCAACAACACCAGCACCAACCGTACGTCCGCCTTCACGAATCGCAAAGCGCAAACCATCTTCCATAGCAATCGGAGCAATCAACGTTACTTCTACTGATACGTTATCACCAGGCATTACCATTTCCGTGCCTTCAGGCAACTTAACAGCACCCGTTACATCAGTTGTTCTGAAGTAAAACTGCGGACGGTATCCATCAAAGAATGGCGTATGACGACCACCTTCATCTTTTGATAAGACATAGATCTCAGCAGTAAATTTTGTATGCGGATTAATTGAACCAACATGAGCAAGTACTTGACCACGCTCTACATCTTCACGCTTAGTACCACGCAATAAGATACCTACGTTATCGCCTGCCTCTCCTTGGTCAAGCAATTTACGAAACATTTCTACGCCAGTACAAGTTGTTTTAACTGTCTCTTTAATACCGACAATTTCAATCTCTTCACCAACTTTGACAACACCACGCTCAATACGACCTGTTACAACCGTTCCACGACCTGAAATTGAGAATACATCTTCAATCGGCATTAGGAATGCGCCTTCCGTTGCTCTTTCAGGCTCAGGGATATAACTATCTAAGGCATCAACTAATTTTATAATTGACGGCACCCCTAGCTCACTATCATCACCTTCCAGTCCTTTTAATGCAGAACCTACAATGATTGGCGTATCATCACCAGGGAATTCGTATTGGTCTAAAATCTCACGGATTTCCATTTCAACCAATTCAAGCATTTCATTATATTCTTCTGTACCTATACCACCACAGTCTTCTGCTAGAAGATCTGCTTTGTTTAGGAATACGACAATATAAGGTACGCCGACTTGTCTTGATAACAAGATATGCTCTCTTGTTTGTGGCATAGGACCATCAGTCGCACCACAAACTAAAATTGCGCCATCCATTTGCGCAGCACCTGTAATCATGTTTTTTACGTAGTCAGCATGACCCGGGCAGTCAACATGCGCATAATGACGACTTTCAGATTCATACTCTACATGCGATGTTGCAATCGTAATACCACGCTCACGCTCTTCAGGTGCATTATCAATTTGATCAAATGCTTTAACTTCTCCACCCAGCTTTTCTGCCATAACTTTCGTTAATGCAGCTGTTAGAGTTGTTTTACCGTGGTCAACGTGACCGATTGTACCAACATTTACATGTGGTTTGGTACGTTCAAATTTTTCTTTAGCCATTAGCCAATACCTTTTTTAATATCAATTCTTATGAAGTTTTTTCAATAATTGCGTTTGCTACATTTGCAGGTGTATCATTATACTTTTCAAACTGCATACTGTAAGTAGCACGCCCTTGTGTTGCCGAACGCAAGTCAGTTGCATAACCAAACATTTCAGCTAACGGCACTTCGCAGTTAATTGTCTTGCCTGTTGGCGTATCGTCCATGCCCAAGACTATGCCTCTACGCCGATTTACATCTCCTACCACATCCCCCATGTAGTCCTCTGGGGTTGCGATCTCTACTTTCATGACGGGCTCCAATAACACTGGCTTAGCCAATTTCGAACCCTCCCTAAAAGCCATAGATCCAGCAATGGAAAAAGCCATTTCGCTCGAATCTACATCATGATAGGATCCATCCAATAATGTCACTTTAATGTCTACCACAGGAAATCCTGCCAAGACACCATTTTTCATTTGCTCTTGAATTCCTTTATCAATCGCCGGTATATATTCTTTTGGAACTGAGTCACCTGCAAGCGAATTTACAAAAGAATAACCAAATCCTCTTTCCATTGGCTCCAACTCAAGCACTACATGCCCGTACTGACCTTTTCCACCCAGCTCCCGGATAAATTTAGCTTCTTCCTTTCTTGTTTCTTTAATCGACTCTCTATACGAAACTTGAGGCAACCCGACATTAACATCAACACTGAATTCTTTCTTCATTCTGTCAACAATGATCTCAAGGTGCAATTCCCCCATCCCTGAAATTATTACCTGCCCAGACTCCTCGTCTGAAACTACTTTAAACGAAGGATCTTCTTTAGCCAAGCGCATCAATGCTTCAGCCATTTTTACCTGATCTGCCTTAGTCTTAGCCTCAACTGCAATTGATATTACAGGCTCAGGAAACTCCATTTTTTCCAGAATTATTTTAGCCTTTTCATCGCACAAGGTCTCTCCAGTAGTAACTTCTTTTAAGCCTACAGCCGCAGCAATATCACCAGCACGAACTTCAGAAATCTCTTCACGACTATTAGCATGCATCTGCAATAATTTACTAATTCGCTCGCGCTTTCCTTTAATAGTATTATAAACAACCGAGCCAGACTTCAGCACACCTGAATATACTCTAAAAAAAGTAAGATTTCCTACAAACGGATCTGATGCAATTTTGAATGCCAATGCTGCAAAAGGCTCCTCATCAGACGCTGATCTAGCACTAGTCTCACCGCCTTCCAAGTGACCTTCAACTGCCTTAATATCGACCGGAGATGGCAAATACTCAATAACCCCATCCAAAACACACTGCACGCCTTTATTCTTAAACGCAGAGCCGCAATATACTGGCGAAATTTCATTCGCTATCGTTCTGATTCTTATACCTGATTTAACATCCGCTATAGATAGCTCACCCTGATCTAAATACACTTCCATCAATTCATCATTAGCTTCTGCAGCTGATTCAATAATTTTCTCACGCCACTCCATAGCAACATCTTGCATCTCTGCCGGAATATCTTCTTCTGTATGAATCATCCCCATATCGGCCTCTTTCCAATAGATAGCCTTCATACTTAATAAATCCACAACACCAACAAAGCCATCCTCAGCCCCTATTGGTAATTGCATAGCAACTGGATTTCCTGCCAATCGCTCTTCAATCTGCCCTATGACCCTAAAATAATCTGCACCTGTTCGGTCCATTTTATTTACAAACACCACTCGCGGAACTGAATATTTGTTAGCTTGACGCCACACTGTCTCCGACTGCGGCTCAACGCCGCCGACGGCACAAAATACGGCACAAGCACCATCTAGAACCCGCAGTGAGCGCTCAACTTCAATGGTAAAGTCAACATGCCCTGGCGTATCAATAATATTAATCCGGTGATTTTCAAATTGCTTCGCCATCCCTGACCAAAAACAAGTTGTTGCAGCAGAAGTAATAGTAATCCCTCTTTCTTGCTCCTGCTCCATCCAATCCATGACAGCCGAGCCATCATGAACCTCACCAATCTTATGCGACACTCCTGTGTAAAACAAGATTCGCTCAGTTGTCGTTGTTTTGCCCGCATCAATATGCGCCATAACCCCGATATTCCGATATCTTTCAATCGGCGTTATACGCGCCATCTTAACAACCTACAATTCTACCAACGATAATGCGAGAATGCTTTATTTGCTTCAGCCATTCTATGCGTATCTTCACGCTTTTTAGCAGCTGAGCCACGTCCTTCTACCGCATCCATCATTTCGCCAGCTAATTTAAGTGGCATATTTTTTTCATTTCTTTTGCGCGAAGCCTCAATCAACCAGCGCATTGCCAAAGCAACACGACGACTAGGACGAACCTCAACTGGCACTTGATATGTCGCACCACCAACACGCCTTGATTTCACTTCAACACGCGGCTGGATATTATCAAGTGCTTTAGTAAACACCTCTAGAGGATCCTCGTGCCCTTTTTCCTCAAGAGTTTCAAGTGCTCCATATACAATTTTTTCTGCTACTGATTTCTTCCCGTCAACCATAACCATATTCATAAATTTGGTTAAAGTTACGCTACTATATCTAGGGTCTGGTAAAACTGTTCGTTTTATCGCCGCTCTTCTTCTTGACATTTATATCACCAACATTAATTCTTAAATTTTACTTCTTAGGTTTTTTTGTGCCGTATTTTGAACGACCACACTTACGACTATCTACGCCAGAAGTATCCAAACTTCCACGTACAACATGGTAACGCACACCAGGTAAATCCTTTACCCTACCGCCACGAATCAATACCACGGAATGCTCTTGCAAATTATGCCCTTCACCACCGATATAACTACTAACTTCCGCTCCGTTAGTTAATCTTACCCGCGCTACTTTACGTAAAGCTGAATTTGGTTTTTTAGGTGTGGTCGTATATACGCGCGTACATACACCACGTCTTTGAGGACAAGCCTCAAGCGCAGGCACATTACTTTTTTCTACTTTTCTTGTGCGAGGCTTACGAACCAACTGGTTAATAGTAGCCATAAGTTAAATTACTCCGTCTTGCATATTTTTTAGTGTACAAAATATACACTACATTTATTTACGATAACTCTATTGAGCAGGATATTTTATATTCCCGCCCAATTAAAGTCAAGATTTTTTTATTCAGCATTCAATGCTTGTTTAAGCGCCGCTTCTGCATCGATAATCTCTGTGGATTTACCTTGCTCAGTTACTCTTACTGAATCCAATTCATGTGCTTGACGCTTGCGCCGCTCTTCATGAAAAGCCAGCCCAGTTCCAGCAGGAATCAAACGCCCAACAATAACATTTTCTTTTAGTCCGTATAATTGATCCTTCAATCCACGCACCGCCGCATCCGTTAATACTCTTGTTGTTTCTTGAAATGACGCAGCAGAAACAAATGACTCTGTCGCCAAAGATGCTTTAGTAATACCCAGAAGCACTGATTCAAAGCTTGCTGGAATTTTTTCTTCCACTTCAAGTTTGTTATTTACCTCTCTAACAACAACTCGCTCAACTTGTTCACCTTTAGTAAAATTACTATCACCCGAAGCTGTAATTTCAACTTTACGCAACATTTGACGAATAATCGCCTCAATATGCTTATCATTGATCTTCACACCCTGCAAACGATAAACATCCTGAATCTCTTTGACCAAGTATGCCGTTAACTCTGTGATACCACGCAACCTTAAAATATCATGTGGCGTTAACTCACCTTCAGCAATCGTCTCACCCTTGTCAACAAATTCACCTTCAAATACAGTAATATGTCGCCACTTTGGCACCAATGTCTCATACTGCACACCATCAGAATCAGTAATAACAATACGTTGCTTACCTTTTGTTTCCTTACCAAAAGACACCGCACCCGTTGCCTCTGCAAGAATCGCAGGATCCTTAGTTTTTCTAGCTTCAAATAAGTCAGCTACCCTTGGTAGCCCCCCTGTAATATCACGAGTCTTACTTGATTCTTGCGGAATTCTAGCCAATACGTCCCCAACCTGAATTTCGCCCGCATCTTTCACAGCAACAATTGATCCTGCCGGCAACACATATTGCGCCGCCATTTCTGTATTAGGTAGATTTACCTCATCCCCTTCAGGCGTAAACAATTTAACTAACGGGCGCAAATCTTTACCTGCGCTTACGCGCATCTTAGGATCGATAACGGTAATTGAACTTACCCCCGTTATTTCGTCAGACAACTCTTGTACCGAAATACCAGCTTCAAAGTCAACCAATTGCACAATACCTGCAACTTCAGTCACTACGGGATGCACATGCGGATCCCATGAAACAACAACATCACCCGCCTCGACCGCACTACCATCTTTGCAGGTTAACTCTGCTCCATAGGGTATCTTATACTTTTCTTTTTCACGACCATACTCATCCATTACCCCCACTTCACCTGATCTAGACACAGCAACTAAATTGCCAGCCCGATTTTCTACAGTTTTTAAGTTATGTAATTTAATAACCCCTTTAGATTTTACCTGCACATTACTGATTGCAACTTGACGCGATGCAGCCCCACCAATATGAAAAGTACGCATTGTTAGCTGCGTTCCAGGCTCGCCAATTGATTGTGCAGCGATTACACCAACTGCCTCACCACTATTGACCAAATGACCACGACCTAAATCACGACCATAACACTTGGCACATACTCCATGTCGGTTTTCACAGGTAATAATAGAACGCACATATACATTATCGATACTATTTTTTTCTAGCAGAGCGACATAATGCTCATCCAGCATCTCTCCATCAGGAACAATAACTTCAGTAGCATCAACAGTTATTACATCACCAATAACTACTCGACCCAGCACTCGCTCAGAAAGGGTCTCAACCACATCCCCCCCCTCAATAATGGGAGCCATCAACATACCTTTAGTGGTACCACAATCAACACCGTTAATAACAAGATCTTGAGCCACATCAACCAAACGACGCGTCAAATATCCAGAGTTAGCTGTTTTCAGAGCCGTATCAGCCAAACCTTTACGTGCACCATGCGTTGAAATAAAGTACTGCAATACATCCAAACCTTCTCTGAAGTTTGCAGTAATAGGTGTTTCAATAATCGAACCATCAGGTTTTGCCATCAAACCACGCATACCTGCTAACTGTCTAATTTGTGCCGCAGAACCCCGCGCTCCAGATTCAGCCATCATAAAAATTGAATTGAATGATTTTTGCTTTAGCACGCTGCCGTCTTCATCAACAACCTCATCTGTCCCTAGCGCATCCATCATCACTTTGGCCACTTTCTCATTAGCATGCGACCAAATATCTACTACTTTGTTATATCGCTCACCATCAGTTACTAAACCCGAATCATACTGCTCTTGAATCTCAAAAACCTCACGCTCAGCCTCCGCCAGAATATCCTGCTTCTCTCTAGGGATTTCCATATCATTTATACCAAATGATATACCTGAACGTGTTGCATATTTAAAGCCAAGATACATAATCTGGTCAGCCAACACCACTGTATCCTTATTACCTAAATAACGGTAACTATAATTAAGTAAGCGAGAGATATTTTTCTTGGTCATGTCACAGTTGACTATTTCAAATGGCATGCCTTCAGGAACAACATCCCAGATTAAAACTCGACCTACTGTTGTTTGATAACGAGTTGTTTTCTCATCAATCTCACCATCTTCATTTTTTAACCTTTCAGTTATTCTTACTTGTACCTTTGATTGTAGCTCGACTGCCTTTGCATCCAAGGCCTTTTGCACATCTTCAACCCCATAGAATGCAGCTCCATCACCTTTAGCTTTCAGCTTTTCTCTGCTAATGAAGTACAGACCCAATACAACATCTTGCGACGGGTTAATAATCGGCTCACCATTGGCAGGAGACAAAATATTATTAGTCGCCATCATCAATGTTCTTGCTTCTAACTGCGCCTCAATTGATAAAGGCACATGCACCGCCATTTGATCTCCATCAAAGTCAGCATTAAAAGCACTACATACCAATGGATGCAAATTAATTGCCTTGCCTTCAATTAAAGTAGGCTCGAACGCCTGAATCCCTAATCTATGCAATGTTGGTGCTCTATTAAGCAAAATGGGATGCTCGCGAATAACCTCTTCAAGTATATCCCAAACTTCAGCACCTTCATTTTCCACCATCTTTTTAGCTGCCTTGATGGTTGTCGCCAAACCTCTTAATTGCAACTTACTAAAAATAAACGGTTTAAATAATTCTAGCGCCATTTTCTTAGGCAGGCCACACTGATGCAATTTCAATGTTGGCCCTACCACAATTACCGACCGACCTGAGTAATCGACTCGCTTACCTAATAAATTTTGTCTAAATCTACCTTGCTTTCCTTTAATCATATCAGCAAGAGATTTTAAAGGACGCCGGTTTGTTCCTGTAATGGCACGACCTCTACGCCCGTTATCAAGCAACGCATCAACGGACTCCTGCAACATCCTCTTTTCATTACGAATAATGATATCAGGTGCATTCAAATCCAATAATCGGTGCAAACGATTGTTTCGGTTAATGACTCGACGATACAAATCATTTAAATCAGAAGTAGCAAATCGTCCACCATCCAATGGCACTAATGGTCTTAATTCCGGCGGCAATACAGGCAATACATTCATTACCATCCATTCCGGACGATTTTTTGAGCCCAACAATGACTCCAACACCTTCAGGCGCTTAGAGAACTTTTTAATTTTAGTTTCAGAGTTAGTGCTATTAATCTCTTCTCTTAACTGAGTTACCTCACCTTGAATATCAATGGTTTTTAGCAACTCAAAAATGGCTTCAGCTCCCATCATGGCGACAAATTCATCACCATACTCTTCAAAAGCATCTAAATACTCTTCATCTGTTAGTAGTTTTTTTCTTTCTAAGGGCGTCATGCCTTCTTCAAGCACTACAAATGATTCAAAATACAAGACTCGCTCAATCTCACGCAAAGTCATATCCAATAACAATGCAATACGCGAAGGTAGCGACTTCAAAAACCAAATATGCGCAACCGGACTTGCTAGCTCAATATGCCCCATACGATCGCGACGCACTTTTGATAAAGTAACCTCAACACCACATTTTTCACAAATTACACCGCGATGCTTCAAACGCTTGTACTTTCCACACAAACATTCATAGTCACTTACTGGGCCAAAAATCTTGGCACAAAAAAGGCCATCACGCTCAGGCTTAAAAGTACGGTAGTTTATTGTTTCCGGCTTTTTAACTTCACCGTATGACCATGACCTAATTTGGTTTGGCGATGCCAATCCGATGCTAATCTCATCAAAATCAGCAGAACGATTTTGGCGTTTTAAGAAATTTAATAAATCTTTCAAGAGCTTGTCCCCTTTATATTTGTTCTCTGGCTTAACCAGAACTCATTAGTTTATTTATAAAAAATATTAGTACTATTGCACTTCTATATTGATTACTAATGAGCGAATTTCTTTAAGCAATACATTAAATGACTCCGGCATACCAGCTTCCATTTGATGATTTCCATCTACGATATTTTTATACATACGCGTACGCCCTGTTACATCATCAGATTTAACAGTCAGCATTTCTTGTAAAGTATAAGCAGCACCATAAGCCTCTAGTGCCCAAACCTCCATTTCTCCAAAACGCTGCCCACCAAACTGCGCTTTACCACCTAATGGCTGCTGAGTTACCAAACTATATGGCCCAGTTGAACGCGCATGCATCTTATCATCAACCAAATGATTTAGTTTCAGCATATGCATATAACCCACGGTTATCTCACGCTCAAAGGACTCACCCGTTAAACCATCATATAATGTTGTTTGCCCACTTTCAGGTAAATCTGCCAATTTTAGCATGCGCCTTACATCAGCTTCACTTGCACCATCAAACACAGGTGATGCCATTGGCACACCTGCAATCAAGTTATTAGCCATTTCAATAATTTCTGCATCATTAAAAGAATCTAAATCTTCTTTTTGACCACTTCCATTATAAACTTTATCTAAAAACTCTCTTATCTCTTTAACAGCAGCTTGAACTTCTAACATCCTGCCAATCTTATGCCCTAGTCCTTTAGCAGCCCAGCCTAAGTGGGTTTCCAAAACCTGCCCAACGTTCATTCGCGACGGAACCCCTAATGGATTCAAAACAATATCGATAGGCGTACCGTCGGCCAGATAAGGCATATCTTCAATTGGATTAATACGCGAGATAACCCCTTTATTTCCATGTCGCCCAGCCATTTTATCACCTGGCTGAATGCGCTTTTTAACCGCCAAATAGACTTTGACCATTTTTAAAACGCCGGGAGCTAAATCATCCCCCATACTAATTTTCTTACTTTTTACTTCAAACCTTTCATCAAACTCTTTTCTTAACTTCTCAATCTGTACACTCAATCCTTCAAGCTGAAGATTAAAGTCTTCATTTTCCATTTTGATGCTCGGCCAATCAGCTCGCTTAGTACCATCTAAATATTCTTGCGTGATAACAGTACCTACCTTCAAGTTATCTGGCCCAGAAACTGCTTTTTCACCAATAATAACACTCGCCGTCCGCTGATAAACATCCTTCTCTACAATAACTAACTGGTCATTTAAGTCTTTTCTATAGCTCTTAATAGCCGCCGCTTCATTTGCTAAAGCCCGCTTGTCTTTCTCAACACCATCACGAGTAAAGACCTGCACATCAATAACAGTTGCACGAATACTTCCAGGAACTCTTAATGAAGTATCTTTTACATCAGCAGCCTTTTCCCCAAAAATGGCTCTTAACAACTTTTCTTCCGGGGTTAATTGCGACTCACCTTTAGGCGTTACTTTACCAACCAAGATGTCGCCACCTTTAACTTCCGCTCCCACATAAACAATACCCGACTCATCCAATTTAGAAAGAGCCTCTTCACTTACATTTGGGATGTCAGCAGTAATTTCTTCAGGGCTATGCTTAGTATCACGCGCTATACATGTTTTTTCTTCAATATGAATTGAAGTAAATCGATCTTCTTTAACAACTCGCTCGGAAACTAAAATCGAATCCTCAAAGTTATAACCATTCCACGGCATAAAGGCAATCAGCATATTTTGACCTAATGCCAGCTCCCCCATATCAGTAGATGGACCATCAGCCATAATATCACCAGTAGCAACAACATCATTTGGCTTCACTAAAGGCTTTTGGTTAATACATGTATTTTGATTTGAACGTACATATTTAATTAAATTATAAATATCTACACCTGTTTCTGCGGACTCTGTTTCAGTATCATGTACACGTACCACAATTCTACTAGCATCCACACTGACAACAACGCCACCACGAGTTGCAACAACGGTTACCCCAGAATCTTTAGCAACGGTACGCTCCATACCTGTACCAACAATTGGTTTTTCAGCTCTCAAAACAGGCACAGCTTGACGCTGCATGTTTGATCCCATTAACGCTCTATTAGCATCATCATGCTCCAAAAATGGCACAATTGAAGCCGCAATAGATACAATTTGTTTTGAAGACACGTCCATGTAGTCCACATTCTCTGACGACACTAAGGTAAACTCGTCTTTATAACGACAAGATACCAAACCATCTACCAGCTTGCCATTTTCATCTACAGGCACACTTGCCTGCGCAATCACAAAGTTACCCTCACCAATTGCCGACAAATAATCCACTTGGTCAGTTACTACGCCATTAGTAACTTTCCTATAAGGTGTTTCTAAAAAACCATAGTCATTAGTACGCGCATAAACAGCTAATGAGTTGATCAATCCAATATTTGGCCCCTCTGGCGTTTCAATTGGACACACACGCCCATAATGAGTCGTATGTACATCACGCACCTCAAATCCAGCACGCTCACGCGTTAAACCACCCGGACCTAATGCAGATACACGACGCTTATGTGTTACTTGCGACAATGGATTATTTTGATCCATAAATTGTGACAACTGACTAGAGCCAAAAAATTCTTTAACCGCAGCAGAAACAGGCTTCGCATTAATAATTTCTTGTGGCATATGCCCTTCAGAATCAGCTAATGTCAAACGCTCTTTAACAGCACGCTCAACTCTAACCAACCCAACTCTAAACTGGTTTTCAATCATTTCACCAACCGACCTTACCCGACGGTTACCCAAATGATCAATATCATCAACAGTTCCATTTCCATTTCTGATATTTATTAATTCTTTTAATACACCAATAATGTCGTCTTTACTTAATGTGCCGCCTCCAACATTATCATCAATACCTAAACGACGATTAAATTTCATACGACCAACAGCAGATAAATCATATCTATCTTCAGTAAAAAACAAATTACCAAACAGATTTTCTGCTGCATCTTTAGTTGGCGGCTCACCAGGGCGCATCATCCGATATATTTCAATTAACGCCTCTAACCGATTTGTGGTACTATCCAAACGCATTGCATCAGACATATATGCACCACGATCTAAGTCATTCACATACAAGGTCTCAATTTCATTAACACCCTCAGCAATTAACTTATCTAATAATTCTTCTGTAAGCTCATCGTTTACCTTAGCAAGCAGCTCTCCCGTTGCCTCATCTATTACATTTTTAGCTAACACGCAACCATGCACATAGTGCTTAGGAACATCTAGCCTTTCTATACCAGCCTTGCCCATCTGCCTTACATGCTTTGCAGTAACTCTTCGCCCCTCTTCTACCAAAACTGAATCATCAATTTTAATATCAAACGTTGCAATATCCCCCTTAAGCCTCTCAGGGATAAGATGCAATAAAATATTCTCGCCACCTAAACTAAATGTATTATTCTCAAAGAATACCTTAAGCATTTCTTCATTTTCATACCCCAATGCTCTCAATAAGATAGTCGCAGGAATCTTACGACGCCGATCAATTCTAACAAACACACAGTCTTTATGATCAAATTCAAAATCTAACCATGAACCACGGTATGGAATGACTCGTGCATTCAATAATAATTTACCTGAGGAATGCGTCTTCCCCTTATCATGATCGAAGAACACTCCAGGACTACGATGCAACTGAGAAACAATGACACGCTCAGTCCCATTTATGACAAAAGTACCGTTATCAGTCATTAACGGCAATTCACCCATATAGACTTCTTGCTCTCTTATATCCTTGACGACCTTAGTACTACCTGGCGCATCTTTATCATAAATCACAAGTCGTGCAACTACTCGCAATGCTGCCGCATATGTCGCACCACGCTGCTGACATTCACGCACATCAAAAACAGGCTCGCTCAATCTATACTTTACATACTCTAATACTGCATAACCAGAGTGACTTACAATTGGAAAGACACTAGAAAACGCCGCATGCAAGCCCTTATCTTTTCTTTTTGCAGGTTTAACCCCTGTTTGCAAAAAGCTTGCATAAGATTTGATTTGCGTTGCCAGCAAATAAGGTACTTCTAAAACATCATCTGCTTTTCCAAAATTATTTCTAAGGCGTTTTTTTTCAGTAAAAGAGTAGGCCATATTACTTCCTTATCCTTTTTCAAGAGTAGGTTTTTTTTGAATTTAGGTCGTTACAAACAGTAAAAGGCCGGTGACTACTCAAGTAATCACCAGCCCATTTTACAGGCATTGCCTAATAAAGATATTGTGTCAAAAATTATTTAATTTCGACTGAAGCTCCCGCTTCTTCAAGTGCTGCTTTAGCTTCTTCCGCTTCAGCTTTGCTCACACCTTCTTTCAATGTAACAGGGCAGCCTTCTACAGCGCCTTTAGCTTCTTTTAAGCCTAAGCCTGTAAGAGCACGAACTGCTTTAATTGCTGATACTTTATTTGCACCAAATGATTCCATAACGACATCAAATTCAGTCTGCTCTTCTGCTGCACCACCCGCATCACCACCAGCTGGAGCTGCTGCAACTGCTGCTGCAGAAACGCCAAATTTTTCTTCCATCGCTGAAATTAAATCAACGATTTCCATAACAGTCATGTTTGATACTGCTTCCAAGATATCTTCTTGTGAGATTGCCATTTTGCCTATTCCTCTAAAATAATTAGTTTTAAACTGGTTGTAAAAGCTTATTCTGCTTCCGCTTCGCTTTCTGTGCTAGCAGCACCGTCATCACGAGTCTCTTTAAGAGCAAGTAATGTACGTGCCAACTTCTCAACAGGTGCTAACATTAACGCCATAATCATGCTGATACCTTGATCACGTGTTGGCAAGCTTGCTAAACGAGCTAACTCAGAGCCATCAAAAGCCTCACCATCAATAGAAACAATTTTTGCAACTAATTTATCGTTAGTTTTTGCAAAATCGTTAATCAATCGTCCTGCAGAACCCGGGTCATCCATTGAGAAAGCAAGGATTAATGGACCAACCATTTTCTCCTGCATACACTCAAATTGAGTTCCAGCGACTGCACGTCTTGCTAATGTATTTTTAACTACACGCAAATAAACGCCTGTTTCTCTTGCGACTTTGCGTAGCTCAGTTAATTCTGCTACTGTTAGTCCACGATATTCAGCTGCGACAGCAGAATGCGCTTTAGCGGCGTAGGGAGCTACTTCCTCTACGACAGCTTTTTTGCCATCTAATGCTAAGGCCACAATTTTCTCCGTTTTACTGATTTTCATCAGGTTTATACACCACACCTCTTTTTAAAAAAGATGCACCCAACGGGGTCTTTCACCAGTTTCCCAGCTTCCGTTCCCATCTACGTAGGCTATAAAATTTAAGCTTTCACACCTACGGTCTTTGATGGTTACCAAACAAGCTGGCAACCACAATTCTTTTTACTATTTAAGCTCAATACTTGACTGATCCAAAATCACACCTGGCCCCATAGTAGTAGACAAGCTAATTTTCTTTAAGTAAACACCTTTAGCAGCACTTGGCTTAGCTTTTACTATATCCGAAACAACTGCTTCAAGGTTTTCTTGGATGTCTGCTGCTGAAAAAGCGATTTTACCAATCGAGCAATGTACAATTCCTGCTTTATCAGTCCGGTAACGCGCTTGACCTGATTTTGCATTCTTAACTGCCGCAGCAACGTCAGGTGTAACCGTACCAACTTTAGGGTTTGGCATTAAACCTCTAGGGCCTAGAACTTGACCCAATTGCCCAACTACTCGCATTGCATCAGGTGAAGCAATAACAACATCAAAATCCATTTGACCTTTCTTAACTTGCTCAGCTAAATCTTCCATACCGATAATATCTGCTCCAGCTTCTTTTGCAGCATCTGCATTAGGCCCTTGAGTAAATACCGCAACTCTTACTGTTTTGCCAGACCCTTTTGGTAGAACTGTTGCTCCACGTACATTTTGATCTGATTTTCTCGCATCAATCCCTAAATTTACTGAGATATCAACTGACTCTTCAAATTTAGCTGTCGATAATTCTTTTAACAAACTAACTGCATCAGTTAAAGAATATTGACGCTCAGGATCCACTTTTTCATTAGCAATTTTTGCTTTTTTAGATAACTTAGCCATTACAATCCTTCCACATCAAGACCCATACTACGCGCACTGCCCGCAATAATTTTAACAGCCGAATCCATATCTACCGCATTCAAGTCTTCCATTTTCGTTGTCGCAATTGCTTCTAATTGCGCACGAGTGACTGTACCTATTTTTATTGTATTAGGATTACTGCTTCCTTTAGCCACACCAACTGCTTTTTTAAGTAAAATTGATGCTGGTGGTGTTTTAGTAATAAAAGTAAAACTTCTATCACTATAAACCGAAATAACTACTGGAATGGGTAATCCCTTTTCTACATCTTGAGTTTTAGCATTAAATGCCTTACAAAACTCCATGATATTAACACCGTGCTGACCTAATGCTGGGCCTACTGGTGGACTTGGGTTTGCTTCACCTGCTTTTACTTGCAGCTTGATATACGCCGTGACTTCTTTAGCCATAATATACTCCTGGTCCGGGTACTAACGCTTTTCAGCTCCCCATAGATAAAAAATCCCCACCAAATAAATGACGAGGACCGTTTTTGTACTATTTTATGTACCTATGCTTAATTTTTTTCTACTTCGTCAAACCCTAGCTCAACTGAAGTAGCTCTTCCAAATATTAAGACAGAGATACGTAATTTGTTTTTCTCGTAGCTAACTTCTTCGATTTCACCATTAAAATCTTTAAATGGCCCATCATTAATTCGCACTACTTCACCCACTTCAAAAAGAACTTTTGGCCTAGGCTTGTTAACACCATCTTCGACTCTATTAAGAATTCTCTCAGCTTCTTGCTCAGAAATTGGCGCAGGGCGTTCAGAAGTGCCACCAATAAACCCAAGAACTCTGGGCTCATCTCTTACTAAGTGCCAAGTTTCGTCATTCAATTCCATTTGCACTAAAACATAACCAGGAAAAAACTTTCTTTCACTTTTCCTTTGTTGACCCATTCTCATCTCAACAACTTCTTCTGTTGGCACAAGAATCTTGCCGAAATACTGTTCAAGGCCTTCTCTTTTTATCTTTTCTTCAAGAGATTGCTTTACTTTGTTTTCATAATTTGAATATGCATGTACAACATACCAACGAATCGCCATATTAACCCCCAGTTAGTGATGTTATCGCCCAAAACAAGAACATATCAAGAACCCACAGTATCAACCCAACGATAATTACCATTGCAAACACCATTAATGTCGTCTGCATAGTTTCCGATCGTGAAGGCCAAACCACCTTTCTCACCTCTTGCCTTGCTTCTTGAGCAAACCCCCAAGAATCTTGCCCCAAGGCCGTTGTCATCATCATAGCCAAGGCAATCAATACGACAAGAACTATCCCTAAAACTCTGTATAACTGAGAAAACTCTGAAAACTGATAAAAAGAAACGACACCTGCACCAATCAGCACAAGAGACAAAACATACTTAAGAACATCTACGGTAGATGCACCTTCTTTTGCCTGACTATTCATTTTTTTATGATTTTTTGATAACAACTAGGAAATTAATGATTAATGCGAGTGGCAGGCCAGGAGGGACTCGAACCCACAACCTGCGGTTTTGGAGACCGCTGCTCTACCAATTGAGCCACTGACCTACACGCATTAACTTTTATGAACTGTATATGATACTATACTTTTTTCTATTACTCAACAACTGTTGCAACAACACCAGCACCAACCGTACGTCCGCCTTCACGAATCGCAAAGCGCAAACCATCTTCCATAGCAATCGGAGCAATCAACGTTACTTCTACTGATACGTTATCACCAGGCATTACCATTTCCGTGCCTTCAGGCAACTTAACAGCACCCGTTACATCAGTTGTTCTGAAGTAAAACTGCGGACGGTATCCATCAAAGAATGGCGTATGACGACCACCTTCATCTTTTGATAAGACATAGATCTCAGCAGTAAATTTTGTATGCGGATTAATTGAACCAACATGAGCAAGTACTTGACCACGCTCTACATCTTCACGCTTAGTACCACGCAATAAGATACCTACGTTATCGCCTGCCTCTCCTTGGTCAAGCAATTTACGAAACATTTCTACGCCAGTACAAGTTGTTTTAACTGTCTCTTTAATACCGACAATTTCAATCTCTTCACCAACTTTGACAACACCACGCTCAATACGACCTGTTACAACCGTTCCACGACCTGAAATTGAGAATACATCTTCAATCGGCATTAGGAATGCGCCTTCCGTTGCTCTTTCAGGCTCAGGGATATAACTATCTAAGGCATCAACTAATTTTATAATTGACGGCACCCCTAGCTCACTATCATCACCTTCCAGTCCTTTTAATGCAGAACCTACAATGATTGGCGTATCATCACCAGGGAATTCGTATTGGTCTAAAATCTCACGGATTTCCATTTCAACCAATTCAAGCATTTCATTATATTCTTCTGTACCTATACCACCACAGTCTTCTGCTAGAAGATCTGCTTTGTTTAGGAATACGACAATATAAGGTACGCCGACTTGTCTTGATAACAAGATATGCTCTCTTGTTTGTGGCATAGGACCATCAGTCGCACCACAAACTAAAATTGCGCCATCCATTTGCGCAGCACCTGTAATCATGTTTTTTACGTAGTCAGCATGACCCGGGCAGTCAACATGCGCATAATGACGACTTTCAGATTCATACTCTACATGCGATGTTGCAATCGTAATACCACGCTCACGCTCTTCAGGTGCATTATCAATTTGATCAAATGCTTTAACTTCTCCACCTAGCTTTTCTGCCATAACTTTCGTTAATGCAGCTGTTAGAGTTGTTTTACCGTGGTCAACGTGACCGATTGTACCAACATTTACATGTGGTTTGGTACGTTCAAATTTTTCTTTAGCCATCTCGCAAGGACCTTAAATTTAGTGTTTGCAACAATCAATGTAATTGGAGCCCATAACTGGACTTGAACCGGTGACCTCTTCCTTACCAAGGAAGTGCTCTACCGCTGAGCTATATGGGCTTTATTCTTTATATTTTGGAGCGGGTGATGGGAATCGAACCCACGTAATCAGCTTGGAAGGCTGGAGTTCTACCATTGAACTACACCCGCAGAATTCTTTAGTTCTGAATGGTGGAGGGGGGAGGATTCGAACCTCCGAAGGCTGAGCCGTCAGATTTACAGTCTGATCCCTTTGGCCACTCGGGAACCCCTCCATACAGAAAGGGCATTATGAAGCATACCCTATATCATGTCAACTTTTTTATTAATTTTTTTCTCGAGAATGTAAATTCTGCATCACAACACCATAGTCACCACTACACATTGCTGACATATTTGCCGCAAAGTCAGCAAACACCTCTTGCACCAAATGCATATCTACTTTCGAAAAATCTGATAGCACATAATCTGCAACTGCCTTGCCAGCTCGCGGCCGCCCGATACCAATTCGCAACCTCAAGAAATTTTTTTGACCCATACTTGTAATTATGTCACGCAAACCATTATGCCCACCATGACCACCACCCTTCTTGAGCTTGACAACACCAACATCAAAATCCAACTCATCATGCACAACCAACACCTCTTCGGGCAAAATTTTGAAATATTTCATCACCGCAGATACCGATTGACCACTACGATTCATAAAGGTAGCAGGCTTTAACAAATACAACTTACCTGACTTAGTACTCATCTCGGCCAAGCACCCAAAAAAGCGAGCCTGCTGAGAAAACCCCCCCGAATCCCGCGCCAGCCCATCTAATAACAAAAAACCGGCATTATGCCGGTTTTTTGTATATTTCTGACCTGGATTCCCCAGGCCAACTATAAGCTTAATCACTACTCAGCTTCAGACTCTTCTACTTCTGCCGCACCATCTTCATCATCAGCACTAGCAGCACCTCTAGTCATCACGATCTGTGCAACCGGCAAATTATGATCCTCACCATGCGTTAATGCCAAGATTTCCACACCCTCTGCCACTGCGATATCAGCCAAATGCACCGAACCACCAACATCAATCGCCTCCAGGTCAACTTCAATAAACTCAGGTAAATTAGCTGGAAGACACACAACCTCAATTTCCACCATCGAATGAGTTACAACCCCACCAGCCTTAACACCAATCGAAGTTTCTTCATTTATAAAATGCAAGGGCACATGCACTTTAATTTTTTCATTCATGGAAATACGCATAAAATCCATATGCAAAATTGTATCTTTAGCAGGATGCCTTTGCATATCCTTTAAAATAGCACTTTGCACCTTACCATCAACACTTAACTCCAAAATATGCGAGTAAACAGCCTCATTAGCTAAACTTTTTGCAACTTCGTTATGCCCCAACTCGATCAACTCAGGCTCACTCGAACCACCATAGATCACAGCAGGAATATTACCATTACGGCGAATTGCTCTTGCAGTTCCTGTACCTGCATTTGCTCTACTTACAGCTTCAAATTCAAAAACGCTAGACATCCAACCTCTCCATACCCTGCAAACTATGCTTAAAATTATTAATCAACATACAGCGAGCTAACCGACTCACCAGCTGCTATTCTTCTTATTGTCTCAGCCAACATATCTGCGACACTTAACTGCCGAATCATCCCTATCGACTCCGCCTTTTTACTCAGCGGAATGGTATCCGTCACCACCAACTCATCCAATACAGAGCCACTTAAATTATCTATTGCACTCCCCGATAAAACCGGGTGAGTACAATAAGCAACAACCTTAATAGCCCCTTGTTTTTTTAACGCGGCCGCTGCACTACATAAAGTACCAGCCGTATCCACTAAGTCATCCACCATGACACAAGTCTTACCACTTACATCACCTATGATATGCATTACCTCAGCTACATTAGCCATCGGCCTACGCTTATCTATAATTGCCAAGTCCGCATCATCCAAGCGCTTGGCTAGAGCTCTCGCCCTTACAACCCCACCCACATCAGGCGAGACCACTATTAAATCTTTGTATTTTTGCCGCCACACATCACCCAATAGCAATGGCGAGGCATATACATTATCTACAGGTATATCAAAAAAACCCTGTATTTGATCGGCATGCAGATCAACCGTCAAAACCCTGTCTGCACCTGCAACACCGACCATCTTAGCAACCAGCTTTGCGCTAATTGCCACACGCGCCGAGCGCGAACGCCGATCTTGCCTAGCATATCCATAATAAGGCATCACTGCCGTTATTCGCGATGCCGAAGCTCTCTTTAGAGCATCTATCATCACCAACAACTCCATCACGTTCTCATTGGTTGGAGTACATGTAGGCTGAATAATAAAGACATCTCTATCTCTTACATTTTCCTCAATTTCAACCGTCACTTCGCCATCACTAAATCGACCAACTGACGCCATTCCCAAGCGCATATTTAGCCGCCGAACTATCCCTTTTGATAATTCCAGATTGGCATTCCCAGAAAAAATCATCATTGAAGTATCACTCATCGAAGTATCACTCATTGTTGAGCACCTTTTTTTTAATGCCGAACTGATTTATTATGGAAGATAAAATGGCTGGGCTGCCAGGATTCGAACCTGGGTATGCGGAGATCAAAACCCCGTGCCTTACCGCTTGGCGACAGCCCAATTTAGAAATTAAAGAGTTCACTCATCTGCTTATGTAATGGTGAAACAGCTAGTCCTTTAGCCAAATAAACCTCTTTTTGCAAAGAGAGCTTATTATAAACTCCTTCTGCCGACATTTTATCGTCAAACTGCACAAATACACATGCACCCGTCCCTGTCAGCCTTGCATCTCCATATTGCGCAAGCTCATTTAAAGCCCCCGCTACCTCAACATGAAGTTGCTTAACAACACCCAAGCAGTCATTTCTCACCTGCCCCGAGTTGAAGTCCGATATTGTGATTGATTTACTATCTCTTGTCAAATCTTTTGTGGTAAATATTTTTCGGGTATCAACATGACAATCAGGCTTAACCACAACAAACCACGTATCAGGCAAATCAATATTAGATAATTTCTCACCCACACCTTCAGCCCAGACACTTGCACCATTAATAAATACCGGCACATCAGCTCCCAGCTGCACACCCAACACCATCAAGCGCTCTTGCGACAGGTTCAGCCCCCAAAGCTTATTTAACACCACCAAAACGGTAGCAGCATCAGAACTACCACCACCCAAACCGCCACCCATTGGCAAATTTTTCTCGATATCAATACAAACCCCACCTTGATACCCTGCTGCTTGCCTCAATATTTCTGCAGCACGCACAGTCAGGTCATCAACCTCTTTTACCCCTGGTATCGTCTTCTTTAAGCATACCCTATCATCATCAACTCTACTAAAGGTAATGCCATCAGTAATATCAATTATCTGGAATACAGTTTGCAACAAATGGTAGCCATCATCTCTTCTGCCGACAATTCTTAGCATTAAATTTAATTTTGCAGGCGCAGGCCATCTTACCCCCCAACCTAACTCAGTATCAATTTGTTCTGTCATTCTATTTCCCACTGATCTACTACCAATTTTAACTTTAATGCATTTTTAGTGACACTAATCTTATGTGGCATCGCACCTGCTGCAGTTTGCAAATAGCCTTTATATTTTATCTGCCAACCAAACTGCTCAAAGCCGTCAGCCAACTGCCTAACCGGCTCATTTTGCAATGGCACACCCAGCACCCAAAACCGTAGCGCACTAATTGGCACTACAAAACCTATCTCTTGTGCAATAAAAGTATCCACATCCCTTGATGTTTTCTTATTACCCTGACCTTGATCCAAGCTAATCCCGCCGTCATCTAGCGTAATCCTAATTGCTCCTAAGCCCAACATCCCCGCAAGCTTTAATTCATCGACCAACGCATCATGCTGCCACTGAATATTAGCGGTCAGCACATCATCACCTTTCAGAACCAATCGCCCTTGTAATTGCCAATGCCCTGCATCCAAATACTGCTGCGCACTAAACCCCTGCCCTTGTCGTATTTCATGAACCGCTTGTGGCGCACAAGCCGTCATACACAGTAGCAATAATAAACCTATTTTTTTTTGCATTTATTTATTACCGAGCAAGCGCACCTCAACTTCCAGCAACAGCTCATCATCAGGGTACTTGCCCAAAGCCTCCCTTAAGATCGCTTCAGCCTCTTGCCTATCCCCTAAAGCCCATAGAACATCAACCAAATGTGCCGCTATTTCTGCCTGAGGCTCAGCGGCATATGCACGCAACAAATATTCGCGCGCCATTGCCAATTTATTTTGCTTAAACAACAACCAACCATAACTATCAATAATTACTGGCTCATTTGGCTTTAAGGCAATCGCTTTTTCCAAATATTTTTGCGCCTCTTGGTAACGAGTAGTTTTGTCAGCCAAGGTGTAACCGAGGGCATTTAATACATTGGCATCATCAGGATTTTTCTCCAAAATATACTTCAAGTCATCTTCAAGCACTTGCAACTTACCTAATTTTTCAGCAATAAGCGCACGCGCATAAAGAATTTTTTTATTGTCCGAATCATCTAATAATGCGCTCGTCAATAAATCAAATGCTTTCTGATAGTCATTTGTTTGCGTATATATCTCTGACTCAAGCAGTACCAACTCACTTTTTTTCTCTGGGAATTCAGCCCTTAAACGCCCAACTCTAATCAAAGCATCCTGACTCCGATGCTGATCCATCAATAACAATATAGCACTAATATTTGCTTCAAATTTATATGGAGCTCCCCCAATAGCATCAAACCATATTATAGCTGCGCTATAATTCTTCTCTTTAGCATCCATACGTCCCAAATAAAATGCAGCTCTATCACGAAACGCCTTTTCAGTTATTAAGGACTCTAAAATCACTCGAGCTTTTGTACTTTCCTCTGTTTGCAAATGCACTAGAGCCAACTTAAATTTAAGCTCATTATTTTCAGGATACTGCTCTATTAAGCGCTGTAGAATCCGCTTGGCTTCATCATATCTTTCTTGCTGTATTAACAACTGAGCAATTTGCTCACTTATTCGTGCATTTTCTTCTTCAGCAACTGCGCGCTGCAAGACCTCAGTTGCTTCTGCCAACTTTTGATCGCCTATATACAGCTGAGCTTGCAACACTAAAGCCTTTACCCAATCAGGATCACGTTCCAGAGCCTTGCTAATTTGCGCTTGTGCTGCACCTGATCGCTTTTGCTGCACCTCAATTAAAGCTTGCAAAAAATATAACTGTGCATTTTCAGGGTGCTTAATACTCAAATCAGCAAAAACCTGCTTTGCTAAATTCTGACTGGGCAGCCCTGGCAAACTTTTAAGAATTGTTAATGCTCTTGCTTCAAAGCCCGCGGCATCTCCCTGCAAAATATACTCAACATTTTTATATGCAAGCTGTCTATCACCTGACTTCAATGCAGCAATAGCCATAAGTTGCCGCGCCTCCAAACTATCAGGCTCCATTTCCATCCATAAATCTAACGACTGCTTTAATCTGGGTTCATCTTGTAAATACAAAGCAATCTTAGCCGCCCGTTTAGAAACATCAACATCGTTAACACGCTTAGCTGCACGCAAGTAACCATCTAGTGCTAGCCCATATTGACCACGCTGCCCTGCAATCTCGGCAGTCATCAACAGAAACAAGACATCAGGGTCAATCGCTGTTTGTTTAGCCTCCGTACCCAAGGCTTCTGTTTTAACTGCCTCTGTTTCGGACATATCCCCAAGCACTCCCTCAGGGCTAGATGATGTCGTACAAGCTACCTGCATCAGAACACCAACAACTATCATTATTTTTAAAACTATCAATGAAATTTCCTTAATTTTTAAGCCGCAATAGACCCGCATGAACCCCAATACTTACCCACATCCAGTCAAATAAAATTTAAACCAGCTTGCTGAATTACCTATAAATATCTCTAAATATACTGTTTATGCCCCAACACCACTACTTTCACTAAAAACCCAAGGGACATCCCTCATGCTTTAAAACAGCATTTAAATTACATAGATAGTTTATTCCATTTGGCTAAACCAACAAAGTTCCTTAGAATATACGATTAATTTATGATTTCAAGTCTATCCGTAAACTATTAAAATATAACAGGCAGTAATGACACTTCTTGCTTTAGGAATAAATTATACAACAGCCCCCGTTGCAATCCGAGAGCGCCTAGCATTTCCTGCGGAAATATTAAGTGATGCGGTGCAAGATCTATGGCAGCAACAGCAAATTTCGGAAGCCGTTATTTTATCAACTTGTAACCGCACTGAAATCTACTGTACAACTCATAATAATGACATTGACCCTGTTATTAACTGGATCTCTCGCAACCGGCAGCTTAATCACACCGAATTTCAGCCTTATCTATACGCGCATACCGACAATGCTTTTATTCGCCATATTTTTCGAGTAGCCAGCGGCTTAGAATCCATGGTATTGGGCGAGCCGCAAATATTAGGGCAAATGAAAACCGCCTATCAAACTGCAATTACCGCGGGTACACTCGGCAAAGACCTAGGTAAACTATTTCAGCATACCTTTTCCACTGCAAAGAAGGTACGCACTGATACAGCAATTGGCTCCAGCTCAGTTTCTGTTGCTTTTGCCGCCGTACAGTTAAGCAAACAAATTTTTGATGACCTTAGTGAACAAACTGCAGTTTTAATTGGCGCAGGCGAAACCATTGAACTGGCCGCTAGGCATCTGCATCAAAATGGTGTAGGTCGTATTATTATTGCCAACCGCACTTACGACAAAGCTCATGCCCTTGCTAGCCAGTTTAATGGTTATGCCATTGCCCTTTCTGAACTGGCACTGCATATCGCAGAGGCTGATATTATCGTCTCATCCACAGCCAGCCAGCTTCCTATCCTAGGTAAAGGGCTCGTAGAAAGTGCCATCAAAAAACGCAAACACAAACCGATGTTTATGGTTGATCTCGCAGTCCCACGCGATATAGAACCTGAAGTTGCCAAGCTAAATGATGTGTTTTTATACACCGTTGATGACCTGCAAAATATCATCCAAGAAAATCTAAATTCACGCCGCCAAGCCGCCGAGCAAGCCGAAGAAATTATTGATGCTAATGTTAACCATTTTTTAGCATGGATGAAGGCACAAACTGTACAATCAACGATTGTTAATTATCGCGACCAAGCCAGCCAACTACAGCAAGAAAGCCTTGCCAAAGCTCTTGCAGCTTTAAAAAATGGTAATGCCCCTGAGGATGTTTTACAACAATTAGCACATACTCTGACCAATAAATTAATACACACCCCTTGCAGCCAGCTAAGAAAAGCTAGCGAAAATGAACGCCACGACCTCATTGCCGCTGCCCGAGAATTATTTAAATTAGAAAACACGCAATGAAAAGCTCGATAAATACCAAATTAGAAAACCTGTCAGAACGTTTTGACGAAATTGCTGCCTTACTTTCGCAGCCCGAAGTACAAAGTGACCAAAATAAATTTCGTGCACTAAGCCAAGAATATGCACAAATCAACCCTTTGGTTGATTGCTATAAAAAATTTCTGGTAATTCAGGAAACTATTAGCTCTGCCCAAGAAATGCTGCAAGAAGACGATGCAGAAATTCGCGATATGGCCAAGGAAGAAATAGCCGAAGCTGAGCAAGAGCAAGAAACACTGGAACACGAACTACAAGTTTTACTACTGCCACAAGACCCTAATGATAATCGCAATATCTACATGGAAATCCGTGCAGGAACAGGGGGAGATGAGGCCGCTATTTTCTCGGGTGATTTAGCACGCATGTATATGCGCTATGCAGAAAATAAAGGCTGGAGCATCGAAACCACCAGTGAAACCCGTGGTGAGCACGGGGGCTACCGCGAAATCATCCTGCGTATCGCAGGCCAAAACGTTTATTCACAACTAAAATTTGAAGCGGGCGCACACCGAGTACAACGCGTACCAGAAACTGAGTCGCAAGGTCGCGTACACACTTCTGCCTGTACAGTGGCGATTATGCCTGAAGCCCAAGAAGTTGATAATATTGATATTAGCCCTAGCGACCTCCGCATAGATACCTTTCGTGCCTCTGGCGCAGGGGGACAGCATGTTAATAAAACCGATTCTGCGGTACGAATAACGCATTTACCAACAGGTGTCGTAGTCGAATGTCAGGACCAACGCTCACAGCACAAAAACAAAGCACGTGCTATGGCAGTACTACAATCGCGCCTATTGTCTGCCGAACAGGAAAAACAGCATTCTGAAAATGCCGAGAATCGTAAACTACAAGTCGGTAGTGGTGACCGCTCGGAACGCATTCGCACCTATAACTACCCACAAGGTCGCCTAACGGATCACCGTATTAATCTAACCCTATATAAGCTAGATGAAATTATGCAAGGGAGCCTAAATCATGTTATTCAGCCATTGATTAACGAACACCAAGCCGAGTTACTGACCCAGCTAGGTGAAGAATAAGCAAAATGCAAGATATTCAATCCTTGCTCTCCAACTCTGCACAGAGTCTTCAAGATATATCAGACTCTGCTGACTTGGATGTAGAAATCTTATTGTGCCATGTACTAAAAAAAAACCGTAGCTACTTACGCACATGGCCTGAAAGGCAACTTGATAGCGAACAATTTAGTCAATTTACTCACCTATTAGCACAGCGACAGCAAGGCCAGCCCATTGCTTATATTACTGGCAGCCGTGAATTTTGGTCTCGTAATTTTCAAGTAAACCATGATGTCTTAATTCCACGCCCTGATACAGAAACAGTTATTGAGCTATGCTTGCAACTGATTCAGAACAGCCCTACCGCCAAATTAATTGACCTAGGCACAGGCTCAGGCATTATTGCAATCACCCTTGCAGCAGAATGTCCACAGCTACAGATTACCGCTGTCGATAGCAGTATTAAAGCTTTAAATATTGCCAAAAAAAATGCCGCACTCAACCATACACCACAAGTCAATTTCCTACAAAGCAACTGGTTACAACAAGTGCCGCAAGAAAATTTTGACTTTATCGTTAGCAACCCACCTTATATATCCCCCAGTGACCCACATCTGGCAGAGGGTGACGTTCGCTTTGAACCCGACAGTGCCTTAATTGCCGAGCAACAAGGTTTACGGGATATAATACAAATTTGTGCACAAAGTCAGCATTATCTCAACAATGGTGGCTACCTAATTCTTGAGCATGGCTACCAACAAAAAACACAGGTACACGCCATTCTGCAAGAACATGGCTATCAAAACATTCATTGCCTACACGATTTAGCAAACCAACCACGTGTCAGCTATGCGCAATGGTCAGCACCCTTTTAAAAAATATTTACCATCATGTCAGAAAAAACAATAGAAATTGCAATTCCCAGAAAAATTGTACAAAACTTGCTCCACCATGCACAGCTAACACCAGAGCAAGAAGTCTGCGGGCTGATCAGCAGCAAAAATAACATCGCTTACCGTAGCTATCCCATACAAAATACCTCGGCTAATCCCAGCCACTTTTTTGATTTAGATGCACAACAACAAATTCAAGCTATGTCCAATATGCGTGATAATAATGAGCAACTATTTGCCATCTACCATTCACACCCAACAGCACCAGCAACACCATCTACCACTGACCTAGAGCAAGCCAACTACCCTGAAGCACTGTATATCATCATTTCCCTTAATATCAAAGGTGTCTTAGAATTACGTGGCTATCAAATTGCCGATGCTCAATTTGTCGAAGTGCCGCTACGCTTAAATTAAAACAACGCATTTACTCAGATGAATTGGCTATATCAGCTTCTAACAGAATCCTCTGTTCCACATGCATTACTCACCATTAGCCTAGTTATTTCAATAGGCTTAGCATTCGGTCATATTCCCTTCTTTAAAGTGCGCCTTGGTATTGCAGGCGTTCTTTTTTCAGGGCTTGCTTTTGGTCATTTTGGCATATCCATAGATGCGCATATCATGCACTTTTTACGCGAATTTGGTCTTATTTTATTTGTCTATGCTATTGGCTTACAAGTAGGCCCAGGCTTCGTTAATTCATTTTTACGTCATGGGGTAAAACTCAATATTTTAGCGGCCAGTATTGTCTTATTAGGTGCTCTGATCACTATCGGTATCACTTATTTTGGTAATATTGATATTGCGGTTGCGGTTGGTTTATATTCTGGGGCAACCACTAATACTCCATCATTAGCGGCCGCACAAGAAGTACTGGCTAATATCCCCAATATTAACAATGAAACCTTAAAAATGCCTGGCTTAGGCTATGCAGTTGCTTACCCATTTGGCATTATAGGTATCATCCTATCCATGTTGCTGCTCAAGCGTTTCTTTAAAATTAATATTAACCAAGAAGCTGCCGCCTTTCAGAAATTACAAAAACAAAGCACACTACGCCCTATCTGGAAAGATTTAACTATACAAAATCCAAATATAGATGGTTTAACGATTGCTGAAATCCCTTTTTTTGATGCCATGAATATTATTGTTACCCGTATTCTGCATCAGGGTAAAGTCAGCTTGGTGACTGACACTACCCGCTTTGCACTAGGTGATACTATTCGTTTGGTTGGTTCGCATAATGATCTACATAAAATCAAAATGCTAGTAGGTACTGATTCGGAATTTGAATTAAAAAGCTTTTCTGATACCTTACACAGCAAACGCCTCATAGTAACTAATAAAGAGGCCATTGGTAAAAGTGTCGGCGAATTACGCACCCTTTATGGTGTTATTATTTCACGCATACACCGTCCGGAAGTCGAGCTAGTCCCAAATAATGCCACCCACATCTATTTTGGTGATGAACTCTATATTGTCGGGAGCAAGGACGCACTTGAAAAAATTAGCCCTGTCGTTGGCAACTCGGTAGAAATTTTAAATACTCCGCAAATTATTCCTATTTTTATAGGTATTACCTTAGGCGTCGTTTTAGGTAGTTGGCCATTTTTCTTTCCAGGCATTCCTTCCGCAATCAAACTTGGCTTAGCTGGCGGCCCTTTAATTGTAGCCATTTTATTAAGCCAAATCCCCAGCTGGGGTACCATGAGTTGGCACCTACCCAAAAGCTCTAATATTATTTTAAAAGATATTGGCATCGTGCTATTTTTAGCCTGTGTCGGCCTACATTCAGGCGACCATTTTATCAGTACATTGGTTGATGGCGACGGTCTTTACTGGATGTTTTGCGCGGTGTTTATTACCCTAATACCTTTAATTATTGTTGCCTTTATAGGCCGTTATTTTTATAAAATAAACTTTCTCTCTTTATGCGGTTTGCTTGCTGGCAGCATGACTGACCCTCCAGCACTTGCCTTTGCTAATTCACTCAATGGTTCACCCGCCGTAGCCATTAGCTACGCAACGGTTTACCCCTTGGTAATGATTTTAAGAATTATTGTTAGTCAGGTGATTATTTTGCTGTTTATTCACTAAGCAACATCGGCTCTGAATTAACAGTACCCGCCTCACTTATACTCCTGATTAATACTGTATAGCTTTAACTGCCATCCCTTCCAGCATATCAGCACTAGGTGCCGCAATAATCTGTTCATTGTTTTCTAGGCCGCTCTTCAATTCCACTTTCAAATCATTTTTCATTCCCAAAGTAACCACCTGCTGCACTAATTTGCCAGCAACCACTTTCAACACATAATGACTACGATCAACAGCCTCCAAAACACTAAAGCGTGGAATAACATTAGTTTGCTGTTTTTGCGCAGTGATAAAGCGCGCCATCAAGCGGTACCCAACTCCAATACCTTCAGGCTTGGTAGCAAAAGCAATGATCACTTTGACTCGTTGTTGCTCCACCCCTAAAGATGACAACTTGGTAAAGCCGGCAGGCTCTATGCGCAACACTTGTGCAGCTATAGCTTTATCAAGACCACTCGCACTCAGCTCCACGACCGTCCCTTTGCTTAATTTAAGCGCATCTTGAGTCAGCACTTCGGCAACCACCTGCATATCCTCAAGCTTACCAAGGTTCAATAAGACTTGTCCTGTGGCCAATGGCCCACCTCCTTGTTGCAAACGCTGTAACACCACGCCATTAATAGGCGCACGAATATCTGCTAGTTGTAGCTGATACTCTGCCAATGCCAAGCGCGCCTTGGCTTGTGCCAACTGATTTATTAATTGTTGCTTCTCGATACGCTTACGCTTTAGCCAGTCATCGATGTATTTGGGGCCTAACTGAATCGCCATAAATAAAGTTTTATAGGCCTCGCGCATTAATTTCTGCTCTCTTAATCCAATAGTCGTGGTCTCAGCCAACATCAAGGCATTATCCAAGTCACCTTCAGCAGCAACACCTCTGGCATTGAGTTGCTTTATGCGCTGGTATGCTTTACTTGCTCGTATTGCGCGCGCCTGCTCTGCATCCACCTGCGCATCCGCTGCTTTCAATACGTCCCTAGCTGCCGCTACTGTTGCGACCAACTCTATACGCAAAGATTGCTCAATATCATTGAACTCATTTAATTTAATGCGCTGTTGCAAACCTTGTACAGCTGCTTTAGCTTTTAACAGTGCTTGTTGCAAAGGAAAGCGATCAAAGACAACTAATTGCTGCCCCACACTAACAGCACATCCCCCTCTGTTAAAGCAATAGGGTCAATACGTCCATTTAAGGGCATGGTAATCGGGTAACTACGTGGTAACTGCGTACGCGCCACTTCGCTAAAAGATTCTTGCATCGCCTCCTGTTTTACAGCGACGGTAACAAGCTCTGGTGCAGGTGAACAAGCCGCTAACAGTAATAAGCCGACAAAGACTACAATTTTTGATAAGTGCATTCTTTATTCCTTTACATTCAGAACACTCAGCCAATCTAACGTCTTAATCATACGATAAACCAACCATTGCGCAAAACCAATAAAGCACTATAAACTAAAGTCTCAGGCAAAATAATGGCAGGAAAACGGTATAACTCGGTGCTATAAGCATCACTAATCAAATGCGTAAAAACAATACCCAGCAATAAACCCAATAGAATACCCAAACTATTCAATAATAAACTCTCATTAGCAAAAAGACGCGATACTTCCGCAGGTGCATAACCTAATACGCGCAGCGTCCCTACCTCTCTTTGCCGCTCGGATAGAGATACCATTGATGCATTAAGTACACTACCAAACGCAATCGCCCCAGCAAACAACACTAAAATACCAATCATGGCACCGATAGTTTCTCCAAAAGTTTGCTGCAATTGCTTCAGACCTTTTAAGCGCTCACTCAAACCAACAATACTAGTACCGTACCCCTTAAATAATTAATAATATATCTATGCGGTCAACGCCTTCCCTTTGTATGTCCATTTGAATGGTTTGGCCATCGTTTCATTAAAGTAATCCATGAAATTTTGAATTTTGTCTTTCAAGTCCTGCTGTGAAACAAAATTGCCTCGCCTGATGACTTTTTTCATTAATATTCCAAACCAGATTTCAATCTGGTTCATCCATGAAGCATGCTTAGGTGTATAGTGAAATACAATGCGCCTATTGCCTATCATCAGGTACTCCTCCCGTGTTTTCATGGATTGTAATATGCCACTTTTACCTTTCACTCCAAGCTCTTGAGTGTCATTACAAAAGTCTGCAACAAAGCGCACAAGAGTTTCCGATTTATGGGTATTTAATTGGTCAGCGATAAAATGATAAACTTTCTTTTCTGGGTTTTTCTCAATCAGATATTTGATCGACTCAACAAAATCGATCTCAGTTCGTGTCTCTTGAATCAAACCATCTATAACTCCTGTTGCCACATTAAACCCTCCTAAAAGTGTTTGCGTGCCATGACGCTCATATTCAAATTCGATAGATTGAACTTGACCCGCTCTCATTGGCAAATCGGGGGAAATTCGTTCCAATGCCTGAATACCTGTCATTTCATCAACACTGATAAAAAGTTCTTCTGGCGTTTTCAGAGAATTTGCATAAAGGTTACAAATATCTGTGATTCTTTCTTCTTTTCGCTCATCCGCTTTTGCATTGAGCCAGTATTGGCTAAGATGAGGTTTTAAGTCGTTTTTTTTAAAAGACGGCCTAAATGATTTGCTGAAATAGTCTCGACAATACCTTGTTTGATCGCTTCTTCCGCCAATTCTCTATGTGTCCAATGAGTGATGGGACGATCATAGTCTTCAGGCTTTTCACAGGAAAGTGCAATTATTCGACACAGTTGTTCGGGGGTAAATGTATCTGGAGTGCCTGGGCGCGGAAGATCCTGAAGCCTCTCCCGGACTGGCTTGTTTGCTAGTTCGTGCCAACGTGCAGTCCAGTTCGTAATTATATTATTCTGTACATCAAGTTTTTGCGCAATATTCTGATATTTCATGCCTGAGTTTGCTAATAAGATAATCTTGGCTCGTAATACCATGCTCGATTTTGCTGTCTGTTGGCGAGTTATTTTTTCGAGCTCTTCGCGTTCATCATCTTTTAATGTAACTGGAAATTTGGGGGTTCTCATGGCTTCCTGTCGGTGGATTCGATACGGAATAATATAGACTATGTTAAGGTTACCAGAATAGAAGCTGGACTGATAATTTATTTATTAATTATTTAGAGGGCGAGGTACTAGGGCGTTTTTTAATTGCATAAGCTGTCCACTGCATTGCTGCCCCCGGCACTTGCCGCAACAGCAGAGTATTGGTTACCGCACTCTCACCCAGCAAACGACTTAAATAACCAATATCAGCATAAGCAGCCAAACCTAGGTACATTTCTACAGTACCCGCGACCAGCGCGTCTACTTCAGTGCGTTGCGCTATTAAGGGGCGTAACTTAATACGGTCACCCGCTTGCACTTGTAATATTTCTGCGAGCTTTTTACTTAAGATAACACCTTGCCCGGGAATAATGACTGGCTTACCAGCGCTATCTAAGGGCGTGTATTGTTTATTAGCGGCTACCATACCAATAATACCTACCCGTTTCTGCATGGCACCGTTACTAAGATCTGCTGGCACTCGTAATTGCGGCTCAACCTGAATAGTGCCAGGCAAACGTAACACCTCATGCATAGTTTCCGCCAAACCATGCGCTTCTCTGAGGTGCAGGCTAATATCTTGATGTGCGACTTGCTCAAATTCATAACGTATCAGATAGTCCAAGGCATTTACCATTGCCAAAGAACTAAAGATTAGTGCCGTAGAAATAGCCGCCGCCAAGATGCTAACCAAACTGCGATACGGATTTCTAAAAATCGCACGCAAAACCAATTTATTGCAAAAGTTTAAACGCTGCCAAAACCAGCTGAAGCGCTCCAAAATAATAGTATTCCCTAATTCAGGTGCAGCAGGACGCATCGCATCGGCAGGTGTCAAACGCGTGCCCGCTTTAACCCCCTTATAAGTACCTGCTAGCGCAAACACTAAGCTAATAGCCAAGCCTGTCAGCAAAATACTAGGATAGACATTCGGTAGCATATTAGGAATGGCAAAAAACATTTGATACATTTCCAACATCGCATGCTGCATCCAAATACCTAGCAATATCCCCATTCCCCCACCCAACAAACCCAATACCAGCCCATAGCCCAAATAGTGCAGAATGATCGTGCGCGGACTATAACCCAACGCGCGCAAAGTACCAATAATAGTACGCTGTTGAGCAACTAAGCGCCCTAACAATACATTCAGTACCAAAGCTGCTACGCCGAGAAATAAAGTCGGTAAGATTTTTGCTTGTGCTTGCAGACCTTGTAGTTCATCTTCTACATAACGTACCGATGGGTCATCGCGCATCGGCGTAGTTAAAGTAACACCCCAAGTATCTAGGCGTTGTTTTAATAACTTAAGGCTATTAGCGGTCGCAGTTACCCCATCGTCATAAAGTGTGCCCACTAATTGATTACATGCACCTTGCAAGGCACTGCTTTGCTGTAAAAAATCTTTATGGGTATAAATAACGCCAAAACGCGCTGGGTCTGGTGCAAAGCCTCCCTCTAAAGGAATCAGATACACAAATTCAGGTGACATTGCCGTACCGACAATCAATAATTCATGTTGTCGATCCAGCAATTGCACTCGAATCCGATCACCTGCTTGCAAACCACGCGCCTTGGCAAAGGCATGATTTAAAATCACTTCATTCTGCTTATCCGCTGATAACCAATGACCACTACGCAATAATAAATCATTTAGTACAGGGCGGCGTTGGCTGGGCATAGAAATAGCAACACCCTGTACAGGTCGTATTTCACCTGGCAAGTCTAGTAATACTGGCTGTCGTATACGACCTCTAAGTTGCTTGATATTGGGCAACTGTTGCAGCTGCTTCAGCTCTGCCAGCGGCATGCGCTTCATATCAATCGTAAAGTCTGCCAGCCGATACTGTCGATAATATGCTTGCCGAGCACTTTCTAGGTCATGCCATACCGTCGCCATACCAACATAAGCACCGACACCAACCGCCATAATCACCAACAAGGTCAATAAAGCACCTTTACGCTGCCACAAATCACGCAGCATTTTGCGCAACAATAATAAATTCACCAGCTAATGTCCGTAACAGGCTTTGGTTCGGTGTTAATACGCAAATCATGCAAACAGCCATCTCGCATATAGGCAACGCGGTCAGCAATATCAGCGATAACGCTATTATGGGTAATCAACACTACGGTCACTCCCAACTCTTTGTTAAAGCGTTTTAACATCCCCAAAACTTGATGACTGGTGTGCATATCCAGCGCACCAGTAGGCTCATCACATAACAACAACTTAGGATTACCAGCGAGAGCCCGCGCTATTGCAACTCGCTGTTGCTCACCGCCTGATAGTTGTCCTGGAAAATGCTGTGCCCGCTCAGTCAGACCTGCCATTGCCAAAGCCTTGAGCGGCTGCATTGGCTGCTGAGAAATTTCAGTAGCTACTTGTACATTTTCTAATGCAGTGAGTGAAGGTATTAAATTATAGAATTGAAAAACAAAGCCGATTTGGGTACGTCGGTATTCAGTTAATACTTGCTCAGTTGCGAGTGCAAGGTCAGTATTTTGGTAGATCACCGCACCTGTACTTAGCCTATCCATGCCACCAATTAGATTTAACAAAGTACTCTTACCTGAGCCAGAAGGCCCTAAGATAACTAGAAATTCACCCTTATATAATTCTAAATTTGCATCCTGCAAAGCGCAAACCGCAACTTCCCCCATATTAAAAATACGGCTGGCATGTTGAATAGAAAGTAAAACTTGGCTGTTTTTTTTGCTATTCAAGGAGTAGCCTCCATATTTTTAATATAGGGTACATTTGCCCACAGATCTCCTATAATTTACTGCCCTGCTTTAGGTTCTTTGCAATTATATTCAGGAGTAATTTCTTAATTTTATTCCTTTCTTGAGCGAGGCCAGATTGCATGTATTGCTCTTGTACAGTTTCAGCGGCTAATTTTCCAAAATCATTATCTATGGTTTGGTTTATGGCCTGCTGCCCAGCATAGTAGCGGTTGCAATCATCAATATTATTGATATCATCTTTAAGATATACTCGCGTTTCTTTTAACTTGGCATAACATAAATGCCCCATTTCATTACTCACCTCAACTGCATCCCAAAATTCTTCATATATTTCTTCATTTGCATCTTTTACATTGCTAGTACAGCTAACAGTCAAAATTAATATTATTGCTACTTGTAATCTTCTCACTTAGTTCTCCTAAATATTTTTTTAATGTATCTGGTATGGTGGTTAGCACCAAAGGGTGCAGACACGATTGATTGGACGGCCTAATTAATAATACCAATAAACTAAAATGGCTAGTGAAAATTTCGTTGGTTAATTAATACTGGGGGCTTCCCAGAAAGCTCTGCCAAATAACATCATCAGGTAGCAACTTTAACAATAACGGCCACACTAATAAACGCTTATAAGCTGCTAAGAAACATGTAGGCATGACTGTTGATTCAATACCAAGACAGACACCCGTTTTTAAGCTTGCAAAGGGGTAAACTGAAAAGAACGACCATCAAACAAGCCTTGATCACTTAACTTCAATTCGGGAATAACCAATAAGGCCATAAATGACAAGCTCATAAACGGAGCTCGTAGCGTTGAGCCTAACTGTTTAGCTTGTTGATCCAGTTGTGCATAACGCCCTGCAACATAATCACCATCTCGATCACTCATTAACCCTGCGATAGGTAAAGGTAATACTTGCACTTGGCCTTGATGGCACACGGCAATACCACCTTGCTGGGCAATAATTTCATTAACCGCCAAGCACAACGCATCAATATCTGCCCCTACGGCAATGATATTATGTGAATCATGGGCAACTGTTGAAACCAATGCTCCTTGCTGCAAACCAAAGCCATGAATCAAAGCAATACTCGGTGCTGCAGCTTGATAACGATTAATTACTGTGAGCAATAAAATATCCCGCGGCGTATCCGGTACGATATAACCCTGCTCTATTTTAGGTGTCGTTTGCCACTCTTCGGTTAATAATTCGCCATCAAAGGCTTTAATGACGCGTACTTTGCTGCTAGCGGGTATTTTAAAATCATCGACCGTTACTTTACGTGCCTGAAATTGGTTAATAGCCTCCACAGGAACCGAAGCAATCAAACTTACCCCGCTTTCTGCGACTAATTGGCCGTTTATCCAAGTTTTGACGGCTTGCAAGTTCTTTAAATCACTGAGAGCAACAGCATCCATCACATCACCAACTCGCAATTGCCCAACAGCTAAATCATAATGGACAATAGGATTAAGGCAGGCACAGCGTAATACTGCAAAAACATCATGTCCTAATGCAACAGCACGTGCAGCAAGTTGATTGATATGCCCTAACACTAAATCATCAGGGTGTTTGTCGTCACTACATAACATGACTTGTTCAGGGTAAGAGCTTATTAAGGAGTGCAATGCTTCGAAATTACGTGCCGCTGAGCCTTCGCGTATCAGTATCTGCATGCCTGCCGCCAGCTTCTGTTCTGCTTCAGCCAGAGTACTGCATTCATGGTCGGTGCTAATGCCTGCCTGTGCATATTGCAGTACTTGCTCGCCCATTAATCCTGGTGCATGTCCATCTATTGGGCAGCCATAGGCTTGCGCTAATTGCAGCTTGGCAATCGTTTCAGGATCATTATTTAATACACCTGGATAGTTCATCATTTCTGATAAATAACAAACTTCTCCTGATTTAAATAAGCTTGCTAGTGATGTTGCTGGAAGTGCTGCTCCCGCCGTTTCAAAGGGAGTTGCTGGTACACAGGATGGTGCACCAAAGAAGATTTTAAACGGAGTAAGTTTGGCATTATCAACCATAAAATGGATGCCGTCCAAACCGAGCACATTAGCTATTTCATGTGGATCAGAAACACTGGCAACCGTGCCATGTCGGCTGGCTAATCGTGAAAATTCTACCGGCGTGAGCATTGAGCTTTCTATGTGCACATGTGCATCAATAAAGCCAGGGGTAAGGTAGGCATAGCTAGGGTCTTCAAGACCTAAAATATTGATTGCGGTGATGATACCGTTTTGCCAAATAACTTCGGCAAAAGAAATTTTCTGTTGCAGAATATCAACATAATTGATTTTAATTTGGCCGTTAACATCATGCATTTATTAATGCCTCACTAAAGAACAAGTGACATACCTGCATAACGATTTTGAGCTAAAGGGCAAACAGGTAATGCGTGCAAACCTTGCTTTCGCCAGCTCCTCCAAAGCTACGCAGGAATGAGAGTTTAAATACCCTCGTCCCATTGTTTTTTGTTACTGTACTAAAAATTCTGTAAAAAATAAATCTCTTAAACCATCACTATTTTTTGCATGTTTTTCTAAGGCATTCTCTACAGTCCTTAAAGAGTCTTCCCTTAATTTTTCCCGTTGTTCCATGGTTTGCAAATCCGCTGCTGACTTACCGCTGAATAACATAATCAAATTATGGCGCAATACAGGAAAATGTTTTCTGACTTTTTCAATCGCTTTATCGCCTTCAACCATTAGCTGTACATTAATACGCAAGTATTTTCTGGGCTCAGCAAGATTAACGGTAAACTTTGGCGTCATTTCCAAGTACTCAATGGTTTCTTCAACCGCTTCGTCGTCACCTGCTAATACATATTGAGGTAAGCACCATAAGCTAATTAATAATAAAAAAATACGCACTAGATTCTCCATTTAAATTTGCCCTGTTCTGTATTGGCACAAGGTTTTTATCGTTAGTTTAAAAAGATGTCAAAATAATAGCAAAGATTGTTAAATTTTTCTTGGCTCATCAACACATTTTAAGTATTTAAACTTTTATTTTATTGTAATTATTTAGGTGGTTAACATTTTCGTTGTAAAGGCCTTTGCTCGCAAACTCAACAGGTCGCAGCTAAAAGTCTTTTATACCTAACTATTACTCACCAAAACATGCACTAATACATCTTGGTAATACCGTATTCTATCAATATATTTAACAGGTTCTGAGCCTCTAGCATAACCATATTTTAAATTCTTATAATACTTTTTTTGACTTAATAGTGGCAATATCTCACGCATATCATGCCAAGTACTTGGACTTTTTCCCAGCTCTCTAGCCAGCTTTCTGGCATCCAACATATGTGCAAAACCGACATTATAAGCTGCCAGAGCAAACCAAACTCGGTCTGCATCAGCAACATCTTCTGGTACCCTTTTTAGCATATAATTCAGGTATTTTGCGCCACCTTTAATACTTTGTAATGGGTCAATGCGTTTTTTTATCCCCATTGCCTTGGCTGTTGTTTGGGTCAGCATCATTAAACCACGTACTCCCGTGTGGCTACGTGCTTTAGCATTCCAACCAGATTCTTGATATGACTGAGCGGCTAATAAAGTCCAAGGAACTTGATATTGCTCAGCATATTGCCTAAAAGCAGATTCATATTTAGGCAAACGACTCTTGATACGTTTTAGAAAGACATGGTTATTATAATAATCAAAAATATCTGCATAGCCGTAATAGCGCTCTTTAATAATGCTTAGCAATGAATTTTTTTCAATTTTTACAAACCAATCACTCACATATTGCTGAAAAAATTCGGCATCTGGTGGTAAAACCCACGCCAAATTCTGCTGTTCAGAGATAGGAAAGGCAGTGATCAAAGCGGGGAAATAGCGCCGATTTAAAGTAAAAATATTGGAGTCAATAACAGTACAATCTACTTCTTTATTAACTATTTTTTCCAATACCTGCTCCGTTGATAACTCACTAGTCGTCTCCCAGTTTAGTTTGGGATAGTCTTTTTGCAATTCCTTTAATGTTTCCTGATAACTACTTTCTGCAATAATCAAAATTGAACGCGTTAATAAGTCCTCAGTACCTTTAGGTAATCGTCCTGCACGATGGCAAACAACCTGCTGTTGTACTGATTTATAACTAGGCCCAAAAATATGATTAACCGCTCTGCTATCTGTATGGGTCAAGCCCGCAGCAACAAGGTGCCCTTCCCCATTATTAATGGCAGCCAAAATATCTTCAATTTTGTCATAAATTTTATATTCCACCTCAACATTCAATGAATCGGCTAAGGCCATACTCAAATCATATTCAAAACCTGCCGGCGCATCATCTGCACCAAGATAATAGGTCGTAGGTGCATTACGAGTTAGTACAATCAGCTTACCTTGGCTACGAATATCATTAATAACGGGATCACTTTCGCTACAACCAATTAATATCAATGCTGGAAAAATTAAAAATAGTAATATTTTAATGAACTTAGGGGGCATATTGCTATGTTATATAGGGTGTTAAAAATAAATGCCAATCATTACATCACTCATTCAGTGATAGAACTTTAATGCCTCGCAAAATAACTCAATATAATGAAGCATTCGTATTATAAAATAATACCCTATAAATCTAGTGATAAACACATTAAAAAGAACCTGTTTTCTACAAATAGTTGACCCAGTTCACATATGCAACCGATTAAATAATGCAATCGCTTTCCCGAGCATATTAAGCTGGTATAGTTAGAAACTGAAGTTTCCAAAAAAATCATCAAGCCACCATGCGTAACAGTACGGCAATCAGTGGATTTATCGGGGAGTTGCTTGGTTTGGGGCAAACATGATTAAAATCCGGGTTCAATGCTGCCTCGGTAATGATGCGCCGCACGTCTGAAAAGGCAAAACTGGCGCGCCCTTTTACTTTGTGCCGACGCTCCGGATCCGCCTTTAAACGGTCGGCATAAATCCAGGTCAGCGTACTTGCCATCATACAAAAATTCAAATGATTGGTCACGGAATGCGCATTACGACACTGACTTTTTTGACTGCCGATGTCTTGTTTCAACTCCTTGAATCCTGATTCGATTTTCCATCTCGCACCATAAAACTCGATCATTTGCGTGACCGATAATGACAAGTCCGTGCTAAACAGTGCGATCCATTGCGTTTTACGAAAAACCCACACGACGCGTACTTTGCATTTTAAACTTTTCAGCATGACAATGCGTTCATGGGCAAGTACCGTACGCTGTTTGCCATAAAGAGTCACCTGATATTCGGCGGCTTCGTGACGAATGCATTTTGCCATTTCTGTTGCCGAACCCAAGCGCTGGCCATATTTTCGAGGTCTCCCTCGCTGCCCAGATTGTCTTGTCTCGGGAAGATCATATAAAACACTATTACAGCGCAGGCGCGACAGAATATCAAACAGACTGCCTACCTCTTTGCGTACGGGCTTTAACAAACCTGCATTGCCAAACCAACTATCGGTCACCGCGAGTATTTGCTTGCCGGAAAAATGATTTGCAACCCCGATGATCATCTGTGCAGCTTGGCCGATCTTGGTTTCAAACGACTGCAATCGACCTTTGATCTTCGCTCGATCGGATTGTGCATCAATCGCTTTCTGTGGAAGGTAGTGGCGAAAATCTAAAAACAAACAGGCCCAACGATTTTTTATTTGCTTGAGCAAACCGATGGCTACCACGTTTTGTGCCCATGGGTAGTCGCTTTGATTGGCTTTGGCCGCATGATCATAAATGGTTTCGCAACCAAAGATTTTTTTGCCCACTTTAGGGTTGATGAAATCATCCAGGGCAATTAATAATCGGTCGTCCGTTTCAGGGTTGTCGATCAGGTCCCAGGCTGTTTTCCATAAACCTTGCCACGGTAATTTGGTTGATGCCATGAATGTGTAAAATCGTTTCCGCTTGATATTGATACCGAACAGCGTTTCAAGGCTACGCCATAAATTGGAACTAATGGAGGAAGTAAACGGGACAATGATCGACAGTAGCGTATAGGCAAATAACGAGGCTCTTTCTTTGCCGAGCGTGGTTTCTGAAAAATGTGATTGAAGAGGAGAAAGAAGATCGCGTAAAATGAACATGAATAAGGCTTTTTTGTTTGTATAATCAATTTGTTAGCACTGTTTATTATACTACAAAATACAGCCTTATTCACTATCAACCTGTTGTTTTTAAAGTAATTTGTACTTAAATATTAGTAATTGCTAATATTTTTCGAAAATTAGACTTTCCTAATATTTGGCTGACAAAAAACTGGGAAACCAAGCTCAGCGATATATGGACTGTATGATTTTAATTGGATCTTGCGTGCAATGTGGCAAACCCATTAATAAATGCCCCTATCCGCCTATATACCCCCCTAAAAACTGGGAAACTTCAGGTTAGAAACTATGACTTTACGTAGCCACTTCATTCTTATTACACTTATATTTATATGCTTTAGTGCTCAACTTTGGGCAGAAGTGGCAACAAGTGTCGGACTAGAAATAGTCAAATTACAATTAAGCAAACAAGAACAAGCATGGTTAGATCAACACCAAAATTTGACTTTTACAGGAGACCCAAACTGGTTACCCTATGAAGCCTTCAATAAACAAGGCGAATATATAGGTATTGTTGCTGAACACTTACATCTAGTAGAACAACAACTAGGTATTAAATTTAATATTATCACCAGCAAAACATGGCAAGAGTCTGTTGCTATGGTAAATAAAGATACTGTAGATATTATTTCTACCGCAGTCGATTCTGACTTACGCTCCGAATTAAATTTCACCAAACCTTACTTATCCAGTCCAATTGTTATTGTCATGCGTCAAGATCAGCCTTATATTGACAGCATTGCAGCAATAACAGATAAGAAAATTGCCTTAATTAAAGATTATTGCTACGTAGAAAATATTACTCAGCATTATCCCAATCAACATTATCTTTGGGTTGATAATATCAAAGAGGGCTTGGAGGCCGTTTCTTCAGGCAAAGCAGATGCATTATTATCAACGCTAGCAAATACTTCATATAGTATTTCTAGGTCTGCAATCAGCAATATACGTATTGTTGGCAAAACCGAATTTACCAATAAACTTGCCTTAGGCGTAAAAAAGGAATTTTCCCCACTCATCCCCTTACTTAATCGTGCTTTGGCTGCAATCAGTGCACAGCATAAAAAGCAAATATTTGACAAGTGGGGCGCGACTAAATTTGCACCTAAAACAAATTATCGCCTCATCACACAAATTGCAGCAGGCTTCATATTGTTGATTATCATGGTTCTCATCTGGAATCATAAACTACAACAACAAATCAACGCACGTAAACAAGCCGAAAAAGCACTTAGAGCAAGTGAGCAACGTTTTCATTCTATGTTTGAAGATGCCCCTTTAGGCGTTGCCCTCATTAACTCTTTTACTGGAAAAATTTATGAGATAAACACTCAATTTACCCATATTGTGGGTAGGTCAAAGCCCGACATTATTACAAGCGACTGGATGCTCAACATTCATAATGATGATATTCAAGCCTTAGAGGCAAACTTAACTCGTTTGCATTCTGGCATTATCAGCAGTTTTAATATAAACAATCGTTATCTCAAGCCTGATGCCAGTATTATTTGGCTGAATATGACAATCTCTCCTTTACTTGATGAGGATACCAGCAATCCTAAGCACTTATGCATGATTGAAGACATTACCGCAAGCAGAGCAAAAGATAAGGTCTTAAGAATTTTTGCCGAAAGTAAGCATGCTGATAGCAATGATATGCTGATGCTAATTACCGAGCAATTAATGACCTCTTCCAGTGTAAATCACGCTATTATCGGCACCCTCAATCAACAAAATCCTGAAATAATTGATGTGCTCTCTGCTTTAGTGCAAGGTGAAGTAATTGAAAACTTATCTTATCCACTTAAAGATACGCCATGCCAAAATGTCATTAATGGTGGTACTTACTTTTACCCCGAGCATCTACAGCAACTCTTCCCTAAAGACAAAGTGCTGGTTGATTTAAAGCTTGAAAGCTACTTTGGCATTCCTCTCACTAATAGCGCACAAAAAGTCATTGGTATTCTTGCTATTTTTGATACCAAAGCCATGACATTAGCTCCAGGCACTATAGAGTTGTTACATAGCTTGGCAGTCAGAGCCAGCATTGAAATAGAACGTAAAACAGCACAAGAGCAATTAAAAAAACTGTCATTGGCCGTAGAACATAGCCCCAGCGCCGTTATTATTACTGATGTAGACAGTGTTATTGAATATGTTAATCCAAAATTTACCGAAACTACTGGGTATGCAGCAAATGAAATACTCGGAGCAAAGCCCAGCTTATTCAAATCGGATGAATGTGCCACTGAAATCTATACAGATTTATGGGACACCTTATTAGCAGGCAATGAATGGCGCGGAGAATTACATAATCGCAAGAAAAATGGTGATTTATATTGGGCACGTGAATTTATTGCGCCAATCACTAATGATACAGGGGACATTACCCACTTTGTTGCCATCCAAGAGGATGTCACCGAAGCAAAGCTTATTAATGAAGAAATGACGCATCGTGCTACCCACGACATGCTCACAGGTCTCATTAACCGTGCTGAATTTGAATATCGCCTGCACAGAATCATTAAAACGGCACAGCAAGACCCTACAGTCAATCATGCTTTGTGTTTTTTAGATTTAGATCAATTTAAAGTGGTAAATGATACCAGTGGCCATGTGGCAGGCGATGAACTACTGCGCCAACTGGGGGCACTCCTTAGCAAGCAAGTACGCCAACGCGATACTTTAGCGCGTATAGGAGGTGATGAATTTGCCATTTTGATGGAGCACTGCGGCCTTGAACAGGCGGGTCGTGCTACCGAAACAATCCGCAAATTAATAGAAGATTTTCAATTTAATTGGGAAGACCGTAGCTATCGTATTGGGGTTAGCATAGGCCTCACCTTGATTAATCATACGATAAAGGATGCTTCTGAAGCATTAAAGCATGCTGATTTAGCCTGTTATGCTGCTAAAGATATGGGTCGTAATCGAGTGCATACATACCACCCTAATGATGCACAACTCGCCAAACAAGAAGGCGAATTACATTGGGCAGCACGCATTACAGAAGCATTAGAAAATAATATGTTTCGTTTATATGTACAAGCCATTGAGCCGATCACTAAGCCAGATTCCAATCTAAGCTATGAAATATTACTACGTTTACAAGAAAACAATGGTGACATCATTCCACCTGGTGGCTTCTTACCTGCCATTGAGCGCTATAACTTAGCGCATAAAGTCGATTTATGGGTGGTTGCACATACTTTTGAGTGGATCATGCAAAATACTGAGTATCTGCATAAAATTCAGCATTTTGCCATTAATTTATCTGGGCAATCCTTAGGGGACGAAGTTTTATTAGCCTATATCATTGCCACCTTTAAGGAACATAATACTCTGGCTGCTAAAATCACCTTTGAAATCACCGAAACCGCTGCCATTAGTAATTTACGTGCTGCTACGTCATTTATCAAAGTCTTAAAAAAACATGGCTGCCAGTTTGCATTAGATGACTTTGGCTCGGGCTTATCTTCCTTTGCTTACCTTAAAAACCTACCCGTTGATTATTTAAAAATAGACGGTATGTTTGTGAAGGATATTTTAGATGATCCTATTGATCATGCGATGGTACGCTCAATTAATGAAATTGGTCATGTCATGCAGATTAAAACCATTGCCGAATTTGTTGAGAATACAGCCATTAAACAGCAACTAGAGCATCTTGGTGTCGACTTTGTCCAAGGCTACGGCATTGGCAAGCCATTCCCTATTGAAAAACTGCTATCATAATCATTGAACCCAGTTACCTACACAGCACTCACAATGAAAAAACAGCTCCCCATTGGGCCTATTATGATCGATATTGCAGGCACTACGCTAAGCCAATACGATAAAGAAAAAATAGCACACCCTAATACAGGTGCCATTATTCTGTTTGCTCGCAACTACGAAACACCTGAGCAAGTTGCCGAACTAAACCAACAAATCAAAGCAGCAAGGCAAGCTCCAATTCTGATAGCAGTCGACCAAGAAGGGGGGCGCGTACAACGCTTTCAAACAGGCTTTACCCGCTTACCTCCTGCCGCTGCCTATGCACAACAGCCCGAACTCACTCAAGATGCCAGCTGGTTAATGGCCATGGAGCTACTTGTTTTAGGTATTGATTTTAGCTTTGCACCTGTTTTAGATATAGATTGCGGTATGAGCGAAATTATTGGCAACCGCTCATTCTCTCAAGACCCTGAACAAGCCTGTCAGCTAAGCAGTCTTTTTCGCCAAGGTATGCACCATGCTGGCATGGCGGCAATAGGTAAACATTTTCCTGGACATGGTGCGGTTGCTTTAGATTCGCATTTGACTCTGCCAGTTGATGAGCGCAATTACCAAAGCTTATCTGAACAAGACCTGCTCCCCTTTAAGCAACTTATTGAAGAAGGCTTAGAAGGTATTATGCCTGCTCATGTCGTTTACCCTGCTGTTGATGAATTACCCGCCGGATTTTCTAGTATTTGGATTAATGAAATACTGCGTAAGCAATTAAAATTTAATGGCGCAGTCTTTAGTGATGATTTAAGTATGGAAGGGGCGGCGGCAGTCGGTGACTTTACCTTACGCGCCAAACTTGCCCAAGAGGCAGGCTGTGATATGTTGCTGGTATGTAATAATGAAACTGCGGCCGAACAAGTATTAGAGGCAACACCAATAGAAAACAACAAACTCCGTGAACAACGCTTATTAGCTATGTTAGGGAAAACTAATGCTACTCAACAAGTGTTACAAAATAGCTTAAAATGGCAAACCATTAGTAAAAAAGTTACCGAACTCGCCGAATCTTATGCTCGCTGAAATTGAACAAGTCCAGAAAAATGCGCAATTACTGCATACTGAAGCTGATGTGGAAGCTGCTATTGATCATATGGCGGTGCAAATTAATCGCTCGCTAGCAGACAAAAATCCATTAATTTTGTGCGTAATGAATGGCGGCGTGGTCACAACGGGCAAATTAATGACCAAATTTAATTTTCCGTTAACATTAGATGCGATTAATGTCAGTCGCTATGGTCAGCAAACCAGTGGCAGCCAAATTAACTGGTTACAAAAGCCTGCCAGCTCACTACAAGATCGCACCATTCTTGTTATTGACGACATTCTCGATGAAGGCTTAACACTGCAGGCTATTTATCAATATTGCCATGAGCAGGGAGCAAGTGCAGTTTATAGTGCAGTATTAGTCGATAAACAAATTAATAAAGACAAACCAGTCACCGCTGACTTTGTTGGGCTGTCGGTAGTTAACCGTTATCTATATGGTTATGGTATGGACTATAAAGGTTATTTGCGCAATGCCGCAGGAATCTATGCATGCGCTTAAGAATTAAGAAATAAAAAAATGACAATAACTGCAATTATTGGTGGCTCAGGGCTTACTCAACTGCCATCACTAAAAATCATTGAACAACAACAAATTGAGACCCCTTATGGTGCTCCCTCTTCTGCTTGTGCCCTAGGCGAAATTTATGGGCAGAAAGTTATTTTTCTTGCGCGACACGGTGATCCACACACTATTGCACCACACAAAATTAATTATCGAGCCAATCTATGGGCATTAAAACAAGCTGGTGCTGAACAAATCATTGCTGTTGCTGCTGTTGGCGGCATTACACCTGCAATGTACCCTGCTCGCATTGCCATTCCTGAACAAATTATCGACTACAGTTATGGCCGTGAACATACTTTCTTTGCAGAGGATGAGCAAGCAGTACAACACATTGATTTCAGCTATCCCTACGACGAGGCGTTACGCCAACGCCTTATTCAAAGTGCAGCGAACCTTAATATTCAAGCAGATGGTGTCTATGGCTGTACCCAAGGTCCAAGACTGGAGTCGGCCGCAGAAATTATCCGCATGCAACGTGATGGCTGTGACTTGGTAGGTATGACAGGTATGCCTGAAGCAGCGTTAGCAAAAGAATTAGAAATCCCATATGCCTGTTGTGCCGTTATTGCCAATTGGGCTGCAGGCAAAGCAGAAGGTGAAATTACTATGCCGGAAATCCTTAAAAATTTAGAACAAGGCATGACTGACACCGCAACATTATTACAACACTTCTTCTCAGGAAAAAGCTAATGACCTATAGTATGACGGCTTTCGCCAATAGCGAAGTTAAAGTTGACAATATTGCCATTAACTGTGAATTACGCTCGGTAAATCACCGTTATTGCGATATCACCATCAAAACACCAGAGCGTTTCCGCTTTGCAGAAGATGCAATCCGACTCGCCATTAATAAAAAATTAAAACGCGGCAAGATTGAATGCAGTCTAAGTTTTAAAAAGCACCACCTGACCGAACAAACTCTCAGTATCGACATGGAGGCAGTGCAAGCATTACTTGATAGTACCCAAGCTATTGAGCAATTAATGGTGACAGCAACTCCCTTTACAGCGCTTGATATACTTAACTTCCCAGGTATTCAAAAAGAAGCCGCCAGCGATAAAGATGCCTTACACAAAGCTTTAGTAGAGCTGATACAAACGGCAACAGATAAATTAATCGCCGCACGGCAGCGTGAAGGTGCTGAGCTAGAAAAATTAATTAGTGCCCGCTGCACCAGCATGCAGCAATATGTCAGTCAAGCAAAGCTACGTTTGCCAGTCGTATTATCTCACTTACGCTCAAAATTTAAGCACCATATTGCTGACCTGGTTGCCAACCCTGATTATGATCGAGTTGAGCAAGAAATGGTGCTATTAACCCAAAAGCTTGATGTTGATGAAGAGCTAGATCGCCTAGAAACTCACATCCATGAGGTTTTACGAATTTTAACATTACATGAACCTATCGGCCGGCGATTGGATTTTCTTATGCAAGAAATGAATCGTGAAGCCAATACGCTGGGCTCTAAATCTGCCGATAAAGAAATGACGGGGATTTCTATAGAGCTTAAAGTGTTGATTGAGCAAATGCGTGAACAGGTGCAGAATATAGAGTAAGATTTCACCCCAAATACACACAAAGGCCGCTAACACGCGGCTTTTTGGTTTAATCCAGTTGCACACCCCTCATAAATCACACAATTAATGTGTACCAACATGCGAATATAGAGGGCAAATAAAGCAAACATCCCAAATCGCCGCAAACAAATTCAAGCTACTTCTGTCAGTTTACTCCAGAGCCCCCTTCTAAAAATCATGTAGCCATGCAAATCCATTTGCCGAAATGGAAAGCCAGTGGTTCAGTGCGAGTCAATTTTTGAGATAGAGCTCTCAAAACTTTTGGTGAGCCACGCAGTGACGCACTAGCTATGTTATATTCCAACGACAATGGGTCTCTACCTGCTTGCTGCTATGAACTGGCTTAACACAAATACATGCTCTCTTATGAATGAAAGAACGATTGCAGAAAACTTAAGTCAGTTAGAGTCCCTATTACTTGAACTTAACACGCTGTCAAACTTTTTAACAACGTGTTGGTGGAAGCTCAGGATGAGAAACAAATACAATTGATTAGCGAATTAAGGTTAAAAATTGATACGCTTCAAAATATCATTTACGAATGTCACAAAAAAACGACGTACTTAATTGAGAAAAATAGCCAATCTCCATAAAAAGTACTATTGATATAAACTAAGGCATTCAGTTTATTTATGCACTAGGATCGACATATATACTGATGTTACTTGATGTAAATAAACATTTGAAATTTCGAACCTTAGACCGATTAAAATAAAAATAAAAAAATTATTGATGGTTCAGGAGATAAATAATGAAGATTAATATGCCGGTAACTGATCATGAAGTACATATGGCTGATGGTACTATTTTAGTAACAGAAACCGACACCAAAGGCATTATCACTAAAGCTAATGAGGCTTTTGTTGAAATCAGTGGTTATAGTGAGCCTGAGTTAATTGGTAAAAATCATAACATTGTCCGTCACCCAGACATGCCACCCGAAGCGTTTGAGGATTTATGGTCAACAGTTAAAGCCCATAAACCTTGGGTAGGTATGGTAAAAAATAGATGTAAAAACGGTGATTATTATTGGGTAGAAGCCAATGTAACTCCCATTTATAAAAATGGCCAATATGTGGGTATTATGTCTTGTCGTTATGCGCCTAGCAGGGAACAGGTAAGGTCGGCAGAAGACCTTTATGACAAAATCAAAAAAAAGCAAGCTACCCTAGAAGAAACAGGCCTCTTGCATAAATTGAACTTTATTAAAAGGCTTTCATTTGGGCAGAAATTAGCGGCCATGGGATTTGCCCTATTGTTGCCTGCTTTAATCTTGATAGCCATGCTGTTTTTGGAAAAAAATATAGCCATCGACTTTGCCAATAAAGAAATAAAAGGTTCTGAGTATTTGGTGCCTTTAAAGGGTTTTCTCTCGGATACGGCTAAACATAGGGGCTTAACAAATGCTTATTTTTCATCAGGCAATGCAGTGGATACCAGCTCTATTATGCAGACCAGAAGGCAAATTTTAGAAGCTATTAAAGCGGTTGATCATGTGGATGCTTTATATGGTGATGAGTTGTCTAGCAGTAAAGCATGGCAGTCGATTAAACAGCAATGGGCGCAATTAGAAGGGCGCTCATTAAAACTCTCAAAGAAGCAAAATTTTACTCAGCATACGGATTTAATAAATAATGTCTTAGCGCTTTTTGTGCAGGTGGGAGATAGTTCGAATTTAATTCTTGATCCTGATTTGGATAGTTATTATCTTATGGATATGCAGGTAGTCAGGTTGCCCGAATTAATGGAAAACCTTGGGAAATTAAGAGGATATGGTGCAGGGTTGGCTGGTCAAAGTGGTCTTACGCAAGCACAATTAATAAAGTTAGTGGTATTGAAAGAGAAAGTTGATGGCTTACTATCAGCTAGTCTGCATGATATTGGCACTGCTACCACAGAAAATGAGCAATTAGCACCAGTTTTTACTGATCAGAAAAATGACTTATCAAACCAAGTAACAATCTTTTTGACAAAGGTTGATCAATTAATGACTGCACCTAGTACAGTTTCTGCAAAAAAACTCTTTAGTCAGGGAACGGCAGCAATTGCAGCGACAAATAGTTTAGCCGACACAACGGCAGTTAACCTTAAGAAGCTGCTGGAAATAAGGAGCGCGGGATTTAGCCAAAGTTTATATATTGGTATGGCAAGCATCACTTTATTGATAATGGTCGTGGTGTTCCTAGCTTATCAATTACTGCGTTATTTTAAAAAGCAAACGAGTGATATTTCAGGTGTCTTTTATCGCTTAACAGATGGCAAATATAGAAACACATTAGATTTGACTGCCAATGATGAATTTGGTGCCATGTTGCAGGCTTTGCAATCGATGCAAGTCAAATTGAATGTTGACTTGGCAGAAGCTAAAGAACTGGCAAATACTGGGCAGCGCATTCAACAGGCATTAGATAACGTTGAATCATGCGTGATGGTGGCAAATAATAATCTTGAAATCATCTATATGAATTCAACCGTTCAGAAGATGTTTAAAAATGCAGAGGCAGACATACAAACACAACTACCTAATTTTAAAGCTGATGCATTATTAGGTGCAAACATAGATCAATTTCATAAAAATCCGGCGCACCAAAGGGGGTTGATACCGACCTTGACAGGTACATTCAAATCTAGTCTTGAAATTGGTGGCAGACATATGGATTTTGTTGCCAACCCTGTAACTAATGATGCTGGTGAACGTATTGGTACAGTTGTTGAATGGCGAGATAAAACTCATGAAGTTAAAATCGAGCAAGAAATAGAAGCCATTGTTGAAGGTGTAAAAGTCGGGCAATTAAGTGCGCGCATTGAGATGGCTGATAAAGAAGGTTTTTTTAAAAAGTTAAGTGGTGGCATCAATGAGCTGACTGATGTAATAGAGCGTGTATTTTCAGATGTATCAAGCACCATGGAAAGCATGGCTATGGGGGATTTGACGAATCAAATTGATAATGATTACGAAGGGACGTACTTGGACTGCAAAAATAATATCAACGTATCGCTAGGTCAAATAAGTGAAATTGTTAGTCAAATTAATGAATCTGCTAGATTTATTAAAAATTCTTCACAAGAGGTAGCCAGTGGTAATAACAATCTATCTCAGCGTGCTGAACAACAAGCATCTAGCTTGGAAGAAACGGCATCCAGTATGGAGGAATTAACCAATACGGTTAAAAATAATGCCGATAATGCGCAACAAGCAAATCAAGTAGCGACAACTGCAAGGCAACTGGCGGAGCAGGGTGGGAGTATTGTTAGTTCAGCCATTGCAGCGATGCAAGAAATTAATGTAAGCAGTAACAAGATAGCAGAGATCATTGGTGTAATTGACGAAATTGCTTTCCAAACCAATTTATTAGCATTAAATGCCTCAGTTGAAGCGGCGAGAGCGGGAGAGCAAGGCAGAGGCTTCTCAGTTGTCGCAACAGAAGTGAGAAACCTTGCGCAACGAAGTGCTACTGCAGCAAAAGAAAGCAAAGAGTTGATACAGACCAGTGTCCTAAAAGTCAGATCGGGTACTGATTTTGTTAATGAGACTGGCAAGTCGCTAAATGAAATAGTGATAGGTGTTAAGAAAGTGAGTGATATCGTTGCAGAAATAGCTGCAGCCAGTGAGGAGCAGTCGCAAGGTATTGAACAAGTTAACCAAGCAGTCTCGCAAATGGATGAAATTACCCAACAAAATGCGGCATTAGCAGAACAGGCTTCGGCCGCAAGTGTATCAATGAGCGACCAATCAAATAGTATGGCTCAGTTACTTGGTTTTTTTAAAGCAGGTTTGCCTGGCAATGCGCAACCTCATAGTCACAGTCAAACCTCTTCCCGCAGTAATACCTTAGATTTTGCATCAGCACGAAGTAAACACCTATCTTGGAAGGCTCGTTTAAGAAATTTCCTTGATGGTAAAGAAGCCTTAACCCTAGATCAGGCTGTCTCACATAGGGACTGCGATTTGGGTAAGTGGCTATATTCAACAGGTATGTCTACTTATGGATATTTGCCTGCAATGGTCGAAATGGAAAAGTTGCATGCCCAAATGCATGGAATAGTTCAGTCTTGTATAAAAAACCAAGACAAAGGCAATACACGGGGTGCTACACAAGACTACTCAACAGTATCAGACCTATCAACCAAAATCGTAGAATTATTGACAGTGGTAGAGGAGAACGTATCGGGAAATATGAATGCAGCAGCTAAACCAGTAACCCAATCTCGAAGTGCAAATCCTAATCCGGCACAAACTTATACACCAACACCAAACTCACCTGCTGATGAGGATGAATGGGAAGACTTTTAAAAGGCAGACTGTCAGCACTATCAAGATTACTTCAAACGTCTAGCCGCTATGTATCGCAACTACTATCAGTGCAGGCATTAGTGGTTTAGATGCCTTTGAATGAGAAGGTAGCAATTCAACAATTATTTAAAGAACCTGATGAAGCCATGTATAACGCTAAAGCTTCAGGGGGAAGTAAGCTCTGTTTAATTTAGTCTAGATTTCTTTGGAGTTTTCTGCAATAACAAACTAGAGCCGCTAACTTATACTTCCCGTGGCATTTTTGCGTTAATGCTGATGCCCTTGCCCATGATCTTGGGCAAATTGTCGATAACTGCAGCCATCACATTCCATCATATGCTCTGCTTGTCCACTGATAACAGCTAATACTTTGGCATCTAAGCTCGCAAAAATCTCAGGTTCAAAACCAAAATATTGCCCTAAACCAAAACTAATTTGTGGATACTGGCTTTGCAATCGTTCAAACTGCTTGCTAATACGATTAATCAACGTACCGGTAAATAGGTAATAAGGCAAAATACAAATTTGGGTCATGCCTAATTTGACTTGCCTTTGTACCGCAGTTTCCAAGCGCGGAAAGGTAATGCCAGTAAACGCAATATCAACTAACTCATGCTGGGTATCTTCCCATAACCAACGGGCCATTTTAGCGACTTCGCCATTAGCTACTTTATCTGATGAACCCCGCCCTAAGACAATAACACCTGTTGTTTTCGGGTCTGGCGCATCTAAAGTCGACATCACATTCTGCAAGCTGCGTTTTAAAATGGTCAATACCCCAGTACTTGCACCAATATGCGCTGCATAAATAAATTCAACTTGTGGATGGCGTACTTTTGCTTTAACCAAATACTCGGGAATTTCCATTTTGACATGCCCAGCAGCATTGAGAATTAACGGCACTACAATCACTTTTTTAGAACCCTTGGCAGCAAGGTCAAAACCTGCATCTAACAAAACATCAGCAAACTCAATAAAGCAAACCTCAATACGCCAATCCGGGTGCTGCGCACGCCACTGTTCTGCAAACGCCTCTATCTCAATATTACCCTGTAACGCACGCGAACCGTGCCCAACCAATAAAACTGTATGTTGCATTCTTATTCCTGATTTTTAGTTGCTTTACGAAAACGGTGACTAAACTGCGCATCATATAATTTAGATTTTTTAAGCTCTGGCCATTGCCTAGCTCCAATTGCCGGACTGGCAATAATCATGGCCTGCGCATTAATACCCGCTTGTTTGCACTGTTCTTTAATCGTTGCCAGCGTGCCACGAATAATTTGCTGCTCTTCTGGCCAACTCGCCTTATGCACCACCACAATTGGCGACTCATCTTGCCAGCCTGCGATTAACAAATCTTCACGGACTTTTTTTAGTAGAGTAATTGATAAATATAAACACAGCGTACAATGATGCTGGCCTAGCTCTGCTAACGACTCTCCTTCCGGCATGAGCGTACGCCCTTCCACCCGGCTAAAAATAACGGTTTGGGTTACCTCGGGTAATGTGAGTGATTCTACTGCACAAGCTGCAGATGCCATAGCCGACGTGACCCCAGGAACCACACCAATATCAATACCAGCCTTATCTAAAGGCTGCACCATCTCAATTAGCGCCCCATACAAGCCAGGATCACCCGTTTGTAAACGAATAACAGTGGTGTCACCAACAGACTGCTGTATTAGCCAATTCGTAATGTCTTCTAAAGTCATGCCCTTAGAATCTTGGATGACACAAGATGCTGGAGCCCATTGTGTAGCGGCTTTAGAAACTAAAGAACCCGCATATAAAATTGCATCTGCTTGTGCAATTAGCTTTTGTGCTTTTAGCGTTATTAATTCAGGGTCACCTGGCCCTGCGCCAACAAACCAAACTTTGGCCATATATTAACTACTCCTAAGCTCATAGAATACAAGGGATTGACGGTAATTTTACCTGCGCCATTCTATCATAAAGTACTTAGCCGCTATTGCTTATTATACGCAAAACCCATACCCTGCTAATAATTAGGGATGTTCATGCCTTGCTGCACTGCTGGCCTTAGTTTCAATTGCTCTAACCAGCGCATAAGATTTTTATACTCAGTTAATATTTCTGCTTGAGATATAACAGCTGGCAAAGCTGTTATATCAGCAATACTATAGCTGGCACCCGCCAAAAACTCTTGCTCAGCCAATTGCTGATCAAAAAATTGATATAGTTTATGAATACGCACCCTTAACTGCTCTGCCGCTTGTTTTTCATGAGGCGTAATAAGTTGCTGCAAATAAAATGCACTGAACAAAGTTGAGCCTATATCAATTGCATGGAAATTCATCCACTCATACATTTTTGCTCTTTCTGCTAAAGTCTTTGGTATCAATAACTGAGTTTTTTCAGCCAAATATTGCAAAATTGCCACTGATTGCGTCAGTACCAAGGGAGATGAGCTGCCTTGCTCATGATCCACTAAAACGGGGATTCGAGCACTAGGATTTAATTTTAAAAAATCAGCATGGTGCTGCTCACCTTGCATCAAATTAATATGATGCGCAGTATAAGCCAGCCCTGTTTCCTCTAACATTATCGAAACCCGCTGGCCATTAAACGTTTTTTCTGTGTATAAATCTATCATCTTATTATCTCCAAAGTTATTGAACAAAAAAAACAAACCAACCAGTCTGTTTTTAAAATAAGCATAGCAAAGACCAACTGGTCTGTCTATACTGCCATTAATTCCTTTTGAGTAATAATATGACCACGAAACGCAACCCCGAAGACACACGCAAAAAAATACTTAACGCAGCTTTTAATGAGATGCACAGATACGGTTATCAAGGAATGCGTATTGACCAAGTATTGAAAAATATTGATTTAAAAAAAGGCGCACTTTATTATCATTTTGCCAGCAAACAAGCATTAGCCTATGCTGTTTTAGAAGAGTACATACAAGTAAATATACACCGCTTATGGGTGGAACCTTTACAGAATGTTGTCGATCCTCTGGATACTATTTATGAAGTTTTTGCAGAACGAAACCATAGCTGGAGTGATGAATTTTTTACCTTGGGCTGTCCACTAAATAACCTAGCTCAGGAAATGTCTCCTATTCATGAGGGCTTTAGAGAGCGTATTGAGAAGATTTTTCTCACTTGGCAAACAGCATTAGCTGAGGCATTAAAAAAAGGGCAAGCACAAGGAATTATTGATAAGGAACTCAATACCAACGTTTGTGCTTTGTTTATATTGGCATCTATGGAAGGCGCCTTAGGTATGGCAAAAAATCAGCAGAGAAAAGCCATCTATTTCAGCTGCTGCCAAGAACTTCGCCGCTACTTAGAGACTCTACGAGTACAATAATACAAATACTCTCCTTACAAAACACACTTATTCTAAACAATGTTAAATAACAATAATATTGTGTGCTATTTACAACAATATTCAAGATCCCCCCTCCCCACTTATTCCTAAGTGCTGAATATTACAACCCTATTTATTTTGGCTTAATTCTTGCTTTAATATAAGGCTATGTCTGCACTTTTACCATGAACATAAAGGCATACTAAGTAATTATTTTAATTAATGGCAATAGCCAAAGGGGAAGTTTTATGTATCTTTTTAACAAACACGGGAGGCATAAACAGCTCATGCGAATGAGTTTTGTATTTATGCTCCTCATGTTTTCTAACAGCTATGCTGTCGTAAACGAATTTGATAAACCGGTGAATCACCCACCGATTCCATTACTGGATGAAAAAGGCTTTAATGTCCTAGCATCACATAACCCTTACAGCCCCAAACAAAGTTGTGCGGGTAGTGGTTGTCATGATTATGAAGCCATCACCCATGCTTATCACTTTGAAATGGGGCGTGATGAAGCGGATGATAATTACGGCGCAAAACGAGGCTTACCACACCTTGTATCACCAGGGTATTACGGCGGCTATACCTGCATGGGCGGGGACAAGCAGCGCGTATTAGCAAAAAAAGTTAACACTGAGCCACAAAACTTTGCTGACTTAGGTTCGGCAGGTTGGGTTAAAGCCTGTATGAGTTGTCATACAGGCGGCGGCTGGGCAGAAAAAGATCGTGACGGCATCCGTTATGATGAAAAAGACCCTGCCGACATCCCGCTTTATGATGGTGATTACTACGAACGCCATACTATGAACGGCGAAGAGCATCTTATGCTATGGGACTGGAAAAAAAGTGGCGTTGGTGAAGCAGACTGTATGTTTTGTCATGCTGACTTCTCTACCTTACAACTTCCAGCCGATAGTGGCTTAGAAAAATCACTAACACCAAGAAGAGCACGTCAAGCTTTCACGACAGAAGGCTTCTTCCGTCAAGCTGCAACGGGATTAATGGAGTATGTCGTTGAGAAAGACGGCAAAAACTTGGTTACTGTAGAACGCGCCATGCAGCCTAACCCAGGCATGCACGGCCAACCAGGCGAAGGTGAATCTATTCAACCTGTGCTGGATGAATTTGGTATGCCCAAGTTTAACTGGAACCCAGAAGCCTTTGATGGATCTGGCAGAGCGGTTATTCCAATGTTGCGCTTCCCAGGCAATGATAACTGCATGGCATGTCATAGAACCAGTAACTCACGTCGTGGATTTTTTGGTTTTGGCGAGAAAGCATCTGCAACCCTAGCCAGCGTTTCTGATGATCCGTCTGTTGACCCAGCTGTTGATGGTGTCTTAGAAGATGACCCTGTTGATGATGTTCATAAAGGTAAAACCTATACGGATGATAATGGTCAAACCCGTGATATTGAGAACTGTAATTCCTGTCATTCTAAGCAATACTTTAAATCACCTTTTAGTAATGTTGACCTAGATGCCAATCATGACTTTCCTAAAGGCAACTCGGATATGGATGTACGTAATGATTTAGATTACGCACCAAATGCCAAGTCTTGTGAAGAATGTCATATTAATTCTAAAAATCCTGTTATTCCTTCTGGGCATGATACTTTGCTTAATGCTCACCGTGAGTTATGGAAAGGTAATGGCGATATGGCTGGCTATAGTCAAGATAGCTTGACGCGTGTTACTCAAACTCACTTTGATATAGTGTCTTGTCAGGCATGTCATATTAATGGCAAAATTAAAAGTGAAAAAAGTCAAGCGCCATTACAAATATTGTTCCGTTATCGAATGGCTGAAAATGGCATGTCTACCATGGTGCCTTATAACCCAAGAGTACGCTCTTACTGGAAAGATAAAAATAGCGATCGCGTCTTAGTCAGCACCGAGCTTAACTCAGTATATGAAAAAGGTACGGATGCTGAGGGCAATGACTTTGGAGCCATCGTTGACCCACTTAGTGGCGAAACAGTTGGTAAAGTTAGCGCACGCTCAGGCAGACATGGACTTAGATTTGGCTCACCTGAAGACTATGAAACCTTTATGGCGCTTAAATCTACTTATGACAACTTATTACGCATGAAAGGCTATGCTAATCCTGATGTCGCTGAAATTCTGACTGAATCAAATGAGTATATCATTTCGCATAATACCCGCCCATCACCTGACTCAGTGCAATGTGAAGAGTGTCATGAGCGCAAGCAAAGTGGCGCATTCAGTTCCTTACTTTCACCTGCGGGTATTATGGGAGCAGCCAACACCAAAACCATCAGAACAATTCCTGACGCGCGTTTAGTAGCCGAAGGCAATTATATTCTTGACCTTGAGTACATGAAGATTCAGCCTAATGGTGATGTAACGCAAAATGTTGAAGACATTTTGTTCACTACTAAAGTTGACCCTTTCATGACGCTGCTAAAAAACTCTAGCGCAACTGAAGTGATTGGTAAGTTTAGACAAATCAAAACTACTGATATTCTAGCAGCTGCTGGTCCTGAGCTTGGTGCAATGATGTCTGCTGACTTGCCTAGTGCTAATGCATTTTACTTTTCACCTAATAAAGGTACACCGAACTTACGGAGTATGATTGCTGTTGTTGACAGTAATGCTGTCAATACGCTGTTGTTCCCTACTTTCCGTGGTGCGTTAGGCTATGTATCTGGTGCTGAAGCAATTGCTCAAGACATCCTCACTACACGTGGTTATGGAACATTACGCTCTGATGTATTCTACTTTGCTGTCCGCGATAGTGCCAAGCAACTTGTTGAGTCGTTTAATGGCGCATCTATGTTCATTAAGGTAGCTTACAAAGGTACTAAAACAGACCTAAATAGCATTAATGCCGTGGTAGTTAGTCAAGATGTCAGTGTGGTCACAGCGCTTCCTGCATCTGAGCTATTAATGATACAAGCTGCGACAGATGGCGAAGAAGGCTTTGTTATCTTAAAAACAACCTCTCCTGGTTATTTTATGATTGCTGATAAGTAACCTTTAGTAGTTTTTTTCAACACCCCTATCCAAATAACTGGGGTAAAAAAAAGGGGGGCGATATTTATCGCCCCCCTTTTTTATTACCAAGTCAAAACAATCCTAAACAGCAAAAGCAAAATTCAACTTTCTAAAGCTTTCCTTATTTTGGGATAAATATCAAAGTTTAGATAAATTTGTTTTGTTAATCTTATCTCACTCTTTGGAAATAGCTACAAGATAAGGTTATCGTTTGCTATTGTCTATTTTTTATTTGATTTAACGGTAGGAATCCATGAAAAAAACCATAGTTCTACTCTTTATAATAAGTAGTTTTGTTACAACGAGCAATATACAGGCGAGAGACTTAGAAAATATAAACGGTACTTGGAAAAGTGAAGTCAACATAGTCGACACCGCTATTTCTAATGACTTTAATTCAGAAGCAAAACCACCGTCCTCTGCATTAATCATTCTAATCATTGCAGGTTTTGCAGGCTTTTTCTTTGCTAAAAAACATCAGAGTCTTGCTAAAAAACACAAAAATAGAGACCTAGTAAATAGGCATGAGGAAGTATTATGAAAAAACCAAGGACAGGGTGGAATAGGCTTAAACCAAATGCCACCCAGTATATCTAGTGCTCAATTAGACACATGGGAATGAGAGTAACAATAGAAAAGTAAGCTACACACTTAATAGCAAGTACCTGCACTTCACAACCAAGTACATGTGTAAGTTTTAATGATGATGAGCAGACTCTTGCTTAAGCACTAAATTTGGAAATCTTTGCGCAGCAAATTCAGTATGACATTCAACACAAGCTGTGGTTAACTTATATAAATAGAAATTTACAATATCAGGGTGCCCCATTTCTGCTGCATGTGCCAACATGCCTGCATCTTGATGAAAGGCTTGATCTCGCTTTATAAATTCAGCAGGTAAAGAGCCATGTAAAGCATGACGCTGCTCTGCTGTAAGTTTTTGCTTCATGATATAACTGCCTTGCATTTGCTTACCAATACTGGCAACTTTATCCCAATCACCACTAGCAATAGCAGGGATCAAAGACATCATCCCTGTCTGTATAGCTTGCATTTCCTCACGCAGCAATTGCCGCAGACTTGCATCAAGATTTAACCCTTTACTATGCTGCTTAACTTGCGCATGCTGCTCGCGCTCAATATCTTGATCTGTCGCATGCAGGCTCGTACAACTAGCAATAAAACAAGTCAGGGCAATAATGCCAAAGCGCTGGTATTTTCTCATTATATTTATTAAATTAAGTGAACAGAACTATTCTGTGTTGATAGCCCATAAGTAGACAGCCTAACTACTTACAGGCTATCAATCATATTAGATATTATTCATTACCAACACGGTAACACCACTAGAAACAATGGCAGTAAGAATAATAGTGACTAGTGTGTTACAACCCTTAGCTTCTTCACTAAAAGGCTCGACCCCTTCAATAATCGCATTGGTTGCTTTAGTTTTACCGTTATCTTCTATTAAATCATAATGAATCACATCCCCCACTCGCGGGCGACGACTCATATTATTCAACGAAGAAATATGAATAAAAACATCATCTTCTTTGTTACCAGTTTCTGTTCTGATAAAGCCAAATCCTCTGTCATCTTTCCAGGCTGCGATATTTCCGGTGTATGCTTGGTTAGCCATATATAAAACCTCTTTTTCGTCTTTTCGTTTTTTAATCAGTTGTGCCTGGCCCTTGGTGATAACTATATTCAGCTACAGGCACACCACCCAGCAAATGCTCGTTAATAATTCTATCTAATTTCTCGCTGGTAACGTCATAATACCAGACTCCATCGGGTTGCACGCAAATAAGCGGCCCTGATTTACAGGTTCCAAAACAAGTTACTCGACTACGCTTTACCCTCAAGTCACCTGTATTAAGCCCTGCTTGCTTGAACTTGTCTTTTAACAGATCATACAATGCCTGCCCTTCACCATTTGGCGTGCATCGCTCTCCTATACACACCGACAAATGCCGAGTGTAATCCATCATTTTAGGTCTGAGCACCTCAGTCATCTGAATCTCCTATAGCAGTCAATTGTTGCCATGCTTGCTGATAACTATCTAACTTAATGCTGCTAAATTCACCATTATCTTTTGTCAATAACAGCCTAAAAACTAAGTGACCTTTATCATCAACAAAATTCACACCATAAGATTTGCCTTCACGACTGGCAAAATAGGCACTCGCCACATTGCTCCAATTAATATGACAATGAAAAGCATCTGTCTCAATATTTAGCCAGTCACCTCGCTGCAGAAAATCTTGCGCGTGCAAAAATAACTCTGTCACAGCACCTGCTTCAGCACGTACTATGCCACGCAATTTACCCCAAGATTCACACTGGTCAATAACGTCGGCTAATTTATCAGCATCTACTTGTGCGGCACGATGCTCTCCAGCATTATCACCCGCAGCAATGGCATTAAGCACTTCGCCCACAGCAACATTAAAGTAAGCAGCAATTTTTTCTAATGTTAAGCCATTATTATCTTGTACATATTGGCGCAAACAGGCATACCAACCTTCTAACCCCATTGATAATGACACCCCAGCTTGCTCACCTTCTTTGGCTTCCCCTGTCAGGCTATTATATTTATTGGCATACCCTCGCGGCGTAATCATTAAAGATTCTTTAATGAAGGTAGAGGAGTTACCAATTAATACCGTGGTTAGCATACCGATATCACACTCAGCCATTTTATCTAGCTGAACCAATTGAATATCTTGCCTACGTCGATAAGCTGACTTGACTATCGCAACGGGCGTATCAGGCTGGCGATAACGTAATAATATTTTTTGTGCTTCGACAATTTGCTGGGTACGTCGGCCACTTTTGGGGTTATAAAGTGCAACCACAAAATCAGCGCGTGCTGCCGCCTCCAGCCTGCCTGCAATTACTGGCCAAGGCGTTAATAAATCCGACAAGGAAATGGAACAGAAGTCATGTGTTAACGGCGCACCCACTAATGATGCACACGCGGATAAGGCGGTACTACCAGGTACAATTTCTATCTGAATGTCATCCTTAGGTGTCCAGCCTGCTTGTAACAAGACTTCATAAGTAGGCCCTGCCATGCCATAAACGCCAATATCACCTGAAGAAATCAGTGCAACCGTTTTACCCAATTTAGCTTGTTCATAAGCCTCTATGCAACGGTCAATTTCTTCGGTCATTCCTTTTCTAATCACTTCCTTGTCATCAAGCAAATCTTTGACTAACTTTATATAGGTAGTATAGCCAATGACCACATCTGCTTCAGCAATGGCTGATTTTGCTTTATAGGTCATATGCTCTTCAGAGCCAGGGCCAAAGCCCACTAAATATATCTTGCCGCTCATGTATTTTTTCTCATTCGGACGATGGATACCGTGGCATTTTTATCATCTGCACCACGATATTTATATTTTTCAACTAATAAATCTGTCATATCAGTCGAAGCAGCTAAAATAGCAGCTGCTTCAGAGACTGACGGTGTACCAACATATTTCATTACCACTGCGGATGGGCTGGGTACAGGTACGATAGCTAGTTGTTCCGCCGCATAAAATTGCATGGGTAATGCGTACTTTTCGGCTAATTGGATAAAGGCGAGCTCATCTTGTTTTTTATCGATACTGGCAAATTTTACAATATGTTCATGTAGCAAACCATTAGCAGCCAAGGCTTGATCAATTGCGGCTTCCACAGTACTCAGTGCAGTATTACGGTCACACCCTAAACCTAATACCACTTTCATTCCGGAACCCGATACACGACAAGGCGCTCATGCAATTGTTGCCATAAAGGCTTAGAAATATAGGCATTGGTCACCCATAACACCGCTTTAAACTTACTTAAGTCAACTGCATAAAAATCATCAAATAACTGGATGTTTTTTGGTAAAGGTGTGCTACGTGTCCACCAATTTTTACTACCTGCTTCTTGAACAAAAGCAATGGGCTCTTCATTCACTACATGCGCAGAAACGCGCGTAATATTAATTTTTGGTGCTTCTACTTGCCAGCCTAATTCGCGCCCTAAAATATCCACAGGAATGGTTTTACCAACATCAGAAGCAGTAGTCAAAACAGGGGTTGCATCTAAAATATCAGCCAGCATTTCAGCACAGGCATTCGCGCCGCCAACATGTCCAGAAAGCACAGGAATCACAAATTGTGCGGCATCATCAACCACAATAATACCAGGGTCTTCATCTTTAGACTTTAAAAATGGTGCAACCAAGCGTACCACTGCACCTAAAGATACAAAAAAGACAATTTGATCATATTTTTTGAATAAGTCTGCAATTTGCGCTTTGAATGGACCAGTATAAAACTGAGCAACAGTATTACCTTTTAATAATTCTTGAAATTTTTCTGTGACTAAGATGTCAGCTTCAGGAAGTTTTGCGGCTAATTGCGCAACTTGAGTAGCACCATGCTTGGTAATGGCAACTAGAGCAATTTTTGGTGAGGACATAATTTTACCAGGCTATAAATAAAGAATTATTATAACCTAGTAAAACAGTAGGAAATAGAACAAGTTGTTATACCTATTCTAAGGTGAAACTAAAATTAGTATTTTACTTCTTTTTCAATAATAGTTTTGCCATCAATAACTAACTTAGAAATACCGCCAATAGTTAAATGCAAAGTACACTCAGCTTTTTCAAAACTATATTTATCTTCAGTTTTTGAATTTTCCCATGTTAATGAAACATAAGTTTGCTTATCGGTATCAGTAGAAGTAGGAAAATAAACAACATCACCTGTTTCAGATTTAACGGCTAATGGACATTTTTTATTTGCCATCGTTTGCATAGCAGCAACAGCACGAATCATTGCCGCCGCTTCTTTTTGTTGATTGGTTTCGTCTTTATTAGAACCCACCATTAAAAAACCCATGGCAAATACCGCCACGACTGCAGCCATTAATTTTTGAGTATTATTCATAATTATTCCTCTGTATTTATTATTATCGAGCGTTTACTTTTTCCGACAACCACGGATAAGTTCCCCTCGCATTCTATGGGAATTATGCACCATTAGCAATGATAGATAATTGACTTTTTTGCCTTTTAAACTTAGAACGTCATGGACTATACGCTCTTCACTTGAACCCGCTTTTTCAATAAAGCAAGCCTTCGTTACTAAATCTGTACGTTCTAATAAACTAATTATATCATCAAGTAAGGGCTTCACTTTTAATAATATTAAAGTATCAAAATCTAGCAACATTTTTTCAATCATATCAATACCATAACCAGCAGGAATAATAGCAACCGTATCATCGGTATCAGCCAAGGGTATTTTTGCGCGCGCCGCTGCAGCGTTAAAAGAACTCACTCCCGCAATTGTTTCAATCTGCACAGCATCATCCAAGCCAGTAACTGTTTTAGCCAGGTGCTGAAAAGTGGAATAAGTAGAAGCATCTCCTTCCACCAAAAAAACCACATCATGCCCTGTCAGTAATTTTTCCAATACCGTTGTGGCTGCCTGCAACCAATATTTGGCCAATATCTCACGATCATGGGTCATAGGAAAAATCAGCGCAGTACTATTTTCCGGCAACTCTAGGCCAGCTGCTAATACAATTTTCAACGCATAACTTTCACCTTGTTTTTTTCTGACTGGATAAGTCCAATCTGCACCAGAATGTAATAAATCCCAACTTTTACGGGTAATCAAACCAGGATCCCCAGGCCCTAAAGAAACACCATATAAGATGCCTGTCATGCAGACTCTCCTGTTTGTGCACACACAATCCATACAAGATTTTCTGCACTCATTCTATGCATATGTAAAATGGGTTGGCTACGTGAAGCTTGTAATTGGGTAATATCCCAAGTGGCTCCACTTTGTTTTAAGGCTTCCACTGCAGTACTCAAGTTTTCTACCGTGACAAAATTCATCACTAAACAGCCATTTGCTTGCAACTTAGCCAAACACAGCTTAATTAATTCCGCTAATTCACCACCAGAACCACCAACAAATACCGCATTGGGTGCAGGCCAATGCTCCATTCCTAGGGGTGCTTTATTTTCTATTAAGCTATAATTATGCAAGCCAAAGCTACGCGCATTGTCACTTGCAATTGCAAAATCAACTGCATTTTTTTCTATCGCATAAACATGCCCTTGTGTGCATAATTTAGCAGCTTCAATACCAACCGAGCCCGAACCAGCACCAATATCCCAAACGACACTGGCTGCCGTTAACTGCATTCTTGCCAAAGACACTGCCCGCACTTCACGCTTGGTGATTAAACCTTTTTCTGGCTTACGCTGTTTAAACGCAGCATCAGCATAACCGAATAACAATTCGGGCTTCTTACTGCATTGCCGAGTTAGAATCACCACATCATTACCTGTAAAATCTTGTTCAGCAAATTCCGTAATAGCCAAGCCCGTAAAGATTTTCTCATCAACAGATAATAAATTTTCCACAACCTGCATCACAAACAAATCCTGCATACCTTCCAGTAACAGCATACGCGCAATCCGTGCCGGATCATTTTCAGGGCTGGTTAAAATAGCTAATTTATCGTGCTGGTTAATTGCCTGCAATAAAGCATATAAGCCATGTTCTGCACCTGATCCAGTTTGCCATTCTCCCGCATCTTTGCTGTGTACCGAACAAATCTTGGTATCTTGCCAAGCGATACCGAAGCGTGCAAAAGCAAGCTGAATTGTAGACGTATTAGGTATAATTTCTAACTGTTCAGCACCCAATTTTTTACTTAAGAAACTGGCAATACCATGACATAGAGGGTCTCCAGTTGCCAATACCACCACCTTTTTTTGCTCATCGAGAGCACTGCCAATCCATTGCGGCACTTGTGTTAACTTGCCTGTTAAATCTTTCTGCTCTGCCTGCGCAATGTCTGCTGCAAATAAGCTCAATACTCGTGTTGCAGCAATCACCATATCTGCATCTTGTATGGCAGCTAAAGCAGTGACCGCTAAACTCTCCAAACCATTATCTAATACTCCAATAACCTGACATCGATTACTCATAATCTACTAACTTAACCCCTTCAAAATCACACATTAATATTCGATAAGTAAATGTATCAGGATAACGCGCCCTAAGTGTCGCAATAACCCGTGCACATAAAGCCTGATAAAAAACAGCGCCTAAACCAAGTTCTTCCAAACGTTCACCTGCAAAACGTGCAGTTTCACCTTCTGCAATTTCTGTACACACACTTGCAGCAGCGCCCACTTCTGCCGCTATATCAGCTAATAATTGCGTATTAACGGGGTTACGTCGTGCATGCGTAATCACCTCACCTTGGGCAATTTTAGTTAGTTTACCCACCATGCCACCAATAATAATCTGTTGTATGCCCACTTGTTGCGCTGCATCCAAGGCCGGGCCAAGAAAATCTCCCATTTGCACAAAACATGCCGGATCTAAATTAGTTAACTCACGAATGGTAAATTTTTCAGTACGTCCACCCGTGGTTAATACCACCGCAGTTTGGCCTTGATTTGCAGCGACTTCAATACCTTGTACAACGCTCGCTCGAAATGCAGCTGTGGAATAAGGGTGCACAATACCCGTGGTACCAAGAATAGAAATACCATCAATAATCCCTAAACGGTCATTTAAGGTTTTTTTAGCCATTGCCTGACCACCAGGTACAGAAATAGTTACTTCCAAACTATGCGTTACCAGTAATTCACTCGCAACTTCACGAATATTGGCTTCAATATTTTTGCGTGGCACCGGATTAATCGCAGGCCCGCCTACTTCTAGCCCCAAACCACGCATGGTAATAGTACCTACACCATCCCCACCCTTTAATAGTACCTGATTATTACTATCATTCACCAAACGTACATCAGCCGTTAAATGCGCGCCATGCGTACAATCTGGATCATCACCCGCATCTTTAACAGTCACTGCATGTGCATGGTCTGCTACGACTAATGACTCACTCACGACAAAAGTAACGCGCTGACCATTTGGCAGTAATGACTCTACCTGTGCGGGAACTTCACCCGAGACCAGACCCAAACATGCAGCCCTTGCTGCTGCAGCAGCACAAGCACCAGTTGAATAGCCTTTACGCGTACCTTTCGGTTTTTTTGGTGTCATACGGGGAAGTGTAAAAAGTTAACGAAACTGTAGGAGGGGCTTTTAGGCGCGAACAATATCCACAAATCGCGGCTAAAAGCCCCTCCTACGTAAACCAAATTCAAAGCTATTTTTGTGCTTGTTCAGCTAAAGCCAATAGCGCATGAATAGCCGCAACTACCAATGTAGAACCACCTTTACGCCCATCAGTAATAATCCAAGGAATATCTTGTAATAAAGCAGTGGCTTCTTTGGACTCAGCCGCCGAGACAAAACCCACCGGCATACCAACAATTAAAGCAGGACGTACACCTTCTTCTTTAATCATACGAATAACTTCTAATAATGCAGTAGGTGCATTACCAACAGCAACAATACCATTATCCAGAATGTTTAAATGCTGTGCTTTGCGCATGGCTTGCACCGCTCGAGTACTGTTAACCGCCTTCGCAGCAGCAATCACATCAGGATCAGAAATAAAATGATGTGTCTGTACACCAAAATGACTTAAGCGCGGCTTAGATAAACCAACACAAATCATCTCAACATCAGCAACAATATTAGCACCTTGACTGATAGCTTGCAGGCCAACACTCACAGCATCAGGGTGAAAGCGAACCAAGCCATTAAATTCAAAATCAGCGGTAGCATGGATCATACGCCGCACTATATTCCATTGCGCCTCTGTATAGTCATATTCCCCTACTTCCTGATCGACTATAGCAAAAGAATCATGCTCAATCTTTTGTCCCGCTTGGGTCATTTGTTCTGTTACGATATTTTGTTGCATTATTTTTTCCAAAAATCATCCTGTTGCTTCTATCATAACAAAATAAACTAATATTGTGGTTTTGATAAAGCCAGTGCCACTAAGGCTCAACACTCACAACTCAACACCTCCCCATTGAAGCATCACTGTGCAACATTAAAATTATTAGCTCCGTTTCCACGTATTTCGCAGGCACTATACAGATTTTTTTGAATGGTTTGATATTGATGCTTTTAGCATAAGCTACTATTTTGCTATACTTAAAACCAAGCAAGCCCATTACTTAATCAAACAGATATAATCATGACTAAAGGCAAACTCTATATTATTTCAGCACCTTCTGGCGCAGGTAAAACCAGTTTAATTAAGAAACTAGTGCCTACTGTAGATAAGTTAGTGGTTTCCATATCCCATACCACCCGCCCACAACGCTCTGCTGAAATAGAGGGTGTTGATTACTTTTTTACCGCTACTGCCGATTTCAAAAAAATGCAGGGACAAGGAGAGTTTTTGGAATACGCCCAAGTTTTTGATAATTTTTATGGCACAGCCCAAAGTTCTGTAGAGAAAAACCTTAATAAAGGCCTAGATGTCATTTTGGAAATAGACTGGCAAGGAGCAGAACAAATTCGTCATTTATTACCCAATGCTATCTCCATATTTATTCTGCCACCTTCCACTACTGTTCTACGTGAACGTTTACAGGGGCGAGCTCAAGATGATGCCAGCATAATTAATCGGCGCATGCAGGATGCCGTTACTGAAATGAGTCATTATGCCGAATATGACTACCTAGTGGTGAATGATGATTTTAATACTGCATTAATGGAACTGAAAGCTATTATTCTTAGTCAGCGCTTAGGTATTCAACAGCAGCAGCAACAACTTAGTTCTTTGTTGGTTGGTTTGTTGGCATAATCGCCTAATAGGAAAAATCGTGCTTTATTAGCATTTACTATAACACCTGTTGTTGTCGCTTCCCCAGTTCACTCACTTCAAATAAAGCTTGTTCAGGTCGAGCTAATGCTAATTGAATAGCGGCAGCATAGCGTAATCTTTGCGTACCATTTTTCAATACCCATGTGCTCTGCTCAATCGTTGCTGGTTTACCAAACAAATAACGCACATCAGCTTTAAAATTCTGCTGATTACTCTGCCACCACTGCTGCATTATCATAGGGTCTGGACACGGTAAATCTTCATCAGCATCCATCTCAACTGACTCGTCTACAGGATTTTCAGTCGGGCCAGCCTCAATACCTTCTGGCAACTCCCCCTCCATATCTTGATAAGCAATATCCACACCACAAAGATGACTAAATGCTTCCCCTGCCACTTTCGCAAGTTCAGCATCCTGCATCTGTTGAATTAGCCAAGGAATATAAACAGGGTCTCCCGAAATACCCGCACCTATAATGGCCATACGCAAGGTATCTTTATTATCAGCCAATACTTTCAAAACCTTTTTAGCAGACTGCATATCAAAAACAGGCAAAGCCACTTGCATTGCTGGCAAACAAAAATCAGAATTACTGGTTATTTCTGTGCTTAAAATACTTAACGCACGCCCACGATCACCCAACAACACAGCCGACCATGCAGCCCAAAAACGTATACGCTTATTTTCATGCTGGCATTGTTCAAGCAAGGTATCTTTAAGATCTACGCGCCCCAATTCGCCAACAGCTTGCAACGCTCTAGCTCTTAATGAAATATCTTCATCCACCACAGCTTGCTCAAGAAACTTACCAGGGTCAACTCGATGTATGGCACAAGCCGAAATCCCTACCTCTCGCCAAAGAGGCTTTGCTGAAACCAGCAGACCATTAACTTTACCCTGTAAATTATGGTTTTCTACCCAACCAAATGCAGAAATAAGCCCATTCATTGTCTCAGGCACCTCTTCAACAATCGTATAAACCTGATTAATTCGCTCTACTGATCGCCCTTCCAGCGCTAAAACCGCTGCAGCAAATACCTCACCAGACTCTTTTATCTGTAAGTTTTCACTACAAGCTTGCCAAGCATAATCACCAGCAATTCTTAAGCCATCAAGATGCGCATCAATACGATCATCCAACTTTGCCAAATCATCTAAATCATAATGTGGTGCACTGACTGCATCTTCTCTTAACAACCACAGGAAAGCAGCCTCTTCAGCATGCTGATCAATAATATGAGGAATGACTTCTTTAGTAGAATTGGACATGCTTTGCTCCATTAAATTTATCTACAGTGAATACTTCATGCAATTACAAGTAACTACACCAATAAACTAACTAACAAAAAAATAATAACGATCATTGACCAGATCTTGGCCTGTAATGACCATTGCTTATCGTTTTTATAAAAATCACGGATGATAAACCCTCCATAAAGGAAGGCAATGATAAAAAATAAAGTAGGTGTAGATAGTGCACTCATTTATTTATAACTCCCCAACAGCCCTAGAAAATCTTTCCTGCACTGCCATTTTAATGCGCAATTTCTCCATGCTATGAAAGTATCCTGCTGCGCCAGCAGCATATGCAGCTAATTCCGAATAATAACGAGGGTACCGCGCAAGCATATCCCAGCCTCTTGATGGTTATGAAACTGCACTGGCAACAGGGTCAATGACTGACTCCATAAAGGCCTCACAAGCAGCACCGGCAGCATCTCTTAACATAGCCTCTGGCGAATACCCTCCACTCCCTCTCGGGCATAAATCAGGGCGTGTATATTGAGTCATTTCAGGACGTGCAGGCAAGGCTGCAGGGTAAGGAGCAGTGTCCACAGTAATGACCTGTCCATGCCCCAAATTACCCACCAAGTTCGTGGACATACTTAAAGGATCTAAAAGAACATTAATACTACTAATATACATACTGGTAACAGGCCTAATCCCCTGTAAATCACCCATAAAAGGAGAGTTAAAAGCAATCGCCCTAATATTATGCTCAAGCGATACAACTTTTGCTAATGCCCCACCTAAAGAATGCCCTACAAGCAAAGCTGGCCGTGGGCTAATATTTAAAAAATAGCGCATGGCTCGCTGCACTTGTTCCCGTGGTATTTGGTTTGCAAATGCACGAACAATCAGTTGTGTTCTAAAATTGGTGGCAATTTGCCCAACAAAATAGCCGCCTACTTGCATTTCTAGAGCATCAACCCCATAAGCATGCAATAACGCTTGCGGAAGCTCTTCTGTCAAATTAATCGCAGAAGCAGGAACCATTCTTAAATCAGCTAAAATATCTTCTATATCATCGGTATCGGTACCACGAAAAGAAATAACAGTCATATTATTCTTTCTATAGAGTCCAGCAGCAAATCCATTTGGCCAATTCTGCGCATCAACTCTTGTCCAGCCTATTTCAGAAGCAAGGTTATTATTTTCGCGATTATAAACATCCTCCGCAAGACAAGCACATTCAAAAAATGAAATCATAACCTTTCCTTCAAAATTATTAGCCGCTTTAAGAATAAAATCAAACCATTGTATGCGTCCATGCTGATTGGAGGCTGGACTCAAATCACCCAGCTTTCTTCGGCCTGCCTCTAGGCTTGGCTCCAGCACGCCGGCCTGATAACCGCTCAATTTCATCACGAAAATGATCACTACCTAATACCCAGCCTTTATTGGTTGCTTCCCGCAAAGCATCAAGTTCAGTTCCTTTAATGGCTCGCCGAAAAAGCTTGCGGTAAGCTAATTGCCTTGCCGACTCATCAATACCCATTTGACGGTATATATCATGAGCTTGGATCAGTTTGTTACAGTCACCTTTAGCATTAGCACCATAACTCGACCATGGATATGCAAGCGGTTTCTCTACCATTCCTGCACGTACTGAATTCAGTTCAATATAACGCATACAGGTTAATAAATATTGTTCACTATCAATGACAGTTGCTTTATAACGACCTTCCCATAAGGTTCCAGTTCGTTTATATGTATAATTAAAATATTGCACATAACGCCGGCCAACTGACTGTAATGTCTTAGCAATACTATCTTTAAATTCTGGGCTGACAAGCAAATGCACATGATTTGTCATTAAAACATAAGCATGTACCGATAGCTTATTTTTCTCCATGGCAGCCTGCAAACACTCCAAATAAAACTGATAATCATCATCCTCTACAAAAATCAATTCTCGGTTATTGCCTCGTTGAATTATATGCTGTGGCTGTCCTTTGACGAAGTACCGGGGAAGTCGTGCCATTAACTACTACCTAATGAATTTAAAATTAATAGTATAACAAAAGCTTAGATTTAATTCGAGTCTGACCCCATTTATAGTCTTTATGTATGCCATTTATGAATGCAACAGCAATCCAGCAATATGTCTAAAATGTTTATCAAAAGTATATACTGGCACTCCTTGTTGCAGAGCACTAGCAGCAATCCAAATATCATTTGTTGGAATCGGAGTACCTTGTTTTTTCAGTTGGGTAAGAATAGCACTATAAAATTCAGCGCTTATTTCATCAACTTGATAAATCGTGACACGGGGTGAATCTAAAAAAATATTGAGTTCATGCCGATTTATTTTTTCTTTATTTCCAGCTTTAAACCCAGATAATAATTCTCCAATAGAAATTGCCGAAATTCCAATGTCAGCAATATATTTTAGAGAATTCACTACTTCTTCAGTGCCTCGCATTGCATGAGAGTAAATATTTGTATCAATTAATACTTTATTCATTTCCAAAGCTCATCATCAATCTGACGTTCAGAATTAATTTTTTCATCAATTGCAGCAAAAGATTTATCACTCCAACTGCCAAAAAGCTGATCTAAATCATTATAACTTTGAGTAAATTTTTTTTGTTTTGTATGTCCAAGATGCTGCTTTAAAATGTCAATAACGTATTGATTAACACTCCTATCCTCAGCATTAGCAACCTTCTTTAGTTGTTCTGATAAGCTATCATCAAGTCCACGAATTGAAAGTGTCCCCATATTTTATTCCACCCCATAAAATGCCATCAACTTGCTTTCATATTATGCCTGTGTAATATTTTTGTCAAATTTGATGTCTTATTAGAAGCATAGAAAATATTGGATTTAATTCGAATCTGACCCCATTTATGTATTTATATGTGATTCCTCATTCTTTCTGCTTAGCTCAATTTCAAATTATCTCGCCATTCAACCCCGTCAAATTCAACCAATTGTTTTGAACCAATTGACCACAAGCATTCTTCACAGCTTTTTAACTTATAAGTTAAGCTTGGTATTACGCTATTTTCGGAAAATAAAACCTTTTGTACTCCACCTCCTCTTAATACCTCATAAATCTCACTCATACTACTTACAAAGATTCTTCCCATATACGAACACACCCCCCATAGCTTATCATTAGTAACTTCATTATCAATAATTTCCCAGTTATCAAGTCCAGTTCCTTTGAGCACAGTTCCTTTTTCTCCACAAACATATACTGATCCATCACTCGCATATACCGCATCATATAAGTCAACATTAACAGGAAGAACTATTCGTTGTATTTTATTATTTCTTATTAAATATGCCAACCCATGCCAACCAAACAAATATAGATGTTTTTTTTCATTTCCTATCACTTTTTCAAACCCAACATATTTGTATTGATCAATTTCAGAGATCATATCAACTTCAACTTGCTGCCATTCAGACTGCATATCTCTGCAATTATCTCTGTAATAAATAGCACTCCCCCCCCCAACTACATATTGCTGCCCATTACTGAAAATAGTCTGCGACCTGTTCATACTCGAATGAGCTTCATGATTAATAGCTCCCATTGACTCAATTGAGTTACCATCGAAACACCATATTTCGCCATCCTCACCAAGGAAATAGCCAAAAATATTTCCATTATTTCTAACTACCGTTACATCACAACAATTTGATGGAACCAAAACTCCACTAGCTATATTATTTTCTTTATAAACCAAAATACTATGGGCTTCTTTTTTTTCGAACAACTCATCTATAGATAAAACAAGCAAGCCCACTCCCTTTGTGATGGGTACCCCAGTAACAAAAGATATTCCAGGATTTGAGAAATCTACTTTTTTCATAATTCACCTATTACTTAACTTAACCAACTAGAGGCCAAATTACCAGCTTCGTCAGACATCTCTCTTTTAGCACTCCCATCCTTTCCTTTTCCTGCTCCATACTGAGACATTGAAACTTGCGCATCACCATCCTGAACGCTCTTATGATAATCAAGCAACTGCCCTTCAAGACATTCTTCACTACACTGCTCAAATGTATCAGCTGCAGTAATTGCACCTACCATAGCTACAATTTCCACATCCTCTTTAACTCCCTTCCCACCCAATTGATTTACAAAAGCTTTTCGTTTCGTTGAAAGTACGCCGTGTGTAGAGCAGGAGGCGGCATGCCCTTGAACACACATCGTAGGAGCAGCATCAGCATCATACCTATCCCAACCAGGGTAACGCTTTCCTGTTTTCCTATTCTGGCCTTTTTGAATAAATGACTTCACATCAATCAAGTGATCTCCAGTAAACCCTGTACAACAATTAGGAGAGCCAGAGCCTCCATAGGGAACTAATTTACATACCTGAGCAGCTTGGCAACTTGGATCATCGCATTCCTCACTCCGGTCTCCCTTATGTTGTGAACATGCATCTTGCTCATTTTTCTTTTCTTGTGCACATGGGTCATCCGTATTTCCTGCAGCATCAATTGCCATACTATCCATAAACGGCCAGGGCGGTGTATCTCCTGGCATACTAGCATGATTATTAGTCGTCATATCCAAATGCCGATCAACATTCTTCCCTTCAACCTTAACGTCCATAGACCAAGCCTGAAAATATACCTTGCCTTTATTTTTACTGGTAATCACCCCTTTTTTAGCCGCACAACCAGCCTCATCCCCCATCGAAGTCTTAAAATAAGACTTATTTTTGAGCATAATCTCTTTATCTGAAATTTTAACTTTTTTACTACCTTTAGCTGTATCAGAAGCAGAACCTGTATTAGGGTAAGGAACAGGAATACCAGGAGGGGTTGCAGGGTTCTCTGGAGGAGTAAAGCAGACATCAGGAAACGCACAAATAGTTTTACCTGAGGCTGCTTTACAGGCTATCTCCCGACCATTAGCAAATACTTCATTAGCCATTGTTATCACCCTTTATCTTCCAGAGCAATACCATTGCAGAGCGCTTACCGTCATCATTGCCTAGATGTGCTAATATATTATTTCCTTCACTGTAACCTTTTTCACAAGCAGCTTGTAAATAAATTAGCATCACGGCCGCCAAAGCAGAACCAACTTCACCAATACAATCAGCAGGATGCCATATATCAAATTCTTGTTTACGCTTCCTAAGAATGCGTAGTAATGCTAGAGCTGCTTCCTTAAAATAATACTGCTCTCCTGATAAGTCGGTAATTCTGAAATCCATATCACCCATATCACAAGATGCATCCTCTAACGCCTCTCTAATTGCAGCTGATAATCCATTTGCTCGCAAAGGCTCCTCAGAATAAACATGCGACTCTTCCACCCCAAAACCTAACCCAGCACAAATTAATTGTGCCCCTTGTTTAGCTGCAACTGGCTCTACCACCAAAGCAGCCCCTGCTTCTCCAGGAATAAAACCATTTGAATTATTACTGGTCAATAAGCGCTCATATTCCTCATAATGCGCTAAAGTAGCTGCAACTAATAGACTATCCGTTGCAGCAATCAAAACATGAGTAACTTTTAACTCTTCAATCAACCGTCGCGCATGTTGTAAAGCAACTGCTACCGCTACATGGCCTTTTGCAATCACCCGTGATTTTTCATGAAACTCCAACCCAAGTTCATCCTGCAAATCCAGAAAAAACTGATTATCATCATCAATCACTCTTCCCGCCCTTTCATGTTCAGACAAACAAAGTAGCATCGGAGTTGCTTCTGGTTTAATCTGCTGATTAGCATCCAAACATTCCGTAATAGCCATCGCAGCCATTTTAATTAATTTGGTTTTACCGCGCCAAGGTTCTTCTAAAGGTACTTCACTGCCCATAATCCATTCACCGCCATTATCCATAAAGCGGGTTTCTTGCACATTATCAATGGCACAACGAATAGCGGCACAAGAAGCAGACGCATTTAAACCAACGCCTGTTACCATACCAACTCCGGTAATGGCTAACGGCAAACCACTCATAAGTCCGCCTCATCTACAGTCGCTTTATTAGCTTTGGCTAAATGTGCGAGTGAAGGATAGTAGGTTTTTCCTAATTCACGTGCTCGCCACCAAGCACGCGACATTTCCCCAGCAAGTACTTGTGGTATTTCAAAGATATTTTTTTTCAATGGTATATTAGCCCTCCAAGTCATAGTAAAAATACCTTTGTCTGGCTCAATCACAATGGTATCTATGACAGCCTTAGTCTCGTGCTTTGCACCTTTCTTGCGAAAAAATACAATCGGCATAGCAATGGTTGGTACCTTAAAGGCAGTACGCCCTTCAGGCGTGAGATTAACGAGAACAACCTCTTCGCCACCTTGCAAATAAGCTATCTGTTGATCTTCTGGGGCGGCCTGATAATAGGCTTCATTAAAGTCAGCGGGTAGAAAAGGAAAGCAGTTATCAATCCAGTTTTGATCATAAGTGCCACCATGTTTAATACGTGATGCCCAACCACGACCTATAGGACCTAAAGCCATAGGCTGGTATGCTACATTTAATTTTGTGACGGGCTGATTGACAGCTTCCGTCTTTGGCATGGGTGTCCCTTTAACTAAACCTCCAGCTTGCTGCGCATGAAAACCTTTACCCACAGGGTTTTGCATATAGGCACTATGTTTATTTTTATCTTCATGGTAATTATCTAGACCACCAAAGGCATCATCATAACTGAAAGGCATAACAGTAAAATCTTCCAGCATACTTTGATCTATGGAACCACTAGCTGTCCATTGCCGCTCACCAGTAACCATAAATGTTTTAGTAAGCGACGCAAGTTTAATCCCTACTTGAACTTTATTAACTGGCTTGCCTTGCGGAGCATAAGCACTACCATTTAACAGTACGTCACAACGGTGTTTGATTGGTGCATAATCAACTTCGTAGACTGGTGCTGAAAATCCTGGCTCGCCGGTGAAAGTATCCGCTTCAATTAAGGGAACTTGCTCTTCAGCCAAAACGACTACGCCACCTTGCTTTGGAATAGTGAAGGTTCCTTTCACCACCACCACGAGTAGCTCACGGCCATCGGGCTGCATCCCCATCGTATATCCTGCTGGCATACCTGTAGAATTAAGAAGATCCATAGATTTAGTACTCTTACAATATCTTGTTAAGCAAAAAAAGGGTTAGCGTCTGTCGCGGCTAAAAGCCCCTCCTACTTACTTAATTTATTTGTACTGAACCGCCTTTAATTCGATTCACCCCTGATGACCTGCTGAGAACATAAGCCCCTCTTAAAATAACCTTGCCTGATTTAGTTAAAGTTATACTAGCCTTGCCACATTTTAAAGTAATATTTTGCCGTGCCGATAATACAATACTTTCACCATCTAGCTCAGCATTGGCAGACTCATCTTGCGCATTTTTTTCAGTAACAACTTGCTGTATTTTGCCAATAATTAATGGCATTCGCGAGTCTCCACCTTCAAACATTAGTGCTACCTCACAGCCAACATCCTTGCTTTGCATTGCTACCGTACTACGTGCAGGAATGGCTGCTTCATCAGGATTTCTAGGGAAGGCAACGAGTGGCGAGCCATCATTATTAATACTTAATAACAAGCCAATGACAACACCCTCAATTTTTTGGCTTATTTGGGTATCATTATTTTCTATTTGTGTCGTTTGCATATGCTAACTCTCCACAGTGTGTCGCTAAATACGTTAAACAGGCATTAATTCTGGAGAATTTTTTTGCCTTTCATGGTGATATTTTTTGAGGCTTTAATATCAATTTTACCTGAGCCTTTCACCGTAATATCCTTACCTACTATTTGAATAGTACCGTCTTTTTTCATGGTGATACTGGCCTTTCCAGTTTTAATAACAATCTGGTCACCGACATCAATCACCAAGTTCTTGCCAACCTTAATCGTTTGATCTTTACCAACACTGACAGTATTGTTATCACCAATACTTTCAGTTAAATCCTTACTAATAGTGACCGTCTGACTAGCGCCATAAGTTTCGCTAACATTTCCACCTACTTTAGTCGATTTAGTGGCGCCCACTTCCTGCGCTTTAGCCGCACCAACCGTTTCATTCATCGCCGCACCAACCGAGACCTGGTAAGCCACTCCAATAGTTAACTTCTTATCAACACCAATTGTTTCGGTCTTACTCACTGCAACCGTTTCAGTCTTGCTATTACCAATGGTTACAGAACGATTGGAGCCAATATTAATGGTTTCGTTAACCGCTACTTTTTCAGTACGGTTATTACCAATCGTAATGCCTTCATCATTACCAACCAACTCAGTCCGGTCGTGTCCAATAGTAATAGTTTCATCATTACCAACCTTTTCAGTTCTATCGTTGCCTATAGTAATGGTTTCATCGTTACCAATGTCTTCCGTTCGGTCATGACCAACAAAAGTGGTCTCATCATTTTCTACAATATTATCTTGATTCTTTTCAGCGTGAACATAAACCTGCTCTTCACCCATCTTATCTTCAAAGCGAATCTCATTGAAATTGGCGCCACTACCGCCTTGTGAGCTACGACTTTTAATACCACTTTGGGTTTTATTGGCGGGCAAGTCATAAGGTGGTGTCTGATCGCCATTATAAACACGCCCTGTAACGATTGGTCTATCAGGATCACCCTCTAAAAATTCAACAATCACTTCTTGGCCAATCCGTGGAATATGAATCCCACCCCATGTCTTGCCTGCCCATAACTGGGACACGCGTACCCAGCAAGACGAGTTTTCATTGGATTCACCATAACGATCCCAATGAAATTGCAACTTAACTTGACCATGCTCATTAGTATAAATTTCTTCACCGCCTGGCCCAACCACAACTGCAGTTTGTGGCCCTTGCACAACAGGTTTGGCTGTCATTCTTGCAGGCCTAAAGACTACGTCACTAGCAACGACTGAAAAACTATTGGTATAAGAACTGCTTCCTCCACTACCAGCTTCAAAATCATCGCCCTGAAAATTGTGAGTCACTGATACCAATAGGTATTCTCGGTTCTGATCTTTGCGGGTAAAATTTGCCAAAGTGAATAGTGCTCCACATCCTATTCTCCTTACATTTCCTTGGCCTTGAGCCTGTGCATGTTGAGTATGTAGCTCTTCTATGCGGGTACGTACGTAATTATCACCATCACCACTGACCACATATTCTCCAGGGTAATCAAAAATCTCATACTCTGATTCGCTATGATCCTTGGCAATCTTGGCATCAACCTCTAAAGCAGTTTTAGGGAACTTAAAATCATAGTCTGTTAAAACACAGGTTCCTGGCTGAATTTTCTGTGAAAAGAACCAGCGGTTTATACATACTTCGTCATGAGCTTCTCCCTCACTAAGAGGGTGATAATCAATATCTGCACCGCCCTCTAAGGGGCTGTGAGAACTACTGCTGTCAGCCAGGTTCAGCGTATGTTTGCCTTCTTCATGGGTAAAGTAATAATAAATACCTTCCTGCTCCATCAAGCGACTAATAAAATTAAAATCAGTTTCACGATATTGAACACAATATTCCCACGTACGATAGTCTGCTGTTAACTTGCTTTCAATATCACTAAAGCCTAACCCATTACAAACTTCATTAATAATATCAGGGACAGTCATTTCCTGAAATATTCTGCAATCTGAAGTGCGCGTTAACATCCATAACCAAGGATGAATGGTTGCATGATAGCGATGAAACTGCCCTTCATTCACTGCCTGAGAAATACTCGTTATATAGCCATTAAAGAAGCGATTTTCTTCCTGTAAATCCAAACGTATGGAAATATTTTGTCCAAGTATTTCAGCAAAGTCTATATCTTGTTCACTCGCAAGATCAACATTAATGGTAAATAATCGCCCTAACTCTTCTTTTAGCATGAAACTTTGCAGCAATAGTACATCGGTACCAAGTGGCGTAATAATTTCTATTTCACGATATTTTTGAGTTACCGACATATTAAATACCCTTTAATTAAATATTTACTATCAATCTTGACGGATGAGTTTTCTACCTTCAACCATATAATCAATTGCGACTAAAACAACTTTAGCCGCCACCATTTTGGACAAAAACACCTGTAAAATAATATAAGGTGGTATTTTTATTATAGCGCCAGCGATTCTGACATTACTATGGAGTTTACTTCAACTCTTGAATCTAATCCAGCGAGCTCTAGAATAGCTATGCAGCATTTGACCATTGCTGCAATTCCTCAGCCTGTTGGTTCAAATTGATTCTTAATATACGCTCTTTAATAATTGCTTCACAACGACTGCGTAAACGTCCATTATCCTCCTCAAACCGTCCTGTTAACCCTGTCTGCTGACCAAGATAGATCAAACATTGTTTGGAGTGCTCATCACCATTAATTGGACGAGTAGTGTTGACCTCATTGATTACACTTCCTGCTATCTCATAACCTACCATATAAGCTTGACGCTGCCAATTGGAATAAATAGCACCAGTACGCCTCACATGATCTGGTATCAATGGACGTGGCATACTTGTATGTGGGTCATCTGGAGTTTGCATGGCAGATACACAAAGTCGTGCTAAAGTATCTACTACCCCACGAGTGCCTAATAAATACCTAGCTGATTCATCTGTTCGGTTGATTGCCTGATAAGTACCTTCAAGAATCATTCGCCCTCCCGCCACAAAAAAACCACCTGAATCGACCACCCGATTTATTCCTATCTCTAAAAGATCTCTTGCTACTGCTGTTACACCGTCACCGACACTATTTGCTGTTGCTATTGAGGTCATAATGGCCAGCCCATCGCCAAGATCACCTGAGGGAGAGGCATTAAGCCCAGCAGCTATCGCTCCATTCGCAGTAAGGACACGCCCAGCAAATGTTCGAGTTCGCTGAACATCATTTTCTGGACTAATAGGGTACCTTAGTGCACGGCGGCGAATCAGCGCTACAAAGCTCCTATAAAGATCAGGTTCCTGAGTATTGACTGTCATACAGTTACTCCTAAGCGAAATTTAAGTTCTGATTTATCATATGAACGACTACCCCACTCAATGTACAATTTTTTTATGCTTAAATGGCACCATTTAACTCTATGCATAAACAAGTGGCTTAAACGCTACATCATTACTAATGGTTAAAACAATAACCAAATACCCTCAATCGGACAATAGTTACTCATTGCACAGTGTTATTAAATTTCTGATAGCCTAATCCATGTTTAGATTGACTAATCAAACTGATAGCTAAATTCACTGTCTTGAACCGAAATGGTAATCGCTGATATAGCTTTACCAGCCATCATTTGCGTTAAAAACTCCTGACTAATAGTCGGTAACACCGTATTGGTTAAAATAGCATCCACGACCCGCGCACCACTCTCTAGCTCACTACAACGACTGGCAATTAATTGCACGACCTCATCATCATAATTAAAAGGAATGCCATGATTTTCCAATACTCTTTTTTCGATGCGTCCTAGTTGTAATTTGATAATAGCCTGCATCATATCATCACTAAGTGGGTAGTACGGTATTGTTACCAAACGCCCCAATAGCGCCGCAGGAAAAACTTTTAGTAATGGCTCACGCAAAGCTTTAGCGATACCTTCTGGCTCTGGCATTAGCTCAGGATCTTTACATAAGTTAGTTATTAATTCAGTCCCTGCATTAGACGTTAATAAGATAATGGTATTTTTAAAGTCAATAAAACGACCTTCTGCATCTTCCATCCAACCTTTATCAAATACCTGAAAGAAAATCTCATGTACATCGGGGTGGGCTTTTTCGACTTCATCCAGTAAGACCACGCTATAAGGCCGGCGACGTACCGCTTCGGTTAAAATACCGCCTTCGCCATAACCTACATAACCCGGAGGTGAGCCTTTAAGTGTGGAAACCGAATGCGCTTCTTGGTATTCACTCATATTAATAGTGATGATATTTTCTTCACCACCATAAAGTGCTTCTGCCAAAGCTAAACCAGTTTCAGTTTTACCTACTCCCGAGGTACCACATAATAAGAATACCCCAATTGGTTTACCAGGATTATCCATACTGGCACGGGAGGTTTGCACCCGTTTCGCAATCATATCCAGCGCATGACGCTGACCAATAACCCGCTTATTAAGTGTTTCTCCTAATTTGAGAATAGCCTCAATTTCATTTTTAACCATACGTCCGACAGGCACCCCTGTCCAATCAGCGATAACTGAGGATATGGCTTGGCTATCAACAGTAGGAAACATAAGTGGTTGTTCGCCTTGCATGTCACTAAGCTTGAGCTGTAGGTCTTTCAATTTTTGAAATAGCTCATCACGCTGAGTATCATCCACCGTAGCATCATTCAATAGTGCTTCCGCTTCACTATTATCTGCATTTTCTACAGTACCCGTATTTTCATCAGCACCTGCCTCGGTAGCATCAACAGCTGAATCTTTGGTTGTTAATTTAGCGCGTAATTCAAGAATCTCTTCAACTAATTCCTTTTCTCCCTGCCAGCGTTCTTCTAGCTTGGTGAGCCGTTCCTGCTCTTCTGCTAACTTAACCGCAACTTCTGCTGCGCGACCCCCCGTATCAATACCGACATCGGCCTCACGCTTGATAATTCCCGCCTCAATATTCAGTGCCTCAATGCGGCGGCGGCTATCATCCACTTCCGCAGGGACTGAAAACTGACTAATGGCAACTCGAGCACAAGCAGTATCAAGGACACTGACTGCTTTATCAGGTAATTGCCTATCCGGAATATAGCGATGTGAAAGCTTAACTGAGTCTTCTAATGCTTCATCTAAGAGCAATACTTTATGATGCTGCTCCATAACAGCAGCGGCACCGCGCATCATCATCAGTGCTTTTTCATCATCGGGTTCATCAACTTTAACTACCTGAAAACGCCGGGTCAGCGCAGGATCTTTTTCAAAGTATTTTTTATATTCGGCCCAAGTTGTTGCAGCCACTGTGCGCAATGTACCGCGAGCTAGTGCGGGTTTTAATAGATTTGCAGCATCACCCGTTCCTGCCGCACCACCTGCACCAATTAAAGTATGCGCTTCATCTATAAATAAAATAATGGGTTTTTCAGAGGCTTGTACTTCTTCGATAACTTGCCGTAAGCGATTTTCAAATTCGCCCTTCATACTGGCACCGGCTTGTAACAAACCTAAGTCCAATGTTCTGATACTGACATCTTGTAAAGGTTCAGGCACATCACCTGCGGCAATACGTAAGGCAAATCCTTCTACTACTGCCGTTTTCCCAACACCGGCTTCACCCGTTAAGATTGGGTTGTTTTGCCGGCGGCGCATGAGAATATCAATAATTTGCCTGATTTCATCATCACGACCGACAATGGGGTCAATTTCACCTTTACGTGCCGCTTCAGTTAAATCAATTGAAAACTGCTGTAATGCGGCTTGCTTGCCCATTTGTGCGGGCGGAATGGCACCTGAACTCTCACCAGGGGCTGCATTACCAGCCAATGCACTGCCATCTTGTGCATGCATGGCATCTTCTGGCGAACCTGAAATGATGTCATTAAATTTTTCAAGAAGTGTGTCGGCATTAATTTTCTTAAATTCAGCAGAAATCGCATGTAAGCCATTACGTAAATCTGTGGTTTTAATAATACCAATCACTAAATGCCCAGTACGCACCTGATTACTACCGTACTTCAAACTTGCATACAGCCACCCTTGCTCAACCGCCTCTTCTACATGCGCGGATAAATCTGAAATAGAGGTTGCACCAGCAGGTAAGCGGTCGAGTGAATCAGTAAAATCTCGTGCCAGAACAGAAGGATTTAACTGAAAGTGCTTAATGATTCGGTGCAAATCTGAATCTTGTAACTGTAATATTTGATGCAACCAATGCGCTAATTCTACATACGAGTTACCTCGCATCTTGCAGAAAACTGTTGCGCTTTCGACTCCCTTATAAGCTAAATTATTTAACTTACCAAATAATGCAGTTCGACTAATATCAGTCATTCCATTCCTCCCAAGTTGAGATACAATTCATTGACATCTTCTTCTCTTTTACCAGTTTGCAACCAACTTGTCCAGCCAAGTTGGCCATATTGACCGAGCTGCATAGTCGGCACTTGTTCTTTTTGCAGCACCAAATTTAGATCCCAACTATACTCAAAACCAATATAATTTTTCACCAAACTCTGCAAACTTTGCAATTTATCACCTGTTGGCAATAGGCTTGCATATTCATTTATTGTCAAAGGTCCAATAGTAATACGAAATTTATGCTGACATTGCCAGCTTCTGCTACCAATAACAGCAGAAACCCCTAATTGCCCTGTACTGGTATCATCATTAAGAAAACAATAACTATCAGCAGGAATATCTAGCCATTCACCAACAAATTCCTGAATTTTCACCGGCACTTGGAAATAATCACTCAAAATAGTTTGCAAACCACTAGCATGCTTTGTTTGCGAGCCTAAATGGGCAGCAAAATGTAATTTGGTATAATCAGGAATAACATCCCGATTTTGCTGTGTAGCTTCACCTAGCCCACATAACGCCCCCACATACAATGCAAAGCGGTCTTCACCTGCACGATCAAGTTGTACTGTCGGCTCTTTATCCGCCCAAGCTCGATAAAAAAAACTTAGTAAACGGTGATGAAACATATCCGCAAAAACTGCAAAAGTATCATCTTTGGAATTACGAATACGACTACGTGCAAACTCGGTTAAATGCAATGGCAAGGGTCCATTCGCACCAAATACGCCGAAGAAAAATACTTTTAACTTAGGTAATTGCTTACCCTTAATACTAAATGAGGCGAGTGTCGTACGCGCAAATTGCAGACTAGGTTCTTGCCCAAAACGCACTGCATCATCAGCTGGTTTTATTGAGTAGCCAATGCGTACTTTATCTTTATACCAGCACTCTAATTGTCGTAGCGCAGCAAAAAAGCCATATCTATAGGGCTCTTGCTGTAAGTCTGCAAGTAAACTTATAGAGTTGCTCTGGTTCCGGTTCTTACTGGCCATCGCATGATCTCCCCGCGTTCACGTGTCTTGATTACAAGCTGAGTAAAGCTATTAATGGAAGCATATTTCCGAAAAAATTGTTCCATCACCGCCCCCAATAAAAAACAGCCCGCTCCCACAAATGCCGATTCATCAAAATTAAGGGTGATTTCCAAGCCACGACCAAAGCACATCGGCCCCGAAACGGGAATACGTACAGTGACTACCTTACTATTTACTGAAATAAGCCCTTCAATTTGCTGCCCAATCGATGGTTCGGCATAATTCCCATATAATCGCAATAAATCACGTAATACAGTCGCTCCCTGCTTGCTATCATTATTAACCAAGCTTAAATAATTGAGTGATAAATGGTTAATTAAACGCCAAGCATGCTCCCCTTCAGCATGTGAGGGTTCAGGATCTGTCGGCCCAGCCAAGCAACGCACTGCCTCAATAGGTGCATTAACAACCCAATTAAAATCAGTCTTCCCCTCACCCAGCATCATCATTTTAGGCAAGTCTCGATTAGTACATAATGCTTCAAGACCCAATTGCTTTAGTTCAGTGCTATATGGGGCTTCACTGGCATCAACTAGTGAAATAAACGCTTCACTACCGATATAATCTGTTTTTAATTTACCTACTCTGCTAGTGGTTGGCTCCAATGTCTGTTGCCGCCGTATCGTATAATAAGCGCAATCACCTACCCCCATATCTTGCTGACTAGAATAAAAAGGCCGAAAGACTTGTTCTGTTGTCGTGCCAACAGCATACCCCTCCACATCTTTAAGACTGAAGACCTCAAAATCATTTGGCTTGGTTCTGTCTACCACTATGTGATGTTCAGTACTTTGCTGTTTCAGGTGAATACGATCGGTTCTTTTAGGGAATAAATTAATGGCAGGTGTGCAATTAAGCATAAAGTGACTTACACCAATTAAGCCCTCAAACTTACTAATATTGTGATCCAATAAAATAACAATCTCTATCTCGGTAGCATTGCAATCTTGTAATGCAGGTTGTAGCTGAGCAATATCAACGAATAAGTAACGTTGTGGTAATGCAAAGTATTCTTGTAGTAAGCGATAGCCTTGAAATGAAGCAGATTTACCTGGAAGTAATGCTTGCTCTGCATCAAAGCCTAAAGCTTGGATCGATGTTTTATTAAGCACTTTTCGATAAGCCTGTGAAGACTTATTTTTCCCTTGCAGCACTACTGCAACACAATGCCCCAGTAATAGTTCATACAACTGAAAAGGCAAACTACCACTGCCATGCAAATACATAGGCAGATTTTCAATATTTAGCTGCTGAAAAGTAAAGTCCTGTACCGTCTGCAACTTTAAGCGTATTCCTGCTTTTACACCATTAATTCCTGAACCTGCATAGCGTAGAGCTTCACCTAAGGGCAGGTAACTCGCCTCTTTTATTTGTATCGGCCATAATGTTAGCTCATGTGCAGTACGAAACTCACACTTACTCCGCCCTTTAACATTACTATGACTTAGCAGTCGAGTTTGCCTAGGTAAAATAAAGCCGTTTTCAGTCACACCACCCTTTAAATCAGGCTGAATCTGCACCACAGCCATTGAGGGTAAAGGTGCTAAATAATGCGGGTAAACAATTTCCAAAAGATGCTGGGTAAAGCGCGGAAACTCTGCATCCATTTTCAATTGAATACGTGCCGTTAAAAATGCAAAACTTTCTAACAAGCGCTCGACATAAGGATCCGCACACTCTGTTCCACCTAAGTCTAGGCTGGCTGCTATTTTTGGATATTGCTGAGCAAATTCTGAGCCCATCTCACGAATAAACTGTAATTCACGCTGATAATACTCAAGAAAGCGTGGAATCATTTACTTTCCTTTTCATGAAAATCATAAACACTCACATTGCCACTTTCCATTTCAAACTCAGTACGCAGGTGCAAATGTAATGGCTCTGGCTCTGCCCATAGTTGCCCTTCTATTTCAAATGTGACCGCATTATGATTAAACATACTTTGATCTGCCATGATTCTCACAAATAATGTTTTTTGGATTATACGTGGTTCAAAATCAATAATAGACTGCTTCAACATACGCTCTATACTACGTAACTCAACACCTGATACCGTTTTACCCGTTAAATCAGACATACCGTAATTTATAACTGAACGTCGTATTTCTTGATAATTTTGCAATTCATTAGCTATTTCATATTGCCTAGAATTGAGCAACCAGTTTAAATCTCTTTTTACACACGCTCTAATTTCTGTCAACGAACTCACGGATGCAGTTAGTACGGTATATTGAGCACGTGTTTGGTCTAATTGCGCTTGCAACTCATTAGCTTGTTTTTTATACTCACCTTCAGTTAATGTTTTTTGCTTGCCCAACACAGCCGTCAATTCTTTTTCAAGGCGCTTAATTTTCTGCTTATGTAATTGTATTGAGCTATTGATAGGATCATCATCTGTCAAACGATCAAGTAGTGAAGGTAAAAAGCGTTCTTTCGGTAGCGTTCTAGCCACCTTGGGTAGCCTCTTCCTCAATAGGGGCGTTATCAAACTGAATGGATCTGACATCCATCAGCGCATACTCATCTACATCAGTTGCTAAAATTTTCTGGCCTATGCCTAGAAATAAATCATCACCGCAATCTTGCCATTCTGTTTTTCGAGATAAAGCAATTAAGGAATCATGTTGGTAGGAAAAAGGATACCGACTAGGTAATACACCATAACTCTCCCCCCCATTTAACCACTTAAAATGCGCAGGTATCCAGACAACATCACGTAAATCTGCAGGTTCATCAATGACAATGGATGCTATATTTTCAACAGGAACCCATAGATACCGACCGTCTACCATTGCCTCAATCACTGGCCCAATACGTGAATCACTATCTGCTAACCATGCAAAAGGCTGCTCATCCATTTTTCCTGAAGTAGCAGGTGCGGTAGCAAAGGCCTGATCACGTAAGGCTTGTGATTTTAAATATTCGCCTTGTGCCGTTAATTTAAGGGCTTGCACTAACAAGGCAACCCACTCATTAGGCTTACCAAAAATAATTGGGTCTTTCTTGCCCAAAAACACCTCTTCACGCAAGCGTTCACAAGCAATGACTTGTCGATACATAGAAACCATTGCTAAGCTACTAGCATCTAGCTCACCCACAACATTTAGCTGCGTTAAAGCACGCTCCCACTCTCCCAATACGACTAACAACTGGAACAGAAAAGTACGTAATTCTGCTTTCGCAGGGTTACTCCGTATTTGCGACTGTAGTTGCAATAATGCGGCTTGTACATCACCTTGATTTAATAGCTCTTCTGTGGTCATAGCTTACCGTAATGATTGAAGGAAATTGATAATTATATTCAAAGGCAATGCCCAGCTTTATATCAGGACAACTACCTTCAGCAGTCATTGGTGTTCCAGCTTTTTATAATAACCTCTTGGCTATCACTTTTGAACGCCAGCACCCACATACATCACCTATTTAATAAAGTGTATGCAAAAAATGCCACCGATCCCAAGTCCTCTAAAGCACCCAAAAGTCAATGATTAAAAGCCGGAACATCAAGTTTATGTACACGAATATTAAGAACCTTCACCCGATGCTACATTAAAAGTTTTCTCAATTTTAGTACCCGCTTTACCTTTATCATCTACTGGTACATAGATGACTTTAATGGTGTCATAAACATAACTACAGTTCATGACAGGACGATCTGAGCCCCCCCCATTAATGGATACCGACTGTATCATTAGGTTAGTAAACTCATAACTCCAATACATTTCACTTTTTTCAGTCTCTTGGCACACATGCAGAACTGCTTTTGCTATATGCGTTCCTTGTGCACAAAACATTTGTTGATCACAAGTACTTTTATCAACATACTGAGTCGTGCTCAAAGCCTGAAAATCAGCACGTGCAGTTGCTCTTCCGCCTGTTCCGCCTGTTGACGACATTGGCTGAGAGACACCACAAGAAAAGCCCATCAATTCAATCCAATCTTTATGATCTTTTTGTACTGATTCACCCTTAATTTTATCAAGCTGTAAATACGTATTTGTAGCCATACTAATTCTCCAATAAAAAATAGTTAAACATCATTCTCTTATGCGGAGGACATCCATATCCTCCCGTACTTAAAGGTTGATTAATAATCAACCACCACCTTTTTCCGAAGGTAGTTTTGAAACAAGCCGCAATGAAACGGTCAAGCCTTCAAGCTGATAATGTGGCCTTAAAAAAAACTTAGACGAATAATACCCAGGGTTGCCCTCAACTTCCTCAACAACCACCTCAGCAGATGCTAAAGGTTTTCTCGCTTTATCCGCCTCAGAGGCTGTTTCTGGGTTAGATTCAACGTAATTACTAATCCATTGATTTAACCAGTCCTCCATATCGGAGCGCTCTTTAAACGAGCCAATTTTATCCCTGACAATACATTTCAAGTAATGCGCAAATCGACAAGTAGAAAATAAATAAGGCAATCTAGCCGCTAAGTTTGCATTTGCCGTGGCATCAGGATCATCATATTCAGCTGGTTTTTGTAATGACTGCGCACCAATAAAGGCAGCAAAATCAGAGTTCTTTTTATGTAACAATGGCATAAAGCCATTTGCTGCCAGCTCTGCCTCACGCCGATCACTAATCGCAATCTCAGTAGGGCATTTCATATCAACGCCACCATCATCGGTAGGGAATGTATGCGTAGGTAAACCTTCAACAGCACCGCCTGATTCTATGCCACGAATACGCGAACACCAGCCATATAGTTTAAATGATTGGTTAATATTAACTGCCATCGCATAAGCTGAGTTCGACCAGGTATAATTGTCATGTGCTGCATTCTCAACATCTTCTTCAAAAGCAAACTCCTCCACTGGATCCGTATTTGCTCCATACGGCAACCGTGAAAGAAAGCGCGGCATAGTCAAACCAATATACCGTGAATCCTCGGATTCTCTTAATGAACGCCAAGGTGCGTATTCCGGTGTTTGAAATATTTTAGTTAAATCTCTGGGGTCAGCCAGTTCCTGCCAAGAGTCCATATTCATTAACTTCGGTGCTGCCGCAGCAATAAATGGCATATGTGATGCCGCAGATATTTGTGCAAACTCATTAAGGAACTCTACATCAGGAGGTGTGTGATCAAATTCATAGTCACCCACCATACAACCAAAAGGCTCTCCGCCAAACTGACCGTACTCATGCTCATAAATTTTCTTAAATAATGGGCTCTGATCCCAAGCAGTCCCTTTAAATTTTTTCAGATTTTTATGCACATCTTTTTTAGAAATATTAAGCACACGAATCTTTAACATTTCATCCGTTTCAGTGTTATTCACTAAATGATGCATACCACGCCAACTACCTTCAAGTTTTTGGAAGTCAGCATGATGTAAAACCAAATTAACTTGATCTGTTAAACGTTTATCTATTTCAGCAATCATCGCTTCAATCGACTTGACAGCATCACCTGAAATTAAGGCAGTATCTGCCAAAGCTTGTTCAGCTAAAGTTTTAACGGCATTTTCAACGGCTTCTTTTGCACGGTCTGATTTTGGTTTGAATTCTTTCTGCAATAACGCCGAAAAATCACCACCCTCTTGCGTCGCTTCTTCCGCGGCAGCTTCTGTTGCTTCTACTTCTGCTTCAGCCATAATTAACCCTCCTCAGCTTCATTGTTATCACCAGCAGTATCATCTCCATCAGCACCTGGTTTTGGTGCAGCGGCTAAAGACTGTAATAAAGCAGGGTCATTTAATGCATTAGCAATGAGCTCTTCTGCCCCACCCTTGCCATCCATATAGGTTAGTAAGTTAGCTAATTGTGTTCGAGCTTGCAATAAATTACTTAAGCCATCAACTTTACTAGCTATAGCTGCTGGCGAAAAGTCATCCATGTTCTCAAAAGTAAGATCGACACTTAAGTTACCTTCTCCCGTTAAAACATTAGGGACTTGAAAAGCAACTCTAGGCTTCATTGATTTCAATCGATCATCAAAATTATCAACATCAATTTCCAAAAAATCTCGATCACCAACAGGTGCAAGTGCCTCTGCTGGCTTGCCAGACAAATCTGCCATTACCCCCATTACAAAAGGTAATTGCACTTTCTTCTCAGCACCATACAACTCGACATCATATTCAATCTGTACTCTTGGTGCTCTATTGCGAGCAATAAATTTTTGACTACTTGCTTTAGCCATTATTGGCCTCCTGTTTTAATTATTTTTTATCAAAAATAGTTTGTTTGCTATTCAATTCTTACCACCTAATAATCATCATCTTCATCTACTTCTTTTATACCACATATATTTTCTGCCTGATCAATACCATCGGGGGTCATATCTCTTAAAATATCCATAAAATCCATAGTCATTAATTTTTTGGCTCTTTGCAACAAAAATGGCGCAGGACTGGATGGCTCATTCAGCTCAAAATATTTACAAATATCATCAATAGCACGCATCGCATCATTGCGAGAATTGATCCCTGCTTGTCTGCTTACTTTTTTTTCAACGCCTCCACCTAAACTAGCATCCACCTCAAGTCCATCGTCATCAAGCTCAGTAGCATCACCTTGAAATTCTGGCCTTTGCTGTAATTGCTGCTCAACAAAAATTGAAATACGCTGTAATAAACTGGTCACATCACTAAAAACAGGTGCATTCATAGCACCCGCTTTCTCCGTCAACACGACGGCTAATGCGTTTAATTGTTGTAATGCCTGCTTAATTGATGTTACCAAATTTTGCAAAGTATCGAAATCTGTCTCAATAAAGGCACCCTCAATTATTGACATTTTAGGCACTTCAGCTTCATCGTCATCTACCGGCTTCACTCTGCCTTCAGCAATTTCAATATCTTGCCAAGAAAACTTCCCTAGGGCCGACTGCGTCAGAGCAATATGATTGATCGGCTTTCTAAACAATAAATAATCATTTAGCCCACTCAAGGTATTCATTCTCAGAATTGGATAATCATCTTCTGGGTCTTGTACAGGATAAACATCATCCCAATAGTTTTCCATCCACCCCAATAGCAGAGTTATACCTTGTTCTAAGCCATGAAAGCCATCTGAACGTACCAAAGCACAAATTAACGGCATGGCAACTTGGACATCTTTAGTTTTTGTTAATAGCTCTAACGCTAAACTTCGCACGACTTTCCAGTCAGGTTCTTCTGCCGGGATTATCGAGTCACCCATTTGACGCTCTTCGACAAACCTATTTTCATCCTCTAATAACAGAAAGTCAGCGTCTTCCTCAAGGTTTTCACCACAAGGGGCATCAGCCGAAATTTCACTCAATAAATTGTCCAAATCAATTTCGGCCACCAAGCTCTCCTTATAATTGTCTTTCGTTTGCTTGCCTTAAAAAATAAAAGCCAGATTCAAAATATAGCAAAATAATACACAAAAATTGTGATGCAGTTCACATTACCTTTAATTTATATACTAACACCAAGTCAAACCCGAAAAAAACACCCACTCTAATTGAACGCTGCATAATTAAATCTGAATATACTGTAATTTCAATATGTTCCGTAATTGATATTTAAAATAACAGACTCACTTAAAACCTTAAAAAATCTAAGCTTTATCAGCTTGTACTAAAATTAGCGTAGTATTATCTCGAGCACCTCGTTGCAAGGCTAACTCCATCAGATGGTTCATCGCTTGTTGGTACGGCATTCCCCTTAAAACATCTTCAATTTCACTGTCGGCTATTTCTTTATTTAAGCCATCACTACATAATAAAAAAGTATCGCCATGACAAACCTCTTGAATTTGCGCATCTAAATAAACTGTTTCTTCACCACCAATAGCATGTGTCAAGATTTGCGCATAAGGGTGCACAGTAACTTCCTCAGGGCTATAGCCTTCCGCCAAAAGTGCTGCTTCATTATTATGATCACGCGTTAGCTGCTTAAGTTCGCCACGCCGAAACAGATAAATACGACTATCACCAGACCACATCGCAATACAGCTTTGCCTATTTGCGTATAACACGACTACGGTACTGCCGATAATATCATTACCACCCGTTTCAGCGGCTTGTGCTATTAATGTTTGATTTACCTCATGTAGACACTGGTAAATTTTCTTGACCGTGGTTCCAATTGCTTTTTCAGGTTCAAATTGTTTGAGCATTTCAACAATTTTATTGCTCGCCAAATGACCATCTTTATGTCCGCCCATACCATCGGCAACCACCCATAAGTGTTTGTCAGGTAAATCAGCAAAACAATCCTGATTAATAGTACGCACCATACCCACATGTGTACGACCACATGAAGACCATTGCACTTTAGTCATCAACTTCATTACGCTTGCTTGCCAAAAGGTACGACAGGATAACGACTACCTTCCCAGCCCCACTTCTGCCAATTGCCATCAAACATGGCAGCGATGCCATCAAAAGGAGGCATACCCTCACAAATTAAGACCGATGGTTCCACTTGTTCGGAACCTTGAGTCCACCAAACACTATAAGCAAAACAGTACTCCTTCAGTAAATTATCTAAAAAACAAGGCAGTATATCGTTGATTGCTTGATGTGTTTGAATAGGTCGTTGCCAAGCATTATGAGTTGTTTGCTTATTAATTTCGGCATCAGCAGCCTGTGGCTGACAATTATTAATCACTGCATCAGTCTTTAATTCATTCAACTGTTGATTAAATTGCTCCAAATTAAAATCATCCAGCAAACTGGATAACGCCAAAGTCTCCACTCCTGCAAACCAAACCTCTTCACGTTGCAATACGGAGAATGGGTTTATATCGTAGCGATTCATGGTAGCTATCGTCATAGGGTAATACCTGCCAACTCGATCGACACTAGGCATCAACACCCCCATCCAGCTATTTTCACCACAAATCCCAGGGGCTAATACAAATCGATAGATAGGCCCTGTTAGATAACAATTTAACCAGTCATCTTGCAGTTGTTGGCGACTACTCATTACCGCTTCTTGTAACCAGGCATCCCAAGGATTGGTAAAGCTAGCAGGCAAGCCTCTACTTACAAAATCTCCGTGAGTAGAAACTTTTCCATAGTATCCGTTTATTATAGGGTCGATAGGCATCTGAATGATTTTAAGTCAATTAATTGAAAGGGGTTAACAGCACTACTTGCTTGTAATTCAAACTTGGCTTCCCGCCCTTGGATTTTAAAAGTCATAATAAATATGGCTGGATTAGAGGTTCGCGTAATATCGGCTTCATCAAATATTCTAAAGATAGCCCAAGGCCCATCTTTAGAAATCCCCGAGTATCCTTGTTTAGGTGGCAACATTTGTATACGTACTTGCCCTGAATTATTGGGGCCTGGCCATTTCATGGCAACAGGCCTGACTGGCCCATGCGCATAGGTTAATACTTGCCCATCAATATCCATAGTGAACTGCACTATAGATGAACTCATAGAAATGGGTTTAAGCTTAAAACTAATGGCTGGCGACTGCCTCCCTAGGCGAAAAAAAGTATTTTTAATATTTTCAGCACGCTGAAACTGCTTTAAGCCCCCCATTGAAACTCCTGCTTTACCTTTACCACGCGTATTCCAACGCCAATTCCTACGTCCTTTTTCTACTGAAGCAGCGAGGTACTTATTATAAAACTCATCCATCAAGCCTTTCGGACCAAAAAAGTAGGTAAAATCTTCAAAAGTAATTTCTCTAGATTTTTTACCCACAGGGTATAAACCCTGAATCGCTTGTCGGCAAAAAGGCAATACTTCAGCACGCCACATCGCATTTATATGCTTCTTAGCACCACCACTCACAATATTAATAACGGCATCCCCCACTTTCGCCATCATACCACTGACAGGCAAAGGACTGCGCGAGCTATCTAACTTAGTTTTTGCGGCTACTTGCATCACCCGTTTCCGTTCATCCGTTTTCAGAGATCCCTCTCCCATGCCGGCGAGTGAATTAAGATGAATATATAATTCATTTAATGTTGATAAATTTCTATCCAATGGTGCTGGCAAGCCGTCTTTTTTCTGTACCAGCGCATTCAGCTCGGCAAAATGGCGTATAACTCGATTAGTAGAAGCACTGGGAGCTTGAGTTTCTGGCGTATTACGCATTATGTTATCCAGCATGGAACCAGCCGCATCAATTTTTTCACCTGCTTTTGCCAGCAATGAGTCATCAGCTTCTTTATTCATACAGCTCAAACTCGTTTCTTCTGCTACGGATTCAAGAAATAATTTTACAGGTGACTGCTCTCCTGAAATAATTTTTAAGGCATCTGCTATTTGTGCTTCAGTCGCAAAGGGCTTAATTTGAATATCTGCCAATAAATTATCCCAATGCTGAATATAATCATCTAAATATAATGTTAATAAATCGGTACGTAAGGCCTGTACCTCTGCATCCGAAAATGCGACAGCTTGCTCCTTGTCTTGGCCAAAAACCCAATTATTAACAGCTTGCTGCTTAATAAAGCTTTCATTATTTGGCAAAAAGAGGTCTTTATAGCCAGCACAAGTAAATAGGGCAGGTACACCGCCCGCCAATGACTCACCATTTTTTCTGGATAAAACCAATACCGCATCACGTCCCGCTTTTTCACTGACCCGATAATCCGCTAATTTATTTTTATTTAACTCTAATTTCAGGTGCGCATAAACACGTTGTGCCACTGGGGTATCTTGTAATATTTGCCTAGTTTGCTCAACCAATACTTTATCTAAAGGCCTAGGTAAAGGTGCAGGGCGCACTGCCAGTAAAGTATCTAAATGTAAGCTTAGCGATGCCCTTTGCTCAGTACTAATTTCTATTGGTAGATTATATTTCCAATACAACTTAAACCATGCCGCAATAGCACCAGCATCATAGTGCTCTGAACTTGCCAACATTAAATAAACCTTAAGAGCCTCATACAGATAATCACTATTATCCGTATTCGTTTGTAACTGTCGTTCAAGTCGGTGCATCATCCTTGGCAAATAACTTTCTTCAAGTAGCCTGCGATACAGCATCACTTCAGCACTGCCTAACTTATCCCCCTGATATAACCCAAAAGTAAGTGACCAAGGAGTGCCCTCCAATTGCGCTGCATACCCTCCAGGCAAGGCGCGTATTTTATCTAAAATAGCCAACAATACTAAAGGGTCGGTCTCTTCAGGGTTAATTTCGTTAACTTTTTTCTCTATCGCCACTGCCTGTGCAGACACTTCTTTTATATAGGCTTCATTACTAAAATAACTCGTTACCCAAGCAAAAGAAATGATCCCGGTCAGTGCAGCAATACCTATAAAAGCACCTTTCTGGAACCAGCGCTGCTTTTTTTCAAGGTTTAAATTAGCGCCTGCCAAGCCAGATTCAGCAAAAATAAGCTTACGTAACAAACTGTTAATAAAATAACTTTTTCCCTGCCCAGTATTCGCAATACCCGCTTGACGACTAAGTCCAAAACTACTAGATAAGGAGCCCATAATACGATCTATAGGAGAACCCTCTTGAGTGGCACTGGTAAAATAAACCCCTCGAAACATGGCATCATGGGTATAGCGACTGTCTTGAAAAAGCTCTTCAAGGAAAGGAGTGATCAGCTCACTTAAAGCACCAAACTGCTGGGGAAAGGTATAAATCAGGTTACGCCGCTCTGCACCTCGCTCCCGCTCCAACTTATTGATTAGTTGCTTTTGTAGTTGCTGCTGCAATAATTCAAATTCAATTCCAAACTGGCTAACAATATTTTGTTTTTCTTCCTCACCCAGTTTAAAGGTCATGCCCCAGACTTGAGCACCCTGCTCTTTATCAAGGTCATCAAAGTACTCCATAAACCCCGATAACAAGTCGCACTTGGTAAACAATAAATAAATAGGAAAACGAATATTGAACTGCTCATGCAACTCTTCAATTCTTGTGCGAATAGCACGTGCTTGTGCAAGACATTGCTCTTTATTTTGCTGTAATAAATCAGAAATACTGACTGCAATAATGACACCATTGATAGGCCGTCTACTACGGTTTTTCTTCAGCAATTCTAAAAAGCTTATCCAAGCAGCCTGATCAACAGGCTCATGACTATCTTGAGTGGTATAGCGCCCTGCGGTATCTAGTAGTACTGCATCTTCTGCAAACCACCAATCACAATTACGGGTGCCACCGACACCACGTACCGCATCTTTACCAAAATGATCTGATAATGGAAACTTTAAATTCGAGTTTTTTAATAAGGTTGTTTTTCCTGCCCCAGGCGGCCCAATAATGACATACCAAGGCAATTGATATAAAAATTGCTTCTTTGAGCCACTTCCTAAGCGTGAGTCCTTCAATACGCCAAGTGCCGTCTGCATATCTTGCGATAAAGTGTCTTGTTCATCTTGAGAAGCTTGCTCATCAGCACTTAATGAAGGCTCGTCTGCACCTGCCATCGCCCCCAAAATCTGATTATTTTGCCTACGCGCCTTAAAAAGGCTCCAAACTTGCACAATAGCCCAAATAGAAAAACTAAAGCCGATCAAGTACCAACGATGATTTTCAGCCTCTAAAGGTGCACTTCCCGCAAAAGCAAACAATGGTCCAATAAACCAAATCAGCATACTTAGCGCTATCATGCCTAATAAAGTGATAACCCAGCGCTGTTTAAAAAAATTAAATATTGTTTTCATCTTTGGCACTTCCTATCGCGTTCACTTGTTACCCGTTACCAGATATATTTTATATGCACTATTTCAACAGAGTAATTTCCACTCGACGATTTTTTGCTCGTCCTGCACGTGTTTTATTGGAGGCAATTGGATCCAGATCAGAACGCCCTTCCACCAATATCCTGCTCGGATCAACTAAGTTTTGTTTAATGATATTTGCTACTGCATCAGCTCTAGCCTTGGATAAATGCCAATTTGATGGGTAACGAGCACTTCTAATGGGAACATTATCAGAATGCCCTGTCACTAAAACCTCGCCAGTTAGCTGGTTTAATGTTTCTGCAATTTTATATAACAATGGGTTAAGCGACTGCTTAACAGTAGTACTGCCCGAACTAAATAGGTTATCACCGCTAATAGTAATGGTACTGCGCTGTATCAACTCCACAACTTTAAGTTCATTTTGTGCAATTTCATCAGCAAGCAACATAGAAAGTGTCACTTCTTGTACAGGTGTATAAAGTGGCTCATATTCAGGCTGAGCAACTTCAGCAACAGGCGGCTTGATGGCAAATACTTGTTTAAACACTGGATCAGAATTTTGATTCAACTGATATAAAAAAGCACTGAATATGATGGCTAGTAACCCTGCAGCAACAACACCAAAAACCCAAATAGGCACTAACTCGGCTAAGGGACTTTTCTGGTCAGTAACGCCTTCCCAATGTGGTGACAACTCTGCATCAATAGCCCCTTGTTCCTGCTGCAAAACCTGAAACAACCATTCACGAATATCTGCTAACTTCCGTTTGCCACCGTCAACAATCCGATACCTACCTTGAAACCCTAGGGACAAACAAAGATACATTAATTGTAGTAGCTGTTTATTTTGTGCTGGATTTTGCGCTAATGTTTTCAGTAACTGAAAAAAACGATCTCCTCCAGAAACTTCTTTATGAAACAGACTTAATAAGCTTTGCTGCGTCCAGTTACTATCATGCCCCCAAGGTGTATTGAGTACCGCCTCATCCAGCACCGTACAAATAACATAGCGCGCGTTAGAAATAGTTTGTGGGTCAACACCTTCCGCCTGCGCAGTTTGCTGAAACTGTTGAATTTCATGGGTGATTTTATTTTTTAGTTCATCAGGGTTTGACTGGCTCTGCGAAGCATTAATTTGCGTTAATAATGCCAATAATCCTGATGCAGCTTTTTCTAATGCGTTTAACCGGCCTAGTCTCGGCAAGTTTTGTACATTTTTAGCCGTTGCGGCTACGGCAGGCGCATTATTCGAAACAGGCCGTTGAATATCTGAACGCTTCCCTCCAGGGACGGGGCGAATAATGGTGCGATCGTCAGATTGAGGTGCAAAAAAAGGATCATCTGCAGTCATAGGTTTATCCTCTAATAGCCCAAAACTCTAATTCCAGCCCTGGATATTCTCCAGAAAAATGCATGGCAATCGTGCCACTTTCCTGCAAGTCTTTCCATAGCGCATGACTCCTGTCCAACTCAAAATAAACCATGCCTTTATGGAAAGGGATTTGTCTTGGTGCTTGCGGTATTGCCAGTAACTTAATACCCGGCACTTGCGCCATCACCAAATCTCGTAATTTTTCAACAGTCGCAACCGTTGTTTTTCGTGGAATATGCTCACGTAACTTATCCGCCGCGACATCAGCACCAACCGCCAAGACAAACTCTGCTGATTGCAGTAATTCTCGATCTGGAATGGTTGCGGTACGAATTTGGCGGGGGTGTTCTTCTAAAGGAATGGGGATAGCTCTAGCTTCAGCAACCCAGCTTAATGCAGTACGAATTGCTGCCAAGACAGGCTCAAAGCAAAGCTGTAATTGTTCGTGCTGATAAGTAGGAAAACTAACAGGGCGATGACTTTCTTCCGTTATAGTTGCTAATTCACCCGCCATCTGCAACAGAGTGCTATACAAACGCTCTGGATGAAGCTGGTTTAATTCTGCAAAATGATTAAACAGTGGTTGGTAACGATTCAATATTTGCAATAACAAAAAATCAGTTATCTCGGCAACACCCCCTGCACCAGGACTCCCTAGCCGCTGTGCCAGTGCCTCACCACGATGATGGATAATGCCCGAAACTTCTTTAATATACGCGGTTAATTGTTTAGCAGCACCACAATGCAAAACACTAGGAACAAACTTACTATCTAAAATAACTTGTTTATCAGCTTTTAGTTCAGCCACTTTTGCAATTGGCAGGGTAATAAAAGCATCCTGATTTTTACTTGCAAAATGTAGCCGTGTCCATAACTCACCACTTTGTACTACCGCCTTATTTTGCTCTGCTTGCGAATGTACATCACTAAGCTCTATTTCCTGCAACCGATAGCGGCTTAACTCATCAGTATCACTATCCCATGAAATTTCTTTGCCCGCCCGCCGCTGCACTGGTAAAGCCAAAAAAATCACTTCCTCTTTCGTTGCTGTCAATATATCCAGAGGAGCAGGTACTGGATGTTGTTCAGGAATACTAAAAGGTGTTCCATCGGGGAATATTCCCTGACAGCTAATCAGCCCAAACTTTCCTATTGCCAACAACTGCTGGTCTACTTCTATCTGGGTAATTCCCCAAGAATAGCTTTGTAAGCCGGCACAGCGGGATTCAACCCAATTTTGCACATTACGGTCTTGTTGCTGAAAGTGCAAAGGCTGCAAAAACATACCTTCAGTCCAGATAACTTTATTATTCCATGACATATGATTACCTAAAAGCGAATAAGGAAAGGGCGCGGAATAGCTTCGACAACTGGCGTAGAATTTTTATGCGTATTCAAGGCATTGAAACAGGCGCATAGCCAGCTACGCAACTGTTTCAACAATGCAGAAGACAGATAAAAAAACCAGCAAGTTGTCGAAGTCATTTCGTGCACGTTCCTAAGTTAATGGCTATTTTTTCCAGATGCTAATACCGAGTTTATCAACAAAAACAAATAATTTTGTTGTTTTATCAGCAGGTATAACAGTGGCATCTCGCCAGATAGCTTGATTAAGATCTCGATAAGCTGCCACGACTGCAATAAATTCCGTGCCCGCAGCCAAGTCCTCCTTCAAAATACGATTATCCCCAGGGTTTAAATGATACTGCTCAGAACGTATTAATTCAGCACCTAATATCGACTCATACTTTTCAAAGAGCTCAGAGAAATCAGACTCAGTATATTTGCCTAAACTCTGCAACTCATAAATACGGACAACTATCGGAGATGCCCTATTATTAATATCAGGATTAACCATTGCTGATACCGCAACTTGGGTAGTAATTGCTAGCGGTTCTGTATCAACCGGTTTTTCTGTCGAAGCACTACAGCCCAACACCAGTAATGAGAGTAATATTAATCCTCGTTTAATAATATGCATCGTAATACTTCTAGCCTTTTAGTTTAGTTAGGGATGAGGATTTAATAATACCCGAAAGTATGACGCAGGATTTTGGCTGTACAGCTGTGTTAGAAAGACAGGCGCATAGCAGGCTACGCAACTGTCTTTCTGGCGCAGTTGTACAGTCAAAAGACAAGTCAGACTTGGGTATCATTGAATTCTCATCCCTTAAAGTGGCGTATTTCTTTTAGAATTCTTTAATTTAATAATTTGTTCTTCATATGACTCAGCAAAAGCCTGCCCAAACAAATGATAAAAATTGTCAGTTGCTTCACTTTCTATATCATCATAGAGCGTTGCAAACAAACGCCATAACTTTGCTTGCTTATGAATCGGTATACTCGCAGCTATAGGACTTTGCTTTTGTAAACGATGCTCTAGCTTTTCAGGGTCGAACCGTTTCAAAACTTCAAGTAATGCCGTTTGCATCCCTGCAATAACAGAGAACTGATGCGCACGAATATCATCAAATACTTCTTCTATTGCTTCCTCGGCAGGCAAATAGCCTTTATCTTGGGGTACCAACATCTTGCGAATCGCCTCTTCTGCGCCGACAGAAAATTTAACAGGATTGTTTTGTACCGCCCTAATCATGGTAACATCCAAGTGCATTTCATTTTTTATTTTAGCCCGGCCTCCTAATACATCCATAGTTCCCTGAACTGATGCACGTAAGATATTGCCGATAATAAAAAATTTTTCAGGGGTAAGCTCATCACTAATGCCTGCATTTTCTAACCCTGCACCACGCAAAAAATAATCTATCATTAAAGCTTGAGCATCTTTAGATATATCTGGCTGTTTTGGTTCAGAACTTTCTATCGGTTTAACTTCTATTTCAGGCGAGCTAACGCCATTAAGCTGTGTTATAGCTTCAGTATCAGCAGACTCTGGTTCAGCTTGTGCTGATGCCTCCATACGGTGCTCGACTTGTTTATCAAGCTCAATTTTTTTAGGTTTATTAAGCTGTGTTTCATTCACTTCCTCACTAGGCTGTTCGGTAGAGAAAAAATGGTCAGGGAACGGGTCTTCAGTTAATTCGGCAGGCTGCGGCTGAGTAAATACCTCTGCACCTGGTCTCGGCTCAGACTTGCTGGGCTTTGATTCGGCAACAGGCTCTTCCGAATGTTGCGGTTCATCAAAAAAGTCATCGGTAAACAACTCTTTCGCACTACTGCTCTCAGTGTTACTCTTGGTAAACCAATCATCAGCGAAAATATCATCTGCTGGTACCGTGCTCATACCAGCTTTTTTTGCGGTATCATCAGAGGCTAAGCCAGGAATATCAAAAGGATCCTCCCCTTGACCTGCAATAGGAAAATCAGTTGCATCAAATGAGTTACTGCCAACAACAGGCGCTATACTTATATTAGCAAAAGGGTCATTAGCTAATGCTTCATCATTACTCACAACTGAATCACTTAATATATCAGGCGCAACTTCAGCCAAGCTAACAACAATCGTATACTGGCCAATATGCAGTCGGTCGCCATCGCGCAATTTAACGCTATTGCCATTACCAATAGCCTCTGCTGCATCGTTAACGAGAACACCATTCGTACTCGCATCCGTCACAAAATAACTCGACTCTCGATAGTCAATAAATGCATGATGACCTGAAATATATCTTTTAGGGTCATCCAACACTAAGGTATTCCCTGCATTACGCCCAATAGTAGCCGACTCTTGTTGGAGAGTAATGCTTTCTAGCTCATTTCCTGCCTGCGAGATAACTCGCAATATTAACTTCATACGCTTACTTTACTCATGCCAAATTTTACTTATTATCCCGAAGTCTATAGGTTTCAGTAACATCATATCTAAAATACCCAGGTATTAATCTCTTAAATTTCAATATAACGTATCCATTACCTCGAAATCAAGTTTTAAGCGAGTACTGCTCTATAAATTTTTGCATCCATCAAAAACAAATAAATATATTAGAATTTTCTTCTCATATATATTAGAGTAGTTGCTAATACAGAGTTATCAACTACAATGAAAACATCATTCTACTGCATCTAACCAACACTAAATCCTTATTCTCCAGCCTTATTTCAAGGTAGCTGCAGAATAAGAGTTTGTATTCAAGATACAGAATGCGGCAAACTATAGAGGTCTTATGAAAAGCTCCGACTCTTGGCAGAAAATAAAGTCTGACTTTTCTCAGCTTATACACTCTTTTAAGGAAGGGTCATCTACAGCTGACAGCATCATAAAGCAACTAAATCTATTGCTATCAGAAAATGATTTAGATATTACAGCACAACAAGAATTACAAAAACTAATTCTTGTTGCTAAATTACCGCAAGAATTAAGTAATTTATTAGTCAGTAAAATTGGCGAGCAAAAAACACTGGTCATGCAACGTAACACGCCTGCCCCCCCTCCCCCTCAGGACAAGAAAAACGAAGACCCCAGCCTAGGGCAGATCCCCTCAACTCACTCTTCATCATTATTGAACAGTCTTTCCAAAAATGATGAAAAAATAGGGTCACGTGTTATTAAGCCTGGACTCATTATTCGTGACACCTATTGCTTAGAAGCAAAAGTTGGTAAGGGCGGCATGGGCGAAGTATGGAAAGCACTTGACCTCATCCAGGATGCAGGTGATGCCAAAGATAAATTTGTCGCAATCAAACTGATCAACCAAGAAATTAAAAGTCACCCGGATGCTCTAAAAGCACTCGTTAGAGAATTTGCCCGTTACAAGAAACTAATTCATACAAATATCGTCAAGGCTTATGAGCTAAACCATGACCATAATGATATTTTTATTGCTATGGAATATTTAGAGGGTGCAGAACTCAAAGCCTTTATTAAACAACATCCAAATGGTATACCACTCAAGCAAGCACAACCGATTATAAAAAGCATGTGCGATGCCTTAGAATACGCGCATACTGAAGGCATCATCCATCTTGATTTTAAACCAGGTAATGTTTTTTACAACCCTAAAACTCACATCTGCAAAGTAATCGACTTTGGTATTGCTCGCCTTTCCGATCCCGAAGAGCGCGATAAAACACGTTTTGACCCTGGCAGTCTAGGTGCGATCACCACCGCTTATGCAAGCTGCGACATGCATTTACAGGCTGACCCATGCCCTAAAGATGATGTCTACAGTCTTGCCTGTGTTATTTATGAACTATTATCTGGCCACCATCCTTTTAACAGGACTGATGCACTCATTGCTGAGCGTAAAAAAATGCAAGCAGCCTCTATACCAGGCTTAAGTAAAGATGAAATGCAAGCCCTTTTACACGGGCTCCGTTTTCGTGCAGCGGACAGAACCAGTAGTGCCAAACAACTTTATACTGAACTGTTTTCTCCTGGGCAGCTTGCCAAACAAAAACGCAATCAACTGTACATTTTCGGACCTATACTTTTAGTCGCACTAACGGCTGTGCCTTTTTTCCTATACAAAGGCTATGAGCACTGGCAACTAACACAACTCAGTGCAGATATTACTCAATTAACACCAGTAGGAACAGCAAACTTCCAACAACTTTCGCCTAATGAGCAAAAAGAGCTTTTACAAGATAATCCTGCACACCACTTAGCATTAGTCCAATACGCAGCCTCCAAGCAAGACACGTTACTTGAAATTAATAAATTTGATAGCAAAATTCAACAGATATTATTTACTAATAGAAAAGTAAGGGCATTCCTCCTGAGCCATTATCGCAATAAAATTGAACAAGCAATTAATGCCGATAATTTTCAAATTGCACAACTGTTGGCAGAGCAAATACTAAAAAAATACCCAGATTCTTCACAGCTCATGAAAATATCTGCCAATATTGATGTGCAAAAAAACCATAGGCTAACAACCTTACAGCAAGAGTATCAACAATGCCTGGCAGATAAGTCACAAAATTTAATCGAACTATTCCCTTGCCTACAACAAGCTCAAGCACTTATTGAAAAAATTGCGACTGCTGAGGCATTATCCTCTTTACCTAATATCACTGAGCGCTATCACCAAGAAATAAGTGATGCAATTACTATTAAAGAGTTAAGCTTAGCTGAAGAGCTTATTGCTAACTGGCACTCTTTAGACAATGCAGAAATAACAGTGCGAGCTCAGCTCGAGCAGCAATTAGCCTACACAAATAAAATTGAAAATTTAGTCTTGCAAGTTAATTCTGCTAGTGCTGCGGGGCTCAATGAACTAATCGCATTATTAGCAAATCAAGACCCTGATATTCAGCAAGCCGTACTCGCAAATACAGAAGCTAGACAGTATTTAATTTCTTTTTATCAAGAGCTTATTACTGACAACCTAGCCAAACACGACTTTATTGCAGCAAAAAACCTGACTACAACAGGCTTAAACTTATTCGCTAAAGGCTCAGAGGAATACAAAAACCTTAGCCAATTAACAAAGAAAATTAATAAGGAAAGAGCGCTTTATTTGGCAAACCAAAAACAACTCTACCTAAAGCAGCTTGTACAAAAACACCCTGATATTGCCATTATTCAAGCTATTCAAAAAAATATCGCTGCAATTGCCCCCAATAACCCATTAGCACAACTGCCTAAATTATTGGAAAGTTATAGTAAAAAGATTGATGTCGCTATTATGGATCTGCAATTTGATTTAGCAGATCAACTACTCATTGACTGGAAAACATTAAAATCAGCAGATGCTGATACAGAAATATTTATCCAATTATCAGCAAAAAATCAGCAAAAATCACAAGAATTTGCGCATATTCGCAAAGCATCCGCCCTTTTACAGGAAGCAATTAATAGCCAGCAGATAACACAAATTGTCGCAAGGCTTACTGAACTAAAAGTACAGTTCCCTGAAGCAAAACAACGGGATACAATCCTACTTTCCAATAAAGAATTACTGTTTAATTTTTACCGAGAATATATAAACGCAACTGTGCAACAAAATGACTTTGAGACTGCCAATCAAGCACTGCAACAAATACAAGCAGTATTCCCTAATGACAAACAAATAGGGGCTATTACAAAAAGCATTCATAAAGCTCAAAATTTATATATCAACAAGCTTCTACAACAATCTCGTCTAGCAATCAATGCTGACATCTTAAAAGGTGCAGCTATTTTCACTCCATTATTGAGCATTCAGGCAAGCGATAAACTTTATTTTAAAAATAACCCGAAAATATTTCAGGAAATAGAGCAAAAACTAATATCCACCATTAACACTGAAGGCTCATTGCCTCAATTACAAAGTGTTATAAATCACTGGGATAGCTTTATTCAGTCTGAACATACTCCTATTAAAAGCAAAAAGCAGTACAATACGGCTAAAAACAAAATTGCTATACGTTGCTTACTCAATGGTCGTAAATTAAAAAAACAAGACAAGCCCCAAGAGGCCAATAAATTTTTTATGTACGGCTTATCATTAGAACCGATTAACTCCATAAAAAACGCTTTGGAAAAAGAGCTTTTATAAATTTGGGAAACTGACACTATGAATTGCAGAACAAACTATCTAACAAAATTACTCCCACCTTTATATATTGGCTTTATCCTTATTTTACTCAGTGGCTGTGCTAGTAAACAGCCTATAAAAATTGAAGCACCTGTTGATTTTCAGTTTATCACGGCACTCGCAGGAGACTCCTTTGAGTCTTTAGCAGAAGAGCATATTGGCTCAGCAAACTTAGCATGGCGTATTAAAGAATTTAATAACAGCCAATCACTAGCCCCAGACCAGCAATTAATAATCCCGCTAAGCCCATTTAATTTTGGAGGCTTAAATGCTAAAGGTCACCAACTTATTCCAGTATTAAGCTATCACAACTTTAGTAAAGGCCGAAGTCACAACAAAATGACCGTCTCCGCCAAAAACTTTAGAGCACAACTTAGCTACCTAAAAGAAAATAACTACCATGTTATTTCCATGAGTCAATTCATTGAATTTCTTAATTTTGGTCAAATTCCCAAAAAATCAGTGCTGATTACCATTGATGATGGCTGGAAAAGCAGCTACGAAATTGCCTACCCAATACTAAAAAAATTTGGCTTTAGTGCCACCTTATTTATTCCAACTCATTTTATTAGACCTCAAAATAAGCGTGCCATAACATGGGCACAAATTAATGAAATGGTGTCTGACAAAACTATTGATATTCAGTGCCACACCAAAACTCATCGTAACTTAACCAAACTCAAAAAAAATGAGTCCTTTACTGATTATTTACGTGCTATTGACAAAGAATTATTAAATTCAACTCAGACCATTCACCAACAAATAGGCAAAAAACCTTTGGCACTGGCCTACCCCTTTGGTAAAACAAACCCGTTAGTGATGGCACTTGTTGAAAAACATGGTTATAAAGCAGCCTTTACCGTCAAAAGAAAAAACAATCCATTTTATCAACAAAGTTTTCTCCTCAACCGTACTATGATCTATGGGACATTTAACTTAAAAAGGTTCATAAAAAATATAAGGCATTTTGCAGAAAATAAAATTACGCAGCCCGAACCAATTGACTCACTACTTTCACTGGCAACCCTTACTGAAATAAGTCCAGAAGCATACGAACAAAAACAACAATGGCGTACAGCTCTACTCGCATGGAAACTCCAGCGCGATAAATTATTATCACAGCAGCAGTCAGCTAGCAGCGTTCCAGAAAACTTTCACCAGTCACTACAGCAAATAAAACAAAAAATTGCAGATCTAAGCAGTAAACTGGATGCTATTGCCAACACACATTATCAAGATGCGCTATACCAACTCAATGCAGGCTCAACTAAAATAGCAGAAAAAGCCTTACTGCAAACATTACTTTTCAACCCCAAGCATCAGGAAGCACTTAGCTTACTGCAAAGTAACCTAGGGAAGTTTAAGCCTGTAAGTTATACCGTAAAAGCGAACGACAGCTTTAAATCAATTGCAACTCAGGTATATCAAGATCCTAATAAAGCACCGCTGATTCCATTATTTAATGACAATATCAACAATGAACAAGACCTAATATCTGGTACACAAGTTTCCTTACCCTCATTACCCAAGGGGTTTAAAACCCAAAAAACTGTCATTATTAAAAAACGCTGTAACGTGGTATTAACCAAAAGTGCTACAGCATTAGCTGCTGATTATTACCATAAAGCCAATAACAACTTTGACCACGATCAAATGTCCAAAGCAATCAGTAACCTAAAAACGGCAATTTGTCTTAACCCCGCTCATACTGAAGCAAAAGAAATGTTGGAGATGTTGCAAGACCTTTAGGGTTAAGAATGAAATAAACCTTGAAACCAAGTAAAAGGACACATTAGTTTCAGGGTTTATAAAGTCCTCACCCCTTAGTAAATAGTTCATTATGCCTACCCTCGAACCAAAAGGTCCTTGCAGCAAATATTTCAAATATACCAACTTTATTCAATGCGGTACAACTCAGAAACAAACACAGCTAGCAAACCTACCCAAAGATCCCCGCACAATAACCGCTATTGCAGATATGGCACGAAATATTTTAGACCCGCTTGTGGATCAATTTGGTGAAATAAAACTAAGCTATGGGCTTTGTACTAATGAATTATTACTACAAATCAAAAAGCACCCTTCTCCTGGAATAGCCCCGCAACTTGATCAGCATGCAGGCTATGAAGTGAATTCCAGAGGTAACCCTATTTGTAAACGTGCTGGTTTTGCTTGTGACTTTTATGCGCTCAACACCGACTCGTTATGTGTAGCCCAATGGATTGTAAAACACTTGCCATTTGACCGCCTGTATTTTTACGGCAAAAATAGACCGATTCATGTCAGTATTGCCCCTGAAAACAACTTTGCCATTACTCTGTTAGAACAATTACCAACTGAGCGGCGTATACCCAAAAATATCAAAAAAGAATTATTTTTGCTTAGAGAGTAATCAATATGGAAGCAGTACAATTTAATAAACTCATTAAATCAGTTAAACTAGGTAAGCTAGTCGGTAATGCTCGGTACTTGCACAATAGTGCGTTCCACGCCATACCACCTGAATTAAAAGACTTTATTATTCTAATTGCAAACGCTTTAAAAATTCCCGACAGCGACTGGAATATCATAAAATTACACACCCAACAATTCCGACTCTCCTACCTGAATTATCCGCAATTTTATGACGACTCTTACCCCGCCTTACACAATAGCATTACTGTTGATTTAGATAATAAAACCCAAAAAATTGCAGATTATACTGCAACTGAAAACACTCCCATTCTGCATCGTAAAGAGCTATTTATCAGCCCTGATGACGAACATTATGCAGAATTCACCAGTATCACTGCAGAAGGTGAAGCTGCTGGCCTCTATGAAAACAGTCGCATTATTGGCTTTAAAAAATCATGGGAACGCGTCATTCATCAGCATGGTTATCAGTTAGTTGATGGCCGCCTATTTCGCTTAAGTGCGGTCATCAATGCCGCAACACCCGACAATAAAATTGACCGCCATAAAACTGCAATCCAACGTCAATCATTATCTACCCCTATGAAAGCATTAGCCAAACATGGCTACTTGGATGGTGAATACACAGTTTTTGATTATGGTTGTGGCTTAGGTGATGATTTAAAAGAGCTGGAAGCACATGGTATTGATGCCGCAGGCTGGGATCCAACCCACCGCCCTGAAGTAGATCGTTTTACTTGTGACTTAGTGAATATCGGCTTTGTGATTAATGTCATCGAAGACCGAGAAGAACGCATAGAAGCCGTTCAACTAGCCTTTGAACTGGCTGAAAAATTACTTGTCATTTCAGCCATGATTGCTGGCGAAGCACATATCCAAAAATTCACACCGTATAAAGATGGTGTGATTACCTCACTAAACACCTTCCAAAAATATTTCTCGCAATCCGAATTACAAGCCTTCATTGAAAATACTCTAGATGAAAATGCTATTGCTGTTGGCCCTGGTATTTTCTTTGTTTTTAAAGACAAACTGGAAGAGCAACTATTTTTAGCAGACAGGCAAAAACGCCAGCATAATTGGAAGCAAATCACGACTCGTCCAACGAGCAACAAAGAAAAATTTGAGCTTGTTTATGTTGAAAATGAACAACTGTTTAAAGAATTCTGGAATACCTGCCTAGCCTTGGGGCGAATCCCTGCAAATGATGAATTTTCTGAATCAGCTAAAATTAAAACACTGGTTGGCTCTCATCAAAAAACATTTACCTTACTTGACAGCCTGTTCGAGCATAATGAATTTGCGCAAGCCGAGAAATATTGCAAAGAAGATCTACTGGTTTATTTCTCCTTATCCCAATTTGATAAAAGAAAGCCTTATACACAACTACCTGATCAATTACAACGCGATGTAAAAGCTTTTTTTGGCAATTACAATAACGCCATTGCCATAGCACGTGAATTATTATTTTCGATTGCCGATACCGAGCTCATTACAGAAACCAGTCTAGCTGCACAACAAATATTACCTGCCAGTACTCTACTCGCCAATCACTCACTCACCTTTCACAAAGACTTTATTGACCTGTTACCCGCAGTACTGCGTATCTATATTGGCTGTGGCATCCAGCTCTATGGCGATATTGAGGGTATCCAACTCATAAAAATCCACTTCCATTCTGGCAAAGTCTCCTTTATGGGCTATGCTGGTTTTAATGACTCACCACTGCCATTATTAAAAGAACGCATTAAAGTTAAATTAACCCAGCAGCAAGTAGATTATTTTGATTACGTTGAAGAGTACGCACAACAACCACTGTATTATAAATCACATTATCTGACTGAAGATTACCCAAACTACAAGAAACAAGTCAGCTTTGATAAAAAAATCGCCCTATTCTTGCCAGCCAATACTCGTTATGGTCTCAGGTTAGATGCATTGCAAACCATACTGGATAATAATCAAACGGAGATTAAAGGTTTTCGGTTTTATAACAAAAAGTAAATTATCTTACCCTTATTTATCCTTGCAAATTCGGAATTAAAGTCCATAATTACAAGGATGATAAAACGCCATTTACAAACAAAACTTGAATATCTAATCGACAACTACCCAGCGGTTGCACTATTAGGACCAAGGCAAGCAGGGAAGACAACACTTGCCCTAGATATTGCAGCACATCGTAACGCTATCTACTTAGACCTTGAATCTGAACAAGATAGAGCTAAATTAACACAAACGGAGCTATACCTAATACAACACGAAGACAAGCTGGTTATTCTTGATGAAGTACAGCGTGCACCAGAGCTGTTTCAAAACCTGCGTGGATTAATCGACCAAGGCCGCCGTAAAGGCTTGCGTAGCGCACGCTTTTTATTGCTAGGTTCAGCATCAATTGAGCTACTTAAACAATCTAGCGAGACTTTAGCAGGCCGTATTGCCTATCTAGAACTCCCCCCTATTCACGCCCTAGAAGTCGTTAACTCTCAGCGCGATCATTTATGGGTACGGGGTGGGTTTCCAGACAGTCTCTTGGCCGCAAATGATCAACTCAGTTTTCAATGGCGCTTAGATTTTATCCGCACCTATCTTGAACGCGACATTCCTCAGCTTGGCCCACGTATTCCTGCAGAAACTTTACGCCGCTTTTGGATCATGCTGGCTCATAACCAAAGTGAATTATTGAACGCTTCAAAGCTTGCTGGTTCACTAGGAGTCGATGGTAAAACTATCGCTAAATATTTAGACCTTATGGTTGATTTACTGCTAGTACGCCGCTTACAACCTTGGCACAATAATACCGCCAAACGCATGATCAAATCACCCAAAGTCTATGTCCGAGATAGTGGTATTGTGCATGCGTTATTGGGTATTCATAACCAAGAAAACTTGCTCGGTCACCCTATTTGCGGCGGGAGCTGGGAGGGATTTATTATTGAAAATATTATAGCCACTGCCCCACAAAATACAGCAGCTTATTTTTATCGCAGCAGTGGTGGTGCCGAATGTGACTTAATTCTGCAATTCCCCAATCAAAAAACTTGGGCAATTGAAGTCAAACGCAGCCTAAATCCTAAAGTTGAAAAAGGCTTTTATTTTGCCTGCGACGATGTGCAACCTAATGCGCGTTATGTTGTCTATTCAGGTGCGGAAACTTACCCACTTGCTGATGGTATTCACGCAATTAATCTGGATAACTTACTTATTAAACTAAAAAACCTTGAGCTCAATAGCATTCAATAATATCAACTTACACATGAATCAGCCAACCTGAATAAATGGAACTTTTGCCAACCCCTCTTCAATACAGCATTATTTTGGCGAACAAACAGAAATGGCCGTTGAAAATGCACGTGCAACGATGGCTAAATACCTACATTGCAAAGCCAAGGAGTTGGTATTTACCTCGGGGGCAACAGAATCCAATAACCTAGCTATTAAAGGCATCGCTTATAGCCGCAAAGAGCAAGGTAAGCATATTATTACTGTAGCAACAGAGCATAAAGCTATTTTGGACACCTGCAAACAACTGGAAAAGAAGGTTTTAATGTCACTCTCCGCACATAAGTTTTATGACCCTATGGGTATTGGTTGTCTATTTATCCGCAACCGCGCCAAAACACACTTACAACCATTAACGCATGGTGGTGGACAAGAATATAGTTTACGACCTGGGACACTGGCAACACACCAAATTGCAGGTATGGCTAAAGCATTTGCATTAGCTAATGAGCGATTAAATGAAGATGCGCAACATCTCGCTGTATTACGTCACACATTCTTAGACCAGCTAAAAAATCTCGATGGCATAACTATCAACGGTCGTTCCGAAGCATCAATACCCAGTATTATTAATATTAGCTTTGAGGGGGTAGGAGCAGATTCATTAATTATTGCTCTTAGAGATAAAGTTGCCATCTCTTCGAGTTCTGCCTGTAACTCAGGTGCAATTGAAGCGTCTTATGTTTTAAGAGCGATGGGTATTGAAGGAGAAAGACTATACTCTGCCGTCAGGTTTAGTTTTGGGCGATACACAACCGAGCAAGAGATAAAGCAGGCAGGGAAAATTATTTGTACTGAGGTAAATCGGCTAAGAGAACTTGCGATGTAAGCTGAATTCGTATCATTAAGTAAACCTTATAGTATGCTTTTAGCCATCAAAAACTCGGCCACATCCTCATTCTGAACACGGTGATAAATCTCTTCAACCGACAAGAGCAAATCAATTGATGTAAACAAAACCTCATCCCCTAAAAAATAATGCTTAGGCAACCAGCTCTCGCTTCTGCGTAGCACCTGAATATCGACAATATCTTGCTCAATAATCACATATTCTTGCACACTAGCAAGGTTGATATAAGACATCAGTTTAATAGTCTCATCTATTCTTCGCGTTGACTTAGACAGCACTTCAACAATAATAACAGGCGACTCAACATAATAGTCATTATCAGACACATCATCACAAACAACCATCACATCAGGGTAAAAAAAATTCGATCCCACCTTAAGCTTCATATCTGAACTAAAGGTTTCACATGAACTTTCCTGCAAGTGACTCCTAAATTCAGCATAAATATTCCCTGAAAGGCGCTCATGATTTTTACTCGCCCCAGCCATTGCATAAATGTTCCCACCAACTAATTCATGCTTGGTATCACGTATTAATTCACTCTGTAGGTAATCTTCTACACTAACAAAATCTTTTTCTTTTCTAGCTAACATATTCACTACTTGCTCAATACCCAAAATTCTTGCTGCAACCATGCAATCGCCCTAAACCTGCTCCCAATCAAAACCGACAATATTACGTTCAGCTTGACCAAACTCCATTCCTATTAAAAAAATAAGATTATCAGCAGCTAAGTATTTTTGCTGATAATTTTTAGCCTTAATTTGCGCTAAGGCCACTCCTTGCTCTTCACCGTCCTTTAACACCTTAAACTCAATAATAAAGACTTTATTTTTTTGCATAACTGTTAAATCAATACACCCATGATTAGTAGTATCTTCTGCAATAACCGTTAAGCCCAAGGCACAAAAACAGCTATACACAATCGAAGCATAATAACCTTCGTAATTTGCAATTTTATTCTTACGATACCAATCATTAGGAATCGAAGCAAAAATAGCCCTAAATCCTTGTTCAAGCATACCAAAATCACTTAGCTGTAATGCCTTATGAATTTGAAAACGATTGCGAGTAATCGAGCTAGGTGTAGTATGCGTTAAATCGCGTAATAAATATTGATTTAAGCTCGCTTTCACCTCACGATTTGGGTAAGTTAGATAAAACAAACGTTCACCCTCAAACTCTTCTACCTGTTTAATGGTTAAATATCCTGTCTGGAATAATACGGTTTCTAAGGTGATGTCATTAATATCAAAGCTACCTAAATCCGCCTCGCTTAAAAAAACATTTTCCATATCAGGCACACTGTATTGTCGTTCTCTCACCAGCTTTAACAAGAAAGACGGACTACCTGTTTCAAACCAGTAGTTCTTAAATTGTTTTTTCTCCAAATACAGTAAAATTCCAAACGGATTATAAACTTTCTCACCTAAAAAATTATAGCCGTTATACCAGCTCGCCAGCTGTTTAAAATCCACGCCCTCTAAGCGATCGGCAAACACCTGTTTAATCTCAGCTTCAGTGTACCCACACAAAGTAGCGTAATCAGAATCTAAAGAAATATCTTTTAAATTATTCAGCCCACTAAATAAACTAATTTTGCTGAATTTACTCACCCCTGTTAAAAATACAAACTTAAGGTACGCATCATTATCTTTCAGTACGGAGTAAATATTTCGCATCGCCTCTCGCAGCAATAATGCCGATTCTTCTTTTTCGAGATTATCTAAAATCGGTTTATCATACTCATCAATTAGCACCACCACAGGTAATGCTGTTTTTTCATAAAGCAGTTGGATTAATTCAGCAAACCGGTTGGCAGGGTTGGTTTGTTGTAACACAAGGTCATAATTTTTAGCATTTCTATCTAAGCTAAATTGAAACAACTCATGCAAGACTTCAACAGATGTAGCAATGCCACCTGCAAAGCTAATATGAATCACAGCATATTGCTTTGACCAATTCCAATGATCGGCTAAATATAAATCTTTAAATAAATGCTCCTCACCCGCAAAAGCAGATTTTAAGGTACTGATGAGCAGTGATTTACCGAAGCGGCGTGGGCGTGATAGAAAATAATACTGCCCACTGTCAGCTAATTTAGCAATTAAGGACGTTTTATCAACGTAATAGCAGCTTTCATCAATGACTTTTGCAAAGGTTTGCAGGCCTATGGGGAGATTTTTCATCGATTTATTGCCTCTTTGCGTATTTTAAGGCTTGCTTTAAAGAGCCTTGTTCCCGAAAATTTTGTAAAGCATCTGGGTTAGATAAAACCTCATTTAATTGCTTGAGTTGATCGCTATTACCTAGAACTTGGCTTTTATTATTTTCATTTTTGCGGAAGAACCAGTTGATGAGTTCTTTAAGGTGCTGCTGGTTTAAATGTTCAAGTGGGTTTTCAAGGCTTAAATCAACAGCAATAAACTGCCTAATATGTTCTTTAGCAAGTGAATCAGCAATATAAATAAAATGAAGACTGCTTTCATCTAAGCTAGGTATTTTATAAAAGCCCTCATCTTCAATAATAAGGTAAACCTCATAACTGACTAAAATCTTTTTCACGTAGTCCGAGCGACTGCCAATTTTTTTAGCCAACTCACGCGCCGATTCAGACAGCGTAGTTCCTTGAGTGACTTCCAGTAAACTATTCAAATACCGCGCTTTAGCCACTAAACTCCATGATTTAATGCCTGTGATATGCCGATAACCTAAGTATTGTAAAATTTCCGCTCTTTCTTGAAAAATAATACAAGGTATTTCAGTCGGCCTAAAGGGTGTTTCTTTAAGGACTTTAGCTATTTTTCGGGTATGGACATCAGCTAAACTTATGTCATTTAATAGAAATAATGCAGTCAGCCTTCGGTTTCCATCAACTACGATATATTTGTCAGACTCAGTGCTTTCTATGGCTAGCAACGCTTCCCCAATAAAAAAATCATTCTGCCCAATTGCTAGCATTAGCTCAATAATTGAAGCGTCTTCAAGTAGCCAGTTGATAATACTTTCTTGGGTGCGCTGGTTTTTTCTGAATGCAAGCGGGAGCCTAGGGTTTTCTAGGTCTAGGCTTAGGTTATTTAGAGGGATGTATTTTATATTTTTGTTCACTAATATTCATCTCGTGGACTTAAGTGTTAATTTGTTATAGCTTGAGAGTCTTGTTAACTTGACTCGCTCCCAGCTCCAGCTTAGGAACGAGAAAAAATCACCCACCTTACGAACTTAAGTGACTATAAACATCATCAATTAAACCAATATCAAGCCCGCCTTCACCTAAAGAGCTATAATGAGCAACGATAAAGTCTTTGTAGCTATCAATGAACTCATCTGGAACATCATTATCAACTAATATAATTTGGCATAGCTGATTTTCAGCTTTCGCATAATTAACAAGATTGATAATATTTTCATAGATATTTTGATATTTAAGAGGATCTGACGCGCCTTCTTTTAAATCATCTTTGGTGTTAGTTTCATCTATATACCTACTTTTTGTTGTTTTTCCTAAGTACTTTCCCACTGTATCAATCATCAATAACCTTGGGTGATTTATATCTTCCTTAATGGCATATCTTAATATTCCAAGCATATAGCCTATAGATGTTATCGTTCGCAACCCACCAGATGTTAAATTAACATAATCCTTATCTCGAATAATAGGCATAAATGTTTTTTCACTAATTTTAATGCTGTGCCTATTATTTATATTTACAAATTTAAGATACTTATTTAAAGAATCTCCCAACCCATTAAGTACATTTTGTAGATCTGGAGCTTTTTCTTTTAATTCAATCAATTGTACTTTGAGTTTTTTTATAGCCTCACCTAAATCTTGATAAGTTTTGAGCATTTTTTCCTGCTGGTTTCTTATTTTAAGGTGACTAACGTAGCTTTTTCGGCGCTGGGACTGTGATGAAATTTCTTTCACAATTGTATCTCTTTGTGTTAGATATGGCGTTATCATTCCCTTGCTTTCTGTATCTAGCATATCTTTAGCTTTTAAAATATCTTCTTGATATAAAGTACTTTTTTTGACTAATGTTTTAGACTTTGAAAATTGACTATCAAGTAGCGTTGTAATATTTTTTTGCCTTTTAATTAAAGATTTTAATTCTTCATCTAGCGTTTCAGTTGTAATTATTCAGAGACCTTAATACTAGGCAATGCTGGAACCGCACTACCTGTCCGTTGACTAGCTATGACAGCTGCCAAATAAACCCAGGGCGATTGGTTTCTTTTTCGACACGTTTCAATGACACTGATTAAAATGGCAAATACGCGAGAGCCTTCTTCTGTCCGCGTACCATAGCAAATGCCCCGCAAGATGACCCAATGCCGCAAAGCCCGTTCAGCTTCATTATTCGTTAATGGGTATTGAGGGTAATCCAATACGCGAAAAATAGCCTCCCAATCATTGAGCATTTCCGTGGCCAGTGCAGCCGATTTTTTGTGAGTATGCGATTGCATTTGTACGCATAGTTGCTGATAGACCAGTAGCTGTAATTGGTAGGTCTTTGATAGTGGTTCGTCCGGGTGCTGATTTCTTGCATCTCGTACTGAAGTGATTAACATACCTAATAAATCAAGTGTTTGCCTACCAAAGAGTTGCGCTTCTTTATCAAGGCTTTCTTTCAGCCCCTCTGCTTTTCGTAGCAAATGCGCCCAACAGCGCATACGGTTCGGGTATCGTCGGTAGACCTGATAACCATCACTCATTAGCCAGCCGACATAGTCTTCACCCAATATATTCTCAATGAGTTCGGCACTGCGAGAGGCAATCCAATAGGCAGTTACGCTGTCGGTGGTAAAGACCCATAACCATAGAAATGTCGTGAGCTCCATCCAAGACGTTTCATCTACGTGCAGCAATTCGCTATTGACGATTTCTTGTACGAGCTCCTCTTCAATCGGCATCGCGGCAGCGCCACTTTCATGAAGCGTATTATTAATCGTCCCGATACTGAGTCGTATCCCTAGCCAATCGTGCAAAAATTCCTGTACCCGCTCACGTGATAAGCGCATGCGATAGCTAAGGCAGACAATCAAGGATGCGAGACCAGGGCCAACAAGTCGCCATTCACTGCAACTGATCTCAGGCAGTGACTCATGGCTTGATCGATGAACTTCTTTGCGCGTGATGTGATGACAGGAGCACGTTGTTTCATATAGGACATGCTTGGTATTTGTCAGGTATATACCAGGATGCAGAGTATCTGCCCATTCAATATCAAGGGTTTCAAAGGCGGTATAGGCTATTGCCGAATCTGTCTTTAATGGCTGACTGCAACAGGCACAAAACTGAGGATAGTGGTGTTGATAGTCCGTAATTACAATTTTTTGTTGGCGCCCGAAACCTTGCGCTCCCGGCTGCTTCCCGGGCTTTCGTAAGGGGTTTTCCGAGTCCTGCTTTTGAGGCTCTGGCGAGGGACTTTTTACTTTATCCTCAAGCTTTTTACCAGGGCTTTCTGTTTCTTCTTCAGGTTCGACCAGCTCTTCGTTACTTTTTTGATCGTTGGCATATTTATCCCAAGGAGCATCGCTACTGGGTGGACGAGAGCTATTTCGTGAGCTTTGGCTTAAACATTCGCGAGCTTCTTTTAAATCATTGAGCAACTTTATCGACAAGCGACGCAATTCCTCTTCGGATAAATTTAGAAGCTCTTCTTCATTAAGCTGGCTTAAGTCATGGCAGGTGAGTTGCATGGTATGAATGTTACTGTTTGTTCTTCGATTTGTACAACTTTATTAGTAGGTTTGGCAACTTTTTTTAAATAATTATTAAGGGGTATGAATATTTACTTTCAGTTGGTGTATTTTGAAATGGAATATTTTCTTGTGAGAGTATAATTTTATTATCACAAATTGGACAGCTTCTTGATTCAATATTAATTTCCCCCATTCGTTCTTTAGCTAACTTTAACCCCTTTACTTTACTTATATCATTCTCATAATCATTTTTAAGACGTGAATACTTATCAATAATATTGTTAGTTAAATTAATTTCAATAGACACACTTTTCTCTTTAAGTAAAAGCTCATTAAATATAGACTTAATTTCAGAGTAGGTATCTGAATTAGCCACCATGTCTTTATTTATTTTTAGTAATGCGACATTTAAATCTTCTAAATTAGAATCTATTGATCCTATGATTTCATCCAATTCACTTAAATTTTCGTAATCTGTTTCTCTTAAAAACTCTGAAATAACTAGATGTTTTTGTTTAATACTATCTCTAATTTTAGATTTTTCAGATATATCTACTTCTAATTCTGCAATACTTGAGTATAAAACATTAAATATATACTTAAAAACCTCTTTATTAGTAGAGTGTTTAACCCAATTACCTAAGTCTAAAAAGCCTTTACTACCAACATCATCTTGATTTAAATAGCAATATTTAAATAATCCTCTAAACCCTAGTCTTTTCATATTAGAATTCTCTTTTGAGGGAGATTCTTTAATTTTAACTTTAGGAAAATTCAAACTATCCAATAAAAAATCTGAGAAAAATTGATCAAGATCTTGTTTTTTATTAAAGTTAGGGAGGTACTTAGTTGGGTAATGATTTTTACAATCATTAAATTTACAGCGATAAACTTCTATATATACTTTATTATCATATATATCCCTTTTAATAGTGTAATCAATACCGTTTATTTTAATCTCTAAAGCGGCATACTCAACCGTAGCAGTAATTTCATCAGCAAGCTCAATACTGCTAGCCCCTAAAAGGTAATTTATAAACTCTAAAATACTTGATTTACCTGTATCAGAATCTCCATAAATTATATTGACACCAGAGTTAAATGATATAACGTAATTTTTTCTAACTCCAACCAGAATTAGTTTCTCAATTTTTAAATATGAAGACATTATTTATTCCCTTTAAATACAGAGTTCAATATCGAAAATAGTTGTGTCGAAGACATAGACTGCAAAGATTTTATATTATCTAAGTTCTGAATAATTGTTTCAAAATATCCTATGCAAAGTTCGGATGCTAACTTTTCACCTTCATTAGTTAAAAAATAACTTATTCCATTTTTATTATCATTAACAACATCTAATAACCCAATAGAAGCTAACTTTTTTAGAAGAAATTTTACTTTAGAACGATCATGTAAAATATCAACATTCACAGATAAACTTTCAATCGTATACGTTTGTTTTTCATTTAACAAAACCTGTTGCTTACCTGCTTCTTCCAGTACTTTATTTATTTTTGATGGATTTCTTATTAAATACATAAAAAACTGAATTTTATTAAAATCAAGTTTATAATTTTTTCTTATATTAAGTGCAAGGTTATCAATAATTAATAATAAAATAGCTACGTTAAAATCACACTCATCATCTATATATAAATATGGTAGTTCGCTATCCATTATTATTCTGCCTTCATTTTTTCTAAGTCACTCAAACACGTTTTATCTGACCAAAGAATAATTTTATCTTTTTTATTAGCCAGTTGATGAAGCATTCCTTTTTTATGTATACTTTCTGCTCCTTTCAATAAGTCTTTAAGGTAACTCCCCTCCTCTGACATTATTCTTGAGTGAAGAGATGAAACCAAAGAATCCGAGGTATCTTTATTCACTAAGTATTTTTCATATTCTTCTTGATAAAGGTGTTTTATTCTTTTATAAAGTGTATCAAGGTTTTTTCTATCTGAATCACTAGTAAATATTTTTCTTGCCAATTCTGCATTATAAAAATATTCTTTTGCATGACCTGTTATTGTTTCATGCACATCTGCAATAACAAGTTTAAGCACAAAATACTCCTCATCAAATTCATTACCATCATAATCTTCAATAGTTAAAGTTTCAGTATTAAACTCTAATATGTACTGGAGAACAGCTTTATAAACTGTTTGTTGATTGTCTTTAGGTTTACAAATGCTTGAATGGTCTTCATCTACAGCACTTGAGTCTTGCTTTGTAGCACTAATCTCTAATGCGCTTTTTTTATCTACATACTGGTCATTTGCAGCATACAAATATTTGGTTCTTGGTTTATTTTCTGTTCGCAACCACGTTTGTGCAAGCGTATATACAGTATCACTTAAAATCCCCAAATCTTTTAGGTGTGCATTTTTAGATATTAATCCTCCTATATTTGCTAATTTTGAACCCGAATGAGGTACTGCCAATGAAATAAATCCTTTTACTGGAGTCAGTTTATTTTCATCTAATTGTTTTAATATATATGCTTTTGAAATAAGCCCCCCCATACTATGAGCGATTATTACTATATTTTCATAGTCACTTAAATGTACTTGAACTTCTGTTCTAAGGAGTTCTGCTATTTCATCAATTGGAAGGTTTTTTCTAGTTTTTTTTAATGATCCAAACATTCGTCCTACCCAATTAGAGCCTTTACCATAAGAGTTAGTGAATGTTGTAAAGTAGTTAAAACAAGCAATATCATGAGTCACTTTTAGTGATTCTTCCATATTTAACAAAGTAGGAAATGATATTTTCTCATCATACGACCATGTTTCCATTCCTCCTTTTAATCCATGTACAAATAAAATCAAATTTTGCTTACCTTCTTGTTTAACCCATTCAAGCATACTCATATTAAACCCTTAATTAATTTATTTCTCGTTCCCAAGCTCTGCTTAACGTTTTAATGTAATAAAACAATCGGCAATAAAGAGGCTTGTCCGATATAATCCCGCGCACTTGAATAACGCCAGTGTTCTGGTAGATCAACATAACCCCGCTGCACAGGGTTACTATGAATATATTCCAAACGCTGTTTAAGCATAAAGTCATTATTCATCTCTTCTGGGTGTGAACCCTCTTGCCAAAACTGATATTGACTTTCAATTTTATGTTTATGTTTACGTTTGTAATACGCAAAAGATTTAAACTGCTGAATCCGCTTGCTATGCTCACTGCCACTCGCAATAAAATGTAAATGGTTCTCTAAAATGACATAGGCATGAAGTTTAAAGTCTGTATTTTGTTGTAGCCATGTGAAACTATCGAAAAGTATCTGTACACTTTCTTTACGAGTGAAAACAGGCTGCCAGCCTGCCACTGTCGATGTGTGAAAGTAAGGGTAATCTTCATTTAATATTTTATAGCGACTACGACCCATAATTAGTTTAGTGGTTTTAAGTATTCGTTAAGCAGAGCTTGACGGTAGGCATTCCCAAGCTGGAGCTTGGGAACGAGAAAAATCAGGATAATACCTCTCGACCCTAGGTAAAATGATCTGCCGACCTGCAAACTGCATGATACTATAAACACTCTCTTTAGGCTCAGTAAAATTAGGGTTAATCATCACTTGATAGTCTTTATCAATCGCAATTAGTCCGCGATCAAAAGCTCTGTGTAAATTGGGGCATAAAGCTAAACCATTAGTAATACTGTCATTATGGCTTTCTGCAAAGGGGATGATATGACAAGCATCTATCATGGAAACATTAAGCGTTGCATCTATACGCAAGCCTGAAATACAGCAGGTATAATCATAAATGCGGGGAACCTCGCGTTTAAAGATATGACTTCTAAGAAATGTTTCTTGCTGGTAGTCACTGTCTCCTAGTGTTTTTTCTAGTTGTATGACTCTTTGTTGATAGTCGGAGGCGGGTTCTTCGATAATTTGCTGGGCGATTTCGTCTAAATCTTGAAAGCGGGTGCTGTGTGGGTAATTTTGCTTGGTATCTGGAAAATAGTGATCTAATAAGAAAAGCTTTAATTCATTATTTTCTTGCGGCTGTTTGAGTATTGAAAATAACTCGTTATCAATTTCGGCATAGCGGACAGCTTCATTTAGATTGGCAAAGGTGCGCATGGCTGATTTAGCGTCTACCCACTTTTCACAGCCTATATTGGATTTTAAACGCCAAAATGGCTCGCTTTTCATGTGGTAAAAAGGCAAGGGAAAAAGCATTTGGTGGTCGGTCTCGACTAAATATCCCCAGTTAGTTTTAAAAAGACTGACTAACTCTGGGCTTAAGTAAATTCGGTTGCTGTTGATATGCCCTGATTCGATCAGCTGAATCAGGCTGAGTAGTAAAATAGGCTTATGCGGCGCACCTCCTTTTTTTCTATCTCGGCGTAGTTTTTTAAAACAGTGGATATAATAATGAATATCGTGGGTTGGGTTTATGTCCATATTTTTATTCCCTGTTGAGCAAAGTATTAATTACTTATTGCTATATTCTACCGCGTAGCTTGTTGCATATTTAGGCTACTAACTTAAGACGGGGCAAATTAACTATTCTACTATTAGTAGGCTAAAGTTGGTCGCCAATATTTACCTATGACGACCCACCCTGTTAGGCCAAAACCAGATCAAACCTTTTGAGTTAATTTACCAAGCCGTGGTTATCCAGCTCCTACATAAACATTTAGGTGGCGTACGGAACGTATGAAAATACCAGCAATTCTCAATTTAGGATGATACATATAAATCAATAGGTTATATTTATTTTATCCTTCGTTTTAAAATAATTTTTGGCACTCAGTACCTTTTATTGTCAAAATGGTGTTATTTTTTGAATTTTATTCCCAATCTAGGGCATATTTGTCAGAATCATCTAATAACTTAAAATATTAAAAGTGAGTATTGGTGCCACTTCTAGGTATAAGTTATTGAATTTGTTTAAATTGAGAATTGCTGTGAAAATACCCCCCGTCAGTGAATTTATTTTAGATAAAGTGGGCACTTGGTGAAGTTGTTGTTTTAGGCTCTCACTCACTAGAAAGTTCATCAAGAGCTCAAGTGATTGCAAATCATCAAATTGAGGGCTCCCTATTATCTAGGCATACTTCCCTAATGCCTTCACTTTAAAGCGGGTTCTTAAACCACACTATAATTAGCATCCATCCTATATTCACTACCTGGCAGAATTTCAACACCATCCGTGGCTACATTGGCAACTTCTAGGCAAATAAAATACTTATAATCATCATTTTTCAAGTCAGCCATTTCAGCGGCTATTTCAGCCCAAGGATTCCAGACCACGACATTTTTATTACCTGAAGAGGTAATTTTAATCTTGCGTTTAAAGACTGGGTCTTCAATGATCAGCTGATGTTTAATATCGGTATGAATGTGATCGGTTTCTTCTGCAATAGTCAGTGCTCCCACCTGGCACATGGGTATAAAATCTTCTTTTTTATTTAAATACTCAGTATGCTCCAAGCCAAAAACGGTTGCTTGAGTTGCATCACCGACATTAATATAAGTATGCAATGCTTCTGTAATGGTAAAAGGCTGATTACCTGTATTACGTGTTAATAATTCCAACGAAAGTGATTCGCCAATCACTATTTCTAAGGCAAGGTAAAAACGAAACGGCCAGATTGCTCTGCTTTGTTCTGAGTCCTTAATCTCCAAGACTACTTTAGTATCACCATTAGCTAACACCTCAGCAGATGACACCGACCAAAAACTATTACGTACAAATCCATGTGCAGGCCTTTTAATATCTTTTTGACTCTCCATCCCTGGTGCAGTGCCAAACCAAGGCCAACAGATCGGAGTTCCGCCTTTGATTGCCTTGCCTTCTTGAAAAAAAGCATTTTCACTGACAAACATAAGGTCTGTAGCTTCATTAATAGGCTTAAACGATAAAACCTGCGCTGCGTAAATAGAAATTAGAGCCGACGCTTTGCTGTTATTGATTTGTATACAAGGCAAACCACCTTTGCCTACGATAACTTCGATTTGCTGCGCAACACCGAAATCAGCATTTAATTGTTGAATATTAATTTTATTTTCCGTATTTCCGATGTTGTTAGGGAGAGACTTGAACAGGAACCAACTTTTACTCTCTTAAGTTCTTACTTGGCAGTTCAGCTCTTGCAGAGGCAGCAATATTGCTACTTTGTTCGCTAATTTTGAATACAACATGACAGGCTTACTTGAATAAATTCTAGATTTTGGGTAATTAAAAACCAGTATGGCCATAAACTCAAAATAGCATGCCTCAAAAATTCTTTCCAGATAATTCATGGAGCCTTAAGTCTCATTTTTAGTCGCTTATTTTAACACTCTAAATACAAAGCGTCAGCTTGGTTGGTTTCGAATGACCTGTTTTGCTTCAAATCAATCCCCATGATTATCCGATCACCATCTGGCTCATTGGTAATCCTTACTTTATCGAACACCAACAGGAATCGTCAAGGTTGGATTAACCGCTTTACTTTGCCCAGCTTGCAGATTAAATAATTGTGTTAACAACATAAATGTCGACTTAGTATTTAAATCATTATCGGCGATATAAAACCAAATATCTCGATAATAAACGGAGATATAAGCATTATCAGGCTTATCTTCTGCACTTTTTATTTTAAACAATGTCCCTGCGGGGGTTTTGCTCCAATCAAATAACTCGCCTTCTTTGGTGACAGTATTAGTGACTAAACCCTTTTGTTTATGTAATTCGGGTATATCAATGTTATGAGATAAATAATATAAAATACTAGAAATAGAGCGCAAACGTATATTCCAATTATTAGGCTGATACTCCAAGAAGTTAGTCGAAAGATGATATTTATCCAAATCGTTAATTTCCAACAATAAGCGTATTCTTTTAATTTCTACTTGCGCGACAAGATCTTCAGTCGGTAAGAAGTGAATTTCAATACCACCTGAATCAGGGTTTACGCCAATCTCCACCACATTATGCGTTTGCAGATAATTAAACGATTTAATCAGTTCTTTGAATGGCTTATATTCTGGCTCCATACTGGGAGTTGGCCCCGATGCTCTGGGTGCGTTAGCTAAGCCATTCAATCTTTCGACACACAAACCAAAAATCCGCTCTACTTGCCAACCAGATTGCGCCATCACTAACACCGCTTGCAGTGGAATAGGAGACAAAACGCTTTTAAGAAAATCCTCTCCTCCTAACGGGGAATACGAAATGGTAGGACTTTGGGTAAAACTAATGCCTATATCAGGTGAAACACTACTGGCACCATCTATTTTGGCACTACTGGATATGCCTACCGAAGACTTGAGCGACATGGAAGCGGTCACACTATTAATACTCAAAAAATAAGGTCGATCCCGATATTTTAAGCGCACTAAGTTGAGCAGCATTTCCTGACTAAGCGAATTAACAATCGCTTGGTTATACGCAGGGTGAGTATCATTTAATGCATTAGGACCAAACCAAGATTGACATGCACTGAGTAAGACGCTACAAATGACTATGATAAATTTCTTTTTAAAATTAACGTGTCGTAGCATAGTTAAAAATTTGGTTTACAGTCATTAGTTCAGTACAGCCCATGCTCTACGGCAATATATTATGATAAAGATCATTTACACTTGATAATATAAGTTTAGACGTATAATACCAAATCATCTTCATAATTAATAATAAGAGATTCTAACTATGTGCCTTGCGATTCCTGCACAAATTATTGCTATCGATAAAGACACCGACATGGCAACGGTCACGGTTGACCAAGTAACCGTGGAGGTATCCTTGGCCTTAGTTGATGATATTGCCTTAGGAGATTATGTTTTAGTCCATGTTGGCTATGCACTGAATAAAATTGATGAAGATGAGGCCTTAAAAACGCTGGCCTTATTTGCTGAGGCTGGTTTGAGTCAAGCGCAATGAAGTATATTGATGAGTTTCGCGAACAGACACTGGCACAAAAAATCGCGACAGCCATAAAGCAAGAGGCCGATAGCAATAGAACTTATCGTTTAATGGAGTTTTGTGGTGGGCACACCCACGCTATTTTTCGTTATGGCATACAGGATTTACTACCTGCTAATGTTGAATTTATACATGGCCCAGGTTGTCCTGTTTGTGTGTTACCTATTGGACGTATTGATAATGCGATTGAGCTCGCCGAACAGCATAAGGTCATTCTTTGTACTTATGCCGATGTATTACGCGTGCCTGCTAGTCAGAGTAATAGTTTATTAAAAGCGAAAGCCGCAGGCAGTGATATACGCATGGTATATTCTACTCAGGATGCTTTGCAAATTGCCCGTGACAATCCAACTCAGGAAGTGGTATTTTTTGCTATTGGCTTTGAAACCACCACACCACCCACGGCAGTAGCCATTAAACAAGCTCACGCTGAAGGGTTACACAATTTCTCGGTATTCTGTAATCATGTACTGACCCCATCAGCAATGTTGGCAATTCTTGATGCGCCCGAACCCGTTGCGATAGATGGTTTTCTGGGGCCTTCGCATGTCAGTACCATTATTGGCAGCCAAGCCTACAACATATTTGCAGAGGAATACCATAAGCCCATTGTGATTGCAGGATTTGAACCACTCGATGTGATGCAGTCCAGTTTGATGTTAATTCGCCAATTAAATGCGCATCAACATAAAGTAGAAAATGAATATACTCGGGCAGTCACCCCAACTGGCAATGTTAAAGCACAACAATTAATGCAGGAAGTATTTTGCTTACGTGAGCAATTTGAATGGCGTGGTTTAGGCTTAATAGCCAACAGTGCCTTAAAACTTAATGCTGACTATACTCATTTTGATGCTGAATTACGCTTTCAACTCCCCGCCATTAGCGCAACAGATGTAAAGGGCTGTGAATGCCCCGCTATCTTACGTGGAGCTAAGCGCCCAGTTGATTGCAAGTTATTAGGTACAGTTTGCACGCCCGAAAACCCGATGGGTTCTTGCATGGTTTCTTCCGAAGGTGCGTGTGCCGCATACTGGTCTTATGGCCGCTTACGCGCTAGCAATAAAACCGAGCAAGCACAATGAGAGCAGCATTAGATCTGAAAAATGGCCAAGTCAATTTAAGCCATGGCAGTGGTGGCCGCGCGATGGCACAACTCATTGATACCTTATTCATTAAACATTTTGACAATGACTTATTAAGACAAGGGAATGACCAAGCCAGCTTTAATGTCACTAGCGGACACATGGTAATGAGTACCGACTCGCATGTTATTACCCCCTTGTTTTTCCCGGGTGGAGATATTGGTTCTTTAGCAGTACACGGTACCGTTAATGATGTCGCCATGGCAGGTGCTGAACCATTATATTTATCCGCTGGCTTTATTTTAGAAGAAGGCTTCCCCCTCGCTGATCTGGAAAAAATTGTGATCAGTATGGCAGCAGCAGCCAGACATGCTAACACTCCCATTATCACGGGTGACACTAAAGTAGTCGAACGCGGCAAGGGTGATGGTGTGTTTATTAATACTTGTGGTATCGGCAGAGTGCCTGCAGGGGTCAATATTTCTGGTGACCGAGCTCGTGCAGGTGATGCTATTATTCTCAGCGGCAGCATTGGTGACCACGGTGTGGCCATCATGTCTAGCCGAGAAAATTTACAATTTGGCACCAGCATTTGCTCTGACTCCGCTGCGCTTAATGGCTTGGTGGCTGATATGGTGAGTACCGGTATTGATATACATTGTTTACGTGACCCCACGCGTGGCGGCTTGGCCACGACACTCAATGAATTAGCCACACAATCTGCTGTCGGCATGAAAATAGCAGAACCCAAAATCCCCATACAAGCTGAAGTCAAAGCCGCTTGCGAGATATTAGGACTAGATCCTTTATATGTCGCCAATGAAGGCAAATTAGTCTGTATTTGTCCTGCCGAGCATGCTGAATCTTTATTAGCCATCATGCAGCAACACCCATTAGGACACGCTGCCGTAATCATTGGTCAAGTCATTGACGATAGCAATCATTTTGTACAAATGACCACTGCATTTGGTGGTGGTCGTATTGTGGATTGGTTAGCTGCCGAACAACTCCCGCGCATCTGTTAATGCCAGGTAAAGCCATTCATATACGTGGCACAGTACAAGGGGTTGGCTTCCGGCCTTATATTTGGCATTTGGCACAACAGTATCAGCTCTGCGGCTCAGTATGGAATGATGCCCAAGGAGTCAGTATTCATGCTTGGGGATCTAGCGACCAATTAAATAATTTTATTAAGCAAATTCCACAACAATTGCCACCACTGGCAAATATTCTTGAGTTAAGTACAACTGAACTGAACGACTCTCCTGTAAACAACCAGTTTACCATTGTCAGTAGCCAACAAAATAGCCCAGCAACAACCAGTATTACCGCGGATGCCGCAACCTGTAAAGCGTGCCTCACTGAAATCAACGACCCGTACAACCGTCGCTATCGCTACCCTTTTACCAATTGCACCCACTGTGGGCCACGCTTATCAATTATTAAAGCCATCCCTTATGATCGCTGTCGTACTAGCATGGCTGAATTTACGATGTGCTCGGCATGTCAGGCAGAATACCATGAGCCAAGCAATCGGCGCTTTCATGCGCAAGCCAACTGTTGCGCTGCTTGTGGGCCACAAGTTTGGCTAGAGGATGCGCAATTAAAAAAAATACCTGCCACTGATGCCATCCAGAAAACCGCCCAATTACTGCAACAAGGGTATATTATCGCCATTAAAGGTTTGGGTGGCTGGCATTTAGCTTGTGATGCCAGCAATGAAATAACTGTGGCCAGATTAAGACAAGGAAAACAACGCCCTGCCAAACCCTTTGCATTAATGGCGCAGAATATCGATATGATTACAGAGTATGCCCATGTTGATGCTCTGGAACAACAAGCACTCAGCGATAATCGGGCCGCTATTGTTATTTTACAAGCAACAGCTAAACCACTCGCGCCCAGTGTAGCTCCCGCAGAAACCAAGCTTGGTTTTATGTTGCCGTATACGCCATTGCATAGTTTATTGCTGCAAGATTGCCACAATCCTCTGGTGATGACTTCAGGTAATATTAGCGCGGAACCACAATGTATTAGCAACCAAGATGCACGCAATAAACTAACGGGAATCGCTGATTATTTTTTAGTGCATAATCGCGATATTGTTAATCGTTTGGATGATTCCGTTATCCGCAAACTGGATAATAATCTGCACGTATTACGTCGCGCCCGTGGCTTTAGTCCTGAAATCTTAGCGCTGCCAGAAGGTTTCCAGTCCCAGGCACAGATTCTAGCGATGGGCAGTGAGTTAAAAAATAGTTTTTGCTTACTCAAAGATGGCATAGCGATTGTGTCACAGCATATTGGTGACTTAGAAAATGTCAGCACCCAACAAGACTATCGTTACCAATTACAACTGTATCAACAACTCTATCGTTTTAAGGCTAATTTAATTGCCATCGACCTGCACCCAAGCTACCTGTCCAGTCAATATGGTCAGCAATTAGCCGAGTCACAAGAGCTACCTGTCGTAAAAGTACAGCACCATCATGCGCATGTGGCTGCTTGCATGATTGAACATGGTATTCCTTTAGAGTCAGAACCTGTACTCGCTGCCGTTTTTGATGGCTTGGGTATGGGAGAGCAGAGTGAATTATGGGGTGGAGAATTTCTCTTAAGTGACTATAGCAGCTGTCGCCGCTTAGCTCACTTCCAGCCGATAGCCATGCCTGGTGGCACACAAGCCATGCTGGAGCCATGGCGTAACCTTTATGCGCAACTAGCCTTTTACTTTGATTACCAAACTATTCGTAAACAGTTTGCTGAGCTAGATATTATCCAATTGCTAGCAAGCAAGCCCTTAGCTACCTTAGATACTATGATAGCCAAAAACCTTAACTCTCCTGTCAGCTCATCCTGTGGGCGCTGGTTTGATGCCTGTGCCGCTATATTAGGCTTATGTCTCGAAAAAATCAGCTATGAAGGTCAGGCTGCGATCAACCTAGAAAACTTGGCTGCAACTGAGTTTAGTCATGAAAAGCACACCCATTATGGCTATACCCTAGTGCAACATAACGGTTATATGCTAATCAATTGGCAAATATTTTGGCAGGAAGTGCTACAAGATTTACATACAAAATGCAATAAAGCAGTGATTGCAGCGCGTATTCACCATACCCTTATTGCCGCATCAACAGAATTATTGTTACTGCTCAGTGCACAAACTAAAGCCAATACGATTATATTAACAGGCGGTGTTTTTCAAAATAAGCTGCTATTGCAAGGGCTAACAGAGCAATTACAACAACAAGGGAAAACAGTGCTTTCCCCATGTACATATCCGATGAATGATGGTGGACTGGCTTTAGGCCAAGCTATTATTGCCGCCAGTCAATTTTTACGTAAACCTCATGAGCAAAAATAATGGGGCAAGCCTTTCTATGCGTTAAACATCTAGGTAAGGGAGAAATCCATTCCATGTCGAATTCTACTTTTTCACAAAGTTATATTCACCATATTGAGCTTACTTTTTTCTGCCATTTCAAGTTGACACCATATATTAATGACACATCTCCAATATTCACTTGTTGCCATGCTGAATAGTGTGTACGCTTCTACTCAGACATCTACAATCAAATTACAGGACCAAAACAATCCAATGAAAACACGTATTTTCACTATTTTATTTCTCTTACTAATGAGTGTCGCTAGCTTTCTGCCATTTCCAACTACTACGTTGATTTGCCTATATACCGCCATTTTCCGGCCACGCTGGTTTAAAGTAGTCACTGATGAAGTATATAAAAGCAAAGTATTTGATTAAAATAAATTAAATTAAGGGTCAAGTCTTGTTTTTTCTACAAAAATAAAGACTTGACCCTACTTTTCCTACTCTAAAACAGCTTGAGAACCTGAAAAGACAACAAAACCATTTGGATTGGACTTCCGTAAACTAAAAAAAGTTTTATTGTTGCCGCTGGCTTCAATTAACTCTCCAAATCAGATTAAGCTGGCGTTATGTTTTTATGATTATTGAGTTGCTATATCATATGTGTAATCAGAAATTACTTCATTAATCGTTTTTACTCTATCACCATTATTTTTAATAAATTCAAACCACTTATTATAGATACCTTCTGCCTCATGATAATCATAGCAATGAAATACCATTCCATAAATTTCGTCATGTTGGATACTACTGTACTCTATTTTTAAAATTTCCAGAGCTTCCTCTGTAGTAAAATCATTTGATATTGTTGTTAATTGTCTATGAGCAACTCTTACTACCGTTGCCCCATTATCTTTTATTACTTTAGTTGGTTTTAAACTTCTCAGTTCGCCATACTGTTCAAAAGAGTCATATTGATTACCTCCTGTAAATATCAGTTCTCCAGTTGTACTTTCATAACTCTGGGGCATATCAACAGGTAAACCACCAATCATAGCTGTTGTAACGTTCCTTGGCGCAGCTAATTCCTTCACAAAATCTAACCCTACATCCACATTTCCTAAAAAAGGAATTGGATTATTCATGGCATTTGAAGCATTTGAATAGCCATTCCAGTCTGGATGATTTATTGAGTGATGGTGAAATGCAATTTCATGCCCTTGCTCTTGCCATTGCTTAACTATATTTAGTTTTGAACTATCTAAAAGAATATATTCTGCCCATTGTGGATTAAATGCCAAAGTAAGATGAAAATCATAGTCATCAGCTTTTTGAACTAATTTTTTTGCTGTTTCAAATAAATATTCTTGCCAACCAAAATCCATGGCTCTATATTTTTCAGGAAGGTCTATTGGCAAATCATTATCTAACCTTCCTTTATACCCAGCTTCAAAATGTATCATAATAAAGGTACTACGGTTTGAACATCCCGAAGATATAGCATTTGCTTTTACAACTTTAAAAAGCAGATTCTCTTCGAGTTTCATCTCAACTGCATAAGAATCAGAGCCGACTGTAACACATGGCATATAAACCATCCCTGTAACAGGATCATATGAATCACTTGCAAAGGTGGTTGTTGATATAATAAATAATATTGTAGAAAATATTTTTTTCATTTAATTTCTCACTCCATTTATACATATTTTAGATGAGTACGATACTTGTTTTAAAAACATAACAAATTATTATCTCGATCCAGTTATCTTATACACTCACTAAAATTTTAGCAAACAGCAAGCTGTTAGGACTGCAATACTAAGCTAAATAGTGCCTGAACGAAAAAGTCATTTTTTATTAAAATTCACTTCGAATTCAGCAGAAAATTTTCGAATCATGATTTGAAAATTAATAATAATTTATATGAGCGAACTATTTTTATAAAAATGAAGGCTTTTCCATTTTTTGGGCGTACCTATCCCTCGGTAATAACAATTTTTGAAAATTTAAGCCACTTTCCTGTTTTGTTTTATTAGTCGCTTCCTTTCAATGGTGCGTTTGATTGCTCCCACTTGCTGAATGTTTCCAGCTAAAATGGCGAGTGCCGCATAGCGTTCAAATGCCTCGATACCATGGTCACGACATTTGCTCAATCCATGAACCTGCAATGCATTAATGGCCGATTCGACCGCAGAATGTTTCTTTTTGGCCTGCTTGAATTCTTCGGCATATTCATGTTCTTTATCTGCAACGGATAGCTTGCCTTTTTTCGGCAAAGTAACCTGATCCAATATTTCCTTCAGGCCACTTTGGTTGGCTTTGCTATGAAACCCTTTATCAAAACTGCATGCATTCAGTTTGGGAAATTTTTCTTGTGTTGCCTTGACCATCTCGACGGCTATTTTGTCATCGGTTTCTTTTTGCATGACCTTATGATGAAGGATGAAGCCATGATCGTCTTCCAGGATGCAAACGCGTACACCCAATTCAACAGGGATACCTGCCTTGCCTTTTTTGATCCATTCGGTATGCGGCTGAAATAATGAAAATACCTTTTCATCATGAGGGATTTTTTCTCCCTCAATGACGCGTCGTCTGATTTGGTTGATTTGACGCTCCCCGTGCAAACGGAACGTTTTCATGTCCTCAAGCAAAATCTCGGAAACTGCATGGGTTCCTTTTAATAAGTCATAACTGACAATGGCCCGATCCAGGAATACCTGCGCCAAGTCAATATAAAGCCGGTGTGCTTTAATAATCTCATCCGCTTTGAGCTGTTTTTTAGTTTCGTCCCGAGAGGTGGAGTGGCGCAGTCTTTGTATTTTTCGATACTGTTTCTTGAACCGGGCCAAGTTATGTTTATGCTGCCGCCAATCCGGCAGATAATAATCCTTGCTCCAATAAAGGCACTGGCGCACCAATACCCTGATTGCATCATGCAGCAAATTGATGTCTGTCGGGAAGTGGACATCCGTTTTGAGGACAAATGAATCACAGCGCCCTTGAATCGAAGTACTTTCGTTTAAACCAAGCAATTGATACCCGGCTCGAATGACTTCCAGATTAATGCGCTCCATGATGTCGGGGGTAAATAATTTCAAATTATCTTTCAGGGTTTGCAGTCGATAGCTTTTATCGTCAAAATCACCCAACCCCAGCATCATCCTGAGGGTTCTATGTTGGTTGGCCAGTTCCTGTATGCGGTCATAGTCGGCATTGAGAGCCAAACGCAGGGTGCCCAAAACCAGAATGCTCCATTGCTCCATGCCGGGACGACCTTTATTAGCAGATACCGCCTCCGTTTCATCGCTCTCTTTTTTGCCTTTGTGAGGAATGATCTCCTGCAATATTTTGAAAACGGCTTTTTTTAGAGAGGCCGTCGTATAGATATGCTGCAATCCAAGCAAAATGAGTGGAATATCATCACGTGATGTCACGTCAATATTGATATGAGCAATATCAATTTGCCCGAATTCCAACTGTGAAGAAATGACGTTTCTCATGAGATTTTTGGTGGCGAAGATTTGATGAAATAAGTGTGTCATTGAAGGCTCGGCAATTGCCGATCACATTTATCAGGATTATTGTTTGTTTTATAACAATTAGTTACCTGTTTTTGGTGGTTAAGGCTAAAATGGCTTTTTTTGAATCTTCAATGATGATATTATATCATAAGGTACTGAATTTAAATGATATTATTAATTATCGTTCAAGCACTAAATAACAGGCTGGTAGCTCTGCCATTAATATATTTGAATTTGTATCACCTAATTCTTTGAGCTTCTTCCATAGAACAGTTTCTTCAGTTCGCTTTACTTTAATTATTTTTCCTGTCACGCCTCTATTTCATATAGCCTGAATTTTTATTAGGTAATTAAAATATGTGGCTAGTTATTATTGTTATTTTAAATCATCATTCCATGGATCTTTTGATTTTGGAAGGCGTTTGAAATCATCAATAATTCGAATAGAATTAGGAGGGGTATTTGAGCATTGCCACAAAACTAAATTGTGATTTTGTTCTGTACAACCAGGAGCAAAGCTTCGACACTTGATACCAGAAATACCCAGTGACTGTAATCGGTTAGCTAACACCCATGTTGGAGGTTCATGTTTTAGTGAAGCTAAATCTTCCCAAGCACAAGCTAATTCAGTTGGGGTAAAATCAAGAAAACTTAGGGTCTTGGGATCATTCAAATCAACCATGTTGGTACAGTCTACTTCGTATGCAACGAGAGTCATGGGCTGTGCTTTGAAAGGAAATCCTTGTTGTGCTTCCATCCATGCTGTCGTTAAATCTAGCGAAGTGTATAAGGCCGAGGTTTCCGGGCGATTAAATCGTCCTCCATACCTTTTGGCTCCTTCGCCTGAAAGTGGATCAAACGCCCACATGGGGTGATGTGCTCTATAGACAGTACCGATAAATCGAAATACTGGTATGCTCAAGCGTAGCCACCGTCAGCAATGCGAGAAAGATAGTCTTTGACCGCTTTCGCTCGCCCTTCCTTAACTAAGTCTTCGGCTGTTTTATCACCAAAAGAATGTAGCGGCTGAGAACGAAACCAAGCAAAAGCTCGGCCTACACTACCTGACCATTCAGTCACACGGTTAATAATTTCTACCGTATCTCGTAACCTAGCTTGTGTTGCTTTACTTTTGAGTCTTACCACTTTAGAAACAGAGTCTCTGGATAATCCCGTAACTTCAGCAAGATCACTTTTAGTAATGTGTAATTCTTTTGCTAATGCACCTGATGCAACCAGCCCATCATTACCAATAACGGTATGTAAAAAATCATTACTCATATAATTGCCCTGTTTTATTTACATAATACAGGGCAATTATAGGGACTTTTTTGGAGCTTACAATATTAATTTACCTGTTTAAAGTTCAAGAAAATCAAACAAGTCTTTATAAACCAAAAGTTTGCTCTCTAAATTGATATTGACTCTTTCGTTTTAGTTACGTGGCAGTTGTCCGCGCTTTCTTTCTCCGCACTCAAACTTGCAAACAGGTAGAAACTCACTTTTTATCTTTCTGCTTTTGATTTCCACGACGGACTTTGAAAAAGCAATATCCTGCTTTTCTGCAAGCTTATGTTCTCTGCGCCGACCTTTATTTTCTCCCTCAGAAACTAACTTCACAGCACTCTGCTTTCCCTGCCCATGTGCATTCATTCGCCATCTCATTGATTTAAAAAGATTTTAAATCTTATAAAGTAATAATACACCTATTTCAGGCTGTCAATTAAAAGTCTTCACATAAAATACATAGTAAAAATAACGACCAACTATGTATTTGTGTATTTACTTATGTATTTTATTGCATACAATAATCTTAACTTAAATACATACTTAAAGGATTATTGATATGAATAGTATTGAACAGAAAAAAATAAAAAATTTACTTTCACAGTGTAAATCAGAGTTGTTGAACCACACTTTACAGAATAAAGTAGTGTCTCCAAGCATAAAAAATATTAATTTATATTTAGACGAATGTTTAACTTTTTTAAAAGCAGAAAACACTCCACCCGAAATAATTTACAGAAACACAAGAAATTCTAGAAGCCCAAAAGTTTATGGTGAAGAAAGGGAAAATATTTTGTTCATTGCATATTGCATGTCAAAACTAGATTACCAATTTGTAAATAAAATAACAGGTGAATACTACAACCAAACAGAGGCTTTTAGTTTCTTGGCACAAAAGCTAAAAATAAAAACTCCAACACTAAGAAATTATCGTGATGCCTTTGATTACCACGTCAAACAATTGTACAGCAACCGGATTGGCTGGAAAAAAGAACTTGCCCCTGACTTAGAGAAGGTGAAAGAAAAGTATGATTCTTTTACAGAAAGTATGTTAACTGGCTATGCTAAAGATATTTTAAAAACATGTTAATAAGGAATCAAAAGGGTTAAACTCAGTTGATTGTAAATATTGGCTCATAAAACACTAGCCAATAGATATAAATAGGTTTATATAAGGTAGCTATTACCTAGCTAATGGAGTCCTGATATATGCCTAAAATACGCCCTGCCGCTGTCGCAGGTAGTTTCTACCCGGCAGATCCACAAGTATTAACGACCATGCTGGAAAATTATCTACAGCATGCAAAACCAAGTACAACCACTCCCAAAGCGATCATTGTTCCGCATGCAGGCTATATTTATTCAGGTGCCATTGCTGCCAGTGCTTATGTACGTCTACAAGCTAAGCGTGAGCAAATTATGCGGGTGGTTTTATTAGGGCCTGCACATAAAGTCGGCTTTGTGGGGTTGGCGCTTTCCAGTGCAGAACTATTTAACACGCCTCTTGGTGATGTACCACTTGATACGGAAGCAATCAGCGCATTAACCCGCTACCCGTTTGTGTATTACCTAGATCAAGCCCATACAGAAGAGCATAGTTTGGAAGTACACTTGCCATTTTTGCAAATAAGCTTACAGGCATTTAAATTAATTCCTATTGTTGTGGGTGATTGCTCAGCTGAGCAGGTTAGGCAAATGCTTGAGGCATTTTATGATGAAGAAGATACCTTAATTGTGATTAGTTCTGATCTGAGCCATTACCATGATTATGCCACTGCACAAAATTTAGACGCAGCCACTAGCGCAAAAATTGAGCAACTTGATTATCAACATTTAGACCATGAAAGTGCATGTGGGTGCACACCTATTAGTGGCTTGCTTGCATTGGCACGGCAAAAGTCTTTAACTGTTAAAACCATTGATCTTCGAAACTCTGGCGACACTGCCGGCGATAAAAACCACGTTGTGGGGTATGGTGCTTATGTTATTGAATAAAGAACAGCAACAGCAATTATTGGCAATCACTAAAGAGTCGATTGCTTATGGCTTAAAACATGACCAAGCTTTAAGTGTTAATAGCCACAATTACGCAACTGAATTACAGGTAGTCCGCGCTACTTTTGTTACTTTAGAAATAAACGGGCAATTACGCGGCTGTATCGGCATGTTGGAAGCAGTACGGCCTTTGGTGGTTGATATTGTCGAGAATGCGTTTGCGGCAGCCTTTAAAGATCCACGCTTTCCTCCGTTATCAGCTGCTGAATATCCACAACTGGAAATACACCTTTCTATTCTCGGTGCCACCGAGCCGATGCAATTTGAGTCGGAGGCAGATTTAATCGCCCAGATACGACCTAATATTGATGGCCTAATTATTCAGGAAGGTCGACAACGTGGTACATTTTTGCCGTCAGTTTGGGAGGCATTGCCTGAGCCGGAGGCGTTTTTACGACATCTAAAACAAAAAGCGGGGTTACCGGGCAATTATTGGTCAGATACTTTAATGGTCTCTCGCTATCAGTGCCAGGTAATTGCCTAACAAAGTTTTGCTGGTTTCTGTGTGATCAGTGCAGGAGGTTCAACAATCTCAAGTAGCTCATTACTCTAGTGGTTCGTGACGCTGGAGCATCACAGGCTGCATTCCCACGCTGGAGCGTAGGGAACGATTAATCACCCTAAAGTAATATAACAAACCCCGCTAATAATAAAAGCCAGCATAATATTAAGCACAAAGCCTTCCCGCGCCATATCTTTAATGTGAAATTTATTGGCTCCATACACAATGGCATTCGGTGCAGTTGCTACCGGCATCATAAAGGCACAGCTGGCACTAATCGCTGCTGGCATCATCAGGATTTGTGGATCTACACCCGCAGCAACACCAGCCGTTGCTAGTATCGGCATTAATAAAGTCGCGGTGGCAGTATTGCTGGTAAATTCAGTTAAAAACGTAACAAATAGACAAATACAGAGTATCAATACAAACACAGGCAGTGAGGACAAGCTGGTTAACATACCTGCCATTTTGTCACTCAAGCCTGATGCAATAAAGGCTTTCGCAATGGCAATACCACCAGCAAATAACAACAGCATTCCCCACGGTATATCACTGGCGGTTTCCCAATCCAATAAAGTGCCGTGCTTTTCGCCATTAGGAATCATAAACATTAACACCACACCTAATAATGCGATGGTGCTGTCCCCTACTCCCGTTAAACCCAACCAGTCACTCCATAGTTTCCGAGTGACCCACGTTAAAGCCACCAAGCCAAATACGATTAACACTCTTTTTTCAGCTGGCCGCCATGCCCCCAATTCAGGCAAGACAAAATGCTGTGTTAGTGACACTTTGCGCGTTAACCAAAGTGCCATTAGCGGGATGCCTATTATTACAATCGGCACACCTGTTTGCATCCAAGTAATAAAGTCCACTTCTTTACCCGTTGCTTCTTGATAAATGCTCATAAAAATAACATTCGGTGGCGTACCTATCGGCGTACCTATTCCACCCAAACTGGCAGCATAGGCAATACCTAACATGAGCGCAGTTGCCATCGTCTCATCATCAATACCTTGTAGTGCTGCTAATGCAATCGGTAGTAAAATTAAAGTAGTCGCTGTATTAGAAATCCACATACTTAAAATGGCCGCAGCAAACATAAAGCCAATCACCACGCACCGACCATTATTAACCCCAACCAATCGTACCATATAGATAGCCAAGCGCCGATGTACGCCACTTTTCTCTAATGATTTGGAGAGCATAAAGCCGCCCATTAATAATAAAATTACATGGCTACCGAGTGCGGCTGATACCTGTTTATGCGTGAGCACACCCGCAAAAGGAAATAAAGCAAAAGGAATAAGTGAGGCCGCTGGGATAGGAATCGCTTCTGTTACCCACATAATTACCGTAAATAAAGTGATTGCTGCTGTCCACGCTAGCTCACTACTTTGCGCAAATAAATGAATTAAGGCCAGACCTAGCAACAATGCCAGTGTCAGTGCACTACTTAGAATGATGAATTGCTTGTGGGTCATATTGATTAATTATGGCTATATCCTATCGCTACTCTTCGTGCTCAAGGTTCTTTTGACTGTTATCTTCCGGGCAACCATATTTATTAGAGGTATACGCCAGAATAAAAAGTGCCACACTAAGTAAAACGATCGAAGCTGAGATACTTAACAGTAAATAGAGGTGAAAATTACCTGATACATGTTGTACATCAATGACTAAATGTCTCGACAAGGCAGTAATCGCAATAAATATCAGATACTGTACTGGCAACCTTTCTGTTTTGAAGTAAATACCCACCATTGCCCCCAGCTCAAGATATATAAACAGTAACAGAATATCCTTTAATGAGGCATGCCCTTTCCCCATTATTTGTAAATATTCATATGCTGCAGACCATACTATAGTTAAGCCAATAACAAACAGTGCTAAATACTGAAACACATCCAAAAGGACGTTACCAAACTTCTGTACCTTATATTTTTCAATTTTCATGAATGACTCTTCAATCCTAACAATATTTTATTCACAAGCAATTATCCCTGATTTCAAATATACTTTCTGGTAAATCAACTATATTTGGTCCGGAGATTGGACACCCGAAGGTGCTCGACAAGCCATTAGTGGCGCAGCACGCGCAGGATATGACTACATAGAAATAGCACTATTAGACCCTTGGGCAGTTGATGTGGCTTTAACGAAAGACCTACTGCAAGAATACAACATACGTGCACATGCCTCTCTTAAAAAAATTGGCTACCAAGGCTCGATCACATTTGAATCATTTTCATCAGAAGTGGTTGATGCAAACCTGTCCAATACTCTCTGTGTCTGGCGCAACCTTTGGCATGACTCTGATGACTTAGCGCGCACAGCATTGCAGTTTATGCAAGAGCGTTATTAATTGATAAACTTGTAAAGTGACATCAGACTAAAGGACTGAGAATTTTACTGAGTTCTCAGCCCTCTAATACAGACACTTTATTTCTACCAGCATCCTTGGACATATACATCGCTTGATCTACCCGCAACAGCAAAGCATCGAAGTTTTGATCCGCCTTCTTGAGCTGGCTCACACCAAAACTGGCAGTAAATGTCACTATCTGGCCTTGATAATCGAAACTGTAATTTGCAATTCCTACACGCACACGCTCTGTAGTGACCATGGCTTGCTCGATAGTCACACCAGGTAGCAGAATGGCGAACTCCTCACCTCCAATCCGCGCTACAAAATCAATATCACGCACTGCATCCTTAGCCACATTTGCCACAACTTTAAGTACGCTATCCCCCGCAGCATGACCATAAGTGTCATTAACTTGCTTAAACAGGTCAATATCAAACATGACTACCGAAAGTGGCTGTTGATAACGTTGTGCCCTCGTAAATTCTCGGGTTGCAACTTCTTCAAAATAACGCCGATTGGACACCTCAGTCAATGCGTCAATACGCGCTAGCTGTTCTGCTTTATCCTTAGCCTTTTCAAGCTCTGTCGTGCGTTCAAGCACAATACGTTCTAAGCTCTCTTTGGCTTTTTCCAGTAATGTATTTGCGCGTAACTTTTGCTCAATAACACTTTTCTCAGCTACTTCTTTTTGTTCACGCAGAAAATTGATCCGGTCTGCCAAAGCCAGTGAAAGTAGTACCACATCGGCAGTAATGCCAAACTCGACCGCATGAAAATGTACAAAGGTATAAGGTAAAAAACCACTCACCGTTAGCGCAGTAACAAAAGCACCGACTAAGGTGGACATCGAGGCCATCATAAAAAAACGTGCGGCAGTATAGCCTGATAACCATGCTTTTATACTTGCAATCAATACCAGTGGGGAAAAGATAAAGATGAAGTACACAGGTGCGGCATCACTGCCATTAAGTTAAGAGATATTTCTTTTAAAAACAATGCTTTTTCTGCCGCTTATGAAAATTCAGCAAGCGCCTCGCAGATGATTTTTTACGAGGCGGGTTGCGGTGCTTTCGTTCAATGGTGGGATTAGTTAAAAATAGTGCCGTCAGCTTTTCCTCTATGAAGTTGGTCTCAGTGTCTCCAAGCAATAAATCGAACGCATGATTTTTGATGGCATTAAACGATACCGAGCGGTTAACGATCTGTGGGTATTTTGTTTCTTTGGCATCTAGTTGTTTCTGTGCAGCATCCGTTAATATTGACTCAAGCCCCGTTAAATATACACTTGAATGAAAATCCTGCTTCACTGCCTCTGCCTGAGTTCCCGTAAAATTTTCCAGCCCTAACCGAGTTTTTAACAACCCATAAAAGGTTTCAATTCCCCAGCGCAAATAATATAGCTCAGCAAAATCAGCACTCGGATAGTACTTTTCATTATGTAAGGAAGTCACTAAAACTTCATTTTCACCAGTACTCAACTTAACCCGTACAAAGCGTACCTTAAGTGAAACAGGTAGGCCTAATTTACGAATAATGGACATTTGCTCAGCACAAGGCTTAAGTGTTGCCGTTTGGCTTTCTTTTCCTTCACCTTTTAGCATTTTTCTTGCTACTGCAAACGAGGCCGCCGAACAACGAATAACATAATCTCTCCGAGATTGAGTCAATTCAGCCAGCATTCGATAAGATGGGTAGTTCCTGTCCATCGTCAACAAATCTTTTGCTTGTGTATGAGCTAAATGCTCAACCGCCAAATCAATTTCATAAGCTCTCGCTCTGCCCAAACGTGCATCAATTGCCACTCGATTCAATACATCATAGAGCACCGAGGCGAGTGCATAGGGATGCTGCCCTATTATTTCACTATCCTTGCCATTTGAATAAGAAATCGTGCCAAATTCTTCTCGGACATCTTCTGTATTCGGCAAAACAACTTTTGAACCATCAATTGCCAAGACCCGAAAACCCCAGAATTTATGATAGTCGCCATCACCACCATACACCGTTTCAACTATAGCGGTTTGGTTGAGTTCTATAAATGCAGTGTGCTTAAGCTTATAACGTGCTTGCGAATAAGCACTGGCCGTTACAGGTGGTAAATCTAGCCAGCTCATCGCTTCATTCACTACATTTTGCACTGATTTAACACTTTTTCTCATCATTAAGACCATTAATAATGCAAACGGCAAACTACGATTTCGAGTAAAATCCTTTTCCGAAACTCGGTGACTTTTTGTAAATGCTTCATTTTTAAGTTGAGCTCGACTTTTATTTATTGCTTGACTTTTTTAACCATTATTATCATAAAATGCCTATATTATCCTTGTTTTTTAACAAATTTTCCTTAACTTAATGGCAGTGACGCTCTGGCTCTAAGCTAACCGTTCCAGCTAAAGACTTAACACTGAAGACAAAAAAGATCACCATGCACAATGATAAAAACCGTATCGCCATAAACGTTTGTTATGCCCAATTAGTTGAATGTATATGATAATTAGGGGTCGGCACGAAATAAATCCAGAATTTTCTATAAGTAACCCTTGGTCACTGTACTCTATATTAATTATGAATATACTCGACCAGGTCTAAATCCGCACACAATACATCTACAAAAATGTCCACACCCTAAAACTTATTCGGCCGTATTTTTACTATCTTTAATCGCTAATTGTAACTCCAAGCGTTTTTTATCTAATTCCAATAATTCAATTTCTCGACGCAAGTAAATATCTGAGTTTTTCTTAGTCTCATAACTTTGCTCTTGCATTGCCAAACGCTGTTGCTCCTGATGTTTTTGGTTGGCTACATCCATATCAAATTTTAATTGTTTCTGCTTGCTATCATGCTCTAACTGTAGCTCATGTTTTTTATTTTTTGCAGCTAGCCAACTCGCATGCTTCAGTTCATATTTTTCAATATCTGCGTGTATTTCTTTTTCTTTTAACAAGGCATGATGTGCCAACTGATCCCTATGTGTCTGCTGCTCTGCTATCCTAATTTGCTCAGCTTGCTGCTGTTTTTCCTGTAGCTCAATTTCCAATTCAGTTTCTTTTAAATTACTGGCATGTTGAACTTTTTTGACATGCAACCTTGCTTGTATCGCAAATTGCCGTTGCTGTTGCTCTTCTTGGTCTAGTAGCAATCGTTGTTGATATTCTGCCTGTTGCGCTTGCTGTACGCGCTCTAATTCAGCACTTTGTTCCAATTGTTCCAGCTGCTGTTGTTTTTGTGCTAATTGCTGCTGTTGCTCAAGCTGCTCTTGACGAAACAACTCCTCACGCTGTTGCTCAGTCACCTCAAAACTTTTCTTCAACACCGTTAAGTACAAATGCTCTTTACCCAATTGCACTTCAGGAAAGTCTATAAAGGTTGCACTCATGGTACAAACTACTTGTGATTGGATATTGTCCAAAATAAGCATTTCATTAATCGCCACAGTCATGCTTTTTTCAATATCACCCAAGCCAGTACGCACCCAAGCATCATCATTTAACTTTAGTAATTGACTATTAATCGTATCAATAATACTCGGATAATAAATACTCTTAATATGCTCATTAATTTCCGACAAAATTTCTATATGATTTTTCGCATATACAAAAGTTGCCTGAAAACGGATATTCAATTCGGTATCAAGTGTGCAAAAACCATCATGTAACTGGGTCTGTATGCTAATAGGCCAGTCATCAATAACTAATGGATATAAGGTATGATAAAAACGCTTAACAAATTTTTCTGGGCGTAAAAACAGCTTGGAATAAGGGCCAAACTTACTAAAAACCAACTGTCGATCGACATTAAAGTTAGCATCCCATATTTCTGCACTGAGTGACTGCTCTGCCGCCAAAGAGTCTTCTATTAACCACCGATCAATCTCGGTACTTGAATTATTCATTATGATCAGCTTGTTTGGCAGCAGCGGCTTCTGCACGTAATTTATTAATTCTATCCCCTATTTTGGCAGCAATGAGTGGGTATAAATTGGGAGCGAATTCGACCGTTCGATGATCTATTTTGCGCAAAAATCCCCGATTCAATAATAAACCCACCGCAAACATTCGCGACCAATCAGAGTAGCGCCGCGCTTTTTCCAGTTCGGTTTTCTCTATGATCATTTCCAATTCATCATTTTCATTAATACGAAATTCAGTAAACTGACGTAAACAATCAAACACCAGTTGCTCTTCTTCTTTGGTCAACGGCCCAGGTGCAGTAAACTCCAAACGATAGGAAAGCAATACCGTGAAAAAATCTACCATGGCCGCACAGATAAAAGCAAACACAGAAAACCCAGACCACATTGCTATCGTAGGTTTAATATCTTCGGTAAACTGTTTATAGGTGAGTAATAATGGCGGCTCAGGTAAAGATTGGCCAAACTGCATAGACAATTGATTTACTCTTAATTGTACGTTCTGAAAACTAGCAAGTAAGGCGTAATAAGCAGTTTCCACATCCTCAGCAACATCCAAGTTCGCTAAGTCCGCTTGCAAGTGCTGGATGTTTTGGTCTAATTCGGAAAACTGGCTTTTCAAAGTCGCTAAAGCCTGTTTTTTGGCTAAGAATATTTCATTATAATGCCGCCAAAATGGCCCCTCCCCCACTTGGTTTCTATACCCTGCAACAATCTCCGGGTGGGTACCAAAATAAGCTTGTGATACTTCTTTTGAGGCTTTATCCAGTTCTGTACGTTGCTGTACCAACAAGGTACCTTTAATGAGCAATACCTTATCAAGGTAACTTTTTAAATCTTGCCTGATATGGTTTAAGCGGTCTATATGTATCGAACTCTGCTCAGAAATTTCATAAAATTTAAAGTAGGAAAATGAAATAGAAGCGGTTAAGGCAATGATTAGCGAACAGAACACTGAAAAATAACGCATCCGATTGGCTTTCCAATGTATACCTGCCAGTTCCAATGAACAGATCACCACAATGGATTGAATCGCTATGGTAATCACCAATGCAATCCATGGAATAATAAAATGCGCCATGCCATAAAAGGTGGTAAAACCCGACGCTATACTTAACATCAAAACGATAGGGATTGTCCAAATTCTAAGCAATCCGACAAATAGTGTCTGAATACGGTTAATTAAATAGCCGACACTAGTGGTTTTTATTTTTGTTATTTCAGGGCTAGTCATTACTTCTCATACTGCATCTTGGCCGTTAGACGGCCTATCTTGTAAAATTAAAAATGGTTTTACTTTTACCACAAGAACTAATACTTGGTCAAAATATTCTACATGGGAATAAGCAATGAGATTCTAGCCAACCAAAATCTATACATCTTATACAGCAGATAATAAGCATAAGCCCTAGAACAAATTGCCATAAACCAGAAAAATAATAGTGAATTAATGCACATAAACAGACGTATAATAACCAGACCTTCGCTTTAAATAACTCCCTTAATTTAGGCCGTGTACAAGCAATCCAATGCAATAAATGCCACGAATTAACTGCATATGAAAACAAAAAAATATTCTCTACACGCAACCACCAGCACTATCTTTATCAGCCTGGTTATTATCTTTGGGAGCATTTTAAGTTGGCAAAATTATAGTAAAACATCGGAAGTACTGGTTGCCTCAGGAAACTATGTCTTTGCACAACTCAATCGTGAACTGGCTCTAGAATTTGGCAGCATGCGTAAGTCAGTAAAACAGGTCGTCAATTTTGTTGCCTACTCGCCTATTAGCCAAAGCAACTCCTTAGCTTCCCGTTTGCAGTCTTTGCAATTATTAGCAATATCCTTAGTTGATACACCAGAGATCTCCACCATACAAGTAGGCTATCCAAATGGTGATGTCTTTATTATGCGACCGACCAGCACTGAGCCAATACGTAAAATTTTCAGTGCGCCAAGTGAAGCAAGTTTTGTGGTCGATAATATTGCCCATAATGCTAAAGGCGAACAGTTACTGCAACGGATTTTTTATGATGCCAATCTACAAGAGCTAAGCCGTTTAGCAGCGACCTCAACTGACTACACTCTAACAGAGCGCCCTTGGTATCAGCTGGCATTAGCTAATGAGCAGCCTGTTACCACCGATCCCTATATATTTTATTTTTATCAAAAACTAGGGATCACCTTAACAAGTAAAAATAAACATAATAATGTCGTGGTTGCCGTTGATGTGACCTTAGACCAATTAACTCAGACTCTGAGTCGTAATAGTTTGACTGCCAATACAGAGCTAGTCGTGTTTGGTAAAAATGGTGATGCACTTATCTATAATAAAGCAAGCGTACTGCAAATGACTGATGATCACTTTAAGATTGCAACTCTAGGTGAATTGGGGAGTGATATATTAACGCTCGTCAGCCAAGACCTGCAGCTGAAAACACAGACACTGAACTTTAATTATAAAGGGCAAGAGTGGCTGGGGGCTGTACAAGAAATGCATATTCCTAGTGGCAATAGCCTGTTTGTGTTGATGATATCACCAGAAAAAGAGCTACTGAGTGAGGCAGTGCAAGCGCGTAATTTATCATTACTGATTACCGCTGCTATCGTGTTAATAATGATCCCCATCGTTTGGTTATTTGCCCGCAAAATTGCCAACCCTTTACGCCGCTTGGCAACCGAAGCGCACTTAATCAGTCAGTTTGATTTTAGCAGCTCGGTCAACACACAATCCATGATTACCGAAGTGGATGAACTGGCCGAATCGATGCGTATGATGAAAGCCACGATTAGCCAGTTCCTTTCTTTAATTAATTCTTTGGCGGGTGAAAAAGACTTTGATGTTTTATTGCAACGCATTACCCAGAAAACACAGGAAATAAGCCAGGCAGATGCCGCATTAACTTATTTATATAACGAACAGGATAATACCTTAGAGCCTGGTTTTTTCTATATCGGTGCCGAGGGTAGCAGTCAAATTGACGGCTTACCCAATTTGTCTTTAAATGATCATAATGAGTTGATTGCTGCATTTCAGAGTACTAACAGTAGCATGCTGAGTTTACATGCAAATCAATCAAAAACCAGCCAATATTTATTAACAAAATTAGCTACGACGACTGCCAATATGGTGGTCTTACCACTACACAACAGACAAGAAGAAGCGATTGGTATTTTATGTTTAATGTATAAAGGTACCGCCAGCAATGAACATATTTCCTTTGTACAGGCACTATCAGGATTTGCCGCAGTATCATTGGAAAGTCGCCAGCTGATTATGATGCAAAAAGCCTTGCTGGAATCTTTTATTAAGCTGATAGCAGGCGCGATTGATTCTAAATCACCTTATACTGGCGGTCATTGTGCGCGAGTTCCCGAGCTAGCCAAATCACTTGCAGAAGCAGCTTGTGCTAGTGACACAGCCCCCTTCCAAGATTTTCAACTGAATGACGATCAATGGGAGGCCTTACATATTGCTAGTTGGCTACATGACTGCGGCAAAGTTACTACGCCAGAATATGTGGTCGACAAAGCTACTAAGCTGGAAACTATTTATGACCGTATTCATGAAATCAGAATGCGCATTGAAGTCTTAAAAAGAGATGCTGAAATTAGTTACTGGCAGCAAGTTGCACAAGGTGGTGATATTGAAACCTTAGAACCCTTGTTACAGCAGCAATTACAGCAACTGGATGCAGATTTTGCTTTTATTGCCGAGTGTAATGCCGGTGGCGAATTTATGGCACAGGAAAAAATCACCCGCTTGCAACGTATTGCCCAATACACTTGGCTACGTACCTTGGATGATAGTATTGGCATTTCGTGGGAAGAAGCTCAGCGCAAACAACAGCTGAGTAAGCCAGAATTGCCAGTACAAGAAAAGCTATTGGCAGATAAACCTGAACATATTATCACCAGAGATGCGGGTGAACAAATGCCTGCCAACAACCCTTGGGGCTTTCAGTTAGACGTGCCTGAGCACAAATACAATCGTGGCGAGTTGTATAACCTGACAATTGAACGCGGCACGCTGACAGCAGAAGAGCGCTTTAAAATTAATGATCATATTGTGCAAACCATTATCATGTTGGAAAAATTGCCTTATCCTGCACACTTAAAAGATGTACCCATTATTGCAGGCAGTCACCATGAAAAAATAGATGGCACGGGCTATCCGAAAGGCTTAAACGGTGAGCAGGTGCCCTTGACAGGAAAAATGATGGCACTGGCTGATATTTTTGAAGCATTGACCGCATCGGATCGACCGTATAAAAAAGCCAAAACACTGAGCGAATCACTCCGCATTATGAGCTTTATGGTCAAAGACCAGCATATCGATGCGGATTTATTTCGCCTGTTTTTAAGCAGTGGTGTGTATTTACAATATGCAGAAAAATTTCTGCAAGCAGAACAGATTGATACGGTGGATATTAAGCAGTTTTTAGTTGAATGATGGTGAAATACAAACTTATGCTTAGTTCTAGCGCAGGTAGCCAAGGTGTTTTATTAGGTCGTGGTACAGGGGTGAGCATCTGAAATTTAGTATTTACCAGTTCATGAAGCTCATATTACACAGCCTTTATAGTGAGAAATTATTTTCAATTTGGCAAAAGTATTAATCGTAGGTGCGGATTTATCCGCACTACCCTCCCCTCCCCAAAAAAACACCCCATCACCCTATTCCAAAAACAAAGCCTCAGCATCCGCAACACTCAACTTTAAAATCCTAGCAACTTGCTCGATAACGCTGTTATCAAGCTCATCAGCAATAGACTTTTGTGCTGTTTGCTGGCTTTGATAAACCCGCTGAAGGTTTCTCAATGCTATATCTCGACTATGTTCATCTTGGAAATCAACAAATACCTGTAAAGCTTTAAGCAAATATTCCAATGCTTGCTGCCAGTTTTCCTGTTGTTCAGCTAATAAGCCGAATTGCCCATAAGTACTCGCTTGCCCATAACGATCAGCAAACTCAATATAAATGGCTAAGGCCTTTTGGTAATAGGCTTCCGCTTGCGGCCACTGCCGTTGTCCCTCTGCAACGATACCCAACTGGTGATAAGTACCTGCTTGCTCATAACGAGTATCAAACTCAATTTTAATGGCTAAGGATTTTTGGTAATAGTCTTCCGCTTGCAACCACTGTCTTTGCCCCTCTGCAACCCTGCCCAACTGATGATAAGTACTCGCCTGCCCACAACGATCATCAAACTCAATCTTAATGACTAAGGCTTCTTGGTAATAGTCTTCCGCTTGCGACCACTGCCTTTGTTTATCTGCAACGATGCCCAACTGATGGTAAGTACTTGCTTGCCCATAACGATCAGCAAACTCAATCTTAATGGCTAAGGCTTTTTGGTAATAAACTTCCGCTGGCGTCCACTGCCTTTGTTTCTCTGCAACGCTGCCCAAATGATGATAATTATTTGCTTGCGCATAACGATCAGTAAACTCAATATTAATGGCTAAGGCTTCTTGGTAATAGCCTTCCGCTTGCAACCACCGCCTTTGTGCCTGCGCAACGCTGCCCAACTGATGATAAGTAGCTGCTTGCTTATAACGATCAGCAAACTCAATACTAATGGCTAAAGATTTTTGATAGTAGTCTTCCGCTTGCAACCACTGCCTTTGTTCCCCTGCAACGATGCCCAACTGATGGTAAATACTTGCACTGTACCTTTTTATCGTTTTTTCAGCGACGCTCTTATTTGTTTGCCAAGCGTTCAAAGCTTGCTGGTAACTTTGTTCAGCTTCAGGATACTTGTTAATTGCAAGTTGACGACTAGCAACACTATCTAAAATCTCTACCAACTCAGCACCCAACAGTCCTTGTAATAATGTATCTGGGTATTTCTCCAAACTATTCAGCACTTGCATGGCCAACTTTAAGCCTTGTTGCTGTGCTTGTCGACTATCTAAATAGACTGATAATGCTTTATAAGGTTGGATAATAGAAGCCTGTGCATTTAAGCACAATTGTAAGGCTAGGTGTAAATTCGCATACTCCAACTGAGTAACTCGCCGCCCTATTTGTTGTTCTTGTGCATCTTTAGAGTCCATTAAACGCCTAAGCTGTGCTCCGCAACCACCATAAACCTCACGAAATGCAGTCTCTATTGCCTGCAACCTCACCTTATCCTGCTGCAAGCGATAAGTTAGAAAATAACTCAAAGTCGGTTGTAACAGCAAAAAACCGTCTACCTCATGAGTATTCAGCAAACCCCAGTTTTTCGCTTCCTCGATCACCGCTGGCCAATCCGCAAATACAAGCTCTGCAAACACTGGCTGTGCTCGCAATTTTTCACTATACGCTTCTAATAATGGCTGATATAAAACCCCTTTAAATGGTGCCAAACACAATAACAAGCTTTGTGCATTTACTGACAAAGCACTGTGCGAATAATCAATACAGGCCACAATACTACGAGTTTTATCCGCACTATCGTGATCAAACTTGGCATCGCCTTGCTGCAATGCCTTCAATACTTGCGCTGGCGTTTGCTGCTTTAAATTAGCCAACATCACTTCCAAGGCCAAGGGAAAACCCGCCAATAACGTTAACAAAGTCATTAAGTCACTTTGCTGCTCGCCTTCCCGATAATGTAAAGCCGCATGGCGTTGTAAAATCTTATCGGCCAATATCGAAGCCGCTTCTGCATCCAACCCCGTTAACTGATAAGGGTCTGTGCTATTATGCAACCACGCCTCTGGCCCACGCGAACCCAGTAACACCACTGTTTTACCCCCTGCCAAAGCTTGGATAAAACGCTGTAAATCAGCTTGCTGTGACGCATCTAAAGAGTGTGGGATAGCCAAGGTCTGCCCTGTGACGGATTCTAAATTATCCAATACCAAACAATGTGGGGTGGCACGTAATATTTGTACTATCATCACTTGCTGTGCTGCCTCAGCCAAAGGTTGAAAACGGTGCAAATAATCCGTTTCCGATAATAACTGCCGAGCGATAGCATCTAAAATTTGCGCGCGGGTATATGCTTTGCTGTCATAGCCAAAATAAAAGACTTGCTCTACAAAATGAGTGAGCTGCCACCAATTCATTAAATGCTGTAATAAGGTGGTTTTACCTGCACCGCCCATGCCTTGAATCAGTAATATATTATGTTGCTGCAGGCATTTTTCAATTTCCAGTACCTCTAAATCACGGCCGACAAAACCATAAGTGGTATGCGGTGGCTGATATTGCAAGGCAGCTTGCTCCAGCCATTCGGCTTCCTCTTCGGCATAAAAAGCACGTAAAGCCAAGTTAATCGGTTGCTGTTGATAAAATACTGGCAATAGCCAATCTTCCAAAGCAATGCTTTGCCCATGATAGGCTTGCCGCTGTTTGTCTTGAAACAGCTCAAAACGCGCCCGCCGAGCAGCGGCATTAAAATCCTGACATTGTAGCAGTTGTTCATATAAGGTTTTCACATACAACGCGGCGGCACTGACAGTCACCGAATATGCCATTGCTACCACTCCTTGAATACCTGCTTGCATTAACAAACTGCCTAAACTGGTTTCCTGCTCATTGCGTTGTTTGGCTGATTGACATGCGTTTAAGACCACCACAGGAATACCATGCCGTGCTAATAAAGCCGTTAAATCATCCGCAACCACCGCATGCGTTTGATCGTTCTCGCCATCTAAAAATAAAAAGGCTTTTTCGCCCTCATAAGCTTGCAGGTCAGTAGTGCCATAACGCACATTGAATAAAAATTGCCCTGCCGCCACCCCATTTTGTAAACTGGCATAATCCAATACCGCACCGTGCACATCAAAATGCAGCACATGATAAAAACCAGGTTCTTTATCTTCTAAATGTTTGATTAAGGCTTCATAAGTTGCTGGGCGTAATAAATCAATTTGTACAGGTAACTGACTATTGCGTACTGCGGCTAATAAGGGTTGTGAAATGGTACGGTAAGCAACATCATGTTTACCATGTGGCCGTGAGGTGACTAATAACACACGTAATATCGGCGTTGCCACAGGGTTTGTTATTGCTGGTGCAGACTGCAAATTTAGCGGTTGCCGCGTTAAACTAGCATGCACAGCCATAGGTGTTGCGCTATCAGGGTCTTTTAAACTTTCCCAATGCAGAGCATGAAATGCTGTATCACCGATGATTTCGATATTGACCGGGCCTTGCATCGCATTTTGTAAATCTGCATAAGCCTTACGCTGCCCAAATACTTGTTCAAATAGATTTTCACCATATTCTGCAATGGAGGCTCCCGCTTTCTGGAACTTAATTTGTTCAGTAAATGGAAATTTTAAATATTCTTCAAAATACCATTCTAGGTGTTGTTCTTCTGCGGCAGTATAGGGTGACTGTATGCTGATTTCATAAGTTCCGCCAGGCTGAAAACTTAAGCTTGCTTGTGTGGAGCTATTGGGGTGTTGGCGTATAGTGATGGTGGTCATATCTAAATATATATTTTACGTAGGTGCAGATTTATCTGCATTTGGGAGCTTGGGGAGCATAAATAGTGCAGGTAAATCTGCACCTACGGTTTTAGAGTTTTAGGGGGCTGTTGACTTTAAGACCACTACGATTAATTTACTGCCATCAGGCTGGGAGATTTCACGCACTTCAATGGCCTCTGGCTTTGGAGCAGGGCTATTGTTGGTGGCGCGTTGTTTAAACCATTCTGCAATGCTTTGTTTTATTAGCTCACTTAGTACTAGCGTTGCGACTGAACTAACACTACTGAGCACTACAATGGCTGCCATGTCGCCTAAGTTATAATCGCCTTGTTTTACGGCTTCGGTACTGGCAGCCGCAATACCTTGGCATTGGGCGGTGCTATTCCAGCTATCGCTAAAATCAGTGGCACTAAGCTTTAGTTCTGTTGCTAGGGTAATTTTGTATTCATGCATCATAATTCCTTATTTAAGCTAGGCTAGACGTAGGTGTAGATTTATCTGCATTTTGTATAACGAGCGGCTTTTAGTGCAGATGAATCTGCACCTACGTGTGCGTGTATTTGTATTTGTATTTGTATTTGTTTGCTACGGTAGCCATATTGCATCCCAGTGGGGATAATCTGATATTTGAGTAACTAGCTTTGCGCGTAATGGGTTGGCAACGATGTATCTTGCTATTGCCTGAATATCCTCTTCTTCGCGTAGCGCATGGTCATAATAGTATTTCTGCCATAAAGCGCCTTTACGATTTAAATGGCAGTTAATTTTATAAGCTGCTCCTGCTTTAAATAAGCGCATCACTTCTGCCAGTGGCTTTTTATCTTGTAATTGAAATAACCAATGTATATGATCTGGCATGACAACCCATGCGATAGAACTAATATGTTTGGATTCATGCAGTGTACGCATATGCAGGATTAATAATCGGGCACAGGCAAAGTCATTAAAAATAGCCTGCTGCCTATCAGCTAATACGGTTGTGACAAAATATGCCTGCTGCACTGTGCTAAAACGCCCTTTACGCAAATCATTATAAGGTATGACTAACTCCGTAGGTGTAGATTTATCCGCACTAAATCGACAGTATATCTTAAATAGCGGCTGGGCTATCCGTTAAGAAGTGAGAAACGCCTGAAGTAGCTTATCAATCTCCGCAGCCGATACTGGCTTACTAAATAAATACCCCTGACCTTCATCACAGCCTTTACTAATTAAATATTCTGCTTGCTCCTGATACTCGATACCTTCTGCAATCACTTTAATATTAAAGTGCCGGGCAATATCGATAATGGCACAAACAATAGCGGCATCATTTTCATCATGGGGAATATCGGTCACAAAACAACGATCAATTTTAATCCTGTCAATGGGAAGTTTTTTCAAATAGCCCATATTTGAATAACCCGTACCAAAATCATCCATAGACAACTGCACACCCAATTGGTCTAATTGCGTTAAGATTTGTAAAGAAACCGAGCCTTCTTCCAGAAAAATACTTTCTGTTACTTCCAATTCCATGCTCTCTGCTGCTATCTTGGTTTGCGCTAAAACCGCTTTAACGCAATCAACGAAATTTTCATTCTCTAGCTGCTTAAGTGAAACATTAATGGCCATGCGCAAAGGTTCACCCGTTTTTTTCTGCCACACCACCAACTGCTCACAAGCTGTTGCAAGTACCCATTTACCAATATCTATAATCAAGCCAGTTTCTTCGGCAATACTGATAAAATCATCAGGTGGAATTAAACCCATTTGTGGATGCTGCCAGCGTACCAAAGCCTCAAAGCCTTCTATTTTTTGAGTAATTAAATTATATTGTGGTTGATAATGCAGGAAAAACTGTTGTTGCTCTATGGCAGTACGCAAATCGGCTTCCAGTTTTAATCGAGTCTGCACGATGCTATTCAGTTGATCTGAATAGAACTGAAAGTTATTTCTACCTTGTTCTTTAGCATGATACATTGCCATATCGGCACGCTGAGTGAGCATTTCTATGCTTTTACCATCATCAGGATAAATGGCAATACCAATACTGACACCAATAAAAACGGGGCTATCTTTAATCTGATATTCGGTAGACAATTGTTGAATGATTTTTTCTGCCACAATAGGGCAGTCTTTATATACCGAGTGTTTATCCATAGCCTCCAGTAAGATAATAAATTCATCACCACCCACTCGCGCCAAGGTATCAACTTCTCGGATGCAGCCAGATAAATCTGCAGCTACTTCTACTAATAATTCATCACCTGCTTCATGTCCTAAGCTATCATTAACGGCTTTAAAACGATCCAAATCTAAAAACATCACCGCAACACAATGATCTTTTCTGGTCGCTTGCTGTATGGCATGTTGAATACGGTCATTAAACAATACTCGATTAGGTAGCTTGGTTAGTGCATCAAAATGGGCCAACAAATGAATGTCTTGCTCTGCCCTTTTTTTCTCAGTGATGTCACTAAAAACAGCAATATAATGCGTTATTTGCTGAGCTGTATCTTTAACGGTGGTAATACTTAACCATTCAGGGTATATCTCACCATTTTTACGTCGATTGTAAACCTCTCCTTGCCATATTCCCTGTTCATGGATTGTTTGCCACATAGATCGATAAAATGCTTCATCTTGCAGACCTGAACTGAGTATATTGGGGGTTTTCCCTAAGACTTCAGCGCGGCTATAACCTGTTAGTTCAGAAAATGCTTTATTGGTTTGCACAATTTCATTGTCAGCATTAGTAATGACAATGCCCTCCAAACTATGCTCAAAAACTTGTGCCGCCAACTGCATATCCAGTTCTAATAGTTTTTGTTCCGTAATATCGACACTAGAGCCAATCAGGCCTTGATATTTGCCACTGTCGGCATAACGGGCAATAATATTTGCCGACCAATAGCGATAGTCTTGGCTACTATCCAACACCCGAAACTGTAATAATGTCTCAGATTTCTTATGCTGCTGTTGGCGCAAAACTAAGCGTAGCCGCTCTTTATCTTCAGGGTGCACATTGGCCACACAGTCAATAAAAATATCTCCTTGATCAACACCATCAGTAGCTTGTCGCCAACGTTCATTGCTAAAAATAAGCTGATCTTCTTGATCAGACATCCACAGCATGACGGGCGCATTATCCGCAACATTGCGCAACAAGCCTTCACTTGCATGTAATTCCGATAAAATTAACTTTAACCTGGTAACAACAATGACCACAATCAACATTAACCCCAAACATGCAACGTAAAAAAATGATCTAATTTTGGTCGCTAGCACAACTTGTTTTTGGAAGTCTTGGTTATACTTGTCTAATATTTTCCGGGTCTGCTGAGGAATTTCTGTATTAAGTAACTGACCATTTTGTTGCTGTAAAAGTAGATGCTTACTTAGCAAAATATGCACATGCTTTGCCAGCATATGTATTGCGAAAGCAGTTTCTTTGGTATGCTGTTTCGCTATCACATTAAATGCTTTGGTCTGAGCATTCAATTCTGCAAAAGATTGCTGGCCATTATGTCCCAGGCTAAATTGCAGCACTTGGCGCTCTAAATGTAATAATGCGTTACGTGAGCCCACTCCTTGTTTGTCAGCAGCAAACTCTAAGAGTAAGTGTTCCGTACCTTTAGGGAAATAGCGTAACGAGTTTTGATACACTGCAAAGTTTGACTTGATATCCTCTATATTGCATTTAAAAACAGACCAGGATGCGATTAAATCGATAAATATGCCTTGCTTATCTGCCACTAATTGACTAACTAAAAGATCATTGTTGGTTAATATTGAAGCTGTTGTATCGTAATGATGCGTTTGCTGCTGTTGGACCAGTAAAATCTCTCGTGTTAATTTCGCCGTATTTTCTTGAATATCACGAATAAGTTCGGTTTGGGTATGAAAAGCTTGATAGTCAACCTGAGAGTGCTGATATAACCAAGTCGCTAATATAGAAATGGCAGTGAATAAAACACTAACAACTGAAAACATTTTCATTGCGTTGTTCCTTGTAGAGACTTGCCTTGATACTCTCCAGTTAAGGTCTTTAAAAAATCAACGATCAGCAAAATATCATTTTTTTTAGCAACTCGCCCTAGCTGGTATTGCATCATAAGATTAACCGCATCTGCGAGAGTTTCTTGTGAGCCATCGTGAAAATAAGGGGCTGTCAATGCAACATTCCTTAAACTAGGTACTTTAAAAACAAAGCGATCTTGTTCTTCGCCGGTAACAGTAAAGCGACCATAATCAGCGGCAGTAATATCACCTCTATCTTGAAAGTAATCACCGAAAGCGCCAAACTTTTGGTATAAATTACCACCAACTAGTGCGCCTTGGTGACATGAGACACAACCGTACTGTTTGAATAATTTATAACCTTGTAACTCATTTTCTGATATTGCCGCTTTATTACCTTTTAAATATTGATCGAAGCGACTATTAGGCGTTAACAGTGACTCTTCAAAACTGACTATGGCTTTACGCATATTTAAGGTTGTTAATCCATCAGGATAAGCTTGCGCAAATTTGGTAACATAAAAGTCATCTTTTTGCAGGAGTGCAAGCACCTGTGGCCAACTAAAGCCCATCTCTTTAGGGTTTGCTAATGGCCCACCCACTTGCTCCATTAAATTGGCCGCTCGCCCATTCCAAAATTGGCGGAATTTTAAACTGCTATTAAATATACTAGGGGAATTAATATCACCTTTTTGACTATTCACACCTGTGGAAACTACTTGTGCATCAGCACCGCCCATTTTTAAAGAGTGGCAGCTAGCACAAGATACTTGCGCACCTTTGGATAGCCGTACCTCATTAAATAATAACTGCCCTAGTTCAACCTGTAATGGGTTGCTAACTTCAATATCTGGAATAGGAACAATAGGTTCATCTAATAGAGTTGCCGCATTAAGTTGGGTGCATACTAGGACTATAAAAGAAAACGTGGTGACTTTTTTCATTTGTAATATAGTTAGGTTAAAACAATAAATCCCATAATTTTTACAGCCTAACAAAAATAAGGGAAAATTTCTGTGGTATTGTTCTCTATCCTTCAGTGGCCTTCTGCATATCTTCCCTATTTATTTAAAATACTGCTAAACTTAAATTACTATGTCTACATTTAATATTAACCTTCATGAAGCCATTTATTCTTTATCAGATGCCTTGGATCTGGTTGGAGTAGATCATGTCCATCACGGCAAGCGTGTCGCTTTTATGGCAGCTGAGTGTGCTAAAGCTTTAAATTGGGAGACGCAGCAAATAGATAATTTGTTTCAAGCAGCTATTCTGCATGATTGTGGCGTTTCTAATACCGCAGTGCATGCAAAGCTGGCTCAGTTTGAGTGGGAGTTGGAGCAAAAGCACTGTGACTTGGGGGCAGAGATTTTGCAATCTACACCAGTTTTAGCGCATTTGGCAGATATAATCTTATACCACCATACCCATTGGTCCGCATTAAAACAATTAGATATCCCTGAAGAAGTCAAACTCCACGCTAATTGCATCTACATGGTTGATAGAGTTGATACCTTGGTTTTAGGCTGTGGTTTAAAAGAGCCCAATATATTAGTTAGCACAGAGGAAATCAGACATAAAATATTCAGTAAAAGGGATGATTGGTTTCACCCTGAGCTAGTTGATATTTTTATGGAAGTATCTAATTCAGAAACTTTTTGGCTATCACTGGAAAGAGAGCATATTTCCGGCTATGTTTCCACTTGGGTAGCGCATGATTTAACCCGTACGATTGATTTCCAAGACCTAAAAAGTATCGTACGTATCTTTTCATATATAGTCGATGCCAAAAGCACCTTTACCCGTGAACATTCAGATGGAGTTGCATACTTATCACGTTATTTAGCCGAGCAATTTGAGTTACCGGAATCGAATTGTGATGTTATTGAAATAGCAGGCTTGCTACATGATATAGGCAAGTTAAGAGTACCCGATGCCATTCTGGACAAACCCTCAAAACTCACTGAGTTAGAGTATCAAACCATGAAACGGCATAGTTTTGATACTTATAATATTTTGAAACAAGTAAAAGGCTTTGAGCAAATTAGCCAGTGGGCCGCAGAGCATCACGAACGAGTTGATGCAACGGGGTATCCCGATCATAAAGGTAAAAACCAGCTCTCTATTGAAGCCAGAATTATAGCCGTAGCTGATGTTTTTCAGGCACTCGCACAACAACGACCCTATCGAAAAGACCTGCCACCAGATGAGATTTTAGCCATATTAAAACAACAGGCTGATAGTGGGCATTTAGATAATGATATTGTTGTAATGGTAGAGCATCATTTGCGTACATGCTGGGAAAAGGCTTTATTACTAAACAAAGTATAGAGCCAGCTCACTATTAAATAATGAACTATCTTTTTCTTCAATTGCTAACGCCGCTTTAGCTGCACAGGCACGCCTCCCTTTGGACGTAATGTTACCGCCATTTCTATCTCGACTTCTCCAGATTCAAGTAATTGCATATCATAGCTTTGCACAATCATGCTTAATAACAATTGCCCCTCCATAAGAGCAAAATGATTGCCAATACAAACACGCTCACCAGTCCCAAAAGGCATATAAGAAAAGCGACGTTTTTCATTACTTAAAAAACGCTCGGGATCAAATACCTCTGGCTTGTCCCAGAACTCCGCATGATGATGTAGGTTATAGATACTGAATACCACTAGGCTATTTGCTTTTAATGCATAACCTTCGATTGTTGTATCTTGCTTTACTTTGCGCATTATTAAGCCAACGGGGGGTCGAATACGCATAGATTCATTTAATACCGCCCGTGTATAAACTAATTGCTGTAAGTCTGTTTCATCTGGAATCTTGCCTGCCAAACCCTCTAATTCGGCTCTTAATTTAGCTAATACAGCTGGATTTTTAGCTAATAAATATAAGGTCCAGGTCAATAAATTAGCGGTAGTTTCATGGCCTGCACTAAAAATAGTCAGTACTTCATCACGAATTTGTTGATCGCTCATTTTAGTGTGAGTATCGGTATCGTTTACGTTAAGCAACATACTCAATAAATCATTGGGAGCCTCAGTTTCGGCACGGCGTTGCTCAATAATATCGTAAATAACGGTATCTAATAAATCTCGTGCTCGTTTAAACTCCTGATTAGCAGGTGTAGGAAAAATTAAAGGCAAAGTAAGTGGGTTGGCAATGGTTTTAGCGGCATAACGCAAACCTGTATCTAATGCAGGTGCAATTTTTTCGATCTCGCCTAAAACACTGGTACTGAACATGGTTTGAGTGATGACTTCCAAAGTAAGTTGCATCATTTCATCAGCCAAATTAACCTGTGCACCTTCAGCCAAGCTCTCCCATCTGCTAAGCATATTGCTGCCGGCAGTACTCATTTGGGGTAACATGGAGGCCAGATTGCTACGCTGAAAAACAGGCTGCATAAGTCGGCGTTGCTTACGCCATAAATCACCTTGGCTAGTCACCAAACCTTGCCCAAGAATGATGGCTAAACCTTTTGGTTTTTTAGCATCATACATTTTGACGAAGGTATCGCTTTGCTTAATAAGCGCTTGCTCAACCAACTTAGGGTGATTAAAAAGATAAAACTGCTGCCTTGCTAATTTGAAGCTGACAATATCGCCATAATCACGTTGCCAGCGGCATAAAGCTTGGAATGCATCTGCTTTAAATTCACGCAAATTGCCTAGTAAAAAGTCACCTTTTACCTGTGGGGGAGTTTTGTAATTCGACATAATAAAATAAATGTACGTGAATCATTACTGACTCAGCCACTCCAAATACAAAGCCACACCTTCCTGTACGGTTTTAAAGGGCGCATCATATCCAGCCGCTTTTAGCTTGCGCATATCTGCTTGGGTAAAACTTTGGTAGCTGCCTTTTAAATGCTCAGGAAAAGGAATATATTCTATTGCGCCTTTTTTATGGAAAGCTATCACTGCCTCGGCAACATCTTTAAAGGATTGTGCTTTACCTGTGCCGACATTAAAAATACCATTCACTTCAGGATGGGCAAACAACCAAAGATTAACAGCCACTACATCATCAATATAAATAAAATCACGTAATTGGCCGCCGTCTGCATAACCATCACAACCAGCAAATAATTTCGGGTTTTCACCTTTTAAGATTTGCGCATGTAAATGGGAAGCAACACTAGCCATACTGCCTTTATGCTGTTCTCTTGGTCCATAAACATTAAAATAACGTAAACCGACCACTTGCGTTTCCGCATCCAGGTGCAGACTTCTTACATATTGATCGAACTGCCACTTGGAATAGCCATAGACATTTAATGGGCCTTCAAATTCACGCGTTTCGGTAAATTGTTTGGTGTCACCATAGGTTGCTGCTGAAGAAGCATAAATCAGAGCAATGGCATGATCTAAGCAAAAATGCAGTAAGATTTTGGAAAATTCATAATTATTTTGCATCATAAATTTACCGTCCCACTCAGTGGTAGAGGAACAAGCACCTTCATGAAAAATAACTTCAATGTTTAACGGTAAGCCAGTTTTAGTGTGAATTCTATGCAAGAAATCATCTTTATCCCAGTAATCGGCAATATCGCAGTCGACAATATTACGAAATTTTGTGCCATCGCTCAGGTCATCGACAACAATAATATCGCTACGCCCTTGCTGGTTTAAAGTTTTAACGATATTGCTGCCGATAAAGCCGGCTCCGCCTGTGACGATAATCATAGCTATAACCTATGTTAATTATTTAAAAGAGAGTTTTTATTGGGTTTTAATGCGTTCAATAGTGGTCGTGGTCGATTTGCCATCGACAAAATCAAGAATTTCAACTTTACCACCCGCCTCAATGACCGCTGCCCCACCAACAACTTGCTCAGGCTTATAGTCACCACCTTTCACCAGTATATCGGGTAAAAATTTATTATAAATACGTTCGGGAGTTTCTTCGGTAAAAGGAATCACCCAATCTACACAGCCTAATGCGGCAATAATAGTCATTCGGTCGGCCACATTATTAATTGGACGTGAATCACCTTTTAATTGGCGCACTGATGCATCTGAATTAATCGCCACAACCAAACGGTCACCCAGCAAACGGGCTTGCTCAAGATAGGCTACATGGCCTGAATGCAATATATCAAAGCAACCATTGGTCATAACTACTTTCTCACCACTTGCTTGGGCAAAATCGATTACTTGTTGTAATTCAGCTTCGGTGACCACACCATTAATATCTTCTTTATCGCCATGCAGAGCACGATTAAGTTCTTGCGTAGAAATAGTTGAAGTACCAAATTTACCCACTACGATACCCGCTGCCATATTGGCTAAGTGCATGGCATGCTGTGAACCTAAACCGGCCGCAATGCCTAATGCCATACTAGCAATAACGGTATCGCCGGCACCTGTAACATCGAAGACTTCACGGGCATGCGTGGGTAGAAAATAAGCTGTATCAGGTTTGATTAAAGCCATACCATGCTCACTTAAAGTCACCAACAGTGACGCAATATTATGTTGCTGCAATAAAGCTTGGCCTTTACTAATAATTTGCTCATTATTATGACATGCACCTACCACAGCCTGAAACTCGGAACGGTTTGGGGTAATCAGGCTGGCACCTTGGTAGCGAGAAAAATCAGTACCTTTAGGGTCGACCAAACTACTCACACCCTGAGCTCGCGCTAAGGCCAATAATTCAGGAATATGCGCTAACACTCCTTTGTCATAATCCGAAAAAATAACCGCATCAACGTCGAGCAGTGCTTGTTGATAATGGCTAAGCAATTCGGCATAGTCAAAGTCGAGTAACGCTTCTTCAAAATCGAGACGAATCAGTTGTTGATGTTGGGCAACAATACGTAATTTACATGCTGTTGGCGCATGCTTGCTTTTGATAAAATCACATTGTACGCCTTTGCTGCTTAACAGGTTTTGTAGTTCATCCGCTTCTTTATCATCACCCACAATACCGATTAAAGTGACTTCTGCTGCTAATGAAGCAATATTCAAAGCAACATTACCAGCACCACCTGCACGCGCCTCTTTGTTATTTACTTTAACAATGGGTACAGGCGCTTCGGGGGATACTCGGTCAGTTTGACCAGACCAATAATAGTCCAGCATCACATCACCAACAACTAATATTTTTAGTCCTGAAAAATTGGGTATTTCACTAATCATGCACTGACCTCATCCAACATTTCACACCACCAATGGTAAATTAGCATATGCGCTTCTTGGATACGCGCCGTGGTAGTTGAGGGTGCGACTATCGCCATATCAACCAAGCTTTTTAATTGGCCGCCATCACCGCCAGTTAAACCAATAACCGTCATATTTTGTTGCTTGGCAGTGTTAATCGCTGCAATAATATTGGCACTATTGCCTGAAGTGGAGATGGCAATTAGACAATCTCCTGCCGATCCCAGTGCTTCAATTTGGCGTGAAAATAAAGTCTCAAAAGAAAAATCATTCGGGTGTGCCGTCAAAATTGAGGTATCAGTCGTCAGTGCAATCGCAGGATAAGCACGGCGATTTTTATGGTAACGAATCACGAGTTCGGCGGCAATATGCTGACAATCGGCAGCACTACCGCCATTTCCACAGAGTAAAATTTTATGCCCTGAGGTGAGTGTACTAATAATCAATTTAGAAGCAACGGTAATCATTGGCACGCAGTCTGTTAGCCGCTGCGTCATTTGCTGATGCTCATTGACAGCATCTAAAAATTGTTTTGGAGTGCTCAACATTAGAGTCCTGAGTATTTTTGGTCTTAAAGATACGAATTAGTTTTGATGAATTATACTTCGTGCAGTGATGGATACGGAATTTATATATTCAAAGAAATACTGAGGTACGTTATCTAAGGAATGAGAATTTTAACGTTTTTGTAGGTGAGGCTTGGCAGCAATGTGCAGATAAGCCAGACCAAGCTACGTTTTTATATGTGTATGCCTTAACTTATTTTAAGTATTGCAGCCAACTTATGCTCCACCGATTGATAAAAATCTTGCGTATAATTTTCTGGCACTGAAAAATTAACTTGTCGCTCTGCATCACTAATGGGAGCCCAGCGATTAGCACCTGCAAAACTATTATCGCCAAAAAAAGACAGGGTCTTGATATTCAGCGCACCAGCTAGTTGCATCGGTCCGGTAGAGGTACTGATAAACAGCTCAAATGTGGCCAGTAATTTACAAAAATCCACCAATGACACTTTAGAGTCAATCAACTCGGCTGGAAAATCAATATGCTTAGCAATATAATCTCTACTCGCAGCATCATCAGGACCAAAAGTAAAAACGACTTTAATACCTTGCTGACCTGCAATGGATTTAGCCAACTGCAAATAATGCTGCAAGCTTAAATTAGCATCGCTGCTGCCACCAAACCCTGGATGAAATGCAACGATCTTGACTTTACTCGGGTCAACATCAGTAAAAGATAATAGTGGCTGCGTAAAACTGTGATTTATCTTAGGGTCTAAGCTAGTTAATAAATCAATATTATATTGCCATTCTGTTTTACCACTTTTACCACGCTTTTGTTTAACGCGGTTATTAAAAAATAATTGGGCTATTTTAGTTGCTGGTGCAATGCGTCGCGGAATATTTGCTAACCATAGCATCATCGCCAAGCGACTATCAATAAAGCAAGAAATACTCACATCAAAATTATGCTGGCGAATTTCTTGTACTAACTGTAATGAATCCGGGGTATAAACAATCACCTCATCAATATAATCAATATTCCTAGCCAAGTCATAGTTAATCGCAGCAACCAAAACGGTTACTTTATGCTTAGTATGACTCTTAATGATCTTTAACAATGGCAAAATGGTAATAAAATCGCCAATTTTATCGTGCCGAGTAATTAAAATATTCATGATTTCAATTGTATATTGTTTTCATACAGCTTGATGTGTTTATAAAAAGTAGTCGCCATATGTGAAAAAGCAATCATCAAACCTGGATAACCATCACGGAAGCCTTGCTTAAGAAAGTAGGTTTTAATAAAAGCAAATTTGGCATTAAGGATTGCCTTAAATGGCGAGGTCTTTTTTATGCCAGCATTATCCTGAGCATATAGTGTGGAATAATGATCTAACTTGCTAATAAAGGCGGATACACTCGCATAAGGATAGTGCTTAACAGCACCTGTAATCTGCTCTAATGCAAAACCAGTATCAATAATACTTTCATGTACATTTTTATCGGTAAAGGCGGTGTGTTCTTTATTATAAACCCTAGGAATAATATCATTCCCCCAGCAATGTTTTATTTGCCTAGTTTGATAATAATTTTCTCTCAAAATGCTATAAATACATTGCGTATTTAAATTGACTTGTTTTAAGCCCGCGATAAAATCTGCTGACAGCACTTCATCAGCATCTAACGAAAGTATCCAGCTATTTTGCGCATGACTTGCTGCAGCATTTTTAGTCGGCCCAAACCCTATAAATTCACCTTGAATAAGGTTTACATTTGGATATTGCTGCGCAATAGCATCAGTATTATCAATCGAACCATTGCTATATAGCACCACATCGTCAAACTCTGCTAATGCAGCTAAAGTATTAGCAAGTGTGGCTTGTGCATTTTTCGCTATGATCACACAGGATATATGCTTTATGTTTGAATGACTCATCTAATTTAGGTGCTCAAGTTGGTATCAGTCTGAATATAAGCACATTCTATTAGTGACAGATACACAGTTGAGCTTTAAATTATAGCATTTTACTGAGTTCCTAAAAAAGGCACAGACAAACATTATTACCATTATTTTTATATGGTATCATGGCATACAAAGTATTTTTCAGATTAGCAGAAGGTAGGTATTCTAGTCGAGTAGGCTTGGTCTCCCGATGAACTGGGCATGATTCGGTAATATTTTTTATTGTACACTTTGAATATCTAAGGCCAGATCTATATTAAGTTTTAATTTGTACCTGACCCCAATTATATGCCTTTCTATTTAGTGCCCTCGCATTTTGTAAATTTACGATTACTTTTTAACTGTTTGGAGTAGGTCAGTATTGAGTTGGTGTTGACAATTGCTTCCACCTCTCCTCTTAATATATACTTCGTAATATTATATGTTTCTTTACACATTACAGTCTGGAGTTTCAGTATGCCAAGAATAACAAATTCAGGAGTTTGGCGTGTGCCCGGTATAGCTGGGGAACGTTATGAACGTGCGGGCTTTCATCCGGCACACGGCCTTGCTATTCAGTCCGTAGCAAACGATCTGGATCGCCTGATTGTTTCAAGATGTGCCGCTACCTTGGCGATCCAACTATTGGATGAAGGTTATTCATCAAAGGGCTTTGGCATTAAAGCTAAGAGTTGTAACTGGGGGCCCTTTGCAGGCTTTGCCTTAAACCACGTTCACTTCGCTAAGTTTGCATGGGGCAACGCCCACAGGAACTATCAAAAACAAAGAAATTTTTTTGCTCATGGACAGTCAGATACTGGGTTTTCCGCTACAGATCACGGTGGTAACCTCGCCCCTGCCATAGCACCACCACATTCTTCAATGGCAGCGCCTGAAGTACTAAAACTTTCACTAGCTCGTTTAAAGTACCTTAAACGCATAGACTTAATTGACTTTCACGAAATTAGAAATTATGCCCAAATAAGATGTGACTCCCCCTTTGGCCAGATGGAATTCAAAATGATAAACCTCTGCGGAAACCCTAGAAATGAAGGCGTTGCCAACTGGGGCATCTTGCACCGTGCTCAATTTGCAACAGACAACAACACCATAGACGTAACTGATGGAAATATATGGGAATTAGTGCGTGGCATGACTAATACTGCAGCCTCTGGGTCTGCGCAAGACCCTAATAGGCAATGTTGTGCTGGTGACTATGATCTCTGGGGAGTATTCCCTAGGCGTAATTCGGCTGTTGCCAGCACCCGCTCACTTGCAGCACACGGAATGGACCGGCAAATGCAAATTTTTTCCAGTGCACAACCAAATGTATCACAAGGCATTAAAAATAGAGTACAACAATTACAAGCTGCGACACGAAATCAAGCCGTATCGCGTACTCACCCAGAGTATGGCGAATATAAGGAAGACCGCGAAAAAGGAAATATTTCTGCGCTAACTTTACATACCGCACGTGAAATGAACCGACGAATTCGCAAAAATGGCTATAGGGGCGGCGACATGTTTCATCATAATGACGATTTGGGCAACCCTTTCCGCAATGATGTCGAAGAAGAGCTCATTGCATTTGTTCCAGGCCATCAGTTACCGCACTTTATTACATCAAACACTGGGGGTGGTAGGGCTAGTAGATCCTCTATTGGCTGGAATCAGTGGATAGAACGGTTTGAAGCTGACTTTGTAATCTACCACAACCCTGCTATACATCGCACATTAAGGTAATCTCCAGGGTCAGCCCCATATTAAATTTAGTTATTCTATCTTTCAGGGTAATGCGCTTCGTTGCTCAGCGCATCCTATAACTCCCCCCTCAATAATTGAGAGGGGAGTCATTTTTAGCAACTATTTATTTTCCTGCAGCTTGCTCAGGTGTAACCATTGCACCACAACTCGCTTCACCGCCTTTCATTCCCTTCATATTACCCATTCCACCTTTCATACCGTCCATTCCCTTCATATTACCCATGCCGCCTTTCATACCGCCCATTTTGCCCATACCACAAGCACCTTCCTTACCTTTCATCATCGCGCCGCACATGCTTTCCATGCCTTTTTTCATTTTGCCATTTTCCATCATGCCACCACACATTCCTTGCATGCCTTTCATTCCGCCCATGCCACCCATATCCATTTTTTTACCAGACTTTTGCTTATCAGCTTTCATATCACCACAAGCACCTTCCTTGCCTTTCATCATGGCACCACATGATTTTTCCATGCCTTTTTTCATTTTGCCATTTTCCATCATGCTACCGCATTTGCCTTCGCCGCACTTGCCTTCAGCAGCTTTTTTGTTGCCCCAACCTGATGTGTTGACCGAGTAATTAGAATTTTTAGTCATTGAAGATTTAGCTTTCATATCGCCACAAGCTCCTTCCTTACCTTTCATCATGGCACCACAAGATTTTTCCAAGCCTTTTTTCATCTTGCCATTGTCCATCATGCTGCCGCATCTACCTTCGCCACAAGCAGCTTCTTTCTTATTGGTCATTTTAGAGCCGCACTTCATTTCACCTGCTTTATCAGATTGTGCAACTTGCATATAGCCACTGTTTAAATCATTCATCGCAAAAGGATTACTTTCTGCATTAACAGCAGAAGCAGAGAATGACGCAGCGACAGCAGTACCAATTGTCGTTAAAGTTTTAGTAGTATTTTTCATAAGATCCCCTAAGTATTGAGTGTTTTTTATTTATTATTATTTGTTAATATAGCCCACACTTTTACACAAAATAAACAATAGATGCAAGCTTTAACTTATTATTACATATTGGCATTATTAATAACCAACTAAAAAATTATTAAAGCTAATGTTGAGGTATTTTTGCTACAGCTTAGCCAATTACGTTACTATTTATACGTACCCTATACACCTTTCTATTGCACTCCTCACAAGAGGAAGAAACCAATAACCGCCCTATATTTATTGTGATATAAACCATGTTCATCCTGCACAGCTCCAATAAAACCGAACATTTACTCGAACATCTCAGCACTATTATTCAAACTGCGCCACTGTCCTCACCGTTCAGCAAAGAAGTGTTCTTAATCCAAAGCCAAGGCATGGAGCGCTGGCTCTCACAGCAACTGGCACAACGCCTGCAAGTCTTTGCTAATTTTGAATTTTTATTTCCGGGTAAGTTCTTCAGCCAAATGGCGCGTGATGTACAACAATCATTGCACTCAGATAGTTTTGATCGTGAATTAATGGTGTGGCGCTTTGAACTCTTATTACGCGATTTAGATGCCCCTGTCTTTACATCACTACGCCAATACCTTAGCGGCGAGAATATAGATTTAAAACGCTTCCAATTAGCGACACATTTAGCGCAGATTTTTGACCAATACCAACTGATGCGCCCAACCATGCTAAATAATTGGCAAGTCGGCAAATTACACTTCAACAGCACTTCCGAAAAATGGCAGCAAGCATTATGGAAAAAGTTGACTGCGCAAATAGGCACTCAGCATCGTGGTGCTTTATGGCTACAAGCGATTGCACTATTTAACCAATTGGATGAACAGGCTTTAAGTGCGCAATTACCTGAGCGTATTTCCATTTTTGGCCTGAATACCATGCCGCCTTTATTTATGGAATTCCTGCAAGGGCTGGCTCGGCATACCGATGTACATCTATACTTACTCAATCCGGCACAAGCTTTTTGGGCTGATATTGTTGCGCGTAAACAAGCAGATTTAGAAGAGTTTGATAATGGTCACCCCTTATTAGCCAGCTTAGGCCAACAAGGTCGTGAATATCAACAGATGTTGCTTGATCGTGCCTTTGCAATTGAATTAGACAGTTTTGCTGAAAATGAAGCTCAAAATGAATCAGAATCGTTAACGAATCTGCAACAATTGCAAAATGACATTCTCAATAATTTAACCGAAGCGTTCCCTCTGGAAAAAGACCACTCCATTAGTATTCACTCCTGCCATTCGCGACTACGCGAAATTGAAGTATTAAAAAATCAGATATTACATGCCTTAGAAACTGATCCCGAAATTAAGTTACGCGATATCGTGATTATGGCACCTGATATTCAACAATACGCGCCCTTTATCAATGCAGTATTTGACGATATTCAACATGCCATTGCCGATCGCAGTTTGCGCAGTACCAATAGCTCGTTAGATGCCTTTCTACGCTTGCTACGCATAACCCAAGGCCGCTTTGGTTGGCAAGAAGTCATGGATTTATTAAAGCAAGAAGAGGTCTATCGCTGCTTTGGTTTAAATGCAACTGATGTTGAACTAATCGGCCATTGGGTTGCAGCAACAAATATCCGCTGGGGTAAATCAGCACAACATAAAAAGCAATTACAATTACCTGAATCACCTGAAAATACGTGGCTGGCAGGTTTGGAGCGTATGCTAATGGGCTATGCCGTTGGTTCAGACGATGAGTTTATCGCAGGCACGCTACCTTATATAGATATTGAAGGGACTTCTGCGCAAGCACTAGGTGGTTTGCATGATTTTCTACAATTGCTCTTTAGTGCCAGTCGTGAATTAGCCAAAGCCAATACCCTAGAAAATTGGGCAAACCGTCTCATCTATTTTCTAGATTTGCTGTTTCCTGCGGAAGCATTAGATGCCAATCAACAAGCCGAAAAACGGCAAGTAACCGAAATACTGCAAGAGCTCAATACCGAATTAGCTGAACTGCATCAACAACCCGTTGCATTAGCGGTTATTCTATCTTGGCTGGAGGGTCGGGTAGAGGAAAGCAAATCTGCCAACGGTTTTTTGCGCGGCCAATTGACCTTTTGCTCGATGCTGCCGATGCGCTCCATTCCCTTTAAAGTGATTGCCTTATTAGGTATGAATGAAGGTGAGTTCCCGCATATTGACCAGCATTTAACCTTTGATTTATTAGCCAATGACTTTAAACCAGGAGACCGCTCGCGCCGCTCCGATGATCGTTACCAATTTTTAGAAATTTTATTATCAGCACGTCAACAACTGATTATCACCTATATTGGTCAATCCATCAGTGAAAATGAAACCATCCCCGCCTCTGTGATCCTGCATGAATTGCTGGATATTATGCAGTCGCACTATCAATTAACAGACCTAGTAACCAAACAACCACTGCAAGGCTTTAGTCCCCGCTATTTTAAGCAAGATGCTAGCTTAATAAGCTATAGCCAAGTGGACTATGCCACCGCCTGTGCGCTACGTCAGCAACAACCTGAAGCAACGCCTTGGTGGCAAGGAAACTTAGCAAGTGAGCCACATAACAGCATAGATATTAATACGCTCTTTGCTTTTTTCCGCCACCCACAAAAATATTTCTTACAAAAAAGTTTAAGTATTCGCCTCAGTCAAATTGAGAGCGATGCCCCTGAACGGGAAGTATTTAGTTTAGACGGTATGGAAAGTTACCTGATTAATCAGCAATGGGTCGAAGCAAAATTGAACGATAGTAATTTATCACTGGCCAAACTAAAAGCGCAAGGTCGTTGGATAGTAGGTGAACTAGGCGAAGTGGTCTTTAATTCTTTGGAACAAGAGATTGAACAATTTGTCAGTAAAATTGCCGCCAAAGAAGTGGGTGATCCGATAGCGCCATTAGCCATTGATATTGCTATCGGTGAGCTGCGACTCACTGGCACTTTAGCGAATTTACACAGCGAAGGCAGTTTGTTTTATCGCTATTCGCCGATGAAAGGCAAAGATTTCATTATTGCTTGGCTACATCATTTAATTATCAACCGTATCCAGCCACAAAGCACTCATTTAGTCACCCAAGATGATTTTATCAGCTTTTTACCTATACATATTCAAGGCGATGAATTAGAGCGCTTTATCCAATATTTTATCGCAGGCCAAAGTCAACCCGATGTATTTTTTACCGAAGCCGCTTTTGTTTATATCAAGCAGCAACATAGTTTAAATCAACCCAAAAGTCGCAGTAAAGTACCTGCTTTATTAAAAGCACAAACAGCGTTTAGTGAGGCATTGGAAAAAAGCTATGAACCTGAATTAGGTTTGCTGTATCAGAACCTAGAGTCAGTTGAAGAGTTGTTAGGAGTAGAGTTTGAGAAATATTGTTGTGAATTGTTATTGCCAGTTTGGGAAGCAGTGCATGGTGGTTAGATTATATATAAAATTTAAATAAGCCAAAATCTATGCCTTGGTGTCAGTTTTAGTCTATGCTTCAGTTATTAGGTGTATTCATTATTTTTCAAAAAACAACCCCATTATGCAGCCTTTATTTAGTCGCGTAACGATACTTTTATTATTAATAACCCCATACCATTTAGTGCAGGGAGATGCTTTATTTTCTGCACAAAATCAAACCTTATATGTGCCATTTTTGCATTATCAGGGACAAAATTATCAGGCAGAATTTTCGCTCATTAACAGCCAGCAACTACAATTAAAACCAGCCATACCTAGATCAGATCAACCTGTCTATGGTACTAATACCACTGTTAATACCGCATTAGATTTTACGGTACAACGGGTAAATTTTGCTGGTCAACTTTACGATGCCAGTATTAGCTATCAACAAGGGGATATTTTTACAATCAATGATCTTGTGCCTAGCGATGAAAGCCACCCTAGCCGTGGCAAAGTCAATACAGCAACTTTAGTCAATAGCATCAGTCGTGAGCAATTTGATTTGATGGTTAGCTTATTTAATGCGCAACAGAGCACAGATTTTGCTATTAGTGCAAAAAATGCCATTCAGGTATATCGTATTAGTTATCAAACTATCGACCCTGCAGGCCTGATAACGGATGCCTCTGCCTTAGTCGCCTTTCCTGATGATATTAATAATAGCTATCCACTGGTAGCTTATCAACATGGTACCGAAGTATTAAGAACAGCAGCACCTAGCCAAGACCCTATTGATATAGCGACCCTTAGTTTTGCCGCCAGTGGTTATGTGGTGGTTTCTACTGATTATTTGGGCTTAGGCGACTCAGAGTTATTGCACCCATTTTTACATGCTCACTCGCTTGCGACTGCTGTTATTGATGCCTTGCGTGCAACCAAACAACTTTCTGTTGAACATAATATTAGCTTAAATAATCAGCTATTTTTAATTGGTTATTCTGAAGGTGGCTATGCAACCATGGCAGTACATCGCGAATTACAACAAAACTATGCTGATGAATTTACAGTAACCGCCTCAGCCCCTTTAGCTGGCTCCTATGACTTAGTCATGACCTTACAAGAGCAATTCGCAACTGCGACACCACTGGCCAGCCCTTATTATTTACCTTACACTCTATTGGCAGCCAATCAAATTTATGGCTATAGCGAACAACTCAGTGATATTTTTCAAGCACCTTATGCACAAAGGGTGCAACCCGCCCTCCGCGCTTGCTGAGATAAAATAATAAGGTAAACTCCTCTCAATAAACTTAATTTCAAACTATCAGAGTATTGAACAGATACCCCGTCAAGAGGAGTTCGCCCATTAAAATCATGAATGAAAATACAAAAAATATCAATAAAGACGACATCCTAAATCAAACCGGCAACCTAATAGATCTTGTAGAAAAAGCCTACAAGTCAGGTACAGCAGCTCATAAGGTTGAACAAGATATATTCACTGAACTATTGAAGATGGGGCATATACTGCTGGGATATTTATTTGCTTTATATCAAGGGAGCGACCAAGGAGAAACAATAGAGCTATCCGATGGACGCCAAGTCAAAAGGTTGCCAACTCAACACAAACGAAGCTACTTATCTCTATTTGGTGAGTTCAACTTATTTCGTTGGGTCTACGGCACTCGGGAAGGACAAAAGCTTGACTGCATTCCAATGGACAAGCAGCTTCAGTTGCCATCTAGCAAGTACTCCTATTTACTACAGGATTGGGGGCAATCGTTAGTGGTGGCGGTTCCTTATGCCGAGGCAAGCAAGGTGATCAAGAGGATTTTCTCCCTATCATTTCCAGTCAGTGCTCTAGAGCGAACAGTCTTGTCGACTTCAAGTTTCACGAACGCCTATTTTGATCGCCAAACAAGTGTTCAACAGGCAGAGCCTGGTCAAATAATCGTGACATCAGCCGACTGTAAAGGCGTAGTCATTCGTAAGCCAAGTGCAGAGAAAACAGATTCCAAACAAGAGAACAAGCCTGCCAATATTGAACAGGTGACACCGAAAGGGCATTACGGCAATAAAAAAATGGCTGTAGTAGGTGCCTCATATTCTGTAGATCCTTACCCAAGAACGCCAGAAAAAGTCTTGGAAGCACTCTTTCGATCCGGGGATCCATTAACAGCAGAAATCACCGAACAGGTGAGACCCAAGCCTGTTAACAAACATGTCAGGGCCTGTATGGATCGAGACAATAAGGACACGTTGCAACCGGCACGCGAGACTATTTTCTCATGGATCGGGGGTGAAATTAAGCAGCGCAACCCAAGTGGTAATAATACTGTTGTCTTAATTATGGATGGTGAAAAAAAGCTATGGGAAATGGGAACCGAAATGATGGCTCCGGAAAATTGCATTCAAATACTGGATATTATCCATGCAGCCTCCTACCTATGGAAAGCCGCCGAAGCACTGTCCCTGGATAGCTCTACCAAAGATAATATACTGGTTGTTAAAAAGTACATGGGTTTTCTTCTGAATGGACAGGTCAAAAAAGTGATTCGAAGCTTTCGCCATCTGGCAACACGTCGAAAAATAACAGGTAAGAGGCTTGAGCAGATTAAAATAAGCTGCGGGTATTTAGAGAGTAATGCAGGGCGTATGCGTTACAACGAATATTTGGCAGCGGGTTACCCTATTGGGTCCGGTATCATCGAAGGTGCTTGCCGCCATATTATTGTCGATCGGATGGAAGAATCAGGGATGCGCTGGGTAATGGCAGGGGCAAAAGCCATACTGGGGCTACGTTGTATTTATATTAATGGAGATTGGGAACAGTTTATGGGTTTTAATATCCAACAAGAACAACGGACAATTCATCCTGCTACAGCTAATATATTAGAAGCAGTTAATGATAATGTGTTTTCACAATTAAAAGTTGCTTGAAGTTTTAGGTTTGAGCGGAGGGCGGGTTGCACCCATGCACAAAGCATTACGGATTTGTATGATGGGCTAAATAGTCATTGGGCTATCAATGCTTTCCTCCCTGAAAAACAAGAACTATACTCTGCTAAATTTCAGGCACAACTTGCAGACTCGCAAAATTCATTAATCATGGCGGCACTTGCAGAAAATAATACCTATCAAAATTGGATTCCTAGTACGCCAATGTATTTATTGCATTGTATCAATGATAACCAAGTGCCTTTTAATAACTCTCAACTTGCCTATGCTTATTTTCAGTCAGTAGGCGCAATGCAGGTACAGTTAATGCCCATTGATGACCCAGAACTTAATCAAGATAACGTGCATATCAATTGTGCTTTGCCATTACTATTAAAAGGTGTGAATATGTTTGCTCCTCTGTTGCAGTAACTTAGAAGTGGGGACTTATATCACCTTCACTCCTTAGCTATCTGTATATACAGAAACCCTAATTTTCCAGCACCTAATTTGAGTGCTAAAATCAAATATTAATTCTTATTATGTCTCAGGCAATGCATGTTGAATAGCGCCAACCCACCCAATAAAATCACTATTATCCGACTATCTGCGATAGGTGATGTATTAATGCTACTGCCTGCAGTACGCCTATTAAAAAAACAATTTCCAAAAACACAAATTGATTGGCTGATAGATCGACCGATAGCCAGTCTCTTAGCGGAACTAACTGAAGTCAATGTTGTTGCAATTGATAAACCCAAATCTATACCTGCTTATTGGCAGTTTAGACAACAATGGAAGAATGTCCATATTGGCCAGTTACTTAGCTTTCAAACAAGTTTAGTCAGTAATTTAGTCATGGCACTATTACCTGCGAAGCATAAAACTGGTTTTGGTTCGCCTTATGCTCGTGAAGGCCATCAGCTGTTTAGCAATACCGCTTATGATTTACCCTATCATTTACATCAGGTAGAAATATTTTTTGCTTTAGCGCAAAAATTTGCAGGCATTGATGATCCACTAGAAATCACAGCCGCTGACCTTAGGCTGCCAATTAGTCAGAAGGATACACTCTGGGCAAGTGAGCATCTACAAACTAGTCCACAATGGATCGCTATTAATCCAATGGCTTCCACTCAAGAAAAAACTTGGAGCCAACAGAACTATATCGAACTTATCAAGCAATTACAGCAACAATATCCTAAGCAACAAATTGTGCTGACTGGTGGGCCTAGTACTACTGAAATTGAATTTGGCCAACAGATCCAACAGCAGATACCTGCACCTTGCCTCAATTTAATTGGAAAAACTACCCTGACCCAATTAGCCGCCATTCTTCAACAAGCCAGCTTAGTTATTTCGCCTGATACAGGCCCCTTACACCTTGCTAATGCAATGGCTACTCCTGTTATTGGCTTATATGCAGTGACTCGACCTGAGTATATTGGCCCTTATCTACAATTAGACAATTGCATTAATATTTATGAACAAACTGCACAAGAAGTGATGCATAAGTCCGCTACAGAGCTTGCTTGGCAGAAAAAAATCTCCAGCTTGACTGCCATGCAAAATATTACTGTTGCGCAAGTTTTAACCAAAATAGATGCCTTAAAAATATGAAAATTCTAATTTTTTCTCCTTCATGGGTGGGAGATATGGTGATGGCGCAGACCCTCTTTAAAACACTATTGCAACAATACCCTGATGCTCAATTGGATGTTATTGCGCCGCCTTGGCCTTATGACTTATTGCAACGCATGCCTGAAGTCAGCAATCATTATAAAATTGAGGTGCAACGCGGTAAATTTAGCTGGCAAGTACGCCGCGCTATGGCTGCACAGTTAAAAAATAACCACTATGCTCAAGTAATTACCATGCCTATTACTTGGAAGTCTGCGTTGATTGGTTATTGGTGCAAGATCCCTAAACGTACTGGTTTTCTTGGGGAAATGCGCTACGGTTTATTAAATGACTGGCGTAAACTGGATACGGAAAGCTTAGCCTATATGGTGCAGCGCTATGTCTCTTTAGCTTTACCTGCTGAGGCTGCGATTCCGAAATTGACTCAAATTCCGTCACCAAAATTAACGGTAGATCAAGCCAATGCCAAGCAATGGCTCAGCACATTAAAAATAAATACCAAGCAACCATTGATAGCCTTAATGCCAGGTGCTGAATTTGGCCCGGCAAAACGCTGGCCAACAGAAAATTATGCACTGATTACTAAAGATTTAATGGCTGCGGGTTGTCAGGTAATGTTGCTAGGTTCACCTAAAGACTACGACACCGCATTAGAAATAGAACAAAAAAGTGGCTGTGAGCTACTTAATTTATGTGGCAAAACCAAGCTCTTAGATGCCGTTGATTTACTGGCTAGTGCTACATTGGCTATTAGTAATGATTCCGGCTTAATGCATATTGCTGCCGCAGTGGGTATTCCGCAAATTGCTATTTATCGCAGCTCAACGCCTGAATTTACACCACCATTAAATGCACAGGCTATTATTTTACAAGCACAATTCAATAGCTCGACAGCGGAGCGAATTAAGTTGAAATCCTTAGAGGGTGTCACAGGCTTTACTGATGTGTCTATTGCCGAGGTGCAGACTGCAATCCAAAAGATTTTATAAAAACTATGGTGTGGAATGGTAGTCTTGATGCAGCACGTAGGGTGGAATAGCTTTAGCGTTTTCCACCACACATCCTAGGCTGTCGAAATATAGCATAAAAATTTTAAATGGTCATAAAATTCAATACCTTGAAACACACATCCCGATTAAAAAGCGATATGTCGCTTCGGTTCAGCTCTTTAATTTGCCTCATTTATTGAATCATCAATCACTTACAGCTATTTTGAAGCATTAACTTTACCATAATTCAGTTATATTTCTCATTGAGGTTTATTATGTTATGGATTATATTTAATCTAACTTGATAATTAATTATCTGGGGACAAAAGTCCCATAAATAAAGTGTGAGACATCTCCAACCGATGGTTCAACTATCAAAAATCATACACAGCCGCGACAACTGGAAACGCACAACGATTGAATGCCGCTACGAAATACGAGAATTCAAAAAAACAAAACAACGTCATCTCAAAAAAATTGCAGAACTTAAGCAAGAAAATCTTGAGTTGAAACAACAGGCACTTGAGGTAAAAAAAACACCATTGTAATGTGAAAAGAGGTGCAGAGAATGTAAAAACCACGGCTCCTGTTGAGGTAGAAAAGCGTTCGCCGCCTATTGATATAAAGGATGCAGATCAAACACGTGTTCTTTGTGTGTTGCTAACATTGAATGCCGTTGTTTCTTATCGTAGCGTCCCCCTGTGTCAGGATAGTTGTCGCCCAAATTAATTTCATAACTAAACAGGGGGCGGTATGATGACAACAAATGGGAACTCAACATTATTCAAAGCAGTTTAAAGAAGCGATCATTAAAAAGCTGAATCAAAGTGAACTATCTCTCAGGCAGTTTGCCAAACAAGAAAGCATGAATCCTTCTACGCTTTATAAATGGAAAGAAGAATTTAAAATATCAGGATTGTCCGTGTCAAAAGAAATTCCCCCTGAACAATGGTCAGCGGAAGAAAAATTTGCAGTCGTTTTAGAAATAGCGACCTTATCTGAAATTGAAGTAAGCGAATATTGTCGAAGCAAAGGTTTGTATCCAGAGCAGATAAATACTTGGAAGCAAGCGTGCATAGCAGGTAATGTACGCCAGGCAGGTAACAAGAAGGCCCTGCAGGCAGCCACTAAATCCGATAAAAAACGGATAAAAGAGTTAGAAAAAGAGCTCAACAGAAAAGAAAAAGCCTTGGCAGAAACGGCAGCCTTACTGGTGCTTAGAAAAAAGTTCAATGCCTATTGGGGAGAAGACGAGGACAATTGACCTTACTCGCTGATAGGCAGCACTATGAAGAATTGATTAATGAAGCCATTTTGGCAGGCGCAAGAAAACATAAGGCTTGCGAGATCATAGGGCTATCAGTGCGGACGTTGCAGCGATGGCAATCCGAAGGTGAAATATCGGCAGATAAACGCCCGATGGCGAAGCGCCCGGAGCCCACCAACAAGCTAACCGCAGAGGAAAGGCAATTGATCATTGAAACCTGTAACTTGGAAGAGTTTTCTTCATTGCCGCCCAGTCAAATCGTACCGATATTGGCCGACAGAGGAGAATACATTGCTTCCGAATCAAGCTTTTACCGTGTATTAAAGGAAGAAGGCATGTTGCATCACAGAGGAAAGGCAAAGGTCAGAAATGGCCATAATAAACCGACAAGTTACACGGCCAAGAAAGCTAATGAAGTATGGAGCTGGGATATTAGTTATTTACCCACCACCGTCATAGGTCAGCATTATTACCTCTATATGATAGAAGACATATACAGTCGAAAAGTGGTTGGCTGGGAAGTGCATGCCAATGAAACGGGAGAACAGGCGGCAGAGTTGCTGGAGCGTAGCATTTGGTCAGAAAAATGCAGAAAACAGGATCTGGTTTTACACTCGGATAATGGTGCACCAATGAAGAGCCTTACCATGCAAGCAAAAATGCATGATTTGGGTGTCATTAGTTCCCGTAGTCGACCACGGGTCAGTAATGACAACCCGTATTCCGAATCATTATTTAGAACGGTAAAATATTGCCCGCGGTGGCCATCTGAAGGGTTTGATTCTTTAGAGGGCGCAAGACAATGGGTACAAGGTTTTGTGTATTGGTACAACAATGAGCATCGCCATAGTCGAATCAAATTTGTTACACCCAACCAAAGACATGAAGGGCTTGATGCTGAGATATTGAAGAAGCGAGAAGTGCTGTATCAACAAAAAAGAAATGAGCATCCAGAACGATGGTCTGGAGGTATAAGAAACTGGGAGCCGGAAGGTGCTGTGGAGCTAAATCCAGAGCAAAATAAAGAGGCTGCTTAAAAAATTTAGGCGACAACTGCCTTGAAAAACACCGGCGTTCCACGTATTCTTGAGTTGTTTAAGTCAAAAACAAACTATGCAGTCAGCTGGATCCCTCATTTTACTTCTGTGATCAACTGGAGTTTGCGCCTAGGATTAGGATGCCTGACACAAGTACAAGCAATCACTAAACCCTGGGTTGCCATTATTGATCATTCTATTGATATAGGGACTAAAAAAGCCTTGGTTGTTCTACGAGTTGAAGTGGATACCTTATCAAAACGGGGAGCTGCCGTTCGGCTGGAAGACTGTGAATGCATTGGTCTCACAATCTCCGAAAAAGTCACTGGCGATACTCTTTACCTTGAATTTGAAGAAATTTTTAATCGTGCAGGTAAACCGTTGGCCATCATAAAAGATAGAGATGCCACCCTTAATAAAGGTGTTCGGCTATGGTCAAATCAACAAGAAGTCCCGGTACCTACGATTGATGATATAGGTCATACGATAGCCACTGCGCTTAAAGCACAATTTGAGAAACTGGATATTTATAAACGATTCACTGCATTAATCAGTCATGGAGCAAAATGTATGCGGCAAACTGAACTCGCCTTTCTCATGCCTCCAAAATTACGCAGCAAAGGACGCTTTCAAAGTATTGGTAAGCTGGGGGAATGGGCTGAAAAGATGTTACATGTTTTTGCTGTCGAAGGTCAAGCTGAAGAAGGGAGTCAACTAGCTAAGCTACGCAAAGCATTCCCGCACTTCAGTCAATCAAAAGACTTTATTATGCGGTTTGCATCCACGACAAAAATCATTTCTCAAGTGATGGAAATTCTTAAGAATAACGGACTTGATAAAACCACTTATAAACGATGTTTTGAACTTTCAAGAAAACTCCCGAGAAACTCAAAAGTAAAAAAGTGTTTACAAACTTGGTTAAAGAACCACTTTGCGCTTCAGAAGAAACTGACGCCTCACCCTTTACTGGTCAGTAGTGATATTATCGAATCGCTTTTTGGAAACTTTAAGCATATTATTGAGAGAAGTCCACAGGCAGACATGAACCGTACAGTGCTGCTTATCCCTGCATTGTGCGGGAAGTTGACGGGTAGTGCCGTAACACAGGCATTAAGACAGACATCTCAGGCTGATATTAAAGCATGGGAGAAAAAACATATTTCTTATACAGTGCGAAAAAAACGGCATGCATTTTTCAATAAAAATGCTAGCCAAAATACGGGGAATACTTAGGCAGCCTAAAAGGTACTTTTCGACAGCCTACACACATCCCCCCCTTACATCAATGATACGACATACTTCGTGCATTACCCTGTCGGAAAACGTTAGCGGCGCTTCGCTTGCTAAGCTATTCCGACCTACGGGCTTAACTAACTTTCTTCAAATAGTCCGCAACCAATACAATACGCACACCATTAACCCGCCCTTCTATATGCTTCGGATTATCAGTTAATGATATATTCTTAACAACAGTGCCGCGTTTTGCTGTAAAGCCAGCGCCTTTAACTGTTAAATCTTTAATTAAAGTCACCGTATCACCTCCTGCCAATTGTGCACCTTTATTATCGATAGTTGGCTCTACATCAGACACAATCTCTCCACCAAGGCTTGCCGACTCTGCCCAGCTAAGTACTTCAGGCTCCAGATATAACATATCTAATAAATCTTGAGCCCACGATTCAGCAGATAAGCTTTTTAGTACGCGCCACGCCATAACTTGCACCGCAGGCTCAGGATTCCACATACTATCATTCAGACAGCGCCAGTGATTGGCACCCATTGCACTCGGATCTGCAATTTGACCATTACAGCTAGCACAAACCAAAATTGACTTTGCAGCACTGTCATCATTTTCAGGTGCTAAGTTATACACACTCAGGTTTTGATCAGTTCCGCATAATTCACACTTGGAGTCACTGCGTTGTAATAAAGTTTGTTCAGTACTCATATAAAGCTCTAAATAAGGAAAAAATAGGTAAAATGTATTATCACCTTTTTCCTATAGACGTAGCAAATGCGCCTATATAAGAGTATTCGGATATAAATATGCAACTTTCACTTATTGTCGCGATGGCAAGTAACCATACTATCGGTATTAACAATGCAATGCCTTGGCATTTATCAGCAGACTTAAAAAAGTTTAAAAAGATAACTATGGGGCACCCCATTATTATGGGACGTAAAACCTTTGAATCTATTGGTAGACCGTTACCAGGCCGGCAAAATATTATTATCAGCCGTAACCCTGATTATAGCCAAGAAGGTTGTCAGGTGTTTAATAGCCTTGAGGCTGCAATCCAAAGTTGTACTGAGCTTGATGAGGCGTTTGTCATAGGAGGCGCAACTTTATATGAAGTGGCTTTAGAGCTAGCAGATAGACTCTATATTACCGAAATACAGCAGGAATTTGAGGGCGACACTTGGTTCCCTATAATTGACAAACAACAGTGGCAGGAAGTAGCAAGAGAGGATATCAAAGATGAAAGCGTAGCTTTTAATTATAGCTTTATTATCTATACTAGACAATGATGGATGTTATTGTCTGCTCCTAAAAATAAGCGTAATGTTAATGGTTAATAGCAGTATTTTAGTATAAAAAATTTATACCTTATTGCGGCCAATTATTATTCTTAAGGAGCGAGAAATCATATATTTCTCACGCCTCAACAAGGGGAGCTATGAAAACAATATATCAGGATTTGGACTATCTTAAACAGCACGTACAAGATGCAACCGCAAAACAAATTGTCAAAGAATTAGAAGCAAATTTAAAACTACTGAGAACCAATAATGGCTTAGCTCAATTATTAAAAAAACAAAAACTGGCCAAAATCACACGCAATGTTAAATATGAAAAAGAGCTAATCGCATTACAAGTTGAACTTATTAAACTGCAAAATTGGGTTTTTGAAAATAATAAGCGCATCATGATCATCTTTGAAGGTCGTGATGCTGCTGGTAAAGGTGGTGCTATAAAGCGACTGACCCAATATATGAACCCTAGAAAATTCAGAGTGGTTGCCTTACAAAAACCAACGGAAGTAGAAACAGGTCAGTTTTATTTTCAACGCTATTTTCAACATTTGCCTAACCCTGGTGAAATCGTTTTCTTTGACCGTAGTTGGTATAACCGCGCCATTGTAGAACCAGTATTTGATTTTTGCACGGCTGATCAGTATAAAAAATTTATGAAGGAAGTGCCTGAAATAGAGCATGCTCTAATAGATGATGGCATCATTATGATCAAATTTTGGTTTTCTATTTCTAAAGAGAACCAGCAAAAAAGATTTAAAGAACGCATGACCAATCCACTGAAGCATTGGAAACTAAGTCCTGTGGATCAAAAAGCTCAGGAGATGTGGGATCAAGTCACTTATTATAAAGAGGAGATGTTTAGTCGCACGCATACCAGTTATGCTCCTTGGATTATTGTGAATAGTAATGATAAAAAAAGTGCCCGATTGGAGTCAATCCGTTACCTACTTTCTCAACTACCCTATGATGGCAAAAAGGATGCTAAAATCAATTTACACCATGACCCTGATGTCGTTGGCCGTTACCATAGAGGGTCACATGACGAGCATTAATCCGTGCTACTAAACTTTACTTTAATACACTTGGTAAGCACTATAACCAAAGAAAACAATTGCACCTGGCATAACAAAAGCTCTACTAACAATATAATGACTTCACAAAGTCAAAAAAAGAGCATTTTTTTAATGAATAATTAAAATTCACTTTTGCTTATTCAAAATCTTATAGAGGAAGAACGTATGACGAATAAAACAAACTATAACAGACGTCAGTTTTTACAACACTCTGCTTTTGGTGCAGTTGCCTTAAGTGCCTTTCCTGACATGTTATTTGCAGAAACAGGGCGTATAACAAATAAAGCAACACCTGGTTTTAACCCAGATGTAGAAATAGAGTTTAGTTCACGAGACGTCTACGTTTCTGTTATAAAGGGTGGCCAGAAAACCAAAGTTCAGAAATATTATGCAAAACTGTTAAAAGGCCCTAAGAAAACCTTAGTAGAATTAAAAGGTAATTATTTAGGCCCTATTTTAAATTATGTCAAGGGCCAAAAAGTTCGCATTTATTATCATAATAAAATGTCCGAGCCCTCGATCATTCATTGGCATGGCCTGCATGTGCCTCAGCACAGTGATGGTCACCCTATGTATACATTATCTCCTGGTGAGAGCTATGTATATGAATTTGAAGTTATGAATCGAGCTGGTACCAGTTTTTACCATTCACATTCGCACAACTTGACTGCTGAACAAGTTTACAAAGGTTTGGCGGGAATGATAACTATCACCGATAATGATGAACAAAAATTAGACTTACCGCGTGGTGAGTATGATTTACCCTTTGTGATCCAAGATAGAACCTTTAATAAGCAAAATCAATTCCAATACCTGCGTGGTATGCATGGCAAAATGATGGGCTTTTTAGGCGATACCATTTTAGTTAATGGCTTACCTAATGTTGCTTTCTCTGTTAAATCTCGTGCATATCGATTCCGTGCGGTCAATGGTTCTAATTCCAGAATTTATAAAATGGGCTGGGATGATGGCACCCCCATTACTGCAATTGGCACTGATGCTGGACTGTTGCCACACCCGGAAACACGCCCCTATATTATGTTGGCACCTGGAGAACGAATTGATTTATGGTTAGATTTTAGCGGCCGTGCGGTTGGCTCTGAATTAGTAATGTATAGCTTGCCATACCAAGGTGCTATGCCGCCTATGTCGGAAAAACAACGCCTAGGTAAAAAATCAGGTGGAATGGGAGGTATGAGTGGTGGCATGATGGGGGGAATGATGGGCGGCATGGGAGGTGGTTTAGGCCAGGGAGATAAATTTCCGATTGCCAGCTTTAAAGTCACTGAAAAAGTAAGTGACTCACCTGTTTTACCTAAAAAGTTAGTCCCCTTTAAGCACCTAACCAATAGAGATGTTGATAATCGCAATAACCCGATTCCAATTGGCATTTCCATGAAGCCTATGCGTCCGCAATTGAATGGCAAATCATTCTCAATGAACAGGGTATTGGATTTCGAGCGTGTTGCTTTAGGCTCCGTCAAAAAAATCAAAATCTTTCATGACCATGGTCCAATGAAAATGGACAAGGGCAAAAAAATGGATGGAGGCATGGATATGCAGGGCGGTGGCATGATGGGTGGAGGCATGGGAAGCGGCATGATGTTCTCTATGGCACACCCCATTCATTTGCATGGTCAGCAATTCCAAGTCTTATCTCGAGAAATTGAAGGTATGCGTCAAGAAGAGTATAAATCAGTGAGTGAAGGCTTTATTGATACTGGTTGGAAAGATACTGTTTTGGTAATGCCTGGTGAAGAAATTGTAATTGCTAAGCCATTTGAGGATTTTAAAGGCTTATTTTTATACCATTGCCATAACTTAGAGCATGAAGACTTAGGTATGATGCGTCAATTTTATATTGGCTAAAATATAAATTTAATCATGCAGCACTGTCAACTCTATAAGGTTGACAGTGCTTTTAAGTTTTTATATTCTTAAATACTCCTCCAACTTTTAATGGAAACGTTATGAATAATAAAGTAGAAGTTCACCCTGCCACAGAGCAAGAAGGTGGTGGCTATTGGGTTATTGTTTGTATTAATGTAGGTAGTTATTTTAAGCATATGCAGCACACTAAAGTGCATTGCTCTGATGAGCAAGCTCTGGCAACAGTCGTGGCAAATGCATTCAATAATAAAATCTGCCCCGAGTGCGGTCATATTTTTTCAACACATGGCTGGGATGGCATTGACGCGCATTGGCGTGCAAACCATGAGCAAATAATAAGCTATGAAAATGCTTGGAAATTAATCAGTACAAATAAGTATATTGAAGTGATGCTTGCTTCAGCCGAGTAGTTAAAAAAACATTAAAGCTCCTGGACCTCCAGCCAAAAACTCTCACAGATAGCCCCATTCATTCTTGCTGGTCTCTACAGCATTTAGTCAATTTTTCGACCTAATTAGAATAAGAGCTGAGGATTTTATTTCATCCTCAGTCCTAAGAGTGCTACCCTACCCCTTAAAATTTTTAAAATTGAGTAACGAAATGATTAGAAATGCAGCCAAAATAGTCTGTAGCATTGCTTTTAGCTTGTCACTAACAGCGTGCGGGCTCCAGCAGCCAGAGTATCTAAAAATGATTAGTGCGACTGAGTTAAATGCAACTATGCAAACTCAGGATATTTTTCTGGTTGATGTGCATACCCCTAAACAGCAACATATTAAAGGCACTGATTTATTTATTCCTTTTAATGCTGTTGCCAATTACCAGGCACAATTGCCTAAAGATAAAAATGCGCCTATTTACTTATACTGCCTTGGTGGTCCAATGGGTACAACAGCAGCACAGACGCTACATGACTTAGGCTATACCAACTTGTTTAACCTAGACGGTGGTTCAAATGCATGGAAAAGAGCTGGCTTTCAATTTGAATAGGGCTACATAAGCTATCTTGCTACTGTGAAAGTATTCAATAATTCTTCTGAAAATGCAGATTTTGTTGGGGTTCATGCTTCACCTCAACTTACAAATAATACTTTCACAAGCTATAAATATCTACCTGATTATGTACAAGGCTCAGCCATTTTGAAAAAAATATTAATATCCGACTCTTATAAAAACCAACTTCGTCATTCCCGAAGTCTTTTATCGGGAATCTATTGCTTAGGCCTATAGATTCCTGATAACACCATGCAGAATGACGAACGCTCATGAATATGGCTGAGGATTATGGGTAATCAGGAAGACCTATACCTTCTCTAATAATAAAGACGTGACTAAATTTATATTCCCCCCCCTATAACATACCGTAGCCCGCACTAAATCAAACAAAGGATGTTAACTCAATACTGATGCAAAAAATAGATAGAGCTCTAAGCATATGAAGCCCAATTATTATCAGACTTGGCTACTAATTTTGCTGCTAATGGCTAGTCCTATAAGCTTAGCTAGTAACAAGCCATTATTAACCTCTAAGCAACTGGTTAGCTTAGTATTACAAGCAAACCCACAATTGGAAATGGCGCAAGCAGCATGGCGAGCATCTGTCGCGCGAATAGAGCAACAAGCGAGTTTTGAGGATCCACTGTTTAGCTATACGATGGCGCCACAAACGATAGCAAATAGTCGTACAGAGTATGGGCAACGCATAGAAATATCGCAGAAATTACCTTGGCCAGGTAAATTACAGTTACGTAATGATGTTGCTAGCCATAAAGCGGATGCTAATAACCAGTCAATTCATAGCCTACGCTTGCAACTATCGGGAGCGGCTAGAACTTCTTTTACTGACTGGTATTATATTCATCAGGCCATCAATATTAACCAACACAACCAAACGCTATTAAAAGAATTTAAAGCAATTGCCACCAGACGATATGCTACAGGATTGGCAAGTAAACAAGATGCTTTACGCGCTGATATGCAATTGGCTCTATTAGAGCATCAGGCAATTGTGCTAAATCGTGAACAAAATTCGATCCGCGCACATATTAATACCTTACTTAATAAATTACCTGATAGCCGATTGACCGAACCAGCTGATTTAACTGATATCAAGGCTCTGCCAAAACTACCATTATTACAAGCACAAGCTCTACACGCTCGCCCAGAACTAAAAGCTTATAGCGCAATGCTCAATGCAGCAAAATCAGAATCGGCACTGGCACGTAGAAATAACTACCCAGATATTAATGTAAAAGCAGGCTATAACAGTTTATGGGAAAACACCAGCAAGCACTTCACTGTTGGTATTGGCTTCAATTTACCCTTATTTCAAAGCAAGCACCGAGCAGCTGAAAATGAAGCACTTGCACACATTAAGCAAGTCGAATGGCAGCGAGTTGATTTTATTGCCAAGCTGAGAGAAACCATACATATTAGCTATGCGCAAACCAGCGAAAGCATGCATGTATTGAGCTTATATAATCATAAACTACTGCCCTTGGCAGCAGAAACGCTTGCTGCCGCACAATCAGATTACCAATCTGGCAAAGGAGATTTTTTAAGCCTGATTAGCAGTGAAAAAAACTATATGCAAACTCAGCTACAAACCGTTAAAGCACTTGCAGATACCCACCGTCGCCTTGCAGAATTAGAAAGTGCTGTCGGCCATATTAACACTGAAACTATTAGCCAACCATTACCAAATGAGCCGCAATGAAACGATCACAAATACTATGGATATTAGTTATTATCTGCTTATTAGCTTTTGCTGCCAGCCAAACATTATTTTTAAAAGAGACAACTAAGCAACAAGGCTCTAACTTACAAAATATTGGTGAAGAGTACTTTGCAGGTCCTTTCAAAGTACAAGCCGTTATCGACCCGCAACAACCTAGAGTGGGTAATAATCAGTTAAATATTATTATTCGCGATAAGAATGACCAGCCGATCGACAATGCAAATATTAAAGCAGTTGCCGAAATGCCTGCAATGGGGTCTATGCCGACTATGTATGCACCAGCTGAAATAACGAACACTCAGCCTGGACTATACCAAGGACAATTTGAACTGCCTATGATGGGGGCTTGGCCGTTGACATTAACAATTGATGCGGGCGTACAAGGGCAAGCACAAATTTCTTTTGATATGGGCACTAGCCGTAAAGGCTTAGCATTTTCGACAGCGACTCCCAGTACTTTTGCAGCGCAATCTAATAATCAGCCCAACTCGGCATTACAGGCAAAAACATTTAAAGTAGATAGTTACCGACGGCAATTAATTGGTGTCACAACAGACATTGTAACTTGTATCAATATGACTAAAACCATTCATGCCAATGCACAAGTTAACTATGATCAAACCCGCTTAAGTGATATTAATCTTAAGTTTGCCGGCTGGATTGATAAGTTAAATACTGACTATGTTGGTAAACAAATTAAGAAAGGTCAGACCTTATTTTCTGTTTATAGCCCGGAGTTAATCTCGGGTCAAGATGAATACTTGTATAGCATCAAGCGCAGTCAAACAGGTCAAGATAATCTAAAGGCGGTCGCTGCAAGACGCTTATCATTATGGGGAATTAATCGCACCCAAATCAGAGCCCTAGCAAAACGCGGTCGCCCCCTTGAATATCTGCCAATCTTATCCCCTATTAGTGGAACCATTATTGAAAAAAACATTGTTGCTGGTTCCGCTTTTAAAGCAGGTGAAAAGCTATTGCGTATTGCAGACTTATCAACAGTCTGGGTAGAAGGTCAAGTGTATGAGTCTGACTTGCCATGGGTAGAGTTGGGTATGAATGCAGAGGTCACTTTGGCAAATCAACCTGATACCACTTACACAGGTACGGTCACTTTTATTGAGCCATTTCTGAATAATAAAACGCGCACTGCCCGCATACGAGTTAAATTGGCTAATCCTGACGGCTTATTACGCCCCAAACAATATGTACATTTGCAATTACAGGTTGCTCTTGGTCGACGTATTGTCGTACCTGAACAAGCTGTCGTATTTACAGGTGAAAATCGGGTGGTTTTTGTTGATTTAGGTGATGGGCGTTTGCAAGCACAAAAAATTACCACGGGAGTGCGTAATGATGATTTTATAGAAGTAATTGATGGTTTAAATTATGGTGATACCATCATTACTTCCGGAAATTTTTTGATTGCAGCTGAGAGTAAATTAAAATCTGGTGTTGATCAATGGTAATAACTTTGACAACAATACTTTAGGGATGAGGATTTAATAATTCCCGAAAGTATGACGCAGAATTTTAGCTGCACAGTCGTGTTAGAAATACAGGCGCACAGTAGGCTATGTAACTGTGTTTCTAGCGCGGCTGTGCAGTTAAAAGACAAGTCAGACTCGGGTATTATTGAATTCTCATCCCTTACAATACTAGCCAGCAACTCTTAAGGTAATATCAACCAACTGCTGTTGTTGCTCTTCACTTAACTGGCTGATATTTTCACAACTAACTTTATGAATAGCAATGCCATTAGCATGGGTAATAAACCCAATCAATTGATCATCCGTACTCGGATGGCAACACTGTGCAAAATGCGTCAAAATATTATTCTTCCCTGCAACAGTAATTTCTACTGCATGCTCTTTTACCGAAGCAACCTTCTTAACTTGAGCCTTCTTGTTTATACCTGAAATTTCTTTTAATGCATAATTTAACTGCGCGCTATTAATCGTATTCCTGCCTAAAGATACCCATAACTTAGTTGCCCCTGAACAATTAAAATGCTGTATTAGCTTTTCTAAGTAATCTTCTTTAACTCCTAAACGCTGTACAGCTTTATCTAAAAGTTGCTGCCCCATTAAGGCATGTTTTTCTTTACCTTGTTGATTTAACCATAATTTTACTTTTTGAATGGCACGTGGTGTTTTTAAATATCCCAAATTAGGATCAATCCAATTCGGGTTAGGTGCAATTTCTTTACTGGATAAAACCTCTATTTGCTCTCCCGTTTGTAAAATATGCGTTAAAGAAGTAATACAACCATTTACTTTAGCCCCACGACAACGGTGTCCCAAGTCGGTATGAATGGCATAAGCAAAATCAAGTGGGGTAGCACCTTTTACCAAATCAATTAATTTACCCGCTGGAGTTAATACATAAACTCTATCTGAGAATAATTCAGTACGAAAATTTGCCAGTAAAGTATCACCGTCCTTTTCCTCTAATAATTGACGCAGAGAGGCAATACTTTTTTCAGTTGCTTTATCTTGTTTACTCCCCTCTTTATAGCGCCAATGTGCAGCGACCCCCAGCTCAGCAAAATCATGCATTTCCTGCGTACGTATTTGTACCTCTATACGATTACTATCTGCATCTAAAATAACGGTATGCAATGATTGGTAGCCATTATTTTTAGGGTTAGCAATGTAATCATCAAACTCTTTAGGAATAAACGTCCAATGCTGATGTACTAAACCCAACACCTCATAGCACTCTGCAGTATTATTTACAATGACCCTTACCGCCAATAAGTCATAAAGCTCCTCAATCGGCAGTTTTTTACGCTGCATTTTTTGCCAAATACTATAAATATGTTTAGGTCGCCCCTTAATATCAGCATCTACACGTATTCTTTTTAAACTATCTTCCAATATTTTAATAAAACCAGCTACGGATTCTTCTCTATGAATACGCTTACTTTCCAAATCTTTAGCAATTGCTAGATAATTGCTAGGGTCCAAATAACGAAAAGCATAATCCTCTAGCTCCCACTTGAGCTGCCCTATACCTAACCGATTAGCAATAGGCGCATACAAATCTAATGTTTCTTGTGCAATAAACCGGCGTATTTTTGAATCGTTTTTTGCTAATTTTTTTAAACGCGCCAATCTGTATGCCAATTTAATTAATACAGCCCGAATATCTTCAGCAGTGGAAAGTAACATCCGCCTTAAGATTTCCACTTGATGTGCTTCGGCAGCAATATTCTCTGAATACACATTGAGTGTATTGAGTTCTTGAATATTTCTGACAATACAGGCAACCGTCGCGCCATATTCAAGTTCTATCGGATAATCTACTAATCTAAAATCACTAAGAATTGCAGCCAAAATTGTTTCTAGGTCAACATTTAGCACCAATAAATTCAATGCAACATCAATACCATAGGGACAATCAGTATCAGTCACTTTAAAGTCAGCCAGCAAATCCATCGCTTTTTGGATTAAAAGGCCTTCTTCTGAGGAAAATCGACTCAATAGAGCTTGGTTCAACATATAAAGTAAAAATCTATATCTATTGTGGAATTTATAAAGGAATACAAATAAGCCTCGTTTGTCTATGTAGTACGTACGCTTACAATGCTAAAAAATATAAGCGTACGTATACAACTATAACGTTATAGTTGATTTAAAACACGTTCAGCAGCAGCAATCGTTGCATCAATATCTTCATTACTGTGTGCTGATGACATAAACCCCGCTTCAAATGCTGAAGGAGCAAAATATATACCTTCTTTTAACATCCCATGAAAAAACTGTTTGAAACGATCTTGGTCACACTGCATAACTTGTGCAAAAGAACTAATATGATCGTCTTGGGTAAAAAACAAGCCAAACATCCCCCCCACAGCATTAACAGACATACCAATCCCTGCTTCAACTGCTTTTTCTTGAATGCCTGTTACTAATCTACGTGTTTTTTCAGATAATACTTCATGAAATTTAGACTCAGATAGCAAATCTAATGTTTTATAGCCTGCGGCCATAGCAACTGGGTTACCTGATAAAGTGCCTGCTTGATACACGCCCCCAACAGGTGCTAAAGAAGACATAATTTTATGTGAACCTCCAAAAGCGCCAACCGGCATACCACCACCAATAATTTTACCTAACGTTGTTAGGTCAGGTTTGACATTATAAAGCCCTTGTGCACAGTGTTTATCAACTCGAAAACCAGTCATAACTTCGTCAAAAATTAGCACAGTCTCATATTGATCACAGACAGCGCGTAAAGTTTCCAAAAAGCCTTCCGCTGGTAAAATACAATTCATATTGCCTGCAACAGGCTCAACAATGATTGCCGCTATTTGCGTGCCAATTTCAGCAAAAGCTTGTTTCACTGCTTCACTATCATTGTAAGTCAAAGTAATAGTATCTGCGGCCACTGCTGCTGGTACGCCTAGGGAACTTGGTACACCTAAAGTTAATGCTCCTGAACCAGCTTTAACTAATAACGGATCTGAATGTCCATGATAACAACCTTCAAATTTTACAATCTTATTACGGCCTGTATAACCTCGTGCCAAACGAATAGCACTCATGGTTGCTTCAGTACCCGAACTCACCATGCGCACTTGCTCAATCGAAGGTACTAATTTACAAATTTTCTTGGCCATTAAAGTTTCTAGCTCGGTTGGAGCGCCAAAACTTAAGCCTTTTGCTGCTGTTTCATTGACTACATCTAGTACATCTTGGTGTGCATGGCCAACAATCATAGGCCCCCAAGAGCCAACATAATCAATATACTGCTTGCCTTCAGTATCATAAAGATAAGCTCCTTTAGCCCTATCAATATAAACAGGTGTTCCACCAACGCCCCCAAAAGAGCGGACAGGTGAGTTCACCCCTCCTGGTATTACATTTTTTGCATCTGAAAACAATTTTGCAGAGTCGGTCATATAGTTATCTCCGTGTTAAAAAATCTATTTTACCATTTTGCCATATTCTTATGGCTTGGTAATAGTGTATTTACCAAATTGACTTATTTTTTATAGGCCTTGCGATCAAAATATTTGTTTTATAACAAAACATGTATAAACTAATTATATTCAATACCTATTTCCCTCTTTATATTATAGGCACTTTTATGCAAATAAAAACTAATATGCTCTTAGCCGTCATCACAGTTGGCTTTATACAGGGCTGTTCCTTTTCGGCAAGCTCTGAAAGCTCATCTGAAAGCTCTACCAGTATATCTGAATCAGTTGGCTCAGTTATTAGCAGTCCGTCTTCATTTTCATCAGATAAAAACAAAGCCTATGAAATAAAAATCATGGACTATACCGCCGCTTACCTCACGACTGCAGCATTTGATCGTGCCTCATTTGTCACAGGTATCACTGAAATCGCTACAGAGAATGGTATTACTAACTGGGAAGATGATGAAACCACCTTAGTAGGTATTGGCCGTGCATTGAAAAAAGCCAAGTTAACAGGTGGTGTTTATGAAACCTATAAGAAGAGTCTAGCTGATTCTAATGAATTAAGAATGCAAATGATTCAAAAAGGTTATGATGCGCAATAAGGTACTACTTGTGACCACGTGAAGTATAAAGTGCAGTATTTACTTTATACCCTAGATGGAGCTTTTCAAAATAACGTCATGATACCCATCTCATACTTGAAAAGCTTCATTTGGGTCACATTATGTCTTTGTTTAGTACTGCCTATAAGCTTATGTGCAAAGCCACTAAGTTATTTATATATCAATGCTAGCGAAGGTAACGCGAGTGGTGGACACACTGCATTACGCTTCAATAAGGAAACCTATCATTTTCAACACTTTGATAGCGGAATTATTCGCATCATTAGGCATACTAGTACTGACTTTGACTATCAATACCGCTATCTAGAAAATAGAACCTTATTTACAACAACAATTGAATTAGAGGAGCTACATTATGAACAGTTACGTAATCACTTCAATTTGCGTTTTTTATTGCAAAAACAACAAGATGCTATAGTAAATGAAATTAATATCAACCTTGCTTTACTCAATAAACAAATTCAATCACCATTATTAACAATACCTGGAGCAGGCCTCTTTGTAGATAATTTTGTTTCACGTGAAACAAGTATCAATAAAGCCATACATAAAAACCTAGGTACTGACTTTATTGATAAACATATTCAGCAAATTAAAACTACAATTTCCACTTACCAGCCTATTGCTTGGCCACAATCCTCCTTAATAATAAGTGAAAATACCTTTTTATCTGTTCCTTACTCATTTGCCAGCCGCTATTTAGATTCCGTTAGCAAGCTATTATTTTTACAAACACTGAAGGCTAACACCCCCCTTAACAATAAGTATTACTTCAGCCCTGAACATGCCATGTTCACACTATCTACAGCTGAAACCAAACAATTAAAAGCATTTCAAAAGCAATTAATCAATAATTTACTAAGCTTATTAACATCCAGTCGGCCCGATTGGGGTAGCTCTGCCTTTGTCCTTTACGCTCGTATACTCGTCCTTTCTCACTCTATAGATTCAGGTAAACTCGTCTTGTTAGACAGCTATGTGGCTAATAGTAGACAAGCTGCTTACCCTGAAGTAGTGCGTTACCAAGCTTTATTCCAAGAACAAAAGCAGCAAGCTTTAGCTAAAATCAAACATCAAAAAAATCAACTATTTTCCCAACACACAGTCATTACAGAAAAAAGTTATAGTCAATTTGAAATGCTAGCAAATTATTACTATGAACGAGAACGTGCTTTATCTAAACAACAAGCTATTCGCCTAACGGGTGAGCGCCTTTTACCTAGCAAATCAATACCCTTAGTTCCGCACCTCTTTCCTAAGTTAAGCCCACAACAAACAGCTATTGCACTTAACAATTTGCAGTTTTACCAAGCTAGTATCAACAAACAAATTCAGACACTCTATCAATATGATTTAATGACTCGCAATTGTGTCACTGAAATTTTTGCCACGATCAAACAAGCCGAAATTCATACCCAACAAATGCATGAATTGAACCACCTTATTGATCATCATCCACTTGCCTTTATTCCGTTTAGCTCTTTTGATAGCCTCAGTATTAACTCTCAAAAAAAGGTTACTCCTTCTTTCCGCTATCAACAGCTAAAAAAAATGCAGCAGCAAGAAAATAACATCATAGTTTATCTAAGAGAATTTAATACTTTAACTGCCAAAGATTATAAATTTAATGAATCGGATGCGATATTTCTCTTTTTTACCGACCAAAATATTTGGTCTCGCCCAATATTAGGCTCCCTAAACCTGCTCACAGCAACAACCGTTGGCATTTACGGTGGTTTTGCTTTACCCTTTGACTCGGGCAAAGCGTTAAAAAATAGCGCTATGGGTATTTTAATGAGTTTACCTGAACTCGCATTTTTCAATATTCGTAAAGGTAGCTATAAACATTTAAGCTTTCCAGCCCAAACAAATTAACTATCTACTCACCATTTAAAGGGACTCATTTATGACTATGAAATTAGAAACACTTGCCTTACATGCTGGCTATGACTCTGACCCAACAACTAATGCAGCGGCAGTGCCTATTTACCAAACCACCTCTTTTACGTTTGATGATACCCAGCATGGTGCAGACTTATTTGATTTAAAAGTGACAGGTAATATTTACAGTCGTATTATGAATCCAACCAATGCTGTTCTGGAAGAACGACTCGCATTAATGGAAGGTGGATTGGCCGCACTTACTGTCGCATCAGGGATGGCTGCCATTACCTATGCTATTCAAGCCATTAGTCGTACAGGTAATAATATTGTCAGTACCAGCCAGCTATATGGTGGCACTTACAATTTTTTTGCACACACCCTACCACAACAAGGTGTAGATGTTCGCTTTGCATCACATGATGACTACGCAGGTTTAGAAGCATTAATTGATGATAAAACCACCGCATTATTTTGTGAATCCATTGGTAACCCAGCGGGTAATATTGTTGATTTAGAAAAGCTTGCCAACATTGCTCATAAACATGGTGTACCATTAATTGTTGATAATACTGTTGCAACCCCTTACCTTTGTCGCCCCTTTGAGTTTGGTGCAGATATTGTCGTGCACTCTTTGACTAAGTATATAGGTGGGCACGGTACTACTATTGGTGGTGCAATTATTGATTCAGGTAAATTTGATTGGGCAGGAAATGCTACGCGTTTCCCAATGCTCAATGAACCCGACCCTTCTTATCATGGCGTTGTCTATACAGAAGCACTAGGTGAAGCTGCATATATTGGGCGCTGCCGCGTAGTACCCTTAAGAAATACTGGAGCCGCTTTATCTCCACATAGTGCATTCTTAATCATGCAGGGTCTTGAGACTCTCGGTCTACGCATGGAACGCCACTGTGAAAATGCACAAAAAGTAGCTATAGCACTAAAGGCTCACCCACAAATTAAATGGGTAAATTATGCAGGCTTAGAGGATAGTCCTTATAACGCATTATGCCAAAAAATCACTAAAGGCCAAGCATCAGGCATATTAAGCTTTGGCATAGACGGTGGGCAAGCAGCGGGAGGAAAATTTATTGATGCATTACAAATGATTTTACGTTTAGTAAATATAGGTGATGCTAAATCACTGGCCTGCCACCCCGCCTCTACTACACATCGTCAATTAGGCCCTGAAGAACTAGAAAAAGCGGGTGTTAGTGAAGATATGGTCAGACTATCAATAGGTATAGAGCATATAGATGATATTATGAGTGACATATTACAGGCACTAGAAGCCGCAAAGTAATATATTATTTTGAATATAAAAAATACAATATTAAATTGAACGAGTGTTCATAGTTTATACATGCTCTGAGTAATGTTAAAATAAGCTAATGCATGACTTAACAACATTAAAATTGATTGAGCGTATTAGTACGCTCCTCAGAGCAGAACAACGAAAAAAATACTCAGCATTAGGGCTACAGCCTGTACACGTGCAAACACTCGATTACTTGGCAAGCTGTAACCGATTTAGTGATACACCTGCTGCAGTAACTGACTACTTAGGTTTAACTAAAGGAACAGTTTCACAAACACTGCAAGTACTAGTGCGTAAAGGATATATTGAAAAAAAGCAAGATGACCAAGACAAACGTATTGTTCACTTACGAATTTTGACAGCTGGATTAGAACTACTACAAAGTATTACACCCTTTGATGTTTTTACCAAAGCAGAAGCAGCGATTGCCAATAAACAATTTGACTCCATCAGCGCAGCACTTTACGAAGCATTGATTGCCTTACAAAATGTGAATGGCACCAGCAGCTTTGGCCAATGTAAAAATTGTATTACTTTTAGTGAAAATAATGATCATTATTATTGCTTATTAATGCAGCAACCCCTAAGCCAAGCTGATATCGAAAAAATTTGCCGAGAATATATCTCGGTGACTAACACTGGCTTAGTATAAGCTACCTTTTTCCACATTTTATTAGGACTAATATGTTTGACCCAAAATCTATTGATGACATCGCCACACGTTTAAGTGATGCTATTCCCCCAGGCCTCAGTAACCTAAAAGAGGATATGGAGAAAAACTTTCGCGCAATTTTACAAAGTGCTTTAGGCAAAATGGATTTAGTAACTCGTGAAGAATTTGAAGTACAAAAAGGTGTATTAGCGAAAACACGCTCTAGGCTAGAAGACTTAGAAAAACGTGTCGCTGACATGGAACAGCAGATTTCAAAATAAGTTCATAAATAACTGCAAATAACTTGAGTTAACAGATAGGTAGCTCAAGTTATTTTCCTTATTCTGTTTGCCAAGCCACTAAAGCGCTCTACCTTTCTTTGCAAGGTTTCTACAAATACTTCCTTTGTTGCTAGTATTTTAATGCTCTTTTTAGCGCGAGTAATACCTGTATAAATAAGTTCTTTTGTTAAGATTGGGTTAATTTTCTCTGGTAATACTAATAACACCTCATCAAACTCTGAGCCCTGACTTTTATGAATCGTCATTGCAAAAACAGTTTCGCAGTGTGGTAAACGAGCTGGCAAATATTTCCTTACAGCTCCAGATGGACTCAAGAAAAACACCATTAATTGCTTGTTATTCTCCTGATCTGGCATGCAAATACCAATATCCCCATTATATAATTGCAAAACAGCATCATTTTGGGTAATCATAATGGGGCGGCCACTATACCAATGAGCTGAACTATTAATCAATTTCCTATCTTGTAGTTGTTCTGCTACACGATAATTTATATCCGCAACGCTATACAAACCTTCTCTAATCACACATAGTACTTGAAATGCATTAAACGCTGCGTAACATGCTATAAAATCAGCTCTTTGTCTAATTAAAGATAAATATTCAACTTGTTTATCAGCAATATAGCTTATTAAGTCATCCTTTAACAGCCCCACATCATCATGTCCTGCACTTAATAAATCCCAAGCATGCTGTTGCTTTTGTTGATTGATGGCTTCCGAGAATTCTTTGATATTACCTTTGAACCGGTATGATACTTTTAATTCCTGAGTATATTTAGACAATGCAAGCGTTAAATCAGCCAACACAGTGCCCGTTTCAACTGAAGCTAATTGGTCTTTATCACCAAGTAAAATTAATCGTGCATCTAACCTTAATGCACTCAATAACTTACTCATTAATGGTAAATCAATCATAGATACTTCATCTATAACAACAATATCAAAAGGCAAGGGGGATGCAGCGTTATATTTAAAATAAGGCGAGGGAGGTCTAGCCCCTAATAGGTTATGAATAGTCAGAACTTTTTCCGGAATCAGTTCCCTAATAAAATTGGAGCAGGGTAATTTTTGCTTACTATTGCCGATCGACTCTTGTAAGCGCATTGCCGCTTTACCTGTTGGCGCTGCTAAAGCAATGTTCAGTGGCTGGGCAGCCAGTTCTTGTAATAATGCCAGAATTTTAACAACTGTTGTAGTTTTTCCAGTACCTGGGCCACCAGTAATAATACTAAAAGAATTTACCAAAGCTGCTTTTGCTGCTTCTTTTTGCCAATCTATTGCTGAGCTGCTAGTAAAATACTGCTCTATCACCTTTATATCAGCGCTTCCAGAATGCTCATTTGTTATTAAATCAGTAATATTCTTAGCTAATTGACACTCATAACTCCAATAGCGTTGTAAGTACAAATATTTATTCTCAAGTACTAGTGGCAATGTCCCCGTATCATCTACTAAACCCGATGCTAATAATAACTTTTCATCTGCAGTTGCTACCTCAATACAAGAGTGACCTTGGCTTTGTGCATAGGATAATTGTGCAACCAGTATTCCAAATTGCTTTGCTTGCTCCTTTTCTAAAGCACTACGTTTAACTAAAAACTGAGCAAAAGCATAGTCTAAACGGCTTAACTGTAATTGATCTGACATTGATAGCTGATTGTGATTACTTTTAATATTGTTTACATAATGTACAGCTATTATATTACAAAAGCACGAGACAAAAAAAACCCGATCTCTTGCGAGAACGGGTTTTTAGAATAAGAGCTTGACGATTCCCTACTTTCACATGGAAAAATCCACACTATCATCGGCACTAAACGGTTTCACTTCTGAGTTCGAGATGGGATCAGGTGGTTCACGTTCGCTATGGTCACCAAGCAATCGGTGTTGATTGACCGACTTGCGTCGTCAATCGTCTCTTGCTCGTGCTTGCTTCATTGCTGAAGATTTTGCTCGAACATCAGGAAATCTGTTGGTTGGTCTTTTCGAGTTCTTTCGTTCTCTTACAGTAAAAACGATTGTCGCTTCCACTACAACACCAAACGTATTGGGTGTTATATGGTCAAGCCTCACGGGCAATTAGTACAAGTTAGCTTCACACATTACTGCGCGTCCACACCTTGCCTATCAACGTCGTAGTCTTCGACGGCCCTTCAGGGAACTTAAAGTTCCAGTGAGATCTCATCTTGGGAGGGGCTTCCCGCTTAGATGCTTTCAGCGGTTATCCTGTCCGAACGTAGCTACCGGGCAATGCCATTGGCATGACAACCCGAACACCAGTGGTTCGTCCACTCCGGTCCTCTCGTACTAGGAGCAGCTTCCCTCAAATCTCAAACGCCCACGGCAGATAGGGACCGAACTGTCTCACGACGTTCTGAACCCAGCTCGCGTACCACTTTAAATGGCGAACAGCCATACCCTTGGGACCTGCTTCAGCCCCAGGATGTGATGAGCCGACATCGAGGTGCCAAACACCGCCGTCGATATGAACTCTTGGGCGGTATCAGCCTGTTATCCCCGGCGTACCTTTTATCCGTTGAGCGATGGCCCTTCCATTCAGAACCACCGGATCACTATGACCTACTTTCGTACCTGCTCGACACGTACGTCTCGCAGTCAAGCACCCTTATGCCATTGCACTAAACTCCTGATTTCCGACCAGGATTAGGGTACCTTCGTGCTCCTCCGTTACTCTTTGGGAGGAGACCGCCCCAGTCAAACTACCCACCATACACTGTCCCCAACCCCGATAAGGGGCCTAGGTTAGAACTTCAAACATACCAGGGTGGTATTTCAAAGGTGACTCCACCACAACTAGCGTCATGGTTTCAAAGTCTCCCACCTATTCTACACAAATAGGTTCAAAGTCCAGTGTAAAGCTATAGTAAAGGTGCACGGGGTCTTTCCGTCTAGCCGCGGGTATACGGCATCTTCACCGCAATTTCAATTTCACTGAGTCTCGGCTGGAGACAGTGTGGCCATCGTTACGCCATTCGTGCAGGTCGGAACTTACCCGACAAGGAATTTCGCTACCTTAGGACCGTTATAGTTACGGCCGCCGTTTACCGGGGCTTCGATCAAGAGCTTCTCCGAAGATAACCCCATCAATTAACCTTCCGGCACCGGGCAGGCGTCACACCCTATACGTCCACTTTCGTGTTTGCAGAGTGCTATGTTTTTGATAAACAGTCGCAGCCACCAATTTATTGCAACCCTCTTCTGCTCCACGAGCAAGTCGCTTTACATACCAAGGGTGAACCTTCTCCCGAAGTTACGGTTCCATTTTGCCTAGTTCCTTCAGCCGAGTTCTCTCAAGCGCCTTAGAATTCTCATCCCACCCACCTGTGTCGGTTTGGGGTACGGGTCGTCATAACCTGAAGCTTAGAGGTTTTTCTTGGAAGCATGGCATCAATCACTTCTTGTTTCACAAGGAAACATTCGTCATCACGCCTCAGCATTAACAAGTACCCGGATTTACCTAAGTACTCTGCCTACACGCTTAAACATACATATCCAACAGTATGCTGATCTAGCCTTCTCCGTCACCCCATCGCAGTTATAACAAGTACAGGAATATTAACCTGTTTTCCATCGACTACGCCTTTCGGCCTCGCCTTAGGTCCCGACTAACCCTGCGTCGATTAGCGTTGCGCAGGAAACCTTGGGTTTTCGGCGTGGGGGTTTTTCACCCCCATTATCGTTACTCATGTCAGCATTCGCACTTCCGATACCTCCAGGAGACTTCTCAATCTCCCTTCGCAGGCTTACGGAACGCTCCTCTACCACCTCCGTTAATAAATTAACGTCGATCCGTAGCTTCGGTACTATGCTTAGCCCCGGTAAATCTTCCGCGCAAACCGACTCGACCAGTGAGCTATTACGCTTTCTTTAAAGGATGGCTGCTTCTAAGCCAACCTCCTGGCTGTCTGGGCCTTTTCACATCGTTTCCCACTGAGCATAGATTTTGGGACCTTAGCTGACGGTCTGGGCTGTTTCCCTTTTCACGACGGACCTTAGCACCCGCCGTGTGTCTCCCGTGCTGAAACTTGTTGGTATTCGGAGTTTGCAACGGTTTGGTAAGTCGGGATGACCCCCTAGCCGTAACAGTGCTCTACCCCCAACAGTTATACACGAGGCTCTACCTAAATAGATTTCGAGGAGAACCAGCTATCTCCGGGCTTGATTAGCCTTTCACTCCGATCCACAGCTCATCCGCTCATTTTTCAACATAAGTCGGTTCGGTCCTCCAGTAGGTATTACCCCACCTTCAACCTGGCCATGGATAGATCGCCCGGTTTCGGGTCTAATCCCAGCGACTATGCGCCCTATTAAGACTCGCTTTCGCTACGCCTCCCCTTTTCGGTTAAGCTTGCCACTGAGATTAAGTCGCTGACCCATTATACAAAAGGTACGCAGTCACAGAACAAGTCTGCTCCTACTGCTTGTACGCATACGGTTTCAGGTTCTATTTCACTCCCCTCTCCGGGGTTCTTTTCGCCTTTCCCTCACGGTACTAGTTCACTATCGGTCGATAAGTAGTATTTAGCCTTAGAGGATGGTCCCCCTATCTTCAGTCAACGTTTCACGTGCGTCGACCTACTTAATATGTCGAAATGGAGTTTTCGTGTACGGGGCTATCACCCTTTATTGCGAGACTTTCCAGACTCTTCCACTAACTTCATTTCGTTCGGCTGTTCCCCGTTCGCTCGCCGCTACTTAGGGAATCTCGGTTGATTTCTTTTCCTCGGGGTACTTAGATGTTTCAGTTCTCCCGGTTCGCCTCTTGTTCCTATGTATTCAGAACAAGATAATCTGTTTATACAGATTGGGTTTCCCCATTCGGAAATCCGCGGGTCAAAGTTCGTTTGAAAACTCTCCGCGGCTTATCGCATCCTACAACGTCCTTCATCGCCTCTTATCGCCAAGGCATTCACCGTATGCGCTTATTCACTTGACCATATAACCCGAATACGTCTCCGTATCGGTCATATGTGTCAGCTGACATTTTCGCTTTTTTCTGCTTGAGAACTCATTTATTTCTTGGTCACTTCACTTGCGTGTCGTTTCCATTTTTTAAACTCGTTTGAAACTTTTTTGGTTTTTTTCTTTTCGGCTTTGACGATCACACGTTTATAAATTAATATGAACATGCCATCTTCTTTTCCGATCAGTATTAAACTTTTTTAGTTTACTTTACAGATTTCCTAATTTTTAAAGAGCTATCGGTTTAAATAACCAATTCTATAATCTCTCGTGTCATGCTTGGGACACAATGTGCCTCTTCATGCAGAGTTTATAGAATTGATGTTTTTCCAACAGTGACATCAAGTAGTGGTGGAGCCAGGGAGGATCGAACTCCCGACCCCCTGCGTGCAAGGCAGGTGCTCTCCCAGCTGAGCTATGGCCCCAGTACTGGATGTCGTTGAGTCGATTCCCGATTTTTGTGCTGATCAAGGCAAAATCTTGTGTCGCGTACCGTTGTACGTGAGCAATATTTTAACGCTGAGCAGTGCAAAAATTGGTGGGTCTGGGAGGATTTGAACCTCCGACCTCACCCTTATCAGGGGTGCGCTCTAACCAACTGAGCTACAGACCCGATATGCCAGGTCAGACTCGATGTTTTTAATCAAAATAATTTGTTGTGGATACTCATAAAGCATTGACATGCTTTGTAAGGAGGTGATCCAGCCCCAGGTTCCCCTAGGGCTACCTTGTTACGACTTCACCCCAGTCATGAATCACAAAGTGGTGAGCGCCCTCCCGAAGGTTAGACTACCCACTTCTTTTGCAACCCACTCCCATGGTGTGACGGGCGGTGTGTACAAGGCCCGGGAACGTATTCACCGCGACATTCTGATTCGCGATTACTAGCGATTCCAACTTCATGCAGTCGAGTTGCAGACTGCAATCCGGACTAAGATCGGCTTTCTGGGATTAGCTTACTCTCGCGAGTTTGCGGCCCTCTGTACCGACCATTGTAGCACGTGTGTAGCCCTACCCATAAGGGCCATGATGACTTGACGTCGTCCCCACCTTCCTCCGGTTTATCACCGGCAGTCTCCCTAGAGTTCTCAGCATTACCTGCTAGCAACTAAGGATAAGGGTTGCGCTCGTTACGGGACTTAACCCAACATCTCACGACACGAGCTGACGACAGCCATGCAGCACCTGTCTCAGAGCTCCCGAAGGCACTCTACTATCTCTAACAGATTCTCTGGATGTCAAGGGTAGGTAAGGTTCTTCGCGTTGCATCGAATTAAACCACATGCTCCACCGCTTGTGCGGGCCCCCGTCAATTCATTTGAGTTTTAACCTTGCGGCCGTACTCCCCAGGCGGTCAACTTAATACGTTAGCTCCGCCACTAAACCTGTATATAGGCCCAACGGCTAGTTGACATCGTTTACGGCGTGGACTACCGGGGTATCTAATCCCGTTTGCTACCCACGCTTTCGTTCCTCAGCGTCAGTTTTAGTCCAGGAAGTCGCCTTCGCCACTGGTGTTCCTTCAGATCTCTACGCATTTCACTGCTACACCTGAAATTCCACTTCCCTCTCCTAAACTCTAGTTTGCCAGTTTTAAATGCAGTTCCCAGGTTGAGCCCGGGGCTTTCACATCTAACTTAACAAACCGCCTACGAACGCTTTACGCCCAGTAATTCCGATTAACGCTTGCACCCTCCGTATTACCGCGGCTGCTGGCACGGAGTTAGCCGGTGCTTCTTCTAAAGGTAATGTCAAGGGACGAGATATTATTTTCGTCCGTTTTCCTCCCAATTGAAAGTGCTTTACAACCCTCAGGCCTTCTTCACACACGCGGTATTGCTGGATCAGGCTTTCGCCCATTGTCCAATATTCCCCACTGCTGCCTCCCGTAGGAGTCTGGGCCGTGTCTCAGTCCCAGTGTGGCTGATCGTCCTCTCAGACCAGCTATAGATCGTCGCCTTGGTGAGCCATTACCTCACCAACAAGCTAATCTAACGCAGGCTCATCTATTAGCGCGAGGTCCGAAGATCCCCCGCTTTCCCCCGTAGGGCGTATGCGGTATTAGCATGGTTTTCACCATGTTGTCCCCCACTAATAGGCAGATTCCTACGCGTTACGCACCCGTCCGCCACTCGTCAGCACTAGCAAGCTAGCCTGTTACCGTTCGACTTGCATGTGTTAAGCATACCGCCAGCGTTCAATCTGAGCCATGATCAAACTCTTCAGTTTAAAATCATTTTGTCACTCAATAAGATGAGTAACCAATCTTGGCTCGATTTTCAGAATTATTGTTAATAAAATTAACAATGGATTCTTATATCGATTATTTATATCATGCACAATAATCTCTACAAGTACCCACAACAAATTATTTCGATTACATTTTTAAAGAGCGAGAGAAGAGTGAGCAGCAAAGCCGTTCAATTCAACCCTATTGAGTCCGACTATTATACAGAGTCAAAACTCATTGTCAATGTTTATTTTCAGAAAGCTTTGAGAGACGAAAGAAGCAAAACCCCAAACACCCAAAACAAGATAAAAACAACATCAACCGAACCCGAAGATTCAAACCCCAACCTTCGTTGAAGAGCTGACCATTATAACCGAAGTCATTAATGAGTCAAGCTTTTATTTCAAAGTTTTTTTCGAATCCGTTTCGAGCAATCAACACAAGACCAAAAAAAACTAACCGATCAAACATTTAAAACCAAAACGAACAAGCCAGAACCAAAAACAAAGAAGGAATAAAAACCCCCCCTCACATCAATCCTGAAAACCTTGCCCTTCATTGCGTTAGCGTTGAAGAGCTAGCTATTATACATCCACATCTTTCTCCGTCAACCTTTTATTTCATTTTTTTTTAACTTCTGCACAATTAAAGATTTATGACTTCAGCCGATATGTTAAATAGGTTAACCTTACACTATGATTTCAATGCATCGCTTTATATAGAGTAAATATATGAAACAATCTATCACGCCTACGCATCATGAAAGAAAACTTGGCGAAAATGACTTTATTGTCTCCAAGACTGATAAGGCAGGTCGTATCACTTATGCAAACCGGATTTTTATGGATATTTGTGGCTTCCCTGAATCTGAGCTATTAGGTGTACAGCATAATATCATTCGTCACCCTGATATGCCGCGTGGTGTGTTTCGCTTTATGTGGGATACACTTAAAGCAGGTGATGAATTTTTTGGTTTTGCAAAAAATCTCTGTGCCGACGGTAGTTTCTATTGGGTCTTTGCCAACATCACTCCTGATTATGATAAAAATGGTACCTTAATAGGGTATTATTCTGTACGACGCAAACCTCCTGAGTCTGCATTAAATATTTTGGCTCCTGTATATAAAGAGATGTTAGCTATAGAAAAACGCTCCTCTACTAAAGATGCGCCTAGTAAATCTATCGCCTATTTAACCGATGTTGTACAATCAACAGGTGCAAAAAGCTACAATAAACTTGTCTTAGACCTCTATAAGCCTCAAGGAATTTAACAATGTCTTCGCACAAAAACCAAAATGCCAATATTCCCTTTCTGAAGTCAAAAGTAATTTATGCTGTCAGCACCATTATTTTTCTGAGCCTATCTCTCTTTTCAACTCACTATTATTTTAGCGGCTTTTCTTGGCTAATATTAGTTCAATCCCTTGTTTTAATAGTTATCTCGCTTTTTATTTACTCTACTGCAAAAGGTAACCTATTTGTACTTGAGCGAATGCAGGAAGTACTATTAAAAACTAATGATGGTGAACTTTACCATCGAATTACCAACACCAAAGGCCTTGGAGAACTTGGTAAAGTTGCTTGGGAGCTAAATGAAACATTAGATATAATGGAATCGTATTTTAAAGAAGTAAACGCTTCTTTTTCTCATGCCGCCCAAGGTAATCATGACCGTTATATTCTAGCTGATGGTTTCCCTGGACTGCTTAAGCAATCAGCAACTAACATTAATAATGCATTACATTTAATGGCCACTAATGAAACATTAATGACAAAAAATAAACTGTCTGCAGGCCTACACACGCTTAACACTTCAAATTTACTCGTCAATTTAAAAGCTAACCAAAGTGACCTTATTAATATCACTGACCAAATGCAAAAGGTTGAAGATATTGCTAATGAGACCGGCCAAAGTGCTGATGCCAGTCTTGCAACTGTCGATACAATCAGCAACTCTCTGACTAATATTAATGACACCATTCATTCCGTTTCCGAAGTTATTACTGCTTTAATTGACGATAGCCGCAAAGTCACTGACTCTTTATCCATGATTACCGGCATTGCCGATCAAACCAATTTACTCGCCTTGAATGCATCCATTGAAGCAGCAAGAGCTGGCGAACATGGTCGTGGCTTTGCTGTCGTTGCCGAAGAAGTTAAAAACCTGTCTGAACATACTAAAAATGCAGCACTAGAAGTATCACGCACGCTTGAATCTTTTAATAAACGTGTTAATCAAATGCATACTAAAGCTAGTGCATCTGCCGATTTATCACAAGATATTATGGAGCAGGTAAATTCCTTTAAGGGTCAGTTTTCCAACCTTTCAAGCTCAGCTCAAGAGTCAATTTCTTATATCTCTTACGCTAAAGATAAATCATTTGGCTTATTAACTAAATTAGACCATATCATTTACAAACAAAATGGCTATATCGCTATTGAAATTGATCAACCAAGCTCTAATGCTGATGCTATTAATGTTAATAACCATAATTGCCGCCTAGGTAAATGGTATTACGAAGGTATTGGTCATCAACAATTTAACCATACCCATGCTTATTCCCAACTAGCAACACCTCATCAAGATGTGCATAACTCTACCCAACAAGCCTATCAATTTTCTCGACAAAACTGGATTGACGATCCTGAAACGCTTAACAGCATTATTGTTAATATGGAAAAATCTGAATCTGCCAGTGATAATGTTATGAAATTAATTGACCTAATGATTGAAGAAAAACATCAAACCTAAATTTCTACGCAAAAAAACACCACTAATGCAGTACTATACTCTTTGGTAGTGTTACTTCCCTTGCCCCTCATTTATTGAAAAAACGTAAATATTCATACCCCTTAATAATTATCTGAAAAAAGTTGCCAAACCTACTAATAAAGTTGTACAAACCGAAGAACAAACAGTAACATTCATGCCATGCAACTCACCTGCCATGACTTAAGCCAGCTTAATGAAGAAGAGCTTCTAAATTTATCCGAAGAGGAATTGCGTCGCTTGTCGATAAAATTGCTCAATGATTTAAAAGAAGCTCGCGAACGTTTAAGCCAAAGTTCACGGAATAGCTCTCGTCCGCCCAGTAGCGATGCTCCTTGGGATAAATCTGCCGACGATCAAAAAAGTAACGAAGAGCTGGTCGAACCTGAAGAAGAAACAGAAAGCCCTGGTAAAAAGCTTGAGGATAAAGTAAAAAGTCCCTCGCCAGAGCCTTAAAAGCAGGACTCGGAAAACCCCTTACGAAAGCCCGGAAAGCAGCCGGGAGCGCAAGGTTTCGGGCGCCAACAAAAAATTGTAATTACGGACTATCAACACCACTATCCTCAGTTTTGTGCCTGTTGCAGTCAGCCATTAAAGACAGATTCGGCAATAGCCTATACCGCCTTTGAAACCCTTGATATTGAATGGGCAGATACTCTGCATCCTGGTATATACCTGACAAATACCAAGCATGTCCTATATGAAACAACGTGCTCCTGTCATCACATCACGCGCAAAGAAGTTCATCGATCAAGCCATGAGTCACTGCCTGAGATCAGTTGCAGTGAATGGCGACTTGTTGGCCCTGGTCTCGCATCCTTGATTGTCTGCCTTAGCTATCGCATGCGCTTATCACGTGAGCGGGTACAGGAATTTTTGCACGATTGGCTAGGGATACGACTCAGTATCGGGACGATTAATAATACGCTTCATGAAAGTGGTGCTGCCGCGATGCCGATTGAAGAGGAGCTCGTACAAGAAATCGTCAATAGCGAATTGCTGCACGTAGATGAAACGTCTTGGATGGAGCTCACGACATTTCTATGGTTATGGGTCTTTACCACCGACAGCGTAACTGCCTATTGGATTGCCTCTCGCAGTGCCGAACTCATTGAGAATATATTGGGTGAAGACTATGTCGGCTGGCTAATGAGTGATGGTTATCAGGTCTACCGACGATACCCGAACCGTATGCGCTGTTGGGCGCATTTGCTACGAAAAGCAGAGGGGCTGAAAGAAAGCCTTGATAAAGAAGCACAACTTTTTGGTCAACAAACGCTTGATTTATTAGGTGTGTTAATTACCTCAGTACGTGATGCAAGAAATCGGCAGCCGAACGAACCACTTTCAAGTACCTACCGGTTGCAACTATTGGTATATCAGCAACTATGCGTACAAATGCAATCGCATGCTCACAAAAAATCGGCTGCACTGGCCACGGAAATGCTCAATGATTGGGAGGCTATTTTTCGCGTATTGGATTACCCTCAATACCCATTAACGAATAATGAAGCTGAACGGGCTTTGCGGCACTGGGTCATCTTGCGGGGTATCTGCTATGGTACGCGAACAGAAGAAAGCTCTCGCGTATTTGCCATTTTAATCAGTGTCATTGAAACGTGTCGAAAAAGAAACCAATCGCCCTGGGTTTATTTGGCAGCTGTCATAGCTAGTCAACGGACAGGTAGTGCGGTTCCAGCATTGCCTAGTATTAAGGTCTCTGAATAATTACGAAAAAACAATTACCCTCTTTTATAGATTAGTTATAGAATCCAATATCAATGTGATTTTATGAGGGATTTATAATGCTGCGTTTATTCTTACTGTTTGTTTGTATCACTCTCACTCCTGCCTACGCAAAACCAAGCTCTATCCCAAAGCCATTAGAACCCTGGGTAGACTGGGTGTTAGATGGCTACCCTCAATATAATTGCCCTTTTTTTTATAATAAATTCCAAAAAAAAACTTGCGCATGGCCAAGTAAACTTGTATTAGACTTACAAAAGCAGCAGGGGCATTTTGATAGCTATTGGCAAGTTTACAGCGAAAGTTATATAAAGCTCCCAGGCAGTGCTAAAAACTGGCCGCAAAATGTTAGGGTTAATAATAAACCTGCAATAGTAATCAAACATAATAATGTACCAGCCATTAAACTTACCGTTGGAACTTATCATATTCAGGGTAATTTTTATTGGCAGCAAATACCCGATAGCTTAACTATCCCAAAGCAAACCGGCCTTATTAGTATTAGTGTATTGGGCAAAGTTATTCACTCCCCCATTATCAAAAATAAGCAGCTTTGGCTGAAATCAAGTGATACCGGCAATAATAAAACAGCTAACAAATCCGACCATTTAAACTTACAAGTTTTTAGAAAGGTCTACGATGATATTCCTCTACAACTTATTACCCAGCTATCGCTAGACGTTTCTGGTAAACAACGTGAAATAAAACTCCCCTACGCTTTATTAGATGGCTTTATTCCTATAAATCTAAATAGCCAGCTTCCAGCCAGACTTGAACCTGATGGCAGCCTCTTAGTGCAAGTACGCCCTGGGCGTTGGAATATTGAATTAACAGCGCATAACAATCAACAAATTTTCGACCTAAAATTAAACATCAACAATAAAGACTGGCCAATATCCGAAATATGGAGCTTTGCTGCTAGACCCTATCAAAGACTAGTTGAAGTTGAACAAGTGACCAGCATAGACCCCAGCCAAAACAATGTACCTACTCCGTGGCGTAACTTACCAGCCTTTCTGGTTAAACAAGGGGATACTATGCACTTTAAACTAATAAGGCGTGGTGACCCAGAGCCTGAACCTAATAATTTATCCATTACGCGTAACTTATGGCTGGACTTTGCTGGATCAGGCTACAGCATACAAGATAAAATAACGGGGCAAATTAGCCATGGTTGGCGACTAGACAGTTTGCCGGAAGTACAATTAGGGCATGTTACTTTAAATAACCAGACCCAGTTGATTACCTATGCACATGATAAACAAACCCAAGGTGTTGAACTTAGAAAAGGTAATGTACAACTAACGGCTGACAGCCGCTTGGAAAACAATATTAACACTCTCAGCGCAACAGGTTGGCAACAGAAATTTAACCGAGTCAAAGCAACCTTGCATTTGCCACCGGGTTGGCAGGTATTCGCAGTCAGTGGGGTAGATAATGTTCCTAATAGCTGGATTACACGCTGGACACTTTTGGATCTATTTTTAGTACTGATCACTGCGTTAGCAATCCGACATTTATGGAGTAATTATTGGGGCTTATTTGCGTTAATAGCACTGGCTTTAATCTGGCACGAAAGTGATGCTCCACGTTTTATCTGGATCAATATTATTGCGGCTATCGCTTTAATAAAAGTGTTACCGCAAAATAATTTTTTACGTTTTATCAAATTTTATCGTTCTGCCTGCTGGTTGGCATTAATCATTATTAGCATTCCTTTTTTAATCAACCAAATCAGAACAGGGCTTTACCCCCAATTGGAAAAGCCATGGCAACATGTCAGCTCCAATACCATGCACCTAAAAGTGCAGTCTTCATCATTCGCGCAAAAAACGACAATAGCAGCTGAAGAAGATATGCTAATGGAAAGTGCAGCTGTGATGCGTTCAACCTCTATAACTAAAGACAGAATACTTAAAAAGTCTGCAAATAATTACTCCTCAAGTTCTATCCAAAATTTTAAACGTATCGATCCAAAGGCAAACTTACAAACTGGCCTGGGCTTACCTCAATGGCAATGGAGTAGCATTCCACTCTCTTGGAATGGCAGTGTCGATAGTCAGCAACAAGTCCAATTTTGGCTTATAAGTCCTACGGCTAATTTAGTATTAAACTGTCTAAGAGTTATTGTTGTCATTATCTTAGCGCTGCTTATGTTCGGTATTCTCAATAAAAACTGGCACTGCAAGTTATCTAATTCAGTCATCAACCTTTGCTTGCTAACTTGCTTAATACTGCCTAGCACACCCATTTTTGCTAATTATCCACACCCAGACTTATTAAAAGAATTACGACAACGCTTATTAAAAGCACCTGATTGCTTACCAAGTTGTGCACAAATTCCAGTAATGGATCTCAATATTAACAAGCAAACTCTAAGTATCAATTTACAAATTCATACCCAAGAGGCTGTTGCGGTCCCTTTACCTGCAAAATTTAAACAATGGTTACCCAATAGTATTACCGTCAATACTTTGCCTGCAAAAAATATTATTCGTGATCGACAAGGTATATTATGGCTAGCCTTACCTAAAGGGATCCATGCAATTGTATTAACAGGACCTGCTCCCTTACAAAGTAATTTCACCCTACCTTTACCCTTAAAGCCTCAATATATTACTCATACTAGTCAACACTGGAGTATCGAAGGCTTACATGAAAATGGTACTGCAGAAAATCAACTACACTTTACCCTGATAACAACAGCTGATCAGTCAGACAATGCCTTAGCAACCCTTAGCCCTAATGTTTTACCTGCTTTTATCCAAATTGAGCGTACTCTACAACTAGGACTAGACTGGCACATTAACACTCAAGTTATCCGTAACAGTCATGAAGCGACTGCAGTCACTTTAAAAGTCCCCTTATTAACAGGAGAATCCATTACCAGTGCCAATATGCGCAGTAAAAATGGCTATGCCTTAGTGCATATGACTGCCAACCAACGCAGTACTCAATGGAGTTCAATATTAGCAAAAAGCAAACAGATCATGCTAACAGCCCCTATGACTGAGCAGTGGACTGAAATATGGCGCGCAGATATTAGTCCGATATGGCATATGGAAAGTACAGGCATATCAGTAGTACATCACCAAAACCAAGCGGGTAATTGGTTACCTGAATGGCGACCGTGGCCAGGTGAAAGTATTAACTTAACCATAGTACGCCCTGCAGCAATAACAGGTCAAACCTTAACCATAGACAGAAGCATTCTTACCATGACTGCTGGAAAACGTAACTTGGCAAGCAGTTTAAAATTAGATATCCGTAGCTCTAAGGGTGCGCAGCATAGTCTCACACTCCCTAAAAATGCAATATTACAATCCGTTAATCTTAACGGTAGCAAACAACCCATTCGTCAACAGCAACAAACAGTCACTTTACCTATCAAACCCGGTAAACAAGCTTATGAACTTTTTTGGCATGAAGCTAAAGCACAAACCAGCATACTCACTACACCGCCACTAAATTTAGGACTAGCAAGTGTTAACACCCATTTAAAAATCCGCTTGGGTCAAGATCGCTGGGTATTATTAACCACAGGGCCAAGCCTAGGTCCGGCAGTCTTGTTTTGGGGCATGCTTTTTGTATTAGCTTTACTGGCTTTTGCATTAGGGAAATCATATTTAACCCCATTAAAAAACTGGCAATGGTTTCTGTTGTTAATCGGCTTAAGTCAAATACCCATTAGCATTGCTATAATGGTAGTGATTTGGTTATTAGCCTTAGGCTTACGCCAAAAAAACCAACTGACTAATGTAAACTATTTTAACTTCAGCCAAATACTCTTAGTACTGTTAACATTCGGTTCACTGGCAATCTTATTTATTGCCGTCAAGCATGGCCTGCTAGGAACGCCTGATATGCAAATTGTGGGTAATCGCTCTTCAGCTTTTGCCTTAAATTGGTACCAAGACCGTAGTGTAGAAATTTTACCTACCGCCAGTGTTATCAGTATCCCATTAATGAGTTACCGAATCATGATGTTGCTATGGTCTTTATGGTTAGCTATTTCGGTATTAAACTGGTTGCAATGGGGCTGGTCATGTTTTTCAATAGGGGGTTTGTGGAAAAAATCTAAAACTGAACCAAAAGATGATGTGTTATAAATAATTCTTTATTGGAGGGGATTTTTACAACTGGTCGCGGCTAAAAGCCCCTCCTACCAAGAAAAATATTACTTTTCTGTCATACCTTGCATAATGTCATGTACTAACTGCGGTCCCTGATAAATCAAACCACTATATACCTGCACCAAACTCGCACCAGCATCTAATTTTTCCTGTGCATCGCTATAATTCATAATACCGCCGGCAGCAATAATAGGTACTTCACCCTTTAATTCCTTGGCTAAATTAGCTACCACATAAGTTGATTTTTGCTTAACAGGCATACCACTTAAGCCACCTATTTCATCCGCAAATTTATGTCCTTGTACTGCACTACGCTCAATCGTGGTATTCGTTGCAATCACACCATCAATTGCATACTCAAGCAATAAACCAGCAATATGCTGAATCTCGTCATCACTTAAATCCGGAGCAATTTTAACCACAATCGGCGTATATTTATGATGCTCAACTTGTAAGCGTTGCTGTTCTTCTTTTAAAGCAGAGAGCAATTTTTTAATTTCGTCACCTTGCTGTAATTGACGCAAGTTTTTAGTATTCGGTGAAGAAATATTAATAGTAATATAACTCGCTGCAAGATAGGCTTTGCGCAAACTGATTAAATAATCTTCAGTCGCCTTTTCAATCGGAGTATCAAAGTTTTTACCAATATTAATCCCTAAAATACCTTTATATTTGCTAGCGGCTACTTGTTGCAGTAAATAATCAACCCCCTCATTATTAAAACCCATACGATTAATAATTGCTTGATGACTAGCCAGACGAAATAAACGTGGCTTAGGGTTACCTGGCTGTGAGCGTGGTGTTACCGTGCCTATTTCTACAAAGCCAAAACCTAAAGCAGCTAGAGCATCAATATAATCACCATTTTTATCCAATCCGGCGGCTAAACCCACAGGGTTTTGAAACTCTAAACCCATTACCGTAACTGGCTGGCTGATCATTTTAGGGTTTAGTAAATTATCTAATCCTAAGTTATGCGCCACCTTTAAAGATTTTAAAGTTAAATAATGTACTTTTTCCGGATCTAATTGAAACAATAAGGGCTTAATAAGTGGGTAGTAATTCATAAGAGCTTACTCAATGCTGTGCTGACAATTGATAAGGTGTGGCATCAATCGTCGGAGGATTATTGGTGATTAAATCATAAAGTAATTGTGCCGATGCCGGCCCCATAGCAAAGCCATTTCTAAAATGACCTGCACTAATCGCTAAATTACTTATTTCAGGATGCTTATCAATATAAGGAATCCCCTGTTTGGTTCCAGGGCGCAAACCAGCCCAGTGGTGGCTAATAGGAAAATCAGCTAAGACTGGCAATATTTTGGTGGCAAAAGCAGCCAAAGACTGTTTAGCTTGCTCGGTAGTCGTTTTATCAAAATCTTGCAACTCAACCGTGCTGCCACATAATATTTTACCATCACGACGTGGTATTAGATAACGGTCATTTTCCAATACCATATAGTCCAAGGTATTAGCTGGAGCATCAAAAATTAGCATTTGCCCTTTTACTGGAAACACCTCAACAGGATTAACCGCACTACCTAAGAGCTGCGCCCATAACTTACCTGTCCATGCACCTGCACTAATCACTAATTGATTAATAGGAAATACTTCTTTGGAAGTACTCATCACTTCACTAATGTCTTGCGCATTAAGCTTTACTTCTGCAATAGTACAGTTCTCAATAATCTTGACCCCACGCTGTAATAAATCTTGTTTAAGTGCTTTCAGTAAACGTGGATTTCTCGCTTGGGCAATTTCTGGCAACCATAAAGACTGATCTTGTATTTGTGGGAAAGTAGTCTTTTGTTCTTGAGTAGCAGCATGGTAAGCTATCGCTGTGCGAGTACACCAGTCTTGTGCTTTGGCCAAATCAGGAAGGTCGGTCATTAATAAGCCACTGACGATATACTCAGGATCTAACCGAGTTACAGCAATCAGTGCCCTAGCCAACTCTGCATATCCTGCAATACTAGGCAGCACCAATTGTGTAATTGCATCAGCTTGGCGCCAAGGATAGAGTGGCAATAGAATACCACCACCTGCCCAAGATGATTCTTGACCAATTTCATTTTTATCAATAATAGTGACGCTTGCTCCTGATAAAGCAAACAGGCGCGCACTAAGTAGGCCCGTAATTCCACCGCCAATAAACGTTATATCAGGAGTTGAGTGCATATAATAAAATCTAGCTAAAATAAAAAGCCTATTATATCAACAATAGGTGAAATTTTACTGATTGCTTAATAGCTATTCTAGTCTATAAAAAAATGGCAACTACTACTCCATTTCTCTGAAAAATGACTCAACCAGAGTAATACCTGGCCTAGTGTAAACTTCAATACAACTTATAATTCAAATTCCGCAGCATTTACACCTAATTCAGATGCAATACGTCTAGCCATCGCTTTTTCATGGTCATCAAAATCACCATCTGCTGCACCAATTGCAATCACCAAACGCATGATTAAACGTGCAGCCTGCGAATTATCTTTCATTTTACCTAATGCTTCAAAAGCAGCGGCTTCCCCCAAATCACTATCAAACTCTAGTTGAGTGACAAAATCACCGAAGGCAGTAATAATTTCAGTGGTTTTAAAGACAGATAAAGGCTCATAATTTCCGATAAATTTAAGCATTTTTTTCTTTTCATCAGGTAAAATTACACCATCAGCTAGAGCTAATAACGCTGACCCTGCCATCGCAGCATGTAAAAAATTTTTATTTTTAAATTTTAAAGCTTCCGTTTTCAACTCATTAACTTTTTCTTTTAAATTACTCATTAAATCACTTAAACTCATTACTTACATCTCCATTAAATAGTTATTCATTTATAGCGTCATATCTTTAATTAACGCGACCGCTTGATAAGGTAAATCAGCTTGATGCACACATAACACGTGTTTTTCTGCAGCGAGTACTTTTAAATGCGCCACTGCATTATCATCAGGATCTCTCAGCAAGATTATATCAGGAACACGACGTAATAATACGCGCGTCGACTCCCCAATTCCTGGTTTGATACGGTTTTCATCGCTGATATGGTATTGACCTTTCATTATGGCAATAAAATCTTGGGATTGTTGTTGTAATTTAGTGCGATTAAGTACAGGAAAAGAAGCAGCTAACTCTGCTTGCCATAATATATCAATGCACTCTAATAATGTATCAACAAACCACCCTGATAAATCTACCTCTGAAAACTCTTGATAAAATACACAACCATGGAAATCCTTTGCACCAATATAATCAGTATTGAAAATCGAGCGACTGATTAACCCTGATAAAGTAGCATTCAAAATTGAAGAAGGAATTAAATAATCTTCACAACTGGCAGCAGCAGCAGCAGCACCCGCCAAATCAACCAAAACATATAAACCAGCATCAATATTAACACTATAGCACTGATTAAAAGCTTCTATACTTTGTATTAACTCTTTAGCAATCACTCCCTTACCCGTCCAGCCATCAACAAAGACAATACTGCTATCAGCATGTTTGGCTAAAATATAATGTAAAGCATTTTCATCAATGCCTCGATCACGAATAATTGAAATAGAATAATGACTGACTTGCTTTTGGAAATATTTTTCTAGCGTATGCTTTAAAATAACCCCTACTGGCGTTCCCGCACGCGCTAAGGAAACTAAAACAATATCAGAAGAACGCTTTGCTACAATTTTTCTCGCTAAGCACAAGCAATCATGCGCCATTTGTTGCTGATTATCTTGCATCGCCTGATGAAAGATCTGCATATACTGTGCTGAAGGCAAACTTTCACGACTTAACATCTCGCTATAATGTCGATTATCCTGTTGAATAAGTCGTTCTTTTTCTACAACAGGTGTATCTGGAACATCAATCGGCTTAAGCAAAAACTGCACATCCTCTAGCACATAACTTCCTGTAAAAATAAACTCGGTCATGCTAATAATTGTCCATATAGTTGTGTACCTTTAGGAGTCATAACATAATCACATAAAGCCATGAAGGGCACATCACTCAAACTATCTCCCATCCCCATAGTTAAGATTTCACCATACTGTTGCTCTAACGTTTTAATATAATAAGCAACCGCATGTACCTTATTGACACAGCAAGGTAAAATAGTTAAAGAATTACTATTCAAATACACTTTAAAGTCAGTATAATCAGCTAATAAAGGCTGAATATACTGCTTTAATAAACTCCGTAATTCGGTATTACTAGCCTGCTTATGACGCACTTCAACATAATAATCTAAACCAGATTCAGTTGTTATCCGCACTAAGACCTCAATGCCATGAGTTTGCGCATATCGTGCAATAGATTCTTTTATTTGTACTAATAAGAAAGATAATGCTTTTAGAGGCGCACCTATCTTGGTACGCCACTGCTCATCTTCTCGGCCATCAGCACATAAAATAGTTGCACCGTGATTTAAAATGGCACCCTCAGTACATGCTACGCCTAACTTAACTCTTGCATAGGAAGCCTGAGTTCTAGCCGTGGTGGGAATAATCCGCCATTGCTCACTTAGCCCTTGTAATAATCGGCGTTGCTTCGGCAAAAAATATGAGCTAGGTATTCCTGCTAGATCATAACTAGCAGGGACTGCATGTTCAAGACTCGTACATTTTCTAGCCGTCTGAAACACGGTATCATCTAAATCAAGAAACAGAAATTTTTCCATCGGTATAATAAAGTAACTCGGCATTTAAACGCTGTGCAACCTGAGTTAACGGCGCACACAAAGGAGTTTCGTGGCAAATAACCACCTGATCATACTGCCCATCACTGACGTTATATAAATAATTTGGAATATTATCCGCATAATTATCAATAAACTCCATCTTTTCTCGAATCGCCTCACCTTTCAATAATGGTGAGCGCGCTGTTGATTGGACGCGCACATCCCAACCCTGCTGCTCCAAATAATAAGCCATCAAAAAAGCCAAATGTACGAATTCACCAGTCCCCAATACTAAAATTTTCTGACCATGCTGCCAAGTTTGCATTAATAACTGTAATGCAGTTTTATCCCAGCTCATTTTGCCATGAATTCCTAAGCGCCCAGCAGTTAATGAAAGATTTTGACGCTTACACTCGACTAAACTATTAACATTTGGAACCTCGGTATATTGGTAGTCATCATAGTGTTTAAAATCAATCTGTGCAGCTAAAGCACTGATAAAAATAACCTCCACACTGACTAATTGTTGAATCTGTTGTTGCCGAAGCTGACCCACAAAATTAAGAATGCTAACAATTAACACACGCTGTAATCGAGGGTTTACTTTTTTATACGCGGAAATCAAATTAACGAAAGTCGTACCTGTCGTTATTTCATCATCAATAAGGACTAATGTATGGGCATTAAGAAAGGTTTTTTTTAATGCAGGATCATGCGGAACATACAAATAAAACTGGCTAGCATGGCTATGTTGTTCTTGAAAATCTAAAGCTTGAATGGCATCTAAAAAATAACGTGAAGTATGCATAAATAAATGTTCTGAATTAATAGGCTCATTTAAATACGCTTCATAAACACCTTGCCCCAAACCAGCAGCAGCTTCAGCCATACCAATAAAAACACTGGATCCCTGCACTTTAGCCTTCAAAGATTTTGCTAAATAAGTATGTATTTTATACATTGCCTCAGGCTGAGATGGCCAATATTTAGCCAGTAATTTACTGACAAAAAGAAAACCACGTTTAGGATTTTGCCTAGCTGCATATTCAGTCAAATCATTTAGTTCAAAATCACTAGCGCCCATTGTCAGGGTCAACTCACCTGTCGGTAGTGAAATATTCTTAGTAAGCACCCTATTCTCCATACTCAAGGGTCACAAATTACTTCCCACACAAAAAATGTGCGGGAAGTAATTGTTTCTCTATAAAGAAAGCCTAAATGCTTACGCCAAAGCTTGATGCTAAAGGCCCTAGCCCCCCTGAAAAGCCTTGACCTACCGCTTTAAATTTCCAATCGCCATTATGACGGTATAACTCACCAAAAATCATCGCTGTTTCAATACTGGCATCTTCTGATAAATCATAACGAGCTATTTCACTATCATTACCTGCATTCACTACACGTACAAACGCATTACTTACTTGTCCAAAATTTTGTTTACGAACCTCTGCATCATGAATCGTTACCGCAATGACAACACGTTGAATCGCAACAGGAACACCTGATAATGTAATTTCAACAACTTCATCATCGCCATCCCCTTCACCTGTTGTATTATCTCCTTGATGCTCAACCGATCCACAGGATGATTTCAAGTTATTATAAAAAATGAAATCACTATCTCCAGTTACTTTACCATCAGCACCCACTAAAAAAGCGACTGCATCAAGATCAAATTCAGCACCATCTGTTGCTCGGTTATCCCAACCTAACCCCAATGCAACTTTAGCTAAACCAGGTGCTTCTTTACTTAAATTAACGTTACCGCCTTTACTTAATGATACTGCCATCTTTATATCCTCATTATCATTCAAAAATTACAAATATTGCTGCTGTACAGCCTTTACAACCTGCTCTAATTTCTTATCTTTGGTGCCATCCCCAATAGCTGAAAATTTCCAAGCACCATTATGGCGGTACATTCTCCCCATAATCATTGCTACTGAACCTGAAAACTTCTCATCATTAGCAACATCATAAGTTGCAACAATACTATCAACCCTATCAGGAGTACCTTCATAGATACGCACACTAGCAAAAGGAATGTCTTTAAAATCTTGGTTTTTATACGAGTTTAAAATAAAGACCATATGCTCAGCATTTGTATCAACAGCTGGCAAATTAATAAGCACGACCTCATTATCTAAACCATCATCACCACCGACATCACCTTCGGTATCATCGCCAGAGTGTTTAATCCCACCTTTTTTGGCTTGTAGCTGCCCAAAATAAACCAAATCAACCAAGACTTTATTTCTATCAAATAAAGCCACTGACAGATCCAAATCAACAGCAACCATTTTTTTACCACCGAGTAAGCCTTTTTTCTCTATCGCCCCCCAGTTTGCACCGACACATAATTGCTGTAACTCACCACCGCCTGTTTTTTCCAGACTAATCCGTTGACCTTTTTGTAATGAAATTGCCATTTATTTTCCTAATTAAACAAAATTAAACTACCTTATAACACAACTAATTCGAAGTATGCTTAGGAATTCGCATAAAATAACATCCTGGTTTCTAACTAAAATTTCTGTTTGTCACCCGTGCTGATAACGAACAAAAAGACCAACAAGAATGGATGATTATTTGTTTCCAGATGCCTTATTATACTGAATTGACGAATACACCGAATAAGCAATTAATAAAACCCCAGTTAATCCCGTAACAACTTCTGGAACATGGGTGCGTGTACTCACTAACATAATGACTGATAAAATACCGATTGCATAATGTGCGCCATGCTCTAAAAAAATATATTCATCTAAAGTACCTTTGCGCACCAACATTATAGTTAAACTTCGCACAAACATGGCTCCAATTGCCAAACCTAACATTATAATAACGACATCTTGAGTAATTGCAAACGCACCAATAACGCCATCAAATGAAAAAGAAGCATCTAATACCTCAAGATATAAAAAGCTCATCATCCCAGCTTTTTTAACACCATTACTCGCCATTTTACCTACGTCCTCATCTTCAAATAAAGTCGCCAAGCTATCTACTAAAACATATAGCACTACACCAAAGACACCTGCGATCAAAGCTTCTAAGCGCTCTGCTTCTGCTAGCAAACCTTGTAATACTAACAATATGCTTAAGGCCATAATCACTTCAATTGACTCTAACTTACCCCATAAAGCCAGCTTTGCTTCAATCGCACGCCAATGCACATCTTTTTCAGGATCAAACATGAATGAAAAAAACAGCATCAATAAAAACATGCCTCCAAAAGTGGAAATCTGAATATGGGATGCCGTCAAGTGCTCCGCATAAGCAGCGGTATCATTTAATGCCATCTCGGTCACACCCATAAAGCTCAAACCTGTTGCAGCTGCAACGATCACAATCGGAAATAATAACCGCATCCCAAACACTGCGATTAAAATCCCCCAGGTTAAAAAGTAATACTGCCAAACTTCATCCATCTTTTTCAAAATAGAAGCATTTACCACTGCATTATCAAACGATAAACTAACCTCTAATATCCCTAATATCAGTACGATAAAGACACCATAAACTCCAGACCATAAAAAGGCGCATACAATACAAATAGCGGTAACTAAAAATGACAATTTAAAATACTGCATAAACTATTTTCCTAACAGTTAAAAAGATGTGGTGCTTAGAAACGAGAATTGTATTACAAAAGCCGTCCAACCATTAGAGGTATCTTGATGAAGCGGTTTTGTACGTAGTGGACAGGCGCAGGCGTTCTCTTCCATTTGCTACGTAGGCGAACGAATGGCACTAACAGGAACCCTGAAATTTCGGGAGGTAATTAAGTACCCAAGCGTAATTTATTTAACATTTTACTGGTCTTTTTTTCATCTTTGGCGTTGCATAAATAGTTTCGTAGCCAACTATGCATCTATTTATGCGCCTTGAAGATGAAAAAAATCCTGCGTAAAAGTTAGTTAAATAAATTACGCCTAGGTACTTATGATGCCTGTATCACTAAACCTATTTTTGTAAACTCTCTTCTATATAAGGCTTAAACAAACTACGTATTTTTTTCACCTTATTACTTTGACATATTTCTGAGCCTAAAGTAGATTTATGGCAACGTATATCTAAAAAAATACTGACTTTATTTTCTTTGCGCGTGAGTTTTGAAACCGATAAACTTAAATCTGTATCAATAACAGGGTCAGCACTCATAATCAGTGTTTCAGTATTAAAGTTAACTGAAGTAGTTGAGTGCTTTCGTACAAACTGTTTGGCTATTTCCCATGCTTGCTTACAAATACTCGGTGCTTGACAGTTAAATAAACCTAAAGCATCGGCGGCAGCCATTTCTGCCGTTGCATCACTTAATGCTTGTGTACTAGCTTCATCTTTAGTCAAAAAAGAAAAGCGCTCAATATCTTTCGCAAACTTAGTCGCTATTATTGACCTTTTCTTATCTAACTTACCTATATCTAAATAGGTTGCTGTAATTTTCCCCTCAATTTTAGAAATTTCACTAAGGATATTTTTAGGAACCTGAAAGCCCCTTCTTTCCACATTAGCTGCTTTTTTATGTTCACCAGCAAGGTTGTCCTTTAAATTCATTATGGCTCTTTCATAGACACGTTGCTGTGCATCTAATGCACGCAATTTTCCATTTAAAGTCATCTGTAGGTCATCCACATTACGAAAAGTACTCAGCAACACTTTATCATTAGCCTTTTGCTTAGCAATGATTTTTTCCTGCTCTAAACGTAATTCATCCAACCTTGCTTCTAAGGCAATTTGTTCTACGGTTTTGGCAGCTCTAATCGTTTTGGTTACACGCGCAGTATCACTTAATTCATTACGCGCAAACTTTGACTGGGCTGGCGGGACTTGATCTGAATAAAAAACTCTCCCATTTTCGTCTGTCCAACGGTACATTTTTGCATGAACGGGTGCTTGCTGAGCAAATACACCAACCATAACTGCTAGACATAAAATTGAGCGAGAATAAACCATAATTCAATAGAGACTATACAAAGATATGGGCAATAGAATAGCAGTATTTTACATTAAATACTGCTATTTACAGAATGGAGTTAAGGTATTATTAAATTCTCGTTCCTTAACTAACTAATGAAATTAATTGTGTCAAAGGCGGAATAATCAGCATTTTTGCAAGCTGCAAACCCAACAGTACAATTAAAGGTGATAAATCGATACCCCCAATATAAGGGATCATACGACGACAAGTCACTAACAAAGGCTCAGTGATGGCAAACAATAAATTAGATGCTGCATTAAAAGTACCTGGATTTATCCAGCTTAAAATGGCGCGCGCAAATACTGCAAAAACAAATACATTAATAATTAAAGATATTAGTTGGCTAAATGATAATAAAGCCAATGCCGCAAAAGTAAAACTAACCCCTGTTAACAACAATGTAATACCATCAGAAATCATTTGTAAAGCGACTAGCAACACAATAGACGAAGTGTCTATTTTACCCACTGCTGGAATATAGCGTCGCATAATCCGCAAAGGTGGGTGAGTTATTTTTACCAAAAATTGTGAGATAGGATTATAAAAATCCCCCCCTAGCCATTGTAAAATAAAGCGTAATAATACCGCCAATATATAAAACGAAAATACCGTATCCAGTAAAAATATCACTGGATCACTTAAATAAGATGAACCCATTAATCTGCTCCCAATTCTTGCGCCAAGGTCACCGAACGATCATTGGCAGCCTGCAGTGCTTGTTTAACTAACTCAGTAAAACCACCCTGCTCAAAAGTTTTAAGCGCTTGCTCGGTCGTCCCTCCTGGAGAAGTCACCCGTGTTCGCAATTCGCCTGGTGATTCTGTGGATTCTAATGCTATCCGTGCAGCACCTAATGCCGTTTGTTCAATTAACAACTGTGCAGTACGTTCTGACAAGCCTAGCTCTATCGCTGATTTCTCCATCGCTTCCATGAGCAAAAAGAAATACGCAGGGCCACTACCTGAAACCGCCGTGACCGCATCCAGTTCAGTTTCCTTATCAACCCAAACAGTAATCCCTACCGAACGCATAATATTTTCAGCCAAATCACGCTGCTCACTGCTTACATTTTGATTGGCATGAATACCCGTTGCACCTGTCTGTACTAATGCTGGCGTATTCGGCATACAGCGCACAATGGCAGTCGCTTCTCCCAGCCAAGTTGCTAAACTAGCTTGATTAATACCTGCGGCAATCGAAACAACCAACACATTTTTTTGTGCAAATGCAGACTGAGAACCTTTGATAACACTAGAAATTGCCTGTGGTTTAACCGCTAAAACCACTACATCAACCTCTGCAATTAAAGCATCATTACTCGCTGAAGTATTAATATGCGAGCTGGTAGCCAAACTGGATAGTTTTTCTTGATTCGGATCGGCCACCCATATTTGTTGCGGCGAATGGCCACTTGCAACCAAGCCACTGATTAAGCTGCTGGCCATATTACCACCACCAATAAAACCTATATTTTTTGTTTTCATTATTTACGTCAATTTAAGTCATTAAAATATTTAGCATATCCCTAAGATAATGCCATTCTACCCATTTATCAACTGTTAAACCTTACAAGTCGCGCAACACTCGCATTGGAGAATGGTTAACTACCGAACGTGTGCCCCACAAACCTGCCAATCCAATAAATAATGCAGATACTAGCGGAAAACCTATACACAGATAAAGATTAGCACTGTAATCCATTTTTAATACCCAATGATATAAAGCATAAATCATCACCTGTGCCATCAATACCGCCAGAATACCTGCTATAAAGCCTAAAACACTAAATTCGATCCATTGAATTTTCTGTAAAAATTTGCGCTTTGCTCCCAGAGTACGCATCAATACACCGGCATAAATACGCGCATCCAAAGTAGTAAATACCGCAGAAAATAGCACCAAAAATCCAGCCAATAAGGCAAAATATAATAAATAATTAATCGCCGCAGTTAACTGAGTCAAAATACGTTTAATTTGTTGTAAGATTAAGTCAACATCTAAAATAGTCACCGCAGGAAATTGCTTTAATAATTGATTCAGCAATGCCTTCTTTTCTGCTGGCAAATAAAAACTGGTAATATAAGTATGCGCAAACTGTTCCAAAGTGCCTGGAGAAAACATCATATAAAAATTAGGCTTCATAGTATCCCAATTCACTTTTCTAATATTATCCACTTGTGCTTGAAATTGCTCACTCCCCACAGTAAACGTTAAAGTATCTCCTAGACTCACCTTTAAACTTTTCGCTAATTTTGCCTCTACCGACACCAAGCCCGGTTTTCTATCAGCACCCCACTCACCTGCAACAATTTTATTATCCTTAGGTGCCGTTACTGTCCAAGTCAAACTTAAATCTCTATGGGTAGCGCGTTCACCTTGTGAATCTTTAGTCACTATTTGCTGTACAGGTACTGCATTAATTCCGACCAGCCGACCACGCACCACTGGATAAAATTCACTTACTTGTACGCCATGTTGTTGCAACTCTAATTGCAAATCGGGTATTTGTTCAGCAAAAACATTAAGTGCAAAATGATTAGGTGCTTTAGCAGGCAATTGCTGTTGCCAGTCATTAATCAAATCAGTACGAATAGTAAAGCTTAAAATAATAGCGACTAAGGTGGTACTAAAAGCCAAAATCTGTACAGTATTACTACGCTTATTTTTGGATAAGCCTTGCAAACCAAAACGCCAGGTTAAATTAACACGGCTTAATAAAAAATGACTCGCCCCTAATAATAAATAAATTAAGCCACCTAGTACCGCCAAACTCAACATACCTGACCCAACAATCGTTAAGGTCATTTTTGCATCTTGAGTATATTGGCTAATTAATAGCACTAATAACGTTAATGCCAAGCCATATACTAACCAAGCACTACTAGGTAATGGCACTAAATCACGCCGTAAAACCCGCAATGGTGAAACTTGCTTTAAGCGTAATAATGGCGGTAATGCAAAAGCAAACAATACCACTACGCCAATCACTAAACCAAATAAGACACTCAACCAACTAGGACTCGCGACTGTATCTGGTAATAAATCACGTAACAACTGAAACAAAAATTCTTGGCTCAACCAACCCAAACCACAACCGATACTACTAGCGATAAGGCCGATCAATAAAAATTGCCATAAAAATAACTGTAATATTGCATTTTGTTTATAACCCAAACAACGCATAATCGCCGTAGTATTAAAATGGCGCTCGCTATAACGCCCTGTCGCCATTGCAATCGCCACACCAGCAATTAAAATTACCACAATACTAGATAAACCTAAATACTTCTCCGCTTTTTGCAGCGCAGAGCCAATTTGTGGACTGTCATCATAAATATCCATCACTCTTTGCGACACGCTCAACTGCGGTTGTAACCAAAGCTTAAATTTTAAAATATCCGCTTCAACGCCTGCAAATTGAAAAAAGTGGTGTACGTGACTACCTGGTTGCAATATTTTAGTAGTCGCCAAATCAACTGCATTAATCATCACTCTAGGCGATAAACTATATAAATCTCCCCGCTTGTCAGGCTCATAAGTCACAATTTGGCTCACTAATAATAATTGTTCGCCCACCATCACTGAATCACCTAATTGCATTTTTAGTGCAGCTAAAACTCGCGACTCTACCCAAGTCTCTCCAGGTGGCGGCCCATGATAAACAGTTTGTTCCTCTGCATAACTGCCCTGCCGAGTTTTTAAATAACCCCGTAAAGGATAGTTTTCACTAACCGCTTTGACTCCCACTAATAAAAATTCATCATTTTCAATTAAGACTGTGGAAAATTCACTCGTCTGTGATTGCTTTAAACCTGCACTGTTAGCTTGTTCAACAATATTTGCACTAATGCTAGTTGAACTACTCATCACCAAATCAGCAGCTAAAAATTCTGCCGCCTGATATTGCATGGTTCTATTAATACGATCTGCAAAAATACTAATTGCCGTCGAACTGGCCACCGCCAAAATCAAAGCCAACATTAATAAGCTCAATTCACCCGAGCGTCGATCCCGGCGTAAAAAACGAATTGCTAATACCAGTCGATTCATAGTAAACGTCCTGCTTGTAACTCCAACACTCGCTGACAGCAACTGGCCAAATGCTGGTCATGAGTCACCAGCACCAAGGTCGTTTGATTTTCTTTATTTAATTCAAACAATAAATCAATAATATGCGCTCCAGTCGCACTATCTAAATTACCAGTCGGCTCATCGGCAAATAAAATCTTCGGTTTAGTGACAAATGCACGTGCTAAAGCCACCCGCTGCTGTTCACCTCCCGATAATTTATTTGGTGTATGTGTTAAGCGATCACCCAGCCCTACCCTTGCTAATAATTCGCTAGCCAATTGTTTAGCTTGTGGATTACCTATTAACTCCAACGGTAACATCACATTTTCCAAAGCATTTAAACTTGGTAATAATTGAAATGATTGAAACACAAACCCGATCATTTGATTACGTAAAGCAGCACGGCCATCCTCATCAAGCTTAGTCAACGACTGACCAAATATTTCAATATTCCCTGAACTTGCCACATCTAGCCCAGCCAATAAACTCAGCAAGGTTGATTTTCCAGAACCTGATGCCCCGATAATCGCTACACTTTCCGCCGCATTAATACTAAACTCTATGGCAGACAAAATAGTTAACGGGCCGTTGGCACTGCTGACGGTTTTGCTAAGATTTTCTACTTTAATAATCGCTGATTGTTTATCTATTTGGGAGTTCATTATGTTTAAGTTAGGTTTAGTCGCAATGGTGCTATTTTTTGCCACACAAATTCAGGCAAAATCAATTGTTGTGTTAGGGGATAGTATCAGTGCTAGCTATGGAATTGAAGTCCAGCATGGTTGGGTTGCCTTAATGCAACAAAAAATTCAATCTAGTCATCCTGACTATACCATTCACAATGAAAGTATTTCTGGTGATACCACAGCGGGTGGATTAGCGCGTTTACCGCGTATTTTAAAAAAATATCAACCGGATATTGTGTTGGTTGAGTTAGGCGCAAATGATGGTTTACGTGGCATGTCACTATTAACCATGCAGCAAAATTTAGCAGCCATTATCCACAAGGCAAAAAAATCAGGCGCGCAAGTCATACTATTAAGTATGCGTATCCCCAGCAATTATGGCAAACGTTATACCGATATGTTTTATAACAGCTACCAAAAGTTAGCTACACAACATGATATTTCTGCCGTGCCTTTTATATTAGAGAATATTGCATTAAACAAAAAATATATGCAACGTGATGGTTTGCACCCTAATGCCAAAGCACAACCTTTTATAGCGGCTCATATCACACCGTATGTACTCCCCTTATTATAGGTAGCACCCTAAATGTAGGAGGAACCTCTGCTCGCGACCTCCTACTCAATTCCCAATTTACTACCCTACCCTCATCCACAATTAGCTAAATTGTGGATAACTCTGTTGCTGAACCCTAAACAAAGATGTCGCTAATCTGTCAGTAAATTATAGCGCTGGTTTTCACTACAACTTGGCTACATTAAAGCCCAAACTTCTGCACACAGTTACTAACAGGATAAGTAATTGATTTATATTAACAAAAAATCAGTTACCCACAGAGTTATACATCATAAGTTTATATAAAGATATATACTTTATTATAATTAGCGCAGTAAATAACCAAAAATACTAGCTGTTTGCCCATTCACTTTTTTACATGACCTAAAAAAAATCATTAGCAAAAAATTATATTTCTATAAAAAATTTTAACTAAAAAACTATTTTAAACGCGATTCTCCTGTGGATAACTTTGTAAACTAGCTCACCACAAGCTTGTTTACAAACTGTATGCAAAATTTAATCGCTATTTTGTGTACACCTTAACAACAAAAATATCTAAATTTTGCCACAATTTTTCTAACAAGCTAACAATATGATTTTTAATTTAAAAACTAACTTATCCACAGCTTTATAAAACACTAATAGTAATAATAAGTATATATAAATACATCTTTATATTATTACTAATAAACACTATGCTTTATCATTAACACTAAACAACACCAACTTCTATAAGGACTTATAAATGGCCGAACGTGAAAAAAAGCACAACACATTACACAAAGCATTAGAAATAAACTTAGATAATTGTAAATACGGAACGATAGTTGAAATTGGTGCTGGTCAAGAAGTGGCTAGAAACTTTTTTCGTGCTGGTGGCGCAGCTGGAACCATCGCGAAAACCATGTCAGCTTATGACATGCAAGTTAGTGATGATATTTACGGTGAAGAAGAAACTAAACGTTATGTTAGTCGTAGCCGTTTATTGAAAATGCTGGATAAAGAATATACCGCTGTAACTGACTTATTGACTCCCACTCGCCCCAAAAATACCACCTTCTTTTCTTATGCAGCGACCGTTACCGCTAAAAGTTACCTACAAAAAAATGAATGTCATGGTTGGTTAGGTGTTCGCTTACAGTTATACCCAGGTGCAGCACCAAGCAATATCATTTTACATGTGCGTATGCTGGACAATGATGGCGGTGCACAACAAGAAGCACTCGGTGTAGTCGGAGTAAATTTAATTCATTCTGCCTTTAATTACTTTACTCACCCGAAAAAAATTGTTGAATCATTAGTCGATGACTTGGAAGCATGCCGTATCGAAATTGATATGATTGATTTTTCAGGCCCTTATTTTGAGGAAACTGAAAATAGATTAATGAATTTACACTTGGTACATAAAAATTTAACGCATGCCATTATGTTCAGCCCAAAAGGTGAAGTGCAAGTACCCAGTGAATTATTGTACAAAAAGAACATTCTAGTGATTCGTGGTACGTTTACGCCATTAACAAAAGTACAACTGGATATGACCAAATGTGGGCAATTGCATTTCAATGAAATTGAACATATTGATGCAGATAAAACTTTAGTTTTAGCGGAACTTACTATGGCTAGTTTAACAGTTGGTGATGAAATTAATGATGCCGATTTTTTAGCACGGGTAGATATGTTGAATACTCAGGGCTATACAGTAATGATTTCTAATTACTTACGCTATTTCCGTTTACGTGCTTATTTCCGCCGATATACCAAATTACAAATTGGCATGATTTTAGGTATCTCCAATTTAAACCTTATTTTTACCGAAGAATATTACAAAGGCTTAGAAGGAGGAATTTTGGAAGCCTTTGCCAAATTATTCCCTGATAACACTCGTCTCTATATCTATCCTTTTAAAGATACAGAAAAAGAAGAGCTGATTACTGTTAATAATTTTCAACCACCGAAAAAGTTAGAACATCTTTATAAACATTTACAAGATAATGGCTATTTAGTAGGACTAGAAAATGTAGATGAAAGTTTGTTAGATATTAATCCGGTGCAAGTGCACGAAGATATTATCAAAGGACGCGGGGATTGGGAAAGTAAAGTACCTGAATCCATTGTCGAATTGATCATCAAAAAAAGGTTACTAGGATTTTCAGGACGGTAAAAAAATTTGTAGGAGGAGCTTTTAGCCACGATTTTGCATTTATATATAATAATATAAGATATATCTTTATATAAACTTATTATTACTATTAGCAATGTATAACTCTGTGTATAAGTGATTTATTTCAATATAAAATCAATCACTTAGACTGTTAGTAACTTTGTGATATAGTTTTGGTTTTAATGTAGTTTCGCTGTATGTAAAAAACCCCTTAAATTTTACATACAGCTAAGCAACATCTTTTATATCGTTCAGCAAACAGAGTTATCCACAGGGGAATGAGCAAAAATACGATACTGCTATAAGCTATATCGTATTTTTCAAGTTAGCTGACCCCTTGAATACGCCCATAGTCATCTAAACAAATCACCAAACCCAAGACAGTTCATATTTCTGGATGCGCTGATCCACAGTAATTAAATTCAGATTTTCTATCTGCGCCTGAGCGATCAACATCCGATCAAAAGAATCTTGATGTAATAACGGTAAGCCTGCTGCTTGAATAATATGTGTGGTTTTAATCGGCAATAATTCAAAACCATTTCTCTCTAATTCAGCATCAATGGACGCAATTGGAAAAACCAAGTGACCAACTGATACCTTAGTTGCTATTTCCCAATAACTCGCATGACTCACAAAAATACTATTCTCAGGATTACTAATCATTTTTCTCGCAGGCGAGCTTAAATCAGGTGAATTATTTAACCACCAGATAAAGACTGGAGTATCTAACAAATACTTCATGATTTCCCCAAGGTTGTTGTCGCCTCATCAGGCAATGGCGCATCAAAATCTTCATTAAAGCGAATTTTTCCACGCAAACTTCCTGGCTTACGCGTCTGTGTTGACTTAGTCGTATAAAGAATCAAGCGTGCAACAGGTTTACCATGCCTTGCAATTACCACTTCCTCACCTATTTCTATTTGTTCAAGCAAGCGCGACAGGTTAGTTTTCGCCTCATGAATGTTCATTTGTATCATGTTTTACCTCTTTAGTTAGCTAGACTTAGTTTAGTTTTAATTGGGTCATTTTGCAATGATTTATTCCACCTTATCGTTCCTCACGCTCCAGTGTGGAATGCATCTGGTGACGCTCCAGCGTCAATAAAAAGCAAATATAGAGGATAGTTACTGAGGTAGAATGTTAGCTTGCAAACAGGATATACTTAAGCAATAGTAACTTTTTCTTGGCAGGGAGAATCATGACAGCAGCGAATATTAAAGTATTTGTTTCTTATAAGTGGTGTGTTGAAGATGAAACGCAAATAGTTGCAAAGTTAGAGCCACTTTGTGAGCAACGAGGCATTGAGCTGATTTATGATAGAAATAAATTGCAGCACGGTGACTTGATTAACGAGTTTATGAAGGAGTTAGTTACAAGTGACCATATCATTACAATATTTAGTAAAGAATACTTAGAGTCTGAATACTGTATGTATGAATTATTGGAAATTTATCGTCGGAATGGAGCCAGTGATTTTCATAAAAGAATATATCCAATTATTGCTGATGATATGGTGCTTAGTGATTTTGACACGCAAGTAAAATATGTTGAGCATTGGGAGGAGGAAGAGAAAAGTGCAGGCTTAAAATTAGCAGGAGTAAAGCCAACGTCTATCATCCGCTTAAGGGAGAGACATAAAATTTATCAAAATATTTCTGATGAAATTAATGATTTGATGGATTTTGCCGGGAATATACTTGTTAAACCCATTCACGGCCTTGAGCAAGAGAATTTTGCCTCCTTACTCGATAGAATTAAGCCAGTGGAAAGTCCTAACTCTTCAAAAACTCAAGAGGATCGGCTTTTTATAAATGAAGTACTTATTGCCATAGAAGATATTTTAATTGACTCAGAGTGTTTATATGGGGGGTTAATAAAAAAATATCGCTTATCAAAAAATGCAAGTGTTAAAGAAGTAAGCAAGGTAATAGAGGAACAATGTGAAAATGATATTACTGGCTTGATTCGTATTATTACAAACTTAACAGTAGGTAGGCTGGAAAAATTTGAAAGAAAAAAATCGTATAACAAAGCAAGAAAACTACTTGATGCGGCTGAAAACTTAGTGGCACTGATTTCTGTATTAGGGATACCGCAGGAGCAGGCAAAAAAATTACATTCATCCTCACTATATATGGAGCTTTCTCAAGAAGCAGAAGGCAGTGCAGAAATTACGGTTGCTAGAAAAGGGCAGTCTTCTCCAAAATTTAGAAAGGGAAAGCCATATATTTTAGGAAAATATGCAGCAACAAGTAATGAAGTGCTTGAGAGCGGTATAGATGAAAGTAACGCCATTGATGAAGTGATAAAGCAAGTGTGTGCAAAAGTATTACCTAATGAAGATATTAATGTTGTTGGTGAGAAGTTTTTAAATAATCAGATTGGACTTGAATTAAAGCCGGATGATTTGAGGAAGAAAAATTATTACTTTCTTATATCTGCTAGTGAACTTGATAAGGGCAGTGTTTTTACTAACTCAAGTGTGATTGATGAGCTAAAGAAGCGGCTCCCCAAATTACCCATTATCACTCTAAAATATAAAAATAACTCATTAGGGTATGTTACTTCTGACCGCCTATTGATGGGGGAGATTTATAATTTTTACAAAGAAATAAATAATCCTAAATTCAAGCAATGAATAATACAATTCAACAATATATAAAATCAAATCTAGATAAACTCAATAAGGTAGAGGAAATCCCACTCCTTGAATATGCCTCATGGCCTAAATCCCATCATCAATTTGACTTCCAAAGCTTAAACGCCTTAAAAGCGGCCTTAGCAGCGCAAAGGCCCTTATTGCTAAGAGGTGAGCCAGGCACGGGTAAAAGTCAGTTAGCACGAGCTGCTGCAGTGGCTTTAAATCGTCTATTTGTGTATGAGGTGGTCAATGCGCATACTGAAAGCCAAGACTTACTCTGGCGTTTTGATGCAGTAGGCCGTTTGGCAGAAGCGCAAACTTTACAAGGGCATAACTGCACACCAGAGCAATTAAAAAAAACACTAGACACTAAACGCTACATATCACCAGGGCCATTATGGTGGAGTTTAAGTTATGAATCGGCTGAAAAGGTGTATAGAGATAGTCAATATCAATTAATACAACCTGAGAAGCCCGCTAACTGGCAAGCAGGGCAGGGTAGTGTCTTGTTAATTGATGAAATTGATAAAGCTAATGCTGAACTACCTAATGGCTTATTAGAAATCATGGGTAATAATGCGGTGAGTATTCCTTGGCTAAAAACCACGATTGGCGGTAACAATACAGTGCCTCCTTTAGTGATTATTACCACGAATGAAGAGCGAGAATTGCCTGCCGCTTTTGTACGTCGGTGTTTGGTCTTACAGGTTGAATTACCTCGTGCAGAGGGAGCTTTAATTGATTGCCTAGTGGAGCGAGCCGAATTACATTTTTCTGGTAAATGTAGTAAAAACGTACGTCAAACAGCAGCAGAACAATTAATCAAAGACCGACAACGTGCAAAAGAGATTGGGGTCACGATGCCGGGACAAGCAGAGTATTTGGATATGATTCGTGCTTTAAGTGTCCTTGGTACATCGGAAACGGAGCAACTAGATATGTTGCAGGCAATACATCAGTTTGCGCTGTGTAAGTACCCTACGATGCTAGATTATGATGATGAATGAGATAGGAGGGGTAAAGTGTAACGATATGCAAAGTCGTGCAGTGAAGCCGATCAAGTGGCGTGGTAATGTTGCGTATCACTACGTAATCAATTTTATGGTAATTCAGTATAGGAATCACTAGAGCATGCGACCCAAAGCAAGTATTAGTCGTGCTGATTTACTATGGGGTTTTGCGGCTGTTGATAAAGAGCAGAGGCAAGCGCTAGCTGAGCTATTAGGTTTTGAAGAAAAAGTTGATAAAAAGCAGCTAGTCGGAGAGGTTACTCTCAATATACAGCCCATATCGCATACTTCATACAGTACTACCTTAAATTTGGAAGTACCCGAACATGTTAATAGTAAAAGAAATATAAACCTACCTGCTTACTACCGCATCACTAAGATACAGCGCGACCCAAATGCTGAACAAAATGAAAAGCAAGACTTACGGCCAGAGTGGCTCCAACATGCTAAACCAGATTATTTCAGTAAAACTGAATTATCTATTCCGCAAATGCATCGCAGGAAACCGCAATATCAGCCCTTAGTGACTTGGGCGCGTTTATGGCCATTTCTCTATCAAGTACTCGGTGCTGAGAAGAGTAGCAGCAAAGCAGATTTAAATAAATTGGTAGAGCAAGTTGCTGCTGGTAAAGTAATACGACAAGTCCTGCGACTACTACAGCAAACGTGGGCTGAATTTGCACATATATTGATTGATATAAACGAGAAAAACTTTCCCTTTCGTAATGACTTTTTTTATCTATGTCAGCAACTGCAACATTTACGCGGTGAGTATGGTTTAGATATTCAATATGTGGATGATATGCCAGGCGGGGATGTATTGCGCTATCAAAGCGGCCAAGCACAAAGAAGTGCTTGGCAAAATCCTGGTGCCAATAATCCATTGCTTATTTTGAGTGATTTAGGAATGCATGCTCAATCACGACGCACATTGTATGACTGGTTAGTGTTTGGACAACAACTCAAACAACACGGCTGTCGCCCAGTGGTGTTAATGCCTGTCGCGGCGCGCGACCTCGATCCACGCTTATTGCAATATTTTACCTGTGTGGTTTGGGATAGAGCCAGCCAGCTCAAGTCGTTATCTTTATTGCCTGTTCAGACCTCCGTACCTTCGACTAGCACTCCCATAGATTTATTAACTTACTTCGCTGCGGCTGTGCGTGTTGATACAGGGTTGGTGCGTGCGATACGCCATTTATTATCAGTACAATATGATATAGGGCATGAGGTTGCCTTGTGGCAAAATACGGCTGTGCATTCTGTTAATGAGCAATGGGCTTGGCAAGTAGATAGGCGTATTGAGCACCTGCAAAAGCTGGCCAAAGCTATTTTGCAATTACCAAGTAATAAGCAGCAACAATTATTGAAACTTATGGGGCAATATCATGCACTGCTACCTGAAGAGTTATACTTTGAAATGATGGCGACATTTTTACAAATAGAAGAGCTTCGGAGATTATTACCAGCAGAAGTACAGGCGGCCACTCAGGCTTTTATGGCAAATTTGATTAAAACTTATGTCGTCAACTCAGAGCACCAAGGTTTCAATAATTATGCTCAGCGTTATTTAGCACGTCATGATAACGCACAGTGCCGCGCAACCAATAAATATACGCATGCTTTATATGTGTTTGCGACAGCAAGACAAGCAAGCAACACACAAATAGAGTGGCCAAAGGATATTAAACTGGCGGATGTGCATGCATTACTTAGCATTAAGCAGCAAGCTAAAACATATTTATTAAGGCAACAAGGGCAACACTTGCAATTGATTAGCAAAGCATTATTGCAACAGAATAGTAATGATTGGGAGATAGGAGTAACGTTAGCCAGTTTATTGCTAACTCAGCAGCAAATAGGGTCTTTACAGTTTACGAGCAATGGTGAACAACATGCCAATGTAGAGATGGGCGAACTAATTGACTTAGGCATACTGAATACGGGAGTGTATCAATTACAAGTTGGTCAAGGGATTTTTAGTATAGAAGCGAGCTTACCATTAGAGAGGGCACCGTGGGTATTTACGCAAGCAATGAGTGTTACCACAGGGAGTTATGTTGAAAGTCAGGATCAGCAAGGTAATGTATATCGTTGGTATTGGCACTTACCTAGTTGGCATCAGAAGCAGGGAGCACTGCGGGGTGTTTGGTATTCTGCTAGACCTAAAACAAGCATAATCCCCACTTGGGCAGAGAGTGGCGGCAGAGATCAATATGGCATTTATGCAGATATAAACGTTAAAGGTGTAGAGCTGCGTATGCGCTGGATAGAGCCAGGAACTTTTTTAATGGGTTCACCCGAAAATGAAGCTGAGAGGCATAGTTGGGAAAACCAACATCAAGTCACTTTAACGCAAGGTTACTGGTTAGCTGATAGTACCGTCACTCAAGAACTGTGGGTAGCAGTAATGGGAGAGAATCCGAGTCATTTTAAAGGGGATAACTTACCTGTTGAACGAGTAAGCTGGGAGAATGCACAAACCTTTATCACTAAATTAAATAAGCTACAGCCATTATTGCATCTCTGTTTACCAAGTGAAGCCCAATGGGAATATGCCTGTCGTGCAGGCACGGTGACTCCCTTTTACTTTGGTGATAATATTAGCCCTGAACAAGTGAATTATGACGGTACAGAGCCTTATGCAAAGGGAAAAGAAGGCGAGTATAGACAGCAAACAGTACCCGTAAAAAGCTTAGTAGTTAATAGTTGGGGCTTATACGAAATGCACGGTAACGTCTGGGAATGGTGTCAAGACACATGGCAGGCACATTTGACAGAGTCTGCACTAGATCCACTAGTCGTTGATAGTAGCGATAGCCGAGTTGTGCGTGGTGGTTCGTGGAACTACTTTGGCTGGTTCGTGCGTTCTGCTATGCGCAGCCTCAACTCGCCTGCTAAGCGTTTCAGCAATACCGGGTTTCGTCTTGCCCGAGGTCATCAAGCTCAGCCAGATAGGAAAAGTAAGTCTATTCCATCCGGCAGTTTAGACAGGCGCGTGCCGGAGCAGCGACAGTCTAAATTGCTGGATGGAATAGGAAAGTTATTGAGGAGAAAGTAATGCAATATCATTTTTTTAATATTCCTGCGATAGATTCTGCAATAGAGTCACAAAATTTTAATGAGTTTTAATCGTTCCCACGCTCCAGCGTCACTGCCATTAAGTTAAGGAAAATTTGTTAAAAAACAAGGATAATATAGGCATTTTATGATAATAATGGTTAAAAAAGTCAAGCAATAAATAAAAGTCGAGTTCAACTTAAAAATGAAGCATTTACAAAAAGTCACCGAGTTTCGGAAAAGGATTTTACTCGAAATCGTAGTTTGCCGTTTGCATTATTAATGGTCTTAATGATGAGAAAAAGTGTTAAATCAGTGCAAAATGTAGTGAATGAAGCGATGAGCTGGCTAGATTTACCACCTGTAACGGCCAGTGCTTATTCGCAAGCACGTTATAAGCTTAAGCACACTGCATTTATAGAACTCAACCAAACCGCTATAGTTGAAACGGTGTATGGTGGTGATGGCGACTATCATAAATTCTGGGGTTTTCGGGTCTTGGCAATTGATGGTTCAAAAGTTGTTTTGCCGAATACAGAAGATGTCCGAGAAGAATTTGGCACGATTTCTTATTCAAATGGCAAGGATAGTGAAATAATAGGGCAGCATCCCTATGCACTCGCCTCGGTGCTCTATGATGTATTGAATCGAGTGGCAATTGATGCACGTTTGGGCAGAGCGAGAGCTTATGAAATTGATTTGGCGGTTGAGCATTTAGCTCATACACAAGCAAAAGATTTGTTGACGATGGACAGGAACTACCCATCTTATCGAATGCTGGCTGAATTGACTCAATCTCGGAGAGATTATGTTATTCGTTGTTCGGCGGCCTCGTTTGCAGTAGCAAGAAAAATGCTAAAAGGTGAAGGAAAAGAAAGCCAAACGGCAACACTTAAGCCTTGTGCTGAGCAAATGTCCATTATTCGTAAATTAGGCCTACCTGTTTCACTTAAGGTACGCTTTGTACGGGTTAAGTTGAGTACTGGTGAAAATGAAGTTTTAGTGACTTCCTTACATAATGAAAAGTACTATCCGAGTGCTGATTTTGCTGAGCTATATTATTTGCGCTGGGGAATTGAAACCTTTTATGGGTTGTTAAAAACTCGGTTAGGGCTGGAAAATTTTACGGGAACTCAGGCAGAGGCAGTGAAGCAGGATTTTCATTCAAGTGTATATTTAACGGGGCTTGAGTCAATATTAACGGATGCTGCACAGAAACAACTAGATGCCAAAGAAACAAAATACCCACAGATCGTTAACCGCTCGGTATCGTTTAATGCCATCAAAAATCATGCGTTCGATTTATTGCTTGGAGACACTGAGACCAACTTCATAGAGGAAAAGCTGACGGCACTATTTTTAACTAATCCCACCATTGAACGAAAGCACCGCAACCCGCCTCGTAAAAAATCATCTGCGAGGCGCTTGCTGAATTTTCATAAGCGGCAGAAAAAGCATTGTTTTTAAAAGAAATATCTCTTAACTTAATGGCAGTGACGCTCCAGCGTGGGAATGCATGCTTGAACGCTCCGCGTTCCAGAACATGACGCTGGAGCGTCGTAAACTGAATTCCCACGCTGGAGCATGGGAACTATGGTGATACCGTATGCAAATGAAAACTTACCCACAAAATTTTCCCGAAGCTTGGGCCAGTGCTTGGGGGGAGGATGAATTTGGCTTGTGGATGGCGTTTACTTATAAAAATGTACAACAAATTTTTCGCTGGATAGAGCCAGGTACTTTTTTAATGGGCTCACCCGAAAATGAAGCTGAGAGATTTGGTGATGAAGATCAACACCAAGTCACTTTAACGCAAGGTTATTGGCTGGCGGATAGCACTGTCACCCAAGAGCTGTGGATGGCGGTAATGGGAGAGAATCCGAGTCATTTTAAAGAGGATAACTTACCTGTTGAGCAAGTAAACTGGGATGATGCACAAGTATTTATCACTAAATTAAATAAGCTACAGCCCTTATTGAATTTATGTTTACCGAGTGAAGCCCAATGGGAATATGCCTGTCGTGCAGGGACGGTGACTCCCTTTTATTTTGGGGAAAATATCACCCCTGAACAAGTCAATTATAAAGGTACAGTGCCTTATGCAAAGGGAAAGCAAGGCGAGTATAGACAGCAAACAGTACCCGTAAAAAGCTTAGCAGCTAATAGTTGGGGCTTATACGAAATGCACGGTAACGTATGGGAATGGTGTCAGGATACATGGCAAGAACACTTAGCTGAGTCTGTGCGTGACCCACTAGTAGTTGATAGTAGCGGTTCCCGAGTTGTACGTGGTGGCTCGTGGAGCAACTTTGGCTGGTTCGTGCGTTCTGCTATGCGTTACCGCGACTCGCCAGCGGAGCGTGATGGCAGCACCGGCTTTCGTCTTGCCCTAGGTCATCCAGTTTCAAGTAAATAAGGTAAGCTTAGCCAGCCCGAACAGCCACGTGCCGGAGCAGTGGCAGTTTGGACGGGCGGTGGATGGAATTAAGTGCTATGTCTCACATTATAGTTGGTGTAGGTTGTGGGTGAGGCACGAACCCCAACTATTTACTGATTAATTATTGCCACATCCCGAGACCTTGAAGGTCGTATTTCCCCGTTCTACCCAGCCAGTCAAAAACAGGTTAAAATAGCTTTTTAAAGTCAAGTTTCTCAGTGTGTGACGCTGGAGCATCACTGGCTGCATTCCCACGCTGGGGCGTGTGGAACGATCAATAACCCCCTTAATATGAAATTTATAATTAACAGAGAGCTATTACTGCTGCCTCTACAACAAATCGTTAATGTCATCGAGAAGCGGCAAACTATGCCGATTTTGGCGAATGTGCTGTTTAAATTGGAGCATAACCAATTGACCTTGACGGGTACGGATTTGGAAGTACAGATCGTGGTTAAAGTAGCTTTGGATAATGATACCGAAGGTAGTATTACCATTCCGGCGCGTAAGCTGCTGGATATTTGTCGTTTATTACCTAGTGCTGCAGATATTAAATTTGAGCTAATTGATAATAAAATAAAAATTGTTTCTGGGCGGGGGCGTTTTTCTTTAAGTGTCCTCAATGCAGACGAGTATCCTAATTTTGAAATGACTGCGATGGATGGTCAGTTTAGTTTGCCAGCAGCACAGTTGAAAAAAGCCTTGGATAAAACTATCTTTTGTATGGGTAACCAAGATGTACGTTATTATCTGAACGGTATTATGCTGAGTATTTTTAATCAACAGTTAAAACTGGTGGGTTCGGATGGCCATCGTTTGTCGATCTACGAAGATAGCATTGAGCAAGAAACGGGCATGGAAGCACGTATTATTATTCCGCGCAAAGGGGTGTTGGAATTAGTGCGTTTATTAGATGACGATGAGTTGGAAGTGCATATTGAATTCTCACGCAATAATATCCGGGTAGTGATTGACAGCCTTATTTATTCGGCTAAATTAGTAGATTCAAAATACCCTGATTTTGGCAAGATTTTTAGCCAGGAATTTCATAGCCCGATCCAAGTACAGAAACAGGTATTAAAAGATGCGTTAACCCGGGTTTCTATTTTATCCAATGAAAAATTTAGAGGCATCGAGTTTATTATTGATGGCAATAGTCTACAGTTAAGTACTAATAATCCGGAGCATGAAGAAGCGGATGAAGAAGTAGAAGTGGAGTACTTGGGCGAGCCTTTGTCGATTGCCTTTAATTCACAATATGTTTTAGATGCGGTATCTAATTTAGATTCTGAATTGGCAGTGCTAACAGTTGCCGAGAATTTGAGCTGTTGTTTTATTGAAGAACCGAGTGAACAAAATTATAAGTTTATTGTGATGCCGATGCGTTTATAAGGCAGTATGAGTCTGCAAAAACTGGATATACATCATGTGCGCAATATCGAATTAGCGACCTTATATCCAGCTCCCAAAATCAATTTAATCTATGGTCATAATGCCAGCGGCAAAAGCTCGCTGCTGGAGGCCATTCATATCCTCGGTCGTGCAAATTCTTTTCGTGCGACTACCATCAAAAATGTCATTCATTTTGCGCATAATGATTTAATTGTCTCTGGTAAAGTACAGTTTAGTAATGGTCATGTTTCTGCTTTAGGTATTCAACATGATGGTAAAAGTGTACAGATCCGTATCGACGAAGAGACCAAGCATTCCCGTTCCGAACTGGCTTATGCTTTGCCCTTGCAATTGATTCATCCTAAGAGTTACCAATTATTAGATGCGGGTCCACAATTACGCCGAGAGTTTATTGATTGGGGGGTATTTAATCAGCATACTGAGTTTTTAAACCAATGGCGGCATTTTAAAAAAGCCCTGAGTCAGCGTAATGCTTTGCTAAAGATTCGCCGGATTAAGGAGCTAAATGTTTGGAATCATGAATTGCAGCAATACGGTACAATAGTCGCTAATTATCGCGAACAATACTTAATGAAATTGACACCGGTTTTTCTAAATATAGCACAGCAGTTTTTAGATTTAGATAGTGTGGAATTAAAGTTATTATCAGGATGGGATCAAGAGAGTTCTTTGTTGGATACATTGGTTGCAGATTTGGAAAAGGATTTGCGCTATGGTTTTACTCATAGTGGTCCACACCGAGCCGACTTTCAGTTATTGGTTAATGCCAGAAAAGCGAAGGATTTTGTTTCACGCGGGCAGTTGAAATTATTGGTGCTGTCGTTGAAATTAGCACAGGTGCAGCATTTATTGAGTAATGGTTTTCATTCAGGTTGTGTATTGATTGATGATGCAGTGGCAGAGCTGGATTTACCTAGCCGAGCTAAGTTATTACAGTTCTTGGCAGGAATGGATGTACAGGTGTTTATGACCGCCACTGAAAAGGATGAGTTTGGTGAGTTGAGTGCTATTGGTGAATATAAGATGTTTCACGTGGAACATGGGAAGGTGATTGAGGTTTGATGTTTCACGTGGAACATTGTAAACGCTAGATTTTGGAGGCTGTATTTATGGTAAAAACAGTAGAAGAGATAGAAGAGGCTATTACGCATTTACCTGAAAAGAATTTAATGCAATTTCGTTCATGGTATGAAAAATTTGATGCGCAAGCTTGGAATCGACAAATTGAAAGTAAGTAGCAAAAATTAATTTACCAAAATGGTAGGATGGGCAAAGGAGGTACGACGTGCCCATCTTTATATGTATTGCATTTGATGGGCACGGGATAAAGCTCCTTTGCCCATCCTACATGAACCAAGAATTTCATAAGTTACAAGCTTTGGGTTAAAGATGACTTACCCTAAAATACAATCAGCTAAGGTAATTGATTCTCATACGCTACTGATTGAGTTTAATAATAACGAAACAAAGCAATATGGCATTAGCCTTCTATTAGAGAAAGAAATGTTTGCCCCATTGCAAGACTATGCTTTATTTAAGTCAGTACAGGTTGAGCAGGGTGGTTATGCAGTTGTATAAAGTGTGTTACTGGTTAATGCATTCTTTAACGAGTAAGTGAGGTTAAGAAAATAACTCCAGTGTTTCACGTGAAACATTAAAAACAAAATGTAAAAAAACATGTTCCACGTGGAACATACAAAACAAGGTTAAACATGAGCGACAATACGGATAATTACGATAGTTCCAATATTAAGGTTTTAAAAGGCTTAGATGCGGTACGTAAAAGACCTGGTATGTATATTGGGGATACTGACGACGGCACGGGTTTGCATCATATGGTTTTTGAGGTGGTGGATAACTCGATTGATGAAGCCTTAGCTGGATTCTGTAAAGAAGTGAATGTCACTATCAATGAAAATGGCTCGGTGACAGTATCAGATGATGGGCGTGGTATTCCTGTCGATATACATCCCGAGGAAGGTCGCTCATCAGCCGAAGTGATCCTGACAGTGCTTCATGCTGGAGGTAAGTTCGATGATAACGCCTACAAGGTCTCAGGAGGCTTGCATGGTGTGGGTATTTCTGTTGTTAATGCTTTATCAGAGAAACTAGATCTGGAAATCTACAAAGGTGGATATGTCTATCGTCAGACTTATGTGCATGGTGAACCTGTTGCGCCATTAGAGAAAATGGAAGCAACTGATAAGCAAGGCACACAAGTTACTTTTCTACCAAGTACAGAGACCTTTACTGATGTTGAATTTCATTATGAAGTCTTGGTAAAACGTTTACGTGAATTATCCTTTTTAAACTCAGGTGTGCGTATTCATGTAAAAGATGCACGTAATGATAAGGAAGATATTTTTGAATTTGAAGGCGGTATCAGGGCATTTGTTGAGCACCTTAATAAAAACAAAACGCCTTTATTTCCTGACGTATTTCATTTCACCGTCGAAAAAGAAGATGTCACGGTAGAAGTGGCGATGCAATGGAATGACTCTTATCAGGAAAATATTTTTTGTTTTACCAACAATATTCCGCAGCGTGATGGTGGTTCACATTTGGCTGGTTTTCGGGGTGGATTGACCCGGACGATTAACCAATATATTGAAGCAAATGGTTTAGCGAAAAAAGAAAAAGTATCCACAACAGGGGATGATGCGCGTGAAGGTTTGACTGCGGTATTATCGGTTAAAGTCCCTGATCCAAAATTCTCATCACAAACCAAAGACAAGCTGGTTTCGTCAGAAATAAAGCCTTTGGTTGAATCGGCGATGAGCGAACGCTTGAATGATTTCTTGCAAGAAACGCCTGCTATTGCCAAAATTATTGCGGGTAAGATTGTCGAAGCGGCTAGAGCCAGAGATGCAGCACGTAAGGCTAGAGAATTAACCCGCCGGAAAACCACACTGGATATTGCGGGTTTACCAGGTAAGTTAGCAGACTGTCAGGAAAAAGATCCAGCATTATCAGAAATTTTTATTGTGGAAGGGGACTCAGCGGGAGGCTCTGCCAAGCAAGGTAGAGACCGACGCACGCAGGCTATTTTGCCATTAAAAGGTAAAATCTTGAATGTGGAACGGGCGCGTTTTGATCGGATGATTTCATCGGACGAAGTGGGTACGCTGATTACTGCTTTAGGTTGTGGGATTGGTAAAGACGAATATGATCCGGAAAAATTACGTTATCACCGCATTATTATCATGACCGATGCGGATGTCGATGGCTCGCATATCAGAACTTTATTACTGACTTTCTTTTACCGACAAATGCCGGAGTTGATTGAGCGTGGACATATTTATATTGCGCAGCCACCTTTGTATAAAATTAAAAAAGGTAAGCAAGAGCGCTATGTAAAAGATGATGCTGAATTAAATGAATACCTGATTCAAATGGCATTAGAAAAAACACAATTAATTACCAATAGTGAAACACCTGCGATTAAAGGTATTGGCTTAGAAAAATTAGCCAATGAATATCTAGGGGTGGAAGAAGTGATTAGTCGTATGGGTAGACGTTACGATGATGACTTTTTGGAAGAGCTGACCCATGTCGATCCATTAAGCAAAGCAGCACAACAAGATTTACAGCAGTTAACAGCATGGTTTACAGTAGTAGAGCAGGGCTTAAATACAAGAGTTAGCAAAGCGACTTTTTCGGTTGAATTAGCCTATCGTACTGTTGAGGATTACACCGTTACCATTTACAAGAAAGAGCATGGCGTAGAAAAAATATTTGTTGTTGAGGCATTGTTTTTTAATAGCCAAGATTATAGAAAAATCTCCACGTATGTTACCGATACGAATGATTTGTTCAGTGCGGAATCCTATATGCAAATGGGAGAGCGTAAACAGTTAGTGAGTAATTTTAAAGCGGCGTTTAACTGGATGATGCGTGAAATTAAAAAAGGTCAACATATCCAGCGTTATAAAGGTTTGGGTGAAATGAATCCTGAGCAGTTATTTGAAACGACATTAGATGTAAATGCCCGGGTTTTATTACAAGTGAATATTGCGGATGCGGTAGCAGCTGATGAAGTCTTTACTACGCTGATGGGGGATGTAGTGGAGCCACGACGTGATTTTATTGTCAAGAATGCACTAGAGGTTTCTAATTTGGATGTCTAATAAGTAGAGGGAATAAAGTACCTTATAAAATTAGCAGAAAAGACAACAGCATATTTAAGTTTTGATATGATAGGGCGGACTAGCAATAAGCTATTCCGCCCTTTTTATTTATACGACATTAAATCTCATGCTGACATATCCCCTTATCGATCCCGTTGCAATTAGCCTAGGTCCCATCAAAGTACATTGGTACGGATTGATGTATTTAATCGGCATCGCCGGAGCTTGGTATTTATTAACTAAACGAGTCACCAAAGCAAACTCGCCAGTCAAACCCGAAGCATTAGAGGATCTTATTTTTTATGCTGCAATGGGGGTTATTTTAGGCGGTCGAGTTGGCTATGTGATCTTTTATAATTTCAGTAGTTTTATTGCCGATCCAATCATGTTGTTTAAAGTTTGGGAAGGCGGCATGTCATTTCATGGTGGCTTAATCGGTGTGGTTTTTGCCATGTGGCTTTCTGCTAAAAAGAACCAATGTACGATATTCGCTTTAACAGATTTTATTGCCCCCGTGGTACCCGTTGGATTATTAGCAGGTCGGATTGGGAATTTTATTAATGCTGAATTGTGGGGCAGAACCACAGATGTGTATTGGTCGTTTGTATTTCCGGGAGCAGGCCCATTACCCCGACATCCATCACAATTATATGAAGCAGCTTTAGAAGGGCTGCTACTTTTTTTAATATTATGGTTTTATTCCAGTAAGCCAAGACCTTATATGGCTGTCTCAGGCATGTTTGCAATGTTCTATGGGATCTTCCGTTTTATCGTAGAATTCTATCGTGTACCTGATGCTCACCTGGGTTACTTGGCAATGGATTGGTTAACCATGGGTCAGATTTTATCAACACCAATGATTATATTCGGTATGGTATTGATAGCTATTGCCTATAAATCGAAAGTATAGATCTTATCGTTCCCACGCTCCAGCATCTCTGCCATTAAGTTAAGGAGAGACGTAGGATGTGCTGAGGTACGAAGCGCATCATTTAGCGACGTTGATGCGCTTCGTGCCTCAGCACATCCTACGATATTGGACAATATAAACCCTTAACTTAATAGCAGTGACGCTCCAGCGTGGGAATGCTTCCGAAGACGCTCCGCGTTTTATCCAAAAGACAGCCTCACGAAAACACAGATAATGAAACAATACCTAGAATTACTCGCAGAAACTCTCACCACAGGCTGTTTAAAAGGCGATCGTACTGGTACGGGAACTAAATCACTTTTCGGTCGTCAGATACGCTTTAATTTGCAAGACGGCCTGCCTTTAGTCACCACTAAACGCTTACACACTAAATCCATTATTCATGAATTGCTGTGGTTTTTACGCGGTGATACTAATATTAAATATCTTAATGATAATGGTGTGAAAATTTGGAATGAATGGGCGACAGGGGAGGGCGAGTTAGGCCCCGTTTATGGAGCACAGTGGCGTCATTGGCAAGGTGTTGATGGCGAGAGTTATGACCAAGTCAGTGCACTGATTGATGGCATTAAAAAGAATCCCGACAGTCGCCGGCATATTATTAGTGGTTGGAATGTTGCCGATTTACCCGATGAATCCAAGTCACCGCAACAGAATGCTGAGAATGGCAAAATGGCATTGCCGCCGTGTCACTTACTTTATCAATGGTATGTTGCTGATGGAAAATTGAGCGGCTCACTGTATATTCGCAGTAATGATTTGTTTTTAGGCAATCCGTATAACACTTGTAGCTTAGCAATTTTTACCCATATGATCGCGCAACAATGTGATTTAGATGTGGGTGAAATTATCATTTCCATAGGCGATTGTCATTTGTATAGCAACCATTTTGAGCAAGCTAAAATACAATTACAACGCGAACCCAAAGCATTGCCAAAACTTATTATCAAACGTAAACCCGATAGTATTTTTGACTATCAGTTTGATGATTTTGAAATTATTGGTTACGATCCACACCCACATATTGCTGCGCCCATTGCAGTGTAAATTATGTAGATTCGTTGGAGTAGGTAGGAACTCCAACAATGTTGATACCCGTAAAATGTTGGGTTACGTTTTCTGCGCTACGCCATTTTTATTTCATTAAGATTTAAACACTATGACCAACCAAACCGATATTATAAAAAAACGTTACGATCGTATCGCTCCGTACTTTGACCAGATTGAAGGCATGATGGAAAAGATGATGTTCGGTGATTTACGCACGCAAATTTGGCAACAAGTTCAGGGTGAAAAAATACTGGAAGTAGGGGTAGGAACCGGAAAAAATTTCCCCTATTACCCCGCTAATAAATCTTATGCGGCGATAGATTTTAGTCCTGCGATGTTGCAACAAGCACAGAAAAAAAGTGAGCAATTAGCAATGGCGGTGGATTTATCGGTGATGGATGTGCAGCAATTAGATTATCCTGATAATCATTTTGACTGTGTGATTGGCACTTTTTTATTCTGCTCAGTCCCTGAACCTGAGTTAGGCCTACAAGAATTAAAACGTGTTTGTAAACCAGGTGGGCAAGTCTTATTGTTGGAACATGTGCTGAGCAGTCACAAAATAATTGCTGCGATCATGCATATATTGAACCCGATGACGGTTAGATTGGTTGGGGCAAATATTAATCGCAGAACAGTACAAACTGTGCAAGCTTGTGGGTTTACTTCAGTTGAAGTCTTGTCTGATAGCTCACATTTAGTAAAGCTCATTAGCGCAATAAAATAAATCAAAGCTTATCGTTCCACACGCTCTAGCGTGGGAATGCAGCCTGTGACGCTCCCGCGTCACGGATGGAACGCTGGAGCATTCCAATATGAATTCCCACGCTGGAGCGTGCGGAACTATAAAAATATTACCTATAGCAAGGTTCAAGAAGTGCTAACAGGAGTCTGGGTTTATACACTTGGTTACCCAAATAAGGAAGTAGAAACTAGTTTGAATTCAGCTTTATTAAGTGGTTATGGAGCTGATGGCCAGCAAGCTTTTAGTAATCGACTGCGTTTAATTGCAGCTATTACAAACAGTCGATTGTGCTGGTTTGCAAAAATTATTTAACGCATTCTTCGCCAGCATCCCACATGATTGGTATCGCAATAATCCGATTACTCAATATGAAGGCTATTATGTCAGCGTATTTTATTCGCATTTTGCGGCACTGGGCTTAACGATTATTTTAGAAGATACCACCAGTCAAGGGCGTATAGATATGAGTGTGCATTTTAATAAACATATCTATTTATTTGAATTTAAAGTTGTCGAGCAAGTACTGAAAGGGAAAGCATTACAGCAGTTAAAAGATAAAGCTTATGCAGATAAGTATCGGGCTACGGGGGAAACTATTCATTTGATTGTGGTGGAGTTTAGTAAGGATCTGCATAGTGTGGTGGGGTTTGAGGTTGAAGAACTGGAGAAATAACGGTATTTACAAACAGAAAAATAAACCAATGGGGATAGTAAAATGTCAGGATGGTATGTAACAGCTAATGATATAAAGAATTGGACTGCCACTAATAAACGTGAAGCTGAGGAGATACTTCCTTTATTAGTTAAAAAATTAATCTTAGCCTCTTGCAATCCTAAAAATAGAGACTTTCCTTCTGGTGATGCTGTCGCTATCGGTGGCTGGGATGGTGTTCTCGAAGTTGGTGAAGCAACTGAGTTTATTCCTGCGGGTAAGTCTGGTTGGGAGTTCGGTACTAATGTTGCTGTAAAAGGAAAAGCTGATGACGATTATTCAAAACGACTAAAAAACCCAGCCCCATTTAAGTTAGATGAAACAACATTTGTTTTTGTCACATCAAGGTTATGGACAAAACGAGATGAGTGGGTTCGGTTAAAAAAATCAGAGTGTGAATGGAAAAATGTTAAAGGGATAAATGCTGAAACATTAGAAAGTTGGTTAGAAACATGCCCAGCTGTACATCGGGAGTTTTCTGAATTATTAGGAAAACGTACTGCCTCAATGTGGGATGTAGAACAATCATGGAATGAATATATAAACCAAACCGAGGTGAATCTCACATCAGATTTTCTTCTCCATAATAGAGAAGACGAGTCTAAAAAAATTGAAAATATTGTTTTAGGGCAACCAGCATTACATAGAATTAAATCCACATCAAAGATAGAAGCGTATGGGTTTATTTTAGCTTCTCTTGTTGGTTCTGATATTGCAAAATCTCGCTGCCTTATCATTAAAGACCAAAAAGCATGGGATTTAATAGCTACAAATAATCAGTCCTTAATTTTAGTACCTCATGATTTTTTGCCTTCTGGAATGGGAGTGGCCGTTTCTAATGGGCATATTGTCATAATTGCAACTGATAAACAAGATACTCATTCTGAGTCAATTTACCTAAATCGTCTATGTCGTCTAGAGAGACAAGGTGGATTTAAAAAGTTAGGTTTTAATGATGAAGAAATAAAGTCTTTATATGATGATACAAAAGGATACATGGAGCCTTTACTCCGCCATTCTTTGCTACAGCCCATAGATTATAAACCTCCTTCTTGGCCAGATAAATATCCACTAGATGCTCTTTTTGCAGTTCTGTTTGCTTCTGAATGGGTAGAAGATAATGAATTTGATAGAGAAGCTTTAGAAACTTTATCTGCTCTACCCTATGCTGACTTTAATAAAATTATTATCAGACTATCAAAAGAAAATGACCCTCCTATACGGCTTGTAGGTAAGGTATGGCAGGTTATTTCAAAAGTGGGTTTTTGGTTGTTGATAGCTCCTAAAATAGCCGTTCCCTATCTTGAATGCCTAGGGAAAGCTGTTTCAATTGTGCTATCTGATTTAGACCCATCGTATGATTTACCCTCTGATGAGAGATATATGGCTTCTATCACAGGAGCTATGCCTAAGTATTCAAGTTTACTAAAGAGAGGTTTATCAGATAGCCTTGCTTTATTGACTACTTTTGGTGATGTTTTTTTTTCCCAATTAGGTGGAGATAAACCCTCTGATCATATTCGTATTTGGATCAGAGATCTTTTTAATACTAATAAAGGGGTAAAGTTTTGGTATTCGCTTGGTAGTTGTATGCAGTTAGTTGCTGAAGCCGCCCCAGAAGAATTTATTTCGGCTGTTGAGGCAGCGACATCAAATGAAAATTCATATTTACTTGGGTTGTTTGAAGAGGAAGGACTGACTACTTTAGGTGGTGGCTGCTATCATTCAAATTTACTTTGGTCTTTAGAGCAACTATCTTGGAACAAACAATATTTTGCCAAAGTTAGCTTATGTTTGGCTCGCTTAGCGGAGCTAGACCCTGGAGGTCGATGGGGTAATAGACCCTGGAGGTCGATGGGGTAATAGACCCTCAAGTTCGTTGGTCGATATTTATTTGGGGTGGGTAAATAATACGTCTATTTCACATGAAGAAAGGGTACAGGTACTTGATAAATTACTAATCCCACAATATCCAGAAGTCACTTGGAAATTGCTGCTGTCATTTTTAATAAATAAAGCGAATCATACCACTGGAATAAATAAACCTAAGTATCAAGATTGGTCTAAATGTGTTGAACGCAGTACTACAATTCACGATTATCATCACTATGTTGGTTCAATTGTAGATTTATTGTTTCGTGAGATTGACTACGATAAGGATTCTCGGTTATGTGATCTGATTGATAACTTTAATTCATATACTGAAACGCAGCAACAGGAAATTATTAGTAAGTTATTAGGTCAAACCGTTAACCTAATTTCTGATGAGGCTAGGGATAAAATTCTCAACCAATTAAGGGAAACTCTATCTCATCATTCACTACCGTACACTTTTTAAAGCAGGTATTGCGAAGAGTAGAAAAAATGGTAATGTGGACGATTTACATTGAAAATACCCTACATTGTCAGATTCTTACAAGATTTATCGCACCATTCATAGCGGCCTTCAAAAATTCTGGGATTTTGATCCCAGCAAACGTCAAAATAACGGCTTAAATATCCTGACAGGGTTTATCTGCGGTATTATACAAAGTAAATCTGTTAAGTTAGCTAATGTGGCAGGAGAGATTCCAGGATCAGGTAAAGAAGAAAGCCAAATCATGCAATTGCGCCGTTGGCTGAAAAATGAAAAAGTGGGTGTCGATTTATTTTATTTACCCTTTATAGAGGTTCTTCTTCGGTGTTTAGCCAAACAAACGCTAGTACTTGCTATTGATGGCAGCACGACAGCGCAAGGCTGTATTACCTTGATGGTCAGTATGATTTATAAAGGTAGAGCTCTGCCATTGCTGTGGGTAACCCGTAAAGGTAAAAAGGGGCATTTTCCTCAAGATATGCATATCGAATTGATTAAATCCGTTCAGGCGATAATCCCGGAAGGTACGTCGGTCATTTGTTTGGGTGACGGGGAATTTGATGGAGCAGACTGGCTGGAAACCATTAGTAGTTATGGCTGGAAGTATGCCTGCCGAACGGCAAATAATGCGATATTGTATGAGAATGGAGATGAATTTACATTTAAAGATATTTGTCCCGAACAAGGAAGCATGACTGAAATATCGGCGGTTGAATTCACTCGTAAACGTAGCATTGTAGTAAGGGCGGTTGTTTATTGGGGGAGAAAATATAATGACCCTATTTATCTAGTGACTAATTTCCCCACAGGGGGTGAAGCATTTAACTGGTATCGCAAACGTTTCCGTATAGAAACGCTGTTTTCAGACCTTAAAGGTCGAGGGTTTAACTTGCAGAAAAGTGGATTAAGGGCTCCTGAGCGAGTTTCTCGACTTATTATGGCAGCGGCTTTAGCTTATATATGGATGGTTTATTTAGGAGAGCTTGCTCTGACTAAGAGCTGGGATAAAATTATTCATCGCAAAGATCGTTGTGATTTGAGTTTGTTTACTCTTGGAGTGCGGTTATTAAAGCGCCTGCTGAGAGAAGGAAAAATACTCCCTCAATTCTGCCTCACATTATCGGGCAAGGCATTGCTGTGAGGAGGTGAAAAAGTGTACGGTAGTGAATCTCATCATAGGGAGTTTCCAGGTTTAGAATGGACTTGGTCAACTGAACTATTGGATCAATTAGAGGAGGTTTATTATCATTTTAATTATGCCGATACAGTTAAAGCCAATGTGTATTTATTTAATGATCATTGGCCAAAGTTTATTTACCCAGTCAATCGAAAAGAAGGGGGGTATGAAGAGCGTGATGATCTCGTTCAGAATAGCCGTATAAAAATTATCGAGACTCTTTATCAGGAGGGAGGTAATAATGCACTAGAGCAATTAATATTGGCAAGTTCTTGCCCTGAAATAGTGGGTAATTCTACTTATAAATCTTCCGTTTCAAATGACGTATTAACTATAGCACTCAAATGGTTAAGTGAAGATTGCAAATATGTCATTTTTTCAGAAAGCTATTTTTTAATCTTAGCTTATGAAAATATGAATAGTGCAGTTGACATATTGAAGGAAAACCCATCATGGGGTGAAGATAAAAAATCACAATTTTTATTGTGTTTTCCCAGAAATAAAGAAACTTTTGCTTTAGTTGATGAGCTAGATCAAGCTGGGCAGTCTTTATACTGGACTAAGTTAAATCGTTACTTTGTATCAGATAAAGACATAGAGCTTGTATCTATTGTTGCCACAAAATTTTTAGAACATGAGAGACCATTAGCTACTTTATATGCCATTTCTCAGGTGTTTCATAATAGTGGGCCTAGTTTATTAGATGGAAATCTAGTTGAATCTATTTTGATCAAAATAGCTATAGACCCTAAGGATTTAAACAGCCCGTCAATACAAATTGATCAATATAAAATTTTGAAGGCTATTGGGCTCATTCAGAATTTTAGTGGTATAAAAGCTGAGAGTATTCGACAGCTTGAATGGCTTTATTTACCATTCTTTCGGTTTAGCGAGGTTCAGCCATGTTATCTTTTTAACTATGTTGCTGAGCACCCAGAATTTTTTGCTCAGTTGGTCGTTTGGATATATAAGCGCAATGATGGTGAGGAAGATAATGCCGAGGAGTTATCTCAAGAAAAGCAAGAACAAAGAGCTGAAACAGAATGGGAATTATTAGATACATTATCTATTTTACCTGGAGTAAATGGCGATGATATTGATAATGATCTTTTTAATTCTTGGGTTGATACAACCAGAACTGCTTTTAAAGAGTCAGGGATAATTGATATTGGCGATACTAAAATTGGAAAGTTTTTAGCAAAAAGCCAAGCAGGAAAAGATAAAATTTGGCCTCATGAAATAGTTAGAAGTGTTGTTGAAAGAATAAAAAGTAAAGATTTTGAAAATGGAATGGAATGTGGAAGAGTAAATTCTAGAGGTGTAACTACTAGACACCCATATGCAGGTGGTTTACAAGAGAGACAATTAGCACTTAATTATTTTAAAGATGCTGAAAAAATTCAATTGATATGGCCTAGGACAGCTGGTATTTTAAAGTCGATTGCAGAAAGCTATGAAAGGGGTGCAAATAGAGAAGATCAGAATGTTGAGATTAATTATTAAACCACCAACTTCAAGAAATAAATAATTCACTTTATAAGGATTCAAGAGAAGTGAGCAAGAACTTAATTTACACACGCTAAAAGCCAAACCCCAGAAAATAAAAATAAGATTACTTGAGACAAAAAACATGCAATCACAAAAAGAAAGTACATCCCACAATTTATATAATCTATACGCTAGCTTACCAAATGCAACACAGCAGGAATTTCTACGTGAGTTATTGCAAAAACAGCATCAACAAATAGAAGACATTGCCTTCCATCTTGCTTGTAAGCAAGCGAAAGATGAAAATGAATTTTTAAGTGAAGCGGAAGTAAGTTCTTTTATTGATAGCTTATCTCAATGAAAATACAAATCAGCAAACACTTTGTTAAAGATGCGAAAAAAATTGCTGATAAGCGTATTTTACTGAAGATAAAACAAATTATAGAGAAGGCAGGAGAAGTGGAGGACTTATCTCAATTAACGGGCATTGAAGAAATGTCGGGTTACCCTAATTACTATAGATGTAAGTTCGATTATCGTTATCGAATAGGTATCTTTTTAGATGCGGGAACTGTGCAATTTCTTAGGGTAGGAAGAAGAGAAAGTTTTTATAAAAAATTCCCCTAATTGCTGCCCATTATCATGCAGTTCAAGCTGACAGTGTGTGGATAGGTTAGTTTTCAATAAGGCAAGTAAACTGATTAAAGCTGATGCTTAATAGCCCTATCCTGAAAATTCATCTCAAAAGGTTTCAGTTCAAATTCGTGTACCCAAGCACTCGGTGCTTGTTGATGCACAGTCCAATAAGTTTCTGCAATGCCTTCTAATGTTAATAAACCTTGCTGGTTTTTTTCTTGGTAGTAGCCTGGAAAATGCGGAGTGATTTGTTTACTATTGAAAGCACTGTCGATATTGGCATGTATTATATGAATACCTTCAGCAGAAAACTCTTCTGCCAAGTTTAGAGCAAAGGATTTTAATTCGGTGTGCACTGATGCAGCAGCTGTAAAAGGTAGTTTAGTCTCTAAAATTTCAGTGGCCCCCGTAAAAAACAATGAACCGTTATTATTAGGTTGCATGCATTCAATAACTTCCTTAGCAAATAGAAAAGCACCTAAGCAGTTCTGTTGCCATAAGGCGGTAAAGACTTCAGTATCCGTTTCTAAAATGGAGGCAGGAATGTTGCTATCGACATTGTAGACTGCAAGTTGCAGGGTACTTCCTTCAAAATTAATAATATCAAATAAATTATCAATGTCATATTCTTGGCTTGCATCCGCAACGACAGGGCTGACTTTTCCGCCATCGCTCAAGATACCATCCGCAACTATTTGTAGTGTGGTAAAGTTGCGCCCAGCTATATAAACATGCAAACCTTGTGCAGCGAAATGCCTTGCCAATATTGCACTAAGGCCACACTCGGATTCAACCCCCATGATAATAGCTGAGCATTGTGACTCCATTATTGAACTTTACCTGCTGCTGTTGCCTCAGGCACTTCAATTAAGCTACCTGTTTTAACATCATAAATATAGCCATAAACTGGAATATCATAGGGTACTAAAGGGCTGGTTTTGATGCGAATGACATCTTCGGTAACACTGGCTGCCTGGTCTTTAATGGTTAGCCAGTTGATATATTTGCCTTCTGCCGAGCTTGGACCTTCACAGCAATCATGCCAGCCATCGGCATCAACTGATGCTGTTTTTAAGCTTTGGTCGAGTAATTCACTCATGATCTCGTTAGTAAAAGTCTCCATGCCACAGTCAGTATGGTGAATAACAAACCACTCACGCGTGCCTAATAGTTTGTAGGAAATAACTAAAGAACGGATAGCATCGTCACTTGCTCGGCCGCCTGCATTACGAATAACATGGGCATCACCTTCAGATAAGCTTGCATATTTTGCTGGATCAAGCCGTGCATCCATGCAAGTTAAAATGGCAAATTGGCGACCAGGAGGCATGGGTAAATCGGCTTTATCAAAATTATTAGTATATTCACGGTTAGCTAGTAAACCTCATTGAGTATTTTCGACATGGGGTAAATCTCCTTTATTGTTATTATGTATGTGATTAAAAAATCAGTTGTGCACCATTACAGTTGCAAAGTATTTGCGTAGCGATTTGTAATGACGGAATACTTGTTGTGCAACTAAAATCATATTAAGCAGGTTTCATACCAATTGTATCTATAAATAAAAACAAACACTTACAGTTTTACTTTGTTGTATTTGTGCAGTTATAATTCACAGATTGAATAAAAACTGCATAATTGGCTTATGACTTATAATTCGCTTTCTGATTTAACCCCTATTATTTTTTTGCAAACATTTGTTATTGAGCTTATGCATGCGAGCGAACAGTTAGGATCCGAGCAGTGTCAGCAACTCATCGAAAATATTGCTTTAACGGCAGGTTGTTTTTTTGAAGAAGTGTATCGATCTGCTAGTGATAATGAAAATGATGCTTTAGATATCGAGAGCTATATTGAGCTAATTCTAGGCTTGAAAAATAATATTGGCGGCAATTTTTCACTGTCTGCCAGTGATCAGGACTGTATTGCTGTTTGTAATAGTAGCTGTCCTTTTGGTGAAAAAGTAGTTAACTTTCCTGAGCTATGCGGTATGACCTCAAGTGTGTTTGGAGGCATTGCGGCGCGTAACTTTGGTTATGCTAAAGTGGAGATTGCCAAAAGTATTGCTAATAATGATGGTTGTTGTGAAGTTTATATTCATTTAAACTCCAAAAGTGGTAAAGGTAAACAAGGAGTTGAATACCACGGCAATAGAGGTCAACAACAAGATGAACAAAGCTTTGCTCTATTACAGTCGCAGATAGAAGAGCGCATGCTAAAAATATGGCGTAAACAAAGCAGTAAGCAAGCACAAAAAAGCCAAGCGCCAGTGATTATTGCTAACTCTCTGGCTATGAAAAAAGTTTTGCATGCAATAGAGGTGATTGCACCGACTCTGGCAACGATTCTTATTCAAGGTGAGACAGGTGTTGGTAAGGAGTTGGTCGCGCGGGCTATTCACGCAATGAGTACTCGTAATGATAAAGCGTTTGTCGCCATTAATTGTGGTGCTATTGCGGAAAGTCTATTGGAAAGTACTTTATTTGGTCATGAAAAGGGCGCTTTTACTGGCGCTATAGATGTGCATAAAGGGTATTTTGAAAGAGCAGAAGGCGGTACATTATTTCTGGATGAAATTGATTCCTTATCTCCGGCAGCCCAAACTCGTTTGCTTAGGGTTATTCAAGAAGGTGAGTTGGAGAGAGTGGGGGGGAAGCAAACCATACAAGTTGATGTGCGTATTGTTTCCGCCACCAATATTGAGTTGTCTGAAAAAGTAGAGAAAAAGTTATTTCGCAATGATTTGTACTATCGCATCAATGTGGTTAAGTTGGGAATACCACCTCTTGCCACCAGACCAGAAGATTTGTCGGCATTGGTTATGTTAATTTTGCAAAAAATTAGTAAGAAACATAATAAAAATGTTGGCTCGGTGAGTGCTGATGTTATGCGTAAGATTTATGCTTACCAATGGCCTGGTAATGTGCGGGAATTAGAAAACGCCTTGGAACGCAGTTTATTATTTACTGTGGGCGAGGAAATAACGGATTTAAAGCTGGATGTTAGTGCAACAAAACCAGAGCTTACTAATTGGAAACAAAGTAAAGAGCAGGCAATAGCAAATGTCGAGCGGACATTTTTGCAGGCATCTTTGCAACAATACCAAGGTGATATTAAGGAGATTGCAGAGCGAATGGAATTATCGACACGTGCTGTGTATAACAAATTAAAAAAGTATCACATTAACCCTGATGATTATCGAGGGTAAGTTGGATTGGATAATTTCTAAGTGAAAAAATAGTAGGCTCTCATAAAGCCCGCTGGCTATCAGCGAGCTTTAAAAAAAGGATATTATTTTGTGTTTCGTTTTCTGCTGAAACCTAAGCCAGCTAAACCAAGTCCCATCAAAGACAGAGTAATAGGCTCGGGAACATTGTTGCTAGGCCCTAAGTCTTGCAGAATCACGTCATCAATAATAGAACCACCACTACTTGGAATTCCTTGTTCAGCAAAAGTTATCGCAGCTGAAGTTGCAGTAGCAACGGAAAATTGTCTAGTAATGTTTGTATACGCAGGTGATCTGGATACAGAGGTAGGTAATGTTTCATTGAAAGCCGAGCCAATTGAAAAATTAAGCTCATTGCCAGCATGTGTGTTATTGCCAAAACTAAACGATAATTCATATAAAGTATTAGGGATAAAATTAAATACTGTTGTCGTCTCAATGGTTCCATTCGCATTAGTGCCGTCTAAATCTACAGAACGACCCTGTGTGCCGAAAAAATTCCATAAATCGACGTTCCCTGCTGTTACATTCCAGTTTGAGCCAATATTTGTTAGCCCTCCGGAGTTACCACCAGTACCAAAATTATCCGAAAAAATAACTGTTGCAGATACTTGGCTTGCAGCAATAGTCAGCCCCAATGCCAATACGCTAATAATCTTATTTTTTGCTTTCATTGTCGTTTCTCTTTTTATTTCTATTTCTTATGTTTGAAAAAATTATCAAACATCTCAGATTATGCTTATAAACCATGCATATTGCATACCAATAATAATATTATCAATATTGTTAGATATTTATAGCCTGTGCCAGAATTAGCTAAATTATCAATTGTAAAAAAAGTTGACACTAAAATACTTTGTATTTAAGGAATTATTAAAAAACTGCCTCCTTTTAATAGGGGAGTTTGCTATGAGTTACTGATGAAATAAGTGGATTACTATGATTAATTTAAATATCTAGATAGGATATATTGCTAAAAAAATCCCTAATTAACTATTTGTACTTTACAAATCAAGTGGCTGAAGTTAAATTGATTTAATGATAGGCTTTGTTTAAATTCTTATGATCATGAGTTTTGGCTCAATAAAGCCTCAGAACTGTTGGTGTAAATTTTTCTGACATGCTTTGGGGGAGTGACGTCGATGATTGTGTAATAATTTTACAGTTTAGGTTTATTTGTCTCTGTTTTGAATTTCTCAGTTCAGAGCTAGACTAATGCATATTACACATAAGCCCGAACCGAAACCACACTTTGTCCACCGCCTTGTTTTTCTACCACAACTTGCGCACCAATGCGTTCAACCAAAGCAGGCACATGTGAAATGACTCCCACTTTACGGCCTAATGATTGCAAAGTATCTAAACTTGCCAACGCAATATCTAAGGTTTCTTGATCCAAACTACCAAAGCCCTCATCAATAAATAAGGATTCTACTTGAGTTTTATTGGACGATAACGAAGCCAAACCTAAAGCCAGTGCCAGTGCCACCAGAAAACTTTCGCCCCCCGATAAGCTATGAATACTGCGCACTTCATCCGCCATATCACGGTCGATTACTTGCAGTTCCAGTTCACTACCAGGTACGCGCTGTAAAACATAACGTTTGGCAAATTCTTGTAAGTGCCGATTGGTATAAGACAGCAAGGTTTCAAGGGTTAAGCTTTGCGCAAAGGTACGAAATTTTTGCCCACTTTTAGAACCAATCAATTCATTCAGGCTTTCCCACTGCTCATAAATATGCGTTTGCTGGCTTAATTGTGCCTGCAAGTGGTTGCCTGCCGCAATTTTTTCATCATCCGAACGTAGCAAAAATATTTTATTATCTTTTTCTGAGCTTAAAATTTCGTACTCACTTTGCAATTTTTCCAACTGAGTAATCACTAACGATTCTTGTTCGAGCGGGGTATGTTGCTCATGCTCTTGCAAATGTGTAGTGCTTACTTTTAAGTTGGCTTGTGCTTCTTGTAATGCTTGCGTTAAGGTCGCACTCTGTTGCTTTTGGGTGGTGATCCAATCTGCATCTTTGCTTAATAACTCCTGGGCTGTTGCTTTAGTTAATTGTAAATTACTTAGCTCTGTTTGCAGTTCTTGTTCAGTGCTATCTTGCTTGGCTAAACGGCGTTGTTGTTCTGTTTGCCAGTGCTGTACCGTGCTTTGCCAAGTTTTAGTTTCGCTATGTGCTGTGGACAATTCAGCTTCTGCTTGTTGTTTATGGTTGCCTGCCGTTTGTAACTGCTGTTCTACATTACGGGCATAATCATTAGCAGGTAATCCTTGGCAATACTGTTGCCGGTCAGTCAGTAAATCTTGTTGTTGTGTATTATGTTGCTGCAACTCTTGTTGTAGTTGTAAACCGAGGTGGTGTTGCTGTTCGGCGGCTGTGCTGGCTATGGCTAAATCATGTTTAATTTGGTTTAAGTCTTTATTGAGTAGTTCCTGCTGCTGGCTATTGTTTTGCCACAGAACCATTGAATCACGTAATTGTTGTAAAAAATCAGCACCTGCTTCGCTTAATTCTGTTTGCCAGTTATCCAGTTGTTGTAGTGGTGTATTCAGTATGGTTTCAATATGGAGTAGCTTGGTTTCTAGTTGTTGAATACTGTTACTATTGGCAGCTAAGGTACTTAATTGTTCCGCTATATTCTTATCTAATTCTGTTGTTTTAAGACGTTGTTCAATATGTTGCTGATTGGCAGCATCTCGCTGGCTACGCACTGCCGTAATTTGTGTTTGTAAATCCAAAGCCAAACTAACTTGGTTTTTAATAGCGATGTATTGCGCGTGCAACCGAGCACTCTGCTGCTGTAACTGAGTAATATCTGCTGCTTGTAAATTCAGCCAAGTAGGCTTATTTTCTAACCCAATTAACAACCATTGCTTCGCCAGTTCATTTAAGCGTTGTTCAGTGTGTTGTTTGGTTTTAGTTAACTGACCTTGTTCTTGCTTGGCTTGTTTAACTAAACTTTGCTGAGTACTTAATTCACTGACTAACTGCTCTTTTGCAGCGGTCAACTGTTCAACCCGTGCTTGCTGTTCAGCGACAGGTTGTTGCAGAACTTCTAAATGAGTGTCGGCCCAAGGATGTTCATTCGCACCACAAACAGGACAGGGCTGTTCGGTCATTAATAAGGCACGTAAATCTTGAGCAGTTTTCTGGCTGGCAGCATGCATTAAATTAAAAGCATGTTGTGCTTCTTGTAGCTGGCCTTGTTTATTGTCTTGTTGTACGATCAGCTGTTCTATTTGGGTATTGGCTTGTTGTAAAGTTTGCTCGTTTGTTGTTAATGCAGTTTGAGTATTGTGTAGATCGAGCTGTAGTGCCAAGCCTTGTTCAGCTAAAGAAACAGTACTTTTACATTCCGCTTGCTGAGTTTCAAGTTGTGCTTGCTGTTGATGCAAATCGCTAAGGGCCTGACTATCCGATTGCTGTTCTAGTGCCAGCAACTCGGCACTTAATTGTTGTTCTTTAGCTAAGCATAATTCACTGGCAGTTTGTAAACTACTGAGCTCGGTTTGTTGTGCCGCAATATTATTTTCCAGTTGGGTATGATTTGCTTGTTGCTCTATTAAAGCTTGTTGTTGTGCTAAATAATCTTGGATATTACTTTCCCAACGTCCCCATTCATTAGCTACAGCTTGTAGATCCATATGCTGTTCTTGCCAGATTTGCAATTGCTGTAATTGTTGGCGTTGCTGTTCTTGCTGAGTGCTGAGTTCGGTTACCTTAGCATCCGCCGTTTGCCATTTTTCTTGTTGGCTGCTGACTTCTTGTTGCAGGTCTTGTAATCGCGCTTGGCTATTAGCAATTTTAGTGTCCAGTTCCCGGGCAATGATTAAGATGGGTTGAGCGGCATTAAAACTGCTTTCAGCACGGACAAACTGTTGCTGTTTAATTTGCACCTGCTGGCTTACATCATTAACAGTTTGTTCGGCCTTAATAAGTGTCGTTTCACTATCTGTTAATTTAAGCTGTGCTTCTGCACATTCTGTACTCAAGCTTAAAACTTGTTGTAATAGTGGACGCAAAGGTTGTACTAATTCAACTTGAGTCAATAACTCGCGGTCAGAGCTATTATCATTCCAGCTCTCCTGTTGCTGCTGACATTGTTGCTGCGCTTGTTGCTGATCTACTGTTAGTTTCGCCAAACAGGTAAACCAATCCAGAATAAGTTGTTTGATTTTTTGCTGTTGTTGTAGAGCCGTTAATTGTTCGCTGAGCTGTAAATGTTCGTTATTTAATTCTGCTCTGGCCTCAGTTGTTAAGGGCACTTTATCGGCTAATTTTTCTTGGATATTATCTAAGTGTAGCTTCTCCAGTTTAGCGCGTTCAAAAGCAGCAATGGATAATTCACTATAAATATCGGTGCCAGTAATTTTTTCCAATAAACTGGAGCGTTCATCTTTTTTCGCTTTTAAGAAGGCGGCAAAATCACCTTGCGCCAATAACACCGAACGTCGAAATTGTGCAAAATTAAGACCAAGACGCTTAACAATTTCTTGCTGGGTATCTTTTTTACCTTGGCCAAATTTTTCTTGGCTATTAATATTGACCAAGCTCATGCGCTGCGCCTGCAAACGTCCACCGACTTTATTACGTGCTCGGCTCAACTCCCAACGGGCGCGATAGCTTTGTTTATCTTGACCAATAAAATCCACTTCTGCAAAGGCACTCGCGGTGCCACGACGTAATATCGAACTGACATCATGACTTTTAACACGTACCGCCTCATCTTCATCTTTATGGCCAATAGCCACACCATGTCCTTCTGGCAGACGTGGCATTTGATCGTATAAAGCCAAACACAAAGCATCTAAAATAGTACTCTTACCTGCACCAGTGGGTCCGGTAATAGCAAACAAGCCCACTTTTTGTAGTGTACCTGCCTCTAGTAGTACTTCAAATTCATTGGCTAAACTGGCTAAATTTTTACCTCTAATCGCTAAAATGCGCATTACTCGCCTCCTTGCAAGTTTTCCTGTAACTCATTAAATAACTGGAGTAATTCGGTCGGCACAGGGTTAGCGTATTTCTGTGTATAACAGCGTTCGAACACATGCTCGGGTTGTAAATCTTCCAAGCGCTGTTCGGGAATGGCATCAGCCAAACTGTGCTCAGTGCCGGTAAAAGCAATACTAATTTTTAATAGCCGTACTGGTAAATCGACTAATGCTTGTTCAATCTGTTGCCGCAAACCTGGTTCCGGTTTGGCTAAGCTAATGCGTATTTCTAATACTGGCTGCTGTTCGATCGGTAGATCGGCACCTAATTCAAGTTCCGTTAATTGCTGTAATGCAGTTTCTAAAGAACAGTATTCATTACCGTTTGGTATGCGTAAGATAGCCACGCTGCGTGGAATAATGAGTGGATCCACGCTAATGCTTTTATCCGTTTGTAACTCAACCTGTAAGACTTGATGCTGATAATGCTGTTCGGTAAACGACAATGGAATGGGCGAGCCGCTATAACGAATGGATGCATCATTACCCACCGTTTGTGCCAAATGCAAATGTCCCAGAGCAGTGTAGCTGATCTGTTCGGGGAATAATTGCACCGGTAGCGCATGCTGATTTCCACCCAATATTTTACGTTCACTTAATTCGGAGATATTGCCGCCGACCATATAACAATGACCTGTTAATAGTAACGCTTGTTCAGCTGTTGCTTGTTGCTGTAGGAATTTAATAAGCTGGCTATACAAATCACCAACGCCTGCAATCAATGGGTCATCTGCTGTTTGTTGTTCGGGTAAATCTGCATGCCGTAAAAAAGGCATTGCACCACACCAAGCTTGTAGCTCACCTTGTGCATTGCTTAATGGAATCAATAAACGTTGCCAATCAATTGTGCCGTGTTCGTTACGAGTCAAACCACCGACTACGTGAACACCCAAGGCTTTTAATAGTGTTGCAGGGGCATCCAAACGCGCTGCCGAATCATGATTACCGCCGATGAGAATAATATCCAATTGTGGATTGGCAGTTCTAGCGCTAACTAAAAATTCATACAATTGTGTTTGTGCGGCCGCAGATGGATTGGCAGTATCAAAAATATCGCCAGCAACAATTAATGCATCGACCTGCTGTTGTTGGAGTTGATCCAGCAACCATGCCAAAAATTGTTGATGCTCATAATGGCGGGAAATGCCGTGTAAGTGATGGCCTAAATGCCAATCTGCAGTGTGGATGATTTTGAGCATATAAAGATTATTGTAGGTTTTTATGAGGCATGAATTTAATACTTATTGCAGTAACTTCTCATTATCCACTGGCAACCGAGCTATGAAAAATCGTCATCCTGCATGCTGTTAGCAGGAATCTATACTTAACGTAGATTCCCGATTAACAGACTTTGGGAATGATGACATTTTATCTGCATTTACCCGTGAATAATGAGGCATTATTGATTGCATTTAAGGTTACTTGAACAACTCATCTAACGTTAATTCATAGCTAGAGGTAAACGTGTCTAAAAAATATTTAACCTCTGGCAAGGTAATGGACTTTAATTTAGCCTCAATATCTTTTTCAGCAATAGAAAACTCCTGATTGCCAGCAGCAACTTCCATTTTGCATTTTAGGTAAGCTGAAATGGTATCTGCTGCTTTAATAATGACTTTATGGTCTTTAGGCAAGTCTTCCTCGATCATGGCTGTCCTATAATCTTCTTTAAGGCCTTCAGGAAGTAAGTTTAATAATTCATATTCCGCCTGTTTTTCAATGCTTTTATAAGCTTTGGTTATGTCAGGAGAATGATATTTGATGGGGGAGGGCATATCACCAGTAAGGACTTCGCTACAATCGTGATACAGCGCAGCAACCACAATCGCATTGACATCAAGCTTGCCGTCAAAATAGCGGTTTTTTATTAAGGCCAAAGCATGGGAAATAACCGAGACTTCCCAGCTATGTTCCATGACATTCTCAGCAACAGCATTACGCTTTAGCCCCCAGCGTTGTAGCCAGCGGATTTTACTGATGTAGGCGAAAAAGTGACTTTGCATGATTATTAACCTCTCACCTCTGCATGTTACGCAGGTATAGGTAGTTTAGCGTCAACTTGAAATGCTGCAAGTTTAAAGCTGGTTATTGTGTTGGAACCTAGCTGCTTAAATAGTACTTCATTAGCAGTCGTTTCACATAGCCATTGGCTCATGTTGTTAGGGTTTTTATGTCTAAATGCACGCGCTGTAAACAAGCCGACGCAGATTCCTTTTTGTGGGTCACGGGCTGATAGATATTCAAAAGCTTCTACACCACCCGCGCGCATGGCTGAACCTAATTGTTGTGACTGGGTGTACTGAGTTGGGCTGGATATTTCTTGCGTATAATGATCAAAGGGAGCTTGTTGCAAACTAATGCAATGCTGTGATTGATAGCTGGCAGAAAATAGTGAATGCTCTGATTTTATTTGGTTTTTAATTGGCGTACCCGTCATTGAATGCCAAAAAACAAACCGATAGTATGCTGATTCAGCCAGTGTTACTGCAACACTTGAGCCACCATAAAAAAGGCTTGGTTCATGTACTCCACCAAAACGGGAGCCCCATTTTAGTGGTGGGTAACGAAAAGGTGTGGACAGTAAGTAATGATAAGCCGTTAAATCTTCCTTATAGACGGGCTTAGTATTCTCCAACATTTCTTCAAGCAGGGCTTGTTCATCTAGGGTATCAACATAACCTAAGGTGGCAATTTGTTCTTGGCTTTCAACCAAACGGTGCAGTGTTCCTGATAAATACCCTATTTGCTGTACTCCGTTACAGGCCGTCCATAGCATTAAACTTTTCCTCGAATAGCATCAACAAATTGTACAACTGTCATCAGACCCTGAATGCTTGCTATTTGTTTAGCAGGAATACCACCGGTTACATTATTGTGCGTGTGCATAAAGTGTTTGCTCCAGTCAGCATCTCCTCCTGTTAACGCAAACAAAGCTCTGGCTATGCGTACAATAAGCAGAGCGATTTCTCCTTGCTTGGATGCAGGGTCAAGTGATTGATTTTGCTTTAGACGGCTAATAGCAGTTCGATGTACACCCAGTGCTGCTGCGAGTTCTGCTTGCTTTAAGCCTAATTGTTCAGAGGCGTTCAACACTGCTTTAGCTAAGACGGATTCCTGTGTAGGACTAGTGTGCTCTAATGCAGACATAATGCCATCTCCTTTATGTTTATTATGCACATATAGTAGTGTATGTGTGCATAATAAACAATAGGAAGTTATCTATATCTGTGCCTTTATGCTCTACGCTAATAATGATAACGGCACTGAACAATAATAACAGTACCATCTGTAGCTTTATAGACAATGCGGTGTTCACGGTTTATGCGTCTTGACCAATAACCTGACCAATTATGTTTGAGTGGCTCGGGATCACCTATTCCCTCAAAAGGTGTGCGTTGCATATCTTTGATAAGAGTGTTGATGCGTTTTAGTATTTTCTTATCTGTTTTTTGCCAGTATAGGTAATCATCCCAAGCATGATCAGCCCATGATAGAGTCATTCTTCTAATAATGTATGTTGGCTGGTTGTTCCTGCTTCAACTTGTGCAATGGCTTGATTGAGTCTTTCTGCATTTTTAGGGCTGGCCATTAAATAAGCGGTTTCTTCATAGGCATGGAAATCTTCCAAACTAATAAGCACGGCGGGTTTGTTATTTTGGCGAGTAATTAAAATGGGTTTATGATCATCATTTACTTTATCTAAAGTGCTTGCTAAATGATTCCTAAACGCTGAATAGCTCATTGTATCCATAAGGTTGATTCGGTATTGTTCATTTAGAGGGTATTTTAGTTGTACTTATATTTGTACGCAAATATTTTTTAACTATAAAGTACTTGCTCGCCGTATTTGCTGAATGATCTCAATAAATTCGCCCACTTTATTTCTGTAAATAAGCCACATTAGAGTAAATATTTATTGGGATTGGTAGTGCCTTGATATGCTGTATAAATAATTTCCAGTAAGAAAAGTTAAATCTTTAGAGTCCCTGCATCAACATATTCCCACAAACTGCATTTTCCTACTGGTTAGCAAATATATCGGCATACTCTTTAAACAACGCTTGAAATAGGTGATCTTTTTGATCAGGTTTTTCTTTCTTTCTGCTTTTTCAAGTTGACTGAGCCCATGATTCAATCCAATAATTACACGTGTTCAAAAAATACTGCGGGGCTTATATGAAAACGAGTTGATAAGGCTTGGATATGATGACGAGATAGCATTCGCGAGCCATTCAAAATCATGGAAACCATACTTTTACCACCAATTTCATTTTTAAAATCATTAGTTTTTAATCCATATTGCTGCATTAATGTACGTAAAACAGCAACGCTACTATCCATTTTTTTTATTTGTCCATTAAACTCAGAAAACTCTTTGGCTGAATTTTCCCACTCTTCAATTGAATTGGATAAAATATCAATAAGTGATTTATATAAATCATATTCCTCAATTAACTCATCCATTAAAGATAACGCACTTTCGTACTCTTCTTGGTTTTTAATATGAACAAGAAATTCAGCATTAGAAAATAAAGCACTTGCTTGCTCTTTTACTTCTTGGAAGTTCATTTTTTTGACTCCTTTGCATATTTTTTACATAACTTATCGTACTCAGAATGTGATGTAATATGCCTTACATACATCCGATTATCACGAAACTCAATAAATGCAATTAATCTCAAATTATTCCCCCCAATATCGATAACCCACCATTTATCTTTAAACTTAAAGTTATCTAGGCTTGGGAATAGCGACTTTAATTCATTGGGATTTGAAAAATAACCATTTCGTAATAACTTATAGGTTGATTCAATGGCTAACTTATCATTAGGATATTTCTTAGTTGCATCACTAAAGGGTTTCCTTGAAATTATGTGCATAATGCGCATTAAAGTTTAATTTATATTACATGAAACTTTAACATTGTTTATAGAAATTCACAAATTGTGAACCCCTGTTTCAAAGTATAACAATGCAGTAACTTGTAATGGACCTAGCCACATTTACTTTCCCCACAATTCAAACAAGTCATACAACCATCCATAAGCACTAAAGCTTTGGTTTGGCATTTGGTGCACAGTTGGGCTTGCTCTGGAAAATTATCACTTTCTTCTGATTTAGCACCATACTTAGCTTCAAATTCTTCACGTTTTTCAGCAAGGAATTGCTTTTGGTGTGCATCTAGCTCTAGATCTTTGAGCATGCCAATTTGCTTCATGTGTTGCTCAATGGCATGACCAATTTCTGCTACTAAAGATGGCATATAAACACCGCCTTTTTTAAAGTAGCCCCCTTTAGGGTCAAATACCGCTTTCAGTTCTTCCACCATAAAAGTAATATCACCACCTTTACGGAATACCGCTGAAATAACTCGGGTTAAGGCCAAAACCCATTGGAAGTGCTCCATATTTTTGGAGTTGATAAACACTTCATAGGGGCGACGTTCTTCATGTTCGGTGCCCATATTAAGAATCATGTCATTCACGGTAATATAGAGTGCATGTTCTGATTGCGGGGTTTTAATCTTATAAGTAGAGCCAAACAGCATTTCAGGACGCATTAAGTTTTCATGCATACTTTCTACATCTGTTAGCTTTGCATCATTACTTGCTGGCTGCTCATCTTCTTTAGTCAGAACTTTATAGCCTACAATTTTTTTCTCTATTTTTATGGTCATGGTGTTTACCTACGTTAGCATTAGAAAGTCTAAGCTAAAAATGTATTAAAATACAATATATGGTGTTTTAAAATCAATTATACACTACATATTGTTTAACTAAAATATATACGCTTTGTAGCTGCTCTGAAATTTTTGGTGATCCACTTAACATGGAATAATTTAGTTATTTGGGTAGTTCATATACTGAAAATTGCCAATAATGGCTATTGAGTTTAGTAGAGTCTTGTCCTTGCCAGCCTTTAGCTAATAAGGATTGAGCAATAAATTTATTGATAAAGCCATGGCCTACAAAAATGACGCTCCCTGTTTGCTCTGCGAGTTGCTGTAGTTTCTCAGCACCCATAGCAGCACGTTTTTTGGCAGTCACTAGAGATTCGCAATGAGGTGCGTAACCTAAAAGCCAGAGAATCCGAAAGCATACTAACCAGAAATTGCCTGATAATTTAGGCCAGTCTATTTGCGCATTAGGTAAATCTACTTCTCTAAAAATAGGGTCAATATAGTCAATATTGATTTTTCCCAGCCTGTGCGCCGAGTCATTTGAGCGACGTAAATCACTACAGACAACGGTAGAGCAACTTTGTGCTATTGCTAATGCTGATTGTGGCGGTGGTAGTGTTTGATCTAAAGGTGCATGATTATAAGCGTCGATCCATTGCGAGAAGTCGCGAGCTGATAGTCGAGCAAAAGTCGGTAGTTTGGGTTTACCATGTCTCAGCAGTACAATTTTCAATGCTATTTCAATTTAGCGTACGTGGGCAGAATAACTCAGCCAATTGATTAATACTGCTAATGTTATAGTCAGCATTCAGTTCGGCGGGTGTATGTTTGCCTAGGTAGCCATAAGGCACTAACGCTGTTTTAAAACCAGCGCGTTGCCCTGCTTGGATGTCATTAATGGAGTCACCGACCATTAAGGATTGGTGAGCTGCAATGGTAAATATTTTAGCCGTTTCTGTTAATGGTAATGGATCCGGTTTCATAGCACTGAAAGTGTCGCCCGAAGCAATAAATTGAAAGTAATCTTTAAGGCCAATTTCTGCTAATAATGGTAGGGTAAATTGGGTGGGTTTATTGGTCACACAGGCCAAATTAATATGCGCGGCTTGCAGTTGTTCCAAGCCTTCTTTAACGCCAGCATATAACTGGCTATGCACACAGATATTTTCTTGGTAGAAATGAAAGAAAGTGTGCATGGCTTCGGCTAAATTTTCTGGCGTATTAACAGGCTCTTGCTCACCTGTTAAGGCGCGTTTGATTAACATTTCTGCCCCATTGCCCATCCATTGCTTTATTTGTTGTTCCGGATAGCTTGCTTGCTTGAGTGTGGTCAGCATTCTATTGACGGCTACCGCTAGATCAGGCGATGAATCGACCAGTGTACCATCTAGGTCAAACACAATAAGTTCGGGTTGAAACGGTGGTTTTGCCATTATTGTTGGATGCCGCCAGCCGCTAGCTGTTGTGGTTCCAGTAGTTTTTCTAATTCTGCATGGCTAATGTCGGTCATTTCTGCAGCAACATCAATAATGGGGCGTCCTTGTTTATAGGCAGCTTTGGCAATTTCAGCTGCTTTGGCATAACCGATGATTGGGTTAAGTGCGGTAACTAATATTGGATTTCGGGATAAGGTAGTTTGTAAATTATCTGCGCGTACCGTGAAGTCGGCAATCGCATGATCTGCCAATTCAATACTGACCTTACTAATAATATCGATACTTTGCAGAATATTATAGGCAATGACCGGCAACATCACATTTAATTGAAAAGTGCCCGATTGTCCAGCGACAGTAATGGTGGCATCGTTGCCGATGACTTGGGCAGCGACCATTGCGGTGGCTTCAGGTAATACCGGATTGACTTTACCTGGCATAATGCTACTACCAGGTTGTAAGGCAGTTAATTCTATTTCACCCAAACCAGCTAATGGACCGCTGTTCATCCAGCGCAAATCATTAGCAATTTTCATTAGGCTGACGGCAATGGTTTTTAATTGTCCGGAGAGTTCAACGATGGCATCTTGGCAACTTAAACTTTCAAATAAAGAGTCGTTTGCTACAAATTTTACTTCTGCGACATTACTAAGTGTTTGTGCAAATTTATCGGAAAATTCAGGATGTGCATTAATACCAGTACCGACTGCTGTACCACCTTGGGCGATTTTTTGCACTCTTGCCAAAGCACTTTGCACACGATCTATACCGTTTCTAATTTGTAAGGCCCAAGCACCTAATTCTTGTTCTAAAGTCATCGGCATTGCATCCATCAAATGGGTGCGCCCTGTTTTAGTATAGGCACTGCATGCGGCGGCTTTGGTTTCAATGTTGGTCGCTAGGTGATTTAATGCGGGTAATAGTTGGCGATGACACTCTAAAGCTGCACTGACATGAATTGCAGTCGGGATAACATCATTACTGCTTTGCCCCATATTAACGTGGTCATTAGCACTAATAGGTTGTGCGCTGATTGCAGCTGCGAGGTTTGCCAACACTTCATTCATATTCATATTGGTACTAGTACCAGAGCCTGTTTGAAATATATCCACAGGAAATTGTTCTGCATGTTCTCCTTGAATAATTTGCTCGGCTGCTTGCTGAATCGCTGCACCTTTTACAGCATCTAATAACCCTAAATTCATATTGACGGTGGCAGCAGTTTGCTTGATTAAGGCAACTGTTTTAATAAATGCAGGGGGGAGGGTTAAACCACTAATCGGGAAATTATTAATGGCGCGTTGTGTTTGGGCTCCATATAAAGCATTGCTAGGAACTTGCAGTTCCCCCATGCTGTCCTGCTCTGTTCTAAAAGTTGTCTTCATTATTTAGTGTTCCTATTAAATGCCATACTGTTGCTGATATTCTTTAATGGCTTCAATATTCAAAGTATAATATTTATCCGTTTGAATGAAATCGATAATATTTTGCAATGAAATAATGGAAACCACCGGCATATCAAAACGATGACTGACTTCTTGAATAGCAGAAATATCATTTTCGCCTTTTTCTTGTCTGTCTAAGGCAATTAATACCCCTGCTGGGGTTGCGCCTGCAGCTTCAATGATCACCACTGATTCACGAACCGAAGTACCTGCGGTAATCACATCATCTAAAATAAGTACATTACCTTGTAACGGGGCACCGACTAAATGCCCACCTTCGCCATGATCTTTGGCTTCTTTACGATTAAAGGCAAAAGGAATATCGCTTTTTTGCATTTGTGCATAAGCAATCGAAGCAGCACTAACGAGAGGGATACCTTTATAAGCAGGGCCATATAAGATATCGACATCGATTTTGGAATGGATCAGAGCTTGTGCATAAAACTGGCCGAGTTTGGCTAATTTTGCACCGCTATCAAATAAGCCAGTATTAAAAAAATAAGGACTAGTACGACCTGATTTCAATGAGAAACTGCCAAATTTTAAAACTCCGCAATCTAATGAATATTGAATAAACTGTTTTTGATAATCGAGCATTACTTATACCGCGTTTAGGAAATTTTCTAAAATATTATCCAGAAAGTGCCAACCTTTTTCTGAACAAAGATAATGTTGTTGCTGCTCTAGCAATAAGCCTTGTTGGATACATTTGGCTAATGCCGGCTGCAAAGAGTCAAGCTCCAAGCCTGTTCTTTGCCTATAGTTTACAAGACTAAAGCCGCCTTTTAAACGTAAATGATTCATAACAAACTCTAAAGCCAAATCATTAACGGCAATAGCTTGTTGGGTACGATCATTTTGTTGCTGCCGTAGGTATTGCTCTGGCTGTTTGGGCTTTAAGGTGCGTACAATTTTATTGGGTAATGCTTGAGTTATTTTGCCATGAGCACCTGCACCTATTCCCAAATAATCACCAAAGGACCAGTAATTGATATTGTGCTGACATTGTTTGCCTGCTTGTGCATAAGCAGATATTTCATATTGTGCATAACCGTGCTCAGCCAATATTTTTTGGCAGGCTAATTGTTCTGTATAAATAAGTTCATCATCAGGTAATACGGGGGGATATTTGTGAAAATAGGTGTTGGGTTCAACGGTGAGTTGGTAAAAAGAAATATGGCTGGGAGCCAATGCCAAGGCTTGCTCAACATCGTGCTCACTATCATGTCCTGAGTCATTTGGTAAACCAAACATCAAATCCAGATTAAAATTATCAAAACCTACTTGTTTGGCCATCTGTACGGCACCAATGGCTTCGCTAGCAGAGTGTACACGTCCTAAACGTTTTAGGTGCTGATCATGAAAGCTCTGTACGCCGACGGATAAGCGACTAATGCCTATTTCTCGGTAGGCAGCAAATTTAGCACTTTCAAAGGTGCCTGGGTTGGCTTCTAAAGTAATTTCTATATTGTCAGCAAAATGTATATGTTGCTGGATGCCTAATAATAAACGTTGTATTTGTGCCGCAGAAAATAGGCTGGGGGTACCACCGCCCATAAAAATACTTTGGATAGGGCGCGTTTCCTGAAAGAACTTTACGTCTTGTGCTAAATCATTGAGCAAGGCATCTATATAAGTATCTTCGGGTAAAGTGCCAGTGACTGCATGTGAGTTAAAGTCACAATAAGGGCATTTTTGGATGCACCATGGGAAATGTATATAAAGGCTGAGTGGAATGGCGGGAGTAACGTGTTGCATAGTGGCAGGTATTTAATTTAGATAACTGCGGCTATTTTACAGTAGTTATGGGTAGGTCTGGATGGATTGTAGAATACCAGGCCAGATTTCAGTCCAGCAACAATGGTGATCAAAATCATTAAATACCAATAATTCTGCAGCAAATTGTTTATCCACAAAAGCTTTAATTTGTTGGGTGGGAATATTTTTATCTTTGCCCCCTGCTAAATGTAATTGCCAAATATTGTTGGCAATAGGTTGTCCCTGTATAGGGTTTAATGAAGTAGTTAGTGGCGAATAACCATGATACTCAGTCCAGGCAGTGATATCTAAGTTAGCTGCAATGGTAATAATACCGTGTATATTGTTTAAGTACTCAGTGAGTAGGGTCGCAATGGTTCCGCCACCACTAAAACCAATTAATACCAGTTGTTGGGCTTGATATTGCTTGCTGAGTTTATTGATAGCAGTCGCCATGGCACTAATGACCTCGGGAGCATAACGCTGACTGGTCCACAATGTATTGGTGCAGGGAGTATCGGCAATAAGCCCATGATAACAAGGCCGGCCTAAAAATAGTGCAGCCTGATTATCTTGCTGCATCAGCTTTAAAATCAAGGTATTTCTAGGTGTTGGGTTAGTTGCAATCCAACGATGCCCAATCCAAGGGGAGCCATCGCCCCCCAGGTAGATATGTAAACTGCCAGTCTGATCCTGTACTAATGCATTACTATAAACCCTATGTTTAAAGTGTGAGCCTTGCACAATATTTTGGCTAAATCCATATGCTTTTGCTTGTTTGGCAAATTTTATCTCGGGGGACGTACAGCTAAGTAAGCTAGTAAGTAAGCCAGATATAAGTAGCGACTTATACTTCACCATAATATTGAAAATATATTCTATTTACTGCGCCATAGTAACTAGGAAAAAATCGCCTGCTTCATGACCCCCATGACGAATAGGCGCGTATTGAGGTTCTTGTTTGAATTTAATTTTTTTAGTGACTTTGGCAATATTTTCATGCACCTGTCGATATAGGCTCTGGCCTTCTAAAATTTCAGTATTATTGGTGAGTGCATCAATAAAGGCATTAGCAAATAAAGAGTGACCATTTTGGCCATCATCAAGTACTGGTTTTAGCCCACCTGAAGACAATACCGTACGTGAACGTGTTTTGGTCATTAACTTAAGCCATTTGGCACGTAAAGCATTATTCATGCCTACCTCAAGGCGTGCAAGTGATGAGCGGGTCATAGCTCCCGAGTAACATGAGTCAGCGACTACCATTACATGAGTGGCGGCAATGGAATTGACAATATCAGTGATCGCAATGGTTGAAATCCAATTAGCAGTATTATTTTGTTCGGCATCTATAGGTAGCCAATGACCTCGTAGGTTGACACGATCCAATTCGCCATGCCCTGCATAGTAAATTAATAAATTATCTGCTGCGGTTAAATTTTCTCTTAGTTCATTGAGGGCAGATAAAATATCATAGCGATTGGCATTTAATAATAAGGTGGTATTAAAACCGTATTGTTCACGTAGAATTTTATCTACTTCTTGAGCATCATTAATGGGAGTATTTAAGTCAGATAAATATTGGTAGTTTTGATTACCAATAACCAATGCGTGATAACTACCAAAATTAATATCTCCCCTAATATTTGTTGCTACGCTGTTGGTACGATCAGTTTTTTTTGTACTAGCCTGTTTATTAGCGAGCAACATAAATTCTAATATAACTTTATTGCCGCCTTTGTCTATGGCAACGCTTCTCACCAGAGTTTGCTCGCCTTTTAGTTTAATGGCGGCTTTAAAAATCCCTGTATCACTAATATCACGGTTTAAGCCATTAATATTAAATGCGAGTAAGCCTGCGGGTGCTGTGACTCTGCCAGTAATTTCACGGTGACTCATAATTGAACGTAAACGTACGCTGGGCATATTGCTGCGCGTTATCGTGACGGGTGGATCCAATATCTCAATAGAGGGTTTTGCATAGGCAACTTGTTGCTGTTTTTCTGCCACTTGTAGTTGAACGATTTTCTTTTGGTAACTTAGCTTGTCTTGCTGTTTAGCTTTAATTTTCGCTTGTTGTTGTTTTAAGGTCTGTTGGGTTGCTGCTAACTGTGTTTCTAATTGTTGGATGTGCTCAATACTTGCTCCCTGAGCTTTAAGCGTTTTTAGTGCCTGCTTTGCCGCAGTCATTTTTTGTTGCTGTGTTTGTTGGTGTTCGGTTAGCTTGCTAATAGCCAGGTTGGCAGTTGCTAACTGTGTTTCGGCCAAGATTAATTTGGCTTCCAGTAAACCTTTGTCCTCTTTATGTTTTACTAGCTCTTCACTAAGTTGCAGACTGCGTTGCTCCGCTTGCTTTAATTTGCTAGATAATGCGGTATTTTCTTGGTTTAGTTGGTTTTTTAATTGTGCCACAACTTGAAGCTGTTGGTCTATTTGTTTGCTATAGATTAGTGCCTCATTTTTAACAGCAGCCACATTGCGAGTATTTTTTAACTTTTTTATACTCACATTGCTTTGGCGTAGTTTTGTTTGTAATTGCTTCAGGCTTTGTTGCTCTTGTTGATATTGTAGTTTAGATTTTCCTAAATCAGATTGTAATGCTGCTATTTCAACTTGATTATTATTGAGTGAATTTTTTAATAAATTTAGCTCATCTTCATATTCTGCTTTTACTGCTGTTTCAATGGTTGAAGCAAAGGCAATATCATCACTTTCCAAACCTGAAGACTTGCGGTACCAGTTTAAGGCGGTGACCATATCTTTTTTAACGCCTAAGCCCTTTTCATATAAATAACCGAGATTGATTTGGGCGCGCGAGTTGCCTTGTGCGGCTGCTTTAGCATACCAATGTGCTGCGGTACGATAATCAGGTGTCAAACCAAAACCTTTTTCATAGATCTCACCCACATAAACCTGTGCTTCAGGGTTATTTTGTTGTGCTTGTGGTAGCCAAATAGTGAGCGCTGTTTTGTAATCAGCACGATCATAAGATACATATTCACCGCCACGAATTTCACAATCTTGGGCTGATGTTTTAATGGGCCGACGTTGGGTAAGGTAAGTCATCGATTGTCCTAATTGTCGCACTTGCCCTGGTAGTAAACAGTCGACCACTAATAGCTCTGACCCATTAGAAGCGGCTTTAGTTTTTTCTAAGTTATTTGGTGAGCTACAGCCAGAACCAATAAGGAGCCATAGAAAAAAATATAAAAAATATTTCAGGTTATTATTTTTTAACATTTACAGAGTTCCTTATTTGATTTGATTAAACTGCTAGTAAACGGTTAAATTTAATAGCGATCGAATAATTATTTTAGCAAGGTTATTTATTAACCTGATAATTAATTTTTGTCAACAATATTTTATAAAATAGTAGCTAGAACTGTTTTATTAATGTTTTATAGTATTTTAAAATCTATGAATATTATAATAATCTTTAATAATCAGTGATTTATTGACTCTTTTCAGGATAAGGCATACTATCAAATCACATGCAATATTGTCTTTCTATAAGCAACTCTGGAGATAGAAATGGGTCAATCAATAATAATTAAATCAAAGCCTAACCATAAAATTTTGAAGGTAATTCTATGTAGTGCAGGTGCTCTGCTACCTATTTCCGCTAATGCGGCTAAACTGGGTGATACCCCTGGATTGAATTCATTACAATCAGCCACAGGCACAGCAGTACAAACCGTTTGTATAGGCCTGATTCCAACAAATAAACCGACACAAAACCCGCAAACCCCCGAACAGGATTTATTTAACCAATGTGGCGCGATGGTGCATACCGGTAATGAAATCCAAGGGAGTGGTGCCACTGGCAATAGTTTAGGCTTAAATAGTGCTGAACTAGGAAGTGCCTTACAAAATGTAGCGACAGAAGAAATGGGTACACCCTCCAGAGTTGCCATGGGTTCATTGTCAGGGCAAGTTGCGGAAATTAATACACACCTTAGCGAACTGCATAAAGTAAGCCAAGGCTTAGGTGGCGGAGGTGGGGATGAATCGGGATCGTTATTGGGCAACCGCTTGAATGTCTTTGTTAATGCGATTGGCGGGTTTGGTGAGATTGATAGCTCAGTACGTGAAAATGCGGCTGACTTTTATTCTGTTGGTTTTTTAGTGGGCGTAGATTACCGTTTTAGCAATCACTTTGTTGCTGGAGTCGCTGGTGCTTATTCGCATTTAGGTGCTGATTTTCAGAATAATATTAATGTGTCTGGTGGTGGCATAGAGGCAGATACTTTCAATCTATCTTTGTTTGCTTCATATGATATCAATGACTTCTATATTGATGGTAATTTTACTTATGGTTGGACTGACTATGATGTAGAGCGTGGCGTAGTAGTGTTGTCAAATAATGCCAGTTCGACAGGGGGAGCCAATCGAATGGCAAGCGCCGATACCAATGGTGATCAATTTTCAGTCGGTGGTGGCTTTGGTTATAATTTTCATGTCAAAGCACTTAACTTAAGGCCATTTGCACGTTTGGATTATTATCACGGTCAAGTTGATGCCTATAATGAATCAGGTGCTTTTGGTTTAAATTTAAGTGTTGAGGAGCAAAAGTTTGATTCATTCCAATCGCAATTAGGTGCACAATTATCTTATGTTTTCAGCCCTTCCTTTGGAGTGATTATTCCGCAATTTAATGTTGCTTGGCATCATGAGTTTTTAAATGATAGCCGTGAAATCAATGCTCGCTATACGGCAGACATCAATAATTTTACCTTAACAGCAGTGACTGATTCTGCAGATCGAGATTTTGCAACATTGGGTGTGGGTGTTTCTAGTGTGTTGGCGCGAGGTACGCAATTGTTTTTAAATTACCAAACCTTGTTAGGGTACAGTAATGTCACTAGCCATTCCTTTTCAACGGGAGTTAGGTTGGAGTTTTAGTGTTTAATTAATTAGGTTTGGGTGATTCTGTCACTTTCTTTTCACTAAACTGCATGGCATGTAATTTAGCATAAGCACCATTTTTAGCTAATAGTTTTGCATGTGTGCCATGTTCGATAATTTCACCTTCCGCCATCACCATAATGACATCGGCCTTTTCTATAGTTGATAATCGGTGCGCTATAACAATGGTGGTTCTATGTGCCATGACATGCTCTAGTGCTTTTTGAATATAGCGCTCTGATTGAGTATCTAATGCTGAGGTTGCTTCATCCAAGATTAATATCGGCGCATCTTTGAGCAAGGCGCGAGCAATCGCTAGCCGTTGCCTTTGGCCGCCAGACAGCTGGATACCATGTTCACCAATTTCAGTTTGCATGCCTTTTGCTAAGGAATTGATAAATTCACTGGCATAAGCAGCATCTGCAGCTTTTATGACATCCGCTTCGGTGACATCACTGAGCGTACCGTAGGCAATATTATTAAACACGGTATCATTGAATAAAGTGATATTTTGAGTAACCAGTGCAATTTGCTCTCTTAAGCACTCTAAAGTGTATTGTTTAATGTCCACACCGTCTAATTGAATGCTACCTTGCGTGTAATCATAGAAACGCGGTATTAAATTAGTTAAGGTGGTTTTGCCACTACCAGAGGCTCCCACGACGGCAATAGTTTGCCCAGCTTGTATGCTGAAATTAATATTTTTAAGTGCTGCTTTTACAGCCCCAGGATAACGAAAAGAAATATTATTAAAACTTAGTTCTCCTTTGCCCAGTGCTTGTGTTTGAGTGCCTTGATCCATTTCAGCGGGAACATCTAATATTTCAAAAATATCACTGGCAGCGGCGATTCCTTTCTGGATGTCGTTATTGGCTGCGGCTAATAATTGGATAGGTCTTGGCACCATGAATGCTGCGAGTAGATAAGCTACAAACTCCCCTGTACTGGCATTATTCATCATGCGTAATGCCAAATATAATAAAGTCGCAAGTGCCAAAGCAACGAGCACTTGCATAATAGGGTTTTGCACGGCAGAAACTAAGGCAACTTTTTGTGATTGTTGTTTATTAAATAAACTACTTTTTTTAAAGCGATTTATTTCATAGTCAACACCTCCGAAACATTTAACAACACGATTACCTGTGACTAGCTCTGAGGTAATATGAGTCATTTCACCCATTGAGTCTTGCACATTTTTACTCAGTGCTCTGAGTTTTTTGCCTACCACGATCACCAATAATGCAATAAAGGGGGCGATCACCAAAAAAACGATAGTCAATTGCCAGTTAAGCCAAACAAGGTAGGCGATTAGGCCAATGGCGGTTAAGCCTTCGCGAATAAAAATTCTGATTGAATCCGTTACCCCGCGTGCGACTTCGGCAACATTATAGGTAATGAGAGAAATGAGCCTGCCACTATTTTGTGCATCAAAATATTCGGTCGACAATTGCGTATAATGATTAAAAATATCACGACGCAATTTATGTACGACACTGACGGATACTTTTGCTAAGTAATAGTTGCCAAAAAAAGCACCAAAACCACGAATAAAGACTAAGGCGATAATTAAAAAAGGTAAGTATTGAGTATTTGTTTCTGTGCGATGCTCTAAGGTTTCAATGATTGTTTTAATTAGTTCTGCGGTTAGTGGCTGTGCAACTGCTACAATTGAGAAACCAACTATACTAATGATAAAAAACTTGATGTAAGGTCGGACGTATCGTAGTAAACGTTTGTAGATTTGAAAGCTTGAGGTCGTTTTTTGCATACAGAAATTAAGTGAAAAATGAGTTCTGGCTAGCTTAGCATGATCTAAAATTGACAGCAAAAATACTGTATAGAATGCATAACATAACTTCAAAAATTTTGTCTTTATCGCTGGGGTTAATGCCTATTATGGTATTAACCGTCAAGCATGGAGTAAATATAAGCGCTGCAATTATTTTATTAACCTCAATAATAGTATTGCTTATTCATTTCCCGGTCAGTATGCAACTCAGCAATAAAGAAAAAGTACTAATAATTGCTATGTTGTGTTTACCGTTAATCATTCTCTCCGATGTGCTGCTGAGAGGTTTTAGGTGGCGATATTTTGATTACTATGCAAGGTTTATTGTAGTTTTACCTATTTATTTTGCACTGAGGCAAGCAAAAGTTACTATTAAGCCTTTTGTTATGGGGATCTTAATGGGTGCAGTAGCTGTTGGTTTGTTAGCTGTCTATCAATGCTATTATATTGATGCCTTAAATGTACATGGTTTTGTTATAAAAATTAGCTTTGGCAATATTAGCTTATTATTAGGCATGATGAGCCTAGCGAGTTGGTTTTTGATTGATAGTATTTATTATAAAAAAATATTTTTTATTAGCTGTTTGCTGGCTTTTTTTTTGGGCTTAACCGCATCAATATTGTCAGGTAGTCGAGGTGGCTGGGTTGCTCTGCCATTTTTTATCGCTTTATTTTTCTGGTATTTTCCAATACAGAAATTATATAAGTTAATAAGTGTTTTATTATTAGTGAGCATACTCGCGAGCACTTATTATGCAAATGATAATGTGAAATTACGAGTGGATTTAGTTTCTAAAGAGTTTAATCACTATTTTTCTACTGATAATTTCGGTAACTCTGAGGAATTACAGGTTTCTTCAGTGGGCTTACGCTTGGAGGTTTGGAGAGCTGCATGGTTGATGTTTACTAAGAACCCAATAGTTGGAGTGGGTTCTGGAGAATTTAATCATACCTTACAAGAAAAAATAGCAGCAGGTGAGGTTGCTGACATTTTTATATTTGATCATGCGCATAGTGTACCGATACATCTACTCGCCATTACAGGCGTAGTTGGTTTTATAGGTTATTGTGTGTTGTATGTTGGGCTTTTATATTATTTTTATCGCTCATTTATTAGTAGTAGCAATAATGAACTTCAGTACTTGAGTTTTTTAGGGCTTATGTTGGTTGGGGCAAGCTTAGTCTTTGGCTTAACTAATTATTCATTTGGCCATCAGGTGAATGTAGTTTTTTTTGCTGTAATGGTTGTTAGTCTTGCTGGTATGATTAGTGCGCTTGAAAAAAAGCAGGCATAACTTTTAGCTGATTGCCTTATGAGTTAAGCAGCTTAGAAATATTGGTTGTTAGTTGTTGCCAATCAAGCGCATTAATATCAGCTGGCTTAACTGCTTCTGCAAAAAAGCTGATTGCTGAGTCTGAGTTAGGGTGCCAATCGGTGTGGTTTTCCTTGTTAGGGTTGTAGAGAGCTAGTAATGGTTTATGTAATCCTGCAGCAATATGCACGATTGCGGTATCAACAGAGATCACCCAGCTTGCACAATAGATTAAAGCAATTGCATCATAAATTGTTTGGCATTGTGGGTAATAAAATACGTTAGTTTGTTGTATTTCATTGCACAATGTTTGTACTTCAGAAATCGTGTCCGGAGTTGTTAACAGTACAATATTTATTGTCGGCGAAATTCTTAATGCTTCAATAATAAATTTTTTAGTGTTTAGCTTATTGATATGTCTGCCCTTGCCATTGCCGCTTGGGTTAATTGCAAGTAGTGACAGGGGTTCTTTACTGGCCAAAAATGCTTGAGCCTGCTTTATTTTTTCGGGATTTAGTGGGATTTGATAGGCACAATTTGTTGGCTTAATATTCAGATATTTTAGTAAATAAGTGAATTTTTGCGCAAAATGCAGGTGGTTTGTTGCTTCACCTAATTTAATATTAATTTGCTGTATTTCATCGTCTAATCCTGCAATGAGTCGAGCATCTACTTTACTCAGAAAGTACATATCCTTAATTTTAATTACTTTACTATACTGAATAAGCAAATCTACCTGACCAAGCTGTTGGGCAAGTGTTTTCAGGTGAGCGTAGCTAGGCTTGTTGGGGACTTCTATAACGTCTGTCAGCTTTAAGTAATTGCGGAAGTAGGCTGCCATTGCAGCAGATGAGATAACTGTAATTTTTGCATCGGGGTAAGCCTTTTTGAAGTCTGCAAAGATTAAAGAAGAAACGAGCGTATCTCCCCATTTTGCATCCCAGCGAATAAAAACAATGTGTTTTAAGTCCGTAATTGGAACAGTAGGCGGGACGGCTTTAGGGTCAAATAGCAACATACCAAGTCTTCTTTTTAGCCTATTCCGAGTGCTCATGTAGGCAGCAAATAAAGTTTTAAGAGTCATAGGTCTATTATTTTGTGTGGGCAATTTTATTTCTTTTTACAATAAGTTTGCGTATATCTTTAATATCTTGTCTATGGCCAGCCTGATATAGTTGTTTATCAACTCTAATTGATTCTAGGTGTGTGTCAATATTTTGGGGGCTCAATATGCGCCCAAAACTTTGTTCATGAGTTGGGTTCATTATAATATCAAAAACAATATCTCCTAAAGCTTGCCTGAAATGTGATGAATCGGCATACCACGCCATTGGTTTGCTAGGCGTACGGGGTACTGCTTCAATCGAGTAGCTGCTGTACCCTGAAAAATCATAAATTGGGTAAGCCTCTTGTTTAAAATGCTTACTTTCTTGCACAGTAATATTAAGCATTTCTTGTTTCCAATATTCCCACTTATCCCACAAGCCTAATTGCTCAATAAGTTCCCATTGCCTGGCATGTGCTGGTGAAATAAAAAAATGGAGTTTTATTTTATGTTCATGGGCCAGATGCACTAGTTGGCGAAAGTAATCAAAGCTGGTCAGCGAATTTATTGAGCTACTAAAGGTATATTCCGGAACGGTATAAACTTTGTTTATATAAGAATCTTCGTTTTCGATAAAATTCTTTAGTTGGCCTGTCAGCTTTTTTTTACCGATAAAACCATTAGGTAAAAAGGTATCATCATTTAGACTATATAAGTTAGTTGCGGTTTTAATACTATAAAAAATGGCATCAACAGACAGTAAAGTTGTCAGTAAATCATCAATAGCACTGCCTGCCGCTTGGTTGTTTATGTCGACAGCTAAACGCTCTTCTCTAAATGTTTTCTCAGGTGGCCTGCCTGCATGAAATTGATAAAAATCGAGGCCAATATAAGCCTGTTTTAGTGGGGCTAGAGCTACCGTGTGCTGAAAATAGCGCAATAGTTCATAAAAGGTGATGCCTGAAAAAGAGCTATTATAGATATTTTGTTGCGGGAAATATTGCTCGGCAATTTTAGAAGAAAAGCCAAATAAGGTGCGTGATGAGCCAATTAGTATAATTTCCGGTTTACGCCGCCTAATCGCCAAAGCTTTGCCCATTTTTACTTGGGCACTAAACCCTGGGTTATTAACTTTAACTCCCTCTTTGATATAGGTGCGCCCATAAACTGAAAATGGATCTATATAATAACTAAAAGCTACCGTTAGCACTAATAACAGTACACAAAAGCCAATGAGCCGACGGCCATATATCAAGAAAGGGTCATTCATTTAGTTAGCCAAACCTTAAAACTGAAAATATAGAAATTCACTTATGCGCGTCAAAGAGAGTGTTGCATAAACAAATAAGAAAGAAATCATGCAAGACCACGCTAGGCTAGGTCGCCAAACAAGTTTTAACTTTGGTATTTTATAATGTTGTGCCTTGGCAAAGATCGGACGATAACGCTGCATAAATTGTTGGGTATTAGGCAATGCAAAAGCAATCATAAATAGCAGAATAAACCAGATTATATCAAAAAGCTTAACGGGACCTAATTGATAAAAAGGCCCTAAAAAAGAGATATGATATTCTGCTAGCCAAGGTCCAAAATAATCAACATATATGGCCATCCATTTAGGTAAGTTAAAGCCATTAAGACCTAACATGCCCGACCATAAATTTAAAGTACCCTCCAAACTTGTGGCTCTAAAAGGTACCCAAGCAAATAATACTGCAAAAAATGTTAGACACCAGGCAAAGAAACCATTTAATTTAATATGCCAATAGTTAGCAAGTTGTCGCCAAGTACTATGAATAACGAGTAATAGGCCATGTACAAAACCCCATAAGGCGAAATTCCAACCAGCCCCATGCCACAAACCACCTAATACCATGGTCAACATCAAGTTAATAAGTTGCCTAGTTTTGCCTTTACGATTACCACCCAGCGGGATATATAAATAATCACGTAAAAAGCGCGATAAAGTCATATGCCAGCGTCGCCAAAACTCGGCAATACTAGCTGCTTTATAGGGCGAATTAAAGTTCATTGGCAGTACTATACCGAACATACGCGCGATACCGATTGCCATATCTGAGTAGCCGGAAAAGTCAAAATACAACTGAAAGGCATAACTTAGGGAGCCTGCCCAAGCGGCAATAAAAGTAACTGGAGCCCCAGACTCAGCTAAATTAAAGGTCATTGCCACATATTGGCTGGTGCCATCAGCTAATACCGCTTTCTTAAAAAAACCTAAGGTAAAAATGGTTAAGCCGATAAAGAGGTGTCGATAACTGAGTTTGTATAAGGTATTTTTGGCAAACTGCGGCAACATTTCCCGATGATGTACAATTGGGCCAGCTATCAGTTGCGGAAAAAAAGTAACAAATAAACAATAACTTAAGAAATTATATTCACGGGTTTCACCCCGATAAGTATCAACTAGGTAGGCAATCTGTTGAAAGGTAAAAAAGGAAATAGCTAAGGGCAAAAATATTTTTTCCACATTAAAATGGGTACCACTTAGGCTATTTAAGTTATCTACAAAAAAATTAAAGTATTTATAGTAAGCGAGTGCTAATAAATTAACAGTAATGCCAGCTATTAAAATTCCCTTTGATTTATCACTACCCGATAACGCAGTTCCCACGGCATAATTAAACAGCATGGAAATAACAATAATGCTTAAGTAGGCTGGGTTCCACCAGCCATAGAAAAATAAAGATGCTCCGACTAGCCAAGAAATGGCGATACGATGGTGACTTTTAGCACCTATGGCATAAAAACCAAACAAGACAATAGGAAGGAATACAAAAATAAAGGGGTAGGAGTTAAAAAGCATGGTATTACCAATTTTACAAAGGAACAGGGTACTTTAAAATATAAATTCCGTAGTGGTAACTACTGCAGAAAGTAGCGTATACGAAATATATTTCGTAAGCTCCATCTGGGTTACATTTTGTCGTGCCTCACTTTTGGCGATAGCCAATAAATGTCTATTTTAACTTAAATTGGGACTGGACTGTATAGAGTCTTGCTTTTGTTAAAAAGTATACATCTTATGTTCTGCCATCAAAGCCCTTCACGATTTTTTCATTTCTAAAATCTAGTGCTTGCAGCTCATCTTCTTTTTCAAAGATAACAAAAGTATGTTTATTAATTAAATGTTTAGGGTTGATGTTCATTAATAGCTGTTCTTGGTAAACAGCAAGTTTATGACCTTTTGATAGACCTTTGTCCTTATTAATGTTGCGATAATAAGTGCGTAAAGAATTGAGCACAATAAAAGGGTAAACAAATGGCAATAAAATTAAAGATCCTTTGCTTAATCTGACATATTTTATTTCATGGATTTTAAAGCCGGCTAATTTAGCGATAATTCTTAGTTTCTGTAAGCCAACTAAAAAGATATGTCCATGATAAATTTCATTACTAATAGCTTTGTCCGACATCCAAACATCATCAATCTCATTAGGAGGCATATTATTATTGGTTTCACTTTCAAATAATAAGTAGCTAAGTTTAGCAGCCAAATTAGAATAACTTGGAGTAGTGATCAATAAGCGCCCGCCTTGTTTTAAGACCCGGTTGAATTCTTTAAAGGCTTTTAATTGATCGCTAAAATGTTCAATACCTTCTTGGCAAATAAGCATGTCAGCAGTTTTATCATCTAATGGAATATTATCGGCTATATTTGCTCGTTCGCATTGAACACCTTTCAGCATGAAATACTCAGGAAACAGGTCAAAAGGTCTCACTTCTGCACCTAAATTTTTCAGTATTTCAGAGGTTGCACCTGTGCCTGCCGGTGCATCTACTATGATTTTAGCAACGAGTTCAGTTTTAATGCTTTGCAGATATTGATTAACATAATATTTAATGCTTTTGGGGTTGTTGATGTGCTCATCTAACATGGTATTTCCTTAATGACAGCGTTTATAAAATTACCTGCTTTATCGACTACTCGTATAAAGTAGGTATCGCCAAGCGTTTATGTTGTGTTTTTTGGTAAGTCGCTATAATCAATTGCTGTAACTCCTCGGTAACAGTCTTACCCTCCAGAAAATCATCCAGCTGATCATAGCTAAGCCCTAAAGCGGCTTCATCGGTTTTACCTGGTTCTAGGTCTTCCAAATCTGCAGTGGGGGCTTTTTCTATTAATAATTTGGGCGCACCTAAATATCTGGCAAGTTGCCTAACTTGGCGTTTATTTAAGCCAAATAAGGGAGCTAAATCACAAGCACCGTCGCCCCACTTGGTAAAAAATCCGGTTATATTCTCTGCAGAATGGTCGGTACCTATTACTAAAGCACCCACCAAGCCTGCCAATTCATATTGTGCTGTCATACGTACTCTAGCTTTTACATTACCTTTGTGAAAGTCAGCATGCTTAGCTGAATGAGTGCTTAACAAGCTTTGCTGTAATGTTTGCATTGTTTCGGCATGTATTGCATCAACACCTGCATGGATATTAATGACAACATTTTGACTCGGCTGAATAAACTCTAAGGCTAATTGGGCATCACTTTCATCAGCTTGTACTTTATAAGGCAAGCGAACAGCTATAAATTGATAGTCAGCATCTGGGTCATTTTGATTTAATTGCTCAATAGCCAATTGTGCCAGACGACCGCAGGTTGTTGAGTCGACCCCACCACTGATACCTAATACCAGTTTATTAAGCTTTGCTTGTTTGAGTTGTGATTTTATAAACTCTATGCGACGCTGACTTTCAAATTCGGGGTCTATTTGCGGTAAAACATGCATTTCTTTAATGATGGATTCTTGGTTCATAAGCAAAGTGTCTTTTATTACAAAGTGTTGTGGTATTAATGAAGCTAAAAACTTGCTGAGTGCACAGCTTATTATTAATTGTATCTAAGTTTATGGCTATAAATGATAAAATATTTATATGTTTATCACCCCTGTCTTGGTCTCAGAGTATCTGTATGAGCGAAAAAAATAAAATTTTAGTCGAAGTTCAATCTCGGTATATAGAAGAGCAATCTAAACCGAGTGCCAATAAATATGCTTTTGCTTATACCATTACCATCACAAATATTGGTGGGATAGCGGCAACTTTATTGAGCCGACACTGGCTGATTACCGATTCGAATGGCGGCATAGAAGAGGTGCGCGGTGATGGGGTGATTGGCAAAACACCTTTTTTAAAACCTGGAGAAGCCTTTACCTATACGAGCGGTGCAATGTTAAAGACCTCTGTTGGGGTGATGGCAGGGAAATATATTATGCTGGCTGAAAGTGGTGAAAATTTTGATGCACCTATCCCACAATTTACTTTATCAATTCCTAGAACCTTACATTAGTTATGGCAATTTATGCGATTGGTGATATTCAAGGCTGCTATGATGACTTGCGGCGCTTATTGCAAAAAATTGAATTTAATAAAAAAAAGGATCAACTTTGGTTTGTCGGTGATTTAGTCAATCGAGGGCCGAAATCATTAGAAACTTTACGCTTTATTAAATCGCTTGGTGATGCTGCGGTAACTGTTCTGGGTAACCATGATTTACATTTGCTTGCGGTAGCTTATGACTTATCACCTGTACGTGGTAAAGATACTTTACAAGCTATTTTGCAAGCAGAGGATAAGGATGAATTATTAGACTGGTTAAGGTCTAGGCCGTTATTGCATTACAATGATGATTTTTGTTTATTGCATGCTGGGTTGCCACCGCAATGGGATTTTAGCCTAGCAAAAAAAATGGCAGCTAAAGTAGAAAAGCAATTACGTGGCTCGCATTATTTAAAGTTTTTTAAAACTATGTATGGCAATGAACCTGATCAATGGAGTGAAAAATTATCTGAGCAAGAACAATTACGTTTTACGGTCAATTGTTTTACTCGTATGCGCTTTTGTGATGCACAAGGCCGTTTAGATTTTCATCATAATGGCAAACTAGGCAGCCAACCTGAGCATTTAATGCCTTGGTTTACTGCCCCTAATAGGAAAAGCTCCGCTTTAAAGATTATTTTTGGACACTGGTCGGCAATTGGCTATCATGAGGCGCAACAATGCTATGCTATTGATACGGGTTGTTTATGGGGCGGGCAATTGACGGCTTTAAAACTAGGCAAAAAAATGCAACGTATTAGTATAGACTGTGAGGGCTACCACAAGCCGAATAAATAATATGATGATATATTTTACCCTAAGGAGCAGCTATTAAACCCTCGTTCCTCAGTAAATTTTTAAATATAAGCTTATTGGTACTGTTTGTATTGAGTACCAGTAGTGGCGTTAAAGCAGGCTCTCTTAAAGATCAGCCTGCTTTAACGGCAGCGACCCTTAATTTTGCACGTTTAACTCATTGGCCTACTGTTGATATTAAGACTAACGCGGCAACATTTAACTTATGCGTTATTGGCACTAATGTAGTGCAACAATCTTTTACAAACATTAATCACGACATTGTCAATCATAAAATGATACGGGTATTAAACCGGTCTTATTTGCAGGATTTATCTGAGTGCCACTTAGTGTATATTAGTGGCCTAAAACGCACTGTATTAATACAAGTATTATTAAAGCTTAAAAATAAGCCTGTATTAACGATTGGAGAAGGGTTTGCATTCATTCAAGTAGGTGGCATGGTTGGCCTTGAATTAGTACAAGATGAAATGCAGCTAAATATTAATTTGGTGACTATTAATCAAGCAAGCTTAGTTGTTAGTTCCAGACTTTTAAAGCTTGGGAAAATTTTTAGTTTCCCCTACCTCAGAGCTAAGTAGTTAAGGAAGTATTAAGCTTATGTTTCGGTTTAAAAACGCTTCAATTGGTAAAAAATTACGTTTGTTACTCAGCATGAGTATTTTATTTATGCTGTTGGTAGCGAGTAGTTTGTTAACTGTTAATTCTTACTATGCTAATAAATCTATTTTAACGAATGAAGTCAATGCATTAGCAAAAGTAACGTCTCTTGTGATTACCCCTTCGTTAATGTTTAGTAACTCTGATGATGCGCGGCAGACACTCAGTACTCTTAAAGCGCATAAAAATATTGTTTATGCGGCCGTGATGCAATTAAATAAAACAACGACTTTTGCTGTTTTTCAACGCAAAGGACATTGGCAATTACCTGAAAATAAAATACAGTTATTTGATAATTGTCATGGCTATCAATTTACTCTTACCCACCTGAAAGTATGTAAACCACTAATATTAGATAATATTTACTATGGAAAGTTTTTATTAGTCGTCAGTTTATATGATATTTATCAGCGAACCTTAAAAGAATTGGGTTTTGCGTTATTGGGCTTACTATTAGCCTCTTGGTTAATTTTTGTCATTATGGGGCGCTTTGCCCGAAAATTAACCAAGCCCATTTTAGAGTTACTAGTGATTAGTGAACAAGTCAGTCTTTCAGGGCATTATAATCGGCGGGCAACGATTACATCTGACGATGAAATTGGGCGCTTAGGGAGTGCTTTTAATCTTATGTTGGAAAGGATTGAAAGCTGGAATAATACCTTGCTAGAACAAAAGGAAACGCTTGAAGACTTAGTACAAGAGCGTACTTTAGAAAAAAATAAGGCACTCGTCTTGGCCAATCAAGCACAAAAAGCCAATATTGCTAAATCTGATTTTTTGTCAGTGATGAGTCATGAGATCCGTACACCGCTGAATGCTATTATTGGATTCTCGGAGCTTATTAAAGAAACACGCTTGAATGAGGAGCAAGAAGAGTATATTACGATTATTAATCAGTCTGGAAATTCATTATTAACCCAAATTAATGATATTTTAGATTTTTCTAAAATTGAAGCGGGAAAAATGCAGTTGGACCAAGTTTGGTTTGATGTGTATGAGCTCTTGATTACTGTTTTAGCAACCAATCGCTATGAAATTAATCGTAAAGCACTACAATTACAGTATGAGATCCCTAAAGATTTACCGCGCTATTTATATGGTGATGAACAAAAAATAAAGCAGATCTTATATAATTTATTAAATAATGCCGTTAAATTTACTAAGCAAGGCACAATCAGTTTAAGAGTTAAGTTTGAAACAAGTTCCTCTACTGAGTGTGTTATCGCTTTTTCTATTAAGGATACTGGTATCGGTATTTCAGCTGATAAACAGGCGCAGCTTTTTGCTCCTTTTACGCAAGCTGATGTATCTAATACTCGCAATTATGGTGGAACGGGCCTAGGCTTAGCGATTGTAAAAAAAATGGTGGTTTTGTTAGAGGGAGATATTCATTTACGTAGTTCTGAGGGAGTAGGAACTAAGTTTTTATTACGCATCCCTTTAGCCTTAAATGCACCTGAAACAGAAAAAGACCAGTTAAAACCTATTTTTATTGCATTATTTGCCAATGATTTGAATGCTAATTTATTAATTCAGTTAGTAAATTTAGGTTACTCTGTTGAACTTGTCGATACTAATAAAAGACAAGTATTACGCCAGCAGCCTAATTTAGTACAGCAATATCAATTATTGTTATTTGCACCTAGTGCGTTACAGGATGCTTTGTTTTGGAGTGAGTATAATTTTAGCCATAAACAAAAAGTAGCGGCCGCTTACTTTTTAGGTAATGCCGAGATGGAGCATAGCTTATCAGGCATGTCATCTATTAACCCTAGTAATGATGCGCTAGAGATAGTAGAACAAATTAATAGGTTGGCAAAGACGAGTCATTTTATTAAGGAAAAACAAATAGAAAGTGCGGCGACTGTACTTATTGTTGAGGATAACCCCGTCAATTTATTAATGGTGCAGAATATACTTAAACAAACAGGATTACATATCTTATCGGCAACCGATGGTAAGCAAGCGGTCAATATCTTTAAAGATAATAATATTAACTTGATTTTAATGGATTGCCAGATGCCGATAATGGATGGTTTTGTAGCGACTAAGCAAATACGCCGTATAGAAGTGACCCGAGCAACTCGCATTCCGGTTATTGCATTGACTGCAAATGCCTTTACTGAAAATCGACAATCTTGCATTGCAGCAGGAATGGATGACTTTTTAAGTAAGCCTTTTAAGAAAGCGCAACTGCTGGATTTAGTTGAACGTTGGCTAAGCAATACACAGTCAGAGCCAAAACAAGTCGAAAAATCTGAAGTAGAGCAAATGACAGTAAGTCATCATGCGATGCAAAATGCATTAGATGTCACGATAATGCAAGAATTAAAGGATATGGATGATACGGGCTCCAATGCATTTATTGCACAAATTACGGATACTTATTTTGCTAATGCGGAGCAGCTTATGCAAAAAATTGAGCAGGCTTTTGCGGAAGGCTCTCTTGCTACCATTGCAAAAAGTGCGCATCAATTAAAATCGAGTAGTAGTAATGTCGCGGCACTAGCTTTGTCAGAATTATTTAATCAATTAGAACTTATTGCCAAACAAGGCGATCACCAGAAAGCCGTCTTATTATGGGATGATATTATTAAAGAGTATCATGTCGTTGATATGGCTTATAAACAATTTTTTGGTGCTGAAACAGCAGGGAACCAGCAATATGAATCACTATAAAATATTAATTATTGATGATGACCCTACATTATGCCTGATTGCTGAGAAAAAATTATCTGCCTATGGTTATCAGGTGGTAACAGCGATGACAGGGCTGCAAGGCATTCAAAGCACATTGGAGCTTATGCCTGATTTATTGTTACTGGATTATGAGTTACCTGACATGAGCGGCCTAGAAGTATGCCGACAATTACGTAATCATACCAGTAGTGTTGATAAGCCCATTTTATTTATTGCAGGTAAAAATGATTATCAATCGATAGAAAGTGCCTTTCAGGCGGGGGCGACAGACTTTTCTAGTAAGCCATTAAACTGGACTATTTTGAATTATCGGATTCAATATATGTTACGCACCCATGAGCTTTATTTATCATTGCTATCTAGTGAGGCGCGACTGACCAAGGCACAAAAAATTGCTAAAATTGCGAACTGGGAATATAGCGACAGTGATAAATCCTTTAAATGTTCTGATACCCTTTATGATATTTTAGAAATTGATAAGCTAGCGGATAAAACTTTAATTTGTGAGAAATTTCTGGCTCATGTACCAGCAGAAGATAAAGAATTAGTGCAACAGGCACTTACTAACTGCATAGAGAACAAGGTTAGTTTTGAAATAGAGCATGCCATACTGACTAATAAAGGTAATAAAAAAATTATCTCCCATATTGGTAATGTCATTCAAAATGAGGCTAGTGATACCGTTGATTGTATTGGTACTTTACAAGATATTACCGAACGGCGACAGACTGAAAATCAAATTAGAACGCTGGCCTATTATGATTCATTAACAGGACTAATGAATCGCGAAGCGTTTTTATCAGTATTGGATGAAACCTTAAATAATTATCAACGTAATAACTTGCTTTCAGCGTTGTTATTTATTGATTTAGATGATTTTAAACGGGTTAATGATACCTTGGGTCATAATGCAGGTGATTTATTACTCTGTGAAATTGCACAACGATTATCCAGTTGTGTGCGCATAGCTGAGCAATCTGAAGAATATATCATTAAATATCAACCACAAATGCAAAGCTTGCAGTCTGATGCAGTATTTCGGGTAAACCCTATTGAGGTTAATCGCTTTAACCTTGGTCGTTTAGGCGGGGATGAGTTTACGGTTTTCTTAGGTAATATTATTAGTAAACAGTTGGTTATAAGCGTTGCTAACAGGTTACTAGCCTCTTTAGAGCAACCTTTTTTACTTGATGGGCATGAACTTTATGTCACTTTTAGTATAGGTATTGCATTAGCACCAGATGATGGTACCAGTATCCATAATTTGTTAAAAAATGCGGACACGGCCATGTATAGTGCCAAAGCAAAAGGTAAAAATAATTTTCAATTTTATACTCCAGAACTAAGCAACCGTTCACTCTATCGCTTGGCAATGGAATCTGATTTACGTAATGCAATTGCTAATAATGAATTGTTTTTGGTGTATCAGCCACAGTTTAATTTACAAACTGGCAAGATGGTGGGTGCAGAAGCCTTGCTGCGTTGGAAACATAAAAGCAAAGGTGAGATTATGCCGAATGAATTTATTCCTTTGGCTGAACAGACAGGCTTAATTTTAGCAATTGGTAGTTGGGTGTTTGAGCAGTTTAGTGAAACATTACACACCTGGAAACAGCAAGGGCTAATGCCTGAGACATTTAAATTAGCTTTAAATGTTAGTTCTTTACAGTTTCATCAAGTGGATATGATGCAAAAAGTCAGGACTTTTTTTGCCGACCAAGAGCTTAATAAATACGTTGAATTTGAATTAACCGAGTCGGTCATGATGACTAATGCTGAAGCAAACCTCAGTAAATTAAATGAATTGGTTGCGCATAACATCAGTCTTGCAGTAGATGATTTTGGTACAGGCTATTCCTCGCTTAGTTATTTACATAGCTTTCCGGTAAATACTGTTAAAATTGACCGTTCATTTATTTCTAATATGGAAAATGATGGTCAAATTAATATTGTTAAAGCCGTTATTGCCATGGCACATGGCATGGAAATTCAGGTTGTTGCTGAAGGCATAGAAAACCAGTGGCAACTTGACTTTTTAAAAGCAGAAGGCTGTGATACCGGCCAAGGCTTCTTCTTTGCCAAACCCATGAGCACAGAAAAATTTACCCAATTATTGCAACAGGAATTATTGTAATAATTTGAAGTACTCCAATTTAAGAATCAATAATAGAGATCAAAGATGTTTTGTTACCATTGCCAGGAAGCTAAAAAAAATATTGCCTGTGATACTGCAGGTATTTGTGGAAAAAAAGCGGATGTTTCCAGTCTACATGATTTATTAACCTATGCGTTAAAAGGCTTGTGTTTTTATGCTGTTAAAGCACAAGAACAAGGTATCAGTGATATTAATATAGATAAGTTTACTGCCCGCGCTTTATATGCAATGGTGACTAATGTTAATTTTGATGCTGCAGTATTTGTGCAATTAATTACCGAAACAGTACAGCGCCGTGAATTTCTCCAGCGCTTGTTGGCTGAACAAGAGGTTGTTTTAGAGGGGGATTTGCCAGCAGAAGTACAATGGCATTATGAAAGTTTAGATAAAGCTGAGTTGGTAAAAAAAGGTGAAACCGTTGGTGTGATGGCTGCAGGTGAATTATCTGGTGAAGCTGCAGATATTCATGCGGCACAAGAAATGTTGATGTATGCTGCCAAAGGTTTGGGAGCATTATTAGAACATATTCAAGTCATGGGTGAGTTTCACAAAGATCTTTATGTTTTTATGCATCAAGCCGTTGCGTATACCTTGCACAAAGAAGTCAGTTTGGATGATTTGTTAGCCATGAACTTTAAATGTGGTGAACAAGGTTTATTGGCGATGCAAGTATTGGAGCATATCAATACCGAAAAATTTGGTCATCCAGAACCCACAACGGTGCATTTAGATACTTGGGATAAGCCAGGTATCATCGTCACAGGTCATGAATTCCAAGACCTGCATGACTTATTAGAGCAGAGTGCAGGTACAGGAGTAGATATTTATACTCACGGTGAAATGATGGCAGCGCATAGTTACCCTGCTTTCAAAAAGTATTTTAATTTAGTCGCCAACTATGGTGGTGCCTGGCAAGACCAGAAAACCCAATTTGGTAAGTTTAATGGACCTGTTTTAGTCACCAGTAATAGTTTGCAGCAGCCCAAGAAAGGTTATATTGATAAAGCCTATACTTCAAGCATGGTCGGCTGGCCGGATTTAATGCATATAGAGCCTCGACGCACACATGAACAAAAGAATTTTGCAGCCATCATTGCACAAGCGCAAAGCTGTGAGCCTCCAACGCCATTAACAGAGGGCAGTGTTACCTCTGGTTATGGTCGCCAAGCATTATGTGCTTTATCAACGGAGGTTGCCGCTGCCATTCAAGCAGGCACTATTGCGCGAATTATTGTTATTGCAGGCTATGATGGTCGACATAAAGAACGTAAGTATTACACTGCATTAGTAGAAAACCTGCCGACAGACACCTTAATTCTAACTTGTGGTGATACCAAATTTAGGTTTCATCAACAAAATTTAGGTGATATCAATGGTATACCACGGCTCTTGGATGTAGGGCAAACACACGATTTTTATGCCATCATGGCTTTCCTGAGTCACCTGCAAACAACGATGCAATTGCCCGATTTAGCGGCACTACCTGTTTCGTTTAATATTCCTTGGTATGAACAGCAAACGATATTAATGATGCTGTCCTTATTTGCCCAAGGCATTAAAAATGTACGTATTGGCCCCACTTTACCGCCTTTTTTTAGTGCAGGTATTTTAGATAAACTCACCGAAACATTGGCAGTAAAAGGGATTGATACCCCTGAAAATGATATTACAGCCATGCTAGAGGAATAAGTAACATTTGGATAACGCATATGATCGAAATATTTATCGAACGTTTACTTTATGCAAGTCGTTGGTTGCTTGCGCCTATGTACTTAGGCATGAGCATTACTTTGATGGCCTTGTCGGTAAAGTTTTTTCAAGAGTTATATCATTTTGTCCCGCATATATTAGAGGTTGATGAGTCGCAGTTAGTTTTAAAATTACTAACATTTATTGATCTAACGCTAGTTGGCAGCTTAATCATCGTTATCATGTTTAGTGGCTATGACAATTTTGTGTCCACCTTGGATATTGATGATGATACCGAAAAATTAAATTGGCTAGGCACGCATGATTATGGTGCTTTAAAGATGAAAGTGGCGGCCTCTATTGTTGCCATTTCATCAATACACCTACTAAAAGTATTTATGAATATTGAACAGATGGCCAATGAAAAATTACTTTGGTATGTCGTGATGCACCTGACGTTTGTACTTTCTGCCTTTTTGATGGGCTATTTAGAAAAAAGGGTACCGCATTGAGTCAATTGATGTTATTAGGGACTTCTGCTTGTCATTTATGTGAACAGGCTGAAGCTTTGCTAGATCAATTAGCTATTAACTATCAGAAAGTTGATATTGCCGAACAAGAACAATGGCAAGCGCGCTATGCCATTAAAATCCCTGTTTTACTTGATATGCAAACGCAGCAGGAACTTTGCTGGCCTTTTGCTGTTGAAGATATACAAAGCTTTATTGTATAAGTTCAGATATGGATGGCATTTAGTTGCAACCAAATGCCAATCCTTTTTAAAAGTTTAAATTATTTTATGTGTGCCAACCATTCAGTATGATCATTTTTACGACCATGCACATAATCAAAATATAAAGCTTGGATTTTTTCGGTAATAGGCCCACGCTCACCTGAACCAATGAGACGATCATCGTATTCGCGTATGGGTGTTACTTCCGCCGCTGAACCAGTAAAAAATGCTTCATCAGCAACATACACTTCATCACGGGTAATACGCTTTTCCTTCACTTCCAAGCCTTGCTCTTTGGCAATGGTTAAAATGGTATCACGGGTGATACCTTCTAATGCAGAAGTAGTTTCTGGTGTATACAAAATGCCATTACGCACAATAAATAAATTCTCGCCGCTACCTTCAGCAACAAAGCCTTCATGGTCCAATAATAACGCTTCATCATAGCCAGCACTTAAGGCTTCTTGTAATGCTAAGATAGAATTAATGTAGTTGCCGTTTGCTTTGGCTTTACACATAGTGCTGTTGACATGATTACGTGTATAAGAAGACGTTCTGATGCGAATGCCTTTTTCCATGCTTTCTGCACCGAGATAAGCACCCCATTCCCATGCCGCGACCATAACATGTACTTTAAGATTATCAGCCCGCAAGCCCATGCCTTCAGAACCATAAAAACACATGGAACGAATATAAGCACTGTCTAGGTTATTATTTTTAATAGCACCAATATGTGCTTGGTTGATTTCTTCTTTTGAAAAAGGAATCTGCATATTTAAAATATGTGCTGAGCGAAATAAGCGATCAGTATGATCTTGCAGTTTGAAAATCGCAGGGCCTTCCGAGGTATGATAAGCTCTTAAGCCTTCAAATACGCCAGCACCATAATGCAATGTATGTGTTAGGACATGTACTTTAGCTTCGCGCCATTCTACCCACACTCCATCTAGCCAAATTTTTCCGTCTCTATCATCCATTGTCATCATTTTTTGTTATACCTGTTATTCAATAAAAATTATTTGTCACTATTATAGCTCTTTTAGCAGGGTATTATGTCAGCAATATCTAGCTAAATGAACGAATTATCATAAAAAATATAAGGTGATAACATAATGATTTTTACCTGAAAAATATTATATAAGCTAAAATAGTATTTTCTAATATATAAACTTCCTAACAATTATTTATGACTAACCCCAAAATTTCTTTAAGCGAATTGGATACGCCTTTAAAGGTTTTGTTTACCGGCTATTTAACTACGGTAGCCATAGGCTATTTGTTTGCCTTGATCCAGATTTTATTCACCCATGGAATGGCAGATGGCAAATTTGGCCTATCTTTAGATGATATTGTTTACAGCTACTATGGTAACCGCTCAGGAACCGTTTTAGAGACTAAGCTAAATGGCTCTATGAAAAATAAGGCGACTGAGCAAGAGCGTTTTGCCATTATACAATGGGTGCGTGATGGTGCAGATGAAAAGGATTATACCAACCAGAAAATAGATCGCATTATCGAAAATAAATGTGAAATGTGTCATAACGAAGGCGCATCAGGGATTCCTGATTTTTCTGAATTTGAAAATATACAAGAATTAACCAAGGAAGATGAGGGGGCGACCTTCTCTTCATTAACCCGTGTTTCGCATATCCATTTATTTGGGATCAGTTTTATTTTTATGTTTGTCGGGATTATTTTTAGTTTCTCAACCACGGCTTCTAGCAAATATAAAAGCATTGCTATCGGTATGCCGTATTTGTTTCTCATTGTGGATATTTTATCGTGGTGGTTGACCAAATTATCACCGATGTTTGCTTCATTAATAATGGTTGCTGGTGCTGGTATGGGGGCATCATTTGCCTTTATGTGGATCGTTTCTATGAAGGAAATGTGGTTTATCAATAACCCGTGGTTTTGTGACCCTGACTCACGTTGTCAACGTTCATTAAAAGTGATGGTAGGACTTTGGTTTAAATCAGTTGCTTTTATCGGAGCTTCAATTAGACGAGATGTTATTCCCAAGGTTTTTACATTATTAAAAGATGGTTTTAACTGGCTATATAATAAAATGAAATAATTACGATTATTAATATTGTAGGAAGGGCTTTTAGCCGCGACCCATTACATTCGCGACAAAGCCCTCCTATACCTAATTTAAACAACAGAAAATATTATGATTAAACATATACACCTACTTTTTATCGTCCTGACCATTAGCAGCTTTATTATTCGTATTTTCTTGGCAGAATTTAAACCCGAGATTTTAGGAGCCAAAGTACTAAAAATTGCACCTCATGTTATTGATACCATTTTACTGCTCAGCGGTATTGCTTTGGTATTTCAAGGTAACTGGATGGCAGGCGAATACGGTTGGATTCTTAGCAAATTTATCATGTTGCTTGTTTATGTTGGCCTAGGCGTGATGGCAATGCGTAGTTCTGGTATAAAACGCTGGGTTGCATTTTTTGGTGCTTTAGCGGTTTTTGGTTATATTTTAAGCGTTGCTATTAGCAAACATGGCTTTATCTAAAGTAGTAACACCGTTAGGGCAGGTCTACTTATTTGCTGCATTTCCAGCAGAGGCTAAGCCTTTAATTAGCCATTTTAAATTGAAAAAAGAGCTCTCGGTGACTGCTTTTACTATTTACCGCAATCCCGAGATCACTTTAACGGTAACCGGGTTGGGTAAGGCTGCGATGGCTGCTGGTCTTGCTTATACCTTGGCTCTATTTCCAGCGGCTACAGTGCCTATATTGTTAAATGTTGGTATTGTAGGGCATCAAGATCAGCCACTTGGCAGTATTTTTTGTGCTGAAAAAATTATAGATCAAGATAGTCAGCGTGTTTACTACCCACAATTAGTTGCAACTCCACCGTGCCCTAGCCAAACGCTCACGACAGTGAGCTCACCGGAACTTGCATATGCGGGTACTTCTCTCTATGAAATGGAAGCCTCTGCTTTTTATGAAACTGCCATTCGTTTTAGCTCTAGTGAATTAATTCAATGCATTAAAGTGGTTTCTGATAATCAAGCTAACCCAGTAGCGCAAATTAAGCCAGCACAAGTCAGTGAGTTAATAATGATGGCTATTCCTGTTATTAAAGATTATATAAACTTACTCAGCCAGTTAGCCTTACTCAGCCAAAATTTTAAAGTCCCTTTTTATACAGAAATTATTACGCAAGCACATTTTACTAATCAGCAAAAGCTGCAATTAAAAATGTTATTGAGCAAAAGAGCGGTGTTAATGACTCATAAATTGGATCTAACAGAACTGATGCAGAACTCTGCAAAAGTGATTGTAGAGGGGCTACAACAAGATATTAGTCAGCATAAATTTGGTGGGTTTTGAGATGACTAACTTAATGCGAGGAATAGATTATCCTGTCTTGTCGGCACCAAAGTTATTGACAGTCGTTTTGATGTCCTCTTCTAAAACTTGTAGTTTGCGACAAAATTCATTCAGGTTGGCTACCTGCGTAAAATCACCACTTAAATTAGCCTCGGCTCCTGCTATTTTTAAGTCATCAGTGGCATTATGCAAAGTTGTAAATAATATGCTAAATTGGGTGGTAACAGCTTCTGGTAATTTGTTCATGGTGATGCTCCAAGTTCAAGTTTTATTGTTTTTTCAACTTGGTGCTTAGTATCAACTAAAAGTGATTTAATGTAATGGGAGAGCTGTGGGAGTATATTGATTTTATAACGCTGCAGAAAACAGTAGAATGGGGTTATCGCTGCAACATGGGTTGCCATTTCTTGAGTTTGACCACTACAAGCCTGTCACTTTAAGTAACCAGGTTGTGATTTTTTTATTGTTTACTAGTATTGGCGAGGATTGAATACAAAAAGGGAGCGCATCAAGGGTTTGCATAGCTTTGAGTACCTTGTATAATCAGGCATATCAAGTGTAAGCTCAGTTCATCTATTATCAAGTTGTAGTTCGATATAAGCTAAAGGGAAGTATACAGGTTTACTAATAATGACGCTTTTGCAATCCAGACATAACCCCCAGTATCAACTGTCGCAACAAGACTTGCTCGCTATAGGTGAGGAAATCTCGCAAACATATGCCCCGCAAGCGACTGAGCACCAACCAACAAAATTATTACAGTCAAAATATAATCCTCAATGTAACTTGCAACAGCAAGATTTACTGGATATTAGTGCTGAAATTACCCAAAACTATGCACCACATATTCTGCCAAATGAACCAGAACTGGTTTTGATGCCGGTTGACCCTATTAATCTTTATGCTTATTGGAACCTAAATACAGAGGTAGTTGACAAACAATTGCTATTGAGAGTGTATTCTTTACCTGAGTGTAGTGACCATCCTAGTAATACTAAGTTAAGGTTTGATGTTAATGTGGAAGGTTTACAAAACCAACAAAAAATACATTTACCGATTGCTGCGATGGCCTATTCAGCAGTGATTGGCGAGCTGAATACTGATGGTAGCTTGCGGGTCTTGGCGAAGGCTGAAACCATTCATGTGCCACGAGTATGCCCAGCTACTGAGAGTGTTAGTCATATTGATGAGAAAATTGTACAAATAGTAACTAATGCAATGGAGGCCAAGATTGTCGATGTGCCGCAAGAAGGTATGTTGGCTAAGCATGAGCAGGTAGGAGAGAATATAGGCCAAACGGTACCGCTATTTGTTAATGAGTTTATACCTAAAGTGCAGATAGAGTCTGATATTATCCACGTTATACGCGAAAATTCGGAGGCAGAACATAGTGATTTTGATCGTAACGAGGAGCCTTTTCATATGACAACAGATACCAATGAGCTTGCTGGTAGTCTACATGCAGAAGCTGAACCTCCTGCCGTATTAATTATGAAAAATTTTAACGATTATGGTTATGATTTAATGGTTTATGAATATGATGGTATTGCACCCTTTGCGATGGATGGAGCACAACAAAGCTGCAATATTAAAAGTAGTCATAATGTAAAGGCTATTGCTCAAAATGTATCCGGTTTGGGGTTTAATTAATAGTGTCTGATCATAAAGGCTTGCTTAGCATTGTTCTGCATGCACATTTACCTTTTGTGCGGCACCCTGAATACGATCAGTTTTTTGAAGAGAATTGGTTATTTGAAGCAATTACCGAGTGTTATATACCCTTACTACAGGTACTTGCCAGACTAAGCAAAGATCAAGTTAACTATCGGCTGACACTTTCGTTATCGCCGCCACTGATTGCCATGCTAAGTAACGAGCTATTGCAAACACGTTACCTTGCGCATCTCAATAAACAAATAGAGCTGACAGAAAAGGAAATTAGCAGAACCCAAGGGTCTGCCCAGCAAGCGTTGGCCAAATTTTACCAGCATCTGTATTTAGAAACCTTAGAGGTTTATAGCAATCAATATGCGGGTAATTTATTGTCTGCTTTTCAACAATTTCATAGCACAGGCCATCTTGAATTAATTACCTGCGCTGCAACGCATGGTTTTTTACCCTTATTGAATAAAAGTGAAGCTACGGTACGGACTCAAATTGATACTGGCATTGCGAGCTTTGTCGCGCAATTTGGTTTTACACCAGCAGGTTTTTGGTTGCCAGAGTGTGCTTATTACCCTGGCTTAGAAGCACACTTGCAAAGCGGGGGTATTCACTATTTTTTTGTCGATGCGCATGGTATTGAGCACGCTAGTCAGCGACCAGTTAATGGTGTGTATGCACCCCTGAATTGTGGCAATGGTGTACTGGCATTTGCTCGCGATCCTGAATCATCACAGCAAGTTTGGAGTACCACTGAAGGCTACCCTGGGGATTATGATTACCGTGAATATCACAGTGATATTGGTTTCGATTTAGACTTGGACTATATCGCCCCTTATATCCTAGACAATAATGTACGTATCAATACTGGCATTAAATATCATCGGGTGACAGGCGAAGATTTGCCTAAGGAAATATACCTGCCTGAGCAGGCTGCTGCAAAAGCGCGTTTACATGCTGAAGATTTTATTAACAAATGCCAACAGCAAATTGAGCAACTCAGTGCTAATATGGATAGGCCGCCCATTATAGTCGCTCCTTTTGATGCCGAACTATTTGGGCATTGGTGGTTTGAAGGACCGCAGTGGTTGGAATGGGTGTTACGACTGGCTGATGCTGACAGCAGTAAGCTTAAAACCAGCAATTGTTCTGATTACTTGCAGCAAGTTTCGGCACACCAAGTTGCGACACCATCAGCATCGACTTGGGGGGATCAAGGTTATTCCAAGCATTGGATTAATGAAACCAATGATTGGGTTTATCCCTTATTACATAAAGCCGCTGATGATTTGGAAAAACTGGTATTGGCGTTACAAAGTATTAAAATGAGTTCCTTACAAGAAAGAGCCTTGAATCAGGCTTTGCGCTCATTATTATTAGCGCAAGCATCAGATTGGCCTTTTATCCTGAAAACAGGAACAACGGTTGAATATGCCAAGAAACGTATTACTGATCATTTAGCACGCTTCAATTATTTATTGGAGAGTGTTAAAACCAATGCCATCAATGAGCGCTATTTAAGTGCTTTGGAAATATTGGATGAGGTATTTCCTGATGTGAATTTTCGGGATTTTCATACACCGAAATAAATTGTTTATCGTTCCTCACGCATCAGCGTCACGTAAACATAAGTTACGTTCAGCTTACAAGATAGATAAGGAGTACAATTTAGTATGCAAAAAATTAAACTACTCTATATAGAAAATATAATTTTCCGTAAAAAGAAACAAGCACAACAGAAGCTAACATTTTTTTTGCTACTAGAAGATCTTGGCTACGATAAACAAGTCGATGTTATGTGGGCAGGGGAGAATGGTGCTTGGCAGGTTTTAGCCGCACATTTTTACAGCACTTTAGCGAATGGCCAGGAATACTGGTCGGCTAGCATCACTTTAAATTTAACTAAAGAACAGTCACTGCCAGGTAATATCCAGTGCAATGTGCGCTATCGAGTTTTGGCTAATGAGTATTTTGCTAATAATGATGGCCATAATTATTATAGTGAAGCCGACTCTGGCATAAAACTGACTCATAATCAGTCGCTACAAAATGTTGTTTTTGCCAATAAACTGCGGAATAATCAGCAATCCATTAACGTGACCGTTGCGGTTAAGCAGTCCTTTAATGCTGAAAATGTCACTCTGCATTGGACGACTAACAATTGGAAAACCACTAAAAAAATTCACTGTAAGTTTAAGCGTAACCACTGGGGCAGGGTCTTGCAAAGTAATGCACGTAACCCGAATCAATATGGTACCCAGTTGTGGGCGGGTAAAATTCAGCACTCTGAATTAGCAAAATTAAAATATGTTATTAGCTGTGGTAATGGTCAGCAGACTATTTGGGATAATAATGCCGATCAGAATTATTGCTTTCCACGTGAGCAACTTAAAGTTTTAATCTTAAATTTACACTGTTATCAGGAAGATAATCAGGATGCAAAATTTACTATCATAGCCAATGCCATTAATGAGCTCGATGTTGATATTGTTTGCTTACAGGAAGTTGCTGAGCATTGGCAAGATGGCCAAGGCGATTGGGAATCTAATTCGGCAAAAATTATTAATGACCGGCTGAGTAAACCTTTTTATATCCATAATGATTGGTCACATTTAGGCTTTGATAAATACCGAGAAGGGGTGGCAATCTTAAGTCGTTATCCTTTGTCCAAACATGAATCGCGCTATGTTTCCGATAGTCATGACGTATATGATATTAATTCACGCAAAGTAGTGACCGCTCGGGTGCATGTACCTTATATAGGCTATATCAATGTGTTTTCTGCACACTTGAGTTGGCTGGAAGGTGGTTTTGCGCAGCAGTTTCAACAATTAAAAACCTGGGCAGAGCAAAATAATCGCCGAGATATTCAAGCCACTTTATTATGTGGTGACTTTAATATCACTGCAGGCTCACAGGGTTATGAAATGGTAGTGGCTTCACAGCAATACGAAGATCAGTATTTAGCCATTAATAAACAGGGAGTATTTGATAAAGTATTTAAAGTGCATGATGCACATTGGCAAGATTTACTCGCGGATGATTATCGCATTGACTATATCTTTATGAATAAAAATAGTCAGTTAAAAGCCACTTCTGCGCGGGTTATTTTTACCGAGCAAGATTATGGGCGTGTCTCCGATCATTGTGGTTATTTTATGACCTTTGAGTCCCTTTAATAAAAATAAAAAAGGTAATGGTATGCAACAAATAGCTGAACATTATGCCAAGCCGGTACACGGTGAATTAGGTGGGTCATTTGCAAGAGTAAATGATTTTAACCACAAATTTTATCTACGCTGGGGAAAAATAGAGTTTGATATGTTTCATGGTGAAGAGGCTAACCTAAAGGTGATCCTCAAAGTGTATCGGCAGCATAATATCTGCGAAACTTATGTTGTCGATACTGAAGCCTATGATATTAGATGGAATCAGCATAAACGCCGCACCCGAGATTTTTATATTCACCCGTATTCTAATTCATTTGGGGTGATTAATTGTGTTAAATTTTCTTTTGTTATCCATCATGGCGAACACTCGATTGCATCCAACAAAGATTATATTTTTATGGATTGGAAGCAGCTTCATGCTGATGCTGACACACCACAATATCGAGAAATAAACTGTCTGCACTCGACCCAGAATCATTATCAGACTCACGAACTGCAAGCGCATGAGCTACAAAGTGATGTTGATTGGATGAACCATCATTTTGAGTCTTTGCACCTAGTCCCTAAATTTACCAAAGGTCAGCCGAACCATCCTTATCACCCCAAACGGTATATTCATGACCTGATTAATAAGGTAATTCATTGTAAATATGAAAACCCTGAGCGCCTGTGTACGGTGAAAGTCAGTGTTGATTGTATCGATGATGCCGATTTTACCACACATTTAATTCATGCCAGTGAGCAAGGTGTGTTGGTGCAATGTATAGTCGATTGGCGCAAAATGACCATGACCAATAGTGATAATTATGCGCGCTTAAAAATGGCAGGCGTTGAGCTGATTGGTGTGGTGTGTAGTCCAGATCATCATTTGATTGAAGTTGAACCTGATATGCATACTAAGTTCATTATTTTTAATGATGAAGATTGTATCCTCGGCTCCTTTAATATTACCTTCGATCGTTGGTGGGCAAATTGGGAATCGGGCATGACCTTTCATTCAAAAGGTATGTGTCGTTTATTAGATAATATTTTTCAGAGTCAGCGTGGTGGTGTGATCCAGCACTATGGTATCGACCCCTATAGTCATTTTAATATGCTGTATACCTTTGGCAGGCATAGCATGCAAAGTGGTGAAAATTATCTGCCACACCATGCTATTTTAGCTGAGATTAATCGCGCCCAACACTCTATTAAAATTAGCTTATTTTTAATTGGCGAGTTACTGGGTGGTCATCATGACAGTGTGATTTGTGCCTTAATTAATGCCAAAAATCGTGGCGTTTATGTGCATATTTTATTTAATGGCCATTTGGCACGACAAGGTAAAATTGGCATTGAGAGAAGCATGGAAGAGGAGTTGAATCGACCTTTATTACCTGTTATTGAGCGGTTAAAATCATCAGGTGTGCATGTTGGCTTGGTTTATGGACAAGACGACCATTCCGTACCGTACTCTCCGATTCACTCTAAATATTGTGTGATTGATGACAGAATTGTGATTGATGGTAGTTTTAATTGGTATAACACTTCGGTTTTTTCACATGACTTAATTATCATTGTTGCCAATCATGAGGTGGCTAAACCTTATTTATTTGAATTTGAGCAAATGCAGCGATTGTTTCGGGTGTATTAAATTATTATTTTGGTGTAGAAAACTATTCTTATAATATTATTTACCGACGTTATTTTTTATTCAAACCAGTTCTCTAATTGCAAATTTTTAAAGTCAGAAAAGTCATCAGTATTCCGTGTTACCAGTGTTAAATTATTAGCCGCTGCTATTGCTGCAATCTCGCCATCAGCATAGGCCGACATTTTACCTTGCACTTTAAGCATGGCTCGTTGCTTTGCATACCATTCTGCTGCTAATTGGTCATAAGGTATAATAATCAGACCACCATCTTGCAATGTCAGCAAATAAGACTGTAATTTTGTTTTTCTTTTAGATTCTGCTAATAATTCACAACCATATTGTAATTCATGCCAGACAATTGCTGCGGTTACATATTGGCCGTCATATTGTGCCAAGCGTTGCATCACATTGCTGTTTGGATGCTTGCGAGCGGGTTCTGAAAGAATATTTGTATCTAATAAATAGTTTATTCGTCCCATGAAAACTCACGCCCAGAAGACTCTTTACGTAATGTTTTAAGCTCTTTATCACTTAAAGCAATATCCGATGGCTCATCTAACTGCTTACGCCAGTTTAAAATAGCTGCATTCAGATTTTTAACGGGTGAAATTAATTGCTTATATTGAGCCTCCGACATCATAACCGCAACGGGCTTACCATAACGGGTTAGATGAATAGGTTCATCAACTTCAAGTTGATGAACCAAATGAGATAAATTGTTTTTGGCTTCGGCAATAGTGCTTGTTTTCATAGTAGCCCCTTTGTAGTGTTGGCTATCATTATAGCTATAAAATTTTTATAATGAAGCTATAAATACAAACTTTCTTGCGGTCTTATTACCCTAGTAATAAAAGCAACTCAAATTCTGATCATTTATAAAGGTATTGTCCATATTACATAAAGTTTCTGGGTGCTTATTTTTGTAGATAGGTTGGTAGAATCAAAGAAATAGGCACCGAAAAATAGACGCATTAATGTGTCCCGCAGATCGTAATGATCATGCGGGTAATCGTTTTTAGATGTAATAATCTAAAACTTACCGTAATACCCCTCTTTCAAGGCATCAAATAAATTAGCCGCAGTATGCATTTCGCCATCATACTCAATCTCTTCATTCCCCTTTACTTCTAGAACATGGCCGTCATCTAAAGTAAATTGGTAAGTGGTATTTTCCAAATCAGATTCTTTGACCAGAACGCCTTGAAAAACTTCCGGGTTAAAGCGAAAAGTCGTGCAGCCTTTTAGGCCTTTATCATAGGCATATTCATAGATCGATTTAAATTCTTCATACGGAAAATCAGTCGGCACATTCGCTGTTTTAGAAATAGAAGAGTCGATCCAGACTTGCGCGGCAGCTTGCACATCAACATGTTGCTTTGGGGTAATCGCATCAGCGGTAATAAAGTAATCAGGTAATTGTTCCTCTGCTACTTCACTATAAGGCATTGCTTTAGCATTAATCAAAGCGCGATAAGCGAGTAGTTCAAATGAAAATACATCAATTTTTTCTTTGGTTTTTTTACCTTCACGAATCACATTGCGAGAGTAGTGATGCGCAAAACTGGGTTCAATCCCATTACTGGCATTATTGGCTAATGATAAAGAAATCGTACCCGTTGGCGCGATGGAGCTATGATGGGTAAAGCGCGCGCCTTGCTCAATTAAGGCGGTAATTAGCTCAGGCTCTTCTACCGCTAATTGTTGCATATAGCGACTGTATTTTGCATGTAATACTTTGCCCGCAATTTTATCACCTACTTTATAACCATCTTTCTGCATTTCAGGGCGTTTATGCAACATGGATCCTGTAATGGTGTAGTCTTGGATCAACGCTGGCGCTGTACCTTTTTCTTTGGCCAAGTCTAACGCTTCTTTCCAGCCTTCTACGGCCAATACTTTAGTAACTTCACTAGTAAAACCTAATGATTCTGGATCGCCGTATTGCATGCCTAGCATGGTCAAAGTTGAACCTAAGCCTAAATAGCCCATGCCATGTCTGCGTTTAGAGGTGATTTCTTCGCGTTGTTTTTCTAATGGCAGGCCATTAATTTCCACCACGTTATCCAGCATACGTGTGAAGATACGAATGGTTTTACGATAACTGTCCCAGTTAAAAGCGGCATCATCGGTAAACGGGCTTTCAATAAAGCGCGTTAGGTTGATAGATCCTAAAAGGCATGAGCCATAAGGAGGAAGAGGCTGCTCCCCGCATGGGTTGGTGGCCCGAATATCCTCACAAAACCAGTTATTATTCATTTCATTAACTTTATCAATCAAAATAAAGCCAGGCTCTGCATAATCGTAAGTTGAAGACATGATAATGTCCCATAATCTACGGGCTGGCATGGTTTTGCTGATTTTGCAGGCAACCAAACCATCCTTGTTCTCAACATAACCAGTCGCATGTGGTAAATCACGCCAGAGAATGACGGCCTTGTCGTTTAAATTTAGCTGATCCTCTTCCAATTCACGTTGCATAATAGGGAAGGATAAGCGCCATTCGCCATCAGCTTTAACAGCCTCTACAAATTCTGCGGTAATTAATAACGATAAATTAAACTGGCGTAAGCGGCCATCTTCACGTTTGGCGCGAATAAATTCAACTACATCAGGGTGACCAATATCAAAGGTTGCCATTTGAGCGCCCCGGCGACCACCTGCAGAAGATACGGTGAAACACATTTTGTCGTAAATATCCATAAAGGATAACGGACCAGAAGTATACGCACCTGCACCAGAAACATAAGCATCTTTAGGCCTTAGCGTGGAAAACTCATAGCCAATGCCACAACCAGCCTTAAGAGTTAACCCTGCTTCGTGTACTTTGCCCAGAATATCATCCATCGAATCGGCAATAGAACCAGATACAGTGCAGTTAATAGTTGAGGTTGCAGGTTTATGTTCATGTGCGCCAGCGTTTGAAATAATACGTCCAGCAGGGATGACGCCTTGGCGTAAAGCCCATAAAAACTCTTTATAGTATTTATCTTGCTTGGCTTTGCCTTTTTCGACGCTTGATAAAGCTTGCGCGACACGTTGAAAAGTCGCATCAATATTGCCATCAATCGCGGTACCTGATTTGGTTTTTAAACGATATTTGGTGTCCCAGATATCGACTGAAGCATCTTGCAGGGGAATATCTACTGAGGAATCAGAATCGGTGAGTCGCTTGGTGGTCATGGTTTTGGCTAGCCTCTTTGTGGTTGCAATATGGTAAAGACATTGCACTAAATCTAGTTTTTGGTTGGCTATGATAACACAATATATAGTGTCTATTTTAGATATAAATACCATATGAGGTGTTTATATCTAAAAATTTTTGCTTGCAAAAGAGAGTGTGTAATGTTCTCTAGTGTTAGGGGTGTTATTTTTACTTTCCTAGCTTTATAGTTTTGGGGGTTTCTTACGGAAAGTGGCAGGGGGAAGAGAATAATAACCATAATAAAAATAATTAATATAAATATTGTGGTTATTAGTGATGCTTGCTATGATGGCCTCACTGAAAATATTCAGTATTATTTTTAAGGTTTTATTTAGGAGTCTATACATGTCAAATGAGCAAGAAGCACCTGAAAAAGATAACTTTTTCCTTTATATTGCAATTGGCGTTATCATTTTTGCATCAGTTATTTTTATGGTTAAAAATGCTGAGAGTGGTAAATTTGAAAAAGCGAAAGAGCTTATTGCTGAAGATTCACTTAATGGTGGATACAAACCAAAATAATATCGTGTTGTGAACTTAGCCTGAATGATAGCGCTAAGTTAATACATATCATGGAAGAGGACAGCAAGGATGCTGTTCATTTTTAAAAGGTATTTATTGTAGTATAGTCCTGATTTAGTATTGGTAATATGAGTTTCTTTCTCTACCTTCTTTATACTGTTGCTTTGTCAGGTCTAGTTCTGCTAAATTTCTCTCAACGTTTTCTGCTATTGAGTACTGGTGTAATTATCATGCACTGTTATCGTTTCTACCTTGTTGCAACCCTGCGTATAATAGGCCGATACTTTATCAATATATTGGCTACATATGAAATTATTAATACGTAATCTTACTCGCAATACTTCTGAAGCAGAGCTATTGGCTCTTTTTCAGCCTTTTGGCACTGTGCAATCTTGTCACTTGGTTTTGGATCAGGATACTGGCGTATCCAAGGGCTTTGGTTTTGTCGAGATGCCTAAGATAGGTGAGGCCAAAGCTGCCATGAAAAACTTAAATGGTAAAGCGATTGGCAGCAGCAAGATTCGGGTAAAAAAAGCCGAACCAAGCAGCAATAAATCTGAGCAGAAAGATACCAATAGCAATGAGTGAAACACGTAATCAAGATCCATTACATGGCATAACTTTAAAAACCATTGTCACGGATTTAGTTGCAGAATATGGCTGGGAAGAACTGGGTAGTCGTATCAAGATTAAGTGCTTTACTTCCGACCCTAGTATTTCTTCTAGTCTAAAGTTTTTACGTAAAACACCGTGGGCTCGGGAAAAAGTTGAAGCACTGTATTTGCGTATGCAATGGGCGCGTACGAAGTCATAGCCTCACTGCCATTAAGGAGTGTGCATGGAATAATATCCCGAAGTTAGAAGTGGGGAGGCTGTTTTATGCACGCCCCCTAAGTTAAGGGATAATATTTCTCAACTTAATGGCACTGTTCCTACGTATACATACCTGTTCACCAAGTAGTATAAGGCTGCTTAGCTAACTGATTATTATAGTAACGCACATCTTCAGTGACTTCCTCACCAACCCAAGCCGGCTTATCAAAGTGCTCATCTACTTGGTTTAACTCGATTTCTGCAACAATTAACCCCTGATTTTCACCCGCAAACTCGTCAATTTCCCAAGTATGCTGGCCAATAATGACAAGGTGGCGAATTTTTTCTATTAAAGGTTTATTGCATAAAGTACTGAGTAACTCATGTGCATCCTCCGCAGGAATATCATATTCATACTCCTGACGTTGCGCGCCAATCGTGGCACTTTTAATGTTGATCTTAGCGGTATCATCACTGACACGCACACGCACTGAGCTATGTGCATCACTATTCAAATACCCTTGCCGATAATTAATCGACTTAGACACTAAAGCACGCCAAGCGTCATTAGCGAGTAAAAATTTACGTTCTATTTCAATTGCCATCAGTCTCTACTCAAAGCCATTAGGGTTTTGCTGCTGCCAGCGCCAAGTATCTGCCACCATATCATTAATATCTTTTTCCGTTTGCCAGTGCAATTCACGTAAAGCCAAACTGGGGTCTGCATAATTCTCGGCAACATCGCCAATACGCCGCTCAACAATTTTATAATTAATTTTTTTCTCGGTAATACGTTCAAAAGCAGCAATAATTTCTAAAACGCTATAGCCTTTCCCCGCGCCTAAGTTATAAGCTCTACAACCACTTCCAGCACCCAGTGCCTCCAGTGCACACATATGTCCTTTGACCAAGTCAACAACATGAATATAATCGCGCACTCCCGTGCCATCAATAGTCGGGTAATCACCACCAAAAACGGATAATTGCTCTAACTTACCCACTGCAACCTGAGAAACATACGGGATCAAGTTATTAGGAATACCATTCGGGTCTTCACCAATCAGGCCACTAATATGTGCGCCAATTGGATTAAAATAACGCAATAAAATAATATCCCAAGGGTTGCTCACCTCAGCCATAGTATCTGCACTGGATAAATCGCGCAAGATCTCTTCCACCATGGCTTTGGACTTGCCATAGGGGTTAGTTGCACCATAAACAGGCAATGCTTCTGTATACTTAACCGTATCCGGCTCACCATAGACCGTGGCAGAGGAGCTAAAGATAATTTTTTTAACACCAAAGCTTTGCATTACTTCAACTAAGACCAAAGTACCATAAACATTATTTTGATAATATTTAATAGGCTGTGCACAGGACTCACCTACTGCTTTTAAGCCAGCAAAATGCATCACGGCATAAAATTCATGCGCTGCAAAAATCGCCTGTAATGCTTGCTTGTCTTGAATATCAGCTTGTACAAAAGTAACGGCCTTACTGGTAATTTGTTCTACCCGCGCTAACGACTCTACCTTGCTATTAGATAAGTTATCTACCACCACCACAGAATAGCCTGCTTGTAATAATGCCACACAAGCATGGCTGCCAATATATCCTACACCACCTGTCACTAAAATTTTTTGTATACTCATTCCGCTAAGCAATCCATATTTTATCTTTGATTTATAAGTAAGTGTTCAATAATAGCTGTTCATAGTATAGCCAATTATTACTATTGGTAAATGATTATAAGTTAACACTCATCCGTTTAGCTCCCCAGTTATCAGCTTGTGCTTTAAAATGTCCGGCACACTGGGCTCCACAAATATTACACCTGCCTTGAGCATCCAAGTTCCATTCTGATAACTGATACCAATCACGCCCAATCAACAATTGCCCACAAGCATGACAAAAAGTACTGTCCGCCTCTTTATGGTGTACGTTACCGACATAAGCATACTGAATGCCATTTTTCAGCGCAATATCGCGTGCATTTAATAATGATGCCAACGGGGTACGTTGTTTATCCCGCATTTTCCAGTCAGGATGAAATGCCGAAAAATGTATTGGCACCTCAGGCCCCAAATTTTCCACTACCCACTGAGTCATTTGTTCTAATTCAGCGGAAGAGTCATTTTCATCAGGAATAATTAAAGTGGTTAACTCTAGCCATACCGAAGTGTCATGATAGATATATTGTAAAGTATCTAACACCGCAGCTAAATGCCCGCCTGTAATTTTATGATAAAAATGTTCTGTAAAGGCTTTTAAATCAATATTAGCCGCATCCATATATTGATAAAACTCAGCTCTAGGGTCGGGGCAGACATAACCAGCCGATACCGCTACCGACTTGATACCTAATTCACGACATGCCATTGCAGTATCTATTGCATATTCATGAAAAATGACTGGATCATTGTAAGTATAAGCCACGCTCAAGCAACGTAACTCCTTAGCTTTAGCCGCAATCATTTCCGGTTCTGCCAAGCTCATTAATGAATCCATCTCCCTAGATTTACTAATATCCCAGTTTTGGCAGAATTTACAGGCCAAATTACAGCCAGCAGTTCCAAATGAAAAAACAGGCGAACCTGGATAAAAATGATTGAGTGGTTTTTTCTCAATAGGATCTACGGCAAAGCCACTGGAACGACCATAACTTGTTAATACAATCTGTTGCTGCAGGTTCTGTCGGACAAAACATAAGCCACGTTGGTCTGCATGCAGTTTACAAAACCGTGGGCATAAATCACATTGAATACGTCCATCATCTAGTTCATGCCAATATTTGGTGCTTGCCTGATTATTAGACATCGTTTTGCCTTCCCAAAGAGATTCAATACCTCAATAGATTAGTTTACTAAAAATTTTACCTAGTACAATCGTTAATCTATACTTTAAGATTACAGGTTAACAATAAAAATCAGTTGACCAGGCTAACTTGATCAAACTTAATTGTTTAATTCACAATAGCTTATTATTTTACCCCATTTATGGAGCTCTTATGCGCATGGAATCAATGTTATTATTGAAAATATCTCTCACTTTTTCCTTATTTATAAATTCACTCAGTTTTGCCTACGCCTGCCTGCCACCACTAGATGCTCAACCTGCCAGCATTGTAGAGAAAGCAGAAAACTCTCAGTATGTCTTTGCTGGCATTGTGACAGAAATTACCGATACTTATCTCAAAGTGAGGGTAGGGCAATATTTTAAAGGAGCAGGTTTAAATGAAGTTAAAATCTCTCAAAATGTAGACCAAGAAAATAGTTGCGCAGATCACTTTGTGGTAGATCAACAAGCCTTATTTTTTACTAATGGTAATATGCAAGCACCTCTTGAAGCAGTATATGATGGTGCTTTTGGCTCTGCACGTGAAATGAATGTTGATAACTTTAGCCAAATTACTGCAGCAACTCAATGCATGGCTACTTATGAGGATGAGACATTAACAATCCCCTGCATTGCTCATAAAGAGACTAATAAAGTCTATACAGTGATGTTAATACCCAATACCTCGACAGGTAATTTACTGTTCTCAGTAAATGATATACAAGAAGCTGCTGATACAGGCTTTATCCCCTCACCTACGATGAATGCAGACAACTTTGCCCAAATCACAGTGACAACAAAATGCATGGCGACCTATGAGCGTGGGCGACTAACCGTTCCTTGTGTTGCTCATAAAGAGAGTAAAAAAATCTATAAACTTATGTTTCAGCCCGACACTTCTACAGGTAATTTATTATTTTCAGTTAACTATATACAACAAGTAACTGACACTGCCATTGCAATGGAATCTTTTGATAAGGATGAGCTAGGTGCCGTTCCAGTTAATTGGGACGCAGGCCTTACCGGGTTTGGCTCTTCTAATTGGAAGCTAGAACAAGATAGCTCGGCACCAAGCCCTCCATTAGTGTTAAAACAATTAGGCAATGGGGATTACCCTTGGTGTGTAAAAAAAGATAGTAACTTATCTAATGGCTTTGTATCGGTAAAATTTAAGCCTATTTCAGGGCGTATAGACCAAGCAGCAGGGTTGGTTTGGCGCTGGAAAGATTCTGATAATTACTATGTTGCACGTGCTAATGCGCTAGAAGATAATATTGCTATTTATTATATGCAAGATGGTGAGCGTTTTGCCATAAAATACGTGGACTTACCCAGCGACCAGCCCGTAAAACAAAATGTATGGCAAACGCTTAGAGTTGATTTTCAAGACAATCGTTTTCTGGTTAGTTTTGAAGGGAAAGTTATCATTGATATTACAGATGATGAAATCAAAGGGAGTGGAGTGGTTGGTGTTTGGACAAAAGAAGACAGTATCACTTCTTTTGATGATTTTAGCTATGGTGATAAATAGCTAGAGTAAAATCAATATTGCATTGTAGGCTGGGTTAGCTTATCTGGCGATGCGTAGATAACGCAACCTAGCTGTTACAAACTAATATTTCAGGAATTAAATATGCACAATTATGGCACTCTAGATTCATCCTACATCGCAGCAGGCGCAGAACTCGGCGTTAGAAAATTGGTTGATGAATTTTATCAGCAAATGGAAACCCAAGAGCGCGGCAAGCATATCCGCGCCATGCATACAGAAGACTTACATATTATTAAAGATAAGCTCTCTTTGTTTTTAATAGGCTGGCTCGGTGGCCCTAGAAACTACGGTGAAAAATATGGCAGTATTTCCATACCTACAGTGCATCAGCATTTAGACATTAGTGAAGAAGAGCGTGATGCTTGGCTTTTTTGCATGCAGGCTGCACTAGAACACCAAGCTTATGATGAAGATTTTAAACAATACCTAATGCAACAGCTTGCTTTTCCGGCAGAACGCATCAGGCAGGTTTCACAAATGAATCAGGCATAAGCATGATTCAAAATAACTTATGGGGGAATTTAAAGCAGGCTAAAGGCCTGCGTCCCTAAAACTGGGCGCAGGTTTTTACTGTATCAATCAAGCTGTGTTTCGCTGACCGCAATAACTTTAGACGTGGTTAAAATTTTATGTTCTGGCTTTGCAAATTTCTGTTTCATTGGTGGCAGCAATAGGTCGTAATAAGCGACTGCCCTTAATTTTACAATTCCTTGCTTAGGGACAGAATAATTTAACTCTCTAGTTTCATGCGGTTTTAAACGCGTATCACCCAATACTTGGGTTGCCTTGGGTGGTGGTGCAGGATTACCGTTAGCATCACCTAAGCTATATATAAGCATAGCTTGTTTATCATCTTTAATAGGGTGTGATTGACTACTTACCCATATTTCCTGTCCTTGTTTGTCATAGCCAGTTAATTTGATATACACATTTCTAAAGGGAGCCCCAGTAGGAAAATTATGCGGCAATTGGTTTGCTAATGTAATCACCACTTCTAATGCACTATCTTGCTTTACAGTCATGGTCATTAACAAGCCTTTGCTTGCCATTTTAGCCGAATGTCCGCCTAATAAACTATGGTCAGCTTTACCATTCATAACAGGCATATGACAGGTCAAACAATTGCTGGAGCCATCTGCTGCAATTTCATCTCCAGTTTGGCACAAGGCGACTTTATTGGCATTTTTACGTTGATCATGACAACCCATACAGACAGCACCCGATTTAAAAACCTTAGGGTTTGCTGTGTTTTGAAATATCGGGTGCTGCCAATCGGAACTCGTCCGATTTATGCCAGGCCCCTGTAAAGAGTTATCAGAAAACTCATAGGCTTTAATACCTAATTGCAAGCCACCTTCTGGTTTTTTAGTCCCTTTAAAGCCAGTGATAGTATGACAGGCAACACAATTGATACCTTCGTTATAGACTGGCATGGTGGTTAAATTAGTTTTACCATCTTTAGCTGCAGCTGGCGCATGGCATTGCAAGCAAACAGGGTATTTACCTTTTTTCTTAATACCTTCTTGCTCAGGGTTCCCGATAACAGCTTTATAAAATGCACCATGAATTGGGTCTTTTAATGCGGTACTATTAGCATGCATCGAGCCACTCCATTGTGAGTATATTTCTTCATGACAAGTTTTACACTCTTTTGCTGATATATGATGTAGCGACTCAGCTGTCCTTGCCCAAGAAGCGCCGCCGAAGAAACTGAAAAACAACAGAATAGATAGCGTAATGGGTAAGCAAGTACGGCTTGCATTTAACATAAAGGCCCATTCAATTTAAACATAAGTATATTAGCAATATCTAATATGCTAAATTAAAATCCATTTGTAAAGTACTATCTAAATAAGGGCGGGGATAAAATAAAACCCGATACCAGAGTAGGATTATTGTTCAGCTTTAAGGCGTGAAAATAGGCACATATAAAATTATGCCATTTTCGCCTGTAAAGCCGTGGTCATATGATTAAATTCTTTTTCAATATATTGAATAAGTTGCTGTAACTTTTTATTACTCATTTTTTCGGCATGCTTTTCTAGGTGGTAACAGCTTGCAGCTAACTTTGAACCTCCTAAGTTGGCACTGGCAGATTTTATACTGTGCGCTAATGCTTTTATTTTTAGTTTATCTTGTTTATCAAAAGCAAGCTGCAGTTCTATTACTTGCTGAGGCGTGTTATTTAAATAAAGCTGAATAATTTTATTTAGAATAAGCTCAGAGTCACTCAATCGCCTAATTCTATCCAAGGCTTTTTCATCTAAAACTCCCTCAGCAGGCACTTTTAACTCAGATACTTGCTCAATTATTTCTTGAGTATCAATAGCCTGCTTTTGTGCTAACCAATTATTTAGCGCATTGATTAGGTCACGCTGCTCAAAAGGTTTTTTGATATAATCATCCATCCCTGCCTCTAGGCAACGTTGCCGAGTTCCTGTTACCGCATCTGCAGTTAAAGCAATAACCGGGCAATATGCCAAACCTTGCTCTTGTTCATACTCACGAAGTTTACGCGTTGCACCATAGCCATCTAGTGCAGCCATTTGACAGTCCATAAAAATTAAATCATATGGTTGCTCTCTGCCTATGATTTGATCTAAAGCATCTATGCCATTTGCTGCCAAACTAACATGGCACTGCAACCCTAGCAACATCTGTTTAGCTAGTTCCTGATTAACTAAATTATCTTCTACTACTAAAATATGCGTGTCCGGGTAAGTATTATTTTGCGAGTCTAGTTGCTGAGCAATATAAATATGACTAGTCTCTGCTACTGTGCTCACTAACTGCTCTATATGGTAAGGCTGCGGCAAGCGTTCAATTTCTTTTGTATAAACCAAGTTAAATGGCTGCTCCCCCCAAATAACGATAGACAAAGTATTTAATTCTGCAAAATTTGCCAAATTACTCAGTAAATGCTTGATAAATTCTTCCCCTTTATTCGTTTCAATAATCAAAGTATGCCAAGGCTTACCACTTAGCTGTGCTGCCAACAAAATATCAAGTATGTGTTCTTTAGTATAGAGGTGACAATTTGCTGTACAACTGAGTAATTGCGCTAATAATATACTACTTTTAGTGCTTGTCTCAGCAGCAACTAACACTCGTTGTTGCATAGAAATAATTTCAGAACTGGCATGTGCACGCTGCTTTTCAAAATCTAGTTCCAGATTAAAGCAAGCTCCTTCCCCAAGCACACTGTCAACCTCAAGAGTGCCTTGCATAAGTTGTACTAATTGTTTACAAATAGTAAGCCCTAGACCAGTTCCTTCAAACTTGCGACTGGATGAATCATCCACTTGTGTGAACTGGTCAAAAATTCGCTGTTGCTGATGTTCTGCTAGCCCTAACCCTGTATCAGAAATACTAAACCGGTAACGTACGCTTTTATTAGTTTCCTGTAATAGCCGAACCTTTAGTACTACCTCACCTTGTTCAGTAAACTTGAAGGCATTTGCCAATAAATTGGTTAGAATCTGATTTAATTGCGGCCCCGCTCCCGTTAGTAAAGTCGCAGTATTAGGTAAAAAATCGACACAAAATATTACCTTTTTTGCATGTGCTGTAGTAGCAAACAGGTCGACCATATGATTAATGGTTAACTGCAGATCAAAGTTTTCTTTAACAGCTGTCACCTTGCCAGCTTCTATTTTAGAAAAATCCAAGACTTGGTTAATTAGCTCCAATAAGGACTTGCCTGCATTATTTATTAACCCTAACTTATGACGTTGTTCGACCTGTAAATCAGATTGTAATAATAACTCCGTAAAGCCAAGAATAACATTCATTGGCGTACGAATTTCATGGCTCATATTGGCAAGAAATTGTGACTTTGCCGTGTTAGAAGACTCAGCTTGTTCGGTTAAACTAAAAGCATGCTCAGTTGCTATTTGTAATTCTTGGGTACGCTCATTAATTTTATCCGTTAACTCTTGTTGCTGTCGTGCTTGCACGGAGTGATAAGAACGTAAATGATCTAGCATCGCATTAAACGCAGTATTGAGTTTATCAATCTCATAGCTACCTCGAATACGTAAGGATTGCGATAAATCTCCCGCAGCCACAGCATTGGCATGATTGGCAAGACGCTCGATAGGGCTAGTAATGCGTCGCGTTAAAGTAACAACCAAAATCAGGCCTAATATACTAATTAACAGTGTTGCTACCAATGCAGTCAGTACAGCATATTGTATTTGTTGATAAAAATTCTGTAAGCCTATGCCATAGTCAATAAACCCAATCGTAACAGGTTTATTAATTGTGTTTGCTGTATTTTGTGGCGTATGATTGGTCACTATTTTTTGAAAGTGCAACGTGTAGTCTTGCGGAAAATGTAATAAAAAATCTGTGGCACTTAGGTTTTCAGCATAGGTGATTTTTTTTGGTTCCAGGATATTCTCTGCATGAGTATCATGATAATTACGTTCTACTAATAATTTATTATTCGCATTATAAAACCGCACATAAGTAAGGCTCTTAATCTGGCTTAATTTTTCGGTAAGTCGCTGCAATACCTCATTATCTTCACTATAAAGTGCTTGTTCGGTATTTAATGCCAGCATATCAGCCAATACCTGACTACTTTCAACTAAACGTTCATACTTACTGGTAATGCTAAAATAGGTACCAATGACTGTTGTTAACATTACTGCACAGAAAATAATGACACCTACCAGTAAATTAAATTGATTACTGATCGTGGTACGGCGCAGAGCTTTAGAGAGTTTCATATGGGGCCTTTTATAATTGCAACTATGATAGCTCATCTTTATGACGTAATGATGTAAGGGGGGCTACCCTAAGTGAAGAGCCCACTCGCAAACACTAGAATTATCAATATAGAGGCAATACTTGATTGACGGCGGAAGCACGCATCAAGCATAAATATTGTGCATTACTACACAATATGCTCACCTCAAGTATAGTGTCTATCACTGTTTTAGCAAAAAATACTTCAATCCATTATACCTTAAAAATAAAATGGTATATTCCGATTTACATATGCCCTTGTAAAAAATCTTTAGTTAAGTACAAGGCTGCTATACTGCGAGCCTCTGTACATTGTCCACTACTGACCAATTCAGCCAAGTTATCCAATTTCCATGGGATAACTTGCAGTGGCTCTGGCTCATCTCCAACGAGTACCTCTGGGTAAAGCTCTTCAGCCAACATAATTTCAGTCATATGCTCCATATAACTTGGGGCAAGCGAAAAGGAACTTATTTGGCGTATTTTATTTGCGCCATAACCTACTTCTTCCTTTAGTTCACGGTTTGCTGCTTGCAAAAAGTTCTCGTTATCATCCACTTTTCCTTTTGGTAAGCCTAGTTCATAACGATCAGTTCCAGCTGAATACTCACGAATTAATAATACGGTATTCTTATCTAATAACGGGATAATCAATACAGCACCATTACTACCATGCCCACGGACTAGGCGTTCATATTGCCGTGTCGCTCCATTACTGAATACTAGATCCAAGGCTTCAATTGCAAACAAACGTGATTGAGCGACTATTTTTCTCTTAAGTATCTTCGGTTTATCTAGCATTTTTGTTATGGTAGTGACGAGGGGCGAAAATTTAATAATGTCGTCCCTAAAAATATTTTATAGCTTAAACTATAGTCTTTGTTATGTTGAATTGGAACAAAATTAATACAGTTTTCTTAGATATGGATGGCACGTTACTTGATTTGAACTTTGATAATCATTTCTGGTTAGAGTTTGTGCCACAGCGCTATGCTGAACTTAACCAGATAACACTCGTTGATGCGAATACAAAACTTGTCCCATTATTTAAAAGCATGGAGGGCAAGCTAGAGTGGTATTGCCTTGATTATTGGAGTGAACAGTTAAACTTAGATATTGCTGGCTTGAAAGCTGAGATTGCAGGCTTAATTAAAGTGCTGCCGCATGTCAGTGAGTTTTTAACGGCATTACAACTTGTCGATAAACAAGTGTTTTTGGTTACTAATGCGCATACAGACAGTTTGTCCTTAAAAATGGAAAAAACTTGTCTACAACCTTTTTTTGATAAAATTATTTGTGCGCATGATTTAGGCTTTGCCAAAGAGCAGCAACAATTTTGGCAAGCCTTACAAAAGCAATGTGACTGGGACAGGCAATCGACAGTCATGATTGATGATAGTCTTGCCGTATTACGCGCGGCACAGCGCTTTGGTATTAGTGAGTTAATCTCTATCAATAAACCGGACTCACAAAAAGCCAGCAAATCAATTAAAGAGTTTGCAGCGATTACTGATTTTCGTGAACTGATGCCGATCAAGTAATCGTTAAATTAAGGGAGGGGATTTAATAATCAACGATTACAGTCTGACCTAAATGGCTACTGTTGTGTTTCTAATCAAACACTTGCCTTAGGCTTGGCATGTGTGCGTTTATGATCAGGCTTAGCTCTTTTAGGGTATGGTTTGCGTGGTGTTCTTGCTCTTGGCGCAGGTTTTTTTACTTCAGCCAATAAATCTGTTGTTATCCGCCCAACAGGCACTTTCTGCCCAATATAGTCTTCAATATCAGGCATGGAATAAGCATAGTCCTCACAGATAAAACTAATCGCCTCACCCTCAGCACCAAAGCGAGCAGTACGCCCAATTCGATGCACATAATCCTCAGCATCTTGGGGTAAGTCATAATTAAAAACATGCGAGACATCTGGGATATGCAAGCCTCGGGCAGCAACATCAGTAGCAATCATAATGGTTACTTTACTTTCCTGAAAGTCAGCCAATAAACGTTGCCGTTTTTCTTGTGCAACATCCCCACTCAATAACGCCGCTTTATATCCATTTGCAGCTAAATAATCTTCTAACTGTTCCGCACTACGCTTTGTATTAACAAAAATGATACATCTCTCAGGTTTTTGTGATGCCATCAGCCCAAGTAGTAACGGTATTTTTTGATCATTTGCAGGACAAAATGCTTGTTGCTTAATAGATGTTGAAGTCACCTCCTCACTTGCAATTTTAACCATGACTGGTTGGTGCATATGCTCATATGCCAGTTCAGATACTTTAAATGATAATGTTGCAGAAAACAGTAAATTTAAGCGCTTTTCTGCACTAGGCATACGGTTCAATAAATAGCGTATATCTTTGATAAAGCCCATATCAAACATTCTATCCGCTTCGTCCAATACCATCACCTGGATATAATTCAAGGAGAAAGCTTTCTGCCGATAAAAATCAATAATCCGTCCAGGTGTTGCGATAATAATATCTACATTGGTTTGCACTGTTTTCAGCTGTTTCTGGTAATCAGTACCACCGTAAATTAGAGCTAAATTAAAATTTAAGTGCTTACCTAACTGTAGTGCGTCCTTATGGATTTGAATCGCAAGCTCGCGAGTGGGCGCAAGAATAATGGCTCGGGGATACTTTCTTTTTTCACTAGTATCATTCAAGAGTCGCTGAAAGGTTGCTAGTAGAAAGCTTGCCGTTTTTCCAGTACCTGTTTGTGCTTGTCCTGCAACATCTCTGTCTCTTAACGCAATAGGTAAAGATTTATCTTGAATTGGCGTGCAATAATCAAAACCTGCCTCTTTTAGGCCACGCAAAATTGGCGGTGAAAGTTCCAAATTAATGAAACGAGTCTCTGTTAAATGTGTTTTCTTCATGATTATAGAATACAGCAATAACCGCTTGTTTGCACTGTATTAGCAATAGGGTAAAGAATTTATAATGTCTATATTTGGGTAATATTTTTTAAGCTGAACAGCAAAAAATATTGACAAAATATGTTGATACAGCCATATTAGCGACTTGTTAATTAATTTGGAGAATAGCGTGAGTGACTCAGTCCTTCATGTAACGGATAGTAATTTTGACGAACTGGTTTTAAAATCAGATGCACCAGTACTAGTAGACTACTGGGCTGAGTGGTGTGGTCCTTGCAAAATGATTGCTCCTGTTTTGGATGAAATTGCCCAAGAATACACTGGAAAAATTACTGTTGCGAAGTTAAATATAGATGATAACCAAGCAACCCCTGCTCATTACGGAGTAAGAGGGATTCCAACACTAATGCTATTTAAAGATGGCGATGTTGAAGCAACTAAAGTAGGCGCATTAACCAAGTCTCAACTTGCTCAATTCATCGACGACAATATTTAATTTAATTGCTAATACATCTAATACTTGAATATTCTATGTTGTATGTCCTATCTAAAATCATAGATATATAAGCTAATAAATTTCTGGTATTCAATCTTTTGTATTAGTCATTCACCTTAATTTTTGTCTAGGAAGTAACATCATTATTTGTTACTTCCTGATTTTATGCGTATAATACCTGTCTGGTGCTCATTCCTATTGCACCATCCATATCAAATAACTGCATCTTTTTATTTAAGCTACTTCTTTGAAATACTATAAAGTTGTCTTTCGACACCTAATAGCTAGCCCATCTTTAAAACTTCTTTCGTATGAACCTTACCGAACTAAAACTAAAATCAATCACAGAAATTATCACGCTCGCTGAGCAACTTGGCATCGAAAATGTTTCCCGAACGAGGAAACAGGAAGTCATTTTTTCCATCTTGAAAAAACAAGCCAAAAGTGGCGAAGATATCTATGGCGATGGTGTCTTAGAAATATTACAAGATGGCTTTGGTTTTTTACGAACACCTGGCAGTTCCTATCTTGCTGGCCCTGACGACATCTATGTCTCCCCTAGCCAAATTAGACGCTTTAGTCTGCGCACTGGCGACACCGTTAGCGGCAAAATAAGACCACCAAAAGATAATGAACGCTATTTTGCGATGCTCAAAGTTGAAAGAATCAATTTTGAAGCTCCCGAAAATGCCAAACATAAAATTCTCTTTTCTAACCTCACTCCCTTATTCCCTACTAAACGTTTTAATATGGAATTGGGAAATGGTACTAGTGAAGATTTAACAGGGCGAGTTATTGACCTAGTTGCCCCCATAGGTAAAGGCCAGCGTGGGCTTATCGTTTCACCTCCTAAAGCAGGTAAAACGATGATTTTGCAAAGTTTAGCACATGCCATTGCCGAAAATAATCCTGAGTGTTACATGATTGTATTACTCATTGATGAGCGGCCTGAAGAGGTAACAGAAATGCAGCGCTGTATTCGCGGCGAAGTTATTTCTAGTACATTTGATGAGCCTGCAACTCGACATGTGCAAGTTGCCGAAATGGTCATTGAAAAAGCACGTCGCTTAGTGGAACACAAACACGATGTGGTTATTTTGTTAGACTCATTAACACGATTAGCACGTGCTTATAACATGGTTGCACCTTCTTCAGGAAAATTATTGTCAGGGGGGGTTGATGCCAATGCATTAGAAAAACCTAAACGTTTTTTTGGTGCTGCACGGAATATTGAAGAAGGTGGGAGCCTTACCATTATCGCGACTGCGCTGGTTGAAACTGGTTCACGTATGGATGAAGTTATTTACGAAGAATTTAAAGGTACGGGTAACATGGAGTTACACCTAGAGCGCAAGATTGCCGAGAGACGTATTTACCCTGCAATCAACATTAACCGCTCAGGTACACGTCGTGAAGATTACTTAGTTAGCCCTGAAGAGTTACAAAAAACATGGATTTTACGTAAAATTCTACAGCCAATGGATGAAATGGCTGCATCAGAATTCGTCTTAGGTAAACTAAAAGACTTCAAAACGAACGTGGAATTTTTTGATTCAATGAAGCGTTAAGATATTGAACAAAAAGCGAGGTCTCAGGCCTCGCTTTTTTTACTCCAAAAAACTAGCCTTTTACCGGCACATAGCCTTCAGGCATTTCAAAGCCGCTACCAAATAAAAATTTCTCTCTTTCAGATTCAACCAATTGCTTAGCTTTTGGCTCAAAACTAGCTAGTCGATTCTCATTAATCAACATGGTCTGCATATTTAACCATTCCTGCCATGCTTTTTTTGAGACATTATCATAGATATACTGCCCTTTAACACCTGGAAAAGGCACTGTATCCAAGCCTTCCTCTTCAGTTCCCAATTTCAAGCAATTTACTAATCTAGCCATTATCGTCCTCCTTTATCTCATCAAATAATTGTTTTATCGGCGCGGGTAGCGCAATATTTTTAGTATGCTGGTGTTTATACCAGAGAGTGCTACCTGCTTCCATCACATTATTAATGGGGTTATCCACATAAAGTAAAATGGGCAAATAATCTAAGTGATAATGTGAAAAAGTGTGCCGGCGTAGCGCTAAGGTTTGCTGGCTAATAATAGTAAGTGATTTTGACAAACTCCATTGCCGTAATTGTTTTGCTTGCTCTAATTCAGGTACGCTCCATAACCCGCCCCAAATACCAATAGGCGCTCTTTTTTCCAATAAGAACTCGTTATCTTTATTAACAACAATGATAAACACACTCGTTTTTATAGGTATTTTTTTGCTTGTCTTAGGCGTGGGTAATTCATGCACTATCTCTTGTTGTAATGCCTGACAGTCTAAGGCTAGCGGGCATACATTACACTTTGGCTTACTGCGTGTACACAAAGTAGCCCCTAAATCCATCATTGCCTGCGTATAATCAGCGACACGCGCAGTAGGTGTATACAAGGCACTAAGTTCCCACAGTTTCTGGTTTATCTCCCGTCCACCAGTCCAACCTCTAATTGCTTGAAAGCGCGCCAATACTCTACGCACATTACCATCAAGAATAGGGGTGCTTTGGGAAAATACGATACTTAAAATAGCACCTGCTGTTGATTGCCCGATACCAGGGAGTGCTTGTAGAGCCTCTAAAGAGTCTGGAAATGTGCCTGCTTGAGCAATAATACCTGCAGATTTGTGTAAATTACGCGCCCGTGCATAATAGCCCAAACCAGCCCATAAACTAAGTACTTCATCTAAAGGCGCATTGGCCAAGCTCTCTACATCAGGAAATCGTGATATAAATTTATTGAAGTAGGGGATAACGGTAACAACCTGTGTTTGTTGCAGCATTATTTCAGAAACCCAAACTCGATAAGCGGTTATTGGTTGCTGCCAAGGTAGGTCTTTGCGCCCAAATTGGTCAAACCAATTCAGGACTTGTAATTGAAAATCAACTGGTTGCATAGCATATTTTTGTGTTAAAAAACTAACTGATCTCACTTCCTGGATAGCGACCTTAGAAAAAACCTTTTAATAAATCATTAACAGCTTTTCCAGTTCCTTTCCCTAAAGCTTTATCAATTTCTTTTTCACCTTTATTCATTAATTTATCTACTTTTTGTTTTTCTTTGTCTGACAACATAGACATAACATCTACACTATAAGTAGGCTCTGCAAAAGTACCTCGGAAGTTAATAGCAATAGGTCGGCCTTTTACTTTAATATCTTTGCCTGCCGCTTGCTTTATTTTTGCTTTTACTTGGTAATCTATTGCCTCACTCACTAAATTAACCGTACCAGCTCCCTTAACTTCAACAGTAGAAGACTCTGCCAATAAGTCCTTATTTTTAAGTAACCCTTTTTTGATAGTTGCCGTACCTTGAATGACAGAAAAAACGGTCTGCTTATTAGCATAACTTTGCTGCATGTTTTTGCCCCCCGCAGCCAACTTGCCCAAATCAATCATTTCTTGAATATTAAAGCCTAAAATAGCTGATTTTTTTAACTTAAAAGCAATATTCCCACCTAATGAGGCCTTAATGGCTGCAATAGTATTACCACGCATGGCTAATTTAGCAGAGATGTTAGCAGCCCCCGTTATCTGTGCAGGTGCATCAGGCTGCATATCTTGCAATAAAGGCTCTAATTGCACATTACTTATTTTTTCATTTAAAGTAATGGTCGGAATATTACGACTGGCATTAACTCGTATCTGACCATGATAACTACCATTATAAAGCTGCTTGATGCTCTGTTTGGTACGCAAAACACCTTGTTTTGCTTGTACATTTAAACTCACTTTAACCATTTTTAGTTTAGCGACTTGCAACTGCTCTATCAACAAATCACCCGTTAAATTTAAACTTCTAATTGTTTCCACTGGAATCAATGTCGTTGCAGCAGCAACTGCTATTGCAGGACTTGCAACTGGTGTAGCCTTAGGTTGCTCTTTTACAGGGGGTGTATAGCGGTCAATATTAATTGCATCAATGGCCAGATTAAAGTCAATCGCGGGCTGCTTGAACTGCTTAACATGCACATAGCCCTTTATCAGGCTATCATCTAAAGTTATTTGCAAATCATCAATAGCTACTGCGTCAGTAGTGCCTTGAAGCTTAAAGCGCATTGCCAACTTTTGCAAAACACTTACATCTGTAGTGACAGGGGGCTCCATTTTCAATTGCTGCATGAGTTTTTTAGGATTAAATTCAATAAGCTGTAGATTACCAGTATACTGAGGCTCGGTATTTAAGCTGGTGACATGTATATCACCAGTCAAATCGATAGTGTTCGTATTGAGTTGTAAGCCTGTCAGTGCTAAAGTTTGTTGCTGTAAATCTAGCACAAGCTCAGATAAAAGCTGGGCATCAAACTCGCCTCCTGGGATTGCCTCTCCAATAGTTTTAGAATCTATCTTAAGCTTAGTAAGCTGAACATGCTGCAATGCATTATCAATAATCAACTTGGTAGATAAGGAAAATTTTTCGGTCATGACAGGCTTTGCATTTTCTAACAAAAACGACATATCAATAGTCACGGCCTCATTAAATGCAAGTGCCCCCGTTTTTAAATTAAAATCCTTAATGGTAATATTTTGCTCTGCCTGTTGATCATTCCAACTTACTAAAGCATTTTCTATTGTTAACCCGCCAATAGCCAAGGCGGCAAGTGCTGGAGTCGACCCCGTATTTTCTTTGTCTACTTGTTGCGTTTCAGCTGGTGGTGTCTCGGCTTCTTTGGGTTGAGTTAAGTCATCCCAATTACTAATGCCTGCTTTATTTTTTTCTAAATTTAATTGCAGACCTTTTAAAACCACAGTACTTACTTCAACCTCTTTAGAGAGCAAAGGCAATAATTTAACCTTAATATCACTTTCGCCAATAACAGCAAATGCTTTTTCTGAAAAACCTGCTGCATTGCTTAGCACTATTTTGCCAGTGGAAACCCCAAGCCATGGAAAAATGGACAATTGCAAGTCCCCCTCGATTGTTAAATTTCGTCCTGTGGCATCCTTAACAGCCGCCTCCATTTCAGGCTTGTAGTCATTTATATCCACAACAAGAGGAATAATGATAACTGCAGCAATAATAAGCACTAGTAGTGCAGAAAAAAAGATGACAACACCTTTGGCTAACTTACCCATTCTGATCTCCATGTAATATAAGCAACATTAAAATGGTAATTTTACTAGAATTTCAAAAAGCGTATGATAAAAAATAGCCAAATAATATAAAATTACGTTAAAGTGTATATCAAATATGTAGGCTCCAAACGTCTCCGTCAGCAAGCAAGTTTGGCATGATAAAAATAGGAAAATGAAATGTTAATTTTAATTAAGCTCACTGCTATTGCAGCAATGGTTGTATTTTTTCAGACAGGTAAGAAGAATGGAGAAAATGGATTTAAATGGGCAGTTATCGGTTTAATTGGCTATGCCTTAGGGTTTGCCCTAGCGATGACTGTGATAGGTGAGACATTTATCGCTATTGCAACTGCGTGCACTAGCGTTTACTTTACCAGAAAGCAACTCATAAAAATGAGTGCGAATAATACCTTACTAAAATAATCACTATATCTTTAATAATAAGACATAAAAAAGCGGGCTACAAGAGCCCGCTTTTTTGGCTAAGGTAATTCGTAAATAAAAACTACCTTACTACACATTAGTAGCTTATAACTTATCAGCATTATCACTTAAATATGCAGCAACACCTTCAGGCGTTGCATTCATGCCTGCGTCACCCTTATTCCAACCAGCAGGACATACTTCGCCATGCTCTTCGTGGAATTGTAGCGCATCAACCATGCGTAACATATCATCAATATTGCGTCCTAAAGGTAAATCATTTACAACTTGGTGACGTACCAATCCTGCTTTATCAATTAAAAAGCTACCACGGTAAGCAACAGCTGGTGCTTCTGCTTCAACATCGTAGTCTTTAACAATTGTATGCGCTATATCTGCAGCCATTGTGTAACGAACGGGGCCAATACCTCCGTCATTAATTGGAGTATTACGCCAAGCGTTATGCGTAAAATGTGAATCAATTGAAACTGCAATCACTTCAACACCACGGCTAGTAAAATCATCCATTCTGTGGTCTAAAGCAATCAGCTCACTTGGGCAGACAAAAGTAAAATCTAATGGGTAAAAAACCACAACCGCATATTTACCTTTGGTAGCGTCTGAAAAACTGAAAGAATCAACAATTTCCCCATTGCCTAAAACGGCTGGAACGGTAAAATCTGGGGCTTGCTTTCCTACTAATACACTCATTTCTGTCTCCTTAATTTAATGCCAAAACAGCATAATAACAATAGATTATACCCACGATAAAATGGATAAGTGGAATTCTACACTAAAATGCTTGGTAATTCATAAAACTGCGGAGCCCCTCACAAAATCAGCATAATTTATATTGCTAATGATAACCCTTTCACAAAAAAAGATGTGTCAATACTAAGTGTTAGACAGTTCACAATAGCGTATGAATTTTTTTGTTTTAATGTACTCCAACATGATAATTTTTAGCATAAATAGCTTCGTATCATGGCTATAAAATAAAATCAATAAAGCATACAATAAAAAAAATACAATATTTTTTTTAAAAAATTGTATAATGAATTTAACACTAACTTTAATGTAACCAATAAAGCCATGTCAGATAATCCCATTAGGATAAAACATAAGCACATCACTGAGCCTGATGCGTTCGGTTACCAAGTCCGCATCGTAAGGCGCGGCAAAGAAAGTAGCCGTTATTTTTCTCACAAATTATGGGGAGGAAGAAGTAAATCACTTGCTGCAGCTATTACTTGGCGCGACCAAATGTTGGTTGCTCTAAAAGGCAGTAGAACGCGATTCTTAAAACCACCGAAAAACAAAACAACTACTGGCTTAACGGGTGTTTCAAGAACCATAAAATACGACAAAAGAAAAGATAAAAGTTATCTCTGTTACACTGTTTTTTGGGTATGCGACCGCAAATCAAAAAACAAAACCTTTCAGGTAGGTAATATAGAGACTATTAGCCCTGATGATGAGTTACATGCATTTCGTACTGCTAGGATCTTCAGAAGCTGTTACGAATACTCAATTGACAATGATGCTCCTTTTGATGAAAGTCTTTTTGCTGGCTGGAAAAAGAAACGCTTATATGATGAGCCAGGTATTGCACCACCATAACAGTCAATAACAACAGCAACTTTATTAATCTTGTTAAAATTGATAAGGAACGAGAGTATTATTGAATTCTCGTTCCTATAATTGCTGTTTGTTGTAACACACTAGCGTTAAGTACACCTCATACCATTGCATGTATAACACTTTAGGCTAGCGTCCAAGGTTTAGCCTTTACTCGCCAAAAATAACCCCCCCCCCCCAAGCCATAGGCCAACTCTACATTAGTAAATTACTAAGCCGCTCGTTAAGTTTGATATAGATTGCTCCTTCCTTTAATCCTTAGCTCACATGCTTTATAGTGTCTATCAGTCACGAATATTTATAATTCCATTCTGACAAAAATTACTCCTACCACTCTCATACAAAATACTTTTTGGGTAAATTTTCTATTAGTTGAACAACTGCGCATATTTAGTCAATGTTTATTGATAAATTAACAGTCAAGATATTCGCAATAGAAAACTAACTCATACACAATGTTATTAAATTTATGTTAGATATTAAAAAAATTGCAGAATTAACCGAGCTAAATGTCTTATATGTTGAAGATGATGATGAAACCCGAGAAGAATTAGAGTTAGTACTACAAAGCTGGTTTCACACTTTATATACTGCAGAAAATGGTAGAGAAGGCTTAGATTTATACAAAAAACATCGCCCGGATATTGTTATCTCCGATATACAAATGCCTGAAATGAATGGGCTTTCCATGTCGGCGGATATTAAACATATTCAGCAGAATCAAGAAATCATTATTTTAAGTGCTTATAACGATGTTGAGTATTTATTTAGAGCACTTGAGCTCGGTATTCAACATTATATTACCAAGCCTATCAGCCTTGAACGTCTACTGGATAAGCTTGTTGCAATCAAAGATCAGATGCAACTGGAAAACGAAGTCAAGCATAATAGAAAGTTATTAGAACAATATAAGCTGCTAGTGGATGAAAAAGCGATCGTTGCAAAAGTGGATTTGACTGGCAATATCAGTTACGTCAATTCACAGTTTTGTCATTTATCAGGCTATACAGAAACAGAATTATTAGGTCAGCATTATTTGTTTACTTTTGCGGAGAACCCCCTGTGTCAGGATAGTTGTCGCCCAAATTAATTTCATAACTAAACAGGGGGCGGTATGATGACAACAAATGGGAACTCAACATTATTCAAAGCAGTTTAAAGAAGCGATCATTAAAAAGCTGAATCAAAGTGAACTATCTCTCAGGCAGTTTGCCAAACAAGAAAGCATGAATCCTTCTACGCTTTATAAATGGAAAGAAGAATTTAAAATATCAGGATTGTCCGTGTCAAAAGAAATTCCCCCTGAACAATGGTCAGCGGAAGAAAAATTTGCAGTCGTTTTAGAAATAGCGACCTTATCTGAAATTGAAGTAAGCGAATATTGTCGAAGCAAAGGTTTGTATCCAGAGCAGATAAATACTTGGAAGCAAGCGTGCATAGCAGGTAATGTACGCCAGGCAGGTAACAAGAAGGCCCTGCAGGCAGCCACTAAATCCGATAAAAAACGGATAAAAGAGTTAGAAAAAGAGCTCAACAGAAAAGAAAAAGCCTTGGCAGAAACGGCAGCCTTACTGGTGCTTAGAAAAAAGTTCAATGCCTATTGGGGAGAAGACGAGGACAATTGACCTTACTCGCTGATAGGCAGCACTATGAAGAATTGATTAATGAAGCCATTTTGGCAGGCGCAAGAAAACATAAGGCTTGCGAGATCATAGGGCTATCAGTGCGGACGTTGCAGCGATGGCAATCCGAAGGTGAAATATCGGCAGATAAACGCCCGATGGCGAAGCGCCCGGAGCCCACCAACAAGCTAACCGCAGAGGAAAGGCAATTGATCATTGAAACCTGTAACTTGGAAGAGTTTTCTTCATTGCCGCCCAGTCAAATCGTACCGATATTGGCCGACAGAGGAGAATACATTGCTTCCGAATCAAGCTTTTACCGTGTATTAAAGGAAGAAGGCATGTTGCATCACAGAGGAAAGGCAAAGGTCAGAAATGGCCATAATAAACCGACAAGTTACACGGCCAAGAAAGCTAATGAAGTATGGAGCTGGGATATTAGTTATTTACCCACCACCGTCATAGGTCAGCATTATTACCTCTATATGATAGAAGACATATACAGTCGAAAAGTGGTTGGCTGGGAAGTGCATGCCAATGAAACGGGAGAACAGGCGGCAGAGTTGCTGGAGCGTAGCATTTGGTCAGAAAAATGCAGAAAACAGGATCTGGTTTTACACTCGGATAATGGTGCACCAATGAAGAGCCTTACCATGCAAGCAAAAATGCATGATTTGGGTGTCATTAGTTCCCGTAGTCGACCACGGGTCAGTAATGACAACCCGTATTCCGAATCATTATTTAGAACGGTAAAATATTGCCCGCGGTGGCCATCTGAAGGGTTTGATTCTTTAGAGGGCGCAAGACAATGGGTACAAGGTTTTGTGTATTGGTACAACAATGAGCATCGCCATAGTCGAATCAAATTTGTTACACCCAACCAAAGACATGAAGGGCTTGATGCTGAGATATTGAAGAAGCGAGAAGTGCTGTATCAACAAAAAAGAAATGAGCATCCAGAACGATGGTCTGGAGGTATAAGAAACTGGGAGCCGGAAGGTGCTGTGGAGCTAAATCCAGAGCAAAATAAAGAGGCTGCTTAAAAAATTTAGGCGACAACTGCCTTGAAAAACACCGGAGAATGATCAAGAAGCAACTCTACAAGAACTGAAAGACACTGTTATAAACAATAAAAAGTGGCAGGGAATTTTAAAGAAAACCAGTAAAAATGGTGATATTTATATTGTTGATGTGACTGTGGTAGCCATAGTGGACGCGCATAACAAGATTGAAGAGTTTGTTGCTTTAATGCTGGATGTAACAGAAGTTTATGAAAAATTTGAGCGCCTATCATTAAACCTACAGCAAGATTTAGCTTCACAGCAACATTACCACAATGAATATGAGCGTGCGATTGAGTTAGGAACCTCTTTATGCGTACTAGATACATCAGGAAAGATTATTAGTGCCAATGACAATTTCAGTGCAACCTTAAATTGTCAAACTGAAGAAATTATTGGTCAATCCTTTAGTGATATGGTACTGGATTGCAATGATTTTCAACAGCGTGTATTAGGAAAAGTGCAAGATCAGGGCTTTAGTTCTAGAGTGATTCGCCTAGGCGTAAAACCAGGCTGTGAACGTACATTAAGTACCGTTATTGTTGGTATTCATGATCAGCAGGGTGATTTACATTCACTCATGAGCTTAAGCCAAGACATTAGCGACTCGGTCAAACTTAATGACGATATTATTGAAACCCAAAAAGAATTGATTTATGTCATGGGTGAAGTGGTTGAAAACCGCAGCCAAGAAACCGGCTTACATATTAAACGTGTTGCCCAAATGTCAGAACTACTCGCGGAAAAATATGGCTTAAGCTCCGAACATGCGCAAATGATTAAAATCGCATCACCTATGCATGATATTGGCAAAGTGGGTATTCCTGATGAAATATTGCACAAGCCAGGCAAGCTTACTGCTGAAGAGTTTGAGGCAATGCAAGAACATGCTGATTTGGGCTATAAAATGTTGAATAAGCTAGACCGGCCTTTAATTAATATGGCAGCCACTATTGCTCACCAACATCACGAACACTATAACGGTAAAGGCTACCCATTAGGGTTGGCGGGTGAAAAAATTGCCATTGAAGCTCGTATCGTTGGCCTGATTGATGTTTTTGATGCCTTGGGTAGTGAGCGTAGCTACAAAAAAGCATGGACAGATGAGCAGATTATTGAGTATTTGCTCGCCAACAAGGGAGTACAGTTTGACCCAGAATTAGTCGATTTATTTTTAGAAAATATTGAGCAAATTTTAGGGATCCGTAACCAATTATGTGATTGAGGTAAATAAATGCTAAGAGGCTTTATTGTTATTCTATTATTTAGCTGTACTGCTCCTGCAGCAGCTGGCAGACAACAAACATACACACTAGATGATTGCATCACTATTGCCTTACAAAAACATCAGTCTCTAAGAGTCTCTGATGCGCAAGTGATGATGGCTGAAGCGCTATATCAACAAGCCATGTCAGCCTATTGGCCCAGAGTATCTGCTAGCGTAAGCGCCGAGCGCGCCGACCAAGATAGAACGTTTACTGCTCAAGGTAACTTTGAATTACCCTCCAGCCTGACTGGCGCATTAACCACTGTCGCCGCGTTACAAGATCCACAATATGCACAAGCACTTAATGCTGGTTTAGCACAGCCGATTAGCTCAATTCCACTAGATATGAAAATGAAGTTATATGACCGCGATTTAGTCACTGCTTCAATTAATTTAGAATATCCAGTGTTTACAGGCTTTATGCGTCCTGCAATTATTGGTCAAGCAGAAAAAGGTGTACAAATCGCAGAACAAGCACGCCGTAAATCTAGCCTAGAAGTAGTCAGGGATGTTAAAAAATATTTTTATGCAGCACAATTTGCCTTACAAATGGAGCAATTAGCCAATGCAACGCTGCAACGCTTTGAAGTTTTGGAAGATTTAACCGATCGCCTTTATCAAAATGGCTCATTAAAAGTTAAAAAAACCGATTATTTACGTACTAAAGTGACCACTGCAATGATGCGCTCCATGCTAAATGAAGCCGAATATTCACGAGAACTTGCTCATGAAGCCTTAGGTAATGCGATGGGGCAAGCTTGGGATACAGACTATCGCATAGCGGAAACGGAAATGCCCAAAGAGCTCACCGCCAACTTGGAAGAGCTGGTTGAAGCAGCAAGGCAATTTAACCCTGATATTCAACAATTAAGCCTTGCCGTGCAATTAACCGAGCATCGTATTACTGAAGCGCAAAGTGGTTATTATCCTATGGTAGGTGTGCAAGCAAGTGCCCACAAACTATGGAATGACTATGATGCAGGTTTGATTAATGATGATAATGCAGAAGGCTGGACTATTGGTATTGGTATGCAGTGGGACCTATTTAGCGGCTTTGAAACAGTTGGCAAAGTAAAGCATGCCGAAGCACAACAAAGACAAGTAAAAAGCCAAACTATTCTATTAGATGAGGGCATGGCACTACAAGTAAAGCAGCAATTTTTACGTATTCGTAGCTCCAATAGACAAATTCAAAATAATAAAGTTGCTTTCGGTTTTGCGCGTGATAACCGTAAATTACATACTCGTGCCTACCAACAAGAAATGGTGACTACCAAGGATGTAATTGAATCACAATTAGTAGAATCCTTTGCACAGAGTGCTTATTACCGCTCGCGCTATTCATTGGAAGTTGGCTTAACATCCCTGGAATATTTGATTGGACGTAATCTGGAGCAATTAGGTGGATTCGCAAAGGCTAGGTAGCTTAATATCAATCTACGGACTTATTAGATGCTTGGCTTAAGGAGCGAGAATTTAATAAGTCCCAAGCCTGATTTATCTATTGTCTGCATTGCGTCTAAAAATGGCATGATAAGCTTATCCTTAAAAGCAGCTATTTTCTGGTTTAGTATATTAGTATTTTGCATACTACCTTATTCCCATGCTACTGATAAAATAGTTCCCTTGCCTGTCTTTCATGCTGGCTTTTATATCAATGCTTTTTCTGATATAGCGATAGAGGATATCGAAGTTGCTTTACGTTTTTGGACAGAAAAGCTGGCTGACCAAGCTAACTACCCATCTGATACAACTGTTTATGAAAGCCTTGATAAAATGCGCACTGATTTTTATCAAGGTAAAATCAATTTTATTGTCGCGCCACCGTTGGTATTTGTAAATGAATTTGATCTGACCCAGCTAACTGATGGCTATAAAAGCCTAATGCACGGCACTGCCTTTGATACACTTATTGCTGTTACTCATAATCAATCAGGTATACAAGACTTTAGTGATGTAAAAAATAAACAGTTACTAATGCTAGAGCATGATGAATTAATGCATATGTACCTAGATGTGTTAACGCTCGAGCATTTTGGGAAACAATCTAAACAAGTCTTTGCAAAAATTAGACGTTCTGCTAAATCCAGCAAAATGATCTACAAGTTATTTTTCAAAAAAACAGATGTTATTTTGGTTTATTTACAAGACTATCGTTTAGCAACAGAATTAAATCCGCAAATCAAACACCAGACACATATCATTGCTGAACTAGCCTCTATACCTAGAGGCTTGGCTTTTTTTCATATACGTACAGATTCCCAGCTTAGGCAAGATGCCATCGAAGAAGCGGAAAAATTGCATACTTATCCTAAAGGTCAGCAGTTATTGAACTTATTTCAAGCTGACCGCATGATTCGCTCAAGCCTTAGTGATTTAGACACTACTCGACAATTAAAGCAGCGTTATCAGCAATTACTCAAGCAGTATTCATTACCATAATGCGAATTTTATACTTAAATTTATCTTATTGGCTAAATAAGCGATTTATACCCAATACCAGCAAGCTATTATTAAGCTTATTACTTGTCTTTGGTATTACTCAAACTTGTCCTGCAGATGATGATTTATTTCAACAAAATACCTTACGTACTGGCTTTTATCTAGAATCATTTCCTGATATTTCTTTAGCTGACATGGAAATCGCATTACGCTTTTGGGTTGAAGAAGTAGGTAATGGAGTGGGTATTCCAGCATCTATTTTTATCTATAAAGACTTAGATAAAATGCGCACCGACTTCTATCAAGGCAAAATTAATTTTATCGTCTCTTCACCGCTCTTTATTGTGAATGAATTTGATTTACAGCAATTGGCCGAAGGTTACAAAATTGTACTTTCGGACATTGCAACCGACAAGATTTTGGTTATAACTCATAAAAGCTCTGACATACAAAACCTTAAGGACTTAGGCAATACACAATTAACTTTGTTACTAAATGACCCGATAGCAAAAATGTATGCTGAGGTATTAAGCTTAGAAAACTATGGCAAAAATGCGACTAATGTATTTTCTCGTATTAACTATACTCTTAAATCCAACCAGCTTATTTACAAATTATTTTTCAAAAATACCGACGTTATTTTTGTTTACCAACAAGCCTACCAATTGGCAATTGAGTTAAATCCACAGATTAAGGATAAAACACTCGTCATTGCAGCACTTCCTGATATTCCTCGCGGCTTAGGCTACTTCCATAAAAAAGTTAATCCTGAATTTAGAGAAGCAGTATTAACAGAAGTAGAAAAGCTAGATACTCACCCTCGAGGGCAGCAGTTACTCGCTTTATTTCAAGCAGAAACTGTCAGGCGTTCTAACTTGGGTGATTTAAAAACTACTCAACAATTAAAGCAAAGATACCAAAAACTTATCAACGCACAGTAGTCGTAATAATCAAGACGGAGTTCGAGCAAATTGCACAAATATGGGACAATAGCAGTGTTCCTCCAATTTTATGACTGAGGATATACGCTAAGTTTTCTTAATTTTATCAAGGATCGAGCCATGTCACTTGCCATTGCTTATAGTAGAGGTCGTTCAGGAATCAATGCGCCTTTGGTTACGGTAGAAGTGCATATATCCAATGGGCTACCTGCTTTAAATTTAGTCGGTTTACCAGAAACTGCGGTCAAAGAAAGTAAAGATCGAGTGCGTGGGGCGATTATCAATTCGCACTTTGAATTCCCCATGCAACGGATCACCATCAATCTGGCTCCCGCCGATGTACCTAAGGAAGGTGGGCGCTTTGATTTACCCATTGCTTTAGGCATATTAGCCGCTTCAGGCCAGATCCCTAAAAATGAACTGGCTAAATATGAATGTATAGGTGAACTGTCGTTGGGGGGAGAATTGCGTAGTGTTAATGGTGTATTACCTGTGGCATTACAAGCCCGTGAAGCACAGCGCGCACTCTTTTTACCCCTTGAAAATACAGCGGAAGCAAGCTTAGTGCAAAATGCAGAGCTTTTTCCTGCGCAACATTTATTAGAAATTTGTGCACACCTGAATGGCCAACAACGCTTGCCTATGGAAAGTTATCAGGCAAGCAAGGCAATAGATAAGCAGCCTGAATTAGACTTAGCTGATGTGCAAGGACAGTTCCACGTGAAACGTGCTTTTGAAATTGCGGCAACTGGCCTGCATAATCTTATAATGCTAGGGCCTCCTGGTACAGGTAAGTCCATGTTAGCCTCACGATTGCCTAGCATTTTACCCCCATTGACTGAAGCACAGGCCTTAGAAAGTGCCGCCATTATTTCGATTAGTGATAGCCATTTTATTGCAACTGACTGGTTAAAACCGCCGTACCGTGCGCCACATCATACTGCATCAGCTCCCGCACTTGTTGGTGGGGGTAGTAACCCTAAGCCAGGAGAAATTTCTTTAGCTCATAACGGGCTGCTTTTTCTTGATGAGCTGCCTGAGTTTGACCGCAAAGTACTGGAAGTGCTGCGTGAACCATTAGAAACAGGGCATATCACTATTTCTCGTGCCACACGACAAGCAGACTTTCCTGCTCGCTTTCAATTAATTGCAGCAATGAATCCTTGTCCTTGTGGTTATCTTGGTGACCCATCGGGGCGTTGTCATTGCACTGCTGAACAGGTATCACGTTATCGCGGTAAAATTTCCGGCCCCTTATTAGACCGTATCGACATGCACTTGGAAGTACCCCGAGTATCCCATGAAGTATTGCGTAAAGGTTCACCTGAAGGGCAAGAAAGTAGTACCATAATACGTGAGCGTGTTATCCAAGCACGTGCACGAGCTGTCGCTCGCTCCGGCAAAGCCAATAGCAGTTTAACTGCCGCCGAAATCAAACATATTTGCCCTTTAGCAGAACAAGGCCATCAATTATTAGAACAAGCCATGAACAGTTTTGGTTTATCGCATCGTGCCTACCATCGTATCTTAAAATTAGCGCGTACTATTGCTGATTTAGCAGGTTCGGATAATATTGAAATCCCGCATTTAAGTGAAGCCATTGGTTATCGCAAACTTGATCGCAGCAACAAATAAGTCAGTTTAATGAGACTAATGCCATTGTCAGTGATATACATGGGCATGCATTGGATTTAAACCGTGCTGATTCGACCTATATGAATCATCATGGCGCTTTATATGCAACAGATCCGCTTTTGGCCAAGCAGATTAAAGACTTGTTTATAAAATTGAACCCAGCATAATTGAAAGTTATGAAACAAATAATGACATTGCTCTTGGGTGCAGTATTATCTTTAGTACCCTTATTGACTAACGCTGATTCATTGCAGCTTGCTGTGCAACATATTGAATCAGAATGGGCGCGTATTCATTATCGCTCAGCAACTGAGCAGCGTACTGTTGAGTTTCAACGTCTATTGCAATCGGTACAAACTTTAAAGAAAAAATATCCCAAGCAAGCCGAATTAATTATTCAACAAGCCATTATTGTGGTCAGTAATGCCGAGCATATAAACCCGTTTAGTGCTTTGGCTGCAATCTATGAAGCACGCAATTTGCTATTACAGGCAATAGAACTTAATCCTAATGCATCAGATGGAGCGGCTTTTGTGGTGTTGGGTTCATTATATTATCTAGTGCCAGGTTGGCCCATTGCTTATGGGGATGATGATAAAGCACAACAACTGCTTGTCAGAGCCTTAAGCATTAACCCTAATACTATTGATGCCAACTATTTTTATGCTGATTTTTTACGTTCTCAAGGCAAGCATCAGGAGGCCATCAGCTATTATAAGCGCGCATTAGTAATTCCCGTTAGAGCTAGCCAAGTATTTGCTGATACACAATTGCATGCGCAAGCGACTCAAGCAATGCAAGCTATTGCACACGGCTTACCAATTGATAACAAACTAAGCTTATCGTTAGCAGCAAAGTAGCGCCTACCACTTTTCTCGGCTGTTAGAGAGTGATACACACTTAGCAAAAAGCATAATTAAATAGCTTTCTACTTTCACCACACAGCGAATTAAGGGATAATTACGCGTAATTTAATACTCTTTTTATCTCTGGACACGCATGAAACAAAAGTTAGAATCCCTCGTATTACACGCTGTAGACGTATTAAAAGCAGAAGGTGTATTGGATCGCGAACTACAACCAAAAATAACGATTGAGCGTGCCCGTGATCAACAACATGGTGATTTTGCCACCAATATTGCCCTAATGCTGGCTAAGCCAGCCAAAATGAACCCGCGGCAATTAGCGGAAAAAATCATAGCTGTTTTACCTGACGATACCGCTGTCACTAAAATAGAGATTGCAGGCCCTGGCTTCATTAACTTTTTTATCGATCCCAATGCACAATACCAAGTGATTACCCAAATTCACGAGTTAGGTAATAAGTTTGGATTAAGTAATGTGGGAGCAGGTAAAAAAGTACAAGTTGAATTTGTTTCTGCTAATCCCACTGGACCATTGCATGTTGGTCATGGTCGTGGTGCTGCTTATGGTTCAGCTGTTGCCGATTTATTGGCAGCTGTTGGTTGTGATGTACAACGCGAATATTATGTTAATGATGCCGGCCGACAAATGGATATATTGGCAACGAGTGTTTGGTTGCGCTATTTGGAAGAGTGTGGCGAGTTATTAACCTTTCCAAGCAATGGTTATCGTGGAGACTATATCCATGAGATTGCTGCTGATTTACGCCGTGAAGTCGATAATGAATATCGGCACCCAATAGAGTTGGTGTTTGAAGAGATTCCTGCAGATGAACCACAAGGTGGCGATAAAGAAAAGCATATTGATGGCTTGATTGCACGCGCGAAGACTTTATTAGGTGATAAACAATATCGAGCAATTTTTCAAGCAGGCTTAAATGGTATTTTGGCCGATATTCGTGCAGACTTAAGCGAGTTTGGTATCGACTATCAAGAGTGGTTTTCAGAACGACAGTTAATGGAAGATGGGTCAATTGATGAAGCTCTAAAGCGTTTAGATGCTGCAGGCTACTTATACGAAAAAGAAGGTGCCACTTGGTTTGCTTCTAGCCGATTAGGTGATGAAAAAGATCGTGTAGTCGTGCGTGATAATGGTCAGAGCACTTATTTTGCTTCTGATATTGCTTATCATATGAATAAGCTTGATCGCGGCTTTGATCAGATAATTAATATCTGGGGTGCTGACCATCATGGTTATATTCCGCGGGTTAGAGCGGCAATGCAGGCTTTAGGAGCTGATACTGGTAAATTAACGGTGCAATTAGTGCAGTTTGCGGTGTTATATCGTGGCGGTGAGCAAGTACAAATGTCGACACGTTCCGGCTCTTTTGTGACCTTACGCCAGTTGCGTAATGAAGTGGGGCAAGATGCTGCGCGATTTTTCTATGTGATGCGCAAGGCTGAGCAACATATGGATTTTGATCTGAAATTAGCGACCTCGAAAACCAATGAAAACCCAGTCTTTTATGTGCAATATGCACATGCGCGGGTTTGTAGTGTATTCAAGCAATTAGAAGATAAAAAACTACAGCGTGACATTCCACTCGGTGAGCAAAATTTAGGCAAGCTAACGGAAGCACAAGAAATAAACTTAGTTACGACGTTAACGCGTTACCCAGAAGTTTTAGAACGAGCTGCTTTGCAGTATGAACCGCATCTGTTAATTAATTATTTACGTGAATTAGCGGCTGATTTTCACACCTATTATAATGCACACCAGTTTATTGTTGAGGATGATGCAGTACGTAATGCACGCTTAAATTTAGTGGGTGCCGTTAAGCAAGTATTGGCTAATGGCTTGAACCTGCTGAGGATTAACACGCCGGAAGCAATGTAATGCCACGCGATTATAAGCATAGAGCAGACGCAGAGGGAGCGAATAAAAGAAAGCCAAGGGCGCGGGCGAAAACAAATAATAAGCGTAAACCGTCGCGCGCAGCAGTTAGCAAAAACAAAAAACAAAGCGACTCTGTATCCCTTTGGCGTTGGGGCTTGGTGATTGGTTTAGTTACATTATTTGCTTATTTTCTAAATAGTTTATCATCGCCAGCTAAGCAAGAAAAGGTCGTAAAAACGGTCACTCAAAAAACTGAGACATTAGGATTAAAGCAAGAAACTGTCAAAATTGCAGCAAAACCTAAAACCAACGTTATTACAAAAAAAAGCACTAAACCAGAAGTGCAGTTCGATTTTTATACTATTTTGCCCAAAGCAGAATTTGTGGTGCCAGATCATGAAGTGAAGACTAGGGTACGCGAAGAGCGAGTCGGTAAAGAAAAATCAGGTGTGCAGTATGCCGTTCAGGCTGGGTCTTTTCGTAGCTATAAAGATGCAGACAGTTTAAAAGCAAAATTATTGTTAATGGGCTTTTTGCCAAAAATTGAAAAAGCCGAAGTAGGCTCGACTACTTGGTATCGAGTTAAGATGGGGCCTTATCAGCGCTTGGCTTCGGTTGATGCTATCCAGTCGCGCTTAAAAGCAAATAAGATGGATGCTATGGTAATGGAAGTGACGCATTAGAATTGCGCCAATTATTCAGCTTTCATACTGTGTTGTTTGTTGCTCCTAACATAAAAATAAGTGGCTGTAAAATATTTGTTGACTAATTTTGAGAGTGGGAGTATATAAATAAGAGCAAGTAAGTTCAATGACTTACTATAGGCTAATAAGGGGAAAAATATGAAAAGCTTAGTATTGTTCTTTTTTATAAGTTACTCATCATCAATTTTTGCAGAATATCTTTATTGGGATATTACTTATGATGGGGAGTCACAAGGTGCTAAATTCTCAAGGCAAGGTAATATGGCTGTTTTTCTTGGGCGTTTTTCAGAGCAAACAACTAACCAACTTAATCCATTCGAGGTAGTTTTTTATTCAGGTGATCCTGGAGCAAGTCCTGAATCAGGTGCGATTTGGTTTATGACAAATAATGCATTTCTTAACAGTGCAAGTAGTATTGATTTGGCTGATGTTAGTTTTGTTGATAATGATGGCATTACATGTTTGACAGTGGTGCCAGACCCGAACCTTTCGGCTGTCGGTGCAAATGGGTTTAATTCTTTTTCTGGGTTAACAGCGCAACGATATCAAATATTTTCTGGGCATATGAATTTTTGTTCTAGCGATGGCTTTCAGACCTTCGTAGGTGAAATTAGTATACAGGGAACAGGGGCTATTTTTCATTCAAACACGGGATATTACGCCCAAGTAGTAGGTCGGTATATTGGTACATTTTAATCACCTCTTTTAACTACAACTTTAAATAATGCTCCGCCTCTGAAAAAGTGAGAGTGACTTTAACTTTTTTAGGGCGTGAGCTTCCATAGGAGTATATAAAACCAGAGTTTCAGCTGTTATTAAAGCTTATCATTTGGTACGCGACAAGATACTGAAACTTAACTTAACCGTTATTGAATATCAGAACGTTATATTTCTATATGGTAAGTCTTCGCATAATTAGATACGATGATAGTTATAATCCACTCCAATTATTCTAAGGTCATCATGAAGCAATTATTGTTTAAAGGCCATTTATTAGTCGCGTTACTCATTTTAATGGTCGGTTGTACCAGTTATCAAACGAAAGATTTCCAATCGTTATATGGAGATTCTAAACCTAGCTCCCACCAAGTAACAAAAGTTGCCGCTGGCAATGTTTCTTATCTCAATGATGTAAAACCAATTGTCGATGCACGGTGTGTTGCTTGTCATGCCTGCTATGATGCGCCTTGCCAACTGAAGCTCAGCTCCTTTGAGGGCTTAGAGCGTGGTGCTAGTAAACAAGCAATATATGATGGTAGTCGTTTGGGGGCAGTTTCTCCTACCCGTTTATTTATTGATGCAAGTAGCACCCAAGCATGGCGCGATAAGCAATTCTTTCCTATTATCAATGAACGCCAGCAATCAGCTGTTGCAGGTATTGACAATTCAATCTTAGCGCGGCTATTATTACAAAAGCGTCGCCACCCTCAGCCTGCAACAGGCAAATTAGTCGGCAAATATAATTTTGATTTAGATGATAAGTATCAATGCCCACGTATAGATGAGCATGTCAAATTTGCTGATAAATACCCACAATGGGGTATGCCTTATGCGATGCCAGGTTTGAGTTTAGCTCAAGAAAATACGATGTTAACTTGGCTGGAGCAGGGTGCAAAAAATGATCAGCAGTTGCAGTTATCCGTTATTGCCAAACAAGAACTGATAAAGTGGGAAAGTTTTTTTAATCGACGCTCCTTAAAACAGCAGTTAGTATCACGCTATATTTATGAACATTTGTTTATAGGACATATTCATTTTAAAGGCCAGCCTGATAATGAATTTTATAAATTAGTACGCTCAAAAACACCTACCGGCCAAGCTATTGCAGAAATTAAATCGGTTAGGCCATATGATGATCCACAGGTTGCCACGTTTTATTATCGCTTACGGCCAGTTGTGAGCACGATAGTTGATAAGACTCATTTTGTTTATGAACTCGGTGATAAACGTAGATTGCGTTATCAACAGCTGTTTTTTGCCAATAAATTCCGCGTGACAGAGTTACCCTCATACGAGCCTGAAGCAGGAGCTAACCCTTTTAAAACCTTTGTTGATATTCCGAATATCGTTAAATATCAATTCTTATTAGATGATGCGCAGTATTTTGTCTCGGGGTTTATTAAAGGCCCAGTTTGCCGCGGTCAGTTGGCATTAAATGTCATCCAGGATCACTTTTGGGTTTTATTTCTTAATCCAACTCATAAATATCAAGCGGCAATAAAACAAAGTCTGGCAAAATATAATGACATTTTATTTTTGCCGGCAAAAGAAGGTGATCAGATTGGCCTGTTAGGCTGGCAAACCTATAATAAGCTGGGTAAAGAATATTTGTATAAAAAATCGGCATTTATTCAAGAAACCATGCAACCTAGGGGCGGGTTATCATTAAACAATATTTGGAATGGCGATAACCGGAATCAAAATGCCGCACTCACTGTTTTCCGCCATTATGACAGCGCTACCGTAGAGCAAGGCTTAATTGGTACTTTACCAAAAACGGCTTGGGTTGTGGACTATCCGCTTTTTGAAAGGATTCACTATCTATTAGTTGCTGATTTTAATGTATTTGGCTCAGCAGGGCATCAGTTAGCTTCGCGCACCTATATGGATTTTTTACGCCGTGATGGTGAGAATAATTTGCTGCGATTTTTACCTGCTACTGCCCGCGAACAAATTTATAATACTTGGTATCAAGGTATCGTAGATGGGCGTATGGATCCAGTTTTATTAAATTTAGATTTTGCCAGTAAAATGCAATTTAGTAGCCAAAACTATTATGCTGATTTCTTTCAGCAGGTAAAGCCGCATTTAGGTAAAGCACTAAAGCCAGACCGCTGGGCTGGGAGAGTATGTGAGCAAGAGGCTTGTGCGCAAACAAATGTTGATCGCGTTGATAAAATGCTACGTCAGTTAGATGGATTAACAGGTATTGAAGGCGCAGCTATTCCTGAGATTGCTTTTTTGAGAGTCAATATGCTCAATGGCCAAGATCGTGCTTATACACTACTGCATAATAAAGCCTTAACCAATGTCGCTTATATTTTTGCAGAAAGTTATCGCCGCACTCCTGCCCAAGATACACTCACAGTAGTACCAGGGTTTATTGGCAGTTATCCTAATTTTTTCTTTACGGTTGCTGAGCAAGATTTAGGTCAGTTTATTGCAGAGTTCAAAAATGCACAAACTGCAAAAAGTAAAACTGCGTTTTATGCACGTTATGGTGTTCGCCGCACTAATCCGGAAATCTGGCCTACTTTAGACTGGTTTAATACTGAACATAAAAAATCACGTGGTTTAAATGCAGGTTTATTTGATATGAATCGTTATCATAATTTATAGAAAATAAGGCAATACTAATGACAGCTTATGTACAGGCGGCGCTCTTTGTCTATACCGAGACAACTCAGTACTTAATTGATGTTACAATCAATACGGCGTAAAGATCCTAAACTCCTGTATTTGCCTGTCGATATGCAGTAGCTGTTCAAGATTCAAATGGCATTACAATAATTGGATTGGCACCCTGGAATAATGGTCAGTGATGGTATCTTTGAAGATATCAAGATGCAAAAAGCAGACTCACTGATTATGGTGGATAAAGTATTGTTTATTGATACTTTTTCTCATGATATGGAGTTTACACATTTGGGAGAACAGCTGTTAGAGCAAATGGCGGCAATGGGAATGGGCTTGATGGACCTTGGTGTCAGTAGTGCGCTGGGTATGGAGGCATATGTTTTATTGGTGCAAGTTATGAATGACTGCATAGCAGACATGAAAGAAACAAATGGAAATTTATATGTTATGATTTTGATAGTTGCGAAAATGTTTTACTATTAACCAGGTTTTTAAATGAACAAGTCTAATACCGCTTCAAATCGTTCAGATATTTGTCATATTTCTTGCTTTGAACAAGACAAGGTGTCCGCAATTAAAGCCGTATTAGCTGAGAATGCACATGTTATCCCCCCACTTGCTGAATTATATAAATTGCTGGGGAACACGACACGACTTAAGATTTTGTTTGCTTTGGCAGAAAATGAACTTTGTGTTTGCGATATTGCTCATATTTTAGAATTGAGCGTTGCAGCAACCTCACACCAATTAAAATCATTGCGTTATCAAGGTTGGTTAAGTATGAGAAATGATGGAAAAATGGTTTACTATCGTTTGGAAAATAAAAAGTTACTGAATGCTTTAAAGGGAGATATGGTAATGTTAGAAGAGAAATTATCACCATAAAGTTAGTTATTATTTATTCACTCATTTAGATATTATCGAAAATATAAAGGATATGTTTAATGAAAAAAGATCAAGTTAAAACGGATGAGGACTCTATTAACCACGAAAGGGAATCCGTAGTTGTAGGTTCTATAAAAAAAGTACTATTAGTCGTACCCGATGGGGCAGAAGATATGGAAGTGGCTGCATTTACTGAAATACCTAGCTGGACAAAAATGCTTAAAACAACAACCATTGAGGTCACATTAGCGGGATGGGATGACAAAATTAATTGTTTTCACGGATTGAAATTAGCTCCAGATATGAAAATTGATCAAGTTAACATTGATGAATACGATTGTCTTGCTATTCCAGGGGGGTGGCCAGGAACAAAATTTCAGGAGCAGACGAGTGGTGAGCTATTTCAAAAAATCATTAAAAGAGCTTTTATACAAAACAAACTCATCACAACCATGTGTTTTGGGATTTTACCTCTAGGTGAAGCAGGTCTTTTGAAAGGCATAAAAGCGACTAGCTTTACCAGTCATGATTTATGTTGTTCTATGTGCCAGCAAATAAAAGACAAGCTTATTGGGTATGGGGTTGATTTTGTTGATAAAGCCATTGTTGTTGACCATAATATTATTTCTAGTATTGGACCCGCAGTCGCTACCGAGGTGGCACTCATAATGGTCGAAAGATTGATAGGAGCCGAACAAACAAAGACCATTGCTAACATGATGATGTACAACCAGATCGAACTTGAAATGCTTAAATGGACTCAGCCAATATCGAGGAACAGATAGCATAATATTACGATGGTCTTAGTGGGAGTTTTGTTTGAGGAATAAGACATGATTTATTCATTTAGATATTATCGAAAACATAGATGGGGTTTAATAATGAAACGTTTAAAATCGACAATAATCAGAGAGCTCTCCGTATGAGTAATCACAACGATCTATTTGTTGCGCTCAAAACGGAATTGCAATCTGCAATGGCGAAAAAAAAATGCCATCGTTGTGGTTGTTTTCAAAATAGTGTTAAAACATTTAAACAGTCGAATATTTTGAATCAAGGCATCGGTGCTTTGCTTAATGAAGCGGAGCAATGTTTTGAAAAGGTACGCTATGATTGTCTGGGTTGTGAAATATGTTGGCCAGCGACCGCCCAAAATATAGCAGGCGATCTTGATTCAGATTTATCTGAAGGACATTTATGTCCGACGGACACACCTGAAGAACAAATCGGTTGGCCACCCTTTCCTGGTGATTATCAGGTACAAAGCTATCAAGCCAGCGTTGCGGTTTGTACCTTAAATTCAGATGATTTGATGAAGCAGTTGATAGCAGAAAATATACAGGGTATCTCAATTATAGGTAGCTTACATACGGAAAATTTAGGGATTGAACATATAATTCGTAACATATCAACCAATCCTAATATCCGTTTTTTATTGATTTGTGGCGAAGATACGCAAAAGGCAATTGGTCATTTACCAGGGCAATCTTTAGTCTGTTTGTTTCAATACGGTGTGGATGAAAAAAAACGTATTATCAATGCACAAGGGAAACGTCCTTTTTTAAAAAATATTACGAAGGAACAGATTGATCATTTTTTACAACAAGTTTCAGTAGTAGAAAATATTAGCGTTACCGATATAGACAAAATAAAAGAATCCATTGGTCAGCTTGTTGCAAAACAGGTGGGAACTTTTGATCAGGAGATTATGGAAATTTCCCCTATAGAAATAGAGCCTGTCAGCGAACCTAAGCGTTTAAAATTAGACCCAGCAGGTTATTTTGTGGTTCATCCTGATCGTAATAAACAGTTGTTAATATTGGAACACTATACAAACAAAGGTGTGTTGACGCGAATATTCAGTGCAAGCACACCTGCTGCCTTAGTTGCCAAACTTATCGAAGAGTCCTTGCTTAGCCGTTTGGATCATGCAGCTTATTTAGGGCGTGAATTAGCACGCGCTGAAATGGCTTTATTATCAGGTGATGAGTATGTTCAAGATCGTGCGCCTGGTAATCTTTTACCCCCAGAGGAAAAAGACTCTGCTTGTGGTTGTTCATCAACAGGAGATAACTTATGTCATTAAAAAACGGTATTATTAGCAGTGTTATTTTATTGCTTATTGCAACAGCTTATTTTGTTTTGAATAATCAAATGGAAGAACATAAAGAAACACTGCCAGAGCAAATTAATGACCCAGCGATTATTTTATTTAAAGGTGACAATAGTGCAAGTTGTCGGAAAATCCATAGTTTAGTTGAGCAAGCAAAGTCCAAATATCAAGATCGTATCCATGTATCATTGATTGATTGGTCAGATGATAACCCTTTAATAAAAAAATATAAAATACGTTTTTTACCTTCAGTAATTTTCATCAATAGTAAAGGCAAAGAAGTCGCTCGGATTGTTGGTGAAAGTCCAGCAGTTCAGAAAAAATTAAGAGAGACACTCAATCAAGCTGACCAATTATTGGTTAATTGATATGGATGAGTTTTCTATTTTTCTACAGGGTTATTTGGAAAGTGATTTATTGATTGTCCTACCATTGGTCGTTTTTGGTGGATTGCTAACTGCGTTTAATCCTTGTTGTATTCCTATGTATCCTGCTATTTTTGGTTTTATGGGCAAGGTTTGCTGTTGCCAGACTAGCCAATTCAACGAAGTAGGAAAAGAAGCAAGAAATAGCCCCACACCATTTATTGTTGCTATACTTTTTGTCTTGGGCATGGCTGTTACTACGACTTTAATGGGTATCTTAACCATTAGTGCGGGATGGGTGTATGGTCAATTTGATGTAAGACTAAAATTCTTGCTTGCCATCATTCCTATATTGATGGGTTTATATGTATTGGGTTGGTTACCTGTAAAAATACCTTCTTTTTTTAGTGGAAAATATTATGTAAACTTTTCTGAAATAAAACAAAATACTGCCACTTCTTTTGGTGCAGGGATTTTATTCACTCTAATAATATCTCCTTGTGCAACCCCTATATTAATTACAATTTTAGGCTTCGTTGCCCTTAAAGGTGATTTGTTTTATGGCGGTTTTCTAATGTTTGTTTATGGAATGGCAAGTGGGTTGCCTATCTTGTTAATTGCGCTAGGTTTTCAGAAAGTACAACAATTTACAATTAGTCATCGTTGGAATTTATATTTACGATGGTTTTCAGGGGGATTATTATTGGGTATCGGGATGTATGTTATATTAAATCTACCATGAAAAAATATCTGAGATACATCAATAAAAAGCGTCACAATTTTTGCTGTCGCAAAAACTGCGCCTCTTTTTACGGTCAAGTGATGTGGGCGTTATAAGGCACAGTTTTGCCTTTGCCATAGCTCACGGATTTAGTGGCACTAATAATACCTAACTCTTTTTGCTAATAAAGGAATTAGTAGTAATGCTAACGTTGAGTTTTTCATGTTTTTATCCTGAATAATGTATGTCACTACGGTTACACATTTTTTAAGTAGCGTTCTATTAAGGTTAGCGGTATAACACGTCTATAGCATTGTTGGGCTAATGGCTTAATCCGCCGAGCATTTTATCATAGTTGCCGCCATTTTCGCGTTATAGCCTAATCGGTCGTTTTATTTAGAAACATCACTTAATTATGCAAATAAATCTTAAAAAAATCCTCCCTCTATTATTGGTATTATTCATTAGCATAACGCCTATTTCAGTTTGCGCAGAAGAGGAGCTGCCACCACCATCAACTGTAGAAGCAATTAAAGAAGATCCAAGTGTAAAACTCCTAGCTGAAAGCAAAACAATTTTAGCTAACATAAAACAGCTTACTCAGCAAGCGACTGAATTGAAAGAGGTTTCTGCTGAAATTCCTGATTTTGACCAGTTATTATTTATGACATTGCTTATTAGCATTGAAAGTGATATTTATGTTGAATTGGATCGTTTAATTGCTATCCAACAAAAATTAGACCAAGCAACGGAAGCAGCAAGCCTATTAAAAATAGACTTACAAAAATTTTCAGTTAAACAAGAGAGCACTTTACGCAATGAAATTCATAAGTTAAAAGAACTTGGCCCCAAACTAAGTAAGCAAACTGCAAAGGGCAGTTCAACCAGTTTTTCTATTGAAAGAGCGAGACAGATAATCTTTGATTTACTGGTGGAATGGCAAAAAAATATTGATCGACAAAAATTACTTGAGATGAATGTCACTGCGAGTGTTGCTGAATTAAGTAAAATTGTTCAGTTTGTCGCTATTGCGCAAACAGGTCGTATCCAACTTAGCCTTGATGCCATTGCCGAGTTAAATATAGCGATGGAGGAGGCCGCGCCTGATGATCAACTACAGATTACTAAACAGTTGCATAAAGAAACATTACGTAAATCTCAGGCAGCAGCAAATCTAGAAAAAATGTTGGGTATTATGACCAGCTTGGAAATGGATACTACCAAGTTTGGACAAGCCTTGGTGCTGGCAACAGGCAAGATCCTGCATGCTGATGTGGAAACAAAAGCAGTGATCGGATTGTTTAAAAAACTATTTGACCAAGCCATGTTTTGGTTACAAGAAAATTTGTCGTTTATCATTTTTCGGATTTTTTCATTTGTCTTACTTATTTTTGCGTTTAAGGTTCTCGCCTCTCTCGTTAGAAGGCTGGTTGATAAGGCAACGGCTAGTAGCCAATTTGAGATATCACAATTACTGAAAGATTTCCTCGGATCCATTGCGCATAAAATAGTTATGATCATAGGTCTTATGGTTGCCTTATCGCAACTGGGTATTGAGATAGCTCCCTTATTGGCAGGTATGGGAATCATGGGGTTCGTGATTGGTTTTGCTTTACAAGATACCCTATCTAATTTTGCCTCCGGCTTGATGATTTTGATTTATCGGCCCTTCGATATAGGCAACTTTGTTGATGTTGCAGGGATTAGTGGCGAAGTAAAACAAATGAATCTGGTATCGACAACTATTTTAACGGTCGACCGTAAACGTATGATTATTCCCAATAGTAAAATATGGGGTGATATCATTACTAATGTCACTGCTGAAAGTATTCGCCGAGTTGATTTTGTCTTTGGTATTGGCTATGAGGATAGTATCAGTGCTGCCGAAGAAATTTTGCGCGATATTGTTACCCAGCATGAACTTATATTAAATAACCCGGAAGCGGTTATTAAAGTACATGCATTAGGTGAATCTTCGGTTGATTTTGTTGTCCGCCCTTGGGTGAAAAGTACAGATTATTGGGACGTTTATTGGGATATTACTCGGCAAGTAAAAGAGCGATTTGATGCAGGTGGTATTTCCATTCCTTATCCACAGCGGGATGTGCATGTGATACCTGAGAATAAGGGGGCTGCGCTTTAATGTATATAAAGTATTGCGGTTGTGGGTGAGGTACGAACCTCAATGGGGACACTATATTTTGTTGGGGTTCATGCCTCACCCACAACCTACATATGAATAGCAGTATCGATTATTAATTCTCCCACATTTTTAATCATATCCAGTTGATGCAGTGATAAGATAAACATGTTTCTAAGCTAAGCTTTCTTACCTGCGATCTAACATTTCCCCTGTCAACATTCCCAAACTACTTTTTAATGCCCAAACTGAACCCCGAACAACAAACTGCCGTAAAAACAATCGACTGCCCCTTGCTAGTATTGGCTGGTGCGGGTAGTGGTAAAACACGTGTCATTACCGAAAAAATTGCCTACTTAGTCAAACAAGGCTTACCTGCAAGACATATTGCCGCTTTAACCTTTACCAACAAAGCCGCGCGGGAAATGAAGGAACGGGTTGGCAAACTATTAGATGATAAAGAATTACGCGGCTTGCGTGTCTCTACCTTTCACTCTTTAGGTTTAGATATATTGCGCAAAGAACATAAGGCATTGCAGTATAAATCTAGCATTACCCTATTCGATGAGCAAGATAAAATTACCTTGTTAAAAAACCTGATTACCCACAGCAATAGCAACTATGATATGGATGCGGTGAATATTTATTCAGGACAAATAGGACAATGGAAAAATGCCTTTATTACCCCTGAACAAGCTTTGCAGCAAGCCGAAATTGCCGACCAAGAAAGTGCGATATTATACGAAGATTATTCACGCAGTTTAAAAGCCTACAATGCGGTTGATTTTGATGACCTGATTTTATTGCCTGTTTTATTGCTGCAACAAAATCCTGATATTTTAGAAAAGTGGCAAAATAAAATTCGTTACTTGTTGGTAGATGAATATCAAGATACCAATATTACCCAGTACCAATTGGTGAAACTATTAGTCGGCAAACTGGGTAAATTCACTGTAGTAGGGGATGATGACCAGTCTATCTATGCATGGCGTGGCGCGCAGCCCGAAAACTTGATGCAATTGCAAAAAGATTATGCACGTCTGAAAGTGATCAAACTGGAACAAAACTATCGTTCCTATGGGCGTATTTTAAAAGTCGCCAATCAATTAATTGCCAACAACCCACACGCCTTTGTAAAGAAATTATGGAGCGATATGATGTTTGGCGAGCCGTTACGCGTGCTCTCCCATAAAAACGATGTAGAAGAAGCCAAACAGGTTGTCTCTGAAATTGTGCATCATAAATTTAAAACAGGTGCAGGCTATGGCGACTATGCCATTTTGTATCGCGGCAATCATCAATCACGATTATTTGAGCGTAGTTTGCGCGAACATGATGTGCCTTATTTTATTAACGGCAGCACTTCTTTTTTTGCCTATGCCGAAATTAAAGATATTCTCAGCTACTTAAAGCTCTTTGTTAACCAAGATGATGATGCTGCATTTTTACGCATTGTGAATACGCCACGCCGTGAAATTGGGCCATCAACCTTAGAAACGCTAGGTGCCTATGCCAATACACGGCATATTAGTTTATTTAGTGCTTGTACAGAAATGGGCTTAAAACAAAAGCTTTCAGAAGCGGCGGTTAACAGGTTACAAAAATTCTGCCAATGGACACAAAAAACCTCTTCTGCCATGCAAACAGGCGATACCTTTGTGGAAATGGACAGCTTTATTCAGCAGATAAATTATCCGCAATGGGTGCAAGAGAATAGTAATACCCAGAAAGCCGCTGAACGTAAAATGAAAAATATAGCGGAATTAACGGAATGGTTACAGCGCATTGCCAAAAGTGACGAGGAAGAAGACAAGGGGCTGGATGAAATTGTCGCCAAAATTCAGTTAATGGATATATTGGATCGCAACCAAGACGAGCAAGCGGATGATCAAGTTAGCTTAATGACTTTACATGCTGCTAAAGGCCTAGAGTTCCCGCACGTATTTTTAATTGGTATCGAAGAAGATATTTTGCCACATCAAAATAGTATTGAAACAGGCAATATCGAAGAAGAGCGCCGACTTGCTTATGTAGGGATTACTCGTGCCCAGCACACATGCACTTTTAGTTACTGTACCCACCGCAAACGTTATGGTGATGTTAGCGAGACTGAACCCAGTCGATTTTTAGCGGAACTCCCTGAAGAAGACTTGGAGTGGGTGAGTAAAAAACCAGTAGATAAAGAAGAGCAGAAAGCACGTGGTAAGGCAAACCTAGCACATTTAAAATCGATGCTATCGTAAAGTATAAGGATAGGTTAAAATAGCCAGTTCAAATAAGCGCCCGTAGCTCAGCTGGATAGAGTACCGCCCTCCGAAGGCGGTGGTCGGACGTTCGAATCGTCTCGGGCGCGCCATTTTGATTTTACCCTTCAAACAAGTTTCAATTTGTAATACAGCCAATTGCAAGGGCTGGCATCATATAATAAATCAGCTCCTATGCCTTTTCTTATAAGTTCTGGGGTATCTTTATAAATTACGTTACTTAACTCTAATGTGTAATAACCAATAATTTATCGTTTGCGGTGCCTACATAAGTGCTCGTAGCATCAATGCGCGGCAAAGTTTGTAGTGGCTCACGTCCAGTGCAATCCTAAGTAAGTTGGTAGCAGGTATAAATCATAAATTATGATTATATATGAATTACTTGGAAGAAAAAATGAGCATGCTATACAAAATAAGCCTCATTGCCATCATTTTTTTTGGCATGAATAGCTGGACGCAGGCAACAGACATTTCTAGGGAGCGAGATTATGCTACTGACTTGGCAGCAACGCCCACTTTTGGTGAAATTTTGCGTTTAGGTGAGAGCACTGCTCAATTTCTGGCAATTTATGCAAAAACTGAACAAGTAAAAAATCGTGGTACTGTGATTTTATTGCATGAAATAGGTAGTCACCCAGATAAAGACCCCATTATTTATCACTTAAGACGTCAATTGCCCGAATATAATTGGGCGACGTTGGCTTTGCAAATGCCTGTGCGTGAAGCGGGAGCTGCAACTGCAGACTATTACCCTTTATTTAAAGATGCGCAAGTGCGTGTTTTAGAAGCCGTTCGTTATTTGGCATTAAATGGCGTGGGAACCATTATTATTTTAGGACATGGGTTTGGTGGGCAGATGGCTGTTTATACGCAAGCTAGTGCCCCGATGCATGAAATAAAAGCACTGGTTACGATTGGCCTTAATGTGCCTGATACAGGTATGGCTAATGCGCAAATACTTAAATTTATTAGTCAGTTAACAACGCCACTTTTTGACATTTATAGTACTTGGGATAGTAGTGAGGTTATTAGTAGCGCACGCGATAAACGAATTGCTGCGCGTAACAATCGCAACTACCGCCAATTTAAACTGGAACAGCATATTCCCTATGCCAGTGATCCTGAGCCGCTGGTTAAACGTATTGATAGTTGGATGACCCGAGTAACCCGTAAACGGTAAGCATCAAAAAATACTGCAATATGCATTGCCAGCGTATATACTTCAACGGATACGCTTTCTTTTTATACCGATGCACAGGACTCTAAATGAATATTCATGAATTCCAGGCCAAGCAACTTTTTAGAGATTTCCAGATACCTGTCCCAGACAGTATCGTGGCTGACTCTGCTGCAAGCGCAATATCAGCGGCACAAAAATTAGCAGGTTCAAGCTGGGCAATTAAAGCACAAGTGCATGCTGGAGGGCGTGGTAAAGTCGGTGGTGTAAAAATTGCGAACTCAGCAGCTGAAGCAGGCACTCTCACCGAGCAGATGTTGGGGCAACGTTTAGTGACTAAGCAAACGGGGGCACAAGGGTTGCCTATCAATTCGGTGTTGGTAGAAAAAACCGATACCATCAAACGTGAATTTTATCTAAGTTTGTTAATTGACCGACACAGTGAAAAACTTTGTTTTGTTGCTTCGGTTGCAGGCGGTATGGATATTGAAGCGGTTGCCGCAGAAAGTCCTGAAAAAATTATTAGCATCATGGTGCACCCTGCAGCAGGGCTACAGGCTTATCAATGCCGACAAATTGCTTTTGCATTAGACTTGCAAGGTGAACAGCTAAAAGCCCTCTTCCAGATTATGGCTAATATGCTACAACTATTTGCTGAAAAAGATGCTAGTCAAATTGAAATCAACCCTTTGGTGGAAACAGACGCAGGTGCATTAGTTGCATTGGATGCCAAAATTAATTTTGATGATAATGCATTAGCCTTGCATAGAGATATTGGTGGCTTGCAAGATACGAGTCAAGAAGATGCCAAAGAGAATAAAGCCAAACAATTTGACCTAAGTTATATCACCTTAGATGGCAATATTGGTTGTATGGTGAATGGTGCTGGCTTGGCGATGGCCACTATGGATTTAGTCAAATTAAAAGGGGGCGAACCTGCCAATTTCCTTGATGTCGGTGGTGGTACCACCATTAAAAAAGTTACTGAAGCTTTTAAGCTGATTGTTTCTGATAGTAATGTCAAAGTGGTATTAGTGAATATATTTGGCGGTATTGTGCAGTGTGATGTGATTGCCCAAGGTATTTTAACGGCACTGGAACAAGCGCATATTGAATTACCGGTTATTGTGCGTTTAGAAGGCACCCATGCTGAAGAGGGGCGTGCATTATTACATGATGTTGCAGCCAATATTATCGCGGCGGAAGATTTGGATCATGCGGCCGAACAAGCGGTAGCACTTGCAGGAGGTCAGGCGTGAGCATTTTAATTGATCAAGATACCAAAGTAATTTGTCAGGGTTTAACCGGCAAACAAGCTACTTTTCATGCGCAGCATGCTTTGGCTTATGGTACGAAGCTTTTAGGGGGTGTTACTCCGGGGCGTGGCGGTAGTGAGCATTTAGGCTTGCCGATATTTAATACTGTGCAAGATGCTTATCGAGCAACGCAAGCCGATGCCAGTATTATTTATGTGCCACCTTTTTTTGCTGCTGATGCTATTTTAGAGGCAGTTGATGCAGGCATTAAACTGATTGTATGTATTACCGAAGGTATTCCGGTTTTACAGATGTTGCGCGTTAAAGCAGCGATGGCCGATAGTGACTCTTTATTAATTGGTCCTAATTGCCCAGGTATTATTACCCCAGATGCTTGTAAAATTGGCATAATGCCTGGCAGTATTCATTTGGCTGGTTCTATCGGTATTGTTTCACGATCCGGTACTTTAACTTATGAGGCGGTACATCAAACTACGCAGCAAGGATTAGGGCAAAGTACCTGTATTGGTATTGGGGGTGACCCTATTCATGGTATGACTTTTATTGATGTTATCAAGCGTTTCCAAGCTGATGAGCAAACTAAAGGTATTATTATGGTGGGTGAAATTGGAGGCAGTGAAGAGGAAGAGGCCGCAGCTTATATTAAAGAGCATGTTAGCAAGCCTGTAGTTGCTTATATTACTGGTTTGACTGCGCCTGCAGGTAAGCGCATGGGGCATGCTGGTGCAATCGTAACAGGTGGTAAAGGGACTGCCGAAAGTAAAGTATCCGCTTTGCAAGCAGCAGGTGTCGAAGTGGTCAGCTCGCCATCAATGATGGGAATTGCCATGCAGCAGTTAATGAATTAATTATGCATATTAACTAGTCTTATTCGTTATAATCAATCGCTATAGCTTTTATCACAGAGTCACCGAATACTTTATGCAAGAAATTAACTCCTTTAAAAACCAGTTGCTGATTGCAATGCCTAGTTTGAAAGACCCCAGCTTCTTTCATGGGGTTACTTTTGTTTGCCAGCATAATAATGAAGGAGCTTTAGGGTTAGTCATTAATCATCCAACCGAGATGATATTAGGGGATATTTTAGAGCAAATGGATATAGCTGTTAGCGATGATAAAATTGCCCAGATCCCTGTTTTTTCAGGCGGGCCTGTACAGCAAGAGCGCGGTTTTGTGTTGCACCATACTTCTGAGCAAGAATGGGAGTCAACTATTGAAGTATCAGACCTACTGTCTTTAACAACGTCACGTGATATTTTAAAGGCAATTGCTAATGACGAAGGGCCTACTAAATTTTTGGTTGCATTAGGTTATGCAGGTTGGGGTGAAGAGCAATTGGAAACAGAAATGAAAGCAAATGCTTGGCTTAGTACTTATTATGACGATAGTGTGGTCTTTGATACGCCGATTAGCAAGCGTTGGAATGTCGCAGCTAATAAGATGGGATTAGATATTAACCTATTATCAACGCAGGCAGGGCATGCTTAAGCCAGATCCAGTACTCGCTAATTTAAGTTCTGAGACCTATTTGGGCTTTGATTTTGGTAATAAGAAAATCGGCACGGCAACTGGACAATTAGCAACAAAAACGGCAAGTCCTTTAGAAACTATTCGTTCGATACAGCAAGTACCTAATTGGCAAAAAATAAGCCAGTTGATTGCTGAGTGGCAGCCTGTTGGTCTGGTTGTTGGTGTATCACGGCAAGCTGATGGCAGTGATAACCCGATTACACCGAGGATGTTAAAGTTTTGCCGTCAATTGCAAGGGCGTTACAATCTGCCCGTTTTTCAAGTAGATGAAGCCCTATCTACCTTTGAAGCAAAGCAAATGTTGTATGATGATGTACAGCTTAGCGCGGGTAAGTTATGGGAGGTACAAGACCAACTTGCCGCACAATTAATACTTCAATCTTGGTTAAATCAACAATAATGACAATTGAGCACCTAAAAATTCCTGTTTTATTTAATCAACTTGAATCTGCATTGCAGGAAGCCATAGCTGAGCGACAAGTGGTCGATCCTATTGTTATTGGTATTCATACTGGTGGTGTTTGGGTGGCTGAGAAAATGCATCAGTGGCTTAATATTGCAGAACCTTTAGCTGTTTTGGATATTTCTTTTTACCGAGATGATTTTTCGCAAATTGGGGTAAACCCTAAAGTGCAACAGAGTAAGTTGCCTTTAACAGTAGAAGGGCGTGACATTATTTTAATTGATGATGTTTTTTATACAGGGCGCACCATTCGTGCAGCACTAAATGAAATTTTTGATTATGGCCGGCCTAATCAGGTTATTTTGGGTGTACTGATTGAGCGTGATGGTCGGCAAGTACCCATTCGGCCTGATTGTGTTGGTGCTGAAGTGAATTTGGCAGCAGGACAACGTATTAAATTAACAGGGCCCGAACCATTAGATATCGATATTCAAACGGTTACTAAGGGGGCTTGATGGTTGCTATTGAGAACTTGCAATTAAATGCACAGGGAAAGTTACAGCATTTTTTAAGTATTGAAGGCTTACAGCAAGAATTGCTGACAGAAATATTAGATACAGCTGAATCTTTTGCTGGCATTACTGCGCAACATGTCAAAAAAGTACCGTTGTTACGGGGTAAGACTATTGTTAATCTATTTTTTGAAAATAGCACTAGGACGCGTGCTACTTTTGAACTGGCAGCAACAAGGCTTTCTGCTGATATATTAAGTATGAATATTGCTACTTCTGCGACCTCAAAAGGCGAAAGCTTATTGGATACTATTCGTAATTTAGAAGCAATGCAGGTTGATATGTTTGTGGTGCGCCATGCCTTAAGTGGTGCGGCGCATTTTATTGCGCAACATACTGCACCACATATTAGTGTTATTAATGCAGGGGATGGCCAGCATGAGCACCCCACGCAAGCGATGTTGGATATGTTTACTATTCGGCGAGTAAAACAACAATTTATTGGCTTGCGAGTTGCGATTGTCGGCGATATTTTACATTCAAGAGTGGCGCGCTCACAGATTCATGCCTTAAATATTTTAGGGGCGGAAGAGGTGCGTGTGATTGCACCTAAGACCTTATTACCGGTAGATGTGGAGAGCTTTGGAGTCTCTGTTTACCATGATTTAGCAGCAGGCTTAAAAAATGTTGATGTCATTATCATGCTGCGTTTACAGAAAGAGCGTATGAGTAGTGCGTTGCTACCCAGTGAAAGTGAATACTTTAAGTGTTTTGGTTTATCTGCTGACAAATTAAATATTGCCAATAAAGATGCTATTGTCATGCACCCTGGGCCAATTAATCGCGGTGTAGAGATTGAATCTGCTGTTGCAGATGGACCGCAATCGGTTATTTTACAACAGGTAAGCAATGGTATTGCTGTCAGGATGGCTGTTATGTCGATGGCGATGCAAAGCCATGCAGGAGCACAATGATGCGAATTGAAATATTAAATGGCCGTATTATTGACCCTGCCAGTCAATTTGACCAACAAAGTTCATTGTATATTGCTGAAGGCAAAATCGTCAGCAGAGGTGATGCACCTGATGGTTTTAGCGCGGATATCCAAATTGATGCTTTAGGGCAAATTGTTTGCCCGGGCTTTGTGGATTTAAGTACACGTTTACGTGAGCCAGGAGCAACGCATAAAGCCAGTATTCAATCAGAAACACGCGCTGCTGCCAGTGCAGGTTATACCAGTTTATGTGTGCCGCCTGATACCAAGCCTGTTATTGATACTGCTGCTGTGGTTGAGCTAATTAATGATAAGGCGGAGCAGTGTGCATATGCAAATATTTACCCTATTGCGGCTTTAACACAGGGCTTGGTGGGTAAAGAGCTCAGTTCAATGTATAGCTTAAAGCAAGCAGGTTGTATTGCAGTCAGTCATGCACGGCATGCAATTTTTGACCTATTGGTTTTGCGTCGTGCGATGGAATATGCGGCAACACATGATTTATTATTAATTTACTGCCCACAAGACCATGCTTTGAGTAATCAGGGCTGCGCCCATGAAGGTGCAATGGCGAGCCAGTATGGTTTACCAGGTATTCCTGCTGCTGCAGAAACCATTGCCTTATTGCAATGTTTAGAGTTAGTGGAGCAAACAAGGTGCCGGGTGCATTTTCAGGGACTAAGTTGTGCTCGTTCGGTGGGGTTGATTGCGCAGGCGAAAACGGCAGGGCTGCCAATTACTGCTGATGTAGTCATGCACCAATTACATTTGACTGATGAAGATATGTTGCCTTACGCAAGTGAATATCACGTACAGCCACCTTTGCGCAGTGTTGCGGATAGAGATGCTTTAGTGCAGGGAGTACAGGCGGGTACGATTGATTGTATTTGTAGTGATCATCAGCCGCATGATATTGATGCTAAGCTAGGCGCGTTTCCAGAAACTGAGCCAGGTATGGCTACTTTAGAAACGGTACTGCCTTTAATGCTGCGTCTGGTTGCCCAAGGAGGTTTAGACCTAACCCAAGGAATTATGAGATTGTCGGCTGCACCTGCTAAGGCCTTAGCTATTCATGCAGGGCAGTTAGCTGTGGGTAATAATGCTGATGTGTGTGTCTTTGATCCTAAGCAAAGCTGGCAAGTTAGTAGGAGTACATGGCAGAGTCAAGGTTGTAATACGCCTTTTTGGCAAGATGATATGCTGGGTAAAGTGACACATACTATCCAGGCTGGCAAGTTAATTTTTAAGGCTTGATTTGAGGCCATTATGTATCATTTTATCGCTAGCCAAAAATAATAAAAAAGGTTATAGAGCGTGATTGTTTTAGGAATAAATGATAGTAGTCACCACAATACCAGTGCAGCGATTGTCAGGGATGGTGAATTACTGGCAGCAGTAGAAGAAGAACGCTTGTCGCGTATTAAAATTGATAATGCTTATCCTGAGCAGGCAATACAAGAAGTTTTAGCAATAGCGGGTTTATCTTATGCTGATGTTGATATAGTCGCATTGGCTAACCTAGCGCGCCATGAGCAAACACCTTATGTAGATGTGTTTTATCAACAAGTATACAATTTAGGCAAGCATGATCTTGCTATTCGAAAATATTATTGGAAACATCAACTTGATCGCTATTTGCGACGATTACGTGGCCGCTGTGCAACACGTAATGAGGTTCTGGCGCGACAGTCCAGTTATGCAGTAGAACACCATTTAGCACATGCTGCTTCTGCTTATTTTCCCTCTCCTTTTGCTAAAGAGCGGGTTGCTGTTATTACTTTAGATGGCGCAGGTGACTTTTCGTGGAGCTCAGTATTTTTAGGAGAGTACGGTAAGCTTACCCCTATTGCACGTTATCCTTATATTAATAGCATTGGTTTACTGTACACTGCGATAACTATTTATTTGGGTTTTAAGCCCAGTAGGCATGAAGGTAAAGTATTAGGTCTAGCTGCTTATGGTAATCCTGAGCCTTTATTAAGCCGACTATTAGCTAATACCAACCAGCAGAATTGGGCGCAATTATTTAATGCTAAATTGGCGCGAATTACTTTGGAATTTCATCGTGAGCTAGGCCAAACCGTGGTGGCTGAGCTGTGTAAGGGGTTGTCTAAAGAGGATATAGCTGCGGGAATTCAGACATACACGGAGCAGCTGATTTGTCAGTGGATTCAAGCGCAAGTCAAAAGTTTAAAGGTCAGTAAGTTAGCCTTAGCGGGTGGTGTTTTTGCCAATGTGAAGTTAAATCAGCGAATTTTAGCATTACCCGAAGTGGATAATATTTATGTGCACCCTAATATGGGTGATGGTGGCTTGGCTACCGGTGCTGCTTTTGAAGTTTATGCACGATTAAATACAGGTTTTGCTCCGGTGTTTAAGGAGCAGGTGTATTTAGGGACTGATATTAATCGCAACAATGCATTGCAGGCTTTGCAAGCTCGGGGTATAAAGTATTTAGAGCCTCAAGATTTAGCGAGCGAAGTTGCTAAGCTGCTGGCAGCAGGAAAAGTCGTAGCACGTGCTGATGGTAAAATGGAGTATGGCCCTCGTGCACTAGGTAATCGTAGTGTGATGGCTGCGGCTAATGATAAGAGTATTAATCAATGGCTAAATAAGAAGTTTGCGCGTACTGAGTTTATGCCGTTTGCGCCTGTTATCCTTGAATCTTATGCGCATGCGTATTTTCCTGATTGGCAAGCATCACATGTGGCGGCACAATTTATGACTATTACTTATAAAGCATCTGCGTTGGCGCAACAGAATATTCCAGCTGCAGTGCATATTGATGGTACTGCTAGGCCACAAGTGTTGCAAAGAGCACGGAATGCAAAGTATTTTGATATTATTTCTGCATATCAGCAGTTGACAGGTGTCCCAAGCATCATAAACACCAGTTTTAATATGCATGAAGAGCCTATTGTCAGAACGGCAGACGAGGCGATTAGTGCGTTTATTAGTGCAGACTTAGATGCTTTGGTTTTAGGGCCATTTTTGGTGTTAAGGTAAAAATCAGGAGAAAGATTATGTTACAGAAAATTAGCTTAAGAGTGTTTTTGAGCTTGGCTACTCTCGGAATAGCTGCTTGCTCTGATGACTATACGCCTAAGCCAAACGTGACTGGAAAAACTATTTATTTGGAAGCTTGTGCGCGTTGCCATACTGGCAAGCCAGAAGCCCCCGATATGTATTGGACGATTAATTTGAAAAATGTAAATAATACTTACATTGCGCATAAAGTGAATACTGGTAGTTTGACCATGCCGAGATTCCCTAATATCAAAGGCGCAGATATGCGTAAACTACGTGAATTTGTGTTAACCCACAGTCTTAGAAAATAGGAACCATAATGAATTATTGCGCCAATATACACCATGATTCAGCCAGCATTATCGATGATATGAAAGGCGATCAGTCTTGGCGTATTTTTCGGATTATCAGTGAATTTACCGAAGGCTTTGATCGTTTATCAGGCATTTGTGATGGTATTTCCATCTTTGGTTCTGCGCGTTTAAAACCGAGTAATCCGTATTATTTAAAAACAATTGAAATAGCTAAATTATTAGCTGAAAATGATTTTACAATCATTACGGGTGGTGGTCCTGGGGTTATGGAGGCAGCCAATAAAGGCGCTTCCTTAAAAAATAAGCTTACAGTAGGACTTAATATTGAATTGCCGCAAGAGCAAGACCCAAATCCTTACCAAAGTATTTCCTTAGATTTTCGCTATTTTTTTGTGCGTAAAGTCATGTTTGTAAGATATTCTATTGGCTATGTAGGCATGCCTGGCGGTTTTGGTACGCTGGATGAATTTTTTGAATCTTTAACGTTAATGCAAACCCATAAAATATACCCGATGCCATTGATTTTATTTGGTAGTGAGTTTTGGGGAGGGTTGCTGACCTGGATTCAAACTACCTTGGTACAGCATGAGGTCATTTCTGTAGAGGATTTGGACTATATTAAAATCACTGATGACCCACAAGAAGTGCTTAGTATCATGATGGAGCATCGCGCATGGAAGCATGAGCAACGCTTAGTAGGGCAGAAAAATAATGATGACCTTGCTATTTAATTATAAGTAATAGGTTTTGAAATATGGTGGCACAGTGATGCTATTGTTATAATATTTTTATATCACACATAATTTTAAGAGGCTTTCATGCGGAACCTGAAATTGCTACCCGCTATAATAGGACTGACGGTACTTGCTGTTCTTTGCTATATTTTGTTTTACTTTGTATTTGTCGACTTTTTTGTCGACTTATGGTGGTTCCGTTCGCTTAATTTTGAAGGTTATTTCTGGCTAAGATTGCTCTATCGGTTTATTTTTTCGGGTGGCGTGACCCTTATATTCTTTGCTATTTTCTTTTTTCACTTTTGGATTGCTTCGCGCTATTTAGGCCTCAATCCGCCTGATGAAATATTAGTCAGTGCTGATAAACGGCAACATTTTCAAGCTTTTGCTGATATTTTTATGCACGGCTCTGTGAAAATTTATACGCCGCTTTCATTGATACTGGCTATTGTAATTGCCAGCCCTTTCTATCATCAATGGGAAACTGCCTTACTGTATTTTTTTGGTAGTTCAGCAGGGATTGCTGACCCTGTTTATGGTCAAGATGTCAGTTTTTATTTATTTTCATATCCGTTATATATACTGATTCAACAAGAGTTATTGTATACCTCAATTATTTTATTTTTTCTTATTGTTGCCTTGTACTGGTTGGAGCATATCTTTGTGCCCAATCAGAATCAAGATTACCCATTGGGTGCAAAAATACATTTGGCAATACTATTAGGGTTTGCCGTTCTGTTCGTTGTTTGGGGCTTGTTTCTGGATCGTTTTTCACTGCTGTATGTTGATTCGCATGAACCTGTCTTTTTTGGGCCGGGTTTTGTGGAATTGCGCTACCAATTGCCCTTAATTTGGCTAAGTATCATTTCCATCATAACGCTGTTTGTTTCCGTTGCGATTTATATTTTTTCCAAGCAACATCGTACTGCAGTCCCTATTTTTATTGCTTTAGGTGGTTTTTTAATTGCACTAGGCTTACAAAATGTATCTTTTATCCCCAGCCTGATTAATACCTTTATTGTGCAACCCAACCCTGTTTTAACCGAAGGGCAGTTCATGAGCAATAATATTAAGGCAACCTTGGATGCTTATGATTTAGATAATATAAATATTGTTGATTACACTATTGATTTGGATGCTAGTAAGGATATTGAAGAGTGGGGAACGAAACGCCATTTTGAAAATATTCCTGTCTGGGATAGAGGCTACTTAATCGATGGCTATAAAGAGCTACAAGGTATCCGCCCATATTACAGCTTTCATAGTGTCGATGAAGATCGATACTTTTTAAATGGTCATATTCAGCAAGTCAATTTAGCGGCACGGGAGTTAAATCTTGACAAGTTACCGAGTGCAGCCAAAAAATGGGAAAACAAACACTTACGTTATACCCATGGTTATGGGGCAGTTATTACGCCTGCTGCACAAGATGCAGGTAACCCTATTTTATGGTATTTACGTGACTTAAATATGTCATCAAATGTTGGCTTCTCAGTTAAAACACCTGATATATATTATGGTCAAGAACGATATCGCTATGCAATTGTTCCTAATGACTTAACCGTGATGGGTTTATCGGGCTCAGGTAAAGATGCCCATGCCTATCAAGGAAAAGGAGGAGTGCCGTTCCCTTCTTTTTTTAGAAAGTTACTTTTTGCTTTTTATTTTGGTGATGAAAAGATATTTTTCTCTTCTAATATTTCTAAAAATAGTAAGCTATTAATAAGGCGTAATATTGTTGATAGGGTTAAGCAAATCACACCTTTTTTACACCTAGATGAAGATCCGTATCTAGTCGTGACAAAAGATCGTTTTTATTGGATCCAAGATGCTTATACTTTATCGGATAAATATCCGGTATCAAAATTTGCTAGTCAAAAATTCTTATCAGGCATACAAAACTTTAACTATATCCGTAACTCGGTCAAAATTGTTATAGATGCCTATGATGGTACCGTGAAATATTATATTGCAGATGAAGATGATCCTATTATTAAGGCATTTCACATAGCGTATCCTGGCGTATTTAATACATTAGATAAAATGCCGAGTGAGTTACGTAAACACTTACGTTATCCGCGTGAATTATATTATATGCAGATGATGCTTTATGCAAAATATCACCAAACTCAACCTGCACTATTTTATGAGCAAGCAGAAACATGGCAGTTTGCGAAAATAAATAAAAAAACTGTTATGCCATATTTTCAGACTATGGATTTTGGTCATTGTGATGATAGTGAGGAATTCGTCATGATTAACCCGATGACCCCAATTAATCGCAGTAATTTAAGTATGATTGGTCTAGCTGGTACATTGGATATTGATAGCTGTAAAAAAGGGAGTTATAAACCTTATATTAATATTTATAAGTTTGCTAAAGATATCCAGGTGAATGGTCCTGCACAAGTTGAAGCTTTGATTGATCAGAGTCCTGAGATTTCAGAGCAGTTTACCTTGTGGGATCAACATGGCTCTAATGTTGATAAAGGGCGTATGGTTATTTTGCCAATGGGTAAGCATTCGATTTTATATGTGCAGCCTATATATATGATTTCTACTAAAACCAAAATACCTGAGTTAACTAGAGTGATTGTCTCTATAGGTAACCAGGTGGTAATGGATACTACCTTATGGTCAGCCTTTAAAAAGCTTAAAGAGAGGTTTATAAAAAGTGCTAAAGATGCGCAAGGAACAGGGACTTCTATCCAATAGTAGTTTTCGCTTGTGCTCCAAGTTTATACAATACTGATATATTTTTGATTGTTTAGGGCGTATATTGCAAAAAAATACAGCTTGTTAAATTTTATTTGAGGTATCAGATATGTCCGGTTCAAATCAGCATGCGAAATATCGTCAGTTAATTTATGATCAAGAGTTAGCAAGTCGGTTTAGAGAACTGACAACGGCTGTTACAGACTCAGAAGTAAAAAATTATATTCATTATCAACATGTTGAAGTTTTTAAAGATGTTAGTAAGAAGCTGGGCTTATTTATCTTGGTGCGGCGTACTAATCCTGAGTCATTAAAATTCATTAACTACCCTGGGTTTGTACCGAAGCCATTATTATGTAAGCCCAAAACAGCTGACAGGAATGTCGAATGGAATGTCAGTGGTCAATATAAGCAAATAAATTGTGCCGGCTTAGTGGTTAACCCTTTTATGCTTGGGCAAGCAGCTTTTAGTAGTTGGGAGAAGTGTAAAAGTGCCATGGATACATGGGTTAAGTATTGGGGCAAAAAAGACACTTATAATGGCAGCCCAGCAGGCATTCCTGGTGGCTTTCGTATGCAAGACGATTTGGAGAGCTCATATTATGGCTGTGTCATGAGGACTAATGGCGGCACTGAAACCAGAGTCTATCCACATAATAGAACCCAACAGGGTAGAACGGCTGTAGAGAGTATCAATATGAGGCCTTCCGTGTTTAATACTTTCATAGATCAAGATGCCATTAATAGTCTGCCGGCTGGTTGTGCTTATATTCATGGTGATTATGACTTGTATGCGTTAGTGCATAAGGATGATTTAAGCCGCAGAACAGCAATAAAAGCCCTATTTGATGGGGAAAAGCATACCCATGGTATTTATTGGAACCAATTTGAAGCCTTTGTAAATGGCCGTATAAAAATTGATATGATTCAACATGGTGGCCAAGAAAATTTTTGTGGTCACTCTGAAGAGGAGGTCGATATATTTGCCCCTTTTCCTGAGTTTGATTTGCAAAATAGAAAAACGACAAATGCTGCCAGTATGCAGGAAGTATTTACTAAGATGTTTGATAATAGGCAAACAATTGCTGGTTGACGGCCACAGAGCATGCCTTCTGTCGTTTAACGAAAAGCAGTATTACTCAATGCTGCTTACTAAACAATAGCATCACAAGTTTGGGGTTAGCTTATTTAATAAAGCGTAGTTAACGTAACCCAGTATTTTCACTAGAACTTACTCGACCAGCTTTAACGGCAACGAGTTTTCATCAGAAATAAAGTCATAGATTTCCTCAACGCAAGTCGCTGAAATAGCGTAGAATACGCCCCCTTTATACGAACAATTATTTTAATTAGCAAGCGATGATAGCTCGGTTGTTAATAGACTTTATCTGGAAAATAACAACATGCTTGCAACTGCAAATATCACCATGCAATTTGGCGCGAAGCCATTATTTGAAGACGTATCCGTTAAGTTTGGTAACGGTAACCGTTATGGACTTATTGGTGCTAATGGATGTGGTAAATCAACCTTTATGAAAATTTTAGCAGGTGACCTGGATGCATCATCTGGTAATGTTTCTAAAAACCCACATGAGCGTATTGGTAAACTGAAGCAAGACCAGTTTGCTTATGAAGAGTATGGGGTATTAGATACCGTTATTATGGGGCATGAGGAACTTTGGAAAGTAAAAGCTGAGCGTGATGCTATTTATGCTAATCCTGAAATGACTGAGGCTGATGGAATGCGTGCCGCTGAGTTGGAATCTGAATTTGCAGAAATGGATGGCTATACCGCAGAAGCACGTGCTGGTGAATTATTGGCGGGCGTGGGTATTGCGACTGAACAACATTATGGCTTAATGAGCGAAGTGGCTCCTGGTTGGAAATTACGGGTATTACTGGCACAGGTTTTATTCTCTGAGCCTGATGTTATGTTATTAGACGAGCCAACCAATAACTTGGATATTAATGCAATTCGTTGGCTGGAAGGTATTTTGAGCGAGCGTAATTGTACGATGGTTATTATTTCGCATGACCGGCATTTTTTGAATAGTGTTTGTAGTCATATGGCAGATTTGGATTATGGTGAATTACGCTTGTACCCTGGTAACTATGATGACTATATGCGTGCATCAACGCTGGTCACGGAACAACTACAAACAGACAATGCCAAGAAGAAAGCCAAAATTGCGGAGCTGAATGCTTTCGTGAGTCGCTTTTCGGCGAATGCTTCCAAATCAAAACAAGCCACCTCACGTGCTAAGCAACTTGATAAAATTGAACTAGTAGATATCAAACCTTCCAGTCGTAGAAACCCTTTTATTCGTTTTCAACAAGATAAAAAACTACATCGCTTAGCAATTGAAATTGAAGGTTTGGGTAAAACTTATGATGAGCAGGTTTTTGCTGATTTTGACTTAATGGTCGAAGTGGGCGAGCGGGTTGCTATTATTGGCCCTAATGGGGTTGGTAAAACCACCTTATTAAAATGTATGATGGGCGAGGTCGAGCCGACAGCAGGAACTGTTAAGTGGTCTGAAAATGTACAGTTAGGCTATTACCCGCAAGACCATGCTGCTGACTTTAAAGATAATGAACAGCTATTTGCTTGGATGGAACAGTGGGGCAAACCCAGTGATGATGATCAAGCGATTCGTGGTATTTTAGGTCGTTTGTTATTTTCGCAAGATGATATTGATAAAACAGTGAGCGTATTATCGGGGGGTGAGCAAGGTCGAATGATGTTCGGTAAGTTAATGCTGCAGCGTGATAATATTTTGTTAATGGATGAGCCAACCAATCACCTCGATATGGAATCGATTGAAGCATTGAATCTAGCCTTAGAAAATTACCCGGGCACTTTATTTTTTGTTAGTCATGATCGTGAGTTCGTGTCTTCATTAGCAACGCGTGTTTTGGATATGACACCAACTGGTATTGTAGATTTTCGAGGCACTTATGACGACTATTTGACTAGTCAGAGTTTATAAATAATCACCCAGAATAAACCTCTCATGTTTTGCCACAAACGAAGCGCATCTTTTGGTGATTGATGTGCTTTCTATGTTATACCAATCTCAGTAAATAATTACCCTAATGCCGTCATTCCCGAAGTCTTTTTATCGGGAATCCATTCGCGAAGTAGATTCCTGCTAAAGCTTGTGCCCAGCTTGACTGGATAGAATAGGATGATGACATTTGTGTAGTTAGGGTATCAATATATTGGGATTGGCATTAATCCCTTTATAACAGTGACTCATAAGTTTATTCTTCTAAAAATACCTCAGCTATTTAATAACGTAATTCATACCAAATAATCCCCATTATTTCATGAAGTGTTAATGTGCTCTTTTGCAGAGCCGATGCGGAAGGTAGGAAGCTCAGTATATTCAGGGTATCAGAGTGTGCTAACAAAACAGTAGGTGCGGGCAGAACCTGAAAACCTTGCCCCTGAAATTGCTTAACTGCTCTTTGCATATGATAAGCATGGGTGACCAAAATAATTCGACTGATACCTTCTTGAATTAAAATATCTTGAGTATAGCTAGCATTTTCAGCGGTATTACGGCTATTTTCTTCCTGCCAGTGCACTGGCTGCCCAAACTCATCCGTTAATACTTTAGCCATTAATTCAGCTTCGGAAGGCAAATCACTATCAAATACTTTGCCGCCAGTGGTCAGTATGGGTAATTGAGTCTGTTTGGCTATTTTTGCTGCATAGCGAACTCGCTCTAATGTACCGCTTTTTAGAGCTGCAAGCTGCTGATATTCAGGAGCAGGTTCACGCAAACCACCACCGAGTACCACAATCGCTTGTGCAGCAAAATCATGTATAGCTACTTTATCTAGCGGCGGGTAAATTTCTTGACTAGCAGCAAGGTGCTTTGCCACTATGGGCATACTCAGGAGTAATAAGGTCCCCAATGAAAAACTAAGTAGCTTTTGGGCTATTAAGGGCTTACGACGGATAAGCAATATTCCAATGATACTTATAATTAATAGGCTTGCTAAAGGTAGTAATAAGGTTTTAATAATATATAAAATGAAAATATCCATGTGCTTATTGTGGCTGCTAGGAGTGTTACAATAAACCATCATATATATTTCAAGTGAGCCCGGCTACTGCTTCCTACCAGCTTGGGATAGCTGCTGGTTATGCTATTCTCAATTGCCATAAGGCAGTGCGGTAGTCACTTGCAGTATAATGAAAATCCATCTCATGATAAAGACAACTTATGCTTGCTGAGTCACAATCAATCTCCCCCTGTCCTTTTTCCAAAGGTTATAAAATTCCGGTTGCCCAAGCTTGGTTTTTATTAAAAAGCTTTTCTTTGTATCGTGCTGTACTCGCCAGTTTCTTTATCGCTATGCATTATCTACAGTTCGATGCATTTATCATTAAAGAACAATACCTAAAGCTGTATATATTTAGCAGTTTTAGCTATTTGGTAATCGTCATATTGAGTTGGCTTTGTATTTATTGGCAGCGCACTAGTTATGCTACGCAAGCCCAGGTACAAATTTTTACTGATATTTTTATGCTCACCTTGATTATGCATGCTTGTGGAGGACTGGGCAGTGGCGTGGGTGCATTAATGTTGGTCTCTACCGGCGCAGGTGGTTTGCTGATTGGCGGCCGTTGTGCAATGTTGTTTGCCGCGATTGCTAGTTTATTTGTTTTTGCCGAGCAAGCATATACCTATCGCATAGAGGGGCTTAGCAGTATTACCTATTCTTATGCAGGCATACTGGGCGCTGGCTTTTTCTCTTTGGCATTCTTGTCGTACATGTTGGCAAAGCGTACCGAGCAAACCGAGCTTATTTCTACGCAACAAAAAGAAACCATTATTTCTTTGGAAGAGCTAAATCAGTATATTATCCAGAATATGCAGTCAGGGATTATTATTAGTAATCAGCAGAAAATAATTACTAGTTATAATGAGGCCTGCCCTCGTTTGCTAGGCATCAGTAGCTTACCTGAAAGTTTAGCAGAAATTTCTATTGAACTTGCAAGCGCCTTTGATGCTTGGGTGGCCAACAATATTAACAAGGATTTTGTTAATATCTCAATAGCGGGGCAAGAAGGTTTAAATGTACACTTTGCTTCATTACCGACCCAGCACGATATGTACTTTATGATAACTCTAGAAGATACGGTCTTATATAATCAACGTGTGCAACAGAGTAAGCTTGCTTCACTAGGTTTCTTAACTGCCAATATTGCCCACGAGATTCGTAATCCTTTAGGTGCTATTAGCCATGCAGGTGAATTATTGGCTGAGTGCCCTGACTTATCGGCGCAAGATCTTCGTTTAACTGAAATCATTAAAACCCATGCCTGTAGAGTCAATTCAATAATCGAAGATATTTTACAATTATCACGCCGTAACCATTCCCAGCAAGAGCGTATTCAATTACAGAGCTGGTTACCAATTTATTTGGCTACTTTTGAAGCAGAGAGTAGCGGTCATTTGAGTCAATTTAGGCTCTCTCTTGGCAGGCAGGTTCGTGATATTTTGGTTGACCCTAATCATTTGACGCAAATTTTAAATAATCTTTGTGAAAACGCTCTAAAATATAGCTACGTAATGGATAAGGTAATAGTGCTTAGATTGACCACAGCTTATAATCAGACTTGCATTGAAGTAATTGATTTTGGTCAAAATATACCCATTGCAGAAGTTGAGCATTTATTTGAACCTTTTTATACCACCTCAAATTTAGGTACAGGCTTAGGGTTGTATATTTCTCGTGAGTTAGCTGAATTGAATCAAGCGAAACTGAGCTACCATACTTTTGGCAGCGGCAATTGTTTTCGGCTATGTTTGGCAAATGCAGAATAACAAAGAATTAAATTATGAGTACAGTACAAGCTTTAGTTATTGATGATGAAGCAGATATTCGCGAACTACTAGAGATTACTCTCAATCGTATGGGTATTAAATCCTTTGCGGCTGAAGACCTGCGCAGTGCCAGAGCATTATTAAAAGCAAAAACCTTTGATATTTGCTTGACTGATATGCGCTTGCCTGATGGTGATGGCTTAGATTTATTGCAGGAAATGCAAGCTTTATACCCTCAACTACCCGTTATTGTTATTACCGCTCATGGCAGTATGGACGCGGCTGTAAAGGCAATGAAACAAGGTGCATTTGATTTTATATCCAAACCTGTTGACCTGAAAGACCTACGTCAAATAGTGCGTAATGCATTAAAGACAAGCAGTTCCCCCAAACAAGATAGGCGTTCTCGGCATCTACTACTTGGCGACTCAAATGCGATGCGCGAGATTCGCGCTAAAATAAGCAAAATTGCACGTAGCCAGGCACCTGTTTATATCCGTGGTGAATCAGGGTCAGGTAAAGAATTGGTTGCCCGTTTAGTGCATAAACAAAGCTCTCGCAATACTGAACCTTTTATTGCCGTAAACTGTGGAGCTATCCCTCATGAGCTAATGGAAAGTGAGTTTTTTGGCCATAAAAAAGGCAGTTTTACTGGTGCAACAACTGATAAAGTGGGCTTATTCCAAGCAGCAACAGGGGGGACTTTATTTTTAGATGAAGTTGCCGATTTACCCATAGACCTACAAGTAAAGCTATTGCGTGCTATCCAAGAAAAGAAAATCCGAGCCATCGGCAGTCAGCATGAAGAAAGTGTCGATATTCGACTATTGAGTGCTACTCATAAAGACTTAGCGCAATTAGTCCAAGAAGGTAAGTTTAGGCAGGATTTATATTATCGTATTAATGTCATTGAATTACTGGTTCCGAATTTGCGGCATCGCCGCGAAGACATTCCACAATTATGTGAACTATTTTTAAGTAAAATTGCCAAGACCAATCAAACTGCAGAGGTAAAACTATCGGCAGGGGCAATGAAAGCGCTGCAAAATTACAAATTTCCTGGCAATGTCCGTGAATTAGAAAATATTATCGAAAGAGCAGTCGCTCTATATGAAGGTAAGCTCATTACTGAAAGTGACTTGCACTTAGAAAAAAGTAGTTTGCAATTACCTGACTCAGATGCCTATATTCCTGCGATGGAATCATTAGAAAACTACTTAGAAGAAATTGAGAAACATGCTATTAGTGAGGCGTTGGAGCAGAATAAATGGAATCGCACTGCAACTGCGAAGCAATTAGGCATGAGTTTTAGGTCGTTACGCTATCGTTTAAAAAAATTAGGGCTAGAGCAGTGATGAAATTTCTCCTTATGGGCGCTTTATTATATGCCTTTGCTTATGCGCCAATGTTACATGCTGAAACGACCCAAGATTTATTTATAGCCGCTATTCAAGGCAAGCAACAGCGTGTGCAAAATATTTTGGTACAAGGCATAGATGTTAATGGACGAGTAGCTAGTGGTCGTACCGCATTAATGGCAGCAGCTTATAGTGGGAATTTTCGTATTGCAAAATTATTACTAACCTACGGTGCCAACGTAAACTTAAATGATAAACAAGGCAATACGGCATTAATGGATGCTATTATTTTTGGAGATCCGCGTATTGTTAAGCTACTGATAACAGGCGGGGCAGATGTTAATGTAGCCAATGCTCAAGGGGAAGGTGCCTTAGAAATAGCAAAAAAGACAGAGCATAAACCACTACTCAAGATTCTTGAAAGTGCTGGAGCCAAGCAACAAGTGAGCACTGATGGCGAAACTGAGCAGGAAGCAACTGAGGAGGTGCCAGTTCAAGATGGAGCAGCCAAAAGCAATGAGGCAGGTGCAGAGCAAAAATCGGAATGATCCTATTTTGGGGCTTAAAAGACCATTAAAATACGAGAAATGTATCCCTAAATAAAGACTTAGCAACAATAAGCCGCGCATTAAAAAGACAGGTAGGGTATTATAGTGTATACATTTTTTTAAAATCAGGCAGCGTTTTATCAAGCTCTGCCAAGCTAGTAGGAACGCTTAATGACCTCCGAAGTATCAACACTTCCAAAATTTTCTGAATTAAATCTTATTGAACCACTCTTAAAAGGGCTTGATGAAGTGGGCTATGAAACCCCTTCTCCTATCCAAGCGCAAATGATTCCGCTAGTGCTAGCAGGCAAAGATGTTCTCGGCCAAGCACAGACTGGAACAGGAAAAACCGCTGCTTTTGCTTTACCATTATTATCTAAACTAGATATTAAACAAAAAGACCCACAAGTTTTAGTTTTAGCACCCACACGTGAGTTAGCGATTCAGGTTGCCGAAGCATTTCAAACGTACGCAAAACATATCAAAGGTTTTCATGTCGCGCCTATTTATGGCGGCCAAGATTATTCTGGTCAATTACGTATGCTCAGACGTGGTGCACATGTTGTGGTAGGAACCCCTGGTCGAGTCATGGACCATATGCGTAAAGGCACTTTAAAGTTAGATAATTTATCATGCTTAGTTTTAGATGAAGCCGATGAAATGCTACGCATGGGCTTTATTGATGATGTCGAGTGGGTTTTAGAGCAGCTTCCCGAGAATAGCCAAAGAGCACTGTTTTCTGCAACGATGCCGACGGCTATTCGCCGTATTGCTAATAATTATTTACGTGACCCTGAGCACGTTACCATTAAAGTAAAAACCACGACTGCAGAAACTATTCGTCAGCGTTATTGGACGGTTAGTGGCATGCATAAGTTAGATGCGTTAACCCGTATTTTAGAAGCAGAAAATTTTGATGGCATCATTATTTTTGTGCGTACTAAAAATTCCACTATTGAGCTAGCAGAAAAGTTAGAAGCACGTGGTTATTCCGCAGCAGCCATTAATGGTGATTTAGCGCAAAATCAACGTGAAAAAACCATTCAAAAATTAAAAAATGGCAGACTAGATATTTTAGTTGCCACCGATGTTGCTGCGCGTGGTTTGGATGTACAGCGTATCAGTCATGTTATTAACTATGATATTCCTTACGATACCGAAGCATATGTGCATCGTATTGGACGTACAGGACGTGCAGGGCGCACAGGTGATGCGATTCTATTTGTTGCACCACGTGAAAAACGTATGTTACATGCTATTGAGCGCGCGACTAAACAGCGTATTGATTTAATGGAGATGCCTTCTACTGAGGTAATTAATGACAAGCGTGTTAGTCGTTTTAAACAAAAAATTACCGATACTTTAGCCACAGAAGAATTAGAGTTCTATAACAAAATTATTGAACAATATGAAACTGAGCACGATATTCCCGCAGTGGAAATTGCAGCAGCTTTAGCTAAATTAGTACAAGGTGATGAGCCTTTATTATTGAAAAAACCTGCTAAAGTAAAAGAACGTTCCGAGCGGGGGCGTGATCGTAATGATCGCGATAGAAAACGTAAAGGTGGCACCTTATTAGGTGGCGATATGGAACGTTTTCGTATTGAAGTTGGCAAAGAACATGGTGCGAAACCAGGTAATATCGTTGGTGCTATCGCCAATGAAGCGGGCTTGGATGGTAAAGCAATTGGTCAAATTGATATGCATAGTACTTTTAGTATTGTTGATTTACCAAAAGGCATGCCTAAAGAAGTTTTACAAGAGCTACAAAATACACGTGTTGCAGGCCAACAATTACGTATGACTGAGGTGCAAGAGGGCGATAACAATCCTCCACGCCAAGAAAAATCATCTTCGCGTCGCGGTGGTGGTGATAAGTCGAATAGAAAGCCACGTAGAAGCCCACGTAGTAATTAAGTCCTGAAGTTAAACTGTTTTAACATCTAAATCATAGGATGGGCACGATGCTCCAAGTCGTTACATGCTCCCATCTTATGGTTTGTTGTGTAATTTCTACACACTCCTAAATAAAGCCATTTTATTAACTCCGCTCCCTACCCGATAATTCAGAGGTAAACATGTTTTCTCTAGAAAATATCCCCACCGAATTACATGAGACTACCCAGTTACATGTCCAGAATTTCAATGAAGCGCTTGTACGATTGGACTTAGACTTTCCAGAAAATGCAGCTGTTATTTCAGTAGTACCCAAAATATTCTGTTGCAGTGAATTTATTGCGCAAACCTGTGCGCGGCAACCCAAATTTCTACTAGAATTAATCAATTCAGCTAATTTATTCAGCGCAGAGGTGCGTAGTCACTATCGTGATGAATTAAGCCAAATAACGATTCAGACTGATGCAGAGTTAATGCAGGTTTTACGACAATTTCGTAATAAACAGATGTTACGTATTGCCTGGCGTGATTTAGCTGGATGGTCTGATTTAGATGAAACGCTGGCCGATTTAACAGCCTTGGCTGAATGCTGTATCCAATTTACTCTAGACTACTTATACCAACAAGCTTGTAATCGACGTGGCACGCCTGTGTTAGCTGATGGCACGGCACAAGAACTTGTAGTATTGGGCATGGGGAAATTAGGAGCATGGGAGCTAAATTACTCGTCCGATATTGATTTGATTTTTGCCTATCAAGAGGAAGGTACTTTAGCTGATCGTAAAGAAACCAGCTACGGCGAATTTTTCAGCCGTATTTGCCGGCAATTAGTCAAAGTGTTGGATGAAATGACAGCTGATGGTTTTGTGTTTAGGACAGATATACGCCTGCGCCCTTTTGGTGATAGTGGTCCTGTGGTCATGACTTTTGACGGCTTGGAAAACTACTACCAAACTCAAGCGCGTGAATGGGAACGTTATGCGATGGTTAAGGTTCGTCCTGTAGCGGGTAGTCAGCAAGGCGGGCAACAGTTTATGGACTTAATCAGGCCTTTTGTCTATCGACGTTATTTAGATTATGGTGCTTTTGAAGAATTACGTAGTTTAAAGTTACAGATTACCCAAGAATTGCAACGTAAAGACCGTATGGATAACGTTAAATTGGGGCCTGGTGGTATCCGCGAAATTGAGTTTATTGGTCAAGCCTTTCAGCTCATTCGTGGTGGTCAAGATACTGAACTACAAGAGCGACGTATCCAAGTTATTCTCAAACTATTAGGCGAACATGATTTACTATCAATTGCAGACAGTGAACAACTGCAAGAATCTTACCGATTTTTACGCCGTGTGGAAAATCATATTCAAGAGTTTCAAGATAAACAAGCGCATGACTTGCCCAAAACGGCACGTGAACAACATATTTTAGCCTTCTCTCTAGGGTATGCCGACTGGGATAGTTTTAGCGATTATTTAGCGCAAGTGCGTCAACGTGTGCATGCGGTTTTTGTCGAAGTTTTTTCTATTGAGCAAGACAATGCCAGCCCGCAAGCAAGTGCTGAAATTTGGACAGGGCATGCAGATGAAGACTTGTGCTTAAACAAATTAATTGAGTTAGGCTACCAGCAACCTGAACAGGTTTTAGTGCTCCTGAGTCAATTGAAAACAGCATCCGCTGTTAAACGCTTAACCACCAAAGGTGCGCTTACTTTTGATAAATTAGTGCCCAAAATTCTTAATGTGGCCGTACATGAAAAAAATGCCTACCTCACGTTACAACGCCTATGTACTTTATTTGAAGCCTTAGCAGGCCGAAATGTTTATTTGGCATTACTGGTAGAAAATGAACACGCCTTACAGCAACTGGTCACGCTAACCGCCGCAAGTTCTTGGATTAGTGAATACTTGGCTAAATATCCAGCATTATTTGATGAACTGCTCGATACTCGGTCATTATATGATCCATTAGAAAAATCAGCATTACAGCAACAATTAGCAGAACAATTGCAGTGCATTGATGACGCTGATTTAGAACAACTCATGTATGCTTTACGTAAATTCAAGCAAATTAATGTGTTAAGAGTCGCCGCAGCCGATATTATGGGCGCGGTACCATTGATGGTAGTCAGTGATTATTTGAGCTATATCGCTGAAGTGATTTTGGAGCAAGCGGTCAAAATTGCATGGCAAATTCTTGCTGTAAAACATGGAGTACCTCCTAATACCAGTGCGGAAAAAATGTATTTTGGTATTGTTGGCTTTGGCAAGTTAGGGGGAGTCGAGCTAAGCTATAGCTCTGATTTGGATTTAGTCTTTATTTATGACTATTCTGATAATAATGCGATGACTGATGGCCACAAAGCGATTAGTAGTGCACAATTTTATGGCACTTTAGGGCAACGTGTACGCAGTTTGCTCAATACACAATTGTTATCAGGTATGGCATATGAAATTGATATGCGCTTACGCCCTAGTGGTGATTCAGGCTTATTAGTTACGCCATTAGGAAGTTATGAGCACTACTTAAAAAAAGAAGCTTGGACTTGGGAACACCAAGCTTTAGTACGTGGTCGCTTTATTACTGGCGATCCTGCAACGCAAGCAAAATACGAGGCGATTCGTCATAATATTTTAAGCTTGCCTAGAAATGCAGAGGATTTACAACAAGAAGTACGCGAAATGCGCGAAAAAATGCGCGCTACTTTGGACAATAGCAACCAAAGCAACTTCAATTTGAAACAAGGTATTGGTGGTATTACTGATATAGAATTTATGGTGCAGTATTGTATTTTGGCTTGGTCAGCTAATCATCCAAGTTTAACAAAATTTACCGATAATATGAGTTTATTAGATAGTTTAGCAGAACAAGACTTGTTCAAAGCTGAAGACGCTAAAATGCTTAAGCAAGCCTATTGCCAATTCCGTGATCGAGGCCATAAAGAAGCCTTGCAAGGCAATAAGGCAATCATCTCACAAGATGAATTAGTAGAAAAACGGCAACAAGTTGCTGCTATTTGGCAAGCACTCATGTTGTAGGGTTGATGTTATTCAAGGGCATCAGAAAATAGCTGTGATTGAGAAAATGATCATTTTAAGTCTAGGTTTATGTAGGCAAATGGTTCAATATATCCTGCTACTTGGTGTATTAGCAACTTACTTCTCTAGTCCAAGCCAAGCAGTAGAAAACTTATTTCAAGAGCATAGCGTCCGTACAGGTGTTTACCTTAAATCATTCCCTGATATTAGTCGTTATGATATGGAAACGGTCATGCAGTATTGGGGGAAAGAAATAGCACAATATATTGGCATCCCAATCCACACCCACGTTTATACAAGCATAGCATTGATGCGCAATGATTTTGATCGAGGAAAAATCAACGTTATCTTGGCCTCACCTTTAAATATAATTAATGAATTTGATCTAAACCAATTAGCTGATGGTTATATGGCTGTCAAACAAGATAAAGTCGCTGATAAATTGCTGCTGGTAACCCAAAAACAATCTGGAATTAATAGTATTCAAGACTGTAAAAATAAGCAATTAATGTTGGTGGAAAATGATGCCATAGGCACAATGTATATTGATGTTTTAATGCTACAAGCCTTCGACAAACCGGCTAAATCTATTTTCAAAAGCATTCAATATGCCCAAAAATCAAACCAACTCGTTTTAAATCTATTTTTTGACCGTACTGAAGTCATTATTGTTTACAAACATTTTTATGAGCTGGCAAATGAGTTAAACCCTCAAATCAAAAACCAAACCCAGGTGATTGCTACTTTAGATAAGGTGCCTCATGGGCTAGGTTTTTTTCATAAAAAGGTACCCTCTGCCTTTAGAGAAAAAGTACTTGCAGAATTTTTTAAACTTGAACAAACGCCTAGGGGAGAACAATTACTAACTGTATTTCATGCTGAAAAATTAGTACCTGCAAGTATTGATAACTTAATTGCAATTAAACAGTTAAAACAGCAATATAAATCTTTAGCTAGTAAGAATAGTACTCACTAGGCAGCTAGTCTTGCTATTTACCCTAAGTGCATAGCCAAAAATCTCGTCCCTTAGTTTTTTTCATATTATCCAAAATTAAAGTCAATACTGTGATGCAGTTACAGAGAATATGCTAAATTCTCAAATTACTTCACAGACCTTAGTGCTACCTCTACTAGATAATATTATTTCCCAATATTTAAGTTAGTGAAACTGATTAACTATATAGGATAAATAATTTTGTTGTTATATCAATTATATAAATCAATACCCTCTTATATCATGGCTTTCAATGGTCAGCACGTAACGAGAATATGCTTAATTTAATAAGCAACATTTCTTACCTCATTATATTGAAGGTACTTAAACTAGCATTATACCTCCCGCTATTTATTATATTTTTTTTCTGTTTAAGCAAGCCCAGCTGGGCAGAAGAGGACTTATTCCAAGAGCGTAGCCTGCGCACAGGTATCTACTTGCAATCATTTCCTGATATTAGCTTGCAAGATATGCAAACTGCCATGCAGTATTGGACACAAGAAATTGCAGAGTACTCTGGTATTAAAGGGCAGGTTTATTTTTACAAAGACTTACAACGTATGCGGACTGATTTTTATCGAGGGAAAATAAACTTTATTCTGACATCCCCTTTAAATATTATTAATCATTTTGATTTACAACAGTTTTCTGATGGCTATCTTTCTGTCATGTACGGTACACCAACTGACCAATTGGTGGTACTGTCAGGAAAAAATTCTGGTATCAATAATATGACTGACTGTAAAGGTAAGCACTTAACACTGTTAAATAATGACCCTGTCTCAGAAATGTATGCCGACATTTTAATGCTACAAGCCTTTGGTAAGCCTGCTAAATCGATTTTCAAAAAAATAGAATATATTCATAAGTCTAATCAGCAGATTTTAAAATTATTTTTTAAAACTACCGATGTCATTTTAGCGTATAAAAATTTTTATGCCTTAGCGAGTGAGTTGAATCCGCAAATTAAAGCAACGACACAGATCATTGCAACGTTAGATGGGATGCCGCGCGGAATGGGCTTGTTCCATAAAAATGTCCCTGTTGACTTTAGAGAGCAAGTTCTGAGCATTCTGTTTACCTTAGATACCCATATTAAAGGCCGGCAACTGTTAACCATGTTTTATTCTGATAAGTTAATTCGTGCGAATATTGATGCTTTGGCACCAGTACTACGATTAAAACAACAGTACCTGCAATTACTTAAGCAAAGGAGCAAATAATAATGAAAATATTGTATTTGTTAATTTGCTTTTTTGCAGTGCAAGTTCAAGCAGAGCAAACTAAAGAGGTAGCACCTCGTTTAGCAATGGGGTTTTATTATCCTTCATTAAGTAATGTCTCTAGTCGTACCGATATTGAACTTTCGTTGAGTTATTGGGTGAAAGAATTAACTCATAAGATAGGCCTTGAAAACGCCTATTCTGTCTTATTTGATGATATTCATGCAATGAATAGCGCCTTCGAAAAGGGGCAGTTAGATATGGTTATTGCACCACCACTGTTAATTGCCAATTATTTTAAGCGCCCATTATTAAGTGATGGCTTTATGGCTGTTAAGCAGCTGCATAAGATGGATCAGCTTGTGATTATTGCCAGACATGGCCAACTACAAGCTACTGAAAACTATGTAGGGAAACGCTTATTATTGCCAAAAAATAATTTTCTGGCTCAAATTTTTCTGGAAAGTGAGGTATTAAAGCAATCCCAACAGCCTCTACAGCAGGTATTTTCTCAAATAGATTATGTTAATAAGAATCAGAGCATTATTCTGAATTTGTTTTTTGATAAAGCAGATGTAGCGGTTACCTACGCAAGTACTTTAGAGTTAATGGTAGAAATGAATCCACAAGTGGCTAAAAAAATTACAGTACTTGCACAGCTCCCTGTAAAAGGCGGTAATTACGGTTATTTTCACCATGAATATGCTTTACAAGAGACCTTAAAAAAAGAAGCATCTCGCTTTACTAGCGAACCACGAGGCAAGCAAATTTTAGAGGTATTCCAAACCTCTGAAATCGCAATGAGTTATGTTGAAGATTTAGATAGTTTTGATCGCTTTTACCAGTCATATTTAATGCTCAAAAAAGTGCAGGCCAATGATTAAAGTTCTGATGTTTTTATTGCTGACAATACCCTATTGTTCAGCAACATTATCTGCCAATGAGCAAGATACTATAAGTAAGATAACAATCGGTTGGTATTTTCCAGGTATCAATAAAAAAGTGAGTCGAACAGACTTTCAAATTGCTATCAATTTTTGGATGGATGAATTTGGCAAACCTCAAGGTATTGAAGATATTAATAGTCGTTTATTTGATAGTGTTGAAAAAATGAAAATCGCTTTTAATAACTCTGAGCTCGACTATATAGTGGCGCCTCCACTATTATTTGTAAAATATTTTGATATGCATAAAGTGACTAAAGGCATTATCGCAAAAAATATTACCGGTAAACCTTATGGTGTGGTGGTTCTAGTACGTAAAGAACTACAGAATCTTAGTGAGCTAAAAAATAAACGCTTAGTGATGCCGGATAATGATGAGTTAGCGGAAGTCTTTTTGGAGACATTAGTCATTCCAGAATTTAAGCAAAGTTACTCGCAAGTATTTAGTTCGGTAAACTATACGCAAAAACACAATACTGTTGTGCATCAGTTATTTTTTAATCAGGCCGATGTTGGCGTTACTTATCTGGAGTCCTTTGATTTAATGGTAGAATTAAATCCACAAATAGCAGATAAAATAAAAATTTTAGCAAACTTCCCCATTGATTCACCTAATTACAGTTTTTTTCATAAGAAATTTCCCGAAAAATTACGTGATGAACTCATTGCTGCAATGATTAAATTAAACAAATCAGATGAGGCAACCCAAATATTTAATGGCTTTATGATGGAGTCGTTATTAGAGTGCTCTGTTGAATCATTAGAGCCGTTTTATCAACTTAATGAGCGCTATAAGCAATTAAAACAACAAATAAGTGGTAAATCACGATGATTGCTATTGGCTTTTACTACATTGTGCGCTTAATAAGCAAATATGTACTCGTTATTTGTCTATACTTAGCTTTAACGAATGTAGCACATGCCAAACCAGAGCAATTTACTTTGGCATATTTAAAAACTGGCTTAAGCGAATTAACCGATACCAATAGGAGAGTTGGCTTAAAGCTATTAGTTAATGAATTGATTCAAGATGATACTGTTCGACAAACTATTCAGCCTGTAGATAGCTTAGCAGGCCTACAGCACTTAATTATCCGATCTGACGTAGATTATATTTTTATTAACAGTTATCACTATATTAGCCACTATGATTTTTTTAAGCAGCATCTTAAGCAGCCAATTTGGGCCATTCAACGTGGTACCGAGCGCCGTGAAAATTATATTATCGTTACACGCAAGCGTTATGCAGGACAATCATTACACCAACTGAGAGGCAAAAATATCTCACTGTACCAACCATATTTATTAGTCAAACTATACCTTGATTATCTGATCAAACAATCTGATAATCAAAATAGTACGCAGTTTTTTAGTAAGATAAAATACACTAAAACAGCTTCACAGCCCATATTAGATGTCTTTTTTGGTAAGAGTGATTTATGTATAGTACAACAGCATATTTTTGATTTGGCCGTGGACCTTAACCCTGCAATTCTCAAAGAACTCACTATTATTCATGAGTCAGGTCATCTATTTTTTCCTGCTTTAGCATTTAGCCTTAAACAGGCAGATAGTCTATATATTACGACAGTCAATCAAGGTTTGAGCAATTTTGAGGAAAATATTCGTGGTGAACAAATTTTGGAAATGTTAGGCTTGCATAAAATCATTCCTATACAAGCGGAACAATTACAGCCTATGTACCATATTTACCAAGCCTTTCATGGCTTAGATGCGCAGTGAAAAAATGTAAGCTAATTTTGTTGGCAATATTCTTACTCCCTAATGCAGCTTTCGCAGAACATATGCTTACCTTAGCTTATATAGAAAATGTTAGAAATGTTTAATATTAAAGCTGTTAAGTTAGCTACTTTGGAGAAAATTTAGCCCATGATGGCGCTCTTTCAAAATTACCTGCACCAGCTAAACAATAAGTAAGCGGATATGGCTGTCAAAATAAAAAATAGAGTTTTTCTCAGAGTTTTTATGCTCTTCTCTTTTTTGGTATTAACCATTATGTTATTTTTTGTATTTATGGTTATTCCTATGCAAAAAAATGCTTTGCAAAAAACCATGTATACACAAGGTGTGACCGTATCTCGCTCTATTATTCAGGCAACATCGGATGCTGTGATCAGTAATGATTTTGGCTTTATTGTTGAGCACAATGTTGAGGTGTTAAAAAATAACCCGAGTATTCAAAATGTTGTTATCGCTCCTCTACGAGGAAATATTATTCGGGTTGATCAAGCGGGCTGGCGTTTGCTGGAAGTACCTGAAGAATATTTATCATTATTGCAAACGGATAAAATTGAATATGCAATTAGATATCAAGGTTGGCAAGCTGATGGTTATCACTTTGTTTATCCTATAGAATTCTCGGGTATTAAGTGGGGCTGGTTACATATAACCTTTAGTACCGACGAATATAATGCTTATATCATGGATATGTACCTACAATTAGTGGTTATCACTGGCATATCACTAATATTAATCATGTTTATTGGTTATTTCTTTGCCCGCTGGGTGACCAAGCCAGTATTAATCATCAGTGATTTAGCCACCCAAGTGGCTAATGGTAATCTTGATGTACGCTCTAGAATTATCCGTGGTGATGAGATTGGTCGCTTGTCAGTGAGTTTTAATAAAATGGTATCTTCACTACAGCAGTCTAAACAGCAGCTAGAAAATTATAATCAACAGCTGGAAAAAGAGGTCAAAACCAGAACTTTGGATTTGGATGCCTTGAACCGAGACTTAGATAAAAAAGTAAAAGAAGAAGTGCAGCAGCGCCAAGAACAAGAACGTTTATTAATCCACCAATCACGTTTGGCTGCTATGGGAGAAATGATTGGAGCTATTGCTCACCAATGGCGACAACCTTTAAACGCATTGAGCTTAGTAATTCAAAATCAACAAATTACTTACCAAAGGGGCAAAATGGATGATGAGTTTATGAGTCGCAGTATGGAAAAGTCTGAACGTTTGATTAATAAAATGTCGACCACTATTGATGATTTCCGTAACTTTTTTAAACCCAACAAACATGCAGAAAAATTTAATATCAATACTAGCTTGCACTCTACTGTTGACTTATTAGGGGCGCAGTTTAAAAGTCATAATATTCTAATTAAGATTAGATGTGAAGACGATTTAAATATTAAAGGGTTCCAAGGTGAATTTTCACAAGTTATTCTCAATTTACTGAATAATGCCAAGGATATCTTATTAGATCGGCGGGTAGAGAGCCCGAAAATTAATATTTCTGCTTTGCGTGCTCGTAGTGGCATTCGTATTGAGGTGCTAGATAATGCGGGTGGTATACCTGATACTATTATCAATAAAATCTATGACCCTTACTTTACGACTAAAGCGGAAGGTAAAGGAACCGGCATAGGGTTGTATATGTCAAAAATGATTGTAGAAAACAATATGATGGGACAATTATCTGCTTTTAATATTGCTGATGGAGCGTGCTTTGTGATTGAAATTCCATTGGATAATACTGAGTCAGTGCCTATTGCTAAGGGTTAAAAATCTTATAAATTTCTATGTCAGTTTCGGTATTTAGTTGGATATGAGCTTAGAGTTATATTCCTTAGGCGAGTTTATCTAGCGTAGCGAAGAAACGAAACCCGAGCATTTAACATCATGGGTAGTAGGGTATGCGATGCATATCTTACCCATGATGTTAACTCTATGTTTAACGAGGAACTTTTTAGTTCATTTAACCGATACGTTTTTTCATTGCTTTACGCCCTTCAAAAATGACGACTGATTTTGTTGGTACTAAATAGAAAGCCTCTGCTATAGGCATTTGCTTTTCCGGAATGACAGCATCTGCTGGGCTCTGTTCTGCGGTATTGATTGCCAGATGCCATTCTCGACCCGAAATCACGGGTAGTTGCATGCTTAATTCGCCCATAGACATATTCAGAATAACATGTAAATCAGGCTCACTAGCATCGACGCTAGCCAAGGTAAACGCAAGAACTTGTGCCTCAGGGTCTTGCCATTGTGGGGTATCAAGCTCTACACCGTGCCAGCGAATATCAGGCATAGCTCGATCAGCTAGTTTTTCACCCGTTAAAAAGCGCCGGCGCATAAGTGATTTATGACGTTTACGTAATGCAATCATTTTCCGTACAAAGTACAGCATATCCGCATTTTTCTCAGGCAAGCTCCAGTCAAACCATGTTAGTTCATTATCTTGGCAGTAGCCATTATTATTACCGTGCTGAGTATTTAATACTTCATCACCAGCTAATAACATTGGCACACCTTGGCTCAGTAATAATAATGCAATACTATTTTTGGCTTGTTTTTTACGTAGTGCTAAAATTTCTAGGTTATCAGTTTCACCTTCAGCACCACAGTTGTAACTAAAGTTGTGATTACCACCATCTCGATTTTCTTCACCATTTGCCAAATTATGCTTGTCGCTATAACTGACCAAATCATTCAAGGTAAAGCCGTCATGACAGGTAATAAAGTTGATGCTGTTAATAGGTAAACGACCTTGATGTTTATAGAGGTCGCTACTAGCACAAAGGCGGGTAGCCACTTCGGAGATCAAACCTTTATCACCACGGATGAATTGGCGCATACTATCTCGGTATTTACCATTCCACTCACCCCAGCGATAGCCTGGAAAGCTACCTACCTGATAAAGTCCAGCAGCATCCCATGCTTCAGCAATCAATTTAGTTTTAGCTAATTGCTCTGAGAGCTCGATACCCCATAAAACAGGAGGGTCCTGTAATACACCACCATCCTCACCACGGGCTAGTGCACTGGCAAGATCAAAGCGAAAGCCATCAACATGCATTTCTCGCACCCAATATTCCAAACAAGTAATAATGAAATTTGACACAAAAGGGTGGTTAGCATTAACGGTATTACCACAGCCAGTGTAATCGCGAAATACACTTTTATCCTCTGCAGCTAAGTGGTAAAAAATATTACTGCCTAAGCCTCTGAAATTAATAATGGGGCCATCAGCACCTGCTTCTGAAGTATGATTAAAAACCACATCTAAAATCACACCAATTTTAGCTTTATGCAGTGCTTTGACTAAGTCACGAAACTCTTGAATATGGGTACCCTGTTCAGGGGTAACACAATAACCAGGGTGTGGGCTAAAAAAACTATGGGTACTGTAACCCCAATAATTTTTCAGTCCTAAATCTGCGGTGCCTTGTGGAATATCCTGTTCATCAAACGCCATCACCGGCATAAGCTCAACATGGGTAATACCCAAAGCTTTGAGATAAGGTATTTTCTCTATTAGAGCGGCAAAGGTGCCAGGCTTATTGACTCGTGATTGCGGGTGATTAGTAAAACCACCAACATGTAACTCATAAATAATGGCATTTTCACTTTTAAATGAAAACGGCTTATCGCCTTCCCAGTCATAACTTTCATCAACTACCAAGGCACGCATGGCGGTTTTACCATTGTCACCAGGTAAGCAAGCATCTTTTCGTTGCCATAGTTTATCACTGACGGCGCGCGCCCAAGGGTCAATCAGGTGTTTGTCCTTATCAAAGTTTAAACCGCTTTGAGAGGTGTCATTGGGGCCATCCATACGCCAAGTATACCAAGTTCCGGTAGTGAGGCCATGGACATGCGCATGCCAAGAATAAAATGTTTTATTGTGTTCAGCATCTAAGCTGATCGTTTGAAATGGCTCTTTGCAGTCCGCACTATCAAATAATAACAGTTCTACTGTTGTTGCATGCCGACTAAAAATAGAAAAATTTACGCCATCAAGTTTTAGCCGAGAACCAACCGGGTAGGGTGAGCCAGGGGAAGTTTTGTAAGTCTTATTCACAGAAGCAAAGTCATTTAGTATTAAGTTAAAACTGTTAAAGGGGATGAATAATTTTTTGTTAAGACTATCCCTTAAAATAAATAAGGTATTAAAGTTGAATACCTTAGCGTCAGCAATAAAAAAGTCATTATACAGAGCGCATAAAACTGTTCAAGTTTGTCTTATGCAGAAGGGCAGGTAAGGGATTAGAGGCACTATAGCGGTGCGCAATGCCACATATAATGAGCGCTAGAATAGAGTGTCTTTTGGACTAACAAATCAGGCTTAAGGGCTGCTAGGCTTTATACCATAAAACTTAAAGTGCAGCTAACTGCTGAGATATTTGTTGTGTTTTATAACTATCTTGCAACCATTGCCTAATAAGCAATGCCCTGCCTAATGCTTGTTGTGCGGCAACTATATTGTGCATAGCAATATGGATCTTGGCTAATTCCTGTAGGCAAGCTGCAGTGGCCCTGCGGTTAACTATAGCTTTATAGCTTGTTAACGATGTTTGCATTAACGTGAGTGCCTGTGTATGCCGCCCTGCGTGTAAGGCATTATGTGCTGCTAGGCGGTTAAATAAAGCTAATTGTGCGCTAGAGACTTGTGTATTGTCTGTCATGACTGTGGATAGTCGCTGAAACCAAATGGGTGCGTCTGGTGTGCGTGCAAATAAGGCATATTTAGTTTGCATCAGCAGCAGTTTGATTTGGGCATTGTTAACGGGAGCATGACGATCGGATAGTTGCTTAAGTAAGGGTGCAAAAGTATGCAATGCTGCGGGGTAGTTTTGTTGTAAAAATAAGCTATGTGCACGTAGGGCTATAATTTGCGCTCTTAACGCGGGTGTTGCGGTATTAGTATTCAGTGTGGAAAATATTTGCTCTGTTAGTGCGAATTGACTAATAGCTAAGTTTGATTTAATCAGGTTTATTTGCGCTAGCAATACGCCATGCTGGTCATCAATGCTTTGGTATAAAGTAATTGCGGCATTAAAAGATTTGCTTGCTTGCGGATAGTTATCTTGCTGATATGCACTAATGCCTTGTTGCATCAACTGTTCAGACTGTGTCAATGCATAAGGGCGTGGATCAGGTGTGCTGCTGCAGGCACTGATGACGAGCATTATGATAAGCAAGGCACTTTTAGTCATGCAGAGCCTCATCTTTAAGTAATAATTCTTTGCTAGGTTGTTTTATGGTTGCAGAGAGTGGCCATATTTGCTTGGCTCCCTCTACTATTTCTTTGGTCGATTTAATGAGTGTCTGGGTATCATTGACAATCTCAGGTAAGTGTACTAATTCTTTATCCACTTTGTATAAAGAGCTACGTAACTCTAAAATCATAGATCGTGATTCAATGCTTAACTGGGTTAAATCTTTAATAAGTGGCTCAGTATCATTAACGCGCTGTTCAATGTTGACTAAAGCGGTATTAAATTTTTTGATGGCTTCCACAACATTTTTCGCTTGTTGCGGGTCATAAATGGCCTTGCCTAGCATGCCTTGCCCTGAGTTGACATATTGGGTGATCTGTTCGATATTTTCTAAAATATTATTCAGCCGCTGACTGGTTTCTGCAACGGCGGAAGGTTCTATCACGGCTATGATTTTAGCTAGGTTGGACATAGTCGATTCTAGGTCATTAATAACGGGTTTAATGCCTTCAATTAAATCATTAGTGGTAATGGGCTCTTCAATATTCAGGGTAGAGCCATCAGCTAATAATGGTAGTGAGGGTGAGCCTGCACTAATAATAACGGTAGAATTACCCACTAAGGAAAGCTTGCTCAATTCGCCGGTAGAATCGGTGCGAATGAGCTGTTCAAAGCTTTTATAAATAAAAAATTGAATATGAATTTTGTTATCTGCTGCAATATCAATGGCTGAGACTTTACCGACTTCAATACCTGAGACATTGATTAATGTTTCGGTGCTAATGCCTTGTGCATTTTGCATATAGGCATGATAAGTCATAGTTTCATCAAACATTTTGGCCGAATAGGTTTTGGCAATAATCAGGCTGCCAATAATTAATAAGGCGATAATAAAAAAAGCGCCTACTAATTGTTCGCGCGCACTTTGACTGAGAGAATGAATATAGTGAATATTTGCCTGTTTTTTTTCCATGGCTTTGCCAATTAATGCTCAAATAATTCTGGGTGATGACTTCTAAACCTGCCCCACTCATTGTAGGCGTAAAATGCCTGATCATCACAATAAATTATTTGTTGTGCTGCTTTTTTCATAAAAGCTAGGCTTACAGCACTGCTGACCACTGTTATCTGCATTTCAGTGGTAATAGCCATTAAGTGATTCCCTAAAATATTATGCTCATGCATATCCAAGCCTTGAAAGGGCTTGTCGATAAAGAGAATATCAGGCTCCAGCATGAGGGCGCGAGCAATAAGCAATAAGCGGTGCTCCAGGGTATTCATAAAGGCGGGTAGCTTATAGCGCACGTGCGTACATTGAAAATGCTCTAATAGCTGTAATGCGCGTCGATGTATTTGTTTTTTATTTTTAGTTTGGTGATATTCGGCAGCCAGCTTTAAGTTATTTAAACCAGATAATATCGACAGTAACTGGATGCTGGTATCAAGATAGGCAATATTTAGCGGTTGCGGGTATGCAATGCTGCCTGAGCCTGCAGCTTGTTGCTGAGCCAACATTTGCATATAAGGTGTTAATTCCAAATGATAGCTTTTGTAGCAAATAAAGGTTGCTGCGGGGATAGTACAACTGAGTGGTGGCAATGCAATGTTGGGTGCTGTATTGGTACGCAGCTTCTCAGGAATTGCCTGCTGCGTTCGAATTAAGATTTGGCTAGATGCAGACATGCTAAAATACCGCAAAAATGGCATTAATGAAAAAAATGGCAATCAAACTTTTTACAATAGCTTTCTGCGTTGCTTGTGGTACTTCGGTGACGGAGTTTTTAACATTTAAACCGAAATAACAAGCGTAAGCAGCAATAGCAATGCCGCAAATAGCATTTTTAATTAAAAATAAACATAATTCAGAGATGCTAATGGCATCAATTAGAATAAAAAAATACTTGAAGTTAGATAAAGAGCCTAACAAGCCGGCAAATAAAACTCCAAATAGCATGGTAAAAACGGAAAAATATACCGCTAAAGTCATCTGCGAGATTGCCAAGCCAATTAAGCGTGGATAGGCAAGGTAGATCAGCGGGTCTACCCCCAATAAACGTAGCCCTTTTATTTCGTTATTAATACTCATATTACCTAAATCAACAGCAATAGCAGAGCCTGAACGGGCGATAAGCACAATGGCAGTTACCGTCGGGCCTAATTGCAGCGCAACAAATTGGGTGAGTAGGCTAATAACTTCTTTTTCGGTGGCAATATTTTGTAAAAATAAAATAAGCTGTGCGGTAACACTGAAGCTAATTAATAGACTGAGGATAAAGAGAGTTGGAAATAAAGCGTCGATACCACTAAAAATAATTTGGGTGGTAGTGACCTGCTTGATGACGTTATGTTTTGGATGCTTATGTTGGTATAACAGGCCTCGCTGCAGAACACAGAAAGTAAACTGTAAGGCTGCAAAGAAAGTGTGTGTTGACTGAATTAACCAACGTCCTGGGGCTCCTAAAAAATGCTGTAAGACGTGTTTCAGCATGGGGGGAGAGCAAGCATTTTGAAAAGTAGGAGGAATGCGTATCTCCCACCTGCGCCGATGCGAAGCATCGTCCTTGAACCAAAAGGTTCAAGTGGGTGTCTATCTGGCATTTCAGGCTTTCCGCTAACGGACATGCGCACCAGTACCAGAATCGACTCCCGGGGTAAATTTAGGTCCAAGGAACACCCACTTCACTGTCGAACGCCGCAGGAGATACATGGCGTATTCTAAACGCTTTTTAATACAGTATCGATTTTAATATACATTTTTTTGATATTTTCATTTAAACCACTACTTGTAGGTGTGCCAGTTTTCTTGGACTGTACCAGCTCATGAGTTAAGTTTAGTGCTGCAAGTACTGCGACTCTATCGGCACCTGATACCTTGCCGGACTGACGAATTCTGCGCATTTGTTGATCCAATTGCTCGGCTGAATCAAGTAAATCTTCTTTTTCATGCTCGGCACAAGCGATTTTATACTCTTTACCTAATATATTGAGTGCGACACCGTGATTTTTTTTGTTCATGTACCATGTTCCATTGTTTTTAATCGGCTAATCATGGCTTCTACGCGAGTACGTGCCAAGTTAGTCTTTTCTACTAATTTTGCTTTTTCTTTGACCAAGGCATCTTGCTTAACTTTTAAGGTGGTATTTTCTTGGCGTACGTTATTATATTGTTGAATTAACTCATCTAATTTATCTTCAAGTTCTTTAATATCAAATGATTGATTATTGGTGCTCATAAATAACTCATTCTCTTAAAAATGAAACTGGCTATCGACATATGTGGGAAAAATATAATTTTAGGCGGAAGTTGCGATAAGGGGTTAACGAGCCAACCCCTTTATCTCATCTACCGTTGCAAAAACATAATGACCAAACATGAGCGAAAAGCAATCGTGTTAACTATATGGTAGCATAAGCAAGCAAAAAAATTAGGGGTAGATCATTAAATTGGCTATCTCCGTATAATTATCTATCTGAAAACTATCAATGAGCTATTCCATCGTTAATACAATTATTTTACAAAGAGACGCAGCAGAGAGTGCTGCTGAAATACATGGCATAGCTGCTGCCATGCTCTGTCTTGACCCTAAAGCTGAAGCAGGTACATGGTTGGCAGAGGCAATTGCCAAAGAAGCAGAGTTATGGGAAGACGACAAATTGACCTTGGTTGATTTATTTGAACAATCAAAAGAGTTAATGGCCAGTGATGAATTTGTATTTGATTTATTTTTGCCTGAAGAAGATGCGCCTATTTCTGAGCGCTGTATCGCTATCATGCAATGGTGTCAGGGCTACTTATTTGGTATGGGGCGAGTAGAAACCAGTTCTAATTGGCCTGGAGATATTGATGAAATTTTAAAAGATATTGTTGAATTCACCAAGCTGGATACCGATATTGATGAAGATGATGCAGAAGAGGTCGAAGCTGACTTGGTGGAAATTCAGGAATATTTGCGAGCTGCGGTGATGCTGGTACGCAGTGAGCTCAACAATAATGCTGTTAGCAGTGATACGGTGCATTAGGAAGTCATGATGAACGCAAACGAATTTAAACAACGCCGCGAACAGTTAATGGCAGAAGTGGGTAAAGGTAATATTGCCATTATCGCCAGTGCTAATACCCGCACCCGTAATCGTGATGTCGATTACCCTTTTCGTCAAGATAGTGATTTTTATTATCTCACTGGTTTTAATGAAGCCGATGCCTTGGCGGTATTTATCCCGGGACGTAAACAAGGTGAATATATATTATTTTGCCAAGAATTTGATGAGAAAAAAGCCTTATGGGAAGGCGCACATGCCGGTTTGGATGGTGCGACCCAAGAATTTGGTGCTGATGATTCTTTCCCGATTGATGACTTAGGTGATATTTTGCCTGGCTTATTAGAAAATAGGAATAAGGTTTATTACCCGATGGGGCGTGATCCAGATTTAGATCATCATTTAATGGAATGGATTACCCATATTCGCAGTCAAACGCGTAGTGGTGTCAATGCCCCTGGTGAATTGGTTTCTTTAGAGCATACCTTGCACGAAATGCGACTGATAAAAAGTCCTGCAGAAATTAAACTATTACAGCAAGCAGCCGATGTCTCTACAAAAGCGCATATTAGAGCAATGCGTACTTGTCAGGCGGGTCGGTATGAATATCAGATTGAAGGCGAAATGATTCATGAATTTATTGATAATGGCTTACGGGCAGTGGCTTACCCATCAATAGTTGCAGGTGGCGAAAATGCCTGTATATTACATTACACGGAAAATAAAGCACAATTAAAAGAGGGTGATTTGCTTTTAATTGATGCAGGCGCTGAATGTGACCATTATGCGGCAGATATTACCCGTACTTTTCCTGTGAGTGGCAGGTTCTCACAGGAACAAAAATTATTGTATCAATTAGTATTGGATGCTCAATTGGCAGCGATTGCTGAAATAAAACCTGCCACGCCTTGGAATAATGCACACGATGTTTCTGTACAGATATTAACGCAAGGCTTGGTTGATTTAGGGCTATTAACAGGCGATGTTGCAAAGTTAATTGCAGATGAGTCCTATAAAGTTTTTTATATGCACAGGATTGGTCATTGGCTGGGCATGGATGTGCACGATGTCGGTGATTATAAAATTGACGAACAATGGCGTGATTTAGAGCCAGGAATGGTATTAACCATTGAGCCAGGCCTCTACATCCCTAAAGATTGCGCAACAGTTGACCAGAAATGGCGTGGTATCGGTATTCGTATTGAAGATGATATTTTGGTGACCGAAACAGGTTACCAAGTTTTAACGCATGCAGTACCAAAAAGCATTGCTGAAATTGAAGCGATTATGCACTAAAAATATTGAACGGATTATCGCTCCCTATCAATAGGTAGTGCCATAGGTTGTGCGAAGTAACTATTTACCCCTTAACTTAGGACTAAACTGAGAGTTTAAGCATGCAGCAAGATTATGATGTATTAATTGTTGGTGGTGGCTTGGCAGGTAACTGCTTGGCACTTGCCTTACAAAATAGTAATTTAAAAATTGCCATTGTCGAAGCAAATACCCGTGCACAATTGCATGACTCGCCAGCGGGTGATAGAGCACTAGCACTGGCACAAGGCTCCGTCAGAATGCTGCAAGATTTAGGGATCTGGGAGCATGCCAAGGCAGTCGCTACGCCGATAGCAAAGATTCATGTTTCTGATCAAGGGCACTTTGGTAAAACTAGGTTATCTGCTAAGCAAGAAGGGGTTGCTGCACTGGGTTATGTCATTACTGCGCGTGACTTAGAAGCTGCGGTAGCAGATTTGGTCGAGCAAGCAGGGGTTGAGCAAATCTGCCCTGCACGAGTTATGGGGATTGCTTCCGACGCTGAGTTTGCACATGTTAGTTTAAAACAAGGGGCAGAATCACTCAATACCTCCGCTAAGCTAGTGGTAGGTGCTGATGGGGGTCAGTCAACGGTCAGAAAGCTATTAGATATTGAGCAAAGTATGACTGAATATCAGCAAACGGCCATTGTGACGACCATTAAAACTGAACTAGCGCATGATAATACGGCTTTTGAACGCTTTACCAGCTCAGGGCCTCTTGCTTTATTACCGATAGGACAAGATTATGCAGTCGTGTGGACCCGTAGCACCGAAGATGCCGAACAACTCATCATGGATAGTGATGCCGAATTTATTACCAGCTTGCATGAATGTTTTGGCTATAAACTAGGCCAATTTACTCTCACGGCACCACGGCGATCTTTCCCACTAAAATTAATTCGTGCACAAAGTATGCAGTCAGGACGAGCCGTTATTATTGGCAATGCGGTACATCAATTACACCCCGTGGCAGGGCAGGGCTTTAATTTAGGTTTACGCGATGTGATTCAGCTGGCAGATATTATTTTGCAAGAAGCGCAAGCAGGTAGAGATATTGGTGCAACCCAAATACTAACCGAATACGCACAATTACGACAAAAAGATCATGATACTGTGATTAATTTTACCAATAGTGTGGTGAAGCTCTTTTCCAATGAATGGCTATCTTTGGCTGCTGCCAGAAATACGGGTTTGGCTTTGTTAGATGTTATGCCTGGTGCTAAAAAGCAACTAGCACGTTATGCCATGGGACTAAACACTCGCATGCCCAGTATTGCTAAACGGAGACGCGCATGAATAAGCATTACCCAATCATTATTGTCGGTGGTGGTATTGTGGGAGCAACAGCAGCCTGTGCAATAGCACAAGCTGGGGTTAAGGTCGCTTTGGTCGATGCGCGCAACCCTGAGCGTGAATGGCCTACCGAACCTATTGATATTCGTGTATCTGCTTTAACGCGGGCATCACAAAATATTTTACAAGCTGTTGGCGCGTGGCCTGCTATGCAACAACGTGGTATTGGTGGCTATGAACATATGCATGTTTGGGATGCGCATAGTGCAGGACTGTTGCATTTTGATGCTGCAGATACTGAATTTTCGGTGCTTGGGCATATCGTTGAAAATCGAGTAACGGTGGCTGCACTATGGGATAAACTGGAAACGCTACCATCAGCAACTATTATTTGCCCGAGCAAAGTTGCTGACCTGCAAACGAGTAGTGATAATGCGGTAGTGGTCTTGGATGATGGTCAAACGCTGACTGCAGAAGTAGTGATTGCTGCTGACGGTCGTGACTCAGCTTTACGCACGATGGCTGGTATTCAAACCACGGGCTGGGAATATAAACAATCTGGCTTAGTCGCCACTGTCAGTACTGAAAAAAGCCATCAATATACCGCTTGGCAACGTTTTTTACCTGAAGGGCCTTTAGCTTTTTTGCCACTAGCCAATGGGCAATGCTCTATCGTCTGGACATTAAGTGAGCAAACTGCACAAGAATATGTCAACTTGCCTGAAGCGGAATTTTTACAAAAATTGGAGCAGGCATTAGAGGGAACTTTAGGCAAGGTGTTGGATGTCGGTCCGCGTGGTGCTTTTCCGTTGCGTTTTCAATATGCCAAGCAATACATCAGTGAACATTTTGTCTTGATTGGTGATGCCGCGCATGCCATGCACCCTTTGGCAGGGCAAGGCGCCAATGCTGGCTTATTAGATGCTGCTGCGATTGCAGAGTTAATTATCAAGGCTGATCAAGCAGGCAGGTCAATGGGGAGTCATAAACTATTACGTCGTTATGAGCGCTGGCGCAAAGGCGATAATTTAGCCATGATGAGCAGCATGGATGTGATTAATAAAATGTACGCTCAGCAAAATGAAGGTTTCCGCCAGTTGCGTGGTACAGGGATGAGTTGGATTAATCATAGTGGCTGGCTGAAAAATTATTTTAATCATTATGCGATGGGCTTGCGCGATGATTTGCCTGAGATGGCGGGTGATGTTCCTTAAAGGCGGCTGAGGAACGAAGCGTATCTTGCGGTGATTGATATGCTTCCTGTATTAATGCCTTTATAAGATTGTCGATTTGGATTGTTGATTCCTGGCTTGTAGCAGCATATGCCTGTTATTAACGAATCTTCGGAATAATCCAAAAACCTGATGATTGCGTCATATCTTGAAAATCTAGCAAATCTCTATTATTGGGTGCAGCCCGCAAGCCTTTATTAAGCATTTCAATGCTTAAATTGCGCTCTTCCTGATCCCATAAGACACGCGCCTGTTGCTCATAGTATTTGGCAATATCATCAATGCCTTTTAAGGCAGCCTTATTATTATGGTCAATTTCCAGTACCGCCTTATAAGCATCCAGAGCACTGGTTCCAACAGGGTCGACAAAACGACCCACCATAAAATGTATTTCGGCAATCTCCAGCATTCTGGCGACTTTTTGTGTTTCTTGCGCTGATAATATGCGACTAGGTTTTGGTGGTGGTAGCGGCGGTGCTGGTTTATTAATCCAAAGTATCGTACTAATAATGACACTGGATATTAAAATGCTTGACCACTTCCAAACGGAGTTATTCTCGGTATTGTTTAATTGTAACTCTTGTATAAACTGTTCAACGGTGGGTACTCGGTCTTCTTGATGAAATGCCAAGCCATGCATAATAGCTTTATATTGCTTTTTGCCAATTTCTGCAATTGGGTTCGGCACCATGTTCTCAAAGCATGCTTGGGTAGCCTGAACTTTATTAAAGGGGTGGTGGGCGGCCAATATTTCATAGACTACACAAGATAATGAGTAAATATCATCCTGAAATTCAGGCTCCTGATTATTGAGCATTTCACAACTTGCATAAGGTGGCGTTAGCCCACCTATTGTTACACTGATATCTTGTGGTGGTACATGTAACTCAGTATTTTTAGCGATTCTGGCAATCCCAAAATCAAGAATTTTGACGGTACCATCCTCTTTAAGATAAATATTACTTGGTTTAAGATCTAGGTGAATGATATTTTTTTGATGTGCATAAGCCAGTGCAGATGTAATTTGTCGAATAATTTGCCAGCGCTCCTCTAAGGGGCTAGGTTCTATTGCCTGTTCCAGCAAGAATACATTTAAGGGTTTGCCTACCAAGTATTCCATGGTCATATAGACTAACTCACCATCCTTATCAAAGTCGTAAACGGTAATGATATTGGGGTGTGCTAATTCTTGGGTTTTGCGAGTTTCACGTTGTAAGGCAATAAAATAGTCAGGACTATCTTTAAACTCTTCATTTAATATCTTTAAGGCGATATAGGGGTCTTGGTCTTGAGCTTCCTCTTTGCGCAGGTCTTTTACTTTATACACCACTCCCATGCCGCCACGACCAAGCTCATATTCGATAATAAACCGGTCTTTGATGATGTCGCCTGTTTTCAGCTCATGCAAAAGCCTTGCGGCTCGTAGTTTGCTATTATGCTGTTCGCTCATTCATCAGTCTCTTTAAATATTTTATGCAGATACTTATGTTGCTTGTTCGCTGTTTTCAGCATAAATAAAGTGTGGTGCAAACGAATATCATAATTAAGGCATGTACCATACAGTTAAGGGTTAAATAAAGTCAAAAATTGGGGAAGTTTCAGTTGATTCATGGCCTTATAAAATCCTTGGTTCTTATGGTGGGCTCCTATATGCCTTCAGGTTGTCAGCTTTGTCCAGTCTGTTTTGTTGTTCCATGCCCTTGTTAAATGTGTATTTTACGCTAATGGTATTTTTATCATACTAAATTACCAAAAAATATGGCTTTAAAAATGGCTCTGTCACCGTTAAGTATTGAAAATATAACTCATAACTATTGAAAGTCTGCTTTAGCTAACTTTGAGTGATATTTTAGCAGGTACTTAAGTTTATGAAAAATTAGGACTTTTTAAAATTCTACACTTAACGGTAACAGTGCCTTAAAAATTGAAGGTATGGAAATGTGTAGGTTGGAAAAATGCAAGAGGCTTAATGAAAATGGTATAGCAAAAATGATTTTTAATATTGGCTGTCAAATTTTTTTACAATTACTATTTATTATAAATCAATGAGATAAATCGTTCATTTCTTTGTTTCTATTCGATGTTGTCAGTTTTTTTTACACTATTATTCTGGTTACTTGTAATCTAGGTAATAACTAATAATAAAAATGTATTATTTATCAATGATTTGCTTGTTAGGTGAGGGGGCTGTCAATAAAGACGCTTACCTAGGGGAAAGATTAGGTGTCAATATATTTTACAAACTAGTGTTTAATATAATTCTAATATATTTAAATAGTGAGGTGGTATTATTTTTTTGTTGGCTTGGGAATATACGTTTAGTTTTAAGATTAGCAATCTAAATAAAAAGAAAATCTAAGAAAGTGATTATGAAAATTAAGTAGATTAGACAGGAAGAGTGCGAGTCACATTTTATATTAATAGTGATTATATCCTGAGTATAGATGTGCAAATCTTTGCAATATATGAACTTTATTAGCGCTGTTCCTAAGTTGTAATGAGGTGATTTGTGACTACTCTCATATTCATGGCAATGTTTGTTTAAGCTTAAATGGCATGATTATTTATTAAATGAACTTAAGTTTTATAGGGAGGACTCGGATTAAATACCTTAGTGTAATAAATGGAGTTGGTGACCACTTGAATAAAAAGGCATGATTTTTGCTGTACTAACGTACAGCTTATAGATTACTAATGTTTGTTAGCTGTTCGTTAGTTTTATTAAATATGCTCTTTTATGGTGTCGTTCCTAAACATAGGCTTATCAGTTAAGAGCTCTTAAGGAAATGCACATCTTAATATTTGTAACCAAAGGAAAACATAAATGAAAACCTTACCTTATCATTGGAGGAAAATGCTTATTGTCCTCTCATGTTCAATATTTCCAACATTAGGCTTTGCGGCTCCATCTGTAGAAATATCCTATGAGATGCAGCAGCCCAATGGCAATAGCTTAATGCTAATAAACAAAGGAGATGAGTGGAATAACTGGACTGAGACTGAAGCAGGTTATAGTGTTGCTAAGTCATCTAGTGGCTATTGGTATTATGTGGATAGCTATAGCGCGGATGGTGCGCCAATTATGAGCGGTACGCTTGCTGAAGATACACCGCCAGAAGGCCAGTTACTTTCATCTGCTCCTTTAATGGCAAGGCCTATAGGTGCACCAGGTGCTGATGAGGACTTGGCAATGGCTCCTACTGGTGATTTTAATGGTCCTGTACTATTTATTTTGGCGGAGTTTAATGACCAGATAGGAACTACAACTGAGTCTGCATGGGGTGGGTTTGTAACAAATAATATTGTAGATTATTTTTCTAAAGCATCATATGGGCAAGTTAATTTGACGCCAGCTAATGAGACATTTGGTACTGTAAATAATGGTGTTGTAGGTTGGGTGACGCTGAATTCCAACCACCCTAATACTGGAAGTAATACAGGAGCTGCGAATCGTCAATTGACCAAAGATGCCATTATAGCAGCCGATGCTTTCGTTGATTTTTCTGTTTATGATGCTAACCTTGATGGGTTTGTAGATGCCGATGAACTAGCTATTGTGGTAGTCGTTGCAGGTTTTGAGCGTGCTTACTCTTCTACCGCTCCTAGTGTATGGGGACACAAGTGGAGTATATTTAGTGCCCCTCCAGTTGTAGATGGTGTAAAGGTTGCAGATTATCACTCTGGAGCAGGTGGCTATGCCCAGTTTGGTGAGATTCATTTGGACCATCAAGCTACTATGGGCATTATGGTGCATGAGTTAGGGCATTTGATTTTTGGCTTGCCTGATCTTTATGATATTGACAGCTCTTCAGCAGGTATAGGTTATTTTGGCGTTATGGGAAGTGGTTCTTGGGGGGCTGCAACTGGCACTGAAGCTGGGGAAATGCCAGTCATGCCATCCGCATGGACACGATACAATAGAGGCTGGGCAGATGGCGCTGAAGGTGCCGCTACAGAATCTATCACAGCAGCAGGTGATGCAAGTGCAAATAGCTCTAATTCTGTTTATAGAGCCTCAACCAATGTAAATTCAGAGTATTTTTTGGTGGAAAATCGCCAGTTAGATGGCTACGATCAAGGATTTGAGCGTTGGTTTGGTAACTCTTTTGGAGGCTTACTGATTTGGCATATTGATGATACTCAAACGGCTAATGCCAATGATGCTCAACGCTGGGTAGATTTGGAAGAAGCTGATGGAACACAAGTCAATGCGGGGAGTGCATCAGATGCATGGTATGCAGGTAATGCAACTGTATTTGATGATACAACTACCCCAAATAGCAAACAATATAATGGTGCTGCTTCGGGTGTTGATATAAACAGCATCTCGGCAGCAGGCACAGTAATGACTGCAACATTTGGTGCAGCACCAGGCGTTCCGGAAATAACAACTCCTGTGCCGGGGTCAACATTAACAAGCGCAACAGAAGTATTTTCTTGGGTTGATAATGGTGCAACAGTTGCTCAATACCAGCTTGATATAGGCTCTACTGTAGGTGGCACTGATATTTTTTCACAAAATATAGGCACTTCAATTACTCAAAGTGTTGCTGGCTTACCTACTGATGGCAGTAGTGTGTATGCTCGTTTATCGTACAATATCGCAGGAACATGGACATTGTATGACTACGTCTATACTGCTGCAACGATCAATATACCAGGTGACTTTGACACAGATAGCGATATTGACCTTGATGATATCAACTTGATGAAGGCTGTGTTTGGTACCAATGCAGTGGGTGCTAATGACCCTTATGATATGAATAATGATGGTGTCATTAACGTACTGGATTTTAGAATGGTTATTCGTTTATGTACAAGAACACGTTGCAGCATTTAACGCTATTTAATTAACATCTCATCATTGTTTGATTTTAAAAGTACGCTTGATAATTTATTGAGCGTACTTTTTATAATGTATAACGATAAGAAACATATATTTTTTAAAAGGTAACTCCATGAAAAAATTTAAGCTCCTTAAGCTTGCCCCACTTTTGTTTGCTAGCAGTATCTGCAATGTGCAAGCAGCACAAATATTTGTCGATTTAGTGCCTGGTGGCGGTATTGATAGCACACTGACGGCCTTTACAGGTACAAGTATTGATGTCGATATTTTAATAGACGATGTCACTGATTTTGCTGGCTTTGAATTTGATTTAAACTTTAGTGATCCCATGCTAAATGCAACGGCAGTTACTAGTGGCGGTATCTTTGGTTTAGATGGTTTTGAATTAGATAACCAAATTAATACAAGCTCAATTAGTTTTTCAGAAACATCAGTGGCAGCATTCGGCTTGGATATTAGCCTTGGCTCGCCAACGCTTTTGGCAACTATCTCATTTGATATAGTTGGGGTGGGCAGTGATCCTCTTAATGCCAATAATATAGTTTTATCAGACTCGTTAGGCTTTGGGATTGGTTCTGTGACGGTCATTAATGCACAATTAACAACAGAGAATTCGGGTGTTACTCCTGCACCAGGTGTGTTAGCTTTAATGTTTGTTGGACTTGGTTTTGTAAGCTTACGTAAAAATATTAAATCTAATCAATAAAACTTGCGAGTAATCGTAATTATATTAGTACCAGATGGCGTTCCAGTTCATGCCTGATAATAGGTTTTAGGGCTCCATGAAAATCGATTTGCCACAAGGCGAATCATTATGCCTTAGATGTACTACATCCACCTTGGTCATGCATAAAATTCACATGACCAAGGCTCCACAAAAGCTTGAAGGCGCGTGGCGGCGACTTTTGGCCTCCTTCATCTGCTGCTAGCACATTTCGGATTGATGACTTTTCCATACTTACTGAGAGCTATTACCCTATCCGAGCTTGACAGCTATTGTTGAATTCTCTTTCCTTAGGGCTTCTGAATACCATACTTTCAAGCCATTAGGCTTACTTTGTCTGATTTATTGTAGGCATAATATGACTGAATGTTCATGTGCGCAAACCGTATTTTTCATATTAAATGACCAAAATTCTGCTTCCCATAATTTGCCAGTAATAAAGTAATAAGTCAGGTCTTTATTTATAGCAAGAAAGTTATGGAGTAATAATTATTTGATTTTAAACTTGCTTTCCTAGTAGTGAGGTCGGGAGAAGCTATAGTTAAGTGAAAAATTAGTAATTTCCTTTATGGTTTCATTCGATAATTTCATATACAGAGCCTTAAGTTTCAATATTATTAAAATATGAAATGTAAAAAAAACTGACACTCTAAGAAAAATAGATAATTAAATCAATATTATATATAATTAATTATTTTTATTATGTCTATTAATGATTGAGTCGCTATATGTGCATAAAAGACAGCCTATTAAGCTACCAATTTCAATTAAAACTCATGCGTAAGCCAAGTATAAAATTATTTTTATTATGATTTAAGGTGTCGTATTTTTTTACAGCTTATGTATTAAGTAGTTGTCATTTTTGACTATGGAGTATATATATATTTAAAAACAATATGTTAGCCGTGATGGTGCGAATATTGCCTTAATGTTTATTAAAGATGAGTTGGCATGTGACTTTATAAAGTGCCTAAACAAAATCTTTTAAATTTTTTCTAGGCGACTATGAGGTTAACAGTATGGCTAAGCAAATCTATAAAATATGCGTAGTATTATCACTTTCCATCATTAGTGTGGGGGTTAGTGCACTGCCAATACATTGGACTGATTGGATAGATAATACACCAACTAATGGATTTCAAGGAAATGGGGTAATAACAACCCCGACGACTACAGTAAGCGTGACTTATAATAACCCCCAAGGTATTAGCTTTTATCAGTCTTCTGGCGGAGGAACAGATTACTGGCAAAATGGGCCAGGAAATGGAGGAAGAAACCCTGCAACGTCCCCCTACACTAGTGCAGCAGTGGATAATATCCCAACAGGTACGGATATAATTGCTTTAACATTTGCAGGTACTCAAACACTTTCTTTTTCTGAATCTATTGCTAACCCTGTCTTCTCATACGTAAGTCTTAATGGTAATGGCTACGCATTTGACCAAGATTTTGAAATATTAAGCTTTGGTAATGCTTCTGATAGTAATGATCCTGGTTATTGGGGAGCTGGTACTTCATCTAAATCAGTTGTTGATTTAGGTGGTGGAAACTTTGAATATCAGTTGCTTGGTACTGGTGAGCCTCATGGTACTATCCGTTTTACGGGGGAATTTAATGCCGTAAGCTGGAGAAGTTTGAGTGCTGAAAACTGGAATGGATTTACCGTAGGGATTGAAGGAACAGCTATTGAGGTAAATCCTCCGGGAGCAGGTCCTGTTCCTGCACCACTAACTGTAGCTCTTCTAGGTTTGGGTTTAGTATCTTTTTTTTATTCACGTAGGTACAGGTAAAATAATAATTAAGGGAAAGTCATAAGAGTGTCGCGGTAAAGTTCGACAGAGTGGGTTTATAACCTGCTCTTTCCCTGGAGCTGTTTTTTTCAGGCGTATTGATTCCGTTTAAATTAACATGTTTTATTTTATCATTGCATGTTGTAGTCAAAATTAAGGACTATCGTGTAGCCTTCCATATCTTGGTAGGGGAAGCGAAGTTATTTCTGCATACAGCTAAGACATCAGATTACTAATAAGGGCCTGAATAAAAAAATATAATAATCTATTATGTTACCACAAGTGATTGAAATATATTATAACTCAGCAGGGTATGATTTTCGGTTAGGCCAGTAACTGTAGGCTTGATGTACTAGTAAATTATAACGATTACAGATACTATTTACTCTGAAGTTTGATAGTAGCCGTGACAGTTAATCAGCTTATCTATTGATATAATCTAATATCATTATTAAATCCCCCCGCATTCGTTTAAAATAGTATAGAGAATTTATCATCAGGTATGGCTTTATGCTTAAAGCTACCGTGTCGCAACAATAAGAAAACACCCCATGACACCAGAACAATTTAATCAATATGCCACACAAGGCTATAATCGGATCCCTATCGCGCGTGAAGTGCTGGCTGATTTAGATACGCCATTAAGTGCGTACTTAAAACTAGCAGATGGTCCTTATTCCTATTTATTTGAATCAGTGCATGGTGGTGAGCAATGGGGGCGTTATTCAATTATCGGCTTGCCTTGTCAGTCACTGATTAAAATATTTGGCAATGAGATTCGTATCGAAGAGTCGGGTGAGCTCATTGAAACGATTACCCATGAGCACCCATTGGTGTGGATTGAAGAGTTCAAAGCGCGTTTTAAGGTACCTGATATAGAATCATTGCCCCGTTTTAATGGTGGTTTGGTGGGGTATTTTGGCTATGAGACCATTGGTTATATAGAACCGCGGTTAAAAGCAACAGGTAAAGATGACCCTTTAGGCTGCCCTGACATTTTGTTAATGGTCTCTGAAGAAATCTTGGTATTTGATAATTTATCAGGCAAGCTGATTTTGTTAACACATGCTAACCCTGAGCAAGCTAACGCATACGAGCAAGCACAAGCACGACTCGATGCTTTAGTGATAAAGCTACGTGATGTACAAGCAAAAACAAATTCCAAGCATACGCCTAAACAAGTTGATGAAGAGGATTTTGTTTCGGGTTTTACACAAGCAGGTTATGAGGAAGCAGTTTTAAAGGCGAAAGAATATATTGTAGCGGGCGATATCATGCAAGTGGTGCTATCACAACGCCTTTCTATTCCTTTCTCTGCAGCACCTTTAGATTTGTATCGTGCATTACGCTGTTTAAATCCTTCGCCTTATATGTATTATCTTAATTTAGAAGATTTTCATATTGTTGGTTCTTCACCTGAAATATTGGTGCGTCTAGAAGATGATACCGTTACCGTCAGACCGATTGCTGGTACGCGCCCACGTGGTAAAACGCCAGCAGAAGATTTGCAACTGGAACAAGACTTATTGGCTGATCCGAAAGAATTGGCGGAGCATTTAATGCTGATTGATTTAGGTCGCAATGATGCAGGACGGGTGGCTAAAATTGGTACAGTAGAACTAACCGATAAAATGATTATTGAGCGTTACTCACATGTGATGCATATTGTTTCTAATGTGACGGGTGAATTACAGCCGGAGAAAAATGCTTTTGATGTGTTGGCGGCAACCTTTCCAGCTGGTACCGTTAGTGGCGCACCTAAGATTCGCGCCATGGAAATTATTGATGAATTTGAACCTGTTAAGCGTGGCGTTTATTCGGGCGCAGTGGGTTATATTTCATGGTCAGGTAATTTAGATACTGCGATTGCAATTCGTACTGCAGTGATTAAAGATAAAACCTTACATATACAAGCGGGGGCGGGGATTGTCTATGATTCTGTACCACGCAATGAATGGGATGAAACCATGAACAAAGGCCGGGCAATCTTCCGTGCAGTCACAATGGCAGAAGCCGGTTTGAACGGAGAAGACGCATGAGTCAGTGTAAAGTAGTCATGGTCGATAATTACGATTCATTTACTTATAACTTGGTGCAATATTTTGGTGAATTAGGCGCAGATGTAACCGTGGTGCGTAATGACGAAGTCAGCATTGCGGATATTGAGCAACTCAACCCCGATAAAATGGTTATTTCTCCAGGCCCTTGCACCCCAAAAGAAGCAGGTATTTCTGTGCAAACCATTTTAGCCTTTGCAGGTAAACTGCCTATTTTGGGCGTATGTTTAGGGCACCAGAGTATCGGTCATGCTTTTGGTGGCAGTATTGTGCATGCTAAAAGTATTATGCACGGTAAAGTATCGCCTGTTTACCATCATGATACTGGCGTGTTTAAAGGTTTAAATAACCCTTTTACTGCAACCCGCTACCATTCTTTAGTGATCGACCAAAATACATTGCCTGATTGTTTGGAGATTACTGCATGGACCCAAGATGAGCATGGCAATATTGAAGAAATTATGGGGGTACGCCATAAAGAATTAGATATTGAGGGGGTGCAGTTTCATCCTGAATCTATTTTGACCGAACATGGGCATGATATGTTGCGTAATTTTTTAGAATGTTAAGCGCATAATTTTTGTCACACTCAGCTTGATGGGTTTCGGTTAATGGCTAATGCTGTCAGCCTCTACCCATCCTACGATATACATATGATTTATTTGGTTGCACCATGAACATACAAGATGCCATACAACTTGCTTTAGATAAACAAGGCCTGAGCCATACGCAAATGAGCGAGGTAATGAATATCATTATGAGCGGTGCGGCTAGCAATGCTCAAATTGCTGGCTTCCTGATTGCCTTACGTTGTAAAGGAGAGTCTGTTACTGAAATTACCGCTGCTGCAAAAGTGATGCGCCAACTAGGTAACAAAGTTGCAATACAGGGTGAGCATATTATTGATACCTGTGGCACGGGTGGCGATGGTGCTAATACGTTCAATATTTCCACTACCTGTGCTTTTGTGGTTGCAGCTGCTGGTGCAACGGTTGCCAAACATGGTAATCGCTCGATCTCTAGCAGTTCTGGTAGTGCCGATGTACTTGAGGCTGCGGGTGTTGATTTAAATTTATCTGCTGAGCAGGTTGCTGAGTGTGTCAATAGTATTGGTGTCGGTTTTCTGTTTGCGCAAAAACACCACGGAGCTATGAAGCATGTTGCTCCGGCACGTAAAGAAATGGGTGTACGTACTTTATTTAATTTATTAGGCCCATTAGCGAATCCTGCTGCGGCACCCAATCAATTGATTGGTGTATTTGCCAAGCAATGGGTAGAACCGCTTGCACATGTCTTAAAAGCACTTGGCAGTGAGCATGTGTTAGTTGTTAATGCTGATGACGGCTTAGATGAAATTAGTATTGCCAGTGATACCTCCATTGCTGAATTAAAAAATGGCGAAATTACTACCTATACTATAAGTCCTGAGCAATTTGGGTTGCAGCGAGCTGATTTATCCACATTAGCTGTGCAGGGTGCGGCAGAAAGTTTGGCTGTTGTGCAGTCAGTGCTCAATAACCAGCCAGGCCCAGCACTTGATATTGTGGTGCTTAATGCAGGTGCTGCTATTTATGCGGCTAATCTCGTCACCTCATTAACTGACGGGGTTAGCAAAGCCCAGGAAGTGATCGCTTCAGGTGCCGCTAAAGAAAAACTACAAGCCCTAATTAATTATAAAACTAAGTAGGATAGGTAGGGCGGTAGCAATGCATAGCATTGCGCAGAGAACCCCGTCAAAGCCCCCACTAACACTTTGCTACAAACCATTTACAATAAGATCAAAAAATCCATGACTGATACTCCCGATATTTTAAAAAAGATTCTTGCCACCAAAGCAGAAGAAGTAGCAAAACGTAAATTGCGTATGAGCATAGTTGATTTACAAGCTATTATTGATGATACCGAAGCGCCGCGTGGCTTTGCCCGTGCTCTGCAAGAAAAAGCATTAACTAAAAAGCCAGCCATTATTGCTGAAATCAAGAAAGCATCACCCAGCAAAGGCATCATTAGAGAAAACTTTAAGCCTGTTGAGATTGCAATGGATTATGCAATGAGCGGTGCAAGTTGTTTGTCAGTATTAACAGATAAAGAGTACTTCAAAGGCGGTGAAGTCAATTTGCAAATGGCGCGTCAGGCCTGCCCTTTACCTGCTTTACGTAAAGATTTTATGATTGATCCTTATCAAATCCATGAGTCACGTGCATTAGGTGCAGATTGTATTTTGTTGATTGTTGCGGCTTTATCAGATACACAAATGCATGAGCTTGCTGATACAACTAAACAATTAGGCATGGATATTTTGGTGGAAGTGCATGATAAAGCAGAAATGGAACGCGCTTTAGCACTAGATACACCACTGATGGGTATTAATAATCGAGATTTACGCACTTTTGAAACCTCGTTACAAACGACTTTAGATTTAAAAGCAATGGTGCCTAGTGATCGTTTGGTCATTACAGAAAGTGGCATCCATACACCTGCCGATGTGCAGTTAATGATGGATAATGAAGTTTATACTTTCTTGGTAGGTGAAGCATTTATGCGTGCCGAGCAACCAGGTGCGAAAATGCGTGAACTGTTTAATCTATAAAAGAATGTAGGAGGGGTCTATGGCCGCGACCTGTATAATTCGCGACCATAGACCCCTCCTGCATGATATAATTATGGCTTATATTTGTCCATCGCTTTAATAATAGAAAGAGCCTTGGCAACCTCGGCTTTGGCCTCTGTATCCATCTCATTGGTTTTATAAATTTTAGGCAATAAACCTTCCTCAACCAATGCTTCTTTTACCCAGCGTTTCACCATTCTGTAATTACTGGCAATTTTAGCTTCTTCACCTGTCTTGGGATTTTTCATCATGACAGTGCGTAATTCGACTTTAGGTGCAGTGCTCGCTTTATTGGTTTTTTTAGCTGCCTTGTGAGGCTGGCTATTGACTACTTTTTTTGGTTTGGTAGTAGGCATTACCGCAGGTTTTTGTGCTGTAGCAGGTACTTTCTTAACAGCTATAAGCGGTGGAACCTTACTGGCTTCATCTGCAGCAGGTGTGTTTTTTTCCACATCCATGACTACATAAACTACGTAGGCAACATAAATTACCGTTAATACAAAAAAAATATCTGACATCATGTTCACATCCCCTACATATTATTATTTTTATTTGTAGCAATATTTATACTTTATCTAATCGCGGATGCAGTATAGCTTACAAACTGAGTATATGGCAAACCAACATAATACACCAGAATCAATTGCTTAAGCCTAAGTTTTTATGGCTAAGGTTTGTTAATAAGTAGAGTGCCAACACCTTGGTCAGTAAATAATTCTAATAGCACCGCATGTTCAACACGCCCATCAATAATATGCACGCTATTAACGCCTCCTTCTAGTGCGTCAGTGCCGCAGCGAGTTTTGGGAATCATGCCGCCTGATATAGTACCATCAGCAATTAATTTATCAATATCTGTCAATGTTAGCCCAGTCAGCAAATTACTATCTTGATCTAAAATTCCCGGGATATTGGTTAGCAGAATTAACTTTTCAGCATTTAATTCTTCAGCCACTTTACCTGCCACCAAATCGGCATTAATATTATAAGAACGACCATCTTTCCCTACGCCAATAGGGGCAATAACAGGAATAAAATCACTGTGGCAAAGCATGTCTACAATGCTTGGGTCAATATGGCTGACTTCCCCAACATGACCAATATCAATGATTTCTGAAGCTTGCGTTTCTTTATTGAATTGTTTCATTTCAATTTTACGTGCACAAATAAAGTTACCATCTTTACCCGTTAAACCAATGGCCTTGCCACCAGCCATATTAATAAGATTAACAATATCTTTATTGACTTGGCCGCCCAGCACCATTTCAACCACATCCATGGTTTCACTATCTGTGACTCGCATGCCATTAACGAATTCAGAGCTAATATTTAGGCGTTGCAGTAGGCTTCCAATTTGCGGGCCACCGCCATGCACTACAATAGGGTTAATGCCAACTAATTTCATCAGGACAATATCGCGGGCAAAACAGGCTTTCAAATTCTCATCTATCATGGCATTGCCGCCATATTTGATCACAACGGTTTTACCTTTAAATTTTTGAATATAAGGTAAAGACTCAATTAAGACATGAGCAATACCGTTGGCAGTTTTTTCTTTCATTTTATGTTGTTATTAAAAAGGGGCTATCCGCTTAATACGGGAAATTTAGGTATTCGACTATCAACAGCCTAAAAAGGTAAGGATAAATCAGCTTTGACTTCCAGAATAAGTTGGCGAAACTGCTCTTGAATACGAGCCAGCGCATCTTTACTATCACCTTCAAAACGGACTACTAATGATGGCGTGGTATTAGACGCGCGTACTAAGCCAAAGCCATCATCAAAATCGACGCGTAAGCCGTCAATATCAGTAATGGTGCCATCAGGGAAATTGGCTTTACTGACGAGTTGTTTTACTAATGCAATATTAACCCCTTCTTCTAAAGGAATATTGAGCTCAGGCGTATTAAAGCTGTCTGGAAAATCGGCAAAGACTTCGGCACTTGTTCTTGAGTCTTCTGATAATATTTCCATTAATCTGGCTGCAGCATAAATGCCATCATCAAAGCCAAACCAGCGATCATTAAAAAATAGGTGTCCACTCATTTCGCCAGCAAACACGGCATTTGTTTCTTTAAGCTTGGCTTTCATAAAGGAATGCCCTGTTTTCCAAATGCTTGCACGACCCCCTAATTTCTTAATATGCTCCGCTAACAAGCGCGTACACTTTACATCATAGATAATCTCTGCACCTGGGTTGCTTGCCAAAATGTGGGTGCTAAACAACATCATTTGTCGGTCTGGCCAAATGATTTTTCCATCGGAATCAACAATGCCTAAGCGGTCGCCATCACCATCAAAAGCCAACCCTAAATCAGCTTGAAAGTGCCCGACAGCTGCAATTAGGTCAGTATAGTTTTCGGGTTTGCTTGGGTCTGGAGTGTGATTGGGAAAAGTACCATCAATATCGCAAAATAATTCAATAACCTCACAACCTAAGGTTTTTAGTAAAATAGGCCCCAATTCCCCAGCAACACCATTACCTGCATCAATCACTACTTTCATGGGGCGTGCAATGCGCATATTATCGGTAATAACACCAATATATTCATTGCTGAGCATTTTATTTTCGGTAATAGTTCCAGCAGGGTTACTTTGGAAATGTTGCGCATCAATACGTTTTTTTAAGGATTGAATTTTTTTACCTGCTAAGGTCTCCTTTTCAAGCACGATTTTAACACCATTATAATTGGCTGGATTATGGCTGGCAGTCAACATAACGCCAGAGTGGCTGTCTAGGTGGTGTGCAGCAAAATAGAGTACTGGGGTGGGGACTATTCCAATATCAAGGATATTAATGCCAGTAGATAAAATACCTTCTGCTAATGTTGCACTCAGTGTTGGGCTAGAAGTGCGACCATCTCTAGCAAGAGCAATGCTCTTTAATTCTCGCTCTACTGCTTCACTACCAATAGCACGGCCAATATCGTAGATTAGTTCTTTGGTTAATACCGTATCTACCATGCCGCGAATGTCATAAGCACGAAAAACAGAGGCTGATGATTGGCTGGAGGAGGGGACTAAAGTGTTAGGTTCACTTTCTATTGTATCGGCACTGCTGCTAGGCTCGTCAAAGTCAGATAAGGAAATAGCAAAGCCTACATCTTTTTGTGGCTGATCAGTCGCACCTTGCTCGGCAAAAAAACTTGAAGAATTAATCTCGCTAGCTTCGGAGAACATACTATTAGTATCTAATTTTAACTCTAAATCTTGTTTGTGTTGTTGGGCATGCATATCCTTATCATCATCATTCATATCATCCCTTTCAATGACACGTTTAAATTGGATAATCGCTGAGATGAAATGGTTCATTTCATGTAGGTTGACTGGGTAATTTCCTGGTCTCTTGTCTAATAATAAATCTTTAGCAACTTTTAAAATGACGCGCTGATCTTCTATTAAATAGAACTCCAGTTTTCGGTAGTAGATATAGCAAACCAGAGCGCTAATAAAGGCAGGTACCAGAATAATGCTTAACACTAGGCTGAGGAATGAAAAGTCATAACTATCATCATACCAATAGTTTATTGTCCAAGCAGTATGACCAACGTGTATTACTTCGGGGACAGATAGTTCTTTGAGGGCGATATTTCCCTGTGTTGCAATGGAAAGGTCGGCTTGGTTCAATTCAACTAACAAACGTGTATTTTGTAGGGTATGTAGGCTATTAATTATTTTATTAAAATCAATGCTAGCCAAAATTACCGCTATATTTTTAGTATTACTTTGTACTGCTCGTGTCATGGCTAAGTGTCTGCCCTGGCCTTTGATGCCTTGAATGAGAGGTAATTGATGTTTTAGAAAAGAACTTTGTACTAGGTCTAAATCAGCATAACCCATATGCGGTGTGATTGATGTGTCAGGTTTATTGTCTCCAGGAAGTAACAGCCTAAATGCCATGGCATCAGGAAAGTAGCTCCCCATTTGTTGTACAATGTTTTTTGCATGGAGTAAATCAGACTGCTCAATAGCGGCAATTAATTCAGGGGAGTGCGCCATTTTCTGCAAGGTGTTATCTAATAGAGCCACCCGAGTAGACATAATATTAGCCGCCCCTTTGGCTAAATTAATGGCTGCATCGCGTTGTGCGTTAGCTGTGGCTGATTGTGAAAAGTAGAAAATACCTGCGCCTGCTAATGTTGTCATTAAGGTAGCTACAATTGCAATGATGATAAAGAGATGTCTCATTTTTGCCTCTTTAGGAAATATTAATGCTGCCCTGTATGGCCAAAGCCCCCAGTACCACGCTCTGATTGGTCAAATTCTGCTACCTGCTCAAATTCTGCTTGTACAACAGGAACAAATACCATCTGCGCAATACGCTCAGCAACTTGAATCGTAAAGCTATCTTTGCCTCTATTCCAGCAGGAAACAAAAATCTGCCCTTGATAATCAGAGTCAATTAGCCCGACTAAATTACCCAGTACAATGCCATGCTTATGGCCTAAGCCTGAACGGGGTAATAAAACCGCAGCTAATTGAGCATCATTAATATGAATAGCAATGCCAGTTGGAATCAGGAGGGTATCCCCAGCCGCTAAAGTAACGTCTTTATCCAGGCAGGCACGTAGATCAATGCCGGCAGAACCACTAGTCGCATAGGCCGGCATAGGGATTTCATTACCTAAGCGGGAATCTAATATTTTAAGTTGTATTTTATGCATGGTATCTCTCGGCTATTAAGGTCAGTAACTGTTTAGCCAGTTGTGTTTTATCGGTCATAGTGAATGTTTGTGCGCCGTTTTGCCAGTATACTTGTAAAGCATTAACTGCGGAGTCAAAGCCGCCTTCTGTTTGCCCTACCCAATTTGCCGCAATCATATCTAATTTTTTACGCGCTAACTTGTCTTGTGCATAGTGTTCTAAATTATGGGTCTCAGCTGCAAAGCCAACTGTAAATGGTTTATTTGTTAATGCAGCAACACTCGCAACGATATCTTTGGTTTTACGCAAACTTAGCTCAACTTGCGTGCCTTGTTTTTTTATCTTCTGTATGGCGATAGTATCAGGGGTGTAATCGGCAACTGCCGCAGCAGCAATCATAATATCTTGGTTTGGCACCTGCTGCATGACCGCGTTATACATATCGGCAGCACTCTCCACGAAAACCATATGTACACCGTTAGGGGCTGGTAGCTGTGTTGGCCCGCTAATTAAAATCACTTCAGCACCTAATAGCTGAGCTTGTGCTGCCAATGCAAAGCCCATTTTACCAGAACTTCTATTAGTAATATAACGAACTGGGTCTAAAGGCTCTCGTGTAGGGCCAGCAGTAATCAATATTTTTTTGTGTTGTAAAATTGCTGGGTTATTTTGAGCATTAAGGTAACTGATAATATTCTCTGGCTCACTCATACGTCCTAAGCCAGATTCACCACAGGCTTGGCTGCCAGATTCTGGGCCAATAAACTGCACGCCATGTTGCTTAAGGCGCTGTATATTTTCTTGGGTTACTGCTTTATGCCACATTGCTTGATTCATGGCAGGGGCAATAAAAACAGGGCATTGTGCAGCCAAATATAAAGTACTGAGCAAATCATCTGCTAGTCCATGACTTAACTTGGCAAGGCAGTTAGCTGTTGCTGGTGCTATGAGTAGCGCATCAGCCCAACGTGCCAAATTAATATGTCCCATCGAATTTTCTTGGTTAACATCTAATAGTTCGGTATGCACAGGGTTACCTGATAATGCTTGCAAGGTCAGCTCTGTCATAAATTGTAAAGCAGACTGAGTCATCACCACTCTGACTTCATAATCTTGTTTACGCAGTGACCTAACTAATTCTGCCGACTTATAGGCTGCAATGCCGCCAGTAATACCAAGAAGTATACGTTTCAATATTAAATACCCTAAAATGCTTAAATTATAGATATTATGGCAGAGTTGCATATTTCTTCTATGCTTAAACTAAAAAAACTAGGTGTAGTAAGCAATTTTGCAATAAAGGGATAAATGGAATGCGTATTACTGATTGGCCTGCCGATGAGCGGCCACGAGAAAAATTATTGGAACAAGGTGCGGATGTTTTGTCCGATGCCGAATTATTGGCTATTTTTTTGCGTATTGGTATTAAAGGCAAAACAGCCGTTGATTTAGCTCAAGATTTGCTGGAAGACTTTGGCTCCTTACAAGCTCTCTTGCAGGCTGATTATGCCAACTTTACTAAGGCGAAAGGTTTGGGTGCTGCAAAATATGCACAATTACAAGCCGTTTTGGAAATGGCACGGCGGCATACCTTTGAAGTGCTAGACCGCGGTGATGTGCTCAGTAGCCCGGAAGCAACACGTGCCTACCTAGTCCAGAAACTTAGGCATTATCAGCATGAAGTATTTGCCTGTTTATTCTTGGATAATCAGCACCATATACTGGAGTTTGAAGAATTATTCAGCGGTACAATTGATGGAGCAAGTGTTTATCCGCGTGAAGTCGTTAAAAAAGCACTGCAACATAATGCGGCAGCTATCATTTTTGCGCATAATCACCCATCAGGTATTGCAGAGCCAAGCCAGGCTGATAGGCATATTACCGATAAATTAAAGCAAGCGCTCAGCTTGATAGATATTCGGGTGCTAGATCACTTCATTATCGGTGACGGTCAGCCATACTCCTTTGCCGAGCATGGCTTATTGTAAAGGCTGGTGTAGGAGGAGCTTTTTTATGTACGCCTAAAAGCCAATCTTAACCCTTACGCATCAATCAATTTATGCATCGCTTCATGATATTTCTCACTACTAACACGTACAATTTCATCGGGTAATTTTGGCCCCGGAGCGGTTTTATCCCAGTCTAAGCTTTCCAAATAATCGCGTATAAACTGTTTATCAAAGCTAGGCGGGCTCATGCCAATCTGGTACTGCTCGGCAGGCCAGAATCGCGATGAATCAGGTGTTAACGCTTCATCAATTAAATATAACTTGCCCTGTTCATCCAAGCCAAATTCAAATTTGGTATCTGCAATAATAATGCCTCGCTCCTTGGCATATTCAGCAGCTTGAGTGTACAAACGGATACTGATGTCACGCACTTGTGTTGCCAGTGCTTCACCTAATAAAGGAACGGTTTCGGCAAATGAAATATTTTCATCATGGTCGCCCACGGCAGCTTTTGTTGACGGTGTGAAAATAGCCTCAGGTAATTGCTGTGCTTGCTGTAAGTTTTTGGGTAATTCAATACCGCAAATACTGCCAGTTTTTTGGTAATCAGCCCACCCCGAGCCAATTAAGTAACCACGTACAATGGCTTCTACCGGTAAAGGAGTTAATTTTTTAACTACAATAGAGCGCCCCTCGATTTGTGCGCGCTCAGTTGCATCTGGCACAACCTCTTCTAGGCTGAGAGTCGCCAAATGGTTAGGAATGATATGTTGCATCTTGGCAAACCAAAAATTGGATACAGAAGTTAGCACTAAACCTTTGCCAGGTATTGGGTCAGGTAAGACCACATCAAAAGCAGACATGCGATCAGTGGTAACAATTAATAAATGGTCGGCATCGACATCATAAATATCACGCACTTTGCCACGGGCACGTAATTTAAGGTTAGAGATTGATGTGTCAAATAAAGCAGCAGGAGCATTCATATTTTTTGGGTGCAATAAAATAGAAAAATTCTGTCTATTTTATATTAAATTAAAGGGAGCAAAACATTTTTATAGCTGAAATATAAGTAGCGTTAGCTAAGGATATTTTGTAGTTTGCTATGCATAACTTTTAATTCCTTATCTGTATAAGCTGTTGCATCAAATTCCCCCCAAATTGGTGCAGGCCAGGCTTTATCTGTTGTATAGCGCACCACATGATGAATATGCAATTGTGGCACCATATTCCCTAATGCTGCGATGTTGATTTTATCGGCATGGAAAAGAGTATTTAATTGTGCGGCAATATGGCTAGACTCGCGCATTAATTGTTGTTGGTCAGCAGCAGATAGTTGGTATATTTCGCTGATATTTGCACGTTTTGGTACCAATATAAGCCAAGGAAACTGACTGTCATTCATTAATAAAACCTGACACAAAGTAAGGCTACCAAGGTCGATACAGTCTTTTTGTAATTGTGGGTGCAGGGAAAATGCCATGATAAGAGAATGATAGAGCTTGAAATATAAGGTAAAAACAGTGTAACGTTAGCAGAAAACAATAACAATAATAATTAATTCCTTATGACCACACTTGCCATGCACGCAACTCAGGAAAAAACGCCATTAGCGGTTTCATTTAAATTACTATTGGCTCTGTATGCGATTATTCCTTTATGTTTCTTAGTGCAACTTAGCGATAGCTTCTTTTTTGACGGGGCTTTATTGCAATACTTGCCCAGCAGTCCCAGTCACTTTGTTTTATTTCAAATATTATTTGGTACGCCGCATATTCTTGCCAGTAATATTTTATTAACCACTAACAAGGAGTACTGGCGTTTTTTTCATAAGAAAGTTCTCTGGATGACTTTGGCGATCATCGTATTTTTTGCCATTGCTAATCAAGTACTTTCCTATTATGTGCTCTATGTTATGGTGACTTCGTGGACGGTATACCATGTTTTAAAGCAACAGCATGGTATTGGCCGAGGCATTTATCACCTGCCGGGCTGGGCGTTTTATACCTTGCTTTGGTTAAGCATTACTGCGGGATTGGCTGTTTATATAGGAATCTTCTTAAAAGACACCTTAACAGCGCAGCATGCAGAATGGGTGCGACAGGCGGCGGCTAGTTTGGTATTTTGCTTGATCTTTATGACGGCTTGGTGCCAACGTTATATAAAAACTGGTTTTGGTAAAGTCTTTATGTGGGCCAATTCCAGTTTGGTTATCATGAGTTTTTACTTTTATATGCAGGAATATTATTTTTTGGCAATTTTAATTCCGCGCTTGGTGCATGATGCCACCGCTTATATTTTTTATGTGACCCATGATGTGAATAAACATAGAGGTCACCCACAAAATTTCTTATACCGTTGGACAAGTAAGGTTAAATTGAATGTGTTTATTGTCTTGCCTCTGGTATCTTTTGCACTGACTTATGTGCTGCAAGCTTATGGCGATCAATGGTTTAATGTGTTGACTGAGTATTTGTTTGGTATAGAAATTTACAAAGCGATTACTTTAGGTTTGATTGGCTATTTTTCTTTGATGCATTATTACACCGAGGCCTTTACGTGGAAGGGTGATTCGCCTTATCGGCAGTATATACGCTTTAAGCCTTAAACGCGTAGCTTGGGTTACGTTTTCTAGCGTAGCGCAGAAAACGTAACCCAACATTTTGTGGACATCAACATTGTTGGGGTTCGTGCCTCAACCTACCATGCTATGCTCTAAAATATTTATTAAGCACGACGACGTAAGCGCAGTGCTGCTAAGCCTAATGCTAATAATGGTAAAGTTTCTGGTACAGGCACTGATGATGCAGGTGTAATATTTGCTCCAGTAATAAATAAGCTATCAGTAAGTAATAGAGTAGAACCTGCTGCGTTTGTTTGAGTTCGAGTAATAGGTGTTACACCAGAAATAGGTGTGATTATACCAAGAGCTTCTGGCATGTTAACATCAAAAAATGTGCTGCTTAGGCTAACAACAAGCCCAGTATTTGCACCAGCATCAGTTAAGCCAATAAAAAAGTCTGTGGGGCTAACTTCACCTTGCGCATAAAATTCAGCCCCTATATCAGTTATAAAGGAGCCTATTGCACCAAAGTCGTAGGTGGTGGTAGCAGCAAAGAGGCCAAAGAAAGAAACTGGAAATAGATCGGTATCGTCTGTAACACTGCCAGTGGCGGTAAAGGATACCCCAGATAGGTCAATGGCTCCTGCGCCCAAATCAATACTGCTCCCGGCACCAGCCGTTCCATTAAAACTATAGTCGATAAGGGCGGCGTTAGCTGTGCTACTAAGGGCTAGTCCAAGAACTAGCATAGGAATAAAATTATATTTTTTAGATGACATTTTAGATCTCTGTAAAGTTGAATATATGGCCTGTCTCTCATGAGTTTGAGCGGTATATTGGGTTAATTGCTTATACTTTCACGCTATTGCAAGACTTTATGGTGCAGTACTGTATTCAGCTAATAATAAAGGCTATCAGGCAAAGTCAGTTGCCTAGGCGTTGCGGGTAGCGCAAAATAAAAGTATAGAAAGAAATAAGTGGAAGACTTACCTTTTCTGGTTTTTAAAGTTAGCTGCCGATGGCATTTTAACTTAACTTTGTGGCAAAGGCTAGTTTATAAGCTAGCGCATAGGTTGGGTTAGTTTTTCCAGCGTAGCGCAGAAAACGTAACCCAACATTTTGTGGACATCAACATTGTTGGGTATTGATGAATGAATATTAATCGCTAGAGAGCTTTATTTCTCACAAATCCCACCTTTACAACCGCAGTTTTTACCACAGCCTAAGCCTTCCTCTTTAACGGTACCAAACTCAGGGTGTTTGGCGGCATAATTACGTGCCGCTTGTTGGATATAGATCCAAGCCATCATTAAGCCAAAAATCACTGCCATGGCAATCAGAAAATTAAGCATTTTAGCTCCTTGTTTTATTAATAATTAAGCTGTGGTACTACCTAATCCCGCAAAGCCCATAAAGGTTAATGATAAAATGCCTGCCAACATCATGCTCAGTGCAGCTGCTTGGGTAATATTAGGTAAATTGGAAAGTTCCAGTTTTTCACGCAAGCCAGCCATCAAGATAATTGCCAAGCCAAAGCCTGCCCCCGCGCCTAAGCTAAACGAGACCGATTGTAAGAAATCATAGCCGCGTGAAGTTTGAAATAGTGCAACGCCTAAAATTGCGCAGTTAGTGGTAATTAACGGTAAGAAAATCCCCAAAGCACGGAACAAACTCGGGCTGAATTTCTTTAAAATCATTTCCACTAATTGTACTGAAGACGCGATTAAGGCAATGTAGCTAATTAGGCGTAGAAACTCGATATCAAAAGCGATCAATACTTGGTTGATGCCATAAGCACAAGTCGAGCTGACAAACATCACGAAAGTCGTGGCGAGGCTCATATTAAATGCGGTATCACGTTTGGCAGATACCCCAACAAACGGGCACAAGCCTAAGAACATCGCCAAGACGAAATTGTTAATCAAAAATGCACTGAGAAAAATAAAACTGAGTGATTCGGGATTCATGATGGACTACCTTGGACATTGCAATGCGATGCGGCTTCGTTGCTAATTAATTTGTTGGTTTTACGCTGGCTGAGATAGTTAATCAGTAATAGCCATGAGCCCAGTACGATAAAGCCACCTGGCGGTAAAATCATCACTACCCACGGTTCAAAATTAGTACTAAACACTTGATAGCCTAATAACTGTCCCGCACCTAATAATTCACGTACGCCACCGAGCATGACTAGTGCTAAGGTAAAGCCTAAGCCCATACCAAAAGCACTGATAACCGATTTGGTAAATGAATTTTTAGAAGCGTAGGCTTCAGCACGGCCTAAAATTAAACAATTCACCACGATTAACTGAATAAAGGCACCAAGCTTATTGTATAAATCTAAACTAACTGCTTGAATAATATAATCCACCAAAGTTACAAAGGTAGCAATGATAATAATATAGGTGGTAATGCGCACTTGCTTGGGAATAAAGTTGCGCAATGCCGAGACTAAGGCATTGGAACAAACCAGTACAAAAATACTGGCGATACCCATGGCCAGAGAATTCAAAACCGAATTGGTGACCGCTAATACCGGACATAGCCCTAGCATCATGACAAATACCGGGTTTTCTTTCCAGATACCTGCGGTAAAGACTTCGAGGGTAAGTGGGATTTCTTTTTTTGTGCTTTGTGTCGTCATATGTCACCTAATGTGGGAGAGGACTTATAGTTTGTTTGTATGGTTTTGTTCGATACTGGGTGAGCAAATATGTTGTATTTTGCACCAGAAGTTTCTTGATGTTGAGGCTTTATTGTTATGTGCGGTTTTTCCAGTAGTTTGGTTTTCTACTATTGTGCATTACTGCCACAACAAAAATAGTACTTTCATTTTCACGATAAACTATCTAATTTTTTACTGCATGCTTAATTTCTTCCCACGATATACCTTTAACTGCTCCAGATTCAAGTTCTAAATATCGTTTTTCAGCTAAATGAGTCCATGCTTCGTCCACGCCCTCATCTTGTTGTGAATCTAAAGAAGAAATAAGGCAATGCGCCATTAAGGCTTTTTCAGCTGCTGAAAGTTCCTTTATATTTTCAATTGTTTGCTTAAATGCGACTGACATATACCCTCCAATATTTAATGATTCTCGTGTTCCAGTGCTCGTTAATGCCGAAGTTTATAATTGTTGTGCCTGTTTTAGCAATTCTAAATTTTTGGCAATTACAGGGTGTATCGCTTGTCCGCTCTGGTTTAGCATTCTCCCCAGTGCATTAGAGGTAATGGTTGAACCCGAAATGGCATCAATTTCCCAAGCGTGCTGTTTGTTGCCATGGCGTACTGTGCTGATGGTATTGGCTAAACCTGTTTGGGTACTATTCACTTTAGCGTCTAAGCAGTTAAAATTAGCTAAAAATTCGACATCAGAAGTGATTTTGGTACCAAAACCAGGTGTTTCAGTGCTTTTTAGCACATCATACCCCGTTATACAGCCAGTTGCATGGTTATAGCCATACAATAGTTTAATGACATCTTGATAGCCTTGTGCCGCAGCATTGATGGCAATACCGACTAGTTGCTTATTTTTATCATAGCCGGCATAAATTAATTCACCTGTACTTTTATCATCTGCCAGCTTTAATTGCTCTTGCTCAACGATAAACGTTAAGCGCGTTTTTGCTTGAGGTAATACTTTAAAAATAGCGCGCTCGGTAGCCAAGCGTTGGTTCTCGGCAATAATAGGTTTGGTAAATTCATAGACTAATACCACCAGCAAACCAGAAATCATGGCGACGGTCGCCAATGTGGTAATCAGCTTAGTACTAGAGGGCAGTTCGGGTACTTGTTTTTCCAGAGTGCTCATTATTTATCCTTAGCTTGCTTACGCGCACCATAAATGCGAGGCTGAGTATAAGATTCGATTAAGGGTGTGGCGGCATTACCAAATAAGATGGCATACATGACTGCTTCAGTCAGGCCGCCAAATAAGCGAATAATAACCGTTAAAAATCCGACCAAACAACCAAATACAAAAATTCCCAATGGGGTGACAGGTGAAGCAACCATATCACTGGCCATAAAGACGGCAGCAAACATCAAGCCGCCAGAACAGACCATAAACCCTGGAGACGGGTATTTTGTTGGATCCATAAAGTAGAAAAATTCAGCAGAAATTGCGGTGCCAAAAAGTACTGCTGCGGGAATACGCCAATCCAGCATTTTTCGGTACACTAAATAAAAGCCGCAAATTAATATTAATAAACTTGATGTTTCCCCCGTAGAGCCTGCAATCGTGCCAAAAAATAAATCATAGGTATCGGTCATGATGCCTTGGAATTTCATTAGTGCCAGAGGTGTTGCACCACTAAAACCATCCAGTGCCACTTGTGCTGTCCAATCGGCAGTGGGCAGCGGTTTCATAAATGGCAGAGCTAATGTTGAGGGAATAAACTCGACAAAACGATCTGTTGCTAAGGCAGGAGTCCAAGTAGTAATGGAGACTGGAAAGGCGGCTTGTATAAATGCACGGCCGACTAATGCCGGGTTAAAAACATTAAAGCCTAAACCACCAAATAAAGTTTTACCCATGGCGATAGCAGTAAAACCAGCAATTGCGCCCATCCATAAAGGAAATCCTGGCGGCAAGGTCATCGCCAGCAATAAACCGGTAATCACCGCACTAGCATCGGTAATCGTGGATTTTTTAGCTGACATTTTGCAGAAAAAATGCTCAGTGAGCATACAACTCAAAGTAGTGATAATAACTAAAGCCAAAGCACTAATACCAAATTGATACACGGCATAAATGACTAATGGCACTAATGCATAGACCACATTGCGCATAATTTGTGCAACGGTCGGTGCTTTGCGGATATACGGCGAGGTGCGTATATCAATTTTTAAATCAGATTTAGCCATCTTGTAAATGCCTTTCACGGTTTAATACTTTCGCAATTCTAAAATATTGGACTAAGGGAATATTGGAGGGGCAAACATAACTACAGCAACCGCATTCAAAGCAGTCTTTGAGGTGATACTTTTCTTCCATCACATCATATTGGCGTTGCGCTGCTAATAAGCCTAATTCTGAAGGGTTTAGGTGAATAGGGCAAGCCTGCAAGCAGCGTGAGCATTTGATACACGGCAGTATATCATCACGTTTGGTTGCGCGTTCATCCAAAATTAATACTGTGCCTGTTGCCTTGGTTGTCGGCATGTCTAAAGAGCGTACTGCCATACCCATCATTGGCCCGCCTAAAATAAGACTGGCTTCTTCGCCTTTAAAGCCGACGTGTTCTAATAAGAAGCTTAACGGCGTGCCAAAAGGAATGAGGTAATTACCTGGGTGCGCAATATTATCGCCAGTAATGGTTACAATGCGTTCAATTAAACCCTGATTGGCAGGTAATAGTGCGCCTATCTTAGCCAAGGTGGCGACGTTAAAAATAGCTAAGCCAACACTTGATGAACGCTGACCTGAAGGAATCTCAATGCCTAATAACGCATAGGCCAGCATTTTTTGTGCGCCTTGCGGGTATTTAGTGATAATCGCTTTAATAGTGATACTACCGTCTGTAGGTAAATGAGGCTCGATAGCATGCAAAACGTCAAGCTTATTGTCTTCTATACCAATAATGGCTTTTGGTGCAGCAACGCATTTCATGGCGATGCGAATACCGTGTAATAGCTGTTCTACTCGCTCCAGCATGACGCGATGATCAGTGGTCATGAATGGCTCACATTCACAGCCATTAATGAGCACGGTATGAATATTGGTATCTGCTGGAATTTTCATTTTAACGTGCGAAGGGAATGCAGCCCCGCCAAGGCCGACCATACCCGTATTTTGAACGGCTTGAATGAGTTCTTCGCGGGATATTTGTAAGTAATCATTACGTATATCCGAGGTGAGAAGGTGTTGCCCTGAGCTTAATGCTGTTGTGATTATAATGGCTGGCTGTTTGCCTCCCTCAGCTGTTTTAGCTATATCAATGGCTTTAATGGTGCCGGTAACTGGGCTATGTAAGGGAACCGACATAAAGCCATCAGCAACTGCAATTATTTCACCGCGGGTAACCTGTTGCCCTTTGTGAACAATTGCTTTAGCAGGTTTGCCTGTGTTTTGTGATAAAGGCAAGGTGAGCTCAGGTGCAAAGGGTAATCGACGTGTGGTTTTGGCATTGGTTTCATCTTTATATTCATCAAGGTGAATGCCGTGGGAAAATGTGTTTTTTTTGAATAGTTTAAATAAATCCATATAGATGTCCTTTAAAAACAAGCATCAGCTTGTTGATTGCACTATATTGTTGTCAAGCAATTAGTGTTCCATTATTAATGCTTATGCAAGATAGGTAGAACGGTGTGTCTTGCTTTTAGGTGCATTGCAAAACCGAGCAAAGGTTGCGCTTTGTTATGAGTAATTTAGGCAATAAACTTATGCATTCTCAGTTTGTAGGTGTCGCTCGCGGTTTAAGGTTTTGGCAATCCTAAAATATTGTACGAGGGGTATATTAGCAGGACATACGTAACTACAACAACCACATTCAAAACAGTCATTTAGATGAAACTGTTCTTCCATGATGTCGTATTGGCGTTTTGTTGCCAATAAGCCCAGTTCTGACGGGTTTAAATTAATAGGGCAGGCCTGTAGACATTGGGAGCATTTTATACAAGGTAAGATTTCATCATTCTTAGTGGCGCGCTTATCAAGTACCAATAGTGCGCCTGTGCCTTTTGTGATCGGCACGTCTAAAGAGTGTACTGGCATGCCCATCATCGGGCCGCCTAAAATTAGCTCGGCTTCATCGCCGATAAAGCCTGCAAACTCCAGTAAAAAGCGAATAGGTGTGCCAATTGGCGCCACGTAATTGCCCAGCATATGCACACCATCGCCAGTAATGGTGATGATACGTTCGATTAGGCCTTGTTTAGCAGGTAGTAAGGCACCAAGTTCCGCTAAAGTCGCTACATTAAAAACGGCTAATCCTACTTCGGAAGGCAGCCCCCCAGATGGGATTTCAATACCTAATAAAGAATAGGCCAGCATCTTCTCTGCCCCTTGAGGGTATTTGGTTTCTACTGCTTCAATTGTAATTGAACCGTCATCAGGTAAATAGGGCTTGATGGCCTCCAAAACATTTAGTTTGTTGTTTTCTATGCCAATAATTGCTTTAGGTGCAGCAACACAGCGCATGGCAATTTTGATGCCTAGTAAGAGAAAATCAATTTTTTCCAACATCACTCGGTGATCGGTGGTCAAAAATGGCTCACATTCACAACCATTGACTAAGACAGTGTGAATGGTACGGTCGGCAGGGATTGCCATTTTGACATGTGTTGGAAATGCTGCGCCGCCTAAGCCAACCATGCCTGTATTTTGTACTGCTTTTACTAGCTCTGCGGGCTTCATCTCTAAATAATTATTGCGTTCACCGCTATCAAAAACGCGTTGCCCCGAACTTAACGAAGTTGTAATGAAAATGGCAGGGTCTTTGCCGCCTTTGGCGGCGGTGGCAATATCAATTGCTTTAATTGTGCCGGTAACAGGAGAGTGAATGGGCACCGACATAAAGCCATCGGCTTCAGCGATTATTTCGCCACGTTTGACATGCTGACCTCTAAAGACAATGGCTTTAGCCGGTCTGCCAATGCTTTGCGCTAAAGGGACGATAATTTCCGGGGCAAAAGGCAGGCGACGAGTGACCTTGGTTTTGGTTTCTTCTTTATATTCATCAGGGTGAATACCATGAGGAAAGGATTTGTTGCCAAATAAATTAAATAGGTTCATAGGATATCACTTTTTGGTCAATCACCGACTCCTTGGTTTTGGCTTAAGAATGAACTGGTAAAGTATTCATACAATACTAACATTCTATACTAATTATATTTGTTTGCTATAGGAACGTGCAGTGCTGCTAATGGAGTTAAGGATTTGCTGTTAACAAAGGGCTGCATTGATTGGAAAGTAATTTGAATATTGCTATACTCAAAATAACCATACATTAAAGAGGTGCATCATGAAATATATCAGATTTTTTGACACAGTTGGTATTGAGGATGTCGGACTAGTAGGCGGAAAAAATGCCAGCCTGGGCGAGATGTATCAAAATTTAACCCATCTCGGGGTTAATATTCCTTATGGTTTTTCAACTACACGCGACGCTTATTTGTTATTGCTTGCGCAAAATAAACTGGCACAACGCATTGATGCCGTGCTGGATGGTTTGGATATTGAAGATGTCGCACAACTGCAGGTATGTGGCAAAGCAGTGCGTGAGTTGCTGGTGAGTGAACCCTTGCCTGATGCGCTTAAAGCTGAAATTACTGCTGCCTATCATCAGCTTGCGGATAAATATAAGGGGCATAATATTGATGTGGCAGTGCGCTCTTCTGCGACGGCCGAAGACCTGCCGGATGCCAGTTTTGCAGGCCAACAAGAAAGCTTTTTGAATATTCGTGGTGAGCAATCTTTACTCATTCATGTGCAAAAGTGCTTTGCTTCATTGTTTACTGACCGAGCAATTAGTTACCGGCACAGCCGTGGCTTTGATTACCATAAAGTAGCTCTATGTGTGGGTATCCAAAAAATGGTGCGTAGTGATCAGGCTAGTAGTGGTGTGATGTTCACGCTTGATACCCAGAGTGGTAATGATAATGTGATTATGATCAATGCTGTGTATGGCTTAGGTGAAAATATTGTTGGCGGCCGAGTCAACCCTGATGAATTTTATGTCTTTAAACCAACATTGCAACAGCACAAATCAGCTATTATCAAACGCCAGCTTGGTTCAAAAGAGATGAAGATGATCTATGATGACAAGCTCAAGACCTTGAATATTTCTACTACAGCCAAGGAACGGGCTAGTTTTACCCTGAATGATGCAGACATTGTTCAGTTAGCAAACTATGGCTTGGTTATTGAAACGCATTACAAAGCACCGATGGATATAGAGTGGGCTAAAGATACTCAAGAAGGCGAATTTTTTATTGTACAAGCACGTCCGGAAACCGTGCATTCCAAGCGCTTGCTGGCTGATACGGCAGGTAGTATTGAAATATTTCGATTGCAAGAAGAGACTGCGGAGCGTATGCGCTTACTAAGTGGCTTGGCCATTGGTGAAAAGATTGGTTTCGGTGTGGTTAAGGTGATTAAAGATTTAAGTGAAGCGTCGCGCTTTAATGCGGGTGAGGTGCTGGTCACTGATATTACCGACCCTGATTGGGAGCCATTAATGAAAAAGGCGGCGGCCATTATTACCAATAAAGGCGGTCGCACTTGCCATGCCGCGATTGTTGCCCGTGAAATTGGGGTCAGTACTATTGTAGGTACTTCCAATGCCATGCAAGTACTTGCAGATGGCATGCAAGTCACTGTGTGTTGTGCTGAGGGTGAGATTGGAAATGTGTATCAGGGGCAGCTTGCTTTTGATGTGGAACTGGTTGATTTAGATGGCTTACCTGAGCCAAAGACCAAATTACTAATGAATATTGGTAACCCAGAAAAGGCATTTTCTTTTGCGGCAATTCCTAATCAAGGTGTGGGTTTGGCGCGAATGGAATTTATTATCAATAATCACATCAAAGCTCACCCAATGGCGCTTTACGATATGCAGCAAGGGCATTTTGTGAAAGGTAATGAGCAAATTAAGGCGCTCATGCAGGGTTATGCCAATCCAGAAAGTTTTTTCGTCGATAAGCTTTCTGCAGGTATAGGCATGATTGCTGCCGCTTTTTATCCTAATCCTGTTATTGTGCGCACCAGTGATTTTAAGAGTAATGAATATAAGCATATGCTTGGTGGTGCAGCCTATGAAAAGGATGAGGAAAATCCGATGATTGGTTTTCGGGGCGCAAGTCGTTATTATTCTGATGCCTATAAAGAAGCTTTTAAGTGGGAGTGTGAGGCACTGAAAAAAGTACGTGATGAAATGGGGTTGACCAATGTGAAGTTGATGCTGCCTTTTGTGCGCACGCCTGATGAAGGGCGTAAGGTGATTGCGATTATGAGTGAAATGGGCTTGGTGCAAGGCACAAATGGTTTAGAAATTTATGCCATGTGTGAAATTCCAAGCAATGTTATTTTGGCAGATGAGTTTTTAAAGGTATTTGACGGCTTTAGTATTGGTTCCAATGACTTGACTCAGCTGACGTTAGGGGTGGATCGAGACAGTACCTTAGTAGCGCATATTTTTGATGAGCGTAATGAAGCAGTAAAGCGTATGCTTAAAATGGCAATTGATGCTTGTAAAAAAGCGGATAAATATATTGGGATTTGTGGACAAGCGCCCTCGGATTATCCTGAGATAACCGAGTTTTTGGTGCAAAATGGCATTGACTCCATTTCGCTTAATCCGGATTCAGTGTTGAAAATGCGACAAGTGGTGGTTGATTTGGAGGCACGACTTTAAAGTGCGAGTTACGGAGTCGCGTAGGTTGCGGGTGAGGCACGAGCCCCAACAATATCGGTACCCGTTGGGGTTCGTGCCTCACCCACAACCTTGTTGGATGTTTTTAAATTCATATAGAGCAAAGCAGGGAAATTTCGGCAACCTAGCTGTTATCTCAGTTTATGCGTAGGATCTTCATTGCTGGCGCACATCAGTAATCGAACATTGAGTTTGCCGGCAATGCTTTGCAAATCTGCGCAATGTTGCTGAAACCTCGCTTGGTATTTGGCAATGCGCTGGCGGTCGCGGGTATCAACCACGATATCGGCAGAATTATCAGTAAAGCGATATTGACCTTTTGCGGGCAATTGGCTTTCTATCGGGTCATAAATCAGAATCAGTACCACTTCGCAGTGCCGAGCAATTTTGGTCAAAAGCTTTTCGGTCATTATATTAATGCCGCGAAAATCACTGATGATATAAACCAAACTACCCGGTTTGACATGTTGACTTAAGCGCTTGATAACTTGCTCGAACTGGATAGGCTCTTGCTCTGTTGCGGGTTTTACCAAACAATTAAAAAAATGCAAAACGGCTTGTTTACCACTTTGCGGCTTTAATTCGCGGCAGCTATTATCTGTAAAAATCTGTCCGCCAATTCGGTCGCCTTGCCGTTGTGCTACCCAAGCGAGCAAGGCGGCTAATTTTGCTGCTTGCACGGCTTTAAATACGCCGCGAGTAGCAAATTGCATGGATGCACGGTAATCCACGGAAATAAAGACAGGCCGCTCACGTTCTTCGCGAAATAGTTTGGTATGGGTCTTATCGGTACGAGCAGTCACCCGCCAATCAATACTACGAATATCATCGCCAGGCTGATAAGGGCGCACTTCATCAAATTCCATGCCGCGGCCTTTAGTGCGTGATAAATAACCGCCACTTTGTTGGGCGCGAATGCCAGAACGAAATAATTTCAGATTTGCTGCAGGCTTGGCTAGGTTAATCAGCATCTTTAAATTGGTACTGACTAGCTCATTTTCTGCACTCATGGTACTGCAATTCTGGCAATAAGCTGTTCAATAAAATCGTCGCTAGTAATGCCTTCCGCTTCGGCTTCATAAGATAAAATAACGCGATGCCGTAAAATATCAAAAGCCATATCTTGAATGTCTTCCGGAGCAACGTAATCTTTGCCGTTTAGCCATGCTTTGGCGCGTGCGCAGCGATCAAGAGCAATACTGGCGCGCGGGCTGGCTCCATATTGAACCCAATGCGCTAAATCTTCGCCATAAGCCGCAGGGTTACGAGTGGCAAGAATGATTTGTAATAAATAATCTTCCAAGTTATCTGCCATATAAGTATTAAGCACTTCTTGGCGTGCTGTAAATAAGCTTTCCTGGCTGATAGCTTGGCTGTGCTGTGCTGCTGACTGGCTGCCTTGTTGAGCTTCATTACGTGCTAAATGCAAAATTTGCTTTTCATGTTCGGCACTGGGGTAATCAATTTTGACATGCAATAAAAAACGGTCTAATTGGGCTTCAGGTAAAGGATAAGTACCTTCTTGCTCAATCGGATTTTGGGTAGCCATAACCAAAAAGAGAGGGGGGAGCGGGTAGGTTGTGCCACCAACGGTAATTTGTCTTTCTGCCATGGATTCTAATAATGCTGCCTGTACTTTGGCTGGAGAACGGTTGATTTCATCAGCTAAGACTAGGTTATGAAATAGCGGGCCTTTTTGGAATTCAAAACTACCTTGTTGCGGGCGATAAATTTCCGTGCCTGTTAAATCTGCAGGTAATAAATCAGGGGTAAACTGCACCCGCTGAAAGTCTGCTTGTATGCCTTTACTGAGTGTATTGATTGCGCGGGTTTTGGCTAACCCTGGTGCGCCTTCTACTAATATATGTCCATCAGCCAGCAAGGCAATTAACATGCGCTCTACTAAAACATCTTGGCCGATGATTTGTTCGCTAATAGTGTTTTTTAATTGTTGTATGGCGATAAGGCTATCGCTAGGACTTGCGTCTGACATGCGTGATTTTTATCCTGAGTGCGTGAAGTATAAATTGAATATTTTAGTATAAAAGTTCAATTATTAGTGTAAATATTCATGGTCGAATGAATATAGCTATATATATTAAGCTGAAAAATATAAGCACAATATATTTAGGTTTTAATTATATTTAATAAGGTATAATGGTGGGTTTTCCTAATAATAACAATAAACATTGTGTGAGGTTTTGGTATGTGTTGGAGTGGTGAAGCGTCGGGAGTTTTAGCTGCCGTTGGGCTGGGAACAGCCGCGTATGTTGCGTTAAAGGGGGAGTCCAAAGAACTATGGATTCCATTAACGTATTTTGCATTAATGGAATTGTTGCAGGCAGCGACCTACGTTTATATCGATGATTGTAGTTCTCCGCAGAATCAGATACTCACGCTGTTTGGCTATCTCCATATTGCCTTTCAGCCATTTTTTGTCAATATGGTGGCGATGTACTTTATTCCTGAAAGTGTCAAGCTTAGAATCAGGACCGCTGTTTATACCTTATGTGCGGTAGCTGCTTTGGCAATGATCGTGAAAATGTTCCCATTTGCATGGGCAGGTCTTTGTAATATTGGCCAAGAAGGTTTTTGTGGCGAAGAGATTTGTTCGGTATCAGGCGCATGGCATATCGCATGGCAGATGCCGCTAAATGGTATTATGTCCGCACCAGTTTCATGGCTACCAGGTTTTGAATGGGGTTTGCATGGTTTTATATATATTTTAATCGCCTTTTATTTGCCGTTAATGTATGGCTCATGGCGTTTTGTCGGCTTCCATTATTTGATCGGGCCTTTGATTGCAGATCTTACTACTGATGACCCTAATGAGTTTTCAGCTGTCTGGTGTTTATTCTCGATTGCCTTATGTGTGTCAGTTATTAAGTCGCCGATCAGGAAGTATTTGCATGTGCAAAAATGGCCATTTTACCATCGCACCGTAAGTGACTCGTTATAGTTTATAAGGGCAAAGTATAGAGTGGGGTTATGCAAATAACTCCATTCCTTAGTTCTTTTGAATCAATTAATTTTAAGTAATAAGCGAAGAGGGTTGTATGTGCTGGAGTGGTGAAGCGTCCGCAGTTTTAGCAACAGTGGGATTAGGAACGGCAGCGTATGTTGCTATGAAAGGTGAGTCAAAAGAATTATGGATCCCATTAACTTTTTTCGCATTAATGGAGTTGTTGCAAGCAGCAACTTATGTCTATATTGACGAATGCAATTCGCCCACAAATCAGGTGCTGACGCTGTTTGGGTATCTGCATATTGCCTTTCAGCCATTTTTTATTAATATGGTGGCGATGTATTTTATCCCTGAAAGTGTCAAATTAAAAATTCGGACTACAGTCTATACGCTATGTGCAGTAGCTGCATTAGCGATGATTGTTAAAATGATGCCATTTGCATGGGCAGGGCTTTGTGTGATCGGTACTGAAGCTGTTTGTGGCGAAACAATTTGTTCTACTTCTGGAGCATGGCATATTGCTTGGCAAATTCCATTGAATGATATTATGTCGCCTCCGGTAGCCTGGTTACCTGGATTTGAAGGTGGTTTGCATGGTTTTGTATACCTTTGGATTGGTTTCTATATGCCTTTCTTATATGGCTCTTACCGTTTCGTGCTATTTCATTGCTTAATTGGCCCATTTCTTGCCGATGCATTGACTGATGACCCGAATGAATTTGCAGCAGTTTGGTGTTTATTTTCGATTGCTTTATGTGTGTCTATTATTAAGTCACCGATTAGAAAATATTTACATGTCAGCAAGTGGCCTTTTTATCCGCATACTGTGAAAGACGCTTTGTAGTTGTAGGAGGGGCTTTTAGCCGTGACCAGATTTTGTAAGTTGCGGTTAAGACCCTTTCTATTTGTATATTTCTAAGCCCCTGGCCTGATAAACAATACTTTTTATAAGAGAATGACCTTGATGGCTAGTTATGCGAGTAGGTGATATCACACATTGTTTTTTAATCTAGCTGTGGTAAAGTTTTCGTAATTTTTTAATCCGCTGTCAAACTCTTTTTATGCATTTTATACCTCGTCAATGTCAGATAGTTGTTACTTCCGTGGTGTTGAGTTTAGGCTCATTACCTGTTTTTGCTGATGCGCTGACTCAAGCAATAAAAACAGAAAGTGCGACGCAGTCGGCAGCAATAAAATCGCAAAAGAAAATTGACGGTTTAGATGATCGTACTCGTAAAATGCTGGAGCAATACCGCTCAGCAGCGCGGCAGACTAAAACATTATTAACTTATAATGCACATTTAAAAGAATTACTCGCCTCGCAAGAAGCTGAAAAAGCTTCATTAGAACAACAATTACAACAAACTGAAGTGACCCAGCGTGAAATTGTGCCACTTATCCTCAATATGCAAAATAGCCTAGAGCAGTTTGTGCAATTAGATTTACCTTTTTTACCTAAAGAACGGCAGCAACGCATTACTAAATTACAAGCAATGATGACGCGAGCAGATGTCACCAATGCTGAAAAATTTCGTCGTATTATTGAAGCTTATCAAATAGAAAATGATTACGGTAATACCATCGAAGCTTATCGCGCCAATATTACTTTAGAGGGAACCACTAGCTCAGTCGATTTTTTACGTGTTGGGCGAGTTGCTTTATATTATCAGCGTCTTGATGGTAGTGAAACTGGCTATTGGAACCAAGCTGATAAGCGTTGGGAAACACTTGCAAACGAATATCAACACCCGATACGTAATGGTTTACGTATCGCGCGTAAAGAAACAGCACCTGATTTATTAAGCTTGCCTGTTGCAGCAGCAGTGGAGGCAAAATAATGAAATTAATAACAAGTTTTATGCTGATATTTATTGTTACTAATAATGCATGGGCAGAGCACCAAAATTTAGATCAGTTATTAAGTAATGTTAAACAAGCGCAACAGCAAGGTCGTAAAATAAACCGCACTCGGGAAGTGGAGTTTTTAGCAGAAAAACAAGCGCAGCAACAAGTGCTGAAAGTGACACAAGCGAAATTAGCACAACAGGAAGTTTTAAGTAAGACGCTTAAACAACACTTGGAAGATAATGAGGAATTACTTGCCAAGCTAGAGACGCAATTAAAAGAAAAAAGTGGTGAGCTCGGTGAGCTATTTGGTGTAGCGCGACAAGCTGCAGGTGACTTAAGTGCTGATTTAACTAACTCATTAGTATCTGCGCAATACCCTGAGCGAGAAGTGCCATTAGTAAAGATGATTGAAAGCAAGTCTTTGCCAACCATTGAGCAGCTAGAAACACTTTGGTTTACTTTACAACAAGAAATGACTGAGACGGGTAAAGTTGTGCGCTTTAATACCGAAATTCAATCTGCTACGGGTGAACGTGAGCAGACTGAAGTGATTCGTATTGGTGCCTTTAATGCTGTTGCTAATGGAGGGTATTTACGATATTCACCTGATACGAAAATACTGGTTAGTTTGGCACGACAACCTGCTGATAAATATTTAGATTTATTACAGCCTTTTACACAAGCGCAAACAGGCTCTGTAGCTGTTGCTATTGACCCTACTCGAGGGGTGATGCTTAGCATGTTGATTCAAACACCTGATACGGTAGAGCGAATTCAGCAAGGTGGTGTGATTGGCTTCATTATCTTGGCACTAGGTGCTATTGGCTTTTTATATGCTTTACTACGCTTAACGATACTCACGTTGACGGGTAGCAAAATGAGTAAGCAAGTCGATAGTAGTGAAGCTTCAGATAATAACCCATTGGGACGGGTGTTATTGGCAACTGAAAAAGATATGGCACAAGATACCGAAACACTGGAGTTAGTTTTAGATGAAGCCATTACTCGCGAAGTACCTGCTTTAGAAAAAGGCTTGTCGCTGATTAAGTTATTTGCAGCAGTCGCACCATTATTAGGCTTGCTGGGAACGGTTACCGGTATGATTGCGACCTTTCAGTCGATCAGCTTATTTGGTACGGGCGACCCTAAATTGATGGCAGATGGTATTTCGCAAGCCTTGGTGACTACGATGCTGGGTTTATGTGTCGCAATTCCATTATTGTTTTTATATAACTTAGTGGCTTCACGTAGCAAAACATTAATACAAATATTGGATGAGCAAAGTGCCGGCATTATGAGTCGCCGTATGGGCAATTAAGTATGACTTTCATAGACGATATTGCTAATTTTCTGTATGTTGGCGGCGATGTCTTATGGGTTATTCTGGGAGTCGCTGTTTGCCTATGGTGCTTGATTATCGAACGCTTATTATTTTTTAAGCTTAATTACCCAAGCCTACGCACAGCATGGATTAATCAGTGGGAACAACGCTCTGATAAACAATCAACACATGCTTTGTTTATTCGACAAGCTATTATCTCTACCGCATTGATTGATATGAATCGCGGTGTCGCCGTCATTAAAATGCTGATTGGTATCTGCCCTTTATTAGGGCTATTAGGTACAGTTACTGGCATGATCAATGTTTTTGATGTGATGGCAGTGACGGGTACGGGTAATGCACGAGCAATGGCTGCCGGAGTTTCCTCAGCAACCATTCCGACCATGGCGGGAATGGTGATTGCCATTGCTGGGCTGTATTTCAGTAAATTGATTGAAGAATGGGTCAGTGATGAATCACATCATTTGGCTGATTTATTAAAATATCACTAATAGCGAATTTATTATGCGCCGTAGATCTAATCGTTCCTCAGTTGAACAAAGTGCTGATATTGACATGACTCCTATGCTGGATATTGTTTTTATCATGCTTATTTTCTTTATTGTGACCACTTCATTTGTTAAAGAGTCGGGGATTGATGTTAATCGTCCAAGTGCTCAGTCAGGTGAAACCAAGGTACAAGGCAATGTCATTATTGGTATTAAAGCTAATGGTGAAGTCTGGATAGATAAACGTTTGGTCGATGTACGTGCCGTACGTGCCAATGTCTCGCGTTTACGTGCAGAAAACCCACTAGGTTCGGTTATTATTGCTGCCGACAGAGATACCAAAACCCACCATTTAGTGGCTGTTATTGATCAAGTACGGCAGGCAGGTGTACCTGCTCCTGTGATTGCGACCGAGTCGGAAGCGCAGTGATCCGTATTTTGGTTGCCATTTTTTTAGGAACGACTGTTGCCTTAGGTTTATTTTGGGGCATGCAGTATATGATTGCCAACAATCAGCAAGGCTTAAAAGAAACTGATAACTTGCGCATGACCGAGTTTGTACGCTTAAAACGTGATACTAAAATGCAGCTTAAAGATCGGCGCGTACCTGATAAGCCGAAACCAAAAGAACGTCCTAAGCAACCTAAAATGCAAATGCATACTGCGGAAGTGACTAAGACCGTTATGCCGGATATGGATATGCCTAATTTGGATATGCCATTACAATTGAATGGTTTTAAAGGTTCTGCATTATCTGGTTTAAACGTTAAAGCGGGTAGAGCAAAAATTAGTACTAATGTAATTCCTTTGGTAAGGATCCCACCGCGCTATCCGATGCGTGCAGCAAATCGTCGTATACAAGGCTGGGTAAAACTGGAATTTACCATTACTAAAGAAGGGACGGTGACTGATGCTATTGTCGTCGACTCCAAGCCGAGTTCTATTTTTAACAGTGCTGCATTGAAAGCCATTAAACGCTGGAAATTTAAGCCGCAAATCATAGCAGGAGAAGCTTATGAGCAGCGTGCCGTACAGACCTTGGAATTCAAATTATCGCGATGAATAAATTTTTTAGCCATCTTATTCGGCTTGGCATCATTAGTTTTGCTCTATTAACCGTAACGCCTGTAGCAGCTGAAGAGTCGTCAACACCACAGATTTCAGCGCAGTTATATAAGCAATTAGCGGTAACTGATAAGTTGATTGCTAAGCAAGCTTATAAAGGTGCGCGGCAACGGTTGCAAAAAATATTGGCTGGCGTAAAAGCTGCAAGCTATGAACAGGCTATCGTATTGCGTACCCTTGCCTCTGTTTATGCTTTGGAAAATAATTATGTAAAGGCAGCTAAATATTTAGAGCAGTGTACTGCAACTAAAATGTTGCCAGAAAATCAGCAACAAGAAGCCATGCTTAATTTGGGACAGTTGTATATGGCAACAGTGCAATACCAAAAAGCAATCAAGATATTAACAGTATGGCTGGCTGAAGGTGGTGAAAGTAATCAGCAAGTATTGGTGCTGTTAGCAAATGCACATGCACAACTAAAACAATATCGTAAAGCCCTGCCTTATATAGAGCGAGCTATTAAACAGGCTAAAAAGCCAAAAGAAGGCTGGTTGCAATTGAACCTTGCTTTATATTATGAGCTAGAAAACTACCCTGCTGCTGCACGAATATTACAAAAATTAGTACGCAGATTTCCGGATAAAAAAGATTATTGGCAGCAATTATCTGCGATTTATCAGCAGTTACATAAATATTCAAAAGCGTTGACTACGCAACATTTGGCTTATAAAAAAGGTTTTATCCAGTCTGAAACACAAATTCTGGCATTATTTAATTTGTTTTTGTTCCAAAAGCAGCCGTATCAAGCAGCTAATTTATTAACAAAAGAAATTAATGCTGGCCGAGTCAAACGCACTTCTTCTAATTGGGGCTCGCTTGCTAATGCCTGGACGAATGCGCGTGAATATAAACAGGCGATTAATGCTTTAGAGCAAGCTTCATCACTACATGAAAAAGGTGATTTGTATCTACAGTTAGGTCGTATTCATGTGGAGCAAGAGCTATGGCAGCCAGCGATAACAGCCATTAAAAAAGCATTGCGTAAAGGCAAGCTATCGAAAACAGGCGAAGCCTATATATTATTAGGTATGAGCTTGTATGAAACCGAGCAAATCGCTTCCGCAAAAAAAGCATTTCAACAAGCGCAGAAATACCGAAAAACCCGTAAATCAGCGGAGCAATGGCTGAATTATATTAAGCAGGGTTGAGCTTTATCGTTTCCATATTCTGGCGTTGAGTTAGCTTATTTAACGAAGTGCAGATAACGTAACCCAACAAAAAGCGTTAACACATTTATTTCTGTTGGGTTGTGTCACTTACAACCTATCTCCCTCTATCAAATACATGCAATCTGAACTTCCTCTACGTGATGTCCAAATTCCCGCAGCGATAAGCTGGTGGCCGCCTGCAATCGGCTGGTGGGTCTTGGCAATACTGATACCACTAAGTTTATATTTACTCTTTAGACTGTATCGACGCTTAACACGTAAAACTGCATTAAAAGCAGCTAAGAAATATTTTAAAGTGCTGCAGCAAGATACCGAACTCAGTGAGCTAGAAAAGCTACAAGCACTCTCTAAGTTGATGCGCCGTACAGCTATTAGTTTATACCCACGCAATGATGTGGCGGGGTTAGTGGGTAACCAGTGGTTAAACTTTTTAGACAATAGCATGCCTACACCTCAATTTAGCAGTGATACTGGGCGATTATTAACAGATAGCTTATATCGTTCCCCCACTAAACTAGAAGCACTAACGCCTCTATTTGCACTTTGTGCAACTTGGTTAGCGCAACAAAAAGAGCCAAAAACATGATGCATTTTGCTTGGCCGTGGCTATTGTTGCTACTGCCTTTACCTTGGTTGATTAGGCGTTTTGCGCCTGCCGCGAATACCGCTGAACAGGCAGCTTTAAAGGTACCTTTTCTTGATGATTTTAATGTAGCAGAAGCACAAAATACCGTGGCGACAAATAAGCCTTGGTTATTGTGGCTAGCTATTGCTGCGTGGTGCTTATTAGTCTTTGCCAGTATGCGTCCACAGTGGTTAGGCGAGCCTATAGAGCAAGGTATTAGTGGTCGCGATTTAATGTTGGCGGTGGATTTATCCGGCAGTATGGAAGAGCGGGATTTTATTGTGGGTAAGCAACGTGTTGATCGTCTCACTGCGACTAAAAAAGTAGCCAGTGAGTTTATTGAGCGACGCATCGGTGATCGTATTGGTTTGATTTTATTTGGTACCAATGCTTATTTACAAACGCCCTTAACCTTTGACCGTAAAACCGTGCAAATTTTACTCAATGAAGCCTTTATTACCTTAGCGGGTGAAAGCACTGCGATTGGTGACGCCATTGGTCTGGCAGTAAAGCGCTTAAAAGGTCAAAAAGCGGATAGTCGAGTCTTGATTTTGTTAACGGATGGTGCCAACACGGCGGGTAAGGTCACGCCGATTAAAGCAGCAGAACTGGCGGCAGACTATCAACTGAAAATATATACCATTGGTATTGGTGCGGATGAAATGGTTGTGCGTAGTTTTTTTGGCTCACAAAGAGTGAATCCTTCACGGGATTTAGATGAAAAAACCTTAACAGCGATTGCCGAAAAAACAGGTGGGCAATATTTTCGTGCCAGAGATACCGATGAACTAAAGCAGATTTATCAACTATTGGATGAGCTAGAGCCTGTAGAAAAAGATAAGCAATTTTTTCGGCCACGTAGTGAATTATTTTACTGGCCATTAGCACTGGCATTAGTGTTGGCGACTATGATTAGTATGATGCGGTTACGGTGGTCATGAATATGAGCGAATTTCACTTTATTAGACCTTATTGGTTATTAGCGACACTGCCGTTACTGGTTTTGGTATTTTTTAATATTAAAAATAAATTACAACAAGGTGGCTGGTCGGCTGTTTGTGATGCGGATTTATTGCCGTTTATTTTACAAGAAAAAGACGCTAAACCCAGTCGTGTACCATTAGTTACCAGCAGTCTTGCAGCAATATTAACGATTATTGCTTTGGCTGGGCCTACTTGGCAGCGCTTACCGATGCCTGCTTTTAGAAATGCAGCAGCATTGGTGATTGCCTTAGATTTGTCGCGTTCGATGGATGCGGCTGATATTAAGCCTTCGCGTATAGAACGTGCACGTTACAAAATTGCTGATTTACTCAATAAGCGCAAAGATGGGCAAACCGCATTATTGGTTTATGCAAATTCTGCTTTTACAGTAACACCATTAACGGAAGATGTGGCAACCATTAAAAGTCAGTTATCTGCGTTGACCAGTGATATTATGCCAGCTCAGGGAAGTAACAGTGCTTTGGCGATTAATAAAGCAATCGAATTATTTAAAAATGCAGGCTTGACTAAAGGCCAGATTTTATTAGTCAGTGATGATGATATGCTCGCTGATATTGAGGTACCTAATGGTTACCAGCTATCAATTCTAGGCGTAGGGACTCAGGAAGGTGCGCCAGTAAAAATGCCTAATGGTGGTTTTTTAAAAGATGCGAGTGGCAATATTGTGGTTCCTAAACTGGATGTGCGGGCTATGCGGCAAGCAGCACAAGCGGGTGGTGGTATTTATCAGCAAATAACCGATACCGATGCGGATGTTGAAAAGCTTAGTCGCTATTTCGAGCAAATCGCCAAGCGTAGTGAAACGATAGATAATGATTTGTTATTAGAAAACTGGCAAGAAGCGGGTATTTGGTTGTTGTTACCAATATTATTTTTGGCTGCCTTTTCGTTTCGACGTGGCTTGTTAGCTGTATTTATATTACTAGCCTTACCACTCCCCAAGAATAGCTATGCTTATGAATGGCAAGACTTATGGCAAAGCGATGATCAACAAGCTTATCAACATTATTTAAATGATGATTATCAAGGCGCAGCAGAAAAATTCACTGATCCTGCTTGGCAAGCTGCGGCGCAATATAAAGCAGGAATGCAGGTTGCAGAAGAAGATATGCTGCCAGCTACAACAGATACTGGCTTTTATAATCAAGCTAATGTTTTGGCAAAAGCAGGTAAGTTGCAAGAGGCAATAGCCGCTTATGATGAAGCTTTAGCACTGAATCCAAATAATGAAGATGCACAATATAATAAGGAACTGGTGGAAAAGGCTTTAGAACAGCAAAAACAACAGCAGCAAGATCAAGATAAGCAACAGGACGATCAAGAAAAACAAGAATCACCAGAAGATTCGCAAGAGCAGGGTGAACAGAGCGACCAGCAAGGTGAGCAACAAGAGCCACAAGACTCTGATAGCTCAGAAGAGAGTGAGTCACAAAAATCAGATGCAGAAGAGCAAGAGGAAAGTGAGCCAGAAGCTGAAGCACAGGAAAATACAGAGCAAGAACAGCAAGAAGCTGAACAGCCTGAGCCTGAAGCGGCACAAGAGAGCTTGGCTAATGAACAAGATGAGCAGCAACAAGCGAATGAGCAATGGTTAAAACGGATTCCCGATGACCCGGCAGGCTTGTTGAAGCGTAAATTTTTATATCAATATGGCCGGCAACAGCAACCACGAAATAGTCGGCAACAGTGGTAATTTGTAGGTTGGATGAGATTATCTGGCGTAGCGCAGATAACGAAATCCGACATTTTGACGTACCCCCATGTCGGATTTCGTTTTTTAATGCTTCGCAATAAAAAATCTCATCCAACCTACACTTAACCCAGTGTTTAATAATAACTTTATCCCTAACTAGAGGTGAGCAAATGCAGGTCGGTATGATTGGTTTGGGCGCTATGGGTATTGGCATGGCTAGAAACCTTGCCAAAGCAGCCTCTTTGAGTATGGTTTGGAATAGAACCCACAGTAAAGCACAAGATCTGGCGAATGAATTACAAATACCAGTCGCTAGTTCAGTACAGCAATTAGCTGCCAGTGTCGATGTGATTATTATTTGTGTCTCTGCTGATAAAGACCTCTTGGAAATTATCCAAATGATAGTAGAGGCTGTTAAGCCAGGTACTATTGTAATAGATACCTCTACTGTCAGCAGTGCTACGGCAATAACCGCAGCGCAATCATTAGCAGGCAAGCAAGTACAGTTTTTGGATGCGCCTGTATCGGGTGGTGTTGAAGGTGCTAAAAATGGTAGTTTAGCGATGATGGTGGGTGGTGAGCAATCCGTATTAGAGCAAGTCAGGTCAGTATTAGAGGCCATAAGTGCACGTATTATTTATATGGGAGCGACGGGTGCAGGTCAAGGGACAAAAGCAGTCAATCAGGTTATGGCAGCTGGGATTAACCAAGCGGTGACAGAGGCTTTAGCTTTTGCACAAGCTGAAGGCCTGCCTTTAGATAAAGTGATCGAAGTAGTGGCGGGTGGCGCAGCAGGCAATTGGTTCTTGAGCCATAGAGGCTTATCCATGACGCAGGGGAATTATCAGCCAGGGTTTAAATTGGCTTTACATCATAAAGACCTTGTTATTTGCCAAGCAATGGCGCAACAAAATTTTGCTGATTTACCTTTGGTGCAACAAACGATTATGGATTATCAGCAGCTAATGGATGCTGGCTTTGGTGCAGAGGATATTTCTGCTTTATACCGATTAAAGCAAAAATAATTAAGATGCTATTAGCGTTGCAAGGTGGCAACAAAATAAAGCTAAGATATAAATCTTAAAAAAAATAGTGGATTAATAACAACAAAAAATAATAAAAAGTAGCTAATTTATGCTGTTTATTAACAATAATTGATTAGTTGCTGAAAAATAAGGAAAAACTAATTTTAAAAAAAAGACATTTCTACTTGTAAGGATTAGGATTTACTGCTATTATTTTTACCGTGTTACAAAATGTTGTATAAAAGATACGAATTGTTGTAATAAAAACACTTAATAAAAATAACCCTTGGGGGGGACTATGATTAAACAATTGAAAGTAGCCTTAAGCGCGGCAACAACGGCATTGGCAATAGTAGGTCTTACCGCAGCACCACAAGCAAGTGCTGACGAATTATCTAACTTGAAAGCAAGAATTTCTAAGTTAGAAAAAGCAAAAGCTGAAACAAGCGCAAAAAGCAATGGCAACATGGTCTTCTTCCGTGGTGGTTATGCTAGAAATGATACTAATCGTTTTGGTGATGTTTTAACTGACACGATTGGTGGTGCTGGTATAGTTCCACAAGCTAATGGTGAGCAAGATGGCTGGTATTTTGGTGCAGGTTTTGACTTTAACCTAAGTGATGATTTATTTGGGTTGCATGATGGAACTGAAATCCTTGCTGAATTAATGTTTGAGTACAAAGAATTTGATAGACAGACTCAAGCTTTGAACCCATTAATGACAGTTGTTAATACAGCACTTACTAACACACCTACTGGTGGTCTTGGTACGGTTACAGTTAGTCAGTTCACATTGACGGCTTCTCCAAAAATTAAATTTATGAAAGGTAGCAAGTTCAGGCCTTGGATCATTCCAGCTGGTTTCGCGCTACATGTAATTAGTCCTCCTTCTGACGGGGTAACAGTATTAGAGCCAGGCATGCATTTTGCTGCAGGTGCTGATTTCAACCTTTGGAAAGATTTTTACCTAGGTGCCGATATTCGTTATAACTTAACGCTAGGTGATACATTAGATGGTACTAATGTTAATGGATTTACAACGGGTGCTTATTTAGGTATTGGTTTCTAAGTAAACTATTTAAATCAGTTTGCTTAATAAAAAAAGGGAAGGCATTATGCCTTCCCTTTTTTTATGTCTGATTGAATTTAGTGTCATAAGCTTGGACTGCATTTTTTAATACTACCCAATAAACTTTCTCCACTCATTCTGTCTACCCTTAATTTTCAGAATCTAAATTTTCAATATGAACTACAAATCCTGGTGGACTCTTTTCCCAAGGAAAGCCTTTGACAGTCATATCATAACCTCGCTTATATAATTTACTCATATAAACAGGATCAAACCCTTCTGTCGGTTCTTCGATAAAGTCTGGCGGAATATAGGCTAAATTAAAGTCATTACCATCTCGGGTACAAAGTGCATAGATTTGATAGAGGTCTCCCGTACCACTTGCTCTAAGCAATGAATCAATCGAACGTGTCGCAATGGGTAATACACTGCGGTTGACACCATTATAATCAGGCTCTAAATAGGCGTTTCTAATCACAAAAACTTGTGGGTTACCTTTTACTTTTAGCTTCTTGATTATTTTTTTCCAATTGACTGCAGCAGGATAAACAAATACTTGTGAGCCCACACTGCCATCGACATGCATTTCATCATATTGTTGATCATTTGCGTTGACAGAAATCATGACGGGTGGAAAAGCAACAGGGATCGCAGCTGATGCACGCATGACCTCATGAATTAGGCTCACTTTTTCAGGGTGACTACTCACCGCAATAGCACCAATATCCCAGATAACGGAACGCCCTGCATCCAAATTAAAGGTACCAATAAATAAACGTCGTCCTTTTTTATGTTCTATCGCTATTGCATCGATAACAGCAGGTGTCATATATTGACTAATTAATTGTTGTAACGGTGCAGTATCCGCAAGAGAGTCTCCCATTAATGCAGCAATTAAATTACGCTCCAAGGCAACATCTTTGGTGTATGTAGTGGTGTAGATAACTTTAAGTTTAGCGTCATAGGCAGCACCCAGAAATGCAAAGGGGGCTGTTAGAGCGCCTGTACTTACCCCTGTGACCATTGTAAATTCAGGTCGTGTTCCTTGGGCAGTCCAGCCAGCTAATAAACCTGCACCAAATGCACCGTTAGCACCTCCTCCTGAAATCGCCAGATAATTATGCGGCACATTATAAGTTGCAGAAGACCTTTTTTTGATATCAGCATCACTGATCGAATTAATGCGTTGTACACTATGCTTAGGCCATTCATCGGCCCAAAACCGAGCTTCAGGGATGTCAGGAATAGCCACTATAGAAATTAAATTAGCAGGTGGTGGATGACGATCTGCTGTAGTAGAGCAACCCGTCATAATGGCAGTAAATATTAAGACATAAAGCATTGTGTTGTTCATGATAGGCCTAGTTTTCTATGATTAAGAAGTTATAAATACTATCATTAATATTACTGTTAAATTTAATAATAAGCTTAATTTTGATAAATTAATACGTTTGCTAAACGTGAGAAATGATGTTTAAAGCTGTTGCCACGATAAATTTACAAATCAAGGCTAGTAAATACTTATTTAAACTTTAATTGATTCTTGTTATCATTTAGCCATGAGACGATTTAGCATTTATTTTCTAGCATTTCTGACGGATTGGGTATCTACTTGGATGGTAACTGATATTCATGAATGGTCTATTGCTGATGCTGAGCATACTCATGCAGCTTTTTCTACAGTACAAATTCAGCCTACTATTGATATGAAGGTTGCCACCGAGTGTCATGAACAACATGAAGGTGTTTGTAGTTATGATCATGGTGGACATATCGGGCAGACATTAGCTACTCGTGCTGCTATTGCCATCCGTATTCCTGCCCCTAATATCACTAAAGCACCGCTTTATTCCGATTTTTACTATTCCAGATATACCACGCCCAAGTTACGTCCTCCAATTGCCTAAGCACACTTGTGGAGGAGCCTATAGAAAGCTTTATTCTGGGAGTTTGGAGTCCTAATTTTGGTATATAACCTTAGTGAGTTGGCTTGCAAGGGTATTTTTGGGAGAAAGCCTTGTAAATAATAACTTGGGCAGGCAGTTTAAGTTCATTTTTGTGTTCATCCAAATAATGAATTACTTCCTTGAGTAATGCTTGTGAGTGCTGTTCTTTAGGTAAGCATATAAAATTGCGCTTTACTATTCCTTGCTGCTGCATCATATCGCCAACTAAGTTTACTCCGCTTAGTACGCCACCAACAAAGCCAGCACAAGTACCAACATCCAAAAACCTTGTAATTGCCTGTTGTTGCTTTTCGTTCTTGGGTACATCGAGTGCTTTTGAGCATTTTTTATAAATATCATCACCAGTTAATGCAAACGCAGTGGGAGTCATAGAAATCAGTACCCCTAATAAAAGGTATTTATTTATTTGTGCCAAAATATTTTCCTTATTTGATATGTTTTAGCTGGTATTGTGAAAGTTAGGTTATTTAAATATGTATTAATACTTAATAAGCTTTGACTATTTTGCAGGTATCGCTCCAATAAAGCTCTATATTAATGATAGGGGGTTATAAGATTAAATGCCCAAAATTTTTGAGAGCCAAAAAAAGGGACTATATTTCAGTCCCTTTTATCTTTAAAGTGAAGATGTTGCGTACTAGCTGTTTAGCTTTCTTTTACGCATTGCTCCAAAACCAAGTAATGCACCACTTAGTAACATCCAAGTAGTCGGTTCAGGAATAGGGCCTTGTGCAGAGTCGGTGTCAAAAGTAATAGGGTTTTGACTTACATTTACTCTTCCTGTTGAGGCGAAAGATAAGCCAGTTACAAATGCAGTAGCATCGGCAGGGTCAAGCAGTTCACTAGCTTCAATGCCAAGAATTCTGAAACGATCTATACCGCCAGCAGCAAAGAAATGTTCAACACCTCCTGTTAATGTTCCTGCGTCAACATACATGCTTGTAGCAAGATCCCATAATAAAAGGTCATATGAATCATCACCTATGCCTACTGGTAAAGTAACTGAGGCAAATAGAGGGCCGCTGTTGACAATATAATCATACCCTACGGCAACAATAGGATCGATGAAAACAGTTTCGTTAAGGACGACATCAAAGTCAAAGTCAAAGCCAGCATCTGTTGTCACAGGCATTAATGGGTTTTCTGGTGTTTCTCCCGGTAATGCACCATCGCGAATGGCGAAAGACCACAGCCCAGGTGTTGCTGCGCTTACATTACTGGTGTTTTGCAACTCTAATACGTCGGCAGTTAATGATCCAGGTAAAGCGAAGAAGTTGGTTTGGTTGCCAGCATCATATCCAGCTTGAGCAGGAATTCCACCGAGGCCATTAGTTCCATTACTAGCATTGCCAGTAGTCCATTCTAGTCGATCATAACGGAAATCAACATCAAAATCACCATTACCTTGGTCTCTTAGAACAAGTTGAAAATTGTTGGTTAAAGAGGAGTTGCTGGGATAAAAACCTACATTGTTCCAAGTAACAGCAACTGTGCTCTCATTAGGAGCAGCAATATAGACTTCGCCACAAGAAGCACAGTTTGTATCTACATCCCCCCAAAAAGGAGCAATCATTGGTTGGTTTGCTACTGGGAAGGCTTGGGGCGTAAATGTACTTACCCTAGAGTTAAATGAAATATTACCATTGGTATTAATAAAGAAGTTATTGTATGTTGTGCCGAAAAAGTTAACGGCAAAGGGTAATGGCAATTGGTTACTAGAGCTATCGTCATTTCTTGGCATAGCTAGTTGGCCATAGCCAGCATCTCCACCAAAGCCATCTAGTAATGCAGCGGCAGAGGAAGTGCTGGGAAGTGTTATTGCGCCTGCTAAAAATACGGCACTTAAGTAGCCAACTTTAGATCTATTGGGGCTATTATTTTTCATTGTAAGTTCCTTCAAATTGTATTGCTAAAAAATACCTTTGTCCAAAGTTGCAAAGGTGGGGGTATAGGTACTAGAGTAAGCATATAGTAGGCCAATTTTAAAAAAATATTTATTTTCAGTTAGTTAAATTGATTTAATAGATGGAGGAGTATATGAGTTGTAAAAAAAACTGACAATTGGTTAAGTATTTATCATCTTACTGAGCATGGTAATTGTAGTGTTAATGGGTTTTTTGTGGGTTGTGTCAATAGCTGTTTATGGTTTAGTTGGGTAAATGCTGATAAAACTGTGTGAATTTAGGCGCTTGTTATTATGATTCATTGAATATTAGAATTTTTTAATTATTTTTATGTGGTTTCCGTGAAAATATAGTGTAAAAAAAATTGACATGAATGGCTTCATGCATGTTATTTTCTAACATGTTTTTGCTGAATTTTAGTAGATTTAGCGAGGGGGCAGCTAGTGATATAAAAGGGGGAGTACGTTTTTAAGGTAGCTCTAGGTTAGTAAGCATGGGGTTAGTGTGTATGCTCCTAAAATTGCATTAGAACTATGCTGATATAGTAAGTTGGTAGCCAGCCAGTAAGCGTTGTTTAAAAAGTTGTAAAATATCCTGACATAGGTGTAATTAAAGGGCAATATATTTGCCAAAATGAAAAATAAGCTATTTTTCGCATAAACATTAATTTATTTATATCATTAAAACGTGCATTTTTGAAAAATCAAAATCAGCGAAGGTATTGATATGTTAGGAGTAACTAGGTAGTCAACTCAGAATTGCAGTAATAAGTACCCAAGCATAATTTATTTAACATTTTACTGGTCTTGTGTTCCATCTTCAGCGTTGCGTAGCCAGCTATGAGCCTTGAAGATGAAAAAACCCTGTGTATTGTAGTTAAATCAATTATGCCTGAGTACTTACGAACTCAGTTGATTAAAATTATCAGTCCTGAATACTGGCAAACTATTCATGTATTTACCAGATTGGATATTGAAAGCTAAACACCAATGGAGATTACGAGGAGTATCGAGGCAGAGGTTGTTAGAATAAGATATGCAAAAAAGGAATGAGTTTATTGTTTATTCTTTGGGCAATATAAACGTTGAGGTGTAAGCTTTGAGTTTTTCATTTTACAATAATGAAATGCAGAATAAGACCTTACAAAAAATTGAAATTATCAACAACCTAGGATACCCTGATATTTATAAGGGTAAAATTAAAGACGCTTTATTATGAATGAATTAATAGATGTTTTTCCTTGGAGCACAAATTTTGATACCGGCATTGCTGAGATAGATGAGCAGCATAAGGTGCTGGTTAAGTTAATTAATCAATTAGCTACTCACTTGGGCAATGAGTCGGATATTGATTTACTGGATAAAACATTTGTCGAATTGGCTGATTATGCTGATTATCACTTTCAGTCTGAAGAGCGTATTTGGAAAAAGTACTTTCCTAGTAATTCCAGTTTAAAAAGGCATAAAGAAACCCATGCCAGCTTTGTTACATTAGTATTAGAACTAAAAGCAGAGGAAGCGAACAAGCCCATTAATGAAGTGGTGGAAGATCTGCTGGCATTTCTCACCCATTGGCTGGCTCATCATATCCTTGATAGTGATATGCGGATGAGCAAGGTTGTGGCCGCGATGCAAGCCGGGTTTTCTTTGGAAAGTGCCAAGCAACAAATGAATAAGGAAATGTCTGGAGTCATGGGGGGGGTGCTGGATACGACGATTTCTATGTATGATCATTTATGTACACGTACCTTAGACTTGAAAAGAGAAATTAATGAGAGAAGCAAGGTTGAAAAGCAACTGCGTTTAGCTTCGAGTGTTTTTGAAAACACTCTGGATGGTATTTATATTACTGACATCAATAATCTTATCGTTAGCACCAACCCTGCTTTTCAGAAAATTACCGGTTATAGTGCAGCAGAAGTTATTGGTAAAAACCCTAGTATGCTCAGTTCGGGAAAACAAGACCCGGAGTTTTATGCAGATATGTGGAAAACACTTAGCACTAGTGGCTATTGGCAAGGTGAAATATGGAATCGTAGAAAACAGGGGGAAATTTATCCTGAGTTATTAACGATCCTGCCGATAGTTGATGATAATAGAGTGATTACTCACTATATCGGCTTGTTTAGAGATATTTCGCATAGTAAAAAACAACAAGAAAAATTGGAATTGATGGCGCACTATGATGTGCTGACTCAATTACCAAATCGTATCCTGTTAGCAGACCGTTTCAGGAGGGCAGTTGCACATAGTAAACGCACAAAGACCCAACTAGCTGTCTGTTTTCTGGATTTGGATGACTTTAAGCCTGTTAATGATACTTACGGGCATGAGACAGGGGATCAATTGCTGATTGAAGTTGCTGCGCGCATTAAAGCAAGTATTAGAGATGAAGATACTGTTTCTAGGCACGGTGGAGATGAGTATGTATTGTTAATAGGCGATCTCGACTCGTTTACTCAGTGTGCAGTGATGTTGGATCGTATTATCCACGCTTTGGCACTGCCCTATAGTATTGGTCAGCAAGATATTAGCATCAGTGCATCCATTGGCGTTAGTTTAGCTGCCATTGATGATACTGACTTGGATACGCTAATGAGACAAGCTGATCAAGCAATGTATCAAGCTAAATTGGCTGGCCGCAACCGCTATAGTTTGTTTAATACCGAGCAAGATCAGCTGGTCATTCAAAAAAATATTCGTTTGCAAGAAATTAAGCAGGCACTAGCAGATAATGAATTCTGTTTATATTACCAGCCTAAGGTGAATATGAAAACAGGTGAGGTGTTTGGGGCAGAGGCTTTAATCCGCTGGATACATCCTGAGAAAGGCCTTATTCCGCCATTAAAATTCTTGCCCATTATTGAAGGTACTAAATTAGAAATTACAGTTGGTAACTGGGTAATTAATGAAGCACTGCAGCAACTAAAGGTATGGAAGGCACAAGGTATTGAACTAGAAGTGAGTGTGAATATTTCCTCTTTTCACTTACAATCCGCTACCTTTATCAATGACCTAGATGCAGTATTGGCGCAATATCCAACAGTCGATACTCAATATTTTCAGCTGGAAATATTAGAGAGTAGTGCTTTGGGTGATCTACAGTCCATTAGTGCTATTATTAAAAGCTGCATTGACAGCTTAGGTGTCAATGTAGCATTAGATGATTTTGGGACAGGTTATTCTTCTTTGACGCACTTACGCAACTTGGCAGCAAAAACCATAAAAATAGATCAAACGTTTGTTAGGGATATGTTGGATGATCCTGATGATTATGTGATTATTGATAGTATCATTGGTTTGGCAAGTAGCTTTAATCGTAAAGTGATTGCTGAAGGCGTAGAAACGACAGAGCATGGTTTGATGTTGCTTATTATGGGGTGTGACCGAGCGCAAGGGTATGGTATTGCCAGACCTATGCCAGCTTCTGAGATACAAAATTGGCTTAAACAGTATATCCCTGATCAAGCATGGTTGGCATGTGCCAATAAGAGGCGAACTGCAAAAGAAGATAAGGTTATGCTATTTCGGTTAGCCTTAAATCAATGGCAGCAGCACTTCGAAAATAATATCCAATCTTTACCTGATAATATTGAAAATTGGCCAATCATGAAGCGCAGCAAATGTCATTGTGGTATTTGGATAATGCGAGCCAATCAAGAGCAAATGTTTGCAAAAAATTGGTTTCAAACGATAGTCGATGCACATAATGCAATACATGATATTGCCGATGATTTATTTAATAAGTATTATGCAAGTGATATAGCTGAAGCACAAGCAGGTTTAAAAGGCCTTAGCATTGCTATTGAGCATATGAGTGATGTTTTGGGGGAGTGCGAATAGCTCCAGTTTATATAAGGCATTGATAAGCAATCTACTTCTAAGTAATTTAAAAAGGGAATAAATATGAATATAACAAGACATGGCTTTTCTATTGGCATTGAACGAGTGGGAGATGAATTTTTTCTTACTCTTAAGGCCGTAGGCAAATTGACACATGCAGATTATGAAGTGATCAATCCACTCATTGATTCAGCATTAGCGGGTATTAGCACGCCTAGGGTTAAAGTATTGTTTGATGGTACTGAGCTGGAAGGCTGGGAATTAAGAGCCGCATGGGATGATTTGCAGTTGGGTCTTAAGCACGGTAGCGAGTTTGATAAAATTGCTATTTATGGCAATAAAAAATGGCAAGAATATACGGCTAAAATTGGCTCATGGTTTATCTCGGGAGATGCTAAATTTTTTCAAGACTATGACGCAGCATTGCAATGGCTACAAGATGGTAATGAGTAGGTATGTAGGTGTACAAAAAGCAACCATAAAAGAGAATAAGGCAATACCATGAAATGGCGTAACCGTAGAGTAAGCAACAATATTGAAGACAGAAGGGGGGCTAGTGGTGGGCGTAGACCCGGCAAAAAAACAGGGGGGTTAACCGTTGTTATTGTCACACTTGCTGCGATGTATTTTGGCGTAGATCCTAAAATTGTATTAAGTCTTTTGGATAATACTGGTGGGCCAGTGCCTAGCAGTCAACCAACAAATTACCAGCCATCGGCTAAACAGCAACAATTGGCTCAGTTTACTGGTGTGGTATTAGCGGACACGGAAGACACTTGGAATACACTTTTTCAACAAGAAAATATCCGTTATGAAGAGCCAAAATTAGTGCTCTTTACAGATAAGGTACGCTCAGCCTGTGGACATGCAGAAGCCGCAATGGGGCCTTTTTATTGTCCAGGTGACCATAAGGTGTATATCGACCTTGGTTTTTATAAACAACTGAAAACACGCCATAATGCGCCGGGTGATTTTGCGCAAGCTTATGTTGTTGCGCACGAGGTTGGCCATCATGTACAAACCTTGCTAGGCACTTCAGCAAAAGTACGTAAGGCACAGCAAGGTATGAGCAAGGCGCAAGCTAACCAATTATCAGTTAAATTAGAATTACAAGCAGACTGTTATGCTGGTTTATGGGCGCATCACACTGAAAAAGCCAAGCATATATTGGAGCAGGGTGATGTTGATGAAGCCTTAAATGCAGCCAGTGCCATTGGTGATGATCGTTTACAAAAGCAAGCACGGGGTTATGCAACCCCTGAATCCTTTACACATGGGACATCACAGCAACGTGTCTATTGGTTTAAAAAAGGGTTTACTGACGGCACAATACGCGGCTGTAATACTTTCTCGTAATGGCGAAGGGTGGGCATATAACGAAAATATGAAGAATTATGAACAGTGTCCATCCGTTGCCTTAATCATTGTATGATATGACCAGTTTAGCGAGAGAGTCTTGGGGGCAGAAATGCTAAGGGAAATTGTGTTAGTTGAAGATGATGATGTGATTCGGGAGAACTATACTGAGTTACTGGCCGATGAAGGCTTCAGAGTAAAGGCTTATCGAAACAGGGAAGAAGCAATGGAGGCTTTTAGTTTAGGGTTGCCTGATATTGTCATTCTTGATATTGCTTTAGAAGAAGAGCGTGAAGGTGGATTTCAACTATGCATGTATCTTAGAGAGAAATCATCGCTACTGCCTATTTTATTTTTAACGTCACATGGTAGTGAGGTCGATAAAATATCTGGGTTTCGGCTGGGAGCTGATGACTACTTGACCAAAGATATTAGTATTGAGTATTTAATTGTTCGCATTGAAGCTTTATTACGGCGTTACGAACGTATCCAAAATAATAATCTACAACCTGCGACCCTTACAGGTAATAGTAATGAATCAGCATGCATACATGTTGATACCGAGCGGCTACTGGTTTATTGGAATAGCCAAGCTGTTGACCTGACTCTGACCCAGTTTTGGATTGTGCAAGAGCTTTTAACTAAGCCGTGTAAGGTTAAATCCTATCAACAGTTAATGAAAGCCGCTAATATTTATGTGGAAGCGAATACGATTACTGCACATATAAAAACCATACGTAGCCGCTTTAAAATACACGACCCTGATTTTAATTGCATAAAGACAGAACGAGGTATTGGTTATCGATGGCTTGAGGGTTAAGGACTGAGTTGTTATTTATAATAGTTCCCATGCTCCAGCGTGGGAATTCAGCTTACGACGCTCCAGCGTCATGTATAGAAACGCTGGAGCGTTCAAACATGCATTCCCACGCTGGATCGTCACTGCCATTAAGTTAAGAGATATTTCTTTTAAAAACAATGCTTTTTCTGCCGCTTATGAAAATTCAGCAAGCGCCTCGCAGATGATTTTTTACGAGGCGGGTTGCGGTGCTTTCGTTCAATGGTGGGATTAGTTAAAAATAGTGCCGTCAGCTTTTCCTCTATGAAGTTGGTCTCAGTGTCTCCAAGCAATAAATCGAACGCATGATTTTTGATGGCATTAAACGATACCGAGCGGTTAACGATCTGTGGGTATTTTGTTTCTTTGGCATCTAGTTGTTTCTGTGCAGCATCCGTTAATATTGACTCAAGCCCCGTTAAATATACACTTGAATGAAAATCCTGCTTCACTGCCTCTGCCTGAGTTCCCGTAAAATTTTCCAGCCCTAACCGAGTTTTTAACAACCCATAAAAGGTTTCAATTCCCCAGCGCAAATAATATAGCTCAGCAAAATCAGCACTCGGATAGTACTTTTCATTATGTAAGGAAGTCACTAAAACTTCATTTTCACCAGTACTCAACTTAACCCGTACAAAGCGTACCTTAAGTGAAACAGGTAGGCCTAATTTACGAATAATGGACATTTGCTCAGCACAAGGCTTAAGTGTTGCCGTTTGGCTTTCTTTTCCTTCACCTTTTAGCATTTTTCTTGCTACTGCAAACGAGGCCGCCGAACAACGAATAACATAATCTCTCCGAGATTGAGTCAATTCAGCCAGCATTCGATAAGATGGGTAGTTCCTGTCCATCGTCAACAAATCTTTTGCTTGTGTATGAGCTAAATGCTCAACCGCCAAATCAATTTCATAAGCTCTCGCTCTGCCCAAACGTGCATCAATTGCCACTCGATTCAATACATCATAGAGCACCGAGGCGAGTGCATAGGGATGCTGCCCTATTATTTCACTATCCTTGCCATTTGAATAAGAAATCGTGCCAAATTCTTCTCGGACATCTTCTGTATTCGGCAAAACAACTTTTGAACCATCAATTGCCAAGACCCGAAAACCCCAGAATTTATGATAGTCGCCATCACCACCATACACCGTTTCAACTATAGCGGTTTGGTTGAGTTCTATAAATGCAGTGTGCTTAAGCTTATAACGTGCTTGCGAATAAGCACTGGCCGTTACAGGTGGTAAATCTAGCCAGCTCATCGCTTCATTCACTACATTTTGCACTGATTTAACACTTTTTCTCATCATTAAGACCATTAATAATGCAAACGGCAAACTACGATTTCGAGTAAAATCCTTTTCCGAAACTCGGTGACTTTTTGTAAATGCTTCATTTTTAAGTTGAGCTCGACTTTTATTTATTGCTTGACTTTTTTAACCATTATTATCATAAAATGCCTATATTATCCTTGTTTTTTAACAAATTTTCCTTAACTTAATGGCAGTGACGCTGGATCGTGGGAACGATAAGAAAGCTAAACTGAATTTTCTTGAATTAATGGCACTTTCACCTCAAAGATAGCTCCCGTTCCTGCTGGTTGCGCATAGGCTGTTACTTGCCCCTGATGAGATTCAGCAATAAGCTTGACCACATAAAGGCCTAGCCCGAAGTTATCATCTGATTTTCGTTGTGTCTTTTTAAAGGACACAAATAAATCAAATATTGCCTGTTTGTTTTTAGGTAAAGCATCGCCTTTATTGGCCACGATAAGCAGGACATTCTGCTCAGATCGTTTTAGCAGAATCTCTATAGGGGCGATATGGTCACAATGCTCAACAGCATTGGCTATTAATTTATCCAGTAACTGTATCAGTCGCGTTGCATTCCCTAATATAATTAACCCACTCTGGCATTTTAATTGTATAGGCACCTCTGGGTAGATGGATACATAAGTTTGCATTTGCTGGGTGATCACCTCACCCAAGTTGAGTCTGTTTTGCTGCTCTTTATACAGGCTGGCTTCCAAGTTACTGGCATCTCCCGCACTCTGCAATAAGGCATTCATATTACCCATGCTGTGTCGTGCTCTGCCTAGATAAACATCAACTTTCTGCGTTTCGGAAATATGCCGCTCTATTAAATCTAAAGAAGTTTTAATCCCTACGGATGAATTTTTCAGCTCATGTTTCAAAAATCGCGCCATGGATTCCAGCCATAGAATCCTTTTCTCATTAGCCTCGACCAATTGTGACGTACGTGTATTAACCATTTCTTCTAAATTGGTTTTATTGCTCGCCAGTTGGTTATCGCGTAGCTGCACTTGTTCTAACATATGGTTAAAGCCATTAATCAGTGCGCCTAACTCGTTTGCTTCGCTATTGGTAACGCGCAGAGAATAATCTCTATTTTTTGATACAGAATCCATGGTTTGTTGTAAATTAAGAATGGGATCGGATACCAATTTTTGCAAGCGCGTACAAATGAGCAAAATGACCAAAAAACAACACAATGCAATCATTGCCATCAGCAGCATGTAATTTAGCAAATCGTTATACAATTGATTCAGCGATGAAACAATACTGATTGCTCCAATGTGTTCGTGATCAAGAAAAATATCACGACTGACTCGCATCTCATTTGCCCATAAAGCAGACCAATAAAAAGTTATTGCAGGGTTATTGAGTTGCGGTACCTTATATTGATAGGGCTTATGGCATATTGACGTCTCACCAAAGCTAGCAAAACACTTGCCATCAGCCTGTTCAATCACTGCATAAATAATATCTGTCTTTAGTGCTAAGCCTTGTAAAATCTCTGCGCCGGTTTCCGGATCATCAAAGCTGAGTGCCCCTGTGCTTCTCGAGCCAAGAATATCGGCAAGGGTAATGAGCTGCTGTTGCAATGCGCGTTGGCTGTTAATTGTCTGGTTCACAACGACTAACAGCACCATCAGCAAAATTGCCATACTGCTGGTCAGCATCATAATAAACATCAACTTGTGTTTGAGCGATAAAGTTTTTAATACTTGCATAAGGCGCATACCGTTAGCGTTGACCTGTATTGACAATGTCAGCTAATTCCATGATTTTAGAGCTCAAGGTAATATTAGCTTGTTGTAATGCTGTTTGGTTAACTTGAAAGCGCAATCTACTTTGCTTATTGATTAAGGTTACCATGCCCCCCTTTGCTGAAAATTCGCTTATATCACTGACAGTTAATACAGGAGCTTGTTGCAGACTGGATAATATTGTTGAGAGTCGATGTTTTTCTGATTTACTGATGAAAACAACATGGCATGCTGCTAATGCCTTGTCGGGGACTAGTCCGGAGCCGAATACTGCGATTGTCAATGGGAGACCCTGTACTGATTTCCCAGTGATCATATTTAAGGTTTGCAGAGAAAAAGGGTTCTGCCCGAGGATACAATATTGAAAGTGTCCGCTAGAGCTATTCAGTTTATTGTCAGGCCACTGGGTAAACTTGCCGAATTTATAAGTATAGAGTGCTTTGACGGTCGCTTGATCGAGCTTATCCGCGTGACTGACATGGCTTGTAAACAAGCCGATAAAACAAAACGCAAACAGGCTCACAATCAGTATATGAACATTTGCAGGCCTTATTCTGCACAAGCAATAGTGAGGTTTTAGCGCATTATTTTGCATTAAACTTGTGATTTAAAGACGCAATAGGTATGGGCGAGTATCCCATAAGATGCTTGTCTATATAATACGGAATAGGGTGTTTTCATTTTTCTTCATAAGACGCTAATATGCTAAACGCAATTAAAAATACCATTGCACTTGCCCATAAAAACTTCTCTCTAATTGTTTGGGGTAAGCCAGTGCTGTTTCAATATACTCAAGATGGGCGGCATTATTTAAATTTTGGCCAACAATAGCGAGTTCCAACTGAGGTATGGGTTTCCAGGCTAGGCGGAGATCGAAGCCGACATAGCTCGCTACACTATTATCAATACCTGCGACTAAACTCTGTGCAGATAAAGAATCAACATAACGTACCCATACATCCAGTAAAAGCGTGGAATTAATATCATATGAGCCACGCAAAGAAAGTTGGTTTTCAGGCGCAGTCCGAGACTGGTTAACTTGTGTAGAATCAATTTGTAATAAGCTATAAGAAAGCTGTAGCCTTAGAGAGTCTATAGGTCGCCATTCAGCCGCCATTTCAATGCCCCACGTTGTGGCACTGGTATTATTGTCTGGGGAAACTTGAACTTGACGGCTTGCAATATCAAAGGTGCCAGCTGATAGGCTAACCAGATCTTGATAATCATTATAGAAAAATGCCATATCCCAAGAGAGGCGATTGCTTAACCAGCCTCGGTAGCCTAGTTCATAACTGTAGACCACTTCCCTATCTAAATTAGGGTTAGCTTGCAGTACAAAGCTAACAGGCACTGGGGTTGGTAGGGCTAAAGGTACAAAATCAAAAGCCGTTTCAACGCGTGATGGTGAGCGCGTTGCTCTGGAAAATGCCGCCCAAATACGGTGCTCAGGATGCAATTTCCATAACACCCGTACCGACGGCTGAAAGTCGACACCTGAAAGTGTGTAGTATTGTACTTTTGTGCCCACTGTTAGCTGCAATGCACCATCAAAAAAGAGTGCTTTATCCTGTAAAAAAGCACTGACTAGGTGCAGATTTTGTTGCATGGGGTTAACCGTATAGGTATCGCCCTCAAAATAGGCATCAGCAACAAATCGATAGCCCAAGCCCCAGTTAAAATAATTATCTTTCGAGATGGCAATATCATGTTGAAAATCAAGATCAAAGGTATGGCTCTTATTATCAAAGCCAGTACTTTCGATATTGGAATATTCATAAAAAAACTGGCTATGCATCGTGGAAGCAACAGAAAAGTCATGCTCCCAACGACCTAAGATATTCGCACCTGAAGTGTCTTGAGAGTAATGCGTGGCGGTATTGGATGTTTTATCGGTAGGCAGCAAAAAGCTCTCATTGATTTGTCCAGCATAGCCATCACCCTCAAGCATTAAGCGGTCGCCATGGTTGGAATTCCAGTCAGCACGAAAACCACCACGTCCTTGCGTAGATTTATCCTGCGCATCGTTGCCCTGCAAATCAAGTAAGCCATCACGGTGTGTGAATTTACCATACACGCGGTAATGTGAATGTTCACCTAGCTGATCACCATAGCGTAATTCAACAATCGGTAACTCTTCATTACCAGCAACGACTGATACCAGCCCTTGTTGGGTGTCTTCAGTATGTTTAGTAATAATATTGATAACACCATTGACCGCATTGTGTCCCCAAACACTGGCGCCTGGTCCACGAATCACTTCGATGCGCTCAATATCATGCAGTACTAGATCAAGATTCTCCCAACGTACTCCGGCAAAGGTAGGTGAATAAACGGTGCGTCCATCTAATAAAACTAATAACTTATTGGCATAACGGCCATTAAAACCACGTGCAGTAATCGCCCACTTGCCTGCAGAAATGCGGGCAACTTGCACCCCTGGTGCCATACGTAAGACATCGGGAATATTAGTGACTCCGGAGCGTTGTATATCCTCTTGGGAAATTACATAAACAGCGGCAGCCGTATCGGAAAATTTTTGCTCAGTCTTGGTTACCGTTGAGACTTGGCTTTCCATTAATTGCTCTATACTCAAGTTGCTGGGGTCAAAATTTTCAGCACTCGCTAATGTAGTGTAGGTAAGAAGATACCCCCCTAGAAAACTATGTATTAACTTTTGGGCTCGAGTCATTGCTGTTGCTTATATTGGCTACTATGTAAAAGGGCTTGCAGGATCTGAGTTCTCGTAGGTGCAGATTTATCTGCACATTGTGGTTAAAGCCACGCCCATATAACAGTTAAGGAACTAGGTAAAATAAAAGCTGAAACTTTGCGTAGCCTATATTTCGCAAGCTCTGTGTGTCACCCTTCTTAATTTACTTCCTTGCTATGCATTATACGATACAAAATGAGTTGTACCGCAACAGGTGGCTAGCAATAACCCCAGCATTAAACTTGCTATGTAACATATTGCATAAAGTTTATTTTTTTATGTGACCGTTGGTTTGCCTAGTATAAGGGGGTGTCATCGATTAATTGTCTACTGAAATTACCTTCCTTTGTTACTAAGCAAATACTCTAAATTTTCATAAATCTTCATTTTCCTTGCAGGCACCTTCATCTGAGCATCGTTAGACTATCAGACACATGATAAGGAACGTGCACGACACACTTCAGCAACTTGCTGGTTTTTTTGTCCGTTTTCTGCGTTGTTGAAACAGTTGCGTAGCTTGCTATGCGCCTGTTTTAACGCCTTGAATACGAATAAAAATCCTGCGCCAATTGCTGAATTTATTCCGTGCCCATTCCTAAGCAACACAAAGCATGTAATGACTAAATTTAGAGATAACAGTAAGGGGTAAGCCATGAACAATGTTCAACAAAGAAAATTATTGCAAAAATGTACTTTGCAGAACTTAATTACACCGAAATGCGCGACCTTATTTACCGAGGATGCCAGTATGATATTTTACGCAGGCGACCGTGGAGAAAGTATCGCAATGTTAGAGACTATTCGAAGAGTGCTTTTGGCAATTTTGTTATTTGGACTGTCAATTATTCCAATATCTGCTCAAGCACAGATCATTCAAGAAACAACCGTATTATATAGGCCAACAGCACCTGTTGGTTTTCCTGGTGACCCCGCTGATATTGATGTAGATCGAACGACTAATTTTGGTGGCCCAATAGATAGAGTGACTTTTGCGCATGTAAGCGGATCTGCATATGATGTCGCAAGTTCTATAGATCAGTTTGGTAACCTTGGAGTTTCAGGGTTTATTCGTGGAGATTCAGGAACCATTTCGGGAGAAGTCGAAGCGCGCAGCGATGAATATATTAATACTGCTGCGGTTGCGCAACAAGCGGAAGCCAATTTTGTCATTGATGGTGGGTTATTTACCTTGATTGCCAGCCCTGGCTCAAGCTTGCGCTATAGCTTAAGAGTAACACTAAATAGTCGAGATATTTTTAGATCTACAGCTGAACTTAATGCGGTAGCGACAATTAACGGATTTTTGGCTAATACATTTACTACATCGGGTGACGATATGGGTGCCACTTATGATGATAGCTCTTTTACACTGACTATTCCTTTATCCTTTCAAAGTATTGACTTGGGATTAATTCAGCCTAATGAACAATTCAGTTTAGGCTATGAGTTTTATGCTGTAGGTCAGGCAGATAGTTTTGCAGAAACGCTAGAGTTTCAGTTTAGTGATCCTTTACGCGTAAGTTTTACTGATAATTTCCCTGTTGGGATCGCATTTTTTGACCCTTTACCTGCCTCAGTTCCTCAACCTGCTACGTTGACCTTATTATTAAGTGGCTTGGGCTTTATGCAATTAGTAGGTTTAAACAAAGCTGGAATTCGTAAGTAAGACTAAAAATATTATCTGCACATGGTGGCTAAATCCACACCTACAAAACTACGCCAGACAACATAAACCCCAAAACTTTCATAAACCTTCACTTTCCTTGCAAGCAGCTTCATCTGCTTATTGCTAGACTGTACTTGCCCTAATGGATTGTTAATTATAGATAAACATTAGAGTGAGTAGTGCTAACATTTTTTTATTAATCAGTAAGAACTAAAGAGGTAAGTTATGAATATTTTTCAACAAAAACGAGCATTGCAAACTCGTACTTTGCGATTTTTAAGTACATTAATTTGTACGGCATTTTTTTCAGGAGCCATTTTTGCTGCTCCATCTGGCGCTTACGGGGACAATTACTGGTCTGCTTCAGCTACAACAGCTGTTCCTGAGACGTTTAAAAATAAGAATTCAACATCATATACTATTATGGGGACTAACTACGGTAATGGGGTAGGTTCCAGTGCTGAATCAAATTGTGTAACGGGTAATATCTTTAACTGTGAATTTGGTATCACTCGGCTCTTTGTTCCAGTCACGGCAAGATATGGAGACAAATTCTCTAGCTTTTGGATGCGAGTATATGATGAAACGGATTATGGTCATGTAACAGCAACTCTTTATCGACAATATATAGGGGAACAAAAAGCAACGCCGCTGGCTTCGATCAGTAGTTCTAGCCAAGGTTTTGAAATAGTAAGCTCAACATTCTACTCAAATGGGTATATTAATCCTTTGAGTATTTTAAGGAAATATTCTTACTATATTGAAATTAAAATTGTTAAAAAACAGCTAGAAATAGTACTAGGTGGTGGCAGCAATAGTAGTAATAGCGAAAGTTTAATGGTTTTTGATGTTGGGCTTGGTGACTTATCTGGTTATAAAGATGACCCTTGCTTATATTCAAACGAACATGAGTACCCTGGTTGTCTACTGATGAATGGCTTGGGAGTCTAAAGAGGGAGTAGTTTATATTTTTTGCAAAGGTATTGTCTTGTACGCGCTTATATTGCGCGCAATCACGAAATACAGATTTAATAATATCCAAAAGTATAGGTGTAGCCTATATGGAGCTTAAGGAATGCAGGAAGAACAGCGTACTCACTGTCCCGTATTCCGCAGGGCTTCATATGGGCTACAAAGTTTCAGGTTTTATTGCACGCTCGTAGGTGCAGATTCATTTGCACATTGCAGCATACTGTTTATGGCAAGCATAAATATAGGAACTGCATCGCACAAGCACATATTTGAGGTTGATTTTTTAGGCCATGAGTTTATAGTCAATACTAACTTAACAATTAAGTTATTAAATTAAATCGTCTGGCAGTTTTGTAAGGATATAAAACTGTATGTGGCGCGGAGGAGGCTGGATCATGAAATACTTTAAAACGGTGCTGGTTGCACTATTAATACCATTGAGCTTAATTGCAACAACTGTTGCCGCCAAAAATCCCCAAAATTTTGATGTCGGCCGCAATCGTTCCGTATTGATCAGTGAGGGTGCCGTATTTGTCGCTGGATATAACCAATATAATGTTTTCGGTGCTGCAGTCAGTAATCTCTATAGTTTTGTAGAATATGGCGATTTCACTAATGCAGTTTCTGTAGAAGTCGAAGGGGCTAGGTTAGCCGTATTAACAGAGGCTGGTAGCCTTACTTTGCAAGGGTTGTGGATTGATGACATGGAGTTAATGGCATCTGATGCAGTTGATTTTGCGTTAAGCTCCCAAAAATTGGTCATTCTGCATGCTGATGGTGCTTTAACGAGTATTGAGCTAGACAAAGAATCAGTCAATTTAGTCATCCCTCTATCAACTCCTTATACAGTTGCCTATCTTGAAGGTGGATACAACAATATTGCTATTGTCACTGATGCAGATGCGCTATATCTTGATGAACGCTTTGTTGCCGCTGATGTTGAAATAGTTAAAGTAGGTAGAAATTCCAGTATTTATAAAACATATTCCGGAGAAGTCTATGTTGTAGACAATACAACATTGGCACTGGAGTTATTAGACACTGATACCAGCATAGTCAATGTCAGTATCGGTAACAGTGATATGTATGTACATTACAATGATGGCCGCGTTTTTGCCAAAGGCTGGCACAAGATTATTGCCAATGGTGCCTACAATAACTCAGTAAAATTAACCGAAATCACGCACCTATTTGGTGTTGATAGCATTCAATCGAGTTCTTCGCATCGTTTGGCCATAAAAGGGCTAGATGTTTATGTATGGGCACAAAATGCTTTTGGCGAACATGGCGTATCAACTGGTACTCAAGTCGAAACGCACAAAATAGCTTATGTGACTACCCTAGTTGCTTTATAACCTGCACTGAAATAAACAAGCGCATAGGGTTATTGGTAAAGGGCTGGAAAGCATCAAATCGCTGATAAAAAGACCAAGCATTATCATCTAATACATCTAACACGACTCCCAAAGCAGGTAACCCTTTTTCTGTTAATTCAACTGCCTTACGCAATGCAGTAATTAAAGTCTTTGCACCTAAGCCTTGTTTTTGATAATGCTTATCAACAGCAATTCTAGCCAAGAGTACGACAGGAACAGAGTAAGCAGGTAATTTTTTATCAAAAGGAATTAACTCTTGCCTAACTGTTGAAGAAGCTAGCGTGTAATAAGCTCCCAGCTTCATTTTTTGCTCATTTTTATTATCACTTTCCTCAGGGAGCACCCAAGTAGAACTTAAGCCTAGTACTCTGTTTTTATCTGCATACCGTCTTAAAAAGACATTCATCTCATCATGGCCGCAGTCAAACATTTTATTAGCATGAATCTTAGGGGCAAGTAATTGAAACTGTTTAGCAAAGGCCATTAGTAGCCTTCTTTATCTAATTGCTTTGCAGCTTGTAATAGTTGTTTACTGGGTTTAGGTGTTTCATCCTTACACAGCGCAATAAAATTGTTACTATGTTTTAACTAAATCTTTATGAATATAAAGGCTTATCCCGTAAAATAAACTGACTACTAAATAAATATCTTAGAAAACTATGTTCTAATATTTACTGCCTATAACAGGCAGCTTAAAAAATAAAACCCTTTGCGGTTTTATTTAACAGGACTCAAACAATGATTACTCTAGAACCACAACTTGAACAGCAATTAAAGAGTCTTGCCTCTAAAGAGGGGGTGAGTATCTCTGAGCTAATACAAAATCTATTTCTTGATTACCAGCTTAGGCAAGATGCACTTAATCGAGCCGATAGGTCTTATGCCGATTATAAAAAAACGGGCGAGTCTATTTCTTTAGATCAGTTGATAAAAAATAATGAATTGGATAGTTAAATTTACTAAGCAGGCAGAAAAACAGTTTAATAAATTAGATCGTCCAATACAGCAACGTATTGCAAATTTTTTAAATCACCGCCTTAAATCATTAGATAACCCTAAACAAATAGGTAAGGCATTACAGGGAAACCTAGCAGATTATTGGTCTTATCGAGTTGGTGACTATAGATTACTGGTTGCTTTTGAAGATGAGTACTTAATTATTGTTGTTGCAGAACTTGCTCACAGACGGCATGTTTATAAATAGCTTAAAAATAAGCGACTTTATCTGACCAATAGCAAATGCACCAATCGGTTGATTAATCCTTGGTGCATAATAAATTGCGTAGGGATTCTTTCTAAGCTTAAGCTTGCCTGTGCGGCAGTGAACGCTTATTTCAACGGTCAATTGTGGATATGAGTTTTCTAAGCTGCCTGTGCGGCAGTGAACGTGTCGCAAAATGGGGCTATAACAAAGTGATTTTTCTAAGCTGCCTGTGCGGCAGTGAACCGCATCGCAGCTCTTGCTCGACTGTGCTTATATTTCTAAGCTGCCTGTGCGGCAGTGAACCGGTTATTCAGTGAGTAATTTTTAACAAATATTTTCTAAGCTGCCTGTGCGGCAGTGAACAAGTAAGTACGACTATCAAAATCACCTGCCGTTTTCTAAGCTGCCTGTGCGGCAGTGAACGCTTGTCAAACTGGCCCTCTTGAAGATGGTGGTTTCTAAGCTGCCTGTGCGGCAGTGAACAACTCTTACCAATTTTTACTACCAGCATGATTTTTCTAAGCTGCCTGTGCGGCAGTGAACGCTCAATGGGTGCCAGGTGTTGAAGAATTTAATTTCTAAGCTGCCTGTGCGGCAGTGAACCTTTGACTTGATCTTTAATGTCTAATGCTAACTTTCTAAGCTGCCTGTGCGGCAGTGAACAATGAAGTCATTATCTTATCCTGTTAGTAGCATTTCTAAGCTGCCTGTGCGGCAGTGAACAACTTTTGGTTGTATTATTTGGCAGGTAGTGCTTTCTAAGCTGCCTGTGCGGCAGTGAACTATAATAGCTATAGCAAAACAGGTAACTAGATTTTCTAAGCTGCCTGTGCGGCAGTGAACGAGCAGAGGCTAACTGCTTTCGTAGTTCAAAATTTCTAAGCTGCCTGTGCGGCAGTGAACCTACAAAAAAAGCTAGATGGTTGGGACTATAATTTCTAAGCTGCCTGTGCGGCAGTGAACCTACAAAAAAAGCTAGCGTATTGGGACTATAATTTCTAAGCTGCCTGTGCGGCAGTGAACGCATTATAATCGAACAAAAAAACAGTTACAACAAAAGCTTATAGATAAAAACACGATTTTACCCAATAATTTACAGCCCATTGTAACCCATTGTTTTTATTTAATTGTTAAAGAGCTTAAAAAACTTTGGTTATTATTCTAAATAGCCATTCAGAATTATTTTTGCCCACTCTGGCAACTGAGATACTTTGTGTAAAAGTTGTCCATTATGTAGCTGTGCTACCTGCTTGAAGGGATTGTCTAGCCTTGAGTTATCCAGTAAATAACAATGGTCACACAAGGGTAATGCTTGTTGAATATTTTGTAAGACTCTGGGGACACGGGTGATTATTTTATTTTCAGGCACATTATGCCCTCCTTCACTGACTCGTTGAGCAACACGTGCTTGGTTAAGTGAAATCGTACTCAAATGAATAAACACCAACACAACTTCATACCCCATCGTTTTTGCCTGTGCGATAAAATCAATTTTAGATGGGTGTGAAAAAACAGTCTCAAAACAAAATGTACGGCCTTCTTCTAATAATTGCGTACGTATTTGCTCTATAATTTTTGCCGCCTCATAGCTATGGATTTCAGGCTGATCGGGAAAAAGCTGTTTAGCAAGAATATCTGCATTAACGAACGGCAAGCCTTGTGGCTCAATCCGTGTTTTGTAAAAAGTGCTTTTGCCTACGCCATTACCACCAGCCAACACCCAGAGTTGCTTATTTTCCAATTCACTATTCCTTTAGCTCAATAAACTCACCTTGTTGAAATTGCCCTGTTGTTATGTTGTCATTTTTATCTATTCTCTCCAAATAACCTAGGTGCTTCGTTGATGTCTGATAGCGAATAACACTATTGCTAACTTGATTAGATAATTCTCCTGCTTTTCGGTCATTTTCAAGTGACTGAAAAATAATTTTAGGATCAATAGGTTTATGATAAACAGGCTCAGCCTTTATCATCGTTAACCCTGATGCCACTGAGAGCAGTACATCAGGATCTATATGCGATGCGACCTTCCGACCTAAATCAGCCCAATATTCAATTTGTTCAGCCGTACTGCGGTGAAACCGTTTTGCAGTGGATTCTGCCACTTGCATCAGCTCCGCCTGTAAACGAATCGGGGATGCAGATTTTGCCATTTTTGAACCTCAAATTTAAATTAGGATACATCAATTGTAGCAGATTGCTACAATTAAAAACAAGGAACTGTGGCGGCTTTACTAAGCCCATAGCAATCGAACACCTCATCAACAGGAGAGTCAAAAAGCTCTTGTGCAATAAATAAACGAAATTTATTTTTTTTGCCTGTATCTGTTTGTTTCTGGCTTTCCATATGAATAAAAGGTAGTTTGCATTTCCTCTCTAAACCACTGTTCTTTCTGAATTCCAATATTTCATCAACAGACTTATTTAAATGATTCGCTAAACGCTCTGATTTTCTCAGCTCAGATTTAACAGATTTTCGTTTAAAACAAGCATATTTATTAACTAATGGCGGTACACTTTTAATTGAAGTCGCATGTGTATAATCTGTTAAACGGTTTAACCACTTAGCAATATCAAGTTGCTCTAATTGCACTTGCAGTGAACTTGCACATGCTTATTTATCGATTAGAAAGTAATTTCTAAGCTGCCTGTGCGGCAGTGAACTCAGCACCTGGCAATACATCTTCCCCTTCTTTTTTCTAAGCTGCCTGTGCGGCAGTGAACTATGGTCGTACCGATGTGTTACCACAGGTATTTTTCTAAGCTGCCTGTGCGGCAGTGAACGCTATGGCAATTTGCCTGCTGTTGGTGAAAATTTTCTAAGCTGCCTGTGCGGCAGTGAACACTTGATCCCATTCAAGCAAACATTTATTGCATTTCTAAGCTGCCTGTGCGGCAGTGAACTAAATGCTTTTTGCCTAGCCAAATCGGTTAAATTTCTAAGCTGCCTGTGCGGCAGTGAACTTGAAGGCGGTGATGTCGTTAGCGAGTACTGCTTTCTAAGCTGCCTGTGCGGCAGTGAACAAAAGCACTGCGCCTTTTAAGCATGATTTAGTTTTCTAAGCTGCCTGTGCGGCAGTGAACGGATGCGTTTTGCGAGTATTGTCGGGTTGTTATTTCTAAGCTGCCTGTGCGGCAGTGAACAACAGATGACACAAAGACAGCAGTGATACTTTTTTCTAAGCTGCCTGTGCGGCAGTGAACTTGGTTGAAAAATTGGCAGCAGATAACAGTGATTTCTAAGCTGCCTGTGCGGCAGTGAACAGCAAAGCAGAGTCAATTAGGGCGTTGCATTTTTTCTAAGCTGCCTGTGCGGCAGTGAACGGATTTTAGGCAAAAAAATACCCGCATGGGGCTTTCTAAGCTGCCTGTGCGGCAGTGAACACAGGAACTTCACGCTTGACCAGTTTTGCAACTTTCTAAGCTGCCTGTGCGGCAGTGAACTCGCATGCGTTAATGCATCAAACGTACCCTTTTTTCTAAGCTGCCTGTGCGGCAGTGAACCCCCCGAATTAGCAACACGCGGAGCTGCTACATTTCTAAGCTGCCTGTGCGGCAGTGAACAAATTTAACTAAGGATGAAACTATTTTCCTTTTTTCTAAGCTGCCTGTGCGGCAGTGAACTTTTTTTACACATATCTAAATAAGCGCTTAATTTTCTAAGCTGCCTGTGCGGCAGTGAACGAAATACCACCCCAGTAATCATCAGACACAATTTTCTAAGCTGCCTGTGCGGCAGTGAACACGCCAAGATGAAATAATCCGACCAAGCACATTTTCTAAGCTGCCTGTGCGGCAGTGAACCAAGCTTAGATAATTGAGCCTGAATATCTAACTTTCTAAGCTGCCTGTGCGGCAGTGAACGGAATACTGGGCAAGTCGCCAGCATTTAAATTTTTCTAAGCTGCCTGTGCGGCAGTGAACTGTTTGTCCTGCGCCACGTTCCATGTCATTTGTTTCTAAGCTGCCTGTGCGGCAGTGAACAATAATGCAACTTTGGTGGACGAAGAGCTTATTTTCTAAGCTGCCTGTGCGGCAGTGAACTAGTACCAATAGCCCTAACGCAAAACTCATAATTTCTAAGCTGCCTGTGCGGCAGTGAACGGCAATAAAAATCGTAAGAAGAGGTGTTTAATTTTCTAAGCTGCCTGTGCGGCAGTGAACATTCTATACAGTCTGAAGTTTTTACAGGTGATTTTCTAAGCTGCCTGTGCGGCAGTGAACCAGTTCAAAAAGAAAATTTATATCTAACATCTTTTCTAAGCTGCCTGTGCGGCAGTGAACAATGTTTGCCTTTCAAATTTTTGACTAGGAAATTTCTAAGCTGCCTGTGCGGCAGTGAACGTGAGTTAATACAAAGTGAAAAAAATCGTACTTTTCTAAGCTGCCTGTGCGGCAGTGAACCTGATTTGTTGAAAACTACGATTTTTTGTGACTTTCTAAGCTGCCTGTGCGGCAGTGAACAAAATAACTTTCTGTAAGATGCTGATTTAATTTTTCTAAGCTGCCTGTGCGGCAGTGAACTTTTATACCAAGCGTAAACCATATTTTCCTTGTTTCTAAGCTGCCTGTGCGGCAGTGAACGAGCTGCCACCTTTTAATAATTTTAATTTATGTTTCTAAGCTGCCTGTGCGGCAGTGAACACCGTTATATCGTAACTTTTGTAGTTGCGGCATTTCTAAGCTGCCTGTGCGGCAGTGAACGTGGAACGGGAACGACCAACGGGTATTTGACTTTTCTAAGCTGCCTGTGCGGCAGTGAACAGGAGTTTACAGTAAAAAATTTTAGTTACAACAAAAACTTAGGCTATTTTCTCCATTTTTACCAAAGAAAAATAGCCTGTTCATAACATATTGTTTTAATTGAATTTTTAAAGAACGTAAAAAATAAAGGTCAAAACCAATTCCTAAGCTGGCTCTGCGGCAGTAAACTATCGTGCAAAGTATAAAAAATACAATAAGAACTTAAGTTTTGCTACTCAAACCAAGGGATTGTTGCGGTTTTACTTAAACCAAATGAATCAAATTTACCTTCAATATTTGACTTAACAAGTTCTCCAAAAGCTATATAACGCCTATGCTTATGCCCATTGGATGAACTATCTAATTCAAGATAAGGGTTATCAAGCCCTTGCTGAAACATTTTGGCTTTATAGCCTTTAATCTCATCTGGCGAAATAGAGCCTCTTTTAATAAGCCGCTTTAATTTTGCTTCTGTCATATTGGATTGCTTACGGGAAATAGTTCTGTACACAACTTTATTTGGAATAGCTTGTATAGAACTGACATCGCAATAACTAATGAGACCACCTAGCCAGTTTTTGGCTTGTAACTCAATAAGCTTGGTTTCAGCGCCGTGGATTCTAATAACATGACCTAATTTAACTTTATAATGAGGAAAGCTAATACCAATATTAGTTGATTTTAATGTAAAGAGTACCTTATGAAACTTGGCATAAATTTTATTGCGCAAAAAATAAATGGGAATATCTTCATCAGGCAGTAATTTTATATCTATATAATGCTTCATTTTGTACTCTCTCCAAAGACTCCTCCGCGTACTAATACAGCCATAACAAAATGTTCATCCTCTTTGCTATCTAGTGGCTCATCACGAGCGAATTTATCAAACAAAGTATAAAAATTATCTTTTTTATCTTTGCGGTAAGCAATACCTAGGTTTGTTACTGAGCCATAGGTTTCTATCGCTATCGCTCTACTATTATCGGTGTTTTTCAAGGCAGTTGTCGCCTAAATTTTTTAAGCAGCCTCTTTATTTTGCTCTGGATTTAGCTCCACAGCACCTTCCGGCTCCCAGTTTCTTATACCTCCAGACCATCGTTCTGGATGCTCATTTCTTTTTTGTTGATACAGCACTTCTCGCTTCTTCAATATCTCAGCATCAAGCCCTTCATGTCTTTGGTTGGGTGTAACAAATTTGATTCGACTATGGCGATGCTCATTGTTGTACCAATACACAAAACCTTGTACCCATTGTCTTGCGCCCTCTAAAGAATCAAACCCTTCAGATGGCCACCGCGGGCAATATTTTACCGTTCTAAATAATGATTCGGAATACGGGTTGTCATTACTGACCCGTGGTCGACTACGGGAACTAATGACACCCAAATCATGCATTTTTGCTTGCATGGTAAGGCTCTTCATTGGTGCACCATTATCCGAGTGTAAAACCAGATCCTGTTTTCTGCATTTTTCTGACCAAATGCTACGCTCCAGCAACTCTGCCGCCTGTTCTCCCGTTTCATTGGCATGCACTTCCCAGCCAACCACTTTTCGACTGTATATGTCTTCTATCATATAGAGGTAATAATGCTGACCTATGACGGTGGTGGGTAAATAACTAATATCCCAGCTCCATACTTCATTAGCTTTCTTGGCCGTGTAACTTGTCGGTTTATTATGGCCATTTCTGACCTTTGCCTTTCCTCTGTGATGCAACATGCCTTCTTCCTTTAATACACGGTAAAAGCTTGATTCGGAAGCAATGTATTCTCCTCTGTCGGCCAATATCGGTACGATTTGACTGGGCGGCAATGAAGAAAACTCTTCCAAGTTACAGGTTTCAATGATCAATTGCCTTTCCTCTGCGGTTAGCTTGTTGGTGGGCTCCGGGCGCTTCGCCATCGGGCGTTTATCTGCCGATATTTCACCTTCGGATTGCCATCGCTGCAACGTCCGCACTGATAGCCCTATGATCTCGCAAGCCTTATGTTTTCTTGCGCCTGCCAAAATGGCTTCATTAATCAATTCTTCATAGTGCTGCCTATCAGCGAGTAAGGTCAATTGTCCTCGTCTTCTCCCCAATAGGCATTGAACTTTTTTCTAAGCACCAGTAAGGCTGCCGTTTCTGCCAAGGCTTTTTCTTTTCTGTTGAGCTCTTTTTCTAACTCTTTTATCCGTTTTTTATCGGATTTAGTGGCTGCCTGCAGGGCCTTCTTGTTACCTGCCTGGCGTACATTACCTGCTATGCACGCTTGCTTCCAAGTATTTATCTGCTCTGGATACAAACCTTTGCTTCGACAATATTCGCTTACTTCAATTTCAGATAAGGTCGCTATTTCTAAAACGACTGCAAATTTTTCTTCCGCTGACCATTGTTCAGGGGGAATTTCTTTTGACACGGACAATCCTGATATTTTAAATTCTTCTTTCCATTTATAAAGCGTAGAAGGATTCATGCTTTCTTGTTTGGCAAACTGCCTGAGAGATAGTTCACTTTGATTCAGCTTTTTAATGATCGCTTCTTTAAACTGCTTTGAATAATGTTGAGTTCCCATTTGTTGTCATCATACCGCCCCCTGTTTAGTTATGAAATTAATTTGGGCGACAACTATCCTGACACAGGGGGTTATTTTCAATATAATCTGGGTACCAAGTGTCAATAGTGCGTAAAGCGTTTCCTATTTTTTGCGAATGCATGGCGGCTTGATTATTAACCTGATAAAGAATTTTGCTTTTCTTCTCTTTACTATTGCCTTTATCTAAAACCATTTCCTCACTAGGGTAGACATCTTGCGCTTTACCAACTTGTGCAAAAGCAGTAATTTCTAATAGTAAATACTCTTGTTTGCCTGATAATGTTTGGGCGATTTTTTGGGATAATTCATTAATTTTTGAGTTATCAATATCAAAATTATTAATTTCAACTTTATCATCCACATCAAAAGTCCATTCTGTCGGATCTTCACAGATTACTTTTACCTGAACTTCCAATTTTTCTACACCAACACGGTTGCGCCATAAAAATCGAGCATTTGCAATATTGATAGCATAGCGTTTAGCTAATTCAGTAAACCCTTCTGTTTGTGTATATTTTTCAACGGCTTCAAGGTAGCTCTTTTTAAAAATTTTATTGTCACAAGCTGATGGATTTTCTACACCACTTAGAATTTTAAGGGTGAAATTTAATTTTAAAGTGTCTTGCTCAGCTCCAAGAGCGCAATTGTCCACTTTTTGTAAATTTGCTTTTTTCGTTTCTTCATCTGCATCCTGTGTTGATTTCAATCTATTTGAAATAACACCTCGCACTGATTTTTCTATTAATTTTAAGGGGCTAACTTGCTCATGGCGACTAGCCCATGTCGTGCCGTACATAAACCCATCAGATGGCACTAATTTTTTTTCAAATGCTAAAACTGAGGGGGTATTTTCTTTCGTTTTTTTCATTTTATTGTTCCTGTGGGTGATTAAAGTTTTGATTTTGTTTACATAAATAAAGCTCGTTTTCTAAACTTGCGTAATGCCATAACATATGGTCAATATCATCTATACGTGATGGCATGATAAATTCACCTAGGCTGACAACACTTTCTGCAAACCGATGCCGGGTTGTTTCATCCCGTTGATTTAAGCTAGCCTCTAAGTCAGTCAGCCCCTGAAAACCGATAGCAATAGGTACTATCCAACCTCTTTCTCGACGCGATTGTGTCCAGATTATTTTGTCTGCTTCGTTACTTGTAACTTTTTCACAATGTGAATTTATTTTTAAGTATTCAAGGATGGCATCCAGACCATCTAAGCCAGTTTCCATGGCTTGCTGCGCTAAATCACTGCGGTCAATCAAGCAAAAACCTGGCATTAATTTAGCCATTAATTTTTTTGTGTCTGCTTGATCGACTATTTTAATTAAATCTAGTCGTTTTAAATCAAAATCTAATATGTCACCAGATGCCATTTTTATACAGAATAATAAGGGCGGCAATGCCTCTAACATATCTTCTGCTTCGTCTTGATCTATACCAGAATATTCTATTAGCAAAGAAACGGTTAAATGACAACGTGCTTCTTCAATCGTTGAGGGGCGTTTTCCATCCCTTTTAAGTGGGTTGCTGGTGGAAATAATGGAGTGATTAAAGTCACCACTGCCTTTATAAGTATGCAAATTAAACTCATGGCTGATAACGGCAACACTGTCAAATTTTAAATCTTCAAAGTCTTCATGTTTTGCATTGAGTTTGCGTTGTAAGGCATGAACAGCACCTAACCAAGCAGTCATCGCAGGAAAGCCAATGGTATAGGGGCTGGATAAGGCATTGGCATTGTGAATTTTAATCCATGGAATAAGGAGTATTTTCTTCATTGCAATGCCTCCTGCATTTCATCAATAATACTTTCTATATAAGGTTTGTGGTCATCGCCTAATTGTATGGTATGTTGGTTTTTATTTTCGTTATAAGCCACCACTAGCCAGCGTGATAAATCTTTTCTGATTAAATCAAAATCAAGTTGAGTTCGTTTATCGTGAAATGCTTGATCTAACCATATTTTTTGATACGATTTTAATTTACTGTAAGTATCTGATTTAGACCAGCCTTCCTCAATATTGCGAACCTGCCATATTTTCTCAATAACTTGATACAAGATGTGCTTAATCCAATACCTGCGTTGGTTTTTAATGTGCATAGTATCTTTATCAGAAAATAACCGATGTAATTTTTTAAAGTCGTCTTGAAAAAGCTTAAGGTATAAGGTGTCAGAAAAGAAATTGCGTTTAGGCGGTTGAATAAAGCGGTTTGTTAATGTCGGTGGCACTGAGGAGAGTAAATAAAAATCACCTCCATGCTTATTGTTTAAAACGCTAATATTTTGTTTGTTTGCACCACCAAAACCAATTTTTGTTAAGTTATAAATATCTGCAATATCTTCTTGATTATATTTATTCTCCTTTTTATCTTTTCTAGCAAGTTTGGCACTTTCACTAAATTGCATGGCTGTAATACGCTTTCTTAATTCACTCATCAAGGGGGATGGGTAAAGGACGGACAATAAGTGGTAATGATCGTCTACTGGAAAGTAAACTTGCTTAATGGCTTCACTTGTTTTGGGTGCCTCTTCTTTATTCAACATCAATAATAGTTGAGAGCGTATTTGTTCAAATTCATTGCCAGTAATATGAATAGTAGCAAATACATTGCTAATCGCTTCCCTTGCTACTTCATCATGTCGCTGCAAGTGTTCTATTATCATGTCTCCATCAGGCATATAAGAATTTAAGAACTCATACACATAGATTAATTCTTTCGTATGATCAATCGCGCCTGAATTACTAAAAATATCCAATCCAGCTCTAGCTACATTGCCTGTTCTTAATAGTCCGTCTGTATTTTTCTTTGCATCAGCAATCAAGCCATTCAACTTAATACTTGGGTTGCTAAACTTTGGAATATGGCTGGTAAAATTTAAGTTAGCAATTTTTTTATTGGCAGATACGTTTCTTATGGTTTCTTCTAGGATTCTGGTAGAAAAATACTCTCCTGCTTTTAGCTTTAAGTTGTCCTTTTTCTTATCTGACATTGCAGCCTTTATTTCTTTATTAAGCCACTCATTTTTTTGTGCAGTTAAAAATTCTTGTACTACTGAGGTCATCATTATTTAAATGCTCCTAAAATATTAACGGTTGCTAAAGATCATATTATTTTGATTGTTTACTGCCGTACAGGCAGTTTATTTCCTACTCAAACCTAACTGGTTTGAGTAGGAAAATTCTAAGTCGTTTTTGTTTTTTCCATAGGTTGGTAAACTTATTTCTCCATACATTAAGGCTAGCTTCTGCAAATCCTCTCCTTCCTCTAAGGCTAATAATAATTGCTCGTAATCACGCAATAACCATAAGCGTTGCTGTTCTTGGTCTGATAATTCATAGCGTTTAATACCAGATTCATTTGGAATTACCTTACCTTGTTTATCTTTTTCAGCAAATTTCCATGCGCCATCAAAATCCCTATCTGGCACTAAGTATCTAATGTCTTGTGGGCTGCTATCACGGAATCTAACATAATGTTGCGGTAGTGCAGTTAACCACCAATAATCTGACAACCAACCTTGCATAGTTTCTGGGCCTACTTGAGTGGGGGTATTTAATAATTTTTCTATACAAGAATGCTCTAAATCGACCAAGTCAGTTTTGGCTTGCAATGTCCTAGGTCGACTAATTCGCGGCTGTGAATCCAGCCTTTCTGCTAGTTTGTCAACATCAACAAGTTCATTAAGATTGTGCGTTGTGAGCTTATTGTTTGCACTTTCATAACCTGGATAACAAAAAGCAACTTCCTTATTTTGTATGCTTCTTAAGTTATGCTGTAACAAAGCAATATTAGCTTGTTTGATCTCTTTATTCCGATGTCTTAACACGCGACCGGCTAACTGAATAAAGGAGCGATAGGATGAAGGTTCAACAACCGCCCAGTCAAAATCATGGTCACGCCCCACTTCTTCTACTGGCGTGGCAACCACAATAAAAATGACATGTTTAGTCGTCAATTTACTTAAATGCGCTTTAATAATCACGTTATTAAAAATATCCTGCTCGCCCCCGCTACGCTGCAAAATATTATCTAAATGTTTTTCTTGTTCATTTCGCATAATTAATAATTGTGCAGAATGATAAGCCATCACACGAATTTCTAGGTCTTCGGAAAATTTAGATAAATCGACATTCAACAAGTATTGTGTAAAGTGAATACAAGGCTTGATATTCGCCATTCGCACCACACCAAAACTTATTTTTTTATCAGTATTGCTATCAACAATATAATGATTTGTGTGTTTTTCTATAACAGCCTTTAAAATAACGCTCTGAAAATAGGCTTCACTATTTTCAAAGTCATCTGTTTGACAAGGCACTATATTGGCTTTACGTTTAGGTTGTTCCTTTTGTAATGCATTGAGGCGTTTTTCTATGAACTGAGTGTGTTGCTGTTGATAGTTCTCTGCATTGCAACAACTGATGACTGTAGAGTCATTTTCATCAGTCCATGCACAGCCTACATTGGGGTTCTTCTCACGCATTTTGGCAAATATCGTCCAGCCTGATTGATATGCATTAAAATACCCTTGTGCTAAATCAGGTGGAATAGTTGCTGATGAAATCATCACCTTTCTTCCTAACATACCCGCTAAGTGAATCAATCTACCAATCGCAATTAAATCAGTGCCATCGAAATCATCAATTTCATCAATCACTAAATCCGATGACATTAAGCGTAGCGTAGGTAAGATATACTGTCCTCCTCTTTTGGTTTCTGTTGCACCCATTAAATGATCAATCGTACAACTCAAAACGGGTGCGTACAAAAACTTTCTATCTTTCTCGGTTTTCAAGACTGTTTTTAAAGAGCCTTCAGGAATTTTTGTATCAAAATATAGGGTATTATCTAATAATATTTCTTCTGATTCAGACCCTGATAAAGAAACTTCTTGCTGTGTTTCTTGTTGGTTTTTATCGTACAAATTTAAAACTGCTCGCGAACCAATCAATACAGCCAGCTCATTTTTTTCTAAACCAATGCGAGTGCGATATTCCTTGCCTGTTTGTAATGTCAAGGTTCTAAGTCCTAATGCTAGAACATAGCGCAGACTATCCATTTGGGGAGATAATGCACGCATGATTTTTGCGTTTGCAAAGGTTTTTCCTGTTCCTGTGGAGGCCATATTGACAGCAAAAAAACCAAAATTATTGACCTCTATTTTTTCCTGGTCTTCGCGCCATTTTTTTATTTTACGTACAGATTTATCTTGCCATTGAAAGCCATCTGGGCTTGCCTGCTTTAACTTCTTTATATCAAAAGCTCGTGGCAATTCATCTGCATTCGTCTCAAACATAGGTAGACAATGTACATTGTGTACAGATTGCTTCATGACACCAACTAAGTGTTCATCCAGTGTCTGTTTAAGCTTATTTTTTTTACTGATTGAGTCAGTATAAGTATTGGCATAGAGTTTCAATTCCCTGTTTTTTAGACGATTTTTATCATCACAATCCAATGAGGAATAATAATGATCTGCTAACATCATGGATAGCCGCGCATGACTTAAAATGGCTCTTAAAAAATGATTGTCTTGGGCTGCTAATAACAACGGCAAAGCGTCTTTTAATTTTTTTGCGTATTTTCTGGTTTCTTTTAACCATTGTTTAGATTGGCTAGGCAAGCCTGCTGAATACATAAAACAAGCTTTTAAATGCTTATTAAACTCTGCTTCATTAAATTTATTTTCATAGCCCCATTTTTGGGTAATTCTTTGTAGGCTCTTTTGTAAGCTACCTGAATCGTCTCCTATCCAGCCACCCTTATCATCATTCAAAGGTAAACGATGGTGAGAAATAATCAGCCAAGCAACAATACTTGCTGCTGTGGGAAGTTTTTTTATGGGTTTGTTTTTGGGGTTATTAATGTTTTTTGCTACGTTTTCAGTTAAGACATCAACATCAAATTTGCTATTTATTAACCGTTCTAGCCACTGTTCATCCGTTTCATTATTAACAAAGGCATTTAAAAATAATACTGAAATCCATTCATGTCTCAGTGGGTCGCCTTTAGGAAGTTTTTCTTTACCGATAAGCCTAGCTTGAAAAAAATCAGAGGATTTACCCCAATCATGAAATAGAGCAGCTATTGCTGTTAAACTTTTAATCAACGGTAAATAATGCCAATCATTTTCCCACTGTGTATTGAGAATATTTTTCCGTGTCCAATTGACAGGTACATAACCTTCCGTATTAAATTTATCCCGATTTCCGACCAGCCAAACCAACTCACTTCGACTCCGTGATCGAACCCAATGACAGGATACCGCCGTATTTTTAGTAGCTGTTTGCCTGAGTAGTTTCTTCACTGCTTGCAAACCTTCCTCAGTAATCACAGTCTGCCAAGTACGACTACCAATACGATTGGCAAAAGCATCTAATACCCGCCGAGTTCTATTTAAGGCTTTGTGTTCACATTGAGATACAAAGGTGACCATCATGATAAAGCTCCCTTTACAGTAAAAACAAAGTTAAGCATAGAAAAAGGCATATAATGATGCATAAATTGATGACTATAGAGGGTGTTTATGCGTACAACTTTAAATATTGATGATGATTTATATGCTAAGGCCGTTGAGTTAACGGGAGTCCATGAGAAGACGGCATTATTACGAGAAGGTTTAAAAGCTTTAATTGAGCGGGAAAGCGCGCAAAGACTGGCGTTACTGGGTGGTTCTGAGCCTGATCTTGAACTGGTTCCACGTCGGCAAGTTGGTTTGCTTAAGTGATGGCTAACATATTGGTTGATACCTCGGTTTGGGTTGATCATCTGCGTACTAATGATGAGCAGTTGGTCAACTTGCTTAAACATAACCAAGTGTTGATGCACCCTATGATTCGGGGGGAGCTGGCTTGTGGCTGTTTGCATAATAGGGAGCAACTATTGAGCTTATTAAAAAGCTTGCCGCAGATAACTGAAGCAACACATGATGAAGCTTTGTACTGTTTAGAGCATAATAAATTAATGGGCAAAGGGATTGGGTTTGTTGATTTACACCTTTTAGCGTCTACTTTTTTACAGAAAAATGCGCTGCTTTGGACGCGGGACCGTCGTTTACATAAACTAGCCCTATCTTTAAATGTGGGTTGGGAGTCTTGCCACTGACCAATTAAGCCCAGTGCAAAGGTAATTTTAGGTTGAAGCCAGTCCAAGCAGTTCATTGTTGCCATCATGCTGCACCTTTTAAGGCGGCTTCCTTCACTGTATCAAACATAAAATCCAAAGCTTTATGCTGGGTAAAATTCTGCAAACACTGTTGTCGGAACTCTTGTTCAGTGGCTTGTTCTTTGGCGCAGATAAATGCCCAAGGTAGTATCAACGTATCTTTGATTAAATCTGCTACATCAAACACCAGCGCACCACGCCGAGTTTTGCCATGCATAACGGCAAAGCCATGTGGTATACCTAATACCCATAACGTGGTTGCTGCTAGTCCATAGGCTAAATAATTACCATGATTTAAAAATGCATTGGCATCATCAATACTGTCATGTTGGCGTACAAAGTTTTTCTGTTTGGTATGGTTGGCTGCAATGCGATACAGGGTTTTGGTGAATTGCGCTTCGATTAATAGTAGCTTGGTGACATCAGGGCAGGGCTCTATTTTGGCAGAAAAATTGCTGAGAGCTTGTTGAATATCGGCATCATCGATACTGAAGCCTTCATTTTTCAAATCCCGATCTTTGCCCCAGACTTTTTGCATATAGTGAATGCGTTGTTGTTGAAATTGCTTGGCGACTTGTAGGCGCTTTTCTGGCTCAAACCAGAAGCTCATCCAGCCTTGTACATATTCTGTGGGGCGGTATTCGCTTTGCGGTGATAGCCATTCTATTTCATTGGCAGCAATTAAGGGTGTGCCGCCACCGCCACTAAAGCCGATCAATACGCCAGCCGAAGCGAGCATTCTCACAGCCGCTTGGGTAATCGATGTGCCTGTTCCTAAGAGAATAACGGTGGTATTGGCTATCGGGATATTCCAATATTGTTTTTCGGTATCTGCCTCGGTTAAATAGAGCACCCGGCCATCTTTTTGCATGACTCGGCATTTATCTAAATAAAAAATATTAGCTCGCTTGGAGTGGAGGATTGCTTTTAAGTCGGTGAGCTGTTCCATGAAAATATTTTCTTTTGCTTTGTGTTGAGGAAGGGGGCATTCTTAAACTAACACTATAGCAGTGGGGCAATATTTTGCTTGGTTTTTGTGTTCTAAGGAACCAGGATTTATTAATACCCAAAACTCTCCGTGCTATAGGTGTTGAGAAACATCGTGCACCATTATGCGTGATGCGCTTCGTCCCTCAGCACATCCTACAAAGTTTCGGGTTTTATTTAATTCTCAATCCTAAGTAGGGGAAATTGGTTTATTGAAAAGGCTGTCGTTAGCGCCTGATCGTTTGTATTAATAGCTGTCAGAAGCTGATATTAACTTAAATTATTGTGGCCTAGCAGAGTCTGCAGCTTTTATAAACGGGTCAATAAATGCAATGGTTTTTTCTAAGGCACCATTATTTTGCGTGATAAAAGCAAGGCCATTATTAATGAGTTGCTCTCTTGCTTGTGAATCAGTTATTAGCTGCGTTACTGCAGTAACAATAGCGGCGGTATCAGCACATTGAATTGCCCCTTGAGCGGCAAGTAATTGTTGTGCTAATAATTCCATGTTTTTCATATAAGGGCCAAACAGCACTGGTACACCCAATAAAATAGGTTCAAAAACATTATGACCACCAATAGGCACCATACTGCCAGCGACAAAGCTGTAGTCTGCAACAGCATACATCTGTTTGAGTTCACCTAGGGTATCCACCATATAGACATCAGTGCTTGGCGTGCAATTGATGCCTTCTGTACGCGCAATAACTTGTAAATTAAACTGTGTGCATAGTTTTTTTATCTCAGCAGCCCGCTTAGGTTGGCGTGGTGCCAAGACTAATATCAGTGCGGGAAACTGTGGTTTTAATTGTTGATAAGCCTGTAAAAATAATTCTTCCTCACCTTCGTGGGTACTGCCCACTATGAATACTTGCCGATCAGGGAAAAGTGCTTGTTTCACTTGTGTGGCTTGTATTCGCATTGAGTCGGCAATAGGCATGTCTAGCTTAATATTGCCTGAAACCCTGATTTTGTCGGCTAATACGCCAATCTCTTGATAACGGTGAGCATCGACTTCAGTTTGTACAACAACGCCTGTTACACCAGCAAAACGGCGATGTAAAAAGCTTTTGATTTTACGATAGCCACGCATAGATTTTTCTGACAAACGGGCATTGATAATAAAGAGTGGAATATCGTGTTTATTGCATTTTGCAAATAATACCGGCCAAATCTCGGTTTCCATAATAATGCCAACCCGAGGTTGAAAGTGCGCAATAAATCGTTCTACCGCACCAGGGGTATCATAGGGTAAATAGACATGTTCAACGTTATCACCTTGCAATGCGCGCACTCGGTTATAGCCTGGCTCGGTACCTGTGGTCACTAATACTTTATACGGATAATTTTTGCGTAGATACTCTATTAATACATGTGCTGCTTCCACTTCACCGACTGATACTGCATGTACCCAAATAACGTGTTGATGATGTTTTTTGCTATAAAAACCTAAGCTTTCTGGATAGCGAGTATTAAAGCTTTGCCATTGCAGCCCTTTGCGGTAGCGGAAGATGAGGAGTAACGGTAATAGCAGGTAAAACAAGGTAATATAAAGAGTGTACATGGCTCAACTATTTACAAATGATGATGGAGAAATAAGAAAGGGTGGGCTGTCCCATCTTAAGTGCGTAGCCGAAATAATGCATTTTTATTGCGGTATTGGTTTTTTTGTTTGGTCAAAAAATAGCATTGTGTAGGTTGCGTGTGAGGCACGAACCCCAACATAAATGCGATACCTGTTGGGGTTCGTGCCTCACCCACAACCTACCTTATTGATACAGAGTACCGCTATCTTTATCGGCATTAATGCCTATTTTAGCTAATGCAGCTTGCACCTCTTTATCTTGCAATAATTCCATAAAGACCTGTACTGCTTTTTTCTGCAGTTTTGCATTGGCAACCATAAAATCATAGCATTCATCCTGAATTTCCAAAAAACCAGTATTCGCTTCCGTTAATGATTGAATAGCAACTCCCCAGTCCGCTCTTTTTTGCTGAATGGCAGCAAAAACAGCTCTATGATTACTGGTTTGTACTAAGTAACCATTGGGCTTACTGCCTTCTAATAATTGCTCAATTAATACGCGAGTACCACTGCCGAGATTGCGGTTGATCATTAAACAGTCGGGGTCATTTTTCACCTGTGCAACGACTGCCTTGGCATTATCTCCCTGAAAGCGTGGATCATCGGCTCTAAAGATTAAACCTTGTTGACGGCGATAGCCCTGAATGAGACTCAAGCCCTCGGTAACGCAGTGCTGATTATAGGAGGCACTTGCAGGGTCAAAAAGGTGGATGCCGGCAATATCACACTGGCCTCTTTTGACGGCAATCAGCCCAGCTGAAGAGCCCACAGACATAAAACGCACCTGAATGCCTTTACGTTTTAACAAGCTCATTATTAAATCCAACCCTAAGCAGTGACTACCAATAATAACCAGATCAGCGGGTTTGGTATCGCGACTAATAAGCTGCACTTTTACTGGGCTACCTGCTTCTAATAGTTCAACATGCTGGTCGATACGTACAAAACCATCGGCATTGCTAAAGGTGGTGACACTGCCGGAGCCTTTGCCTATGGGGTAGGCGGCAAGCTTTGGCTTTTGTGGGTTTTCTTGATTTTGTTGTTCGGATAGTTGTAATTGTGAATTATCTAGCAAGCGTACTAGTAGAAACTCGGCACGGCCAATTTCTGAATTAACTCGTACCGCCAGTTCGGCGGGTACTACACTTTGGCTAGCTGCGGATAAGCCAGCAAGTTGCCGAATAACAGGGGCAACGAACTCATGAAAAGTGAAAATAGCGGATGTTGGAAACCCAGGTAAAACTACGACAGGTTTACCTTGGCTGGCTGCCAAGCAAATAGGCTTGCCTGGCTTAAGAGCCACACCATGTACGATAACGCCAGGGTCTTCTAACTCATAGACGACTTGATAAGATAAATCACCTTCGCCTTTGCTAGTGCCGCCTGATAGTAAAATCATATCGGCCTGTTGGAATGCTTGTTGAATTTTTTCTCTTAATTGTTTAGGGTTATCAATGGCGATCCCTAATTCTAACGGTTCGCCGCCTAATTCTCTGACCGCATCGGCAATAATGCGCGCATTGGAATCATAAACAAGTCCCGGACTCATCGGTTGCCCTGGGGCAATGATTTCATTGCCAGTGGAAATGACGGCTACTTTCGGTCGTTTCCAGACATGAATTTCTGTTTCACCGATGGCGGCTAATATGCCGGTTTCTCGGCTAGTGAGCAAATCTCCTTGATAGAGCACAATTTGGCCGCTGGCAACATCGGTGCCTGCAAAAGCGATACCTGAGCCTGGGCTAACCGGTTTGGAGATGACAAGTTTATCCTCACGAACATCTGCATTTTCCACCATCACAATGGCATCAGCACCTCGGGGGAGCATACCGCCAGTGGCTATCAATACAGCAACCCCTGCGACAACTTCATGCTTAGGTGTTGCACCCGCAGCGATAGGCTGCTTAAGTAATTGTATGGAAATAGGACTGTATTCTTCTGCGCCAATGGTATCGGAAGCTTTAACGGCAAAGCCATCTAGGTTAGAGCGATCAAATGAAGGTACGTTGACCTTGGCACTGACATCTCTGGATAAAGTACGCCCTAAAGCCTGATTTAATGGGATCACTTCTTCGGCTGGGATAAGCGAAATGGCCGCTTCAAAACGAGATTTTGCTAGGTCAGGGCTAATAACATCAAGAAATTGTTTTTGTTGTGCCATGGGTAATTAATAGTGATAGAGGAGGAAGCTTGCAGAACGTTGACTCATTCCTATGCTCTGGCGTGGGAGTGCGTTCTTATGCATGACGCTGGAGCGTCATAAGCTGAATTCCCACGCTGGAGCATCACTGCCATTAAGTTAAGAGATATTTCTTTTAAAAACAATGCTTTTTCTGCCGCTTATGAAAATTCAGCAAGCGCCTCGCAGATGATTTTTTACGAGGCGGGTTGCGGTGCTTTCGTTCAATGGTGGGATTAGTTAAAAATAGTGCCGTCAGCTTTTCCTCTATGAAGTTGGTCTCAGTGTCTCCAAGCAATAAATCGAACGCATGATTTTTGATGGCATTAAACGATACCGAGCGGTTAACGATCTGTGGGTATTTTGTTTCTTTGGCATCTAGTTGTTTCTGTGCAGCATCCGTTAATATTGACTCAAGCCCCGTTAAATATACACTTGAATGAAAATCCTGCTTCACTGCCTCTGCCTGAGTTCCCGTAAAATTTTCCAGCCCTAACCGAGTTTTTAACAACCCATAAAAGGTTTCAATTCCCCAGCGCAAATAATATAGCTCAGCAAAATCAGCACTCGGATAGTACTTTTCATTATGTAAGGAAGTCACTAAAACTTCATTTTCACCAGTACTCAACTTAACCCGTACAAAGCGTACCTTAAGTGAAACAGGTAGGCCTAATTTACGAATAATGGACATTTGCTCAGCACAAGGCTTAAGTGTTGCCGTTTGGCTTTCTTTTCCTTCACCTTTTAGCATTTTTCTTGCTACTGCAAACGAGGCCGCCGAACAACGAATAACATAATCTCTCCGAGATTGAGTCAATTCAGCCAGCATTCGATAAGATGGGTAGTTCCTGTCCATCGTCAACAAATCTTTTGCTTGTGTATGAGCTAAATGCTCAACCGCCAAATCAATTTCATAAGCTCTCGCTCTGCCCAAACGTGCATCAATTGCCACTCGATTCAATACATCATAGAGCACCGAGGCGAGTGCATAGGGATGCTGCCCTATTATTTCACTATCCTTGCCATTTGAATAAGAAATCGTGCCAAATTCTTCTCGGACATCTTCTGTATTCGGCAAAACAACTTTTGAACCATCAATTGCCAAGACCCGAAAACCCCAGAATTTATGATAGTCGCCATCACCACCATACACCGTTTCAACTATAGCGGTTTGGTTGAGTTCTATAAATGCAGTGTGCTTAAGCTTATAACGTGCTTGCGAATAAGCACTGGCCGTTACAGGTGGTAAATCTAGCCAGCTCATCGCTTCATTCACTACATTTTGCACTGATTTAACACTTTTTCTCATCATTAAGACCATTAATAATGCAAACGGCAAACTACGATTTCGAGTAAAATCCTTTTCCGAAACTCGGTGACTTTTTGTAAATGCTTCATTTTTAAGTTGAGCTCGACTTTTATTTATTGCTTGACTTTTTTAACCATTATTATCATAAAATGCCTATATTATCCTTGTTTTTTAACAAATTTTCCTTAACTTAATGGCAGTGACGCTGGAGCATGGGAACTATTATGGAGCATGGGAGCTATTATATTGTGTTTAGGAGAATGCATGATACAAATAGCTCTTGTTTTAATCATACAAAAACACTTCCACTTCAGTTTCAGCGGCATAACCTTCACTATTTGCTGGCACGATTACAAATCCATCTGCTTCAGTGGTTGAGCTGATAATGGCTGCACCACCGATTGCGATGGGTGCAACAGTATCATTATCGTATAAACGTACCCGAGCATAATCAGTGCGCCCCAACATCGACACCAGTTTTTGTTGTAATTTTTTGGTGACAGAAACATAAGGCCAATTGCGTTGCTGGCCAGATAATTTGCGAATCAGTCGCCCCGCAAAAAAATCATAGGCACATAAACAAGCCACAGGATTACCAGGCAATAAAAATATGGGCTTATCCGCGATTAGGCCGATACCTGTTGATCTGCTTGGACGCATGGCAACCCCATGAAAAATTAACTCACCTAACTTAGCAACTAATAAAGGTACTAAATCTTCTTCGCCGACACTGGTGCCACCAGTGATTAATAAAAGATCATAATCGCCCAGCATCGATTGCTCAATTAGCTCGGGGTCATCCGTTACGATGCATGAATTAACCACCACGGCACCATCTCTACTGCTGAGAGCGGCCAACATCGGGCCATTGGAGTTGGTGATTTGATAGCCTTGCGGACGACTACCAACAGGCAGTATTTCACTGCCTGTGACGACGATACTAATTTGTAGCTGCCTAAAAACAGCAATCTCTTTGTTACCTAAAGACGCGAGTAAGGCAATATCTTGCGGCCGTAAACGCCGACCTTGCTTTAATATGGTTGCCCCTGTGCTAATATCTTCACCGATACGGCCGATATTGCGGCCTTCTGCAACACTTTCCATCACCATGATAAAGCTATCGTCTAACTCGACATTTTCGGCGGGTAATACTGCGTTAGCTCCTTCGGGAACAGGTGCGCCCGTCATGATTCTCACCGCAGTACCAGAAGTCACTTTAACTTCCGTACCTTGTCCGGGCATGGATTTGCCAATCACTTGTAGCGGTAGTTGGTTATATGATGAAGTGCCTTGAGCATCACTTGCCAAGATAGCATAACCATCCATCATTGAACGCGCAAAGCCTGGAATATTAATATCACTGACAATATCATGTGCCAGTACTCTGCCTGCAGCATCCGATATTGCGATATTCTGTTCGGGGCGCTTAATGGATTGTTGTACTAGCCAGTTTAGTACTGAGTCGATGGGCACGCGTTGTTTAAAGCCGCGCATACGCACATCATCAGCGAGTAAATTAGCATCAGCAAGTTTCATTTTTTGGGTATTCATGGCGACGTATTTTATACGCTTTGTTCGCAGAGTTCAGAAATTTATTGGCTTTGTGGCGTATGCTATTTACGCAAAGATCATGCGGTAATTGGATGCTTATAACGCAGTGCGGGCTGCGTTACTCTTTAATGAGGTATTACCTGAAACGTGTTTGCTGATGTTATTTTGTGCATTCCTAAGCTAAGGCCGTATTACTTTATGACGCACTCTCTTTGTTTGCCAAGAATTCAAGCATATCCTCGTTATCAACTCGATGATAAATTTCTGCTACAGTCAAAGTTAAATCAATAGATTCGAAATATATGTCTTCACCAAGAATATAATTTCTGAGTATCCAGCCTTCACTTTTTCTTAAAACATCAACAGACGCAGAATCTTGTTCGAGCATGACATACTCTTCTACTGAGGGCATATTGATGTATTCCAATAACTTTCTGCCTTTATCAAGATGTTTGGTGTTTTTGGAAAAAACTTCAATAATCAGTACTGGCTTTTCTGCATACAATGAATCAGGTGTTTCATCAGGGTTGCAATCAACGACAATATCAGGGTAATAATAATCATTTTTAGTGCCAACACGAGCATCACTCATATAGGGAGTGCAAGATTTATCCTCTAAATAATTCGCAATATGTCTGAATAGGTTTCCTGAAATTTTCCTATGTGAGGTACTTGCTCCCGCCATAGCAAAAATATTTCCATTAACATATTCATGCTTTACTTTAGCGGTTAACTCACTTTTTAAGTATTCCTGCTTAGTGATGAAATTATTTTTTTTTATGACGGTAGACATTATCATGACCTTTAATGCTTAAGTGAAGGCATATCTATTTTATACGCTTTGTTAGCATAGTTCAGTAGTATTTGGTTTTGCGTTTTTGTGCTATATTTTTCGGTTTTTACATGCAAATTATAAAGTTTTTGGATCATAATCCGTAACCTAAGCAGCAGAGCTTGATACTGGCTTACTCAAATCAACGACTTTATAGCGCACAGCTTGATCAAAAATTCGTACACCGCCTCCTTCAGCAGCTGTTTGGAACAGGCGGTTATGATCAATCACATCAACCCCTACCAAATAATCAACCCCAAATTCGGCTAACTCGGGTAGCCAAGGTGTGCTGGGGCCCATCAGTACTGTTTTTGCTTGGCTGGCTAGTTGCATTAGGCGCGGAAAGGTTTTGTTGGCTATCGATGTACCCGTAATAAAAACCCAATCTGCTTCTGGTATTAAAAATTCAGCAGCAGAATCAGGATAATCTCTATCGACAGGTTGGCGTTCGATTACTTTTAGCTTGTATTGTTGATAATAACGCTCAATACCAGGATAGTGACCAATCACCACAATTTTTTGATCTTTTATTTTAGGGAAAAAATAGTCGAAGACCGCCAGGTTTGCTTGGCCATCTTCTGGTTCTAATAAATCCCCTGCAAGTGTCTGCTTGCCATTAAGACTGCAATTAACGGCAGATAAGCCCACGGTTGCCTTAAAAAATCCCAGTCAGTTAACCACGATGATAATTCAGCCAATGTCTTGCCTTGTAAAATACCCGCCCAAGGTAAGGTTCTACTTGCCATGGACGGGCTCATGGCAAGCCCTGCATGTTCTGCTTGGCATACTGTCCAAACTTAGCCAAGTACTGACTTGGGTTACTATTATCTAATAGTAATTCGTAAATCTGGTTGGGGTTTTCCATTTTGAGCATGTTGTTTAGTAGAGAATCAGGCTGCCCCGCATCCACTAAGGATTGAGAATTAAATAAAACCCGAAACTTTGTAGGATGTGCTGAGGGACGAAGCGCATCACGCATAATGATACGCGACGTTTCTCAACACCTATAGCGCAGAGAGTTTTGGGTATTAATAAATTCTGGTTCCTAATCAGAGAATAACAAGGTGGCACACAAGCGTAAATTGATCCACAATAGAGATGTTGCATACAGGAGCAAAGACCGAAAAGACACTGGTGCTTAAATGCCCGTTGAGTAGAGAGTGTTGCATATAAAAACCACTGCTAAATTAAAGAACACAGAGAATTTAGTACGGCTATTGCAGCAAGATATTGTCGTCACTAATATTCAAATAAAAGGGCCAACTGTATGTATTGGCAATACCGCAAGACTCCGCCATGCAGCAAGCAGATATTTTGTCTGCGGCATTGCTCGTTATGCAAGAGCAGCAATTAGCGGTAATCGAATGTCGCTGGGAAGAGCCTAGCTTAGAGAATGCCTATTTTACATTGACAGGAGCAAAGGTTGCGCCTGCATCTGGGCAAAAGAATAATAAAAAAGGGCAAAGGAAACGACGTTGAAATTGTATGCTCTTAACATTAGTTATGCCGTTTTTAAGCGCACTTGGCTGAAAACCTTAAGGCGGCCGGTTGCGCTGACCTTTTCATTAGCACAGCCATTAATGTGGATGCTGTTTTTTGGTTTTCTATTTCAGCATTGCTATTTGCAGAAATGCCAGCTGTGCAGACTAGTTTATTGCCGTTATTACTGATGGCAAGTGTCATGTTTTTATTGGTAGCAATGATGCTACGTTTAACCCGACTAAATTAAGTCATATGAAAGTTTGTCTCAGTACCACTAAAATATTATGTGTTATTTTTATGCTACTAGCGGGGTCTGTAAGTGCAGCTGATAAAGTATTGCTCTATGCAGCAGCCAGCACCAGCATGGCTGTCAATGAAGTGATTAAGCAGTTTAAGCAAACCTCACCTGCGATTAAAGTAAAAGTATCTTTTGCTTCTTCTTCAACTTTGGCTAAGCAAATAGAAGCAGGTGCGCCCGCTGATCTCTATATTTCAGCAAATCCAAAATGGATGGATTATTTGCAGGCACGTGACCTGTTAGTGAATACTTCTCGGCAAGATTTGTTAAGTAATAAAATTGTGCTGATAGCACCAAAAGGGCAATATCTAACAGTGCCAATGACTAAAGGTTTTGATTTTGCGAATCAGTTAACTGGCAGGCTATGTATGGGCGAACCCTCACATGTTCCTGTGGGTATGTATGCTAAGCAAGCATTGGTTTCTTTAGGCTGGTGGGCGCAGTTGAAAGCTAGTGTGGTTGGAACTAAGGATGTCAGAGCAGTCTTAACATTTGTTGAGCGCGGTGAATGTGCGGCAGGTATTGTCTATGCGACTGATGCGAGCTCATCACAGAAAGTCGAGTTAATTGCCGAGTTTCCAGCTTCAAGCCATAGTCCCATTGTTTATCCAGTGGCGGCATTAGTGGCAAACAATAAAGCAGTCGATACTTTTTTACAATATTTAAGTTCTGCGCAGGCAATAACAATTTTTAAAGAATACGGTTTCAGCACACAATAATTAAAGGTAATTATGTTTGATCTTTCCCCTGAAGAGTATTCGGCGATGATGCTCTCTTTAAAAGTTGGTTTGTGGAGTGTTGGGATTATTCTTGTTCCAGGTGTCTTTACAGGGTGGTTGCTAGCGCGTAAAGACTTTATGGGAAAGTCTCTGGTCGATGGTATTATCCATTTGCCATTGGTGTTGCCGCCCGTGGTGACGGGATATTTATTATTATTAATGCTCGGCCGCCAAGGGATGATAGGTAAATGGCTGTATCAGCAATTTGATATTACGCTGGCATTTAGTTGGCGCGGTGCCGTTTTGGCAACGGCGTTGATGAGCTTCCCTTTAATGGTGCGCTCCATTCGCTTATCAATTTCTACAATAGATATTAAATTAGAGCAAGCAGCGCGCAGTCTAGGAGCAAGTGGGTTAAATTGTTTTTTTACCGTGACCTTGCCTTTGGCTATTCCAGGGATTATTAGCGGTTCTATTCTAGCTTTTGCTAGAAGTTTGGGTGAGTTTGGTGCCACCATTACCTTTGTGGGCAATATTGAAGATGAAACCCGAACCTTGCCCTTGGCGATATACACTTATATTCAAGTACCAGATGGTGCTGAGTCGGCACAAAGGTTGCTTATTATTTCGGTAGTGCTCGCATTGGGGGCTTTATTATTTAGTGGTTTAATTGAGCGCCGTGCAGCGCATTGGCTAGGAGGCAAATAGTGTTATCTCTTGACGTACAGTTACAACGCGGTGCTTTTGATTTGGAGGCTAGTTTTGCTTTGGACCAACCTGTTACCGGCTTATTTGGTTCTTCTGGATCGGGTAAAAGCACCTTGCTAAATTTGGTGGCTGGTTTGGCAAGTCCTGATAATGGCTGGTTAAAACTAGGTGAAAAGTCATTATTTGATAGTCGTAAAAATATTAATTTATCGCCTAATAAGCGTGAGATTGGAGTGGTATTTCAAGACAGCCAATTATTTCCACATTTGGCGATTAATCAAAACTTGCTGTATGGCTATAAGCGTATTGCTAAAAAACAGCGGCGTTTTGAGGTTACAGAGATTGTAGATTTATTGGAAATAGGTCATTTACTCAAAAAACGACCTGCACAATTGTCCGGAGGAGAAAAACAGCGTGTCGGTTTAGGGCGAGCTTTATTGGCTTCACCGCAGTTTTTGTTATTGGATGAGCCTTTGGCCTCTTTAGATCAAGGGTTAAAAGGTCAGATTTTGCCTTTTTTAAAGCGGGTTAAAGATGAGCTGGAATTACCGATGGTCTACATCAGCCACTCGATGGAAGAAATACTGCATTTAACGGATCAGTTGGTGGTCATTAACAATGGCCGCATTCTTGGTGCTGGGCATTTTTATGATGTGATTAAAGCCGATTCAGTACAGGGAGTGGCTAGCTCGATGGGGCTAGAAAATATTTTAACAGTAAGGATTGTTGGACATGACATTGAGTCGGGGTACACGCTTGCAGAATCAAATGGTAATATTTTACTGTTACCACTAACGGATAAATTTATAGTGGGTGATGTTTGTTATATCTCCATTCGCTCTAATGAAATTGCTATTGCAAAACACCGTATCGAGCATATTTCGATTCAAAATCAGATTCAAGGCAGGATTATTAGTTCTGCAAAAAATACAGCGTGTGTTGCTTTGCATGTTGATATTGGTTCACGCCTTATTGTTGATATTACCCCGAAAGCATTTTCTGAATTAGCTTTGGTTGAAGGTGGTGAGGTGCATTGCTTGATTAAAGCACAGTCCTTTGCTTTTTTGGGTAAGGTTGGGTAACCTTTATATGGCTTAAGGGGGGGGGCTTTAATGCAACCTAGTATTAATGATGAGGATATATTAAATAGTCCTTTGTCGGTTTTCTTTAAGGCGGTGATATTAAAAACCCCACAAGGGTGGGCGTTTTTAGCGGGCTGCTTAGTTCAGGTCGTTTTACCTGGAATAGCTTATTTTTTTCCTCATTTTTCTACTCAGTCTTTTTCTATTATTGTCTTTTTTGCGTGGTTTGTACCATCATTGATATTGTTAACGGGGATGCTGGTTAAGGATGATTTTCGTTCAAGTTGGGAAGCGACGATTGTTATTATAATTTTTATGTACTGGCTTGCGTGAGTAGTCTGTTGTCATTTTATCGTTCCCTACGCTCCAGCGTGGGAATGCAGCCTATGATGCTCCAGCGTCATGAACAAAAGCAATCTGCCTTGTTGCTCACCAGTTAAATTGCTCCGCTTATTTTTAGTTTGATTCACAATCAAAATCCTACGCCATATTTTCAGGTATTATTAAATCCTCGTCCCTTAAGCAGTGACTTTACTGGGAATAAAATACCTTGTATTCGCGCAACTATATCGTAAGTGATAATGGTAGTGCATCATTAATTTGGCAAATTTTTTGTATGGCATGACGCTGGAGCGTCGCGGGCTGCATTCCCACGCTGGAGCGTGGGGAACGATGAAACATGATGCAAAATGTCGGATTTCGTTATCTGCGCTGTGCAGTTATTTATCAGTAATCAGAAAATATCCTGGTTCCCGTATTTTTATCAGAACAAAGCCATCGTCTATAGCATCTGCTGGTTTTATTGCGACTAAATCAGCTAAGGAGAGTGGTATGACTTTCGTTACCTTCGTATCTGCGAAAATTACATTAATATCATTTAAGTCAGTTTTATTGCCTTTATAAGCAACACTTACCAACATGGTTTTGCCATTAAAGGCAGTGACTGGCTTTTTACTGTCATCCAGTATATTTAGATAGAAAACTCGAGAACGTAATTGCCCATAAGCATGCGTATTTAAATAGTCCTGCACCGAGCTTTCAGCACCATTCAGTATACCCAGAGCTGCTCTATAAGTAGGAAGGATAATATCATTGACTGCGCCACCAGAGACGATTGCTCCCATACTGCGTAAATTGACAGCACCTTTATTGGAGCCAAAGAAAAAGCTATTAGCTTCGGTAAGTTCTGAGGAAACAAGGGAACTGAATTCAGAGCCAATAGCTTGAAATAGCGCATTTGTTGATATTTTAGTAAATTCACCAATAATTTCACTTGCACTAGAGTTTTTTAAAAGACTCATAAAAGGGTCGGCCTTAGTGACTTGTAAAATATCAGCAACATTTTGGCTTAAGGCACCAGATTGTAATTTGGTATAGCTGAGCCCTATGGTGATGATGCCTTCATCGACCAAGCGCTGATCAGAAATGATGGTAAGGGTTTTGCTATTTTTTGTGCCTAGTGTACCTTGGTCATCTATTAGTTGACTAACAGTTCCTGACGGGGTGCGCGCATGACATTCCAAGCATGGCATGGCATCTTTAGCTGCTCTGGTGTTATGCGAAATAACATATTCATTGGACTCAGACCATACTAATGTTGTATTCGGGTTACTGTAGCCTTTTTGGCGTAACAAACTATCATAAGCTGTTTTAACGGCCACAGTATTTTCATAGTCGCCTGGCGTGTTAAAAGTAACAATGCTACTTGAGTCTGTTGAAGTAGAGACTTGCCCTAATACTGCTTGACTCATGGGGTCGATGATATTGGCTTGCGCAGTTCCTGGTACTTTTGCAAAGATTGCATTACGTTCAGTTTGAACCAAGATTTTTCCGCTGGTTTTGTCTTGCCAATAGTAACGAACTCTAGGGTTGTAAGGGGATATTTTTGCTTGGCCATCTTTGGCAATCCTGAAGCGGTACATCATTTGTAGCTTTTTGCCATCCTTGTCATTTTTATTGACGATATGGCAAGTTTGGCAGGAAACGATATCAAAGTGTGTTTGGGTAATGGGGGTATGGCTTGCTGCCTCGTAGCCATTCAGGTCACCATTTTTCTTCCAGCGTTCAGTGTGGGCATGTAATAACGAATCATATTTAATGCCCACAACGGCATTAATAGAATTTATATGGCATTGCTCACAAGACTTAACGTTTGGATTGTAGTCAAGGTCATTGCGAACATCCATATCTGAATTACCTTTGGGGAAGTCGTGATTGGCATCTAAATCAATATTGGCATCGTTAGGCTTATAATATTGACTGGAATGACAAGCATTGCAACTTTCAATAGAGCGTTTTTCGCCATTGTCGGCAGTATAATTGGTGCCCTTGTGGATATCATCTCGGTAATCATCCTCTAGTGTACTTCCAGCACCTGCTTCTTCATCGCCCCCTTCTGTTGCTAGCGTTGCTTTAGCTTCCTCGCCAAAGCCATAGAAGCCTCTGCGAGTATTGCTGGTAAGGTGGCACTCCATGCAGTTGTCACTTTCTGGAAAGCGCAGCATGGGAATGGTAACTCTGCCGGTTTCATTGAAAGCATCAGCATGCCAATTAAAAATAGGCATGCCCTGTGCATTTAGGTTAAATTCGCCATTGTTGCGTGCAATACTTAGCAGGTGTTTGCCGTCGGTATTTTTGACGTACTCCATTAGGCCAGAGGCTGCTTGTCTAAAAAAGCCTTTTTCAATTAATGCCCCCCGTGCAAATCTAGGGGATAAAGCTTTCGTTAAGCCACTGTCACTAGGTAGCTTGAGTTTGGAGAATTTAGCATGGCAGAATAGGCAGTCAGCCTCACCAACGCCACTTTTTTGCCAATCCCAAAGTTGGAGTGATTCTGTGCCTGTTTGTGGGTCAATAATGCGTTCGTAGTAGTCTCCATCCAGTGGTTTGATGGTGGCAGGATTTTTTTGGTCATAGCGGATACCTTCTCTATCCTTCTCTGCCCAACCTCCACCCGCATGACAACTCATGCAGGTTTTAACCCAGCCAGCTGAGCCTAAGTCGGCAAAATCAGCGGCATTGGCATTGTTCTTTTTAGCAAGCACTTGTTGGTTATTGCCGCCCATGCAAGTATAGCCGCCATAGTATCCAGGGGACACTAAGTGCGGTAAGCCGCGCTTAGCGCCATAATTATCATCTGCTTCATCACGGCCCATTTCAAAATGGTAGGCATGCGTTATTTTGTCGTAATCATGGCAACCACTACCTGCACAGCTTTTTTTAGGACTATAAGGGTTGTGTGAAAGTAATACGTGCTGGCCTTGCTCATCCAAAATGGGAATGGGAGGGTGGTCTACTAATCTATCATAGTCATTCAAAGCGGCTAAGCTATTGGTTGAAATGCAGGCAATAAGCAGGCTAATTTTGAGAAACCAGCTGAAGTGAGTGATGTGATGTTGATAGTGCATAAATTTATTGCCTTGTAGAGCCATACAATAGGTCAGTGCGCCCCGATAAAATAAAGGGTAACTTATTAATAAAGCATTAACTGTGCCGTTTTAGTTATATGCTGAGAATGGTTAAAGCATCGCTTTATTTAGAGGTGTAAAGTTGGTTTATGGGTATTTAAGTATAAGCTAGGGTGTAGGGCTTGCTTGTGATACAAGGTTTTAACAGAGAGTTAGCGGCTTAAATAGGTTGATTTTTAAGCAGCCAAGGTAATAAATTGTATAGGGGTGATATAGCATGGAAGGTTGAATTATTTAACATAGTTTAATTTATGGTTTAGTTTTTATGTATTTTAGAGGGTGTGTGTGCTAAATAAATTTACTTGAGAGAGGGGGGCGTTACCCAAAGTTAATCGTTTGTTGGATTCATGAGCAGCTATCTAAGCAGTTGAGTTTTCTTGTATAGCAATAAGAGTTTAGTGCAACTTACGAAATCGGTATTTTTGGAAGATGATTGGATTTTAGCTTCCAAGGATAGTTATTTTATTATGGTATGGGTATTTATCTTTTAACTTCATGATAGTGAGGAGTGTAGTTTGATAATTGAATAAACTAGATAAGTAAGCATTCATTAGGGCATTTAACATATGTTGCAGTAGGAAAGACCTTGGTGGGTACTTGATCTGTGTTGGTAATAGATGAATTAAACTATAGTTAATAGCTTTTGACTTTGAATTTTAGAATAGTTGAAATTGTATATTGGCTCACAGTATTAATTTATTTATCAATTAATTAAAGTAAGATTTAGACAATAAAATTGTAATAAAAGCAGAGCAATAAGCATGACCTAGATTTTGTATATTTAAATATGGCGCAAGAATTGCTTGGTGGAATAAATGAACGATTGATATGCCTTGCTGTAGCAAGAGTGTGTTGCTAGTCGTGATTAGCGATAAGTAATGCTGGCTTAAAGCTTACTTGCAAATTTTAATTATTATAATCTCAGGTGAAATATATGAAATACTCTGGTTTGGTGTTTGCCTCGTTAGCTTTGAGTTGCTCAGTTAGCAATGCAGCTAGTGATGCCACATTCTCAGGCACAACTTTGGATATCCCGTATGTTGAATATATGGATAATATTTATGGTTTACAACTGACTTTTGACGGCGCGACTGGGAAGTTGGTTTTTGCAGGTGCTACGCCATTAGACGCGGCACCAGATAGCCCTAAAGTAAAGTTAGAAGAAGACTTTTCGTTCTCTTTGACTGAGCTATTGGCGGGAGGCGAGACTTACGCGATTGACGTGGCTTACGCTGGTGATAATAATGGTCGTTTCGAATTTGACGTAACGAAATTTGGAGTTGCTTTACACGGAAAGATGTTCAAAGGTGAACAGATTACCAATTTAGGTATGTTGGCTCCAAAATCATTTTCTTATGCCTATGGCATTAGTGATAATGGTACTACGATCACTGGTCGTTCGCGTAATTCTAGTAGAAAGACAGTGCCAGTGCGTTTTCACTTTGATCACGGTCATATTCAAGCAATTAGTGATTTGGGTGGGGGGAGATCTCAAGGGCAGGCCGCTAATAATGGCGGTATGATCGCGGGCTTTATGAATCAGGAAACTGAATCAGGTGCGCCACGTATTTATAATGCTTTTTATGCTGCGGCAGATTCGGCTGAAGCGCAGAATATTGGTACGCTAGGTGATGGTGTCGATTCTAGAGCTTATGGTTTAAATAATAATGGTATGGTCGTCGGTTGGTCTGCAAGTCTTGCAGATAACACTGATCATGTTGCTTTCACTTATGATACTACTGCAGGAACTTTAACAGGTTTGGGTGGTGATATTCTTGGTGGTCAGCGTTCATTTGCTTTTGCTGTCAATGACGCTAACCAAATTACGGGGGTTGCTACTACGGCAGATGGCTCGGCGCTTGCATTTTTATATGAAAATGGAGCGGCTAAAAGTTTGGGTTCATTAGATAATTCTGGTTATTCGGAAGGACGGTCAATTAATGATAAAGGTCAAGTAACGGGCTGGTCATTAACTTCTGAAGGCAAGTATGCGGCATTTATTTCTGATGGTGATAGCATGACTGCTATTCCTGGCTTAGGCGGTGATGCACAGGGTTACGATATTAATACGCATGGGCATGTCGTGGGTAAAGCGAAAGATGCTGATGGCGGCAACCATGCTTTTGTCTACAAGGATGGAGTATTGCATGATTTATATGACATGCTACCAGTTGGGGATAAAGAAAACTGGAAAGAGTTGCGTGAGGCATACAGCATCAGTGATGATGGTGTTGTTGTAGGGCGTGGTCGTTACTGGACAGATAAAGAAAATGGTAAAAATTCATCAATGGCGTTCAGAATACAGTTATAGGATGCTGGTATTTTAGTAAAAGCTGAATAAGTCTGGATTTATTTTATAAATTTTAATTGCTTAGATTGTGCAATTAATATAAATAGCTATTGATATTTTGGAGAACAAAATGAAAAAAGTATTAACGCCAGTGATTGCATTGGCTTCAGCGTTGGCTTGTGCCAACGTGAGTGCAGAAAATGTACTATTAAGTGATTTTAATGATGGTACTACACAAGGATGGGGTAAAGGTGGGGCGGCAGAAAAGCCGTTAACAGCAGAAACTGAAGCAGATGGTAACGGCTATTTAAAGTTGATTTCTGAAGGGGAGGGGTCTACTGATCCTGATAAAAAAGTTGTTTTTATGAACTCTTCAGGCCAATGGCGTGGCAATTACAATGTGAAAGGCGTTAAATCAATTACTGCGCGCTTTAAAAATGTTGGCTCTACTGAGCTTGAGTTACATGCAGCTTACGGTAACACTTTGGCTGATTTAAGAACTCGTTATGTGACGACTAAAGGTTTTGTAGTGCCTAATGATGGCGAGTGGCATCAGGCTTCTTTCTTGCTAGAGCCTTCGGCTATGCAAATGGTGCCTTTAGGTGGTCACGGTAAATCTTCGGCATCTTTTTCGGCACAAGAAACTATGGGTAATGTTGCGATGCTCCGTTTTAGCCAAGGTACTTTAGGTGCTGAAACAGGGCAAGGGCATTCGGCAGAAGGCCTTTATACTGGTTGGAATGGTGGTCCTGAAGTTGTGGCAGAATTATGGATTGATGACATTGCTTTGTCTACTGACCAATGTCCTGAAGGCCAGCACTTTATGGCAAGTATGGGGCACTGTATGAATAATAGTGGTATGTAGTTTTCTATGGTTTAAGTAGTGAGTGTTGTATTGCTTGACTGCTGTGCTTAGTAATGAAGTGATGTCGTTTGTTTAAGGCATCACTTTTTTTTTGGATTTTTTATGTTTTGACTTTCTTGGCTGGAAGGAACGACTGTATTTTTATGAAATTAATTTTTTGTGAGCTATATGGCGTGGTTTTATAAGTTATATGACCTATTCTTTAGTTGGAATATGAAATAATAATTATTATATAATAATATTATTATATTTTGTTTGTTTTTATAAGATCATGAAAAGTAAAGAATATATTATTAAACTAATAGCACTCATTTTAAAAAATAATTGTGGCACAGTTCATGCTTTATTAATATTGTAACGTTGGTGTTGCTGGATGTGATGCTAGTTAATAAGTTACTTGAGTTAATTTGAGACTGGTTCTAATGGATTAGTCTTGATTTGAGTGAGGATGATAAGTAATGATTAGGATGAACTACCTAGGGAAGGTACAGAACAGGATGTTCGATTTTAGGATAGATGCAAGACAAGATGTCTAAATGCAAAGGATTTACAGGAACTGAATAGGATGCAGTATAAGCAAGGAAGGTCATGGTGACCGTATCAAAGAAAAGGATGGTTTTGGCTTAAAAAGGAAATTGAAAGGAGGTTCCTCGTAATGAGGGACAAAGGACAAGGTGTCTAACTAGGAAAATGCAGAGCTGGATGCTTGAATGCAAAGGATTAAAGGAGCTGTTTAGGAAACAGCATAAGCAAGGAAGGTCGTGATGACCGTATTGGGGGCAAGGGAGTGGCTTTGGCTTTTAGGGAAAAGGAAACAAGTTAAGATGGTTACAAGGAATCCTAGTGTAAGGATTAATAAGGTAATAACTGGCATAAGGATGTGCAAGCAGGGAGCATTACATAGGTGTTGTTAAATTTTTTGTTGGAAATATACAGGTTTTCATATCTTTAGCTTGCTGCTGGATATATCTGTTTTTAAAAAGGAGTGCCTAAGTAATGGGTGCTCCTTTTTTTTGTTTAGAGGAAATGGAAAGAATTATGAAAGAAATAAATGAATTGCATGATGACGAACAACCTGTAGACCTGCTAACACAAAGTGTGCCGTGGCTTTTTGGTGCAGGTATTGCGGCAGGACATTTATTAACCGCATCAAGCTGCACGTTACCCCAGCAAGGGCGGTGTGCTGTGTGTGGGGGGTGTGTAGTCGCTCTAGGTTCTTTGGTTGGCTGGGCAATGCTCAAGAAACGTCAAGGCGATGATTTTTATAGCCAGTAATATAAATAATATTTTACCAAACTAGAGTCGATTAATTTGCATGAAAGCTAGCCTATTATTTTTTCCTGTTTTATTACTACTGCCATTTTCTAATGCAAATAGTGCATGGAATTGGAGTGGGACATTGAAAGCAAAAATGCAAGGTGATAATCGATATACGCGTTATGTTGATGATCATCAGATTTTTGGTGAGGTCTGGGGAAGTTTTGAGGCTTTTGATAATGATAGCTGGCGGGCATCAATAGATTTTGTCACTCGGCAAGGTTCTAAATATGGTTTTGAAGGTGATATTTATCAGGCATATGTAGAAAAGCAGATAAAACCATGGCATAGCAAAATACAGGTAGGTCGTTTTCAACGCTCTGATAGTTTGGGTTTTTATAGTTTGGATGGTGCTGCATGGCTTTACGAAATGCCGGAACATGGCTTATCGGTAAATGTTTATGGTGGTAAGCCTACACGCCAAGAAGATGTGCGCTCAGTTTCTGGTGATTGGCTTTATGGTTTTGAAGTGATGAGTAACCAACAGCTGAATTGGCAAAATAATATATTGTCCCTTGATACTTGGTTGTTGCGTTTTGGTTTTCAGCAATTTCATGATGAACATACCTCTACTAGATTGACAGTAGGCAGTACCATTGCAGGGCAGTTTCAGAATGAATTTTTGCATGCTTATGAACTTTCTCTTATGACCACTTTAGAAACGAATACAGGTGTATTTGAAGAAGTTTTCAGCAGTTTATTGTTGGACTTCACTGAATATAGTCGTTTGCGTATTAGTTACTCTTTATATGAACCTAAGTCACCTTATCCGACTTTTAAGGAGCAGTTTTTTAGTGATTATTATCAAGGCCGACAAGATTTGTTGCGCGTAAGTTTTGATCAATCTTTAACGGATACATTTAGTTACCATCTAGGTGGCAAAAGGGCAGCACGCAATACAGGGCACGATATTGGCTATGGTTTTGATATTGGAGTAGAAAGTCGCTATTTTCGTGATTTGGCGCTAAGTGCTGATTTTGACATGCTTGAGTTTGGTAAGAGTGATAGTTACAACCTCTACTTTGGTTCAGCTTATTCATTCACAGCAAAATCTATCATTAGTTTGAACCTAGCATATTCATTGGATACTAGTGCGCTTTATGGAAAAAATAAAGCGGCAGGGACTGAATTGAAATTTCGCTATAAATTATATAGTGATGTATTTTTGGATTTATCAGGGAGTTATATTGCGAACACCCGTTTAAATGATGAATATCAAGCTGGTTTACAGGTCACTTGGTATTTTGATAATTTTCAACCAAAGGCTAAGCTCTAATGCGCTGGATTATTTACAGTTTACTGTTATGTTTAATGGGAGTGGGTGTCGCCGCAGACCAAGCCCCTGAAAAAGAAAAAACTTGGTGGGAGCAGCGTGATGTGCGCAGTGATATTTATTACCCACATAAGGTGCATTATGCCGTTATGGAAGAGGAGGGTGACAGTTGTTTATTGTGTCATGCCTTTCAAAAAAATAATGAGCATGATGAGAAAAAACGTAAGCCCTTAAATACCATAGCAAATGAGCCGTTAGAAGCCATTTGTCATGATTGTCATTTCAAGGAATTGCGCGCTCCCTGGCGTTGTGATCTTTGTCATGATGACCCTAAAAAAATATGGCCTGCAGATCACAACTCTGGTTATATTCAACATCATGGTGAGGATAGCAAGCAAGGTACGGCTATTTGTGAAACTTGTCACTTAGATAGGAAATTCTGTACCGATTGTCATTTTAGGCGCGATACCTTAGGGCGTGTTTATCATCCTTTGAATTATATTAATCGGCATGGTTTAGAGTCACGGATGATGCCGGCAAATTGTAGTCAATGCCATAATTCGTTCTATTGTAAAGACTGTCATAATCAATAAGTATGTTTAGAAAATCTCATTATATTTTTATCATATTGTTTGCAGCTTTTATGCTGAGTAGCCAGGTATTACATGCTCGCGAAGTTTCTTTGGCTGAAAATCAAATATTGCTAACAAAAACACATGGTGGTGACGGTAGTGCTTGGGGAAATAGCGATTGCTTGAATTGTCATGTCAGGCGTAATATTCACGCAAACGCACCTGTGATTAAGGATATCGTTTTAAATGTTGGCTATGCAAGCTGTACAGGTTGCCATGGTCAGAATGGAACCACCATCGAGCGACAATGTGTTATTTGTCATAATGAGCAATTGCTGCCTAAGAATCCTATTATGCAGGATATTAAGAACCATAATTTTTCGATTAATGCCGATGATGCACTGACGGATGCAGCGTGTGTCAGTTGTCATGATCGCTCTGATATGGATGGCGAGTTTGAAGTACAAGTCGATTTAACTCACTATCAAGCTCAGAATAGTTTGGATCTACCCTATCGTAATCAAGCTGATTTTTGTTTGCGTTGTCACAATCAAAACCACCAACAACCAGGCTTTGAAATGACCGCTCGTTTTGCTAATGACCCATTAGTGAGCATGGCGCGTAATTATAAATTTATCGATATGCACGGTAATCGCAAAGGGACTGGGCAGCGCACTTATGCAGGCTTGCGTACCAGTGATTATCAATATGGTACGGTGGTCGATTGTACTGACTGCCATGCTATGCATGGTACCCATAATGAAAAGTTATTAATTGATCGCACTGATACAGGGGCCTTTTTATTACCTGCTGCATTGCGGGAATTGCCAGTCTATATAGATATTCAACATGATAATTACGCACAGCATTGTGTAGTTTGCCATGAGTCAATCACTGATGTTGAAGCTACGGGCGAAGACACGGGTAATGGGCTAAGCGGTGTGCATCGTGTTGCTGGTTCGTGTATAGAATGTCATAGGCATGGTATGGCTGTGCAAACGGGATTGTAATCATGTTATTACGCACGCTGAGTTTATATTTTGTATTTGCTTTTATGGCAGGTTTGCAGGCAGCTGAAAAACCGGAACTGCCTCCTTTTCACCATATTGTTGGCATCAAGCCGTCTAAGGCCATTAATGTTCCGGAGAAATTCACCTTAGGTGATGAGGGTGAGCTGGTATGTGCAACCTGCCACGGCTTAAAAGATATAGATAAAACTCCTGTAGAAAAAGTAGATACCAAGTCTGCTGATTTTCTGCTTGGAGGGCATTACAGGAAGATAACCGGTTTTTGTTATCGTTGTCATGATGAAAAAAAGACCACGCGTGAAAATATTCACGTAATGTTGGATGAGCAGGGTGAAATTAAAAAGAAAAACTGTACGTTTTGTCACGAAGAAGTACCTGATCGCGAAAAAAAATTAGAAGTAGCTGATTTAAAATTACGTTTATCCATGCAGCAGATTTGTTATGGCTGTCATTTAAAAGACCCGCATTTTAACTCAGTAGAACACCAGGTAAAGCCAGCACAGAAAGAAATGTTGGAGCGCATAGAAAAAAACAGTAAAGAGCTCAATATTATTGTGCCGCTCAGTGAAAAACAAGAAGTACTCTGTGTTAGCTGCCATACGCCGCACCAATATGGCGTGATTGACCCCGAAAAGCCTGCAGGTAATCAAGTTCAAATTGATGACTTAGAGAAGGGTATTGAGTATGAGGAGCACCCTTGGAGTCAGGTGTTTTCTGAAGATAAGGCGGTGCGTTTAGATGAATTTAATCAACTGCATAATATGCAGGTTGAGTTCTCTTATCAACGCATTGTGCAAGAGGCATTGCTACGCTTACCAGCTAAAGATGGTCAGCTATGCTTAGTTTGCCATGATTTTAAAGATTAATAATAAAAATAAGGAAGAGCGATGCAAGTCATAGCAAATCTAAAAGCCATTCCAAAAGTGCAGAAGTTTCGTTATCTCATGATTGTATTGGCGAGTGCCAGCATGCTGGGGCCATTAGCTTTTTTACCGCAATTGGTAGGTAGTGACGATTTATGTGGCACCTTATGTATGCGTCGCTTTTATCTATATTTTCCTGGGATGACTTGGGAAGACTTTTTTGTGCATGTGAATGCGGCAGCTATCGGAGTAATGGCCTTTGGTATTATCTTACTAACCACTTTATTTTTTGGTCGCATGTGGTGTGGTTACTTATGTCCTGTCGGTGGTTTGGCTGAATTAAGTTCACGTATGCTTAATGATCGCTGGAAAATTGAATTTCGTTCATTACCACAAGTACAGATACGGTATGGATATTTTGGCTTTTTTCTAGTGGCAATGCCTGCCCTAGGTATTAGTGCCTGTAGCTTATGTAACTTTATTACCATCCCTCGCTTAATAGAGGCGATGAGTGGTGAGTATCGCGGTATGGTGTTTCTGGTCTCAAGTGTAGGCTTGGTAAACCTTGGTTTATTGCTATTACTCGGAGTCTTTGCCAGTAAAGGTCGGGCTTACTGTCAATTTATGTGCCCCATTGGTGCGGCAGATGGCTTGATTAACCGCATTGGAGCTAACTTGCCGTTTGCGCATCGTATTCGGGTGGCTAAAGAGCGTTGTACTGGGTGTAATATCTGTGCACGTGACTGCATGTGTGGTGCCATTAAAATGATAGATAAAATTGCGGTAGTTGATCAGGTGTCGTGTATGTCTTGTCATGAGTGTGTAGATGTTTGTGATTGGAATGCTTTGGCATGGACGACACCGCCAAGACATAAAATTAATGAGCCGAAAAGGATCAAGAAGAATACTGAAATTTTACCAACACCTGACTGGCAGGCAGTACATTTTCACGGGACTAAGTTAGGTGCCGAAGAAGGTGGAACGGCAAAAGGGCCAGCTGTTAGCTGGGTGAGTGTTTTTAATGCAATGGTACTACTAACAGTTGTATCTATTGTTATTGTTGGTTCATTTTTATAATACTGTTATCGCTGGGGCTGATTTAAATATGTTGCGTTTTTGTTTATTAACATTATTACTTGTGAGCCTGAATGTGATGGCAAACCCTCGATATAGTGACCCTGATGGTTGCTTGTCTTGTCATGCTTATCAAGGCTTGGATTATATTGACACTGAGGGTGTATTACGGAGCGCGACCATTGACCGTAGTCATTACGCAAGTTCTTTGCATGGCAGTGTGCCTTGTAAAGATTGTCACCGTAATACCGTTGATTATCCGCATAAGGTAGAAAATACCGAGGTCGATTGTAGTGAATCATGTCATGTAGAAGAGCCTTCCGAAGGGGTAAAGTATAGTCATGATGTGATTCATGACGAAATGGATAAATCGGTGCATGCAGGTGGTTGGTATAAAGGTTTAACAGGCGGCAATCGGCTTGAGGAAATTGAGACAGAGCAGGATCCGTCTTGTCGTCGTTGTCATAGTAATACTTTATATATAGCAGAAACACAGCTGGAAAATTTTAAAGAAGCTTTTGATCATGCAGAAACCGAGTGTGGTAATTGCCATCAAGGCAAAGCATGGATGGGGCAATTTGGTGGACATATTTTGCGGCGCTTAGTAGGACGGCGTTGGAATAACCAAGAAAACAATCAAATGTGTGTTGATTGTCACGGCGATATAGAAAAAATGCGTGATGTGGAGCAAGAAGATCCGGAAACATTGGAAAAACATCCTGCTAGTGATCGTTTTGTGCATAGTGCGGATAGCTACGCTAAAACCTTGCATGGGCGTTTAATTGTGGATGGCTCAGATTATGGTGCATCGTGTATAGACTGTCATGCACCAGAAGGTTGGAAGCATGAAATTCGCTCTTACCTAGACCCGTTATCAGCCTCACATATTGATAACTTACCAGAAAGTTGTGGCCAGTCTAATTGTCATACTTATTCCAAGAAAGCGATTAATTCAGGCTTTACCGAAACAGATATGCATGATTTATCCTTATTGGGTTTAACTAAATTTGAGAACCCTTTTGTTGATGATGGCTTGTTCAAATCAGCTTGGTTCTGGAGTAGTTGGCCACTGTTATTAATAGGCTTAGTCTTTATTATCGGTAGTATTATTTGGTGGGTGTTTTATCGTACCACTAAAAAGATTATTCCTATTCTAGGGGGTAATCGCTTTGAACGGATAATGATTGGACGTAAGCCGAGAGCTGCACGTAAGAACCCGGTTGCTAAAAAAACAACTAAGCCAGTAGCAGAAGAAGCCGAGAATAAAACACGGCAGGCTGACAATGGCCCTGACGAGAAAGGAGCCTAACAATATGCAGATATTAACTACAAAAAACGTAGCATGGGTAGAACGTAGTGGCAAGCAGCCACGCAGAGAAGCCCATCAAGCACGGCAATACTATTTACAAGCCATTAAAATGCCAGTGCAAATATTAGCAATGTTATTGCTATGTACCATAAATAACTTGGTAGCAGCGGAAAGCTTGTATCTGCAAGCAATCAATAATACGGTACTGACAGATGAACAGCTGCAAAAGTCCACAAAAAAAGTAGAAGAGCATAAACCAGTAGCATTGCGCGGTGAGCTAGAAGTACCGCCATTTCACAAACGTAGTAAAGTGGTTGATTCTTTAGGCAATAGTTTTTGCACTACGTGTCACCAGACTCCACCACATACTAAAAGTGTGCGCAGTCGTACTTTTATGAATATGCATACTCAGTATGTGGCCTGTGAAACCTGTCATTTTCGTCCTGAAGGACAACAACTAAGTTATCAATGGCAAGATACCCGTGATGCTAGCGTGGTACGTGCACAAGCTAAATTATTTAGACAAGTAAAAGAGGAAAAACCTGCAGACACGGCAACTTCAGCAGGGCAGATACAGACCAAAAACCCATTTTATAAAATTACCCCTTTTTATGGGCAGCAAGCCGTTGCTCTGCGTAGAGAGTCTACTTTTGCTCAAGAAACCAAAAAGATCTGGGAGCAAAAAGGGGCTGTTGTTGCAAAAGCAACGCGTAGGGCTATGATTCATGCGCCTTTATCTGAAAAAGGCCCTAAATGTCAGGCTTGCCATAGTGATGAAGAAACATTGTTTGACTTGGCGGAACTAGGGGCAACTTCCTATCAGGTAGAAAAAATTCAGAATAATATTGTTACCCAGTTCTTTAATCGTTATACCGATGAAGAGCAACGCATCCAGATTATGAGTTTATTGCGATGAGAGTATCCATGATGCAGTGTGTGTGTGCCCTATTTTTTTTAATATGGGGACATGCTGCGCTAGCGGCACTACAAATTCCAATAGCCAAAAAAAATCAGGTTTTTCAAGCTGACTTTAATCAGCCTAGTGCTGTAGTCAGTGATGGGCAAGGCCAGTTATATGTTTTGGATGGCATGAATTCCAGAGTGGTAGTGCTATCAGCTCAAGGGCAAAGGCTTAGTGAAATAAAGCCTAGGAATAAGACGCAAAACCTCTTCAAGGCAATGGCGTTGGCAATCGACAAGCAGCAACTTTATATTGCCAATACCGCGCAACACCGTATTAGTGTTTTCTCACTTGCAGGTAAGTGGTTACATGATATTGCTCTGGCAGTACCAGAGAAAGCTACGGAAAAGTTAAATGAATTACCTGAGCCAGTTGCTTTGTTGGTGCGGGGTGATGAGTTGATTTATGCGGATCGACGTTGGCACCGTATTTGTTATTTAGAGCTTTCCAGTGGTAAACAAAAGTATTGTACGGGTGAGCGCGGTGAAATGAATGCGCAGTTTCAATACCCTTTCCAAATTGCCGAAGATCGTGATCAATATATAAGTGTTGTTGATGTGCTGAATGCGCGCGTGCAGGTATTTGACCGTAGTGGCCGTTATTATTCACAAACAGGCAAGTTCTCTCTGGACAAAATGTATCGGCCTAATGGTAATGCATTTGATATGCTAGATTTTCAATATGTTAGTGATAGTTATTTAGGGACGATTAGTATTTATAAGCAAGGGCATTTTGTGGGCTTGCTTAAAGATGCTACAGGTAAGTTGGTGAAATTTAGTGCGCCTATTAATCTGCATTATAACGCTTTGGGTTATTTATATGTTGTTGATGCAGAAGCGCAGCAAGTTCATAAAATAGAACTGGATTATCAGGTGTTAACTAAGTTACCTGAGATGCCTAGTGAAGTATCACGCAAAAACTGTGTGATGTGTCATTATAGTTGGGGCAATGCGCAAGATAATAAAAAATTACTAGATAGTGAAAATGTATTGCCTGTTGCTGCGTTGAATATGTGTTATAGCTGTCATCATGGTGCAGTACTGGATTCACGGCAGGCCATTCCACATGGTGAACAACACCCGACCGTATATGATCCTGCTGAGGAAAAACAAAAGCGCTTTAAGGCTTTGCCACGCAAAGATGATATGCCGGATTTATACCCTCATGATAAAAATAGTGAGTTATCTTGTACCAGTTGCCACACCCCGCATAATGCTGCTGAAGAACCTACGACTTTGTATCAAGAAAACCATAATGCTTGGTTGCGCGGCACTGATTATGGCAGTGAGCAATGTGAAGCGTGTCATGAAAAAAATACTAAATTATCAGGCCGTGAAGATGCCAAAAAATATGGTATCAATCACCCTTTAGGCGTGAAAATGCATAAGCCCAAAGATGCAACGCAGCATTTGTCTACAGCGGATCCGCACTTGCAAAAAGGGTTGCCTGAATTATTGCAAAATGGTGGTGGTGCTTTAGGGAAAAATGAGGCAATCGTCTGTCAATCTTGTCACCAAGTACATGATGGTGTCACTGAAAATTTATTAACTGCTAGTGATGCGCAAGGCGAATTATGTGCGAGCTGTCATCAACGCCAAGCACCTAAAGATGCGAAAGCAGCGCGTAAGGCGGGTGTACATCCTGTTAATGTGGAGCTGGAAGAGCCTGTTGAATTTCGTGGTGAAAAGGTAAAGACGGTACAGTGTGATAGTTGTCATAGCGTACATAATGGCACTTTAGAAACCGCTTTGTATCCTGATGAAATCGCGGATGCAGAAGAGTTATGCGCTGATTGTCATGAGCGCCAACATGCTAAGGATGAAAAAGAAGCAGCTAAAAAAGGTATTCATCCCATGAATCTTGAGATGGATGACGTAGTAAAAATTGCTGATCTTGATGTCAAAAAAATAGGCTGTCTTAGTTGTCATGCAGTACACTCAGGCAAACCAAATACACCGGCATTACATGAGGAATATCTCAATGGTGAGCTGTGTGAAAACTGTCATGCAGGCAAGCAGCGAGTAGTCGGTACTGATCATGATTTGCGGGTTACTGCTGATGAAGTCGAAAATCAACAAGAAGAAACTGCACACCAAGCGGGTGTTTGCAGTAGTTGCCATACCTTGCATCGTGGTGATGCTAAAAGCCCCTTTTTATCATCAGTCGTTGCAGCTGAAAAGCAAGTACGGGATAAAACAGCGCCAGGCTTAAAGCGTGATGAACTTTGTATGAACTGCCATCAGAAAGAAGGCGTGGGTAAAGATAAGCTTATTGAATTTTATGGCCACCCTTATAAAGATATGGTGCTACGCTCTGATGAAGAAGTAATGCCGTTAGTGGAGCGAGAGCATGAAAAGAAAGCCGAGTTAGGGGCTATTGCTTGTGTTACCTGTCATGAACCACATACTTGGAAGCCTTTAAAGCAGCCCGTAGAAAAAAATTACCCAGTCTTGGATTATAAAAAACAAGAAAATATTGAAGGCGATATAGTGAGTAGTTTCTTGCGGCATAAAGGCGTAGCAGATACTTTTTGTGTTGATTGTCATGGTATAGAGGCTTTACCGAAATATAAGTATTTTCACCATGAAGAAAAGGTGCGTGGTATTGGAGTAGATTATTTAAACTAAAGTTTCCTAATTATTGAGCAACCAAACTCAGTGATATATTGGCTGTATGCTTTTAATTGGATCTTGCATGCAATGTGGCAAACTCATTAATAAATGCTCCTATCTTCCTATATACCCCCTAAAAACTGGGAAACTTCAGCTTCCTTAGGAACCAGAATTTATTAATACCCAAAACTCTCTGTGCTATAGGTATTGAGAAACGTCGTGCATCATTATGCGTGATGCGCTTCGTCCCTCAGCACATCCTACAAAGTTTCGGGTTTTATTTAATTCTCAATAATATTAATAAGCAATAAGATGTTATTGGGTGTTGTGCTTATATTTATATACTTGAATGCCAGCTCTCTCCCCTTCCAGTTTCTAGGTCATGGTCATACTTTCATATTTTATTAAACCCTACTTTCTGAGGTTATTTCTTATTAGCAGCATGTGGTATTTTTGGAGTAACTTTATTTTATGTGCTAGAGTGCCAGTAGGTGTATAAGTTATTTGATTTATATCAAATAAAAGGTCTATGAAAATTAATAGCATAGGAAGTTTGTGATGTCTATATTTAACATTAATCTCCATGAAACCATTTTTTTCCTGTCGGATTCGTTAAATCTGCTAGGGAGCAAGCAAATAGACCATGGTAAGCGAGTTGCTTATATTACGGCAGAATGTGGTAAAGCATTGCAGTGGGATGATCAGCAAATTGATGATTTGTTTTTGGCGGCTATATTGCATGATTGCGGCATTTCTAAAACAGTTGTTTATGAAAGGCTGGTTAGTTTTAATGGCAAAAATGCGGGGAATCATTGTGTCACGGGATCTGAGTTATTAAGCGCATGTCTTCCTTTGGCTTATTTGTCAGATTGTATTTTACATCATCATGTTGACTGGGAAGAACTGAAAGGGATAGATCTGCCAGATAGTGTGAAACTTTCAGCAAACTGTATTTATATGGCGGATACGGTAGATTTTTTGGTATTGCAATACTTGGATAATGACCCCAATATTTTGGCCAATAAGGAGACTATTCGAAAGCATATTGCTTCTAAAAGAGATAGCTTTTTTGCGGCGGAAATAGTTGACGTTTTTTTGGAGCTTTCTAAGCCAGAAGCATTTTGGTTAACGTTAGAAAAAGGGCATAATTCAGGGTATGCTACAGCCTGGATGGGGCATAAGCAAGTAGTGCCAACTAGCTTTACTGATTTAAAAAGTATTGCATTGTTGTATGCGCGTATGGTAGATGCAAAAAGTCATTATACAAAGTCGCATTCGGAAGGTGTGGCAAACTTATCACGTTATTTGGGTGAGCTCTTTGGTTTAACTGAGCATACTTGTGACAAATTAGAATTGGCAGGTTTATTACACGATTTAGGGAAATTGCGTGTGCCGGATGCTATTTTAGAGAAACCTGGTAAATTGACTGACTCTGAATGGTTTGTTATGCAGCGTCATAGTTATGATACTTATGACATTATTAAAGATATTCAGGGTTTTGAAGAAATTTCTCTTTGGGCCTCACAGCACCATGAGCGTATAGACGGCAGTGGTTATCCCTTTCGCAGTAGTCACGATGATTTATCGTTGGAGGCTAGAATTATTGCCGTGGCAGACGTGTTTCAAAGTCTGTCCCAAGACCGGCCATATCGCATGAAAATTCAACCTGAGGAGCTTATGCATATTTTACAGTTACAAGTGCAGGGTAATAAAATTGATAAGCTGGTGGTGGAAATGGTTGATGATAATCTGGTTGAGTGTTGGGAGCATGTGAAGGCTTGTAAGCCTGTTGACAGAGTCGATAGCAATGAGCTTGATATAGTTAAGTGAAGTACGAAACCTGAAAATATATTTGCGTTTCGTACTTCAGTGCAACGATATGAATTAATTTGACGCTTTATCGTCTTTTAATATTTATGCCACAGATTCTTGATAAGTAACTGAAAAATCACTTATGGAAGCAATGACTTCTTGGGCATTATCTTGATCATTTAAGTTAAAGCTCGTTACACCCACTCGGCTTAAATAAAAGACTTGATCGCGCATAAAATCACCGCTGACACGAATATCGCCGGTAAAGCCAAAACGACTGCGTAGTAGGCGCGCATGAGTATACGCGCGACCATCAGTAAACACAGGAATATAAAGTTCAATCAGTCCAAAGTCGCTAAAGTCAGCCTTGGTTTCTTCAAGGATGACATCCGATTCCAGCCTTAAGCCCAAAGATTTACTTTGTTGTAATGCTTGCTTATCAGTATTTTGCCAGCGAGTCAGGGAGATAATATTGTGGTCAGCATTAAGTGCTGCATCATCATTAATAAATGCCCAGTTGTCTTGTGTTACTTGTCCATCTTTAATGAGTTGCATAAACTTTCTCCTTAAAAGGGCTTACACCTAGACGTCTAACGGCTGCTAGGAAGGTTTCATCTTCGTTGTTGCGTTGGTCAACATAGACTTCTAGTATCGTTTTAACAACGCCTGAAATATCTTCTTTGCTCACTGCAGGGCCTAAGCGACTACCAATCGCGGCATCATTTTCTGATGAGCCACCTAAGGTTATCTGATACCACTCTACGCCTTTTTTATCGACCCCTAGAATACCAATATGACCAACGCTTTGGTGTGCACAGCCATTCATGCAGCCAGAAATATTGATTTTTACTTCGCCAAGATCATGAATATAATCCAAAGAATCCAGTTGTTCATTAATTTCTTTGGCAACCCCAATAGAGCCAGCATTGGCAAGGGCACAGTAATCTAGGCCAGGGCAACAAATCATATCGGTTGCTTTGTTGATATTCGGTGTTGCTAAAGCGAGTGCTGATAGTTTTTGCCATAACTCGAATAAATCAGCTTGCTTAATGTCGGCTAATACCAAATTTTGACGGTGCGTCACTCTGACCAAACCAAAACTATATTGGTCGGCTAAATCAGCAATGGCATCAAGTTGGGTATCAGAGCAGTCACCAGGAGGGCTGTCAGGTGCCTTTAAGGAAATATAAGCGGCAACATAGCCATCAACTTTATGTTCAGCAGTATTATGTTTTATCCAAGTCGCAAAATCCGAGTCGCTGGCTAATTTCTCAGCATAGCTAGTATCCTGACTAGCATCAGTTTGATAAGCAGGTGGATTGAATTGCGCGCGCATATCTGAAATATCGGTAGCACTAAGCTGTAGCTTATCCTTAATAATTTCCCATTCTGCTTCGACTTTTTGGGTTACTTCTGCCAAGCCTGCTTCGCGTACTAAGATTTTAATACGTGCTCTATATTTATTGTCACGACGACCGTAGAGGTTATAAATACGCACGATAGCTTCTAAATAAGATAGGAGGTGTTTTTTCTCCAAGAAGGGTCGGATAACTTGGCCGATGATAGGAGTACGACCTAGGCCGCCACCAACGAAAACTTTAAAGCCGACTTCACCTTGATCATTTTTGACCAAATGTAAGCCTATATCATGAAATTGTGTTGCAGCACGATCTTGCTCGGCACCGCTCACTGCAATTTTGAACTTGCGTGGTAAATAAGCAAATTCCGGATGTAAAATCGTCCATTGGCGAATGATTTCGCAATAAGGGCGTGGATCTTCAATTTCATCTTTGCAAACGCCAGCTAATTGGTCTGAGGTTGTGTTTCTCAGGCAATTACCACTGGTTTGAATAGCATGCATTTGTACGCTAGCCAGCTCTTCCAGAATATCAGGCACTCTTTCTAATGCAGGCCAGTTAAACTGAATATTTTGCCGAGTCGTAAAATGGCAAAAGCCTTTATCATAATCACGCGCAATAGAGGCTAGTTTGCGTACTTGTTTGCTAGATAGCAGGCCATAAGGACCAGCAATACGCAATAAAGGTGCATGAGTTTGTACATATACGCCATTCATTAAACGAAGGGCGCGATATTTATCTTCGGCAATTTCGCCGTTTAGATAACGTGTGGTTTGGTCGCGGAACTGAATGACACGTTGATCAACAATTGCTTGATCTTTATAGTTATATTGGTACATATTTATGTGCTTATGTAAGCAAAATGAAGAGAGTTATTCATCATATACTGCTCGCTATTAAATGACAAAGTTAATTGGTTAATGCTATCATAAGCGGTTAAGTTTCGTTGCTTATTCTAAGAATAATAATTTATAAATTAAGGGCCTAGGGGGTTGTTTTGTTTCGCTTATTTTTGATGTTTGCTTTGCTGTTGGGTATGCCGCAGTTAGCGATGGCTGAAGAGTCTATTGCTAACTTGGGACTGACAGGGACAGAACGTGGTATTTACACTGTTCTGATTTTTATCGTCGCCTATGGTTTTGTGATGGCAGAAGAGTTTACGGGTTTACGTAAATCGAAACCTGTTATTATCGCTGCGGCAATTATCTGGGCGCATGCCGCTGTCTTGGCTGCGGAAGCAGGTGTTTCTACCGAAGCATTACATGAAGCCTTTGAATTTAACCTGAAAGAATATGCGGCACTAATGCTGTTCTTGTTGGTTGCCATGACTTATATTAATGCCATGGCAGAACGTAATGTGTTTGAAGCGTTACGTTCTTGGATGATCAGAAAAGAATTTGGTTATAAAAAACTATTCTGGATTACAGGTATTATTACCTTCTTCTTATCAGCGGTTGCTGATAACTTAACCTCTGCGCTATTAGTGGGCGCGGTTGTTTTAGCAGTAGGTAAAGACAATGAAAAATTTGTTGCCATTGGTTTTGTTAACTTAGTTGTTGCTGCAAATGCGGGTGGCGCATTCAGTCCATTTGGTGATATTACTACTCTAATGGTATGGCAAGCTGGTTATGCAGAATTCTTTGATTTCTTTGCGTTATTTGTTCCATCAGTGGTTAACTATCTAGTACCTGCTGCTTTTATGTATATGGCAGTACCTGATGAACAGCCTCTTGCAACCAATGAAGCTGCAGTTCAATTAAAGCCTGGCGCGATTCAAGTCTGTGTTTTATTTGTATTGACTATCGTGACGGCAGTTAGCTTTAAGCAAGTTTTACATTTACCACCTTTTATGGGCATGATGGCAGGTCTTGGGGTATTAATGGTTTATGGTTTCAGGCTTCAAGTTTTATACAGCTCTGGCTCGCATAATGAGTTTGATATTTTCGATAAAGTACGTGATGCTGAGTGGGATACCTTATTCTTCTTTTTCGGTGTTGTTTTTGCTGTGGGTGGTTTAGGTTATATTGGTTACCTAGAGTTAATTTCTGCAGGTATGTATGACGGCTTAGGTCAAACACCTGCGAATATCTTGGTGGGTATCATTTCAGCGATTGTTGATAATATTCCGGTGATGTTTGCAGTATTAAGCATGAACTTAGATATGGATTTATATCAATGGTTGTTAGTTACCTTGACAGCAGGAACGGGTGGTTCAATGCTATCGGTTGGTTCCGCAGCTGGGGTTGCTCTAATGGGATCATCTAACCATAAATATACTTTCTTTAGTCATATGAAATGGACCCCCGTGATTGCATTAGGTTACGGTGCTAGTATCTTTGCCCATTATTTAATTAATGGTTAAAAATTAACGATTCAGTTAATACTGAATGGTTAGCAAAAAGGGAGCAGAGTGTAAATTCTGCTCCCTTTTTTTATTTGGGAGCTTGTAACTACCTGGTGTAAAAGTATATATGTAGGTTGGATTGGCTTATCTAGCGAAGCGCAGATAACGTAACCCAACAAGTACGCAGAACAAGGATTGTTGGGTTACGTTTTTATTGCTACGCAAGAAAAATCTAACCCCAACCTACAAATATTCCATAAGATAAATATGCTGAATAGTTACAACATTAAATAATTTATTTATTAGGTCTGTTTATGACTGAGCACAGTTGGAAACAAGCATTTTCTGCTTATCTACAACCCCGCGTAATAGGAATGTCATTTCTTGGCTTTTCTGCTGGGCTACCTTTTCTTTTGGTTTTTTCTACATTATCAGCTTGGCTGCGTGATACCGGCGTGACCCTATCAGTGATAGGTTTTTTTAGTTGGGTGGGCATTACCTATTCAATAAAAGTAGTTTGGGCGCCTGTTATTGATAAATTATCCTTACCTTTTTTAACTAAGTTATTAGGTAAGCGTCGTGGCTGGATGTTATTGGCACAGGTCAGTATTGCAGCAGGCTTAATGGTATTGGCAGAGTTAAACCCACTAGAGCAAATCGAATTGATTGCAGTCGTTGCCGTGTGGATTGCATTTAGTTCTGCCACCCAAGATATTGTTATTGATGCCTATCGTATTGAGGCAATAGAGCCAGAGTATCAAGCAGCGATGGCCGCAATGTATGTCTTTGGCTATCGAGTGGCTTTATTAGTCGCAGGAGCAGGGGCTTTTTATGTTGCAGACTATGTAGGCTGGAATGCTGCTTATTCAGCAATGGCGCTGTGCATGTTTATCGGTATGGTGGCCACTTTATTGAGTCATGAACCTAAACACCAGTTGGATAGCAAAACGGTAGAATTAGAACAAAAAATAGAAACAGTATTAGGTGTATCGGCCAAGAAAAGTACTTTGCAACGCTTAAGTGCTTGGTTTGCCGAAGCAGTTATTGCACCTTTTGCTGAGTTTTTTGTCCGTAATGGCAAGCTGGGTATCTGGATTTTAGCCTTAATAGCACTTTATAAAATGAGTGATATTACCATGGGAGTGATGGCGAATCCCTTCTATTTAGATTTAGGCTTTAGCAAACAAGAAATTGCCAATGTCAGTAAAGTATTTGGTTTTTTCATGACTATTTTTGGTGCTGCACTCGGTGGGGTGTTAGTCATACGTTACGGCCTTATGAAGCCATTATTGCTGGGCGCGATTTTGGTAGCAACGACTAATTTATTATTTGTACTCTTGGCTTTATCAGAACCAAGTCTTAATTTATTAGCAGTGGTGATTAGTGCTGATAACTTAAGTGGCGGTATTGCCACTGCTGTGTTTATTGCCTATTTATCCAGTTTAACCAATAGTGCCTATACCGCGACGCAATATGCTTTATTTAGTTCGTTGATGACCTTGCCCGCAAAATTGCTGGGAGGTTTATCAGGCATTATTGTGGATGCGTTTGGTTATGATGTATTCTTTTTGTATGCTTCCTTTGTTGGCTTGCCAGCGATTATATTAGTATTGGTATTAATGCGCATGCAGCAAAAAGCATAAATGTTAGATTAATTTTGTATAGATACTTACATTGAGACAATTTAAAAAGAAGCGGATTAAAAGAATAACCGACACCGTTATCAACCGAGAAACCAAGCCAAACTATGCAAAAGTCGTTAGCCGTGATGAAATTCGCGAAAATGAATACAACCTCAATATTCCACGCTATGTAGACTCATCAGACAATGCGGAAAGCTGGGATATTTACGCCTCTATGTTTGGTGGAATCCCTAAAAAAGAACTTAATGAGCTAGAGCATTATTGGCAAGCCTTCCCTGCTTTGCGTGATGCGCTGTTCTCGAAAACATCTAGTGATTATCTTGCGTTAAAAAGTGACGATGTAAAGAACGTCATTACCCACCACGCCGATGTTAAACAATTTTCTAAGGCCTATTTAGCCGCTTTTAGCGATTTTGATGCTTTCCTTAAAAACGTACTATTGACCCAAATGCAGTCGGTCAAACTTTCTAAACAAGAAGCCATACTGAGTAAAGAACTCTTTACACGCTTGGAAAATATTGTCTTAATCGACAAATATGAAGCTTACCAGCTACTCGATGATAGCTGGCTTAATATTGCGGTCGATTTAGAAATGATACAGAGCGAAGGGTTTGCTGCCAGTAAACAAGTTGACCCGCACTTGGTCATGAAAAAGAAAAATGGCAAAGAGCAAGAAGTGCAAGAAGGTTGGATTGGCCATATTATACCGTTTGAACTGGTGCAAAAAATACAGCTAAATGATCAGTTACAACATTTACAACATTTACAACATTTACAACATTTACAACATTTACAACATTTACAACAAAACGAAAACCGCCTTGCTGAAATAAGCACAGACTATGAAGAAATTCTTGAGTCCCTGAGTGAAGAAGACAAAGAAGCCGTGACCATTAAAGAAAGCAATGATGGGTTTATTAATGCTGCCGTGATAAAAGCAGCCAAACAGTTAAGATTAGCAATAAAGAAAAGCGGGGCATTTGCAGAAGCGTCTTATGAAAGCAAAATACTAAAAGTAGATAAGCTGATTAGCGAAGAGAAAAAGCTCAAAAAACAACTAAAAACTGAAGCGGAAAATTTGCACCTGCTCACTAAGCAGACGATAGAAAGCCTCAACGATCAACAAGTGCATGAATTGCTTACACTCAAATGGATCAATCCACTGGTTAATGCTTTAAACAAACTGCCTGAAACCATTATTAATGAGCTGACTGCCAAAGTACAAACCCTAGCCGAAAAATACGCCACTACTTATGCAGATGTCGCAAACGAGATACACGACACCGAAAAAGAGCTATCGGCTTTAATTGATGAGCTAACAGGTAATGAGTTTGATATGCAGGGGCTGGGTGAATTTCAGTCGTTTTTGAAGGGTGAATAGTATGGCAGATAAAAATATAACACCAATAGTCAATATTCAAGACCGTATTTTTATCGTTCGTGATGTTCAAGTTATTATTGATAGTGATTTAGCGGAAATGTATGGTGTTGAAACAAAAAATCTTAATAGGGCTGTCAATAGAAACAAAGAACGGTTTCCTGATAAATTCAGATTTCAACTAACTCAAATAGAGTTTGATGAGTATGAAAAATCTTTGAGGTTCCCATTTGGCACCTCAAAAAAAGACGATTCTTTGAGCTTGCAAATTGAAACCTCAAAAGAAAAAAGAGGCGGAAGACGATATCTCCCTTTTGTTTTTACCGAGCAAGGTATTTTTTACGATGGTCAGGTGTTTGATGCCTATGTTTTTATTGCCAAACTTATAAAATCTGCAAAAAAATCAATTGTTTTAATTGATAATTATGTGGATGAATCCACCTTACAACTTTTTAGCAAACGAGAGCAAAATGTAAGGGTCACTATTTACACCCAAAAGATAACTGCGGTGTTAAAGCAAGATTTAGAAAAGCACAACAGCCAATACTCAACAATAGACATTATAAAATTCACCAAAGCCCACGACCGTTTTTTAATCATTGATGAAACCAGCGTTTATCATTTTGGTGCAAGCCTTAAAGACCTTGGCAAAAAATGGTTTGCTTTTTCTAAAATGGAAATGCAAGCAATGGAGATGATTGCTGAAATTGGGAATAGGGCATGAGTAAGATGGAAGAGAAAAAGAAAATACCTGAGATTCGGTTTGAGGGGTTTGGTGGGGAGTGGAAGCAGTGTCATTTGGGAGAGGTTGGCGGACTAAAAAATGGGATGAATTTTGGAAAAGAAGCTATGGGACATGGCTATCCTTTTGTGAATCTACAAGATGTATTTGGCAAAAATACTGTAGATAATACCAACTTAGAACTTGCTATTAGCAATGAAAAACAAAGAAAAGAATATAGCTTAGAAAAAGGAGATGTGTTGTTTATTCGTTCATCTGTTAAACCTGAAGGAGTTGGTGAAGCGGCTTTAGTTTCAGAAAGCTTTAAAAACACTACATATTCAGGTTTCATTATTCGTTTTAGACCTAATATAGAAATGAGTGGAAATTTTAATCGTTTTATTTACTCAACTATAAGTGTTAGAAAACAAATTCTGACAAGTGCAACAAGTTCAGCGAATACAAATATAAACCAAGACGCATTAAAAAAAATACAGTTAACCTTACCAAAGATCGGTGAACAAACCAAAATCGGCAATTACTTCCAACAGCTCGACACTCTCATCACCCTACATAAGAAAAAGCATGACAAGCTTTTAAACGTAAAAAAAGCCATGCTCGAAAAAATGTTTCCAAAAAAGGGAGCCGATATGCCTGAAATTCGTTTTAAGGGCTTTAGTGAGAAGTGGGAAGAGAGGGCGTTGGGAGAGTTATGCGCAGATACCTATGGAGGTGGTACTCCAAGAACATCTGAAGCAAAATATTGGAATGGTGATATTCCTTGGATTCAATCTTCTGACTTATCCAAAGAACAAGTTTCAAATGTTGTGCTTAGAAAAAATATTACAACAAATGGATTAAGAGCTTCAGCTACGAAATTGATACCAGCAAATTCGATTGCTATAGTTACTCGTGTAGGTGTTGGGAAATTAGCCTTTATTCCATTTAAATACGCTACTAGCCAAGATTTTTTATCATTAAGTAAATTGAAAATTAATAATTGGTATGGTGTATATTCAATTTGGAAAAAACTTCAAGATGAACTACATGCAATTCAAGGAACTTCTATTAAAGGAATAACTAAAGAAGAACTTCTTGCAAAGCGAATAATTATTCCAATGCAAAACACAGAACAAACTAAAATAGGCAACTTTTTCAAACACCTCGATACCCTCCTAGTCCTCCACCAAACCGAATTAACCTGTAATGGTTTAATAAAGCAGGGCACATCTATAGGCTGATTTATAATGTCATTAGAGGTGAATATGAGTAACGAAAACAAACAGCCAAAACCTAAATACACACTAGAGTTTAAACAGGATGCGGCAAAATTAGTACTTAAAAATGGCTATACACGACAACGAGCCGCAGATCATTTAGGGGTTTCATTAAGCGCCATTAGTCGCTGGGTTAAGGCTGAGAAAGGCTCCGAAGAGAAAGTGATTAAAAATCATTCCGTATTAAATCTAAGTGCACATGATGAGTTAATACACTTACGCAAGGAAAACGAACAATTGCGTATGGAGCGTGAGATATTAAAAAAGGCCGCAGTCTTCTTTGCGAAAGAAGCCGAATAAGATATGCCTTTATTCGTGAGCAACAGAAGACATACCCTGTGACCACTTTATGCCGTGTTATGAAGGTCAGTACCAGTGCTTATTATGCTTGGGCCAACAACCCTGACAGGCAGAATAAAACAAAAGAAGAAGCTGAGCTCAAAGAAAAAATTAAGCAAATTTTTTATGACAATAAACAAGTGTATGGAAGTCGTCGCATGTCAGATGCACTTAAAAAAATAGGCATTAAGGCAGGTCGATATAAAGTAGTGCGCTTAATGGCAGAGCTTGGGTTAAAAGTGCGTTACCCAAAGAAATTTAAAGTGACGACTGACAGCGATCACAATGATGCGATCTCCCCCAACAAGCTTGACCGGCAGTTTGCTACCAAAGCGCCCAATAAGGTATGGACTACCGATATTACCTACGTTTGGACACTTGAAGACTGGCTTTATGTTGCTGTCGTTATCGATTTATTTTCACGCCAAGTGGTGGGTTGGGCGATTAACGATCATATGCGTACTTCACTTTGTTTAGGTGCGTTACAGATGGCTTTTTGGCGTAGAAAACCTAAGCCTGGGCTACTGCATCATTCGGATCGTGGCAGCCAATATGCGAGCAAAGAGTACCGTGACCACTTGGATATCATGAAAATGGAGCAAAGCATGAGCCGAAAGGGCAACTGCTGGGATAATAGCCCTACAGAGCGGTTTTTTCGTAGCCTAAAACATGAACAATTGAATTACGAAAAGTTCAGAACGAAAGAAGCAGCAAAGCTGAGTATTATTGATTATCTGGCTTTTTATAATGGTAAGCGAACACACTCTATATTGGGCTATAAATCACCCTTAGAGTTTGAGCGTGAATTCCAGAAAAAAATAGCCTAAGAATGTGTCCTGTTCTACTTGACCATTACAACCAAACTAAAAAACATTAAAAAAGCCTGTTTAGAAAAAATGTTTGTTTAAGGAGACAAAGCTTGCTTAGGCGTTTTTACGTTTAAAATCAAGCATGATTTAACGCTGTTTAATGTCTATTTCATTGTAAAAAACACCTCATAAAAGTATACTACAGGTATACCTTTTAGCGTGATATGGAGTTTTGAAATGAGCCAAACTACAATGAAAATTGACCGTGATGTACTGGCTGATCTACGAGCATTGGCAACGTCAGTACATCGATCACCACAAAAACACTTGCGTCACTTGGTTGAGATGGAAAAAGCAAAATTAAATGGGCAGATAAAACTAGAAGACATGGAGTTAACACTAGAGCAACAAGTTAGACTTGATATAGTTCATCGAGTAGAGGCATCATCTGCATTGGAGGGTTACGCTCCTTTATCCGAGGAAGGTGGCTATGCTTATGAATTACAAAAACGGCAAGTTCTTGGTGAAATAACCACTGAGGAAGAAATATCATTACTTAAAGCACATTATAGTTTGAAATAAAGCGTGTCATTTTCAGAATTTCCACCTGTTTTTGAGGATAAACTAACGGGGATACCCGAATCAGATCGTGATGCGGTTGGTAGACAGTTTTCAGATATTAGAGCAAAGGAGTTAGATGCGAGTCCCATCAACGGCAATTTTGATATAGAGCATCTTACTGAAATTCATAGATATTTATTCCAAGATTCGAGTACCCATGCAGGAGTGATTCGTCGCTACGGCATGAGTAAAGGCACAATGTTCGCCGAACCAGCACAAATACCTTACCTATTTGACAAAGAGCTACCCGAACGTATAACGGCGTTAGAGCAATCAGTAAATAACCAAGAAAAATACCTTGATGGCTTGTCAGACTTACATTCAACGCTTGATCTAGCACACCCTTTCCGTGAAGGAAATGGACGTTCTACACGAATATTTATGTCACAATTGGCAAAAGAACACGGTTACATGTTAGATTTTTCAACAGTAGATCCAAAGGAATGGGTTAAGTCTTGTATTTATTCAATCAATAAAGCAGAAGAAACGTTAAAGCGGCCACTTTTCAAGAAAATCTTGAGAATAAAAAAATGATATTTACCAAAGAACCCGAATTTGAAGAAGCCTTAATAAAGGAGCTAAAAAACAAAGGCTGGGAGAGCGAGGTTTTAAAATACCCGAGTGAAGCAGATTTGCTTAAAAACTGGGCAAGTATTCTCTTTGAAAACAATAGAGATATTGATCGCCTTAATGATACGCCATTAACCAATGGCGAAATGCAGCAGATAATAGAGCAAATTAACGAGTTAAAAACACCGCTAAAACTTAACGGCTTTATCAATGGTAAAACCGTTTCAATTACCCGTGATAACCCTGGCGACAGCTTGCATTTTGGTAATGAGGTTAGCCTTAAAATATATGATCGCCAAGAAATAGCCGCAGGGCAAAGTCGTTATCAAATAGTACAGCAGCCCCAATTTACAAGTAAATCAAAAATCTTAAATAACCGCCGTGGCGATATACTACTTTTAATTAACGGCATGCCTGTTATCCATATCGAGCTTAAACGTAGCGGTGTGTCGGTAAGTCAGGCTTATCATCAAATTGAAAAATATTCTGCGGAAGGCATTTTTACGGGGCTGTTTTCGTTGGTACAGGTGTTTGTGGCAATGGAGCCGCAAGAAACGGTTTATTTTGCAAACCCTGGAGTGGATGGCACATTTAATAAGGACTTTTATTTTCATTGGGCAGATTTTAATAACGAGCCTATTAATGATTGGAAAAATATGACGGCTACCTTGCTGTCTATCCCTATGGCACATCAGCTCATTGGTTTTTATACGGTTGCCGATGGCTCTGATGGGGTGCTTAAAGTGATGCGTAGTTATCAGTATTATGCAGCTAACGCACTATCGGATAAGGTTTCAAAAACCGATTGGCAGAGTAATAATCTGCTGGGTGGTTATATTTGGCATACCACAGGTTCGGGTAAAACCATGACTAGTTTTAAATCGGCACAGTTGATTGCTAACTCTAAAGATACCGATAAAGTGATTTTCTTGATGGATAGAATTGAGCTGGGTACGCAATCTTTAGAAGAGTATCGAGGCTTTGCAGGTGATAATGATGATGTACAGGCAACCGAAAATACTGGCATTCTAATTACCAAATTTAAAAGCACCGATCCGGCCAATACATTAATTGTCAGCTCTATTCAAAAGATGAGCAATATTAATGCAGAGGACGGCGGTTTAAAAGCCCATGATATTGAGGTGATGAATTCTAAAAGAGTAGTTTTTATTGTCGATGAAGCGCACCGTTCCACCTTTGGCGATATGCTTATCACCATAAAAAAGACCTTCCCTTCTGCGCTATTTTTTGGTTTTACGGGAACACCTATTCAAGAAGAAAACCAAAAGGAAATGAATACAACGTCTTCGGTTTTTGGTAATGAATTACATCGGTACAGTATTGCAGATGGTATACGCGATAAGAATGTACTGGGTTTTGATCCTTATAGAGTCATGACCTATAAGGATAAGGATTTAAGACGGGCGGTTGCACTTGCAAAAGCCAAGGCTAATGATGAAAGCGAGGCATTGTCTGATCCAATTAAAAAAGAGAAATTCAATCAATATATGCAGAATGTAAAAATGGCTGGGTATGTAGATGATGCGGGAAAATATGTAAAAGGTATTGAAGACGAATTACCAAAGTCTCAATATAAGCGTGATGCGCATAAACAAAAAGTGGTCGAAGATATTATTGCTAATTGGATAACCCTAAGCCAAAATAATAAGTTTCATGCCATTTTTACCACCAGTAGCATAGCTGAGGCAATAGACTATTATCGGTTATTAAAAACAGCAAAGCCTGACTTAAAAATCACTGCGCTATTTGACCCTAATATTGATAATGATGGCGGTGTTATCTTTAAACAAGATGGCTTAGTGGAAATTATCGAAGATTATAATCAAAAATATGAGCAAGATTTTACCTTAGCAAATCACTCAAAATTAAAAAAAGATATTGCAGCAAGATTAGCCCACAAAAAGCCTTATACAGGGATAGAAAGAACGCCAGAAAAACAAATTGACCTGTTGATTGTGGTGGATCAAATGCTGACGGGGTTTGATTCTAAATGGTTAAATACGCTGTACATGGATAAGGTGCTTAAATATGAAAATATCATTCAGGCATTTTCACGCACCAATCGTCTATTTGGCCCGGACAAGCCTTTTGGTACTATTCGTTACTATAGGCAGCCGCATACTATGGAGCGAAATATCAATGCTGCCGTTAAATTGTATTCGGGGGATAAACCTATTGGGTTATTTGCCGAGCGCTTGGAAAGCAACTTAAATAAACTGAATGCACTTTATGGTGAAATTTCTGAGTTATTTGAAAATGCCGACGTTGAACACTTTGAAAAACTCCCCATAGACCTTTCTGAGCGGGGCAAGTTTGCCAAGCTCTTTAAGGCGTTTAATAATTATTTAGAGGCTGCAAAAATTCAGGGGTTTGCATGGAGTCAAGCAAGCTATCAGTTTGGTAAAGGTAAAGAAATATCAGAGGTAGAGCTGCACTTTGATGAAAAAATTTATCTGATACTGGCACTACGCTATAAAGAATTATCAAGTGGCGGTGGAGGTGGCGGTTCTGGTGATGTGCCTTTTGAAATCGATGCGTATTTAACAGAGATAGATACAGGTAAAATTGATTCCGATTATATGAATACCCGCTTTGATAAGTTTCTTAAAATCCTTAAACAAGAAGGCGTTGATAGTGAACAAGTTCAAAATACACTAGATGAATTGCACAAGTCCTTTGCTTCTTTATCTCAGGAGGAGCAAAAATACGCCAATATTTTTATTCATGATGTGCAAAGTGGGGATATAACACTGGATACGGAAAAAACCTTTAGAGAGCATATAACCGAATATCAGTCCAAAGCTAAAAATTTAGAAATTAATAAACTCTGCCAAACATTTGGATTAGATGGAACTAAGTTGAAAAACATGATGAACTCTGGTGTTGCCAAGTCAAATCTAAACAGGTATGGGTACTTTAATGAGCTAAAAGAGAGTGTTGATAAGGCAAAAGCTAAAGCGTATTTTGAAAAATTGGAGGGTTCCACAATGTCACTATTCAGTGTAAATAAGAAAGTACACAAGCTGCTTCAAGATTTTATTATACGGGGAGGTTTTGGCATTTAGCTTTTGTGTAATCTGCCTAAAAAAATATCTTTAGCATGTGCTATTTATATAGCAACAGCTCGCATCTATGATACCAATCAAAATAATTAATTACTTTAATTTCGTCACTCCCGAAGTCTTTTATCGGGAGTCTATGAGTATAAAAGATTCCTGCTAGAAGCGTGTAGGAATGGCGCGGTTATATTTTAAATAAAGGTTCTAGCGGATCTTCTTTTGACGCTTTTTTGTTAGAGTTTACGGTTTTAAATGCCTGAAAAGCAGCCCATAAAGAAGAACCCTGCCATGCTTTACTTTTGTCGCTGTAGAGCACAATATTCAAAGCCAAAATTTCATTTTGCAAATTCTCATCACATTGCTCGGCAATTTTCGTTAAATTCGATAAGTTAAATTGCTCACGTCCCCATTGCAACAAAGCATCTTTGGCCATAATAGGCTCATTTTTTATGCAAGCTTGTTTAAGGTTTTTAACCGCTGTGGTGCTTTTTTCAGCTGGCTCATGCGCTGTTTTTTTAGGCTTTGCTGTTCTGTTGCTTAAAAAATAAATTAGGGTAATAAGCCAAGCACAGGCAAAAAAGAGTGCTAGCCAAAGCCAGATATTATTAGCTGTAGGTTCATCTGCAATAGGAGTGTCATCCATCGTTAGCGGTACTGTATCGATAACTGTGGGTTTGATCGCTGGTTGTATAGGCAATTGAGGTGTTGTGTTATTTCCTGCAACAGCAACCAAGGTGCGCTCAGCAAGGCGAGTCACTTGCATTTTTTTGCTTTGGGTATTCCACCAATGTATCTCAATGGCAGGTAGAGTAAAGCTGCCTGCTTGACTAGGTATTAAAGCTATTTTTTCTTCTCTTAGTGCAATGATGCCATCATCTAGTGCTTTTTCCTGCAATACGGGTTGGTCAGGGTAAGATTTCAGGTTGGCTGGCATATCGTCAGAGCTGAGCTGTGGTAACGCTGCCGAGGTTGCCCCTGCGACTTTTAGCGTAATAGTGCGAGTGATAGGTTCACCAACAGTTATTTGAAGATCATCATTTGACCACTTTTCTTGTAATAGCACTTGTTCGGCAGGTAGCCAAACATACGCGCCCACATTAGCTGGTTTGCTTCGTACCTCAAGTTTAATAGGTTGTGAGCTAACACGTTTGGTGCGTGTGTTTTGTCTGTTAAAAAAGCCATTAAAGCGAGGTTTGCTAGCAGTGACAATGCTGGCAGTAAGCTCAAGTGGTGCAATAGTCATACTGCCACTTTGTTGGGGAAAAATAGCATAGTGACGTTCGGTCACTACATAGCTTTCACCTTGGTGTTGGGTACGGTAATTTTTATCTTCACCTAGCTTTTCAACCACAGCATTTTCAAGTACTGGCTCGGTAAGTTGTGCTTGTGATATTTGTACTTTTCGATACAGCTTTAAGGTATACAGTACTTGTTCTTGTACATAGGGGTGCTCGGTATTGACTGATACTTGTAAAAATAAATCTGCATTGTTATTAGCTTGTACGGGTGCTTTATTAACAATTAACGCGCTATATTCGCTACTATCACTACCAAAATTAATGGCAGGTATCATAAGAGTGCCCGCTCGCTTAGGCATGACCGTCAGTATCCATTGTATGGACTTGGTTTTGCTCCAATTAACAATGCTGGTTGATTGTTGCTGCGATTGATTGAGTATTTCAAAGTCATCTTCTAGTGGGCTAAAGTCAGGCGCAGCATCGGGTTCTTTAGTTGTGCTAAAAGTAATCTGTACAGATTCATTTAAATTGATCGGGTTGCGATCAATTTGTACGTTGATTTCAGCAGCGATTATTGTGTTACTGAGACAGCTTAACGCGATAAAAATAATAGCAGGGAGGGTGTGTAAAAAAGAACGAGCCATATTGAGCAAATAACGGTGATTTGAAAGACGGCTCATATTTTAGCAAGTAATGTTTTTAAAAGCTTGGTTGGATATTAATAAATAGTCAGTATGCAGATACTACTGAGGTATTGAGCTTATGTAATGATGCTGTCAAAGCATGCGCAGTGCTATATACTGACATTTTTACAACTTAATCCTGTAGATAACATGACCCTAGCTGAGCAACATTTTGATCCGATTGCCACGGAACTAAAACAAGGTATTAATTTATTAGAAGCCAGTGCGGGTACGGGTAAGACTTATGCGATTGCTATGTTGGCTTTGCGCTTTGTGGTCGAACAGGATTTGGCAATAGACAAGCTGCTTATTGTTACTTTTACCAAAGCAGCCACTAAAGAGTTAAAAGAACGTGTGCGTGCCAGATTGGTGGAGGCTAAGCAATTTTTGACAGGCAGTCAGCAAGGTACTGTCGACACTAATATCGAATTGTGGGCAGAACAGTTAATTAGCCAAGCAGATATTAGCGAGGAATTAGCTATTCAGCGCATCAACAAGGCTTTATTGAATATAGATCAAGCAGGTATTTTTACCATTCATGGTTTTTGCCAGCGTTTGTTAAAAGAACACGCTTTAGAAAGCGGGCAAATGTTTGATGTGGAGCTTAGTGATGAAGTCGCGAGCGTACGCCAGCAAATGGCAGAAGATTTTTGGCGCGTACAAATTTATCCGCGCGATGCCTGGGACGTGGCACTACTTTGTCATGAATACAGTACGCCAGATGCGTTATTGGCTAGTCTTGGCAATTTAACAAGTGGTATTACGGTTTATCCTGAAGTTGCTGATTTAGATGTATGCCTAACACAACTTAAATCCTATGCGTTAGCAGCAAAAAATCAATTGGATAAGCAAGGTGAATTATTGGCTGAAAGTGTTGCAGCAGGACATTTTAAAAAGCCACTGACCGATAAATTTGAGGGTGCGTATACTGCACTTAAGCTCTGGTTAAATGCCACGGCTACAGCAGATCAATATTTTAATGTCAGCAAGCCTGAGGTAAGTTATTTCAAGCTGTTTACCAGTGATAACTTGGACAAGGAAATTCGGGTTGCCCATAAAGATAAATTGGATTTTGATGGCAGTGCTTTTGATGACTTATATGCAAATTTGCAACAAGTCAGTTTGATTTTGCGGCGTGCTTTGGCCGAAAAACTGCAAAGTGAATTAGATATTCGTTTGCAGCAATTAAATATCATGGCGCATGATAGTTTGATTTCACGTACTGCCGAAGCCCTGTCAGCATCAGGTGGTGACTTATTGGTACAAGTCATCTATGCGCAATATCAAGTGGCTTTAATAGATGAATTTCAAGATACCGACCAAACGCAATGGCACATTTTCTCGCGTTTATTTGCAGCACCTGAACAATATTTATATCTTATAGGTGATCCAAAGCAGGCCATTTATAAATTTCGGGGTGCTGATATTCATACCTATTTGACAGCTAAAGAGCAAGCGCAACAACATTATACTTTGGGAAATAACTGGCGCTCTAACCCTGATTTAGTACAGGCTATCAATCATTTTTTTAGCATCAATAGCAATCCTTTTTTCTTTGCAGGTTTAGAGTTTAATGCGGTTTCTCCCGGGCTAACTAAAGAGAATGGTGGTTTAACTCAGCATGGCCAAGCACTTGCGCCTTTGGTGGTATGGCAATTAGCAGAAAGTGATAGTAGTACAGGCTATTGGAGCGCAGGAAAAGCCGCTACCGAGATTAAACTGGCGATTAGCAATGAAATTTTGGCTTTATTGAGTGATGGGTTTGCCATCCAAAAAGCGGAGCAGGCGCAAGCAGTTCAACCTGGGGATATTGCCATTTTAGTGCGTACTAATGCGCAGGCAAAATTGTACCAAGACTGTTTAAAAGAAGCAGGCATCCCTGCGGTACTCAATAGTACCGCTTCTGTCTTTAAGAGTAGCACCGCCAAGCATTTATATCAGTTGATGCAAGCATTAGCGCAGCCAAGTGATATGGGTTTATTTAAGCAGGCGCTTACCTTGTCTTGGTTTGCTTTTGATGGTCAGCAATTACAGCAGATTCTCAATGATGAAGTGCAGTTAGGTGCATGGCTAAGTCGCTTTCAAGAGTACCATTTACTTTGGCAGAAAAAAGGTTTTATGCCGATGATGCTGCAAGTCTTGCGGCAGGAAAATATTCGGGTACATTTAACACAGAACCAGCATGCAGAAAGGCAAATGACCAACTTGCATCATTTAGTAGAGTTAACGCAGCAAGCAAGTTTAGATGAGCATTTAGGCATCCATAAAACCTTGGCATGGCTGCGTCGTGCGATAGCGGCAGAGACTGCTGCTGATGAACAGCAACTGCGTTTGGAAACCGATGCTGATGCTGTGAAAATTGTGACCATGCATCGCTCAAAAGGCCTGGAATATCCTATTGTTTTTTGCCCTTATTTATGGAATAGGAGTGATCGCTTAGGCAAAGAAAAACAGCTCATCAGTTGTCATGCTGGCGAGGAAATGATTGCCGATTTAGGTTCGGTAGATTTTGAAGCACATCGAGCAATTGCACTAGAGGAAGAGTTGGCTGAGGATTTGCGGGTTTTATATGTGGCGTTAACGCGTGCTAAGTATCGTTGTTATATTACTTGGGTAAATGAGCGTTCTGCCAAAAAACCGAATCAATCCGCTTTAGCTTATTTATTAACTAAGCAAGATTCTTTTGCTGAATTGGATTTTTCTGAACAGCAAACAGCATTGCAGCAGTTGGCTGTGGATTATCCTGAAAATTTCACTTACCAACTAGTGGCGGCAGATAATCAATTGGCAGGTGACTATCAAAATACTGCCATATTTACTGATTTAGTGGTGCGTACTAAGCAACGACACCTATACAGCGCTTGGCAAATGAGTAGCTATACGGCATTGTCCTATTTAAGCCAGCATGATGCACCTGAGTTGCCTGTTGATAAAGCAGAAGAATTTGAGAGTATGGAGCCGGCTATTGAGCCTGAGGCTTTGGAGCTAGCGAAAGGAGCGCATACAGGGAATGTGCTACATGATTTATTAGAAAATATTGATTTTAGGACTTTGGCTGAACGTGTAGATATTAGTGAGCAACGTGATATTGCTTGTCAGCGTTATGGTTTACAAGTAGAAAATCCTGAGCTAATAAATGAGTTGCTCTATCAGACGGTGTCTACATCATTGGATTGTGATGATAAAAACTTTACACTTGAGAATATTAAGCCTGCAAGTTGCCTAAAAGAAATGCCGTTTTATTTAAAGCTAGCTGAATTTTCTACTGAGCAGATTAATTTTATTTTACAGGATATTCCAGCTTGCCAGCCATTATCAACCAAGCAAATGCAGGGTTTTTTAACAGGGTTTATTGATTTGATTTTTGAATACCAAGGCAGATATTATGTGCTGGATTATAAGAGTAATGCCTTAACTGATTACCAACCTGAGAGCTTGTTGCAGTCCATGCATGAGCATAATTATGGCTTGCAATACTGGATTTATAGTGTGGTATTGCACCAATACTTGCAGCAGCGTTTAGCCGATTATCAATTTGCTGAACATTTTGGTGGGGTGCGTTATTTGTTTTTGCGGGGGATGCAAGAGCAACAGGCAATGAGTGGGGTTTTTAGTGTGTTGCCTGATGAGCAGCTAGTGGTTGAATTAGCGGATGTATTTGCAGAGGCCAGTTAGGCAGTTGAATGCTCGGGCTGTAAGGTATTATATTTATGTCTCAATTCTTGTTCTACAGTGTAGGCATTAAGAGATTTTACAATTTCTTGCCCAAGAGCAAATGCTAAATTAACCGGAACAGCATTTCCTATCTGTTTGTAAACTTGATTCATACTACCTTCAAAGGCCCAACTATCAGGAAATGTTTGAATTCTTGCATATTCTCTTGTTTGAAAAGGGCGAGTGTAGTCGGGGTGGCATCTTTCAGTTTGTTTTTGAGCGGGTGAAGTGGTTAATGTTAAGCAAGGTTCATTCCAGCTAATTCTTCGAGCCATTCCTGTTTTTCCACCACCTAAATAGTAGCTTTTAAGCATATATTCTTTTTGAACATCTTCAGGTAAATCACGCCAATAACCACCAGGAGGAATCATATCCATAATTTCATGTTTTCTTTCTGGGTATTTTTGTCCAATGGATTCGGGAACGTCAGACTCAAATAATTCACCTGCTTTCAGAGCTTCAGATAAGTTCATCATGCTGCTTTCAGGTGTTGGGTATTTAAAGGTAATGCCAGAGTCTTTTTTAATTCCCACTAAAAATAAACGTTCTCTTTTTTGAGGTACTTTATGAAATGCGGCTTTTAGTACTTTCGGTGTTAAAACGTCATAGCCTAAGCCTTCTAAAATTTCCACCATAGAGTGTAATGTTGCTCCTTTATCATGAGACAAAAGTCCTCGAACATTTTCACCAACGCAAATTAAGGGCTGTACTTCTTGTACGGTTCTTGCAAATTCATAAAACAATGTTCCTCTAGCATCATCTAGCCCTCGCTTTTTACCTGCATAGCTGAAGGACTGGCAAGGGAAGCCGCCAGTAACAACGTCAATTTTCCCTTGAAATTCTGTAAATGACTGTTCTCTAATATCACCTTCTATAACATTCCAGTGAGGTCTATTTTTCTTTAATGTTTTACATGCCCAAGGGTCAATTTCATTGAGTAAATGGCATGATAAACCTGCTTTTTCTAACCCTAGAGCCATGCCGCCAGCTCCTGCAAATAATTCTAATACGGAGTAAGGTTTTATAGCTGAGTTATAAGCCGTGCTATTTTCCTTAACTTCATTTGTGGGGCTGGTATTTATATATTCATCTAATAGTTCAGGTGAATATGCCCTATAATTATTAGGCATTCTAGTTGGTGTTAATATACCGTTGTCATCCCACCGTCTAAGAGTTTGTTTGGAAACTGATAATAAATCGGCGGTTTCAGCTAAAGAGTAGTAATTTTTCATGGTAATGCTATTCAACGTTATACATGGTTATTTATTTTATAGGGATTTAAGGTATGGATCAAGGTGAAAAAGAGAAGATTTTAAAGAAAGCTAAAATCTGGTTTAAAGCAAGTATTGCCGAAAATCACATAAAGAATACTAAAAAGTTAGTCAATGCATCTAAATTTGATATTAATCCATTTTTAGCGGTTTACTTATCTAACTTTTTAACTGGCAATACTGAGCCAGAAAGTATTGCAAAGGCTTTGTTATACCCTCGCATATTAGGCACATCGATAACAACCTCTTTTGGCACAAATATTCAAAAATTTACCAATGAAGTTTTATCTTCTTTTGGTAGCACGACTTCTGGTATTGATATTGAGTTTATTGACCAAATTAGTAAAAATAAAATTTACTGTCAGTTGAAGTCAGGCCCAAATACAATTAACAAAGATGACGTAGAAACAATAGCGGGGCATTTTAAAAAGGTTATTAGTTTAGGGCGAACAAATAATTTACGGATTACCCATGATGATATGGTTGTGGGTATAATTTATGGGGATATAGACAGTCTAAATGGACATTACAAAAGAATTACCAATGAGTATGATTACCCTATCTTTATTGGTCAAGATTTTTGGCATAGGTTAACTGGTGATGAAGGCTTTTACTCTGATCTAATTAATGTGATTGGTGAGGTTGCTATAGAAGCGGACTTTTCTGAGGAGCTACAGGAAGTTATTGAGGAACTATCTAAGTCAACAGAAGTAATTGAATTATCAAAAAAAATATAACAGGTAAGTTTGTTAGAGTGAGTATAGCAATCTTATGCAGCTAGTTTTATATACTACCCAGACATGCTGGGCAGTACAGAAAAAATGATTTTAATAAAGGTTAATGCTGTTAAAACCAAGATTTACCATTCAATTCTTTAAACATTTTAGTAATGGCATAATCAATACGCTTACGTACTAGTTCTTGGTCTGCACCTTCTTGCACCTCAGCTTCTGCCTTGCCTATCCAAATAACATTTTCAGTAGCAACATCAATTAAAATAACCACTAAAGCAGCTTCTGGAACATTTTTTAATGCTTCCAGTTTTGAGTCAGGGTCAGCTTTTAATTTCATTGACTCCATATCAGCACCCACTAGAAAAGAGACCGCTAATTCAGGTTTGTCATCACTTAGGTGCAGACCACTAGCGCGTAATTCACGATCAACCATAAATTTAATTTCACTAGAAATATCCAGCCCTGAAGGTTGCCATTTCTCATTAGGGTCATTCAATATGCTAACATCACCTAGCCAAGCATAGCTTTTATATGCGCTTATGTTGGCCTTAGGGTCAAGCTCGGTCTCAACACGGATGTCTTTAGCATAAGGTGCGCACCCAGCCAGTAAGACTAAAAGAAAGGGGATAATGGTAAAGAATGATAATTGTCGCATTGTTGCAGGTCCTTTTATGGTTTAAAAAATAATAATTGTATCTGAATATAGTCGTAAAGGGGGGGTTTTAGTCGTCCTTATTTAGCCAAGCCATAAATAATTCATAGCCTAACGCTAGAAAAATAGCACCAATAAATAAGCCGAGAATGCCAAAAAGCATCATGCCACCAATAGCGCCTAATAATATAATGAGTGTCGGGGTTGCCATACCGCGGCCTAGTAGTAGAGGCTTTAACAGGCCATCGCTAACACTGACAAAAATACTCCAAATGGTGAAAATAATGGCAGGCGTGGTATCTGCTACTGAAAATACATAAAAAATAACTGGCAATAACACTAACAGCGGGGGCAATTGAGCAACGGCTAGAATTAAAATACATATCGTCCATAAGCCCCAGCCAGGCACATCCATAATATACATGCCGGCACCACCCAATATTGCTTGTAGAAAAGCAACCCCCAGCACTCCCTGTGCAACACTACGAATTGTTGCGGTTGTCAGGTTGGTAAATTGCAAGCCTTGTTCGTTGTCAGTAAGGCGTGCAGTGATTTTTAGAGTTGCAGCATAAATACCTGCAGTATTTGCTAAAAAGACTCCCGATAGAATAATGGAAAAAATAAATTGCAAGATACCACCACTAATACCTGCTATTGCAGTAAGAAAGGTTTCCGCGACGGCTTTCATTTCAGGGATGTATTGTTGTAGTGTTTCAGCTAAATTGTTAGCTGCTTGTTGCCAAATAGCATAAATTTTTTCTCCAATAAGAGGCCAGTTATTTACACTTGCATTAGGAGGAGGAATGCTTAATGAGCCTTTATTCAAACCTGATATTAAATGCGACGAGGTTTCTAGTAATGAACCTGACAGCATGATTGATGGCACAATTAAAAGGCTTAGCGCAAATAAGACATAAAGTGTTGCTGCCAATTTAATGCGCTCACCCAGCAGCGCGTTAAACTTGTTAAACAGCGGAAAAAGTGCGACAGCAATGATAATTCCCCAGATAACAGGTAGCATAAACGGCTGGATAATTTTAAAGCACAGCGTGACAATTAATAAAATGATTGCCATGCGTATAGTGACTTCAAAGACTTTATTGGTATCAATGCTGTCATTTATTGGTTTATTTATACTCATTAATTTAACCTCTATTAATAATATGTTTTGCAAGCATGGTGCAGTTGCAAAGGGTTTCAGCCTAGCTTGCTATTCCACTCGATTATAAGCATTTCGGGGTAGTCTTGGTCATTACCAAGTATAATAAAGTTTAATTAAACCAATGCTATTAGGGACTATAGGCTATTTTAAGACATTTTACCTGCTCTCTATCTTATAAATAAAGTAACTTATCATTGTCATATAGATAGGAGCTGGTGTGAATTGGTTTGTGCTTCATGCATGTTCCTTCAATGAGATGTAAGTAAAGATAAATTCACAATGACAAACACGTTAAATTAAACCGCTTAATTAGCATTGCATATGATTGAAACCCTATATATAGAAGAAAATATATTACAGCACCCTCGTGTACTGGATATTTGCACGCGTTTCCCTAAGGCCAGAAAAATCACCTGTGGCCGCTATGGCGAAGTGTTTAATCCTAAAGCGCAGAATTTCCGTCTGCAAAAACAGCAACCCGCGTTGATTTTAGCTGAAAAATATAAAGGTTTTATGTTAAAGGCACCACCGCATTACGGGATTGGCGCGCAACATAATTATTATTTTTCGCATATGTTGAATTGTTTGTATGATTGTCGCTATTGTTTTTTACAGGGCATGTACCAATCAGCTAACTATGTATTATTTGTTAATTACGAAGACTATTTTGCTGATATGCAAAAAATCTGTGCTGAAAATGCTAATGAGCCAGTACATTTTTTTTCTGGCTATGACTGTGATAGCTTGGCACTAGAGCCAGTAACTGATTTTGCCAAAGAGTTCTTACCCGTTATTCGTGATATTCCCAATGCTTGGATGGAGCTACGTACCAAAAGCACTCAAGTACGTCATTTACTAGAGTGCTCTCCTTTTGAGCGTTGCATTGTTGCTTTTAGTTTTACACCCGATGAAATTGCCAATGCCTTGGAACATAAAGCACCTTCAATTTATAAACGCTTAGATGCATTGGTTAAGCTACAGCAACAAGGCTGGCCGATTGGTTTACGCTTTGATCCGATTATTTATGAAGATGATTATCAAGCGCATTATCAAACTTTATTTAAGACGGTGTTCGCCAAAATTAATCCTGATACATTGCACTCAGTGAGTCTGGGTGTTTTTCGTTTACCAGATAAGTATTTTAAGAAAATTCATAAGCTATACCCTGAGGAAAAACTATTTGCCAGCCCGCTAGAATCCACTCAAGGCATGATGTCATACAAAGCAGAGTTGGAAGCAGAAATGATGCAGTATTGTACACAAGAACTATTAAACTATATTCCTGAAGATAAATTTTTTCCATGCAGCCTGTAAAACGTACTCTATTAATTAGCGGGGCTAGCTCAGGCATAGGGCGAGCGTGTGCTGTTGCCTTACTAAAGGAAGGGCATAGGGTGATAGGGCTTTCTAGAGATTGCAGTCAGTTTACGCATCAGCATCAAAATTTTACTGCATTTGAGCTTGATTTAAGTGATTTGGCGCAGCTGCCTAATAAGATTAAACAATTGAGCAAGCAGTCGCCTGATATTGATGCGGTAATTTTTTGTGCAGGAAAAGGTCAATTTGGTGGGCTGGAAGAGTTTTCCTTTGTGCAAATACAAGAATTGATGAATCTTAATTTTGTCAGTCAAAGCATATTGGCCAAATGCTTATTACCTGCATTAAAACGCAAACCCTTGGCTGATTTGGTATTTATGGGTTCAGAAGCAGCCTTAAATGGTACTCGCAAAGGCTCTATCTATTGTGCTAGCAAGTTCGCCATCCGTGGCTTTAGCCAAGCACTACGTGATGAGTGCGCAAAAAGCAGTGTGCGCGTGTCGTTAATTAACCCAGGTATGGTACAAACCGAGTTTTTTGATCAGCTCAATTTTCACCCTGGCGAACAAGCTAGTCAGCATTTATTAGCTAGTGATGTTGCTGGTGCGGTTTGTTATATTATTAATGCGCGTGCTGGAATTATTATTGATGAGATTAATTTAAATCCAGCTAATAAGGTGGTTCGGTTTAAGAAATAGGGGAAAGTGTATGAGCAGCGTTGCAATAGATAGTGAATCATAAAAACGAGCGCATTTTCTGCCGAAATGAGCGCGATATGAGTTATTAACAACAATCACTTACAGAATTATGCAATTTATATTTGAATCTTCACCAATGACTTACGCAATGATTGAGTAAATAGTCGGTTAAAAATAAGCAAAAAATGTGATGCATTTCATAAAGTAAGCAATTAAAGTTAACCTAAACTAGCCTGCGACAATTTGTCACATTTCCATTTGCAATGAAGTTCGATATGATATATGCAACTCTTAAATGCACTCCAATCCAAACGAGATCTAGAGTTTACCCTCCTCCTTGAATGCGACTTAATGAATAATTAAGACGCATTTTTTTTGTCTGTCATAAAGTGATTAGCTTAATTTATTGTACATTGCGTAATAAATAGTCTAACCAACGCGCAGGTAATATACGCTTCAAATAACCAAATAAATAAGTCGGGAATGTTACGTAATAACGAACTTTAGGTTTTTTAGATTCCATGGCATGAATGACTTTTTCTACCACAGCATCTTCAGGTAGAGTAAATGGAGCGGCTGGACCTTCCATTTGCAGGCGTTCTTCCATAGCGAGGTAAGTTTCCTTATGTGCGCTTATTTCAGGATTTATGTTTTTTTGGTATAGCGCAAATGCATTTTTTCTGAAATCACTGGTAATCGGGCCTGGTTCAATAAGGGAAAGGTGGATATTGGTGCCATGTAGCTCCAGCCGTAAAGTATCAACTAAGCCTTCAAGCGCATATTTGCTAGCGTTATAAGCGCCCCTATATTTAAGGGCAACAAAACCAAGAATAGAACTGTTGTACATAATGCGGCCACCGCCTTGTTGACGCATGAGCGGAATAATTAAATTGGTTAATTCATGGGTGCCAAATAGGTTAGTTTCAAACTGATAACGTAAGACCTCGCGGGTTAAATCTTCGACTGCACCAGGTTGACCAAAGGCACCATTATTAAAGAGGCCGTCTAGCTTACCCTCTGTCATGATGTTGACTTGGCGCACTGCTGCTTGGATGCTGTTGCTATCAGCTAGGTCTAATTGTAGGGCTTCAAAGCCTTCATTGTGTAAGCGAGCAACATCTTCTTTTTTGCGTGCTGAGGCCAGCACTCGGTAGCCACGTTCTTTTAAAAGAATTGCTGTACGGTAGCCTATACCTGTAGAGCAGCCTGTGATAAGGATTGATTGTACTTTTGTAGTCATTTTTAGATAATTATTAAGGGGTTCTAAGTGCTTTTATGCTATTATTTGTACTAACTGAAGTGTACTTCACGTGCCCCCAATTTAACAATCGT